>NZ_LOEP01000022.1 GCF_001482285.1 Haloferax sp. Q22 | reverse complement strand
ACCGTGCTCGTCCACGAGACGCGACAGACCGTCCACGAGCGGTTAGAAGAGATTCGCGAGGAGCGGAACGCGGACATCGACGTGGAACTCGTCGTCGCCGTGGACGAGTCGCTCGGCGTCGGCGAGGAAATCGCCGCCCGCGACCACCGGGTCGTCCCCTACGCCGGGTCCGTGCGCGTGAAAGACGTGGTTGACGTGCTGCGCGACTACGAGTCCGACCTCGTCGCCGACGCGGTCTCGTCGCTCCCCGCCGAACTCGCGCCGGACGACGACGTGGTCACCCTGTCCGACCTCGCGGCCGCCCGCGGCGTCTCGGTCGATGCCCTCGACGACGTGGCCTTTCCCGAACACGAACTCGTCGGGCGAACGCTGGTCCGGCCCGCCGTCCTCGACGCGCTCGCCGGGGAAATCGAGTCGGGGATGTCGCTGTCGGCGGTCGAATCCGTTCTCGACGACCGCGGCCTCGACGACGCGAGTGCGGTCCTCTCGCGGCTCGGCTACCGGGTCGAGTGGGAGGGGCTGACCGGCGGGACGGTCAGAGAGAAGTAGCGAGAAACAGCGTCGGCGGGCGAAACGGCGGACGCGGAGCCGCGCGGTCCGGGCCGCGGACACGGCGGCTCTGCTCAGTCGAGTTTGACGAGTTCTTCTTGCCGACCCTTCGGGACCGTCGAGCGGAGTTCTCCGTGGAGGTAGAGGCCGACGCCGAGGGGTTCCAGTTCGCCGGCGATTTCGTGGGCGGCGGTGAGGTAGCCCCAGTCGCCCTCCCACCAGTCGAGCTGTTGGTCGTGGCCGTTGACGAACGCCTTCGCCTCGCCCGGACTCAGTTCGATGACGTTCTTCGTCGCGTCGCCGCAGAACCGCTGGACTGCGTTGGTCGAGGGCTTCCAGTGGCGCTGGCGGGTCCGCAGGATGCGCATCCCGAGGCCCTCGACTTTGATTGGGTCGACGACCTCGCCGTGGAACGCCCAAATCTTGCCCGCGCCTTTCTCCCAGAACGTGTAGCCGTCGAAGACGGCGGGGTCGACGCCGAACCGCTCTTCCCACCAGTCGACGACCTCTTCGCGGGAGGGCCGCCCCTCGACGACACGGTCGTCGGCCGTCGGCGGCAGGCGGTCGAACTGCTGGCCCCAGTTCTCGTCGGGGGCGGTGTCGTCGCTCATGCGGTCACCTCCAGTTTGGCGGTGAAGAAGCCGCCCGTGTCGTTGTGGTGCGGGTAGACGCGGCGGGCCTTGGTTACCGACGGGTCGTACTCGTCGCCCTCCCACTCGGTGATGCCGGGCGCGGTCTCGAAGCCGTCGGGGACGTCCCACTCGACGACTTCGCAGTCCTCCCGTTCGAGGACGAAGTCGAGGATGGCCTCGTTCTCCTCGGGCGCGAAGGTACACGTGGAGTAGACGACGGTGCCGCCGGTTTTCGTCACCTGCACGGCGCGCCGGAGGATGCCTTTCTGGATGCCGGCGACGCTTTTGACGTGGTTCATCGTCCACTCGTCGAGCACGTCGGGGTTCTTCCGGCAGGTGCCCTCGCAGGAACACGGGGCGTCGACGAGGACGCGGTCGAACTGCTCGAACGACCCGGACTGCTCCGGGGTCCGCTCTCCGAAGGGCTTCATCGAGAAGTTTCGGGCGTCCTGATTCGACACGACGAGGTTGGTCACGCCGAGGCGCTCGGCGTTGTGGCGGAGCGCCGACAGCCGCCCGAGGTTGTTGTCGTTGCCGACGAGGACGCCCTCGTCGTCCATCATGGCGGCAATCTGGGTCGTCTTCGACCCCGGCGCGGCGCAGGTGTCCCAGACGCGCTCGCCCGGCTGCGGGTCGAGGGCGATAGCCGGGAGCGCCGACACCTCCTCTTGGCCGTGGAGCCAGCCGTGGAAGTACGGCCAGTTCGTCCCCGGACTGCTGTCTTCGAGTTTCAGGACGCCGGGGTGCCAGTCGGTCGGTTCGTAGGCGACGCCCTCGTCGTCGAGCGCCTCGCGGGCGCGCGCCACCGTCGTCTTGATGGTGTTGACGCGGACGACGGAGGGAAGCGGCCGCTCGCAGGCCGCGAAAAAGGCCTCCTCGTCGTCCACGAGCGGCGCGTACCGCTGGAGCGGGTTCATGACACTCGATTCCGCGGGGGCGCGCTTGTCGGTTTCGGAGTCGTCGGCGTCGTCGGAGTCGCCGGCTTCGTTGGCGTCGTCGCCGGAAAACGACCGGCCGAACCAGTCGCGCCGTCCAGTCGGCCGATGGCGACGCATTCGCCCGTCGGATTTACCTCGCCCGGGAGACCATGTTCACGTATGGCACGCATTCGCGTCCTCGCGGAGGAACTCACCGACGAACTAGAGTCGCCGACGCTGGTCGAAGGGCTGCCGGGCGTCGGGTTGGTCGGCAAAATCGCGGCCGACCATCTGGTCGAGGCGTTCGACATGACCCACTACGCCGACGTGTTCTGCGAGGGCGTCCCGAAGGTCGCGGTCTACATGAAGGACGACCCGACGCTCCACCCGCCGGTCAGGCTCTACGCCGACGCGGAGCGGAACCTGCTCGTCCTCCAGAGCGACATCCCCATCCGGCCCGAGGCGGCGACCGAACTCGCCACCTGTCTCGGCCCGTGGTTCGAAGAACTCGACGTGCTTCCCGTGTTCCTCTCGGGCATCGCCCACGAGAAGTCCGAAGACGTGCCCGCGCTCTACGGCGTCGGCACCAACGGCGCGATGTCGCGGCTCGAAGACGCCGGCATCGACCGTCCGACAGAGACCGGCCTCGTCTCGGGGCCGACGGGTGCGCTCCTGAGCAACGCCGTCTCGGTCGGTCGCCCAGCGCTCGCCTTGGTCGTCGAGTCGGACCCGCAGTTCCCGGACCCCGAGGCGGCTCGGGTCATCATCAAACACGGCATTGAACCGCTCGTCGGCGTCGAGGTCCCCGTGGACGACCTCGTGGACAGTGCCACCGAGATTCGACAGGCAAAAGAGCAGTTGGCCCGGCGGATGCAGCAGTCCGAAGAAGAGAGCACGCAGGCGCGACCGCTCGGGATGTACCAGTAAGGCCGTTACCAGTAAGGCCGCTGTCCGTCGGTGACGGCGGGTATCGACCCGCGCGGCCGCCCCACAGTGAGAAGCGTTTCGGCCGGCCCGCAGTCTACACGTTTAAGCCGCGCCGGCCACTTCTCCCGCCCATGAGCGACGACCCTGCCGAGTCGGCCACGGACGCGAACGCAGACTCCGAGCCCGACGCGGCACCCGACGCAGCGGCGCAGGCGGCCGAAGACGCGGCGACGGACGCCGAGGGCGAGGCGTCGAGCGCCGAGTCGGCGGCCGAGGATCCTGACGCGACGGGCGACGGGCCGACCGTCGCCGACCGCGTCGCCGAGTACGACGACGACCTCGCGGCCGAGGTCGCGGCGCTCGAAGCCCGCGTCGCCGACCTCGAAGCCGAGCGCAACGAGGCCGAAGCGACGGCCGAGGAACTCCAGTCTCGTCTCAAGCGCACACAGGCCGACTTCCAGAACTACAAGAAGCGCGCGAAGAAGCGACAGGACCAGATCAAAGAGCGCGCCACCGAGGACTTCGTCGAGCGCGTCGTCACCGTCCGCGACAACCTCGTCCGCGCGCTCGACCAGGACGAGGACGCCGACATCCGCGGCGGCCTCGAATCGACACTCAAGGAGTTCGACCGCATCCTCGAAGACGAGAACGTCGAGATTATCGACCCCGAACCGGGGACCGACGTGGACCCGAACCGCCACGAGGTGATGATGCGCGTCGACAGCGACGAGCCGGCGGACACCGTCGCCGACGTGTTCCAGCCCGGTTACGAGATGGCCGACAAGGTCATCCGCGCCGCGCAGATCACGGTCAGTAAGGGCGAATAGCGCGCGAGCGACACGGCCGTCTCCCCGAGACCGGCCACGGTGGGCTGACGCGCCACCGACCCGGGGAGGACTTTTGTTCTCACCTCGCAATCAGTACGGCATGCGACTTCGTTCCCGTCGGCGGCGGCCCACCGTGCGCGTCACCCAACACGGCGCCCCCGGCGACGACGACCTGCTTTTCGTCCTCGGGTGGGGCAACAAGCCGGGTCACCGGAGCGTCGAGTGGCTCCTCGACCGCCTCACCTACGAGGGCTACCACGTCCACGCTGTCGAACTTCCGACGAACGGCTGGGAGTTCGACAGTCAGTACGTGAACCCGGTGCGGGCGTACGCGGTCGACCGCGACATCGACCTCGTGCTCAGCCACAGCACCGGCGGCCTCGTCGCCGCCCACCTCGACCTCGCGGTCCGGAACGTCTTTTTGAGCCCGTGGTGGGGGACCGCGACCGCCGGTCTCGATGGCCTGCTGCTCCCCGTCGTCAGGCGGTTGCCGACGACGCGCCCGCTCGTCCCGTCCGGTATCTCCCGCGAGGACCTCGGCGAACTGAAACTCGCCGCCGAACTGGCCGACGGGCCGGCCAACGCCTCGCCCGCGTTCCTCCGCATGATTTACGGGGCACAGGAGTCGCTGCCGCCGTTCAACCCTGACGACGTGGTGTTCGTCTCGCTGTCGGACCGGGTCGTGGACGTTCGCGCCATCGGCGACCGAACCCCGTCTGCGAACCTCGTCCCGTACGACGGGGGCCACGAGTTCTTCGCCAGCGAGGGCAGAGAGCGGACGCTCTCGGTGGTGCTCGACGCCCTCGACGGAGCGGACCCGTCATCGCTCCGACTCGGCGGTGCGGACGCGCCCGACTTCGACGACTCGGTCGACGGGACGGAGCGACCGCAGTCGATGGACTGAGACGCCATCGCCCTCGACCGCGACTCTGGCGAATCCGTCGTCGGCGACGCGGTCGGCGGTTCTACATAAATCGACCGACCTGTTTCGACGCGAGAACTCAAAATCGCAAGACGGCGTTGACCTCGACTCGCGCCGTGTGTCGCAGTATCTAGTAACCTTTAACCGGCAAAAGACGGTATTTGCGGGCAAGATGGCGAGCAACAAGATTCTGGGTATCGACCTCGGCACCACGAACAGCGCGTTCGCGGTGATGGAGGGCGGCGACCCGGAGATTATCGTGAACGCAGAAGGCGACCGAACCACCCCCTCCGTCGTCGCGTTCACCGACGACGGTGAGCGGTTGGTCGGCAAGCCGGCGAAGAACCAGGCCATCCAGAACCCCGAGCGCACGATTCGGTCCATCAAGCGCCACATGGGCGAGGACGGCTACACCGTCGACATCGAGGGCGAGGAGTACACGCCGGAGCAGATCTCGGCGATGATCCTCCAGAAGATCAAGCGCGACGCCGAGGACTACCTCGGCGACGAACTGAAGAAGGCCGTCATCACCGTCCCCGCGTACTTCAACGACAAACAGCGTCAGGCGACGAAGGACGCCGGCGAAATCGCGGGTCTCGAAGTCGAGCGAATCGTCAACGAGCCGACCGCGGCCTCCATGGCCTACGGCCTCGACGACGAGTCGAACCAGACCGTGCTCGTCTACGACCTCGGCGGCGGCACCTTCGACGTGTCCGTCCTCGACCTCGGCGGCGGCGTCTACGAAGTGGTCGCCACGAACGGGGACAACGACCTCGGCGGCGACGACTGGGACGAGGCCATCATCGACTGGCTCGCCACCGAGTTCAAGAACGACCACGGCATCGACCTCCGCGAGGACCGACAGGCCCTCCAGCGCCTCAAGGATGCGGCCGAGGAAGCCAAAATCGAACTCTCCTCGCGCAAGGAGACGACCATCAACCTCCCGTTCATCACGGCGACGGACTCCGGTCCGGTCCACCTCGAATACGACCTGACCCGCGCGAAGTTCGAGTCCCTCACGTCCGACCTCATCGACCGCACGGTCGAGCCGACCGAGCAGGCGCTCGAAGACGCCGGCTACGACAAGGGCGACATCGACGACGTCATCCTCGTCGGCGGCTCCACCCGGATGCCGCAGGTTCTCGACAAGGTCGAAGAACTGCTCGGCTCCGAGCCGAAGAAGTCGGTCAACCCCGACGAGGCCGTCGCGCTCGGCGCGGCCATCCAGGGTGGCGTTCTCGGCGGCGAGGTCGACGACATCGTCCTCCTCGACGTGACGCCGCTGTCGCTCGGTATCGAGGTCAAAGGCGGCCTCTTCGAGCGTCTCATCGAGAAGAACACGACGATTCCGACCGAGGAGTCGAAGATATTCACCACCGCGGCCGACAACCAGACGACGGTGCAGGTCCGCGTTTTCCAGGGCGAACGCGAGATGGCCGAGGACAACGAACTCCTCGGCGAATTCACGCTCTCCGGCATCCCGCCGGCACCCGCGGGCACCCCGCAGATCGAAGTCGGCTTCAACATCGACGAGAACGGCATCGTCAACGTCTCCGCCGAGGACAAAGGCTCCGGCAACGCCGAGTCCATCACTATCGAGGGCGGCGCGGGTCTCTCCGACGACGAGATCGACCGCATGCAGCAGGAGGCCGAACAGCACGCCGAAGAGGACAAAGAACGCCGCCGCGCCGTCGAGGCTCGCAACGAGGCCGAGGGCGCGGTCCAGCGCGCCGAGACGCTCCTCGAAGAGAACGAGGAGAACGTCGACGACGAACTCCGCGCCGACATCGAGGCGGCCATCGAGGACGTCGAAGCGGTCCTCGAAGACGACGACGCCTCCACGGATGAACTCGAAGACGTGACCGAGGACCTCTCGAAGGAACTGCAGGAAATCGGAAAGCGCATGTACCAGCAGCAGGCGCAGGCCGGCGGTGCCGGCGGCGCTGGCGCTGGTGCGGGCGCGGCCGGCGGCCCCGGTGGTGCGGACCCCGAGGACTTCGTCGACGCCGACGCGGACTTCGACGAGGAAGACGAGGACAACTAACTACCTGACCGCCTCTCGGCTCGCAGAGGAACCCGACGCCGGCGGTCGAGTCCGGCCGGAACCCCGGGCTTGACGCCGCTCGCGCTCGCCGCGATACGAGAGACGGACTTTTCAAATACCTTCACCGGCTACAAGATATCAACTGATGAGCGAGGACTTCTACGACGTACTCGGGGTCTCGCGGGACGCCTCGAAAGACGAGATCAAGAACGCGTACCGCAAGAAGGCCGCGAAGTACCACCCCGACGTTTCCGACGAGGACGACGCCGAGGAGAAGTTCAAGAAGGTCCAGAAGGCAAAGGAGGTGCTCACGGACGACGAGAAGCGGCAGATGTACGACCAACTCGGTCACGAGCGCTTCCAGCAGTCCCAGAAACGCGGCGGCGGTGGCGGCGGCCGCGGACAGGGTAATCCCTTCGGCGGCGGCGGCAACCCGTTCGGCGGCATGGGCGGCGGCGGTGGCGGCTTCGAGGACATCTTCAACAACCTGTTCAACGGCGGCGCGGGCGGCCAACAGCGCAACCGCCCACAGCAGGGTCGCGACGTGGCCCAGCGCATCTCAATCGACCTCGAAGACGCCTACCACGGCGTCGAGCGCGACGTGACGATTCGCCGCCGCGAGGTCTGTCCCGAGTGCGACGGCGAGGGCCACCCCGACGACGCCGACGTGAACACCTGTTCGGAGTGTAACGGATCGGGCCAGCAGACGACGGTCCAGCAGACGCCCTTCGGCCGCGTCCAGCAGACGACGACCTGTCGCGCCTGCGGCGGCGAGGGCGAGACGTACAGCGAGGACTGCTCGGAGTGTCGCGGCAGCGGGCGCGTCCGCCGCACCCGCGACGTGACCATCACCATCCCCGCCGGCTTCCGCGACGGCCAGCGCCTCCGCTACCGCGGCGAGGGCGAACCGGGCGAGAACGGCGGTCCCAACGGCGACCTGTTCGTCGAGGTCAACGTCCGCGACCACGAGGAGTTCGAGCGCGACGGCGACGATCTCCGCTACACCCATCCCATCTCCTTCCCGCAGGCCGTCTTCGGCGCGACCGTCGAGGTGCCGACGCTCGACGGCGAGGAGGAACTGAAGGTGCCCGCGGGCACCCAAAGCGGGTCGACGTTCACCGTCTCCGGCGCGGGGATGCCGCACCTCGACGGCCGTGGTCACGGCGACCTGCACGTCGAGGTCCACGTCGTCACGCCCGAAGACCTCAACAAGGAACAGCGCGAGGCGCTCAAGGAGTTCGCCGAGGCCGGCGGCGAGGAGGTCAAAGAGGGCCTCTTCCAAAAGCTGAAGAACTCGCTGTAACGGATTTCCGGCACCACCACGCTCTCTTGTCCGGCGGCCGTCAGTTCGGGTGATGTCCTACACGAAAGCGAACTACGAGGACGTAGACGCGGTCGGCGGCGGTCTCCACTTCCTGCGAGACGAACTCGACTGTGTCGAACTCGGCTTCAGCGTGTTGGAGGCGGACCCCGACTGGTCCGGCAAGCCGCACGACCACGCCGAGCAGGGCCACGAGGAAGTGTACTACCTCGTCTCCGGCGGGGCGACGCTCGTCGTCGAGGACAAGAAACTCGACCTCGAACCCGGCGATGCCGTGCGCGTCTCGCCGGAGGACACCCGCGAACTCCGAAACGGCTCCGAGGAGAGCACGTTCGTCATTGCTGGCGCACCCTGAGCGACGGAGCCCAGACTCAGATATCAACGCACACCTCGCCGCGTTCTCGACCCGCGAGAGCGCCTCGGGGGCTTTTTTCGCGCCGACTCCCTACGACCGGCCATGGACGTTATCGGCGACCTCATGGCCCGCGACCGGCGGAGCGACCGACTCGCACTCCGGGTCGACGGCCCCGGCCGGACCTACACGTACCACGACCTCATCACGACCTCGTACAAGGCCGGAAACGTCCTCCGCTACCTCGGTGTCCGCAAGGGCGCTCGGGTCGCGGTCGACCCGGTCTCACTCCCCGAGCCGCTGTTGACGTTCCTCGGGGCGGCTCAACTCGGCGCGGTGACCGCGTTCGACCCGGCGGTGGAGGCGCGGGCGACCGTGGTCGCCGTCGACCGCGAGGCCGAGTTCGCCGACCTGCCGCCGGGGCAGAAACTCGCCGTGTTCGGCGGGTCGCCGAGCTCGCCCGCCATCACGCACTGGGAACAGGAGGTCTGGAGCGAGAACCCCGCGGTCCACCCGGTGGTCGTCGCCCCCGACGACCCGGCGCTCGTTGCCGACGACCGCGAGTTCACCCACAGCGACCTGCTGGACGCGGCCCGTGAGGTCGTCGCCGACTTCGACCTCGACGCGGGCGATACGGTCGCGGTCAGGTCGTCGCTCTCCCATCCCGGCACCGTCGTCGCCGGCGTGCTCGCCCCGCTTCTCGCCGGCGGGACGATTCGGATTCCCGCGGGCGACGAGGCCGTCGAAGCGGCGCTCGCAGTCGGTGACGGGGTTCCCGAGTCGGTTGCGCTCGCGCCCGACGACGCGTACTGACGACGACGCGTGGGGTGGAGAGGAATCGCCGAAGACTCCAACTATTAATTCATATTTGAGATTGAATTCTACCTCGGTGTTAAATTCAGGACATTCACCGCTATATTTATATTCTGGCTGTATCGTTAGTGCAAACACGTTACATGTCACACTCTAGCATTGCGTCTCTCTGGAACCGGTATCGGTCGGTCGGCATCGTCTACCGAATCGGGGTCGCGTTCGTCCTCGGTTCGCTCGTCGGCCTCGTTGTCGGCGAGCCGGCGACGGCCCTGAAGCCGGTCGGCGACCTGTTCGTCCGACTGCTGAAGATGCTCATCGTCCCCATCGTGGTGTTCACGCTCCTGATGGGTGTTCGACAGCTCTCGCCGTCGTCGCTCGGCCGCGTCGGTGCGCAGGTCGTGGGACTGTACGCGCTCACATCCGCGTTTGCGGTCGCCATCGGACTCGGCGTGAGTAACCTCGTCTCCCCCGGCTCCCGCGGGCTCGAAGGACTGCTCGCCGGTGCCGAGGCACAGAGCGCCGAGGCCCCTGACGCCGTCGAAGTCGTCCTCAACATCGTCCCGACGAACCCCGTCGGCGCGATGGCCGAGGGCAACGTGCTCCCGACCATCTTCTTCGTCGTCGTGTTCGGCCTCGGCCTCACGCTGGCGTGGGAAGAGACGGACGACGAGCAGGTCAAACGCGGCATCGAGGCGTTCTTCGACCTCGCCGACGCGGGCGCAGAAGCGATGTACAAGGTCGTCTGGGGGGCGATGGAGTTCGGCGTCCTCGGCGTCTTCGCGCTCATGGCGAACGTCTTCGGCACCGCCGGCGTCGGCGCTATCCTGCCCTTCGCGCTCCTCATCGGAACGATGCTCCTCGCGGCCGTCGTCCACATCGGGGTCGTCTACCTCGGCGCGTTCGTCGTCGGGGTCGCGGGGCGGTCGCCGGTCGCGTTCCTCTCCGGCGCACGCGACGCGATGGTGACCGCGCTGAGCATCCGGTCGTCGTCCGGGACGCTCCCGGTGACGATGTCCGACGCGGACGACAACCTCGGCATCGAAGAACGCATCTACGGCTTCACCCTCCCGCTCGGTGCGACCATCAACATGGACGGCACGGCGATGTATCAGGGCGTCGCGGCCATCTTCGCGGCGAACATCGTCGGCGTGAACCTCTCTCTGGCCGACCAGTTCGCGGTCGTCGCGGTCGCCGTGCTGGCGAGCATCGGGACCGCCGGCGTCCCCGGGTCGGGGCTCATCATGCTCACGCTCGTCTTGACGCAGTTGGGACTCCCGCTGGAAATCGTCGGTCTCGTCGCCGGCGTCGACCCCATCCTCGACCGCATCCGGACGATGGTGAACGTGACCGGCGACCTCGCGGTGACGACCGTCGTCGCCACGTGGAACGACGCGGTCGACTTCACCGCCGACGCGTGGAACGACGGTGTCGGCGCGGCGCTGTCCGACTGAACGAAGGCGGAAAAACCGCTTCAGGACGCGTTTTCTATCTTTTCGAGCGACTCGGGATTCTCGATACTGCTCATGTCACCGAGCTCTTCGCCCGCGTAAATCGAGGCGATGGCGCGGCGGATGATTTTGCCCGACTGCGTCTTCGGGAACTCGTCGACGAACAGTATCTCGCGCGGGCGGAACGGCTTGCCCAACTCGTCGCCGACGACGCCGCGAAGCTCCTCGCGGAGGTCGTCGCTCTCCTCGATACCGTCTTCGAGGACGACGTAGGCGACGACGGCGGTCCCGGTGGTGTCGTCGGGGACGCCGACCGCGGCGGCCTGATTCACCGCGTCGTGTTCGATGAGCGCGCCTTCGACCTCGGCGGGGCCGACCTTGCGGCCGGCCACGTTGAGGGCGTCGTCGGCGCGGCCGTGCAGGAACCAGAAGCCGTCTTCGTCCTTCTGGGCCCAGTCGCCGTGGTCCCAGAGGTCGTCCCACGACGACCAGTAGGTGTCGAGGTAGCGCTCGTCGCCCTCCCAGAGACTCTTGGTCATCGAGGGGCAGGAGTCGCGGGCGACGAGGAAGCCGCGCTCGTGGGTGTCGACGATGGACTCGCCCGACGAGTCCACGATGTCGATGTCCATCCCGAGGCCTGGGCCGCCGAGCGAGCAGGGCTTGAGCGGCTGGGTCGGCATCGGCATGAGGAAACAGCCGCAGATTTCGGTGCCGCCGGAGATGTTGATGATGGGGGCGTCGCCGCCGCCGACGTTCTCGTAGAACCACATCCACGACTCGGGGTCCCACGGTTCGCCGGTCGACCCGAGCAGGCGGAGACTCGACAGGTCGTGTTTCTCGACCTCCTCGTCGCCGTACTTCCGCAGGGCGCGGATGGCCGTCGGCGAGATGCCGAAGGTGGTGATGCGGTGGCGCTCAATCATGTCCCAGAAGCGGTCCGGGTTCGGGTAGTCGGGCGCGCCCTCGTACATGAAGATAGTGCCGGCGAACGTGTGGTTCCCGATGAGCGTCCACGGGCCCATCATCCAGCCGATGTCGGAGACCCAGAAGAAGCGGTCTTCGGGCTTCTGGTCGAAGCCGAAGTGAATCTCCTTCGCGGTCTGCATCTGCACGCCAGCGTGGGTGTGAACGATGCCTTTCGGCTTGCCGGTCGTCCCCGAGGAGTACAGGAGCATCGACTCGGCGTCCGACGGGAGGCGTTTGGTTTCGTACTCAGGGTCGGCCGCGCCGACGGTGTCGTCCCACCACTCGTCGCGGTCGTCGGTCCACGGGACTTCGTGGTCGGCGTCGGTTCCGCCATCGCCGCCGTCGCTTTCGTCCCCGAACCGCCGGTAGACGACGACGTTCTCGACGCAGTCTGCTTCGTCCATCGCCTCGTCGGCGGTCGGCTTCAGTTGGACCTCGGAGCCGCGGCGGTAGAAGCCGTCGGCGGTGAAAAGCACCGAGCACTCGGGGTCTTCGAGACGGGTCGCGGTGGCGTCGACGCCGAATCCGGAGAAGATGGGGACGGCTATCGCGCCGACCTTGAAACAGCCGTAGAGGATAGAGATGACTTCGGGGACCATCGGCATGTAGAGGCCGACGGTGTCGCCGGTTTCGACGCCGTACGATTCGAGGACGTTGGCGACGCGGTTGGCCTCGCGGTAGAGGTCGTGGTAGGTCCGCTGGACGACCTCGCCGTCTTCGCCCTCCCAGATGCAGGCGACGCGGTTCCGGTTGCCGGAACCGACCGCGGCGTGGCGGTCGAGGGTGTTGTGGGCGACGTTGATTTCGCCGCCGGGGTACCAGCGGGAGAACTGCGGCCCCTCCGAGTCGTCGCGGACGGCGTCGTACTCCTCGTAGAAGTCGATGTCGAGGTAGTCGACGAGTTCGTCCCAGAACCACTCGACGCCCGAGGCACCGACGCCCGGAACCTCGGTCGTCGTCCGCTCGATGAGTTCGTCGTAGTCCTCGATATCGTGTTCCCGCATGAATCGGGTGACGTTGGCGTCCTCGACGAACGCCGGGTCCGGTTCGTGCACCACGGTGTCGGTGTCGGGTACGTCCATGAATCGAGGTACCGCGACCGCGACCATGAATCTTTACTGTTCTTTCGTTGAGTTCGCCAGACGCGGCGGGAATCGCCGTACCGGCCCGAGTCGTTTTTGTCGGCGGGTGTGCTACGAGTAAGCATGTACGTCCGAGACGCGAAGAACCGAGACGAGGTCTGGCTGCTCGACTCGCTGGAAGAACTCGGACTCGACGACGGCTCCTTCCGGTCCCGCGATTACGTGATTGCGCTCGACGAGGAGTCCGGCGAGAAGGCGGGATTCGGGCGCATCCGGGTCCACAAGACCGACGAGCCGTTCTGCGAACTCACCTGCGTCGGCGTCTCGGAGCGGTGGCGCCGACAGGGCGTGGGCGCGCACGTCGTCGAGCGACTGGTCGACCGCGCCGCGGCCGAGGAGTTCGAGACAGTGTACGGCTTCACCTCGGACCACGGCTACTGCGCGCAGTTCGGCTTCGAGGCGGTCGACGCCGAGGACCTCCCAGAGGGGCCGCGGCAGCGACTCGACCGGGTCAGAGAGGTCGACGGCGACGCCATCGCGCTCCGACTCGACCGCGAGGCGTTCTCGATGCCAGAGCGACTCCGCGAGCGGTTCAAGGTCGCCGCGCCCGCGAGCGCCGGGGACGCCGAACCGGAGCTAACCGCCGAGGACTTCGGCTACGACGAGGAGACGCCGACGAAGTACTCAACGAACCTGCGGCGCTGACGCTCCGGCACCGAGCCGGCTCCGACTCAGGTCCGGTCGTCGAGGAAGTCGGTGCTGAAGACGATCCAGGTCAGCACGCTACAGAACAGAATCGGCGGGAGGATGGCGAAGCCCCAGAGCGGTTCGAGCCCCTGTAGGAGGATGAGCACCACGTCGGCCAGTCCGAGCGCGAGGAACGGCGCGGTCGCCAGCGCGGCGCGCTTTCGGTTCTTGCCGCCCGTGTCCTCCGGGAGCGGGCCGGGCGAGGCGTCGCCGGCCGAGGCGTCCGAGGTCGAGGTCGACGAGGGCGCGTCCATGCGGGTCCGTCGGGGCCCGACGAGCAAAAACGGTCCGCCTTCCGGTCGGAGTTCCCCGGCCGATACGCTTCGCCGCCCGAGCCGAGAGCCGCCGTCCTAGCGCGCGTCTTCGACGCGCGAGGCGTACTCGACGAGCGCGAACAGCGCCCCGAGGATGACGGCCGAGAACACCATCCCGTAGAGGCTGAACGCGAGCGGCGTGGTCGGAAGCGAGAGGAAGCCGAACAGCGATATCTCGGCGGCGACCTGGCCGCCGTTCTCGCCGATAAAGACGCCGAGGATGCCCGAGATGGCCACGACGCTCGCGCCGACGATGAACAGGATTCGTCGTCCGCCGGATGTGTCGTTCACGACGCCGCGTTAGGACCGAGCCGTATAGTCGCTTGCGGGACGACGCGATGGAGGCGACACCCAGAAACCCGTCCGTGTCCGCCGGCCGACACGACAGTCTCGGGGAGCCGAACGAACTAAGCCACCCCACGCGAATGAGCGCCCAATGCCCGAAGCACTCGTCGAACGCGCCCGCGAAGCGCTCGACAACGCCTACGTTCCCTACTCGGAGTACACCGTCGGAGCGGCGCTCAGGACCGCCGACGGCGAGGTCTACGTCGGCTGCAACATCGAGAACGCGAACTACTCGAACAGCCTCCACGCCGAGGAGGTCGCCGTCGCGGAGGCCGTCAAAAACGGCCACACCGAGTTCGACCGCCTCGTCGTCACCTCGGGGGCGCGTGACGGCGTGACGCCCTGCGGGATGTGCCGCCAGACGCTCGCGGAGTTCTGCGGCGAGGACCTCCCGGTCGTCTGCGACCTCGGGGGCGACGACGTCGCCGAGTACACGCTCGGCGAACTCCTCCCGAACACCATCTCGCTGGACACGCTCGAAGCCGCCGCGGCGAAGCGCGACGCCGACGAGTAACGTGTCGCCCGTCGCCGGCCGCGGAACCGCCGCCCTCGCGCTCGCCTTTCTTGTCGTGCTTTCGGGGTGTACGTCCGTATCGCCGTCTCCGCCGGTCGTGGACGCGGCCCTCGGGGACCCCTCGGCCGACGCGAGCGACGGCGACGATGGAGCCGTCTCGGCCGCCATCGGCGGACCCGGGTCGCCGGCGATGCCGGAGACGCGACCCGCCGACAACCCGTGGGGTCGCGCGCCGGTCGTCGTCGGCATCGACGCGCCCGCGGACGGCCGCGACTACGCCTCGCTCGTCCAATCGGCGGTCGACTACTGGCGAGCGAACGCGTCGGCGACCGCCTACGGCCCGGCGTTCGTCGTGGTGCCGAACGCCTCGGAACCGGACGTGACCGTCTCGGTCGTCGAGCGAATCGACGCCTGCGGCGACTACGCCGGCACCGACGCGGTCGGCTGTGCGCCCCTCTTGGACGGCGACGACCCGACCGCACCCAACGAACCGGTTTCAGTGGTCGTCGCCGCCGGCTACGACGACGAGACGACCCAGACGGTCCTGAAACACGAGTTCGGCCATCTGCTCGGGCTGACCCACGACGACGCCGACACGTTCCCCGTGCTGTCCGAGCGCATCCAGACGACGCGACTCCCCGAACTGGACGCCGCCGACCGGGAGACGCCCTTCCGCGAGCGGACCGTCGCGGTCCACGTCGACCTCTCGAACGTCTCGGCAGACGAGCGGGCGACCTACGAGGCGGAACTCGACCACGCGCTGTCGTACTACGAGGCCGGAGCCGACGGCGTCGCGCCCGCGAACCTCTCGTTCGAACGCGTCTCCGACCCGGCGATGGCGGACGTGACCGTCTCGGTGTCGGCGTTCGGCGACGGCGAGTCGGGCGTGCGGTGGCGGCGGACCGGCGTCGACGCGGACGACGACGACGCCCTGGAGTGGTACACCGGCGGCGACATCGTCGTCGACACCGACCTCGACCCGTCGCTTGTCGACTGGTACGTCGGTGCGGGACTCGGCTACCTGCTGGCGGCCGACGAGCGCGCCGACCTCCCACCGCCGTTCCGTGACGGCGACCTCTCCGACGACCCGACGTGGCGCGGGGTCGCGGGCGAGACGGCGGCTGCGACTGAACACGCGACGACCGCAACCGCGAACGAAGACGAGAGTGCGACGACACCCGCGGCGGCCCCCTCGAAGAACGCAAGAATTTCCACCGCTCACCCGCGAGTAGAGCCATGAACGATAGCGAGGACCCGAACGACGAGGTCCAGTACCACCTCGAAGTCGGTCCCGAGGACCTCGCCGACGCGGTGTTGCTCCCCGGAAATCCCGAGCGCGTGGACAAGGTGACGGCGCTGTGGGACGACCACGAGGAGAAGGCCTACCACCGCGAGTACCGGACGGCGACCGGGAGCTACGACGGAACGCCGATTTCGGTCACCTCGACGGGTATCGGGAGTCCCTCGGCGGCCATCGCGGTCGAGGAACTCGCCCGCGTCGGCGCGGACACCTTCATCCGCGTCGGCTCCTGCGGCGCGATTCAACCCGAGATGGACGTGGGCGACCTCGTCATCACCTCGGGCGCGGTCCGACAGGAGGGCACGTCCAAGGAGTACGTCCGCGAGGACTACCCCGCCGTTTCCGACCACGAGGTCGTCTCGGCGCTCGTCGCGGCCGCGGAACGCCTCGGCTACGACTACCACGTCGGCCTGACGATGAGCGCCGACTCCTTCTACGCGGGGCAGGGACGCCCCGGGTTCGAGGGCTTCCGCGCCGCCGGCTCCGACTCGCTCGTCGAGGAACTCCGCGAGGCGAACGTGAAGAACATCGAGATGGAGGCCGCGGCGCTCCTGACCATCGCCAACGTCTACGGCCTCCGGGCGGGGGCCGTCTGCTCGGTCTACGCGAACCGGGTCACAGGCGAGTTCCGCACCGAAGGCGAGTCGCGCGCGGCGGAGACCGCCAGCCTCGCGGTCCACCTCCTCGCGGAGATGGACGCGGTCAAGCGAGACGCGGGCGTCGACCGCTGGCACGCGGGTCTCAGCCTCGATTAATCCGACAACCGTCGAACACTGATTTCGACGCTCTGGGGGCGTGGAGGCCAAAATTACCACAGTCGTGGAGACGGTTTCAAAGCCCCTTTATCGGATGACTGCGCATCCGACGACATGAGCACGCAGGTCGTCGTTCTCGGCTCGGGGTACGCCGGGGCCGGCGCGGTCAAAACCCTCGAAGAAGAGCTCGGTCACGACGCACAACTCACGTGGGTCGCCGAACACGACTACCACCTCGTCCTCCACGAGGTCCACCGCTGCATCCGCGACCCGAGCGTCGAGTCCAGCATCGCCATCCCCGTCGACGATGTCAAAGAGGACTCGACCGACTTCGTCAAGGGTCGCGCGACCGACGTGAACGTCGACGACCGGGTCGTCGAACTCGAAGGCGGCGACACCGTCGACTACGACTATCTGCTGGTCGCCATCGGCTCTTCGACCGCCTTCTTCGGCATCGAGGGCCTCGAAGAGTTCGCCCATCAGCTCAAGGGCCTTGACGACGCCCGAGAGATTCACCAGGACATCAAGGAGGCGGCCGCCGACGCCTCCCGCGACGACCCCGCGCAGGTCGTCATCGGCGGTGCGGGCCTCTCCGGCATCCAGACTGCCGCCGAGGTCGCCGAGTACCGCGACACGAACCGCGCGCCCATCGACATCAAACTCGTCGAGGGGATGGACGAAATCTTCCCCGGCAACGACCCCGAACTGCAGGGTGCGCTCCGCCGTCGCGTCGAGGACCTCGACATCGACATCCTCACCGGCGACTTCATCTCGAAGGTCGACGAGGAGACCGTCTTCATCGGCGGCGGCGAGGACGAAGACCCCGAGGAGCTCGACTACGACGTGCTCGTCTGGACCGGCGGCATCACCGGCCAGCCCGAGGCGTCCGACGTGGAACTCGAACAGGACGAGCGCTCCCACCGCTTCTTCGCCGAGGAGGACTTCCAGACCAGCGACGACCGCGTCTTCGCGGTCGGCGACTGCGCCCTCGTCGAGCAGGGTCCCGACAGCGTCGCGCCGCCGACGGCGCAGGCCGCCTGGGACGCCGCGGACGTGGCCGGCGAGAACATCGCCCGCGCCATCGCCGGCAAGCCGCTCAAGCGCTGGACGTTCACCGACAAGGGGACGGTCATCTCCATCGGCCACGACGCCGTCGCTCACGGCGTAAAGTTCCCGGTCGTCGGCGAGTTCCCCGTCAACGTCTTCGGCGGCCCGCTCGCGCGGACGCTGAAGAAGGGCATCGCCGCGAACTGGATTGCGGACGTGACGTCGCCGAAGCGCGCGCTCTCGGCCTGGAACGACCTGTAACTCGGTCGCTGTATCCGGCCGCCGGGTGACGCGACGCCCGACGCCCGACGCCCGACGCTCGCCGACTCGGTTTCGCTTTCTCGACGACGCAATCCCCGAGTGCCGATAGCGCTCACGGAGTACGGAGCGCAACAGCGACTCCTCGTTCCGATTCGTGTGAGAAAATACGCGCTGCCGCGCCGCAGTGGTCTCTCGACGCTTCGGTCCTCAGAAGGAGGGCGACTCAGTCGTTCGGAGATACTCGGAGAACCGAACCAGAGCCGTTCCAAGGAGAACGACCGCGACTCCGGTCAGTGCGACCACTGCCATCGTTTCGGGGTCTCCACCGGCCATCAAAGCGAACGACGCCGCCCCGATAAGCAGGGTTGCGGTGAAGAGAAACGCAATCACGTCGGCGTTCAGTTCCTCCCACGTTGATGGGATGCCGAACGCACTCTGCTGATTGTACGCCATGGAGAGTACTGCGTCCCCCATTCAGATAAAGCTGTGTACTATTCTACATTAAACTCTGACGTGTTTGCGGTCCGAACTCCACCGTTCGGTTCGGCCGGCGTCCGAACGCCGGACCTGTCGGTCGGAGCGCGCGGAGAGTGCCCGGAAAAAGACGGAGAGAGGAGCGTGGTTAGTGCTGGGGTTCGCCGACGGGTGCCTTCATGTCGTCGATGCGGAGGATGAGGATGTTGCTCGTGTCGTCCTTGCCGTCGAGGGTGCCGTCGATGACGAGCTTTGAGAGCGGCGTCGGGCCGACGCGAATCTTGTCACCCTCGTGGAACTCGCGGACCGAGCCCTGAACGTGAATCTCGGCGCGGCACAGTTCGGGGTGGTGGACGCTGGAGAGGTCGATTTCGTCCACGTTGACGCCCTCGACTTCCTCGTCGTTGTGGAACAGGGGGACGAACGCGGGCTCGTCCATCTTGTCCACGTCGAGCGCCTCGTAGGCGTTCGCGGTCGGCTTGTAGCCGCCCTTCGGACCGGGTACGCCCTCGACCAGCTGGAGCGCCTTCAGGCTCTGCATCTGGTTCCGGATGGTGCCGGGGTTCCGGTTGACTTCGGTCGCGATATCCTCACCCTTCACCGCGTCCTCGGAGTCCCGATAGAGGTTGATGAGGGCGGTCAAGATAGTTTTCTGACTCGAAGTGAGCTCGATTGATGACATGGAGAATGGTTCGCTACATACGTCCTTAAATCCGATGTATGACGCCTCGAATCTGCCGTTCGTCTACTTTGTAACCACGGCACACTCATGAATGTTCATTTTGAACCCTAATTCGGCCTCGATGCTGTCGATAGCACTATACGGCTCACGAGAGTTCGGTAGCACATGAACGGGAAACGAGTCCTCGTCACCGGCGGTGCCGGCTTCATCGGCTCGAACCTCGCGAACCATCTCGCGGCGGAAAACGAGGTCGTCGCGGTCGACGACCTCTACCTCGGAACGCCCGATAACCTCGACGAAGCGGTCGAATTCCACGACGTGAGCGTTCTCGACGATGACCTCCCGACCGAGGGCGTCGACGTGGTGTTCCATCTCGCGGCGCTGTCGTCGTACAAGATGCACGAAGAGAACCCGACGAAAGGCGCGCGCGTCAACGTCGAAGGCTTCGTGAATACGGTCGAACAGGCGCGGGAAGACGGCTGTGACACCGTCGTCTACGCCTCCACGTCCTCGATTTACGGCTCTCGGACGGAGCCCTCGCCGGAGGACATGCCGGTCGAAGCGCGCACGGGGTACGAGGCGTCGAAACTCGCCCGCGAGCGCTACGCGGAGTACTTCCACCACCACTACGACATGCGGACGGCCGGGCTCCGCTTTTTCTCGGTGTATCAGGGCTTCGGCGGCGCGGAAGAACACAAAGGCGAGTTCGCCAACACGGTCGCGCAGTTCGCCGACCAGATTGCCAACGGCGAGTCGCCGGAACTGTTCGGCGACGGCACCCAGACACGTGACTTCACGCACGTCGACGACATCGTCCGCGGCATCGAACTCGCCGCCGACCACCGGCTTCAGGGTATCTACAACCTCGGGACTGCCGAGAGCTACTCGTTCAACGAGATGGTCGGGATGATAAACGAGACCCTCGGCACCGACGTCGACCCGGTCTACATCGAAAACCCCCTCGACGTGTACGTCCACGACACGATGGCCGACTGCACGAAGATTCGCGAAGCGACCGGCTGGGAACCGCAAATCTCCTTCGAGGAGGGCGTTCGGCGCGTCTGCGAACCGTACCTCGACGAGTAGCACCTCCGTTCGGCCACGCGGGTCTGCCCGACGACGCGACGGTACGAATTATCGATAAGGGTGTTTTTCCGATGCCACTAAACACCCCGACCGAGTTGGTCTACTATGGAACGGAACGTCAGGATTCTCGGTGCACCGACGGACTACGGTGCCAATCGACGCGGGGTGGACATGGGTCCCTCCGCGATTCGATACGCCGGACTTGCGGGGCAACTCGAGTCCGCCGGCGTCTCGCCGACGGACGCGGGCGACCTCGCGGTCCCGCACCACGCGACGCGGGACGCGGACGCCGGGGCGGCGAACGCCAAACACGTCCAGGAGGTCGAAGAGGTGACGAGGAGCCTCGCAGACGCCGTCTCGACCGCGCTCGCCGAGGGAACGATCCCGCTCGCGCTCGGCGGCGACCACTCCATCGCCATCGGCTCGTTGGTCGGGAGCGCCCGCGACGCCGACATCGGTGTCATCTGGTTCGACGCCCACGGCGATTTCAACACGCCGAGCACCTCGCCGTCCGGAAACGTCCACGGCATGCCGCTGGCCGCCGCGCTCGGCGTCGGCGACTTCGAGGGCGTCGAGTGGGCGAACGCCGCCGGCCTCAAGGAAGAAAACGTCGCCATCGTCGGGCTACGCTCCGTCGACGGCCCGGAGGCCGAGGCGGTCCGCGACTCCGACGTGACGGTCTACACGATGTCCGACATCGACGAGCGCGGCATCACCGACGTGACGAACGACGCCCTCGACGTGGCGACCGACGGCACCGACGGCGTCCACATCAGCCTCGACCTCGACTGGCTCGACCCCCGCGAGGCTCCCGGCGTCGGGACGCCCGTCCGCGGCGGCGTGACCTACCGCGAGGCCCACGCGGCGATGGAACTCGTCGCCCGCTCGGAAGCCATGCGCTCGTTCGAACTCGTGGAGGTCAACCCCATCCTCGACGAGCACAACGAGACCGCGACGCTCGCGACCGAACTCGCCGCAAGCGCCTTCGGCAAGCGCATTCTCTGATGTCCACGCCGAGAGAAGCCCCCGCCCCGCACGACCTGGCCGCCGGCGTCGTCGTCCTACAGGAGAACTCCGTGCTCGCGGTCTACGAGAAGGACCGCTGGGGACTACCGAAAGGCGGCTCCGAACCCGGGGAGTTCTTCTTCGAGACGGCCGCCCGCGAGGCCGCAGAGGAGACCGGCGTCGAAGTCGAAATCCAGTCGCTCGCCTTCACGAGCGAGATTCGCGCCCCGGACCGCCGCATCTATCTCCAGCGGTTCTACCACGCGACGCCCGTCGCCGACGACCCGACGCCGTCGCCGAGCGACCCCGACAACGAAATCGAGGCGGCGAAGTTCCTCCCGCTGACCGCCCTCGGGTCGACGCTCACCTACCGCCCGCGGGTCGAACCGCTCCGCGACTGGCTCCGCGACCGCAAGCCGCGACACTACACCTACGACCTGACGAGAGAGCCGTCGGACGTTGAGAAGTGACATCCTCCCCGTGGTAAACGACGGGGCTTCCCGTACCGCAGGTGGGATATTTGCTGGTCTACGACACGACCTGTTCTCGCGGTGCAAAGCAACCACTCTCTGAGTCGAACAGGTGTACCGATGGCTGTGCCACACAGCCGTTACACCTATCCTCACTGTGAGGACTCGGAGTTATCTTCTGACGCATATTCTCCGCCCCGTTGCAATCCGCGTTTCCGACCAACCCACACGACGAGCAGACGTACAACCCACGATGTTTCCGGTTCCCTTTCGTGTCGTCTCCACACCGTGAACACGTCTTCGAGGTGTCCCACTCGTTCTCTTTCAGCACCTCAACGCCACGAATCTTGCCTTTGTATTCGAGGTACTGGTAGATGCGGTCGAACGCCCACGTATGCAACTTCTTGTTGCCAGTCTTGCCCCAGTCAGAGTCACGAACGTCTTCAGGCCAGCTCACTGCAAGCGTACCAACACCGCGCTCGGCACACTCTGTGATGATAGTGTCCGTCAGTGTGTGGTAGAAGTGCGTTTCGCGCTCTGCGAGTTTCCGACGTGCCCACATTGACCTCTCGGACGGGCCATTCTCACCTTCTGTGTCGTACTCAGTACGCGTGAAGTAGTGCTTGTCCTGTTTGAGCGAGTTGCCGGGGTAGAGAACGTACTCATCGGAGAAAGCGACCGTGGCGATGTTTTTGATGCCGAGGTCGATTCCGGCCACCTTGTCACCTGCTGAGTCGTTGGTTTCGAGATTGACTTTGCAAACGAAGTGCAGTTCCCATTCGTCGCCGTTCCAGACGGCGCGAACGTTCTGCACCGATTCGACTTCCGAGAGGTCAACGTCCGGGCTAGTCTGGTACTCACAGAGGATGAAGTCCGAGAAATGCTCTTTGAGGTTCGAGCCTTTGCTGAGTCGAACCCGATTGTTCTCGGGGTCGTGTTTGAACCCGTCTGCTTTGAACGTGACCGTGGAACGTGGCCGTTTGTCGCCGTTTTTTCGGTAGCCGGGCGGATTCGCCTTCGAGTCTTTGCGTCGCAGGTCGAACCATGACTGGAAAGCGTCAGAAAGTTCTTCGATGACTTTCTGACTGGATTGTGCGTTCAAATCTTTCCAGCACGCTTGGTTCTTCATGTACGATTTGAGCGAACCTTCGTTTGGGATTTTGCCAACCTCGTCCCACACGCGGTCTGCTGTCCATCGTGCGACGTTCCAGATTTTCGAGGCAGAATCTCCGAGCGAGTCGAGGCCATCGCAGACCTGTTGGTGGTTCTGGATGGAACCAACGTAGGTACGAGTGACCTGAATCGCCATACATAGCCTATGTAGGAAGATTTACTTAATCCTACGGATTGGCGTGGAATATCCAGCCTGCCATCGACGGTGGACTGCGTAGGAAGTGTCGGATTCACTCCCGCCGTAAACGGCGAAATTCTCTCCTCGAAGAAAAATAGGAGCTACGACGCGCTGTCGCTGGTTTTTCTCGCTTTCACAACTCGAACGGCGTAGCCGACGGCCGCACCGAACCCACCGACGGCGAGCGCGAGCACCGCGCCAGCGACGAGCGGGTACGCGACCCACAGCGGCGACTCCATCGCCGAAACCGGGGCGAACAGGTTAACCGCGAACCCGAGACACGGGCCGAAGGCGAGTACGATACCCTCGCCAATTCGCGTGCCGACGCGCTCTCCACGGGCGACGTGAGACGCGACGCTGGCGACGACGAGAACCGCGCCCGTGTCGACGACGAGCGACTGCACGTGTGTCGGCGGTTCGAGGTTCCACGCCCGAAGTGCGCTCAGGCCGCCGAGGACCACGACGAATGCGAGCGCCGAGACGCCGACGATTCCCGACCGCGGTCGCATGCTCATACCGAGACGACCCGTCGGCCGAGGTAAATGCCTTCGGGGAGTGACGGTCGAAGCCGCGGCTCTCCGGTGGGAGTCCGCAAAAAGAGACCCGTCGTCGGGGAGAGCCGACTTACTCGTCGTCCGCGTCGGTTTCCGCGTCCCCTTCCACGTCGTCCAGTTCCTCGTCTTCGGTCGTCATCGCGGCCGGAATCACGTCGACGGAGGCCACGTCGTCGCCCTCGTCGAGGTCCATCACGATGACGCCCATCGTGTTGCGGCCGACTGTCGAGATGTCCTCGACGGGCGTCCGGAGAATCTGGCCCTCGTCGGACATGACGACGAGGTGATCGCCCTCGCCGACGGTGTTGATGGCGCAGACCGGGCCGTTCCGGTCGTTGGTCTTGATGTCGATGAGACCCTTGCCGTTTCTGGACTGCTTGCGGTAGGCGTCGAGGTCCGTGCGCTTCCCGTAGCCGTTCTCGGTGACGGTGAGAATCCAACTGTGGTGGTCCTCGTCGATGGCGGCCACGCCGGCGACCACGTCGTCACCGGTCAGTTTGACGCCGCGGACGCCGCGGGCCGAGCGACCCATCGCGCGCACTTCGTCCTCGTCGAAGCGGATGGACATGCCCTGTTCGGTGCCGATGACGAGGTCGCTTTCGCCGTCGGTGACCTCCACGTCGACGAGTTCGTCGCCCTCGTCGAGTTTGGTGGCGATGATGCCCGTCGAGAGGATGTTCTGGAACCGGTCGGTGCCGGTCCGCTTGATGTAGCCGTTCTGGGTCACCATCGTCAGGTAGCCCTCGATGTCTTCGAGGTCGTCGCAGTTGACGACGGCCGTAATCTCCTCGCCGTCGTCGAAGTCGAGCAGGTTGACCGCCGACTTCCCGCGGGCGGTCCGCGACATCTCGGGCACCTGGTAGGCCTTCAGTTGGTAGACCTGTCCGTGGTTGGTGAAACAGAGCAGGTCGTCGTGGGTGTTCGTGACGAACACCGACGAGACGTTGTCGCCCTCCTTGAGGTCGGTGCCGATGATGCCCTTGCCACCGCGGTGCTGGGCGCGGAACCGGGAGACCGGCATGCGCTTGATGTAGTCGTCCTCGCTGACGACGACGACCACGTCCTCCTCGGGGATGAGGTCGGCGCGGGTGACCTCGCCGGTGTTGGCGACGAACGAGGTCCGCCGGTCGTCGGCGTACTCGTCTTTGATGTCGAGCAGTTCGGACTCGATGACCGCGTCGAGTTCCGACTGGTCGCCGAGGATGGTTTCGAGGCGTTCGATGGTTGCCTGGACGTCCTCGTACTCGTCTTCGATTTCGGCCGCCTCCATCGAGGTGAGCGAACCGAGTTGCATCGAGACGATGTGGTTCGCCTGCTCCTCGGAGAAGTCGAACGTCGGCAGGGGTTCGCCGTCGACTTCGACTTCGACCTCGCCGCGGAGCGCGGCCTTCGCGTCGTCGCGGCTCTCGGAGTTTCGGATGGTCTCGACCACGTCGTCGATGTTGTCGAGGGCCTTCAGGCGGCCTTCGAGGATGTGCGCGCGGTCTTCGGCCTCGGCGAGTTCGTACTCGGAGCGCCGGCGGACTACGTCGCGGCGGTGGTCGAGGTAGTGTTCGAGCGTCTCCTTGAGCGTCAGCACCTGCGGCTGACCGTCGACGAGCGCGAGGTTGATGACGCCGAACGTGGATTCGAGGTGGTTGTCGAGCAGCTGGTTCTTGACGACCTCGGCCATCGCGCCGCGCTTGAGTTCGATGACGACGCGGATGCCGTCGCGGTCGGACTCGTCGCGGATGTCGCGGATGCCCTCGATTTTCCCCTCGTTCACGTCGTCGGCGATGCGCTCGATGAGGCGGGCCTTGTTCTCCTGATACGGGAGTTCGTTGATGACGATGCGGCCTTCCTCCTCGAACACGTCGTAGTCGGCGCGGACGCGGACGCGGCCGCGACCCGTCTTGTACGCCTTGTGGACCGCGTTGCGGCCGACGATGTTCGCGCCGGTCGGGAAGTCCGGGCCCTTGATGTGTTCCATCAGGTCCGGGATGGTCGCGTCGGGGTTCTCGATGAGTTCGACGGTGGCGTCGACGACCTCGCCGAGGTTGTGCGGCGGGATGTTCGTGGACATCCCGACCGCGATGCCGGACGACCCGTTGACGAGCAGGTTCGGGAACGACGACGGGAGGACCGTCGGCTCCTGCTTGCGGTCGTCGTAGTTCGACTGGAAGTCGACGGTGTCCTTGTCGATGTCGTCGAGGAGCTCCTCGGCGATGGGGGACATCCGCGCCTCCGTATAGCGCATCGCGGCCGGCGGGTCGCCGTCGACGGAGCCGAAGTTACCCTGGCCGTCGACGAGCGGGTAGCGCATGGAGAAGTCCTGCGCCATGCGCGCGAGGGTGTCGTAGATGGCGGAGTCGCCGTGGGGGTGGTAGTCACCCATCGTCTCGCCCACGATGGACGAGGACTTGCGGTGCGACGAGTTGGAGGTCACGCCGGCCTGATGCATCGCATACAGGATGCGCCGGTGGACCGGCTTGAGGCCGTCGCGCACGTCGGGCAGCGCCCGCCCCGCGATGACCGACATCGCGTAGTCGATGTACGACTGCTCCATCTCGTCTTCGATGCGCGCGTTCTTGACTTCGGCCGCGATACCCGCGCCCGGTTCGAAGGAATCTGGTGCGTCAGAACTCATATTAGATGTCTACCCATTCGGCGTCGTTCGCGTGGTCCTTGATGAACTGCTTTCGCGGCCCGACGGCGTCGCCCATCAGGATGTTGAACATCCGGTCGGCGGCGGCGGCGTCCTCGACGGTGATGCGCTTGAGGACGCGGTTTTCGGGGTTCATCGTCGTGTCCCACAGCTGGTCGGGGTTCATCTCGCCGAGTCCCTTGAACCGCTGGACCTGCGTGGGGTTGCCGTTGCACTCTTCTTCGATGATACGGTCCCGCTCGGCCTCGTCCATCGCGTCGTAGGTGTTGCCGCGGTAGCGAACGCGGTACAGCGGCGGTTGGGCCGCATACACGTAGCCGGCCTCGATAAGCGGCCGCATGTGGCGGTACAGGAGCGTGAGCAGCAGCGTCCGGATGTGCGCGCCGTCAACGTCGGCGTCGGTCATCAGGATGAGCCGCTGGTAGCGCGCCTTTTCGATGTCGAACTCGTCGCCGACGCCGCCGCCGATAGCGGTGATGAGCGCCCGAATTTCGTCGTTTTCGAGGATGCGGTCGAGGCGGTGTTTCTCGACGTTCAGAATCTTCCCCTTGAGGGGCAAAATCGCCTGGAACTTGCGGTCGCGGCCCTGCTTGGCCGAGCCGCCCGCGGAGTCGCCCTCCACGACGAACAGTTCGGACTTCGAGGGGTCGCGGCTCTGGCAGTCCGCGAGCTTCCCCGGCAGCGAGGTGGATTCGAGCGCGGATTTGCGGCGGGTGAGCTCCTCGGCCTGCTTTGCGGCCTTGCGGGCGCGGGCGGCCTCGACGGCCTTCGAGATGATGGCCGTCGTCGTGTCCGGGTTCTCCTCGAAGAACGTCCCGAGCTGCTGGTGGGTGACGCTCTCGACGATACCGCGCACCTCGGAGTTCCCGAGCTTCGTCTTCGTCTGGCCCTCGAACTGCGGGTCAGGGTGTTTGATTGAGATGACGGCGGTGAGCCCCTCGCGGACGTCCTCGCCGCGGAGGTTGTCGCCGTCGAGGTCGTCCAGCATGTCGTGGGTGTTCGCGTAGTCGTTGACGACGCGGGTGAGCGCCGTCTTGAACCCGGTCAGGTGCGTGCCACCCTCGCGGGTGTTGATGTTGTTGGCGAAGGCGTGAATCGAGCCCTGCAGTTCGTCGGTCGCCTGCATGGCGATTTCGACCTCGATGCCCTCCGACTCGTCGTCGTAGTAGATGATGTCGTCGTGGAGGGCCGTCTTGGTCTCGTTGAGGTACTCGACGAACTCGCGGATGCCGCCCTCGAAGAGGAACGTGCTCGACTCGTCGGTCCGCTCGTCGGCGAGCGAAATCTCGACGCCGGAGTTGAGGAACGCGAGCTCGCGCAGACGGTTTTCGAGCGTCTTGAAGTCGAACTCGGTCGTCTCGAAGATACCGTCGTCCGGCCAAAACCGGATGGTCGTCCCGGTGTCCTCGTCGGGTTCGAGGTCGCGCACGCGCTCGAACTCGTCGACCTGCGGTTCGCCGAACTCGAAGCGGTGTGTCCACACCGCACCGTCGCGTTTGACCTCGACTTCGAGTTCGCTCGACAGCGCGTTGACGACGGAGACGCCGACGCCGTGGAGGCCGCCGGAGACCTGGTAGGACTTGTTGTCGAACTTCCCGCCGGCGTGGAGGACGGTCATGATGACCTCCAGCGCGGGTCGGTCGTACTGTTCGTGCGTATCTACCGGAATCCCGCGGCCGTTGTCGGTGACACTGACAGAGCCGTCCTCGTGGAGGGCGACCTCGATGGCGTCGCAGTGGCCCGCAAGCGCCTCGTCGATGGAGTTGTCGACGACTTCGTAGACGAGGTGGTGGAGTCCGCGAGAATCGGTGGACCCGATGTACATCGCCGGACGCTTTCGAACGGCTTCGAGCCCTTCGAGGACCTGAATCTGTCCGGCCCCGTACTCGTTATCCTGTGACATCTGAACTGGCCTAGGATAGCCCGTCCCTTAAAGGCTCGCACGCGCGGGCGCGTACTACTTACTGGAGTCCCGCGTAGCGGTTTTCGCGTCCGGCGATTTCGACTGCCCGGCGCGAACGTCGTGGGTGACTCTGTGTAACATAATTCGTCGTTCCATTGTGGACAGCCCGCGAAGCGCGTCAACGCCGAAATTTCACTTTCACTCCGTTGCCGGTGAGTACTTAACGCGGGACTGGGTAGATGCGCATCAGGAAATGACCTCGTTCCAGTCGACACTCGGTGACGAGCCGGGGATCGCAGAGGAGCTGGCGAAGGGCCAGCGGGAGATCTCCATCGCCGAGTTCTTCGAGAAGAACAAGCACATGTTGGGCTTCGACAGCGGAGCCCGCGGGTTGGTCACCGCCGTCAAGGAGGCGGTGGACAACGCGCTCGACGCCACGGAGGAGGCGGGCATCCAGCCCGACATCTACGTGGAAATCGCCGAGGCGGGCGACTACTACCGCCTCGTCATCGAGGACAACGGGCCGGGCATCACGAAAGAGCAGGTGCCCAAAGTGTTCGGGAAGCTCCTCTACGGCTCTCGCTTCCACGCGCGCGAACAGTCCCGCGGCCAGCAGGGTATCGGTATCTCCGCGGCGGTCCTCTACTCGCAGTTGACGAGCGGGAAACCCGCCAAGGTGACGAGTCGGACGCAGGGCTCGGAGGACGCCGAGTACTTCGAACTCGTCATCAACACGGACCAGAACGAACCCGAGATTCGGACAGAGAAAACCACCTCGTGGGACCGCCCTCACGGCACGCGCATCGAGTTGGAGATGGAAGCCAACATGCGCGCCCGCCAACAGCTCCACGACTACATCCTCCACACGGCGGTCGTCAACCCCCACGCCCGCATCGAACTCCGGGAACCCGGCCTCGACGAGCCGATGAAGTTCGAGCGGGCGACCGACCAGCTTCCGAAACAGACGAAGGAGATTCGTCCCCATCCCCACGGCGTCGAACTCGGGACGCTCCTGAAGATGCTCGCGGCGACCGAGTCGTACTCCGTCTCCGGCTTCCTCCAAGAGGAGTTCACCCGCGTCGGCGCGAAGACCTCCGACAAGGTTCACGACGCCTTCCGCGACCGACACTTCGGCCGCGAGATGACGTGGCGGACGCCCGACGCGACTGAGGCGGACGAACTCGTCGCCGTCGTCGAGGACGCCGTCGCCAACAAGGGCAAGGAGGCGACCGCGGCGTTCGCGTCCGAACTGGTGGATATCGTCGTCGGTAAGGACCGCATCGCCCACGGTGAACTCGTCACCATCGTCGGCAACGTCGCCGAGACGGTCGGTGAGGAGACCGACACCTCGTTCGGCGAGACGGTCCGCGAGAACGTCGTCGAGGCGCTGTGGCCCGTCCTCACCGACGACCGCGAGGGCGACGTGTACGCTATCATCGACGACGTGACGACCACGCAGAAAGACGACGCCGGCAAGGTGTCGATGGCGCGCTCTATCGCCACGCAGTTCGCCGAGACGACCGGCCCGGCCGACCGCGCCACCCGCGACGACGTGGCCGAGTTCGTCGCGTGGGCCGCCGAGCGAACCAAAGAACGCGAGGACGAGACCTACGGCGAGACGGCACAGGAGAACATCGCCGACGCCATCTGGTCGCGGATGCGCACCGTCTCCGACGAGGTGCCGAAGGTCCGTGAGGTCGCCGACGACCGCGACGTGGCCCGCGACCTGCTCGACGCGATGCGCGAGACGGACATCCTCGCGCCGCCGACGGACTGTCTCTCTCCCATCTCCGCCGACCTCGTGGAAGCCGGCCTGAAAAAGGAGTTCGACGCCGACTTCTACGCCGCGGCGACCCGCGACGCCGAGGTCCACGGCGGCGACCCGTTCATCGTCGAGGCCGGCATCGCCTACGGCGGCGAACTGAAGTCCGAGGGGAAAATCGACCTGCTCCGCTTCGCCAACCGCGTCCCGCTCGTCTACCAACAGGGCGCGTGTACCATCACCCACGTCGTCAAGGACATCGGCTGGCGGAACTACGGCCTCGACCAACCGGGCGGTAGCGGCATGCCGAACGGCCCCGCGGTCCTCATGGTCCACGTCGCCTCTACGAACGTCCCCTTCACGAGCGAGTCGAAAGACGCGCTCGCGGACGTGCCGGCGATTCAAGACGAGGTCGAACTCGCTATCCGCGAGGCGGCCCGCGAGCTCAAGTCCTACCTCTCGAAGCGGCGGTCGCTCCAGAAGCGCCGCAAGAAACAGGACGTACTCGGCCGCATCCTCCCGCAGATGGCGACGAAGCTCTCGGAGGTCACCGGCCGACCCGAGCCCAACATCGACGGCGCGCTCGGCCGCATCATGAACAACCTGACCGTCGAGCGAGCCGTCGACGACGGCGAGGTAACGCTCACGGTGAAGAACTACTCCAACACGAACGAGTCGCCGGACATCACGGACATCGTCTCGGCGGAGCCGGGCGGCCTTGACGGCGAGGCGACGGTGGTCGACCTCGACGGGGAGTGGTTCGTCAAGTGGAACCCCGAGGTGTCGTCCGGTGAGACGGCGACACTCACGTACTCGGTCGCACAGGACGCGTCGTTCGACATCAACGTCGACGGCGTCGAGACGGAGAAACTCACGGTGAACGTATAATGGCATCCGAACGGAAGACATCCGAGGAACGCGCCCGCGAGCGTCTCATCGACCTCGCGGCTGAGTTCTACGACCAGTTCGACGCGGGGGAGATTCCGCACATGACGCTCCCGACGCGGACGAAAAGCAACATCGAGTACGACGAGAACTCGAACGTCTGGGTGTACGGCGACCGGACCTCGACGCGCTCTGCGAACAGCGTCCGGGGGGCGAGAAAGCTCCTGAAGGCCTCATACACCATCGAGTTCCTCGCGCGGCAGTTAGAGGAGGGCCGCTCGTCCACCCTTCGTGAGCTGTACTACATCTCCGAGTCGTGGGACGCAGAAGAGGCGCACTTCTCCGACCAAGACGAGTCGAACCAGCTCATCGAGGACCTCGAAATCGTCTCCGAGGTCACCCGCGAGGACTTCCACATGCGGCCCGAGGAGTCGGGTGCGACCCTCATGGGCCCGCTCGAACTCCGCGAGCAGACCCGCCGCGGCGAGCGCGACATCCACTGCCAACTCGACGTGGGCGAGGGCGGCTACCAGATTCCGAACAACCCCGACACCATCGAGTTCCTCGACCATGACATCGACTTCGTCCTCTGCGTGGAGACCGGTGGTATGCGCGACCGCCTCGTCGAAAACGGCTTCGACGACGAGTACAACGTGCTCATCGTCCACCTGAAGGGTCAGCCCGCGCGGGCGACCCGGCGCATCACGAAGCGCCTGCACAACGAACTCGACCTGCCGGTCGTGGTCTTCACTGACGGCGACCCGTGGTCCTACCGCATCTTCGGCTCCGTCGCCTACGGCTCCATCAAGTCCGCGCACCTGTCGGAGCACCTCGCGACGCCGGAGGCCCGGTTCGTCGGCATCCAGCCGCAGGACATCGTGGACTACGACCTCCCGACCGACCCGCTCGCGGACTCCGACATCAACGCGCTCCAGTCCGAACTGGAGGACCCGCGGTTCATGGGCGACTACTGGACCGAACAGATAGAACTCCAACTCGACATCGGCAAGAAGGCCGAACAGCAGGCGCTCGCCTCCCGCGGTCTCGACTTCGTGACCGACGAGTACCTGCCGACGCGCCTCGACGAGATGGGCGTCATCTAAGCCGGACGCCCCGGTCGTCGCTTTTCTAGCGCTCCGTCCCGGACCGATTGAACAGCGCCACGATAGTGTACCCACCGTAGAAGCCGAGGGTGTGGATCGTCACTTCGGTTCCGAACTCGGCGGCGGTTCGGACGGGTTCGACGTGGAAGAACAGCGCGTCGGTCGTCACAACGGCGAGCGTGACGACGAGACAGACGAGGAGCCGACGGACGCTGAAAAGCGGGCTCGACCGGAGGGCGTCGCGCATGGCGGTTCGACGGCCGCCCGGCGTATGAGCCTGTTGCCGCGGGGAGGGTTCGAGGCCCTCGCCGCTCGCGGTTCGCGCTTACGGATACAGCCCGTCGCCGCGGAACCCGTCGAAGTAGCGCCTGACGACGCCGTTCAGCGTTCGCGGCTCGCTCGTCACGAGGTTGTGACCCGCCCCGGAGAACAGCGCGAGCGTCGCGTCCGCGACGCCGTCTTTGAGTTCTCGAACCCGCGGTTCGGGGAAGAGTCGGTCGGACTTCCCGGCGGCGACGAGCGTCGGCGCGTCGATGTCACCGAGAATCTCCCGGGAGTCGTGTTCGAGACAGGCCGTACAGGAGACGACGGCGTCGGCGGGGACGGCGGGCCGGAAGTCGACGACTCGGCCGGCCGCCTCGATGAGCGCGGGGGCGACGGTCGCTTCGAGGCCCGTCGCCGCCTCCCGCTCCGCGTCGGCAACGACCTCGGCCCAGCGCCCCTTGCCCGCCAGCGAGCGCCAGCGCGTCACGACGTTCTCGCCGTGGCCGCCGAGTCGCGTCCCGGCGGAGACGACGGCCAGCGAGTCCACGTAGTCGCCGTAGTCGGCGGCGAGATACTGGGCGACGAGACCGCCCATCGAGACGCCGATAACGTCCGCCGGCCAGAGGTCCTGTTCGTCGATGACGCCCGCGTAGCCCGCGGCCATGTCGCGCGTGGTCGACCCGACCGGGAGGTGTCGCGGCCGGCCGACCACCCACACGTCGCGGTCGTCGAACTCGCGGAACAGTCCGGCGAGCGCCGCCGCAGTCGCGCGGTTCGGGTCGATGCGCTGGAAGGCGTCGGAGAGGCCGGGAAGCACCACGAGCGGGTCGGCGTCGGCGTCGCCGAAGCGGTAGTAGGGCCGCCGGCCGCCGAGCATGCCGTAGTCGAGGTCCATACGCGAACGGACGGCCCGGCGCGGCAAAATCGTTCTGTCCGTTTGTCAGTCCGTTCGGCTGTCCGCCCGGCTGTCGCCGCTCAGACTTGGTCGGGGTCGTCGAGGACGACCGGGATACCGCGGTTCGCCACGTCCACGACGAAGGCGTCCGGGTCGGTTTCGAGCAGCGGAATCGTGTTGTAGTGAATCGGGAGCACGAGGTCGGGGTCGAGCGTCTCCGCGAGGTCGGCGGCCTCGTGGCGGTCCATCACGACCGAACCGCCGATGTTGGCGAGAAACAGCGACACTTCGAGATGTTTGTGGCCTTCGAGTACGTCGGAGTCGCCGGGCCAGAAGACGGTCCGGTCGGCGATTGAGATGTGGTAGCCGCAGCCGAATCCCTGCGGGTGGACGATATCGCCGTCGCGGAGGTGAGGGCCGTCGGGGTCGTTGAACGCCGGGAGCGACCACACGTCGACCTCGCCGACGGTGAGGTGGTCCTCCTCGCCGACGCGGACCGTCTCGTAGGGGAGTTCCTCGACCGGAACCACGTTGCGGTCGATGGTCGCGGCGTCGACGCCCTCGAAGGCGACGACGGTCGCGTCGGCGTCGGCGACCTGCTCGATGGCGTCGGAGTCGTAGTGGTGGTTGTGCGTGACTAAAATCAGGTCGCCGTCGCGGGCGTAGTAGTCGTCGAGGACGCCGTAGCGGCCGGGGTCGAAGTAGACGACGAAGCCGTCGGGCGACTCGATTCTGACGGTCGCGTAGCCGAGCCACGACACGTCGAGGCCGTCGTGTTTGATGGTCATACGCGACACCTCGAACCGAGGGGTAAAAAGCGCGGCTCTCGGGGCGAGTCGGCCGGTTCGGACGGGCAACGGGTGGCGGATGCGCGACGAGTGGCGGATGCACGGCGCCTGACTCAGACGAGCGTATCGCGCAGGACGCCGAACACGACGAGGCTCCACAGGAACAACCCGGCCCCGTAGAACAGGAGGGTGACGCGGAGCGAGGTGTCCGTCTCCACGGGGGACCACAGTCCCGCGTTCGAGACGACTCTGTTCGTCCCGCCTTTCTCGCCCGCGTGTTCGACGTTGCTGGGGCCCATCTGCCCCGCGGCGCCGCCGCCGAGCACGACGAGTAGCACGCCGAATCCCGTCAAAGCGAGTATGTGGAGGCCTGAGTGCGTGGCGAAATACACCCCGCCGACCGTGAGCAGACCGGAGAGACCCGTATAGAGGACGACCGGCTTCCAGAGGGCGTCAAGATTCATGGGGAACCACCGTCCGAAGCTGTCGACGCACAGATACTAGATCTCTTTGGGCGACCCGCGGCGAGCGACGGTCACTGCGACTCGGCCAGTCGCTCGACGCGCGCCAGCGAGTCGGCCGTTTCGGCGGTCTTGTCCTCGCGAACGGTGACGAACCGCGGGAACCGAAGCGCGTAGCCCGAGGAGTACGTCGGCGACGCCTGTATCTCCTCGTAGCCGACCTCGAAGACGACCGACGGGCGGATGTCAACTTCCTTGCCCGCCTCGCGTTCGATTTCGGGTTCGAGGAGGTCCGTCAACTCGGCCAACTCCTCGTCGGTGATGCCCGTGGCCACCTTACCGATGGTCTCGAAGGCGTCGTCGCCGGACTCGCCTTCGACGCGGGCCGAAAGCAGGAACGTCCCGAGGAACTCCGCGCGGCGGCCCTCGCCCCACTCGGCGCCGGTGACGACGAGGTCGAGCGTCTCCACGTCGGGCTTGCGCTTCAGCCAGTTCTTCCCGCGGTCGCCCGGCGAGTACGGCGCGTCGGGGTTCTTCAGCATGATGCCCTCGTGGCCGGCGTCGAGGGCGTCGGCCTCGTAGGCGGCGATTTCGTCGGGGTCGTCCGAGAGGAGGAGGTCCGAGACGGCCGCCGACTCGTCGCCGAGGACCGTGGCCAGTCGGTCGTGGCGGGTGGAAAGCGGGTCTGTCAGGAGGTCGTCGCCGCCGGCGTGCAGGCAGTCGAACGCCCGGAGTTCGACGCGGACCTCCTCGCGCATCCGGCCCACGTCGTGCTTGCGGCGGAAGCGCCGGAGAATCTCCTGAAACGGGAGGGGTTCGCCGTCGTCGTCCATCGCCACGACCTCGCCGTCGAGGATGATCGGCTCGTCGACCGCGTCCGCGACGAACTCGACCACCTCGGGGAGCGCGCCGGTCACGTCCTCCATGTTGCGCGAGAACAGCGAGACCTCGCCATCGGCGTCGCGGTGGACCTGCACGCGCGCGCCGTCGAACTTGGTCTCGACCGCGGCGGTGTCCCACTCGTCGAGCGCGTCGGCGGCGGTGCCGGCCTGCGCCAGCATCGCCTGCACGGGGCGGCCGACTTCGAGGCGGACGCCGGCGAGGCCGGCTTCGCCCTCGTCGCGGGCGAGTTCGGCGACCATGCCGTAGTCGTTCGACACCTGCAAGGCGCGGGCGACGGCGGCGATGGCCTCGTTCCGTCGCGCTCGGGCGGCGTCTTCGGTCTCCGCGTCGGCGTCGTCGTCGCGGATGGCGGCGGCGTCCGCGGGGTCGACCAGGAACGCCTCGGCGACGGCGTCGCGGACGATCCCCTCGCCGACGCCGATGCGCATCTCGGAGAGGACGAGGCGCGCGAGGAAGCGCGCCTCGTCGGGGTCGGTCCGGTTGAACAGGCCGTAGAGTGTCTTGAGCTTCGTTTCTTCGCTCCCCGAGCCGGAGGCGGCCGCGAGGGCGCGGAGTTCCGAATCGACTTCGGCGACGGTCAGGCCGTCCTGTCCGCCCGAGCCGAAGGCGGCGAGGCCGCGCTGGCCGCCGAAGTCGTAGCTCGCGGCGACCGCACCGATTTCGCCGCGGTCAGCGAGGCGGTCTTCCACGTCGTCGGCCGAGACGTTCGGGCCGGCCGCGCGGGCGATGGCCTCGTGGCAGAGCCGCGGGCCGATGTCGAGCGTGGTCGAGTCCCACGCCGGGAAGACGCGACCTTGGACGAACCGGGCGACCGTCGGGAGGTCGTCGCCGGCGTCGGAAAAGAGGTCTGAGAGGAGCGAGACGACCGCGAGGTCCGCTGGCTCGGCTTCTATCTCGGCGGCGCGGGCGGCGAACTCGGCGAACTGCATCGTCCGTGGGTATCGCCGCGCGCGGCAAAAGCGTCTCGACAGTCGTCGGGGGTGTGATTCGCTCCCGAACGACCACAGTGCCGGGAAGTTGAAGGCGTTCGACGCCGGAACGCCGGGTATGAGCGACGACCTCGCAGAGCGCGTCGAAGACGTGCTCGCGGTCGACGCGGCCGAGTTCGAAGCGCAAGCGAGAGCCGACGCCGAGGTACTCAAGCGCGAACTGCGTGAGGGGACCTTCGACAACCACCAGTCAATCGTCGGCTTGGAGTACGAGTTCTACGCCGTCTCCGACGGTCGCTGGTCCGCGAGCGAAGACGACGTGCACGCGCTCATGCGGGTCCCACGCCGACTGCTCGGCCTCATGGGCTTTGAGAAGGAACTGGGGCTCCACAACGCCGAGATGACCACGAGCCCCCAGCCGCTGAACCCCCACGGCCTCCGCGCGCAGGAGTCCGAGGTCCGCGCCCGACTCGACGCCGCGCTCGACTGCGCCGCCGCGGAGGGGATGCGCCTCGTCTCCGACGGGATGTGGAGCATCCCGCCGGCCGGCGAGAGCGCCCGCGAGTACCTGACCGACTCCGTCACCGACGGGGGGGTCCGCCTCGCGACGAACATGAGCAACTCCGTGCGGTACCACGCGATGGCCAACGGGCCGACCGCCCCAGCGTCGTTCACGCTCGACGCGCCGCACGTCTCGCTCGAAGCGGACACCGTGATGCCCGAGGCGCTCATCACGTCGATCCAGCCGCACTATCAGGTCCCGCACGCCGACGACCTGCCGTACCACTTCAACTACGCGCTGCGGGTCGCCGGGCCGCTGCTCGCGCTCGGCGTCAACTCGCCGTTCTTCCCCGCAGACCTCTACGACGAGGACGCGACGGCCGACGAGATTCTCGGCGACGGTTGGGACGAGAACCGCATCGCGGTGTTCGAGTCGGTGCTCAACTCCGGCGACCACGAGAAGGTCGCCTTCCCCGGCGACCTCGACACCGTCGAGGACGCGGTCGACCGCGTCGTCGAGGACTCCACGATGGTCCCCATGTCGGTCGAGCGCGGCGACCGGTTCGACGACGACTTCGCTACGCTCCGCCGGAAGCACGGCACCTACTGGCGGTGGGTCCGTCCGGTGTTCGACGGCGCGTCCCGCTCGTCGGCCAACGCCCGCATCGAGTTCCGCCCCATTGCGGGCCAGCCGACCGTCCGCGACTCCGTGGCGTTCCAGGCCGCCTTCGCGGGCCTCATGGAGCGACTCCCCCGACTGGACCACCCCGTCATCGACCTCGACTGGGAGACTGCGGAGGAGAACTTCTACACCGCGATGCGCGAGGGCCCGCACGGTGACCTACGCTGGATAGACGTCGACGGCAACGACGTGACCGGCGTGGACCTCTACGAGGACCTGCTCGTCCACGCCCGCGACGGGCTCCGGCTCGCGGGCTGTTCCGAGGAGGAGGCCAACTACTACCTCGAACCCCTGCGCAAGCGCGTCGAGACGGGCGTCACGCCGGCCGACTGGAAGCGCGCCCGCGTCCGCGACGCCCTCGACGACGGCGCCGACTTCGAGGCGGCGCTCCACGAGATGCAACGCGAGTACGTCGAGCGGCAGTCCGACTCGCTGCTCGAAGGCGCGTTCGCGGACTGGTTCTGACTCGGTGCGGGCGTCCGCGGCGACCTCCCGCCTGTCCTCGGCGACCGCTGATTCTCGCGCGTGCCACCCATTCTTGTCGGAGAAATAACTATTATCGCGTCCCGCGAACACGGTGTATGGTCTCCCGTCGGACGAAAGCGGTCGCCCAACTCGGTATCGCGCTTCTCACCGCGCTCTGGATGATGTCGATTCGCCGTCTGCTCCGTTCCAGCGACGACGAGTCGCACGAACCGACCCCGCTGTCACCGGGCGGCATCGCCGTCGGCGGGGCGTGGGGAGCCGGGCAGGTGTGGGCGTACGACCGCGATTGCTGGAAGGTCCGGACGAACCGACGTCGCGGGATGGCCGTCAGCCTCGTCGGTATCGCGGTCCAGCGCCGACTGCTCCCCCGAACCGAGTCGTTCACGTACAGCTTCGGCTTCGGACGCGTCCTCGGCGTGGTCGTCTACCGGACGTGGTACGGGCTCTTGCGGCCGCTTCCGAGTGACGACTGAGTAGAAGTGCGGTCGCGGGGGTTCCGTCGCGGGAGCCCAACCACGGGAGTTCCACCGCGGGAATCCGGCCAGTCCCGCCGGTCGCGAATCCCTAACCCAAAGAGAAACCGCCGACTGCGGGCGACTTACTCGAGGCCTTCGAAGTTCTGGTGGCGCTGGATGTCGACGCCCTCGTCGGTGACGACGGCGATGTTGATGCCGTTACCCGAGGCGAGGTCGCGCTCGACCGCCGAGCGGATGGCCTTCGTGGCGACCTGCTTCGCCTCCTCGATGCTGAGGCCGTCTTCGAACTCCTGTTCGAGCACACCGAGGGCGTACTGGCTGCCGGAGCCGGTGACGGTGTACTCCTCTTCGAGGATGGAGCCCGCGGGGTCGATGCTGTAGATGTGGGGGCCAGTCTCGTCGACGCCGCCGAGGATGGGCTGGACGACGTAGAACCCGCCCGAGCGGAGGAAGTTGCCGACGAGCGTCGACAGCGCCTGCATGCTCATGTCCTCGCCGCGGCGGGCCTCGTACAGGCGGACCTCGGCGCGGAGGGAGCTGATGAGCGACTGAGCGGCCGAGACGGAGCCGGCGATGGTCAGCGCGCCCGTCGGGTGAATCTCTTCGACCTTCTGGACGTCCTTCGAGGAGACCATGTAGCCCATGCTCGCGCGCATGTCGGTCGCGAGGACGACGCCGTCTTCGGTCTTGATACCGACGGTGGTCGTTCCGGTCTTCGTCTCTTTGTCTCCGAGCGAGTCGGCGCGACGCTCGGCGTGCGGGAACTCGCCGAGTTCGGGGCCGAACACGTTCGAGCGGTCGCCGTTCAGCGAGTCGAGACGGCCGGAGAACTCGTCGTGAGTCGGGGTACGCATTGTCAGCGATTGCACTTCGGCGCTGATAAATGCAACCCTTCACCTCGCCGTTGCCGGTGCCAAAGCGTCAGACGCGCGTCGGCGGCGGCCGCGCGGTGCGGTCGCTCGCGGCAAGTTTCGTCGGAGGAGGGAGGCGCGCGAGTCGCGTTAGCGAGCCGCGGCGCGTTCGTAGGCGGTTCCGGTCGTTTCCACGAGCCGGCGAATCGGGAGGGTCACACCCATCCGGCGAGCGGCGAGCGCGACGGGGAGCAGCGCGATGCCCATCGCGACCGATAGCTGGTAGGCGGCGAACAGGACGTACTTCGTTAGGCGGGGAATCATCACCGTGTCCTCAGTCGAGGCTCGGGAGGTGTCAGTATATAAACCTTCTCTCAGCCGGTTGCACGACACCCCGACGCTGTCTATCGATTAAAGCGCACTTGTCTCTACTCCAACTGAACCGACTATTCGGCGTGAGACGCGCGTGACCCGCGGAGCGCTTTTCCATAAGTTATAGCGATAATCCTCGTGGCATGCGCGAGTCGTGCGCGCTCCGGTCGGGCGACGAGAGCGTCGCGAGTTCGGATGCGTCGCGGTCGATTCGCGGCCCGGGTGTGTGAATCCCACGCGCCCCGGCGCTCGAACCACAAGACACGAAACCCCACCGGCGCGTAACGTGTGTATGAGCAACTATCTCGTCGCGATGGAGGCGGCCTGGTTGGTCCGGGACGTAGAAGACATCGACGACGCCATCGGCGTCGCGGTCAGCGAGGCCGGCAAGCGACTCAACCAGAAGGACAAGGAGTACGTCGAGGTCGAAGTCGGCGCGACGCCCTGTCCCGCCTGTGGCGAACCGTTCGACTCCGCGTTCATCGCGGCCAACACCGCGCTCGTCGGCCTGCTCCTCGAAATCAAGATTTTCAACGCGGACGGCGAGAAGCACGCCTCCCGCATCGCGAAAAGCGAGGTCGGCGGCGCGCTCCGCGACGTCCCCCTCGACGTCATCGACATCCGCGAGTTCGACTCCGACGAAGACCAGTAACGCCGCGTCGTCGGGTCCGGCCGCGTATCGCGCCGCGCTGCGTCGTCCGGCGCAACCGGGGCGACCACCAGGGCGAGCGACCGGAACACTTTTTCATAACTACGGGTTATCACTCCGGCATGGAACTCCCCACGCCGCAGGACCTCAGGGAACGGCGGAACTCCCTGGAGTTGACGCAGAGCAAACTCGCCGACATGGCCGGGGTCTCCCAGCCGCTCATCGCCCGCATCGAAGGCGGCGACGTCGACCCGCGCCTCTCGACGCTCCGTCGTATCGTCGAGGCGTTGGACGAGGCCGAGGGGCGAATCGTGCGCGCGGAGGACATCATGAACACGACCGTCCGGAGCGTCGCCCCCGACAACTCCGTCCGCGAGGCGCGCGACATCATGCTCGACGCCGGGTTCTCGCAGTTGCCCGTCATCGAGAACGGCCGCCCGCTCGGCATCATCTCGAACGCCGACATCCGCCACGTCCAGGAGGACGACGTTACCGACCGCCCCGTCAACGAGGTCATGTCCGAGGGCGTTACGACCGTCGAACCCGAGACGACGCTGGACGAAATCGGCGTCTATCTCGACCACAACTCGGCGATCATCGTCGTCGAGGGCGGCGAGACGGTCGGCATCATCACCGAGGCCGACATCGCGGCCCACATCTGAGGTCGAGTCCGGCGACCGGCAACGACAATCGGCGGTCCGCCGTCCGAAACTCCGACACTCCCACGCGACGGACTCAGCGCCGGCGGACGACGAGCGGCGTCTCGCCCTTCGGTTGTGTCGTCATCTCGGGCGTGATTGCTAACTCCCCGTCGCCGCCCCAGTCGAGGTCGAAGTCGCGGAGGACGGTCGCGAGCACGATTTTCGCCTCCGTGAGCGCGAACGCCCGCCCGAGACAGCTCCGCGGCCCGGCCCCGAAGGGGAGATAGGCGTAGGCAGGCCGGTCGCTCTCGCGGTCCCACCGCTCTGGGCGGAACGCGAGCGGGTCGTCGTACCACCGCTCGTCGCGGTGGATGCGGATGATAGAGAGGTGGATGTCCGTGCCCGCCGGAATGACCCGGTCGCCGGTCGGAAACGGCTTCGCCGTCTCCCGCGGGAGCGTGTGGACCGGGGGATAGATTCTGAGGGTCTCTTTGATGACGCGTTCGAGCACCAGGAGTTCCCCGGTCGCGTCGGCGGTCACGGGGCCGTCGCCGACGACGCGGTCGACCTCGGCGGCGGCGCGCTCGCGGGTCTCGGGGTGCGTCGCAAGCAGGTACAGCGCGTAGGTGAGCGCGAGCGCGGTCGTCTCGTGGCCGGCGAAAATCATGCCCACGAGTTGGTTCTCCAGCGACTCGACGGTCTCCGGGTAGCCGGCGTCAGTTCCGAGTGCGTCGGCAAGTCGACGCGTCAGACTCCCCTCGTCGGCGGTCTCGACCAGTTGTCGGACCTCCTCGCGGAGGACGCGGTCGGCCCGGTTGAACCGGCGTCTGCTCGGCGTCGGCACCCACGACGGAAGGGCCCACGAGGCGGGCGCGAAGCGGCCGTTGAGGCCGTCGGCGGCCGAGCGAACGCGGTCATCGCCGTCGAGGTCGAGTTCCCGTCCGAGGATGGTGGCGAAGATGGTGTCCAGCGTGACGGCCTTCATCTCGGCTTCGAGCGACAGCGTCCCCGAGTCGGGCCACGTCTGCAGGCGGCGCTCGACCTGTCGGCGCATCACGGACGCGTACTCGTCGACCCGCTCCCAGCGGAAGAACGGCTCTAACTCGTCGCGCTGTCGCCGCCACTCCTCTCCTTCGGCGGCGATGACGGCGTCGCCGAAGGCGGCCTCGAACTCGCCGCCTTTGACGATGGTATCGGGGTCGGTCACGAACGCCCGCTCGAAGTGGTCGGGGTGAGCGAGGACGTACAGGTCGTCCATCCCCACCACGTCGAGTCCAACCGCGTCCTCGACGCCGTGGTCCGCGAGGAGGTCGGCGACGAAGCCGAACGGGTCGGCCGCGAAGCCGACGGTGTGGCCCACGAGCGGGAGGCCGCTCGGTGTCGGTGGCGGTGAAGTCACACCTCCACTATGGCGAACATCGGTAAAATAGTGCTTCTAATCGAACAGTTCGGTTAGGCAAACTGACCGCGTTCAGAGGTCGAGGCCGCGAATCGAGACGCTCTCGCCCGATTCGACGCGGCCGATGACGCGGCCGTCGGTCGCCTCGACCAGCGCCTCGGCGTTCTCCTCGGGGACGGCCGCGACGAAGCCGGTGCCCATGTTGAACGTCGTGTGCATCTCCTCGTCGGAGACGCCGCCGCGTTCCTGAACGAACTCGAACACCTGCTGGGGGTCGAAGGCGTCGTCGACGACGTAGCGGAACTCGCCCATGCGTTCGAGGTTGGTCCAGCCGCCGCCGGTGACGTGGGCCGCGGCGTTCGCCTCGGCGGCGCGCAGGTCGTCGAGCAGGTAGGTGTAGAGCCGCGTCGGTTCGAGGAGGGCCTCGCCGACGGTGTCGTAGTCGTCGCCGTCCCAGTCGTCGTCGTAGTCGCCGTCGGCCGTGGCGGCCTTGCGGGCGAGCGTGAGTCCGTTCGAGTGGATGCCGGACGACGGGAAACCGACGAGTGCGTCGCCCTCCTCGGCCTCGCCGGGGAAGATGGCGTCCTTCTTCGCCAGTCCGGCGCAGGTGCCGGCGAGGTCGAGGCCGTTGATGACCTCGGGCATGACCGCCGTCTCACCGCCGACGAGTTCGATGTCAGCTTCCTCGGCGCCCGCGGCGAGGCCCTGTCCGACCTGCTCGGCGAACGTCTCGTCGGGAGCGTCGACCGCGAGGTAGTCCACGAACGCGACGGGCCGGACGCCGGCCGCGACGAGGTCGTTGGCGTTCATCGCGATGCAGTCGATACCGACCGTCGAGTAGTCGCCGAGCGCCTCGGCGACGAGCAGTTTGGTGCCGACGCCGTCGGTGGCGAGTCCGAGGTAGCGGTCCCCGATGTCGAGCAGGCCGGCGTAGTCGCCCGACCCGCCGCCGACCTGTGCGACGAGCGCGGCGGTCGCGGCCTCGCTCGCCTCGATGTCGACGCCCGCGTCGGCGTAGGTCATCCCTTCGGAGTCGTCGTTCGTCATGTTCGTGTACGAGATAGGCCGAAATATAAAATCACAGGGTACGAATCATACACGTTCTCGCATAGGTGAGCGTTCGCTGCCGTTCGGTCGTCGGTCGTGTCGTCGTCCCCCTTCCGGTTACGCACGTCCTGCCGGTCGCGCACGCTCTCCGACCACCCCGCTACGAACCGACTACGAGCCTCCTAATCGGCCGATCTCCGAGCCGGTTGTGTTGAATAATCTATATTTATTGCAATATTTGCGAAAAAGCCCCAGAGAGCAGTATAAAATTTCTCGGCGGTTTTGGTGGCCTCATAAAACGTTACGAAAGAAGAATGTTCGTCCTAAGCCGGGTCTGAACAGTCGAAAAAGAAGCGAATTCACGGTAACGCTCGACCCCTTATATGATGGTCCCCGTCGTATGCAGGAATGACGATGTCCGGAATCCCCTCCACGACCGACTCGATCGCGCTCGACTTCGCATCGACCATCAGCCGCCTCGCGTACGCCCCCCTCGAAACCGTCGCGTTCTGGTCGGCAGTCGCGCTGCCCCTCGCGTACCTGCCCGTCCTCAGCGGCGGTCTCTCAGCCGGCGAACTCCCCCTCTTCGCCGGGCTCATCGCCTTCCACGCCATCGCGCTCGTCCTCGGGCGCGACCACGGCCAGCAGTAACACGGTCCCCGACGCGTACGAGCAACCCGGATTCGTCTCGGTTCCCCGCCGGCGCTTTCCCCCTCCCACGGCGCGCGTCTGCCCCTGCCCGACCGCGAACCGTCCGCAAACCAGCCCACCTGACATCGACTCCAACCCGAACACCAACTTAGCCCGACTCCAACCCGACCGACCTCAGCTAACCTCTGCCCACCCACACCCGACACAGCCCAACCCAACCTCGCGTCCCGAACTGCACTCCACAGCCGCAACCTGCTCCCGAATCCCGACCTCGACGACGATCGGTCCTCGCCGCACTCGTGCGGTCCCCTTCTCCTCCCATTCGTCCCTGTCGCGCACCGAGTACCGCCTGTGTATCCCGCGCCCTCCGAGTGCACCCCGTCCCGCGTCTCTGATTCAGCGGTCGCTCGCGACTTCGAGAATGAGACGAGCCAGCAATAGCGCGATTGGGGTCTCCGAAACCCCCACCGGTCGGGTCAGAACCCGACGAACAGGAACAGGCCGACGGTGAGGAGAATCGACAGGACGAGGACGCCGGCAAACACCGGCGTGCTCCACGCCTTGACCGTCTTGCCGTCCAAGGAGCCGAACGGGAGCATGTTGAACGCCGCGAGGAAGGCGTTGATGATAAGCCCGCGCGAGCCGACGAGTTGGACCACGTCGGAGCCGACGAGGACGCCGACGACGAGCACCGGCGCGAACGCGACGAGGAGCAACAGGTTCGTCACCGGGCCCGCGAGGGCGATGAGGCCGTGTTCGCGCTCGGTGAGCACGCCGCGGTGGTAGACCGCGCCGGGCGCGGCGAAGATGAACCCGACGAGCGCGCTCATGATGGCAACCGCGAGCATGCCGTAGTCGGCGCGGAACTCGGCGACCTGATTGAACCTGACGGCGACGACCTTGTGAGCGACCTCGTGGAGGAGAAAGCCCACACCGGCCGTCAGGAGGCTCACGACGAGCGCGAGGCCGAACGACCCGCTCGTCAGGAGTTGAAGCGTCCGGTTGCCGCCGCCGGCGAAGAAGATGGCGAAGGCGAGGCCGAGCGCGACCCACGCGACGAGCAGGTCGCGGAGTTCGCGCGAGGAAAAGGAGACGTTCACGTCAGGGACCTCCAGATGAGGTCGGCGCTGTTGCGCGCGCCCTCGAACATCAGGTTCGCCACGCCCGCGACGCCCCCGAGGTCGGAAGCGATGACGGGGATCACGTACGTGACGAAGAGGAAGCTGGCGATGATGCTCCCGATGTTCGTCATGGCGACGACCATGATGAGCTTGAACAGCGGTACGTCGAACATCTGGCCGACGAGTTCGACGATGGGCGTCTCCTCGTCGGAGAGCAGTTCATTCAGTTTGCTGATGTCGCCGACGTTGACCGGCGTGTGCCGGAGTTCGACGTAGCCGGTGAACCAGCCGGGCGCGAGGAGCGGGTTGATGGAGGTCATCCACGCGACGAGGCCGCCGACGAGGGCGGAAGTCCACCGCGCGCCGGCGACCTTGGCGAGCGCGGCGGCGAACACGCCGTTGATGAGGAACCACGCGCCGAAGATGGTCAGGAGTCGTTCGTTGCCGACGCCGGCCATCGCGAGGAGGACGAAGAAGGCGATGAATACGGCGGTGACGCCGAAGCCGAGCAGTTTGCCCCACGGGAAGCCGTCTTTTTCGGCGACGCCGACGAGCGACTCCATCGGCGGGAGCGTCTCGGGGTGTTCGAGGTAGTTCTCGATGCCCTCGCGGTGGCCCGCGCCGACGATGGCGACGACGTGCCGACCGGACTGCCGGAGCGCGACGAGCTGGTGGGCGATGTAGGCGTCGCGCTCGTCGATGAGCGCCTCAGCGCCGCCGGGGCTGAACCGGCGGAACTCCTCCATCATGGCCGAGACCACGTCGCCGTCGGTCAGTTCGGCCATGTCGAACTCCTCGTAGTCGGTGTCGCCCTCGGCGGGCGCGAACAGACCGAAGGCGTTCAGGACCGCGCCGGCGGTGACGCCCACAATGACGCCCGCGAGGACGCCGATGACGAGGCTCCCGACGATGGCGGTGCCGAGGCTCCCGAGGATACCCGAGACGAGACCGGTTCCGAGTCCGAGGCCGAAGCCGGCGACGATACCGATTGCCGCGCCGCCGCCGAGGCCCGCGAGGACCGCGTCGTCGCCGTCGAGGGAGAACGAGGCGACGGTGTAGAGCATGTACGCGGCTGCGGCCCCGAGGACCGCGGCGGTAGCGGTGCGCGTCAACAGGAGGTCGGTGACGCCGACTGCGCCCCCGAACAGGCCGACGAGCGGCCCGAGGAAGACGCCGACGGCGATGCCCAACACCGCGCCGACTCCGCGGGCGTCGGCGACCCCGAACAGGAGGTCGCCGGCCATGCGCATCTTTTCGAGCGTGCCCATCCGCCGCCAGAAGCGCTGGATGGTCACTTGGATGTCGCGGTCGACGAGCGCCACGTCGAGGCCTTCCTCTTCGGCGGTCTCGACCGCCGCGAGCATGTCCGCACCGGGTTTCACGTCGAACTTGTCTCCCATCCGCGACTGGACGTACGAGAGCATCCAGTAGGCGATAAACTGGAAGACGGTGTTGCCGCGAAGCAGGTCGCGCGCTTCGATGTCGTCGGGCGTTCCGCCCTTCATCTGCCGGTAGCGCCCCTCGTCGAGTTCGACCGCGACGACGTCGGGACGTTCTTCCCTGACGGTCTCTTCGACCTCTCTGACGCTGTCGGCCGAGACGTGGGCCGTGCCGACGACGCGGACGTGACCCTCGCCGGGCGACGAATCGTTCATCGCCGGGTTTACCGCCCCACGGTTTTTATCCGTGTCGGCATCTCCCACGAACTATGCAGAATTTCGACGCGCGAACCCCGACGCCCGCCCACGAGACGGCCATCGACTGCCTGCAGGCCGGCGTCGAGGCCGTCCTTCCCGACCGCGTCGTCCGCGAATCCGTGTCGCTCGACGGCGACGCACTGACCGTCGCGGACGAGACGTACGACCTGACCGCCTACGACCGCATCCTCGTCGTCGGCGGGGGCAAAGCCGGCGACGGCGTCGCCGACGCCCTCGAAGCCGTCCTCGGCGACCGCATCGACGACGGCGTCGTGGTGACGCCCGACCCGACGCCGAGCCCCGACGGGCGCATCGAGCGACTCCCCGGCGACCACCCGGTTCCCTCCGCGCGCGGCGTCGAGAGCACCCGGCGACTCGTGGACCTCATTTCCGACCTCGACGACCGCACGCTCGTCCTCGCCGCCATCACCGGCGGCGCGAGCGCGGTCCTCCCGGCTCCCGCCGAAGGCATCTCGCTCGCCGAGTTGCAGGAGACGACCGACAGACTGCTCGAAAGCGGCGCGGAGATTCACGACCTCAACGCGGTCAGAAAGCACGTCTCGACGCTGAAGGGCGGCGGTCTCGCGCGCCTCGCCGCGCCCGCGACGGTCGTCGGCCTCGTCCTCTCGGACGTGGTCGGAAACGACCTCGGCGTCATCGCCTCCGGGCCGACCGCGCCCGACGAGACGACCTACGACGACGCCCTCGACGTGCTGGACCGCTTCGATCTCGACGTGCCGAAGTCGGTTCGCACGCGCCTCGCCCGCGGCTCCGCGGGAGACATCCCGGAGACGCCGAAACCCGGCGACTCGGTGTTCGACCGGGTGACGAACCACGTTCTCGCGGACACCTTCACCGCGCTCGACGCCGCCCGCGAGGTGGCCGACGAACGCGGTTACGACCCGCTCGTCCTCTCATCTCGCGTGCGCGGCGAGGCCCGCGAGGCCGCGAAGACACACGTGGCCGTCGCGGAGGAGTCACTCGCCACCGGGAACCCGATTGCCGCGCCCGCCGTGGTTCTCTCGGGCGGCGAGTGCACCGTGACGGTCCGCGGCGACGGCGACGGCGGACCGAACCTCGAATTCTGTCTCGCGGCCGCCGCGGAACTCCCCGACGAGACCGTCCTCGCCAGCATCGACAGCGACGGGAAAGACGGCGGGACGGAGGTCGCGGGCGCGGTCGTGGACTCGTCGACCGTCGACGCCGGCGACGCTCACGACGCGCTGGCGAGAAACGACGCGCTCCCGGTGCTTCGGGAGGCCGGCGCGCTCGTCGAATCCGGCGCGACGGGGACGAACGTCAACGACCTGCGCGTCGTCGTGGTCGGCGAGGGCGTCTGAGCGCCGACCGTTTCGCGGGCGACGGACAACAGGTTTGTATCCTCCGGCGGAGTACTCACCCCTATGGCCGGTTTGTTGCCCTCCACTCCCGACACCTCCGCCGCGGACGAATCTTCCCCGCGGGTTATCGGACTCGACGACGACGAGGCGTCGGACCTCCTATCGGCGCTCTCGTCGGAGACGGCCCGCCGCGTGCTCGCCGCGCTCCACGAAACGCCGACGAACGCCGCGGACCTCGCAGAGCGCGTCGACACGTCGCTCCAGAACGTCCAGTACCATCTCCGAAAGCTCGACGACGCGGGCCTCGTCGAGGTGGTCGACACCGTCTACTCCGAGAAGGGCCGCGAGATGAAGGTGTACGCGCCCGCCGACAGGCCGCTGGTCGTCGTCGCCGCCGGCGAGGAGACGCGGACGGGCCTCGCGTCCATGCTGTCGAGTCTGCTCGGCGGCGTCGCCGTGTTGGCCCTGCTCTCGGCGTTCGTCCAGTGGGTCGCGTCCCGCGGTCTCGGCGTCCTCGGCGGTGCCGGCGGTGCCGCGGAGTCCGCCGACGCCGGGACGGTCTCCACGATGGCTGTGGAGGCCGCGCCCGCGGCGGCGCAGGGAATCCCGCCGGGACTCGCCTTCTTCGCCGGCGGCCTCGTCATCTTGCTCGTCATCGCGGCCGTTCAGTTCGCCCGACGCTGAGGCTCCGCGGGAGCGGACGGCGACCGGGTCGGCGACTCCCCTGGGGTAACTATTCGTACTCCGGCCAACTACAGCATACCATGAAACACCGTGCCGTGGTCCGCGGTATCGGGGTCGGCGTCGGCGAAGACGGCTCGAACGTCCCGGCAGTGGTCCTCGAAGCCCGCGACGAGTTCCTGCCCATCGTCATCACGTCGGACCAGGCTCAGGCCATCCAACTCGGCCTCTCCGGCGAGCAGTTCGAGCGCCCGCTAACCCACGACCTCCTGGTCGAGATGGTGACCGAGTTCGGCGGGGCCATCGACAGCATCCGCATCGACGACCTCTCGAACGGCACGTTCCTCGCCAAGGTCGACGCCGAGCGGTACCACGACGGTGAGGCGCGGACGTTCGTCTTCGACGCTCGTCCGAGCGACGCCATCGCCCTCGCCATCCGCGTTGACTGTCCGATTCTCATCTCCGACGAGGTGCTCGACGCCGCCGGGCAGTCGCCCGAGGCGTTCGACGCCGACTTCGACGAGTGAACCGGGGGCGTCGCCGCCGCGCCCCACGATTTCAAGCCCCTTCGGCGTGACCCTGCTCGCATGAGCGAATCCACCGCGACGCTCGACGAGTCGCGCACCGAGATGACCGAACTCCTCCTGCCGAACGACACCAACAACCTCGGGCGAGCCCTCGGTGGCGCGGTCCTCCACTGGATGGACATCTGCGGGGCCATCGCGGCGATGCGCTTTTCGAACCGCCAGTGCGTCACCGCGTCGATGGACCACGTCGACTTCATCAGCCCCATCGACCTCGGCGAAGTCGCCGTGATGGAGGCGTACGTGTTCAACGTCGGCCGGACCAGCGTGGACGTGAAAGTCGACGTGCACGCCGAGAACCCGAAGACCGACGAACTACGGAAGACGACCACCTCGTTCCTGACGTTCGTCGCCCTCGACGACGACGGGAAGCCGACGCCAGTCCCCCGACTCGTCTGCGAGACCGACGAGGAAGAGGAGCTTCGCGCCGAGGCGGTCGCCGCCCGCGCCGACCAGCTCGAATCCGTCATCGAGCGCATGGAGAACTGAGGGAGCCAGCACCAGCGCCGAACCCTTTTCCCGGACGGCGACCGACTGGCGACCATGCTCGACGTTCCCATCCCGGACCCGCCGTCGCTCCCGACCGTCGACCCGAATCAGTACGACGACGCCCAAGTGGCGGCCGACGCCGACTTCAAGCGCGCCGAGTTGGAGGAGTTCCTCGAAGCCGGCGCGTGGGCTGACGCCTTCGAGTCGTGGGCCGCGGAGACGCCCGTCACCGAGGCGCAGTGGGAAATCGTCCTCGACCTCGACCTCCTTTCTCACTTCGACTTCTTCTGGGACGACTTCGCCGACCGCGTCGGCTACCACGCGCCGGGCATCCCCGAGGACTGGAAAGAACGACAACTCCACCCCGAACTGACCTCGTGGGGCGAGGTGTCGTCTATCAACGCCGGCCTCACCGAACTCGGACAGGACGTGTGCGACGTGCTCAAAGACGACTACATCGACTGGGAGTCCGAGTACGAAGCGCCCGACGACCTGCCCGACTTCGGCTGATCCGCCGGGACGCGTGTCACGGCGGCGGACGTTTATGTCGTCCCCACGTCACACGACAGTATGCACCGCCGAGCCCTCCTTTCGAGCGCTGCCGTGCTCTCGCTGGCGGGTCTCTCGGGCTGTCTCGCCGACGCCCGACGGACCGCGAGCGGTCGAATCCGCGCCGACACCGGCCACTCGAAACTCCACCCGGCAGACGAGCAGTACGTGAACGGGTCGTTCCCCGACGACGCCGACTTCCGCGGGTGGCTGTTCGCCGACCCGCCGGACGACCAGACGGACGTGTTCACCGACCGCGCGATGCAGGGCCAGTACTCGAACGACCTGCTGTGGGCCGAGGGCGACTCGTTCGTCCTCCTGTTCGAGGTCCGGATGCCCCGCGAAGACGCCGCGTTCTACAACGTCGCGCAGTCCCCGTCGTGGACCGGCTGGCGCGACGCCGAGCTCCCGATTCGCCGGTCGCCACCCGCCGACCTCGAACCGTTCGAGACCGACACGCTCGTCTGCACCCACCTCTCGAAGTTCGACGTGGCGAGAGGCGCCGCGCCGACGAACGCCACGCTCCGGATGTTCGAGCGCGACGACGAGTCCGGGACCACGCACGGGTCGGACTCCGAGTCGGTCGTTGCAACACATCGCGTCGGTCGCTGGTCGGACCGGTAGCGTCGGCGGCAGCGGTGGCGCCGGTGGCGTCGGGCCGCGAGTCGGCGTCGGAGTAAGCGTTATGTCGCTTCCGAGACTTCGTTCGAACAGCATGCGACGACACCGGACTCCGCGCCGCCCGCCCGCGGTCGGCCAGTCACGGCGCTCGGTCGTCGCCCCGTCGCCCATTATTGCGGGGCAGTAGCCTCGCATCTCACTCATCCTCGACTCCCTCCCGTATCGACTTCCGAGCGACAGCGGTCTCCCGTCCGGTGTGACCACGACCACCGGAATCCAACATGGAGCGACACACGACCCACACCCGACAGGCGTATCGACAGCGACCAGTAGCCAATCGACAGCGGAGGGTCTGCCGTGTCTGAGTCTGACCCGGCGGCACGTCCCGCCGACGCGGACCAGACCCGCCGTTTTGATATATATCCACGAGAAGGACGGGGTATGGAAGACATCGCAGACCAGTACACGCCGTCGGACGTGGAGTCCGTCGTCGGCGAGTACTGGGACGAGAACGACGCGTACGAGGCGACGAAGGAGGCACACGCCGACGACCCGTCGTTCTTCTTCGTCGACGGCCCGCCGTACACGTCCGGCCAGATGCACCTCGGCACGGCGTGGAACAAGACCCTGAAAGACGCCGTCATCCGGCACAAGCGCATGACGGGGCATCAGGTCACGGACCGCCCCGGCTACGACATGCACGGTCTCCCCATCGAGGTCAAAGTCGAGGAGGAACTCGGCTTCACCTCGAAGCGCGACATCGAGGAGTTCGGCATGGAGCAGTTCATCCAGAAGTGCAAGGAGTTCGCCGTCCGCAACCGCGAGGCGATGGACGAGGACTTCCAGTCCATCGGCGCGTGGATGGACTGGGACAACCCCTACCAGACGCTGTCGCCCGAGTACATGGAGTCTGCGTGGTGGGCCTTCTCGAAGGTCGCCGAAAACGGACTCGTCGAACAGGGCAAGCGGAGCGTCAACTACTGCCCGCGCTGTCAGACCGCCATCGCGGCCAACGAGGTCGAGTACGACGAAATCACCTCGCCCTCTATCTACGTCAAGTTCCCGCTGAAGGGACGCGAGGGCAATCTCGTCATCTGGACGACGACGCCGTGGACCATCCCCGCCAACACGTTCGTCGCCGTCGACGGCGAGATGACGTATCAGGAGGTCCGCGCCGAGAAGGACGGCGAGAGCGAAGTGCTGTACCTCGCCGAACCCTGCGTCGAGGAGGTTCTGAAGAAGGGCCGCTACGAGGACTACGAGGTCCTCTCGGAGGTCACGGGCGAGGAGATGGTCGGCTGGGAGTACGACCACCCGCTCGACGGCGTCGTCGCCGAGTACGCCGACTTCGAGGGCGCGGGACAGGTGTACACCGCCGACTACGTCGAGGCCGACCGCACGGGCCTCGTCCACTCCGCGCCCGGTCACGGTCAGGAAGACTTCGCCCGCGGGCAGGAACTCGGCTTAGACGTGTTCGTCCCCGTCGACGACAAAGGCGAGTTCACTGAGCAGGGCGGCGACTACGCGGGGACCTTCGTCCGCGACGCCAACCCGGAAGTCATCGAGGACCTCGACGAACTCGGCCACCTGCTCCACGCCGGCGAACACGACCACCGCTACGGCCACTGTTGGCGCTGTGATACGGACATCATCTTCCTCGCCACCGACCAGTGGTTCATCACGGTTACTGACGTGAAAGAACAGCTCCTCGACAACATCGAGGAGTCCGAGTGGCACCCGCAGTGGGCCCGCGACAACCGCTTCCGCGACTTCGTGAGCGACGCGCCCGACTGGAACGTCTCCCGCCAGCGCTACTGGGGCATCCCGCTTCCCATCTGGGTCCCGCAGGACGCCGACGCCGAGGGCGCACAGGAGATGATTGTCGTCGGCACTCGCGAGGAACTCGCCGAGCGCGCCGACCAGGACATCGACCCCGAGACGGTGGACCTCCACCGGCCCTCGGTGGACCCCATCACCATCACCGAAGACGGCGTGACCTACGAGCGCGTCCCCGACGTGTTCGACGTGTGGATCGACTCTTCCGTCGCCACGTGGGGCACCCTCGACTTCCCCGGCGAGACGGAGGCGTACGACGAGCTGTGGCCCGCCGACCTCATCATCGAGGCGCACGACCAGACCCGCGGCTGGTTCTGGTCGCAACTCGGCATGGGCACCGCCGCGACCGGCGAGTCGCCGTACAAGGAGGTCATCATGCACGGCTTCGCCAACGACAAGGACGGCCGCAAGATGTCGAAGTCCGTCGGCAACATCGTGACGCCCGAGGAGGCTATCGACCGCGCCGGCCGCGACCCGCTTCGCGCCTACCTCCTCAGCCACGACCAGCAGGGCGTCGACCTCTCGTTCGAGTGGGACGGCCTCGCCGACACCCAGTCGACGCTCAACATCTTCTGGAACGTCTTCCGCTTCCCGCTTCCGTACATGGACCTCGACGGCTACGACCCCGCCGAGGCAGACCTCTCGGAAGGCGAACTCACCGTCGTCGACGAGTGGGTGCTCTCGCGGCTCCAGACCGTCGAGGCCGAGATGGCCGACGCGTGGGACGACTACGAGGTCTCCACCGCGCTCAACACCCTTCTCGACTTCATCACGAAGGACGTGTCGCGCTTCTACGTGAAGGCCATCCGCGAGCGCATGTGGGACGAGGAGGACTCGGCGTCGAAGCTCGGCGCGTACGCCACGCTCTCGACGGTGCTCTCGGAGTCCATCCGGCTCATCGCACCCTACGCGCCCTACATGGCCGAGCGGATGTACCAGCGACTCGACGGCTCGGAGACGTCCGTCCACATGCTGTCGTACCCCGAGGCCGACGAGGACCGCCGCGACGAGGAACTGGAGGCCAACATGGCCGTCCTCCGCGACGTGGAGGAGGCCGCGGCGCACGCCCGCCAACTCGGCGGCCGCAAGCTCCGCTGGCCCGTCTCGCGCATCGTTGTCGAGTCCGAAGACGCCGAGGTCGCCGACGCGGTCGAAGCCCTCTCGGACCTCCTCGCGGAGCGCGTGAACACCCGCGACGTGCAGGTCGTCGAGGTCTTCGACGAACTCGTCGAGACCGCAGAGCCGCAGATGAGCGTCATCGGGCCGGAGTTCGGCGCTGACGCCCAGAAAATCATGGAGGCCGTCGAAGGCCTCTCGCGCGCCGAAGTCGAGTCCGGCGTCGAAGTCGACGGCGAGACGTACGACCTCACCGACGAGATGGTCTCGTACCGTGCGGAACCGCCGGAACACGTCACCGGAGCCGACTTCGAGGGCGGCACGGTTTACGTCGACACCGAACTCACCGACGACATCGAATCCGAGGGCTACGCCCGCGACGTCATCCGCCGCATCCAAGAGATGCGCAAACAACTCGACCTCGACGTCGAGGCCGAAATCGACGTGTCGCTCGCGGTCGACGACGAGCGCGTCGCCGGCTTCGTCGAGGAGAACAGCGACCTCATCGCCGAGGAGGTCCGCGCCCGCGAGTTCGACCTCGGAAGCGCCGAGGGCGAGACGGTCGAGACGTGGGACGTCGAGGACGTGTCGGTGACCATCGCGGTCACGCAACTCGACTGAGACGGCTCGCGCCCCCCAACCGCTGGTCGGCGCGTCGGTTGGCACGCCGACCGATACTCGGCCGCCATCGACCCCCGTGAAATCGGGGGTGACGTGACCCGATTTTTCGCAGACGACGCCGGCTTCGACTTCCGGCTGACCAACACTTTTGACCTTATCGAACGTGATGGACGGTGAGTCATGAAGAAACTCATCAACGAACCCGGAGCGGTCGTAGACGAGATGCTCGACGGGATGGTCGCGGCGCACCCCGAACTGCGCCGGCTCGACGGCACGAACGTCCTCGTCCGCGACGACGCGCCGGTCGAGGGGAAGGTCGCGGTTGTCTCCGGCGGCGGGTCGGGTCACGAGCCGACGCACGCGGGCTATCTCGGCGAGGGGATGCTCGACGGCGCGGCGGCGGGTGAGGTGTTCACCTCGCCGACTGCCGACCAGTTGAACGAGATGATTCAGGCCACGGACGCGGGCGAGGGCGTCCTCTGCGTCGTCAAGAACTACGAGGGCGACGTGATGAACTTCGACACCGCCGCCGAGATGGCCGCCATGGAAGGCGTCGAGGTCGAGCAGGTCGTCGTCAACGACGACGTGGCCGTCGAGGACTCGCTGTACACGTCGGGCCGTCGCGGCGTCGCGGGCACCATCTTCGTCCACAAGTGCGCCGGCGCGAAGGCCGCCGCGGGCGGGGACCTCGGCGAGGTCACAGCGGTCGCAGAGAAGGTCGTCGACAACGTGCGGACGATGGGGATGGCGCTCACCTCCTGTGTCACCCCGGAGAAGGGCGAACCGACGTTCGACCTCGGCGAGGACGAAATCGAACTCGGCATCGGCATCCACGGCGAGCCGGGCACCGAGCGCGCCGACGTCATGAGCGCCGACGAGATAACCGAACACCTGACCGAGAACGTCCTCGACGACCTCGAACTCGACGAGGGCGAGGAGGTCGTGACGATGGTCAACGGCATGGGCGGCACGCCGCTTTCGGAGCTGTACATCGTCAACCGCAAGCTCCAGTCCATCCTCGGCGACCGGGGCATCGAGACGTGGGACGCGTGGGTCGGCGACTACATGACCTCGCTCGACATGATGGGCTGTTCGGTCTCCGTGCTCCGCGTCGACGACGAACTGAAGGAACTGCTCGGCGCGCCCGCGGAGACGCCCGGCCTGACCGTCACCGAGTAAGCGGCGACGCCCACCGAGCGCTCTCGGGTCGGCTCCCGACGTGTCCACCGATTTTTCGCGGCAGAACAGTCCCGCGGGACAAGGGATTAACGACAGGCCGACGAAGGACAGCCATGGCTGACGCAGAGACACAACGCGAAGCGGTGCTGGACGCGCTCGACAACGTCGCCGAGCGCCTCGCCGAGGAGAAGGAGTATCTCACGGACCTCGACTCCGCCATCGGCGACGCCGACCACGGCGCGAACATGGAACGCGGCTTCGGCAAGGCCGCCGACAAGCGCGAGGAGTTCGCCGAGATGGAGCCGAACGAGGTCGTCAAGAACGTCGGGACGACGCTCATCTCGAACGTCGGCGGGGCTTCCGGGCCCCTCTACGGCGGCTCTATCATGTTCGCCAGTCAGGAACTCGAAGACGGCATCACCGCCGAGACTTCGGTGGCGTTCGCGGAGGCGTACCTCAACAAGGTCAAGGACCGCGGCGGTGCGCAGGTCGGCGCGAAGACGATGGTCGACGCGCTCGTCCCTGCCGTCCACACCTACAAGAAGTCAGTCGAGCAGGACGACCTCCCGCCGCTCGAAGCCCTCGCCAAGGCCGTCGACGCGGCCGAGCGGGGTGTCGCATTCACCGTCCCCATCAAGGCGATGAAGGGTCGCGCGTCGTTCCTCGACTGGCGCTCTGTCGGCCATCAGGACCCCGGCGCGACGAGCACGCTGTTCATCCTCGAAGAACTACTGGAAACGGCCGAAGAATACCTCGACGGTGAGATCGACCGCGACGCGCGGGCCGAAGACGCCGTCGGGAGAGACGAATGATCGGCCTCGTCGTCGTCTCGCACAGCGCGAAGGCGGCAGAGGGAATCGCTGAGGTCGCCGCGCAGATGGGCGGCGGCAACGCCCGCATCGTTCCCGCCGGCGGCGACGAAGACGGCATCGGCACCTCGCCGGACCGCATCCGAGAGGGCATCGAGGAGGCGGACGACGGCGACGGCGTCGTCGTCCTCGTCGACCTCGGCAGCGCCGTGATGAACGCGGAACTCGCCATCGAGATGGCGATGGACTCCGAGGCCGTCATCGCGGACGCACCGATTCTGGAGGGCACGCTCAACGCGGCCGTCGAGACGACGAGCAAGAAGGCGACGCTCGACTCGGTCGTCGAGCGCGCCGAGGACGCCCGCGACTACCGGAAGCTGAACTGACCGGTCGGCGGTCGACCCGGTTTCCGAGCCATCGATCCGACCAGAAAAGAGATCGCCGCGCGACACGGCGGCCCGCAGTTCCTGCTTTGTTCTGTTTCGTTTTACTCTTCGTCGTCGGCTTCGGGCGTCGAGAGCACTGCTTCGAGCGCGTCGAGCGCGGCCTCCGCGTCGTCGCCCTCGGCGACGAGGCGAATCTCCTCGCCGTGGCCGACGCCGAGGCCGGTGACGGCGAGCATGCTGGCGGCGGGGACGAGGTCGTCCTCGTCGGCGCGGCCGAGTTGGATGTCGGCGTCGAAGGAGTTCGCGGTCTCGACGAACTGGGAGGCGGGACGAGCGTGCAGGCCGTCTTTCGGGACGACGGCGACGATGCGTTCCATACGTCGGATATCGACTGCGGAGCGTTATCGCTACCGGTTGCGGAACGCGGCGCAGAAAAATCGTGAACGACGTGTGCGGGGCCGGAGGCGTTCGGGCGGTTAGAGCCCGAGGTACGCCGCGTTGGGGATCGCCCCGAGCAGGAACAGCACGCCGATGAGCAGCGAGTAGATGGTAATCGACATCGCCGGCGGGTCCACGTGGGTCCCGGAGTGTGCGTAGGCGATACGCTGGGTGACTTCACCGAGAAGCGCTCCGATGAGTCCACCGAACGCGGCGGCGACGATGATGAGCGGTTCGCTCCCGCCGACCATCGGCGCGGCGACGGCTCCGAACGCCGACCCACCGAGGGTGATGTGGTGGGTGACGGGTATCTTCTCGACGCCGAGGTTCAAGAACAGCAGGCTGGCCGCGGAGATACCGTAGGCGAGGAAGAAGCTCTCCGTAATGAGCCACGTCCAGCCGCCGAGGATACCGGCTCCGAGGCCGATGACAACGATGTTGACCCACTTGTACTGGTGGGGGAGCCACGGTTCGGTCGCGGGCCGTCCGCTCCCGTCGCCGCGCATCGTTCCCTTCTCGAACGGCGACATGTCGAGGAGGCCGCTGCCGGCGGGCGAGCCGATGAGCGGGTAGCCGAAGGCGATGCGCGCGATGAACGCCGTCGTCATGACGGACAGAGCGACGCTGTCGAGCGGGAGGCCGATACCCCCCGCGACGCGGGAGATGAGGAGCCCGAGGACGCCGAACAGGCCACCGACGGCAAGGATATCGGGCTGCGTACCGAAGGCGTACGTGATGTCCTTACCGAAGTGGTAGCCGCCCTCGCTGGGGTTCATGTCGGCGTACCGCTTGCCCGCGTAGGCGCTGGCGGCGACACCGCCGGCGAAGGCGATGTGCGGGCCGACGAAGGGGCCGAACCCGATACTACCGGTGATGCCCGTGCCGAGTTCGCCGGCGGTGATGAGGTCCGCTCCTTCGAACTGTCGGATGACGATGCCAGCCGTCTCGCCGAGCAGCACGACGAAGCCGGTGAAGATGAACGACGGCAGCGCGCCGATGGCCGCACCGAACATCCCGCCCGCGAACGCCGCGAGCAGGAGGACGACGAACCGTTCGGCGCTGACGCCGATGACCGGAATCTGGAGTGCGAATGCTTCGAACACGAGTTACTCCTCCCGTGCCCAGTCGAGCGAACGGTCGACGGCCTCCTTCCAGCGGCCGTAGCGTGCTTCGACGTTCTGTGGGTCTTTCGGGGCGAACTCGCGGTCGACCTGCCAGTTCTCGCGGAGTTCGTCGAGCGTCTCCCAGTAGCCGACGGCGAGGCCGGCGGCGTAGGCCGCGCCCAGCGCGGTCGTCTCGTCGACCTGCGGGCGGACGATTTCCGTGTCGAGGATGTTCGACTGGAGCTGACAGAGGAAGTTGTTCTTGACCGCGCCGCCGTCGACGCGGAGACTGGAGAGGTCGATGTCGCTGTCGGACTGCATCGCTTCGGCGACGTCGCGCGTCTGGAACGCGATGGATTCGAGCGTCGCGCGGACGATGTGCTCGCGGCGGGTGCCGCGGGTCATGCCGACGATGGTACCGCGGGCGCGCTGGTCCCAGTGGGGCGCACCGAGGCCCGTGAACGCGGGGACGAAGTAGACGCCGTCGGTGGACTCGACCGACCGAGCGAGCTTCTCGGACTCGCCGGCGTTGTCGATGAGCGTCATGTCTTCGAGCCACTCGATTGCCGCGCCGGTGATGAAGATGGAGCCTTCGAGGGCGTACTGGACCGGCTCACCGGTGCGCTGGAAGCCGACGGTGGTGAGGAGGCCGTGTTCGGACATGACGGCCTCGTCGCCGGTGTTCATCAGCATGAACGAGCCGGTGCCGTAGGTGTTCTTGGCGTCGCCGGCGTCGAAACAGGTCTGGCCGAACAGCGCGGCCTGCTGGTCGCCGAGCGCGCCGGCGACGGGGACTTCCGCGCCGAGGAAGCCGTCCGCGTCGGTCTCGCCGTAGTGGTCGTCGTCGGACGACGGGCGGACCTCGGGGAGGAGTTCGCGCGGGACGTTGAACTCGTCGAGGAGTTCGTCGTCCCACTCCATGTCGTGGATGTTGAACAGCATGGTCCGCGACGCGTTCGTCACGTCCGTGATGTGGTTCCCCGTCAGATTGTAGATGAGCCACGTGTCGATGGTCCCGAAGGCGAGTTCGCCGTCGGCGGCGCGGTCTCGGATGTCTTCGGGCCGGGAGCGCTGGAGCTTGATGGGGTCGGAGTTGTCCAGCAGCCACTCGGCTTTCGTCGCGGAGAAGTACGCGTCGGGTTCGAGGCCCGTCTTCGCGCGCACGTCGTCGGTCTTGCCGTCCGCCTCGAGCGTCTCGATGCGGTCGGTCGTCCGACGGTCCTGCCAGACGATTGCGTTGTGAATCGGCTGTCCGGTCTCACGGTCCCAGATGAGCGTCGTCTCGCGCTGGTTCGTGATACCGATGGCTTCCAACTGTTCGGCGTCGAGGCCGGCGCTCGAGAGCGCCGCGTCGATGACCTCCTTCGTGTTCTCCCAAATCTCGTTTGCGTCGTGTTCGACCCAACCGGGCTCTGGGTAGATCTGTTCGTGCTTCTCGTAGGCGTTGGCGACCACCTTGCCGTCGTGGTCGAACACCATGAACCGCGTGCCTGTGGTACCTTGGTCGATGGCACCGACGTAAGTTTCTCCTGACATTTCTAACCAACCTCGATACGAACCCTCGGTGTGAGAGTCCTACCACTACAAACGTGTACAAATTATATGATAAATGTTTCTTTACTACTGCCTCGTATATTGTGAGAGCCAATTACGGATTATGGCGCTTCTAATGCCGAAATACTCGGTCTCTTATTTCACACGGACACTCTTTCGGCACTTTTAATCAAGGACAGATACTGTCGGATATAACATCTCGATCGGTCCGATAGCGGCAAAATACGGCGATTAATGAGAAACAATCACCGGGAAGTCGCCGTCGAATCGGCGCGCGCGCCGAGCGCGACGCCGTTCGAGTGGTCCGGCGCTCGAATGATGGCGTTCGTCAGCCGTGCGCGCGTCAGACCAGCGCCTCTTCGAGGAGCTGGAGCGGGTGTTTGATGTCGTACCCAGTACCGTGTTCCATCTGCATCGAGCAGGTTGGACACTCGGTCATGCCGACGTTCCCCTGGGCGTGCTCCATGTGGTCGAACATGTCCGCGCCGATCTGCATCGACTTGTCGTACTTCTCTTCTTTCCAGCCGTAGGTGCCGGAGATACCGGAACAAGAATCGCCAACGTCCTCGATTTCGACGCCGTCGAGCTGGCGGAACAGCTCGACCGCCTGTCGGTCGAGCCCCTGATTGCGACCGTGGCACGGCGCGTGGTACGCGAACGATTGGTCCTCGACCGAGGCCTCGCGAACCGCGCTTTCGAGGTCCTCGTGGATGCGGAGGTACTCCAGCGCCTCGTAGGTGTGCGCCGAGAGGTCCTCGATGCCGTCGATATCGAACAGTTCGGGGTACTCCTGACGGAGCGACATCGAACAGGAGGTACACGACGCGATGATGTCGTAGCCCTCGGGGATGAGCCCCGCGAAGTTCTCGACGTTGATGCCGGCGGCGCGCTTTGCGTCGTCGAGCATGCCGTTTGCGAACATCGGCGTCCCCGAACAGCGCTGTTTGGGGACGACGACCTCGTAGCCGAACGACTCGAAGAGGCGGACCATCGCCTTGCCCACCTCGGGCGTGTTGTAGTTGGAGTAACAGCCGTGGAAGTACGCGACGCGTTTCTCCTCGGAGCGGACCTGCGGGCCGCCGCGTTCGTTCCACCACTCGCGGAACGTCTGCGTGGCGAACTCGGGGAAGTCGCGCTCGGCCGTGATGCCGAGCACCTTCTCGTTTATCCGCTGGACGACCGAGTTGCCCATGACGGCGTTCGCCAGCCGCGGGAACATGCTGCCCAACTGCGCGAGCGTGCCGTAGTTGGCGAGGATGCGGTTGCGGATGTACTCCCGTGAGAGCTTGTCCATCTCCTCGTCGACGTACTCGCCGCGGGCCGTGTTGTGCATCTGGCTGAGCGGGACGCCCGAGGGACAGGCGTCGTCACAGCGCATGCAGTTCGAACACGACATGATTGAGTCGTCGACGGCCTCGTCTTCCTTGCGCTTGAGCCGCCACTGCTCCGGCCCTTGGAACTTCGGCCCGGGGAACTCGTCGTCGACTTCCGCGACCGGGCAGGACACGTCGCAGGCGGTGCACTTGTAACAGTTGTCCGCACCGGGACGGAGGTCCATGTCGGTGCTGTCGGGGAACACCTCGACGGCCTCGAAGTCGTCTGTCTGTGCGTCGGGGGTCAAAGTCGGGTTGCCTGGGGATTCTGCGTCACTCATCTGGTTGCCTCCTCGCCCGCGAGTCGGCCGGCGACGGCACCCGTCGCCAAGGAGACGCCGCTCGCGGATTTCTCGCGCGCCACGTCGGCACCGCCGACAACGCCGCCCGCGGCGCGCAGGTTCTCGAAGTGCGGTTCGCCGTCTTCGTCGGTCGGCCGGAGTTCGTCGTCGGGGACGACGCCGAAGCGCGCGAACGCGTGGTCGCCGAACGCCTCGGGCTCGGACCAGTCGTAGCGGTCCTCGGGATGCGGGACGTGACAGCCGAAGACGGGCTCTGTGACCGATTCTCGGTCGGAGTCGAGGCCCTTGCCAACGAGGCCGCCCGTCGCGAGGACGACTTGGTCGGCCGAGTAGGGCGTCGGTCGGCTCTTCTGGTCGACGATGACGGTCTCGACGCGGCCGTCGTCGGCCTCGAAGTCAACCGCCGGGTTGCCCGCCGAGATGCGGACGCCCGCCTCGTCGAGCGCGTCGAACAGCATGTCTTCGAGCTTGAGTCCGAGCAGGCTCGGCGGGCCGGTCGGCACCTCGAAGACGGGGACGCCGAGGCGGTCCGAAAGCTCCGCGCGGACCTCCTCGTCGTGGTCGTCGCCGAGCATCGCCGGGAAACCGACGCGCGACTCGCCGTCCAGTTCCTCGGCGACGGTGTCGGCGAGGACGGAACGGACCGTGCCGCCGTCGACGTCCTCGTCGCGGTCGAGCGCCTTGGCGAACCGCGTCACCTTCGCATCGGCGCGGAATCGCTTGGGGAACTCGACGGTGACGCCGCGGGCCGAAAACGGCACGCCGGCGGCCGCCAGGTGGTCGGCCGCGACGGGCGCGTCGAAGTCCGTGAGGCCCGCGAGGCCGACCAAAAGCATGTCGCCTGAGGTGCTGACGAGACCGGGCGCGACCGACTCGGGGTACCGAGCGGTCGGTTTCACCGCGCCGCCGTGGGTCGTCACGAGCGCGTTCGAGTCCGTGTGACCGCCTCGGTAGGCGTCGCCGACCGCCTCTTCGAAGATGCGGAGGCCGGCGCGAACGCCGTCCTCGCCGACGATGTGGTAGGGGTGGCCCTCCGGGAGCGCGTCGAGACCGGCGTAGGGGTCCGAGAGGGGACCGTCGCCGCCGGCGTAGCCGAGCACGTCGACGAGGCCGCTGGCCTGCCGGAGCGTGCTCTTCTTGTGGGCGAGCAGGCGCACGCGAGCGCCCGTCTCCGCGGCCGAGAGAGCCGCCGTGCAGGCGGCGATACCGCCGCCGATGACGAGCACGTCGTCAGTTATCGCCATCGGCACCTCCGAGCGCGTCGTCACTCGTGCGGTCGTCGAGTCGACCGCCGTCCGCGACCGCGCCGCCGGACGCGACACCCGAGGCGTCGTCCTCCGAGGCACCGCCGTCGTCGAAGGCGGCGAAGTCGATGTCGGCGTCGGCCGCGGCGGGGTCCTCGTCGCGGTTCATCGTCGTCGCGTGGAGCATGTGCTTCAGCGCGGTCTGTGAGAGCTGTGTGCCCCACATGGCGTGGCGCTCGCCCTTCCAGCGCTCCTGATAGAGGTCGTCGAGGGACGCGCGAATGGTCTCCTCGTCGTACTCGGGCGCGAGTTCGTTCGCCATCCGGTGACAGCAGATCGCGCCCTGACAGTTGCCCATCGAGGCGCGCGTCTGGATGCGCACGGAGTTGAGCTCCGTGCCCGCGGTGTCGAGAGAGTCCTGAATCTCGGCGCGGGTGACGGCCTCGCACTCGCAGACGACCGGGTTGGGGTCGACGCTGTTGAGCACCTCGTCGGTGCGCGAGCCGAGCCGCTGGGCCGACCGGCGGCCGATGGGCGACCGCAGGCCGAAGTCGTCCATGTAGTCGCGGAGGACGGTGAAGTCCTCGCTGCCCGGGAGCGGCACGTCGGCGGTGCGGCACTCGGCTTCCACGTCGAGCTTCTCGCAGACGTGGTCCGAAATCTGCTCGGCCATCATCCGATAGGTCGTGAGCTTGCCGCCGACGATACTCGTCATGCCCGGCAGGTCGTCGCGGTCGTCGTGGTCGAGCAGGAAGAACTCGCGGGTGATGTCCGTCGGGTCTTCCGTGCCGGTTCCTGGCGGCTCGTACAGCGGGCGGACGCCCCAGAAGGAGCGAATCGTCCGCGCCTCGGCCAGCATGGGAACGAGCTCCGACAGCGTCTCTATCATCAGGTCGACTTCCCAGCCCTCTTCGGGGTAGTCCTCCGGGTCCTCGACTTCCTCGTCGGTCGTCCCGAGGATGCACGTCGTCTCGTGCGGGACGATGATGTCGGCGTCGCCCTTCGGCCGACAGCGGTTGACGACCGTGTCGACCTGACGGGTGTTCATGATGGTCATGACGCCCTTCGACGGGCGGACTTCCACGTCGACGCCGGCGAGGTCGCCGATTTGGCCGGCCCACGCGCCCGTCGCGTTGACGACGTAGTCGGCGCGGATTTCCTCGACTTCCCCGGGTTCACCGTGGACGTATGGGCCGGTCCCGGTCTGGTGAGTGACTTCGACGCCGACGACCTCGCCGCTCTCGACGAGTACGTCGGTGACCTCTGAGTGCGTCTCGATGCGCGCGCCGTGTTCGACGGCGCTCGCGGCGTTCGCCACGCAGAGGCGGAACGGGTCGACCGCGCCGTCCGGAACCTTGATGGCGCGCTTGATGTCCTTCGCGAGGTACGGCTCTATCTCGCGCGCTTCCTCGGCGGACAGCACTTCGGCGGGGATGCCGCACTCGCGACAGCCCTCCAGCTTCTTCTCGAAGTACTCGTCGGAGTCCTCGGGGCGCTGGACGAACAGCCCGCCCGTCATCTCGACGCAGTGGCCCGCGATTCGCCGCAGGACCCGGTTTTCCTCGATACACTCCTTGGCGGACGGCTGGTCCGACACCGCGTACCGGCCCCCGCTGTGGAGGAGTCCGTGCATCCGCCCCGTCGTCCCGTGTGTGAGGTTCCCCTTCTCGACGAGGGTCACGTCCAGCCCGCGCATCGCGAGGTCGCGCGCGATGCCCGTGCCGGTCGACCCCCCGCCAATGACGAGGACGCTCGGCGATTTTTTCATCTGTCTTTCGTGAGGTAGGACCGACGGCACTTTATTTTACCTTCACTCGTCTCACGCCCCGTTCGTCTCACGGAACGAACCACTTCGGCGACCCGATTGCCATCGTACTGCCCGTAGAATACCGTAGCTCGGCGTTTCTACGCCTATTCGAAACGACGACAATAATTCAAAATTATTGTTCTTATTAGTTACGTCCGGTATGGAAACCTCGCCGACAACGAACCTCTCAACTGGCTTTGAAGCGCTCCGAACGGCCGATTTCCATGTTTCATGTTCTCACTTGACAGGGAAGATGTCGGTAGTGGTCGATTTTTACGCGTGCGCTGGATACCGTCAGCACGGAACGTTCCACGCTATGCGCCTCGAAGACAGAATCACCAGACGACGCCGCCGCGGCGGGACGGGACGGCGGCTCGTCCGGGACCTGAACGCGCTCGACCCGACGGCCCACCCCGACGAGCCGACCGGCCGCGGGCCGACGCTCGAACGCATCCTCGACCACCTCGACCCGGTGTTCGACGGCGATCTGCCGCTCGACGCCCACGTCCACGGGCCGAAAGGAGCCGGGAAGTCGGCGGTCGTCGAGACGCTTTTCGAGCACCTCTCCAGCGCGCTCCCCTCCCAGCGGTCGGTCATCCACACCGCCACGCGCACCGCCGCCACGCCGACGACCTCTTTCGCCTACGTCGACTCCCGCGACGCCTCGACCGAGTTCGCGCTCCTCCACGCGGCGCTCGACGCGCTCTGCGAGGAACCGGTGCCGTCGCAGGGCGTCGGGGTCGAGGCACTCCGCGAGCGGCTCACAGACCGGGTCGCCCACGACGAACACGCGGTCGTCGCCGTCGACCACGTCGACGAACCGGAGACCTACCCCGCGGCGACGGCGGTCGAGACGCTCTCGTCGGTGTCGCCGCACCTCTCGGTGCTCACCGTCGGCCGCGACCCTCGAAGCGACGCGAGCGAGCGCGACGACGGGGACGGAACGACTGACGCCATCGACGCCACCGACGCGGCGTCCATCGCGGTGCCGGCCTACGAGCGCCACAGCCTCGTAGATATCCTCGTCGCGCGCGCCTCGGACGGCGTCACCCGAAACGCGCTCTCGCACGAGGCGACGCGCGAGGTGGCCGAGTGGGCCGACGGCGACGCCCACGACGCGCTCTCGGCGCTCTACGGGGCGGCGACGCTGGCCGCCGCCGACGGCGCGGACGCCCTCGACACCGAGTACGTCTGCGCCGGCATCGACGCCGTCCCCGACGACGGCTGTTCGCTCGGGCGCGTGTTCGCGCTCCCCGAGAGCCGCCGTCGCGTCCTCCGGGCGTTCGTCGCGCTCGACGACGAAGAGACGGCCTCCGTCTCGACGGCGACCGAGAACGTCGCCGCGTCGCCGCGCGTGTCGCTGTCGCCCGCGACCATCCGACGCGTCCTCTACGAACTTTCGGACCTCGGCATCGTCCGCCGCGTCTCCGACGGCGACTCCACCGACGGGCCGGGCCGGCCGGCGACGCGCCCCGTCCCGAACTTCTCGACGCTGGCGTTCCGCGGGCTGGACGACGCCGAGCGCTGAGCCGTGGGAGGTGGCGACCTGCGCGCCCCCCGCGACCTGCGAGAGCGACGACCCGCTCGGGCCGTCCTGCGGCGCGCTTCTCCCCGACCGCTGAATCTTTTTCCCCCGTCTCCCAACTCCGGGTATGGTTCCGCCGCTCGTACTCGACATCGACGGGACGCTCACCGACGCGCAGGGCCGCCTCGACCCGCGCGCGTTCGAGGTGCTCCCGACGTGGGACGCGCCCGTCATCCTCGCCACCGGCAAGGCGTTTCCCTATCCGGTCTCGCTGTGTCACTACCTCGGCCTCCCGCAGACGGTCATCGCGGAGAACGGTGGGGTCGTCCTCGCCGACGGCGAGGTGACGTTCACCGGCGACCGCGAGGCCGCGCAGGCCGCCGCTGACGAGTTCGTCGCGCGCGGCGGCGACCTCGGGTGGGACGCCGCAGACACCGCGAACCGCTGGCGCGAGACCGAGATTATCGCCCGCCTCGACGCCGACGAGGCGCTCCTCCGAGAGGTCGCTGACGAGTTCGACCTCGAAGTCATCGACACCGGCTACGCGTACCACATCAAGACTCCGGGGGTGGAGAAGGGCGTCGGCCTCGAACGCGTCTGCGAGACGATGGGCTACGACCCGGCGGCGTTCGTCGCCGTCGGCGACAGCGTCAACGACGCTTCGACGTTCCGCGTCGCCGGTCGCTCGTTCGCCGTCGCCAACGCGGACGACGTGGCCAGGGAGGCCGCCGACACGGTGCTCGAACAGTCGTACATGGACGGCACGCTCTCGGTGCTCGAATCGCTCCGGGAAGAAGACGCGGCGTAGCGGCGTAGCACGACGACCGCGCGCGCAGTTCGTCGGCGTCTCAGGCCGGCTCTTCGAAGGGAGCGAAGCGGCCGTTGATGTCCCACTCGTGGATACAATAGGGGCTTCCGACCCGTTTCTCGCCGTCTTCTTCGGCGACGACCCACGTCGCGGCGTCGTCGTCCCAGCGTTCCACCCGACCGCAGCGCTCGCAGACGCGTCGCGTCGGTCGTCGAAGTTGGGGTTCCATACGTGTGAGACTGACTGCCGGGCAAAAAAGCCCATCGCCGTCGGCAGTTTCGCGGTCGGCCCGCTCGGCACCCGACGCTCGCCGCCGGAGCGAACCCACCGGGACAGTTGTGTACGCGCCGAACACGCATCTTCCGGAACCGATGGGACTTACGGGCCGGGGCGCGGAATGCATCCATGGGCTTTCACACCTTCGACGCCGACAGGGCGGCGAAACTCGACGACTCCGCGCGGTTCCGATTCGCCTCCCGAGAGGAACTGCTCTCGCACCTCGGCGTCGCTCCCGACCGGGTCGTCGCCGACCTCGGCAGCGGCACCGGTTTTTACACCGACGAAGTCGCCCCATACGTCGGCACGCTCTACGCGGTGGACGTACAGGCGGTCATGCATGACTACTACCGCGAGAAGGGAGCACCCGACAACGTCGAGTTCGTCACGGCCGACGTGGCATCGCTTCCGTTCGACGACGACCACCTCGACGCCGCGTTCTCAACGATGACCTACCACGAGTTCGCCACCGACGACGCGCTCGCAGAACTCGCCCGCGTCGTCCGTCCCGGCGGTACCGTGGTCGTGGTCGATTGGTCCACATCCGGGTCGGGGGAGGACGGGCCGCCGCTCGACGAGCGCTTCGGTCTTGGCGACGCGACCGACGCGCTCGAATCGGTCGGCTTCACCGTTTCCCACGGTGAGACGCGCCGCGAGACGTTCGTCTGCGTCGCCCGGCGCTGACGCGACCGACAGGGCAGATGGGATATTTTCTCACAAGAATTGTAATCTGAGGTGCTATGTGGTGAATATAGTTACACCTCCCGAACTAATGCGGTTGTAAACATTAACATACTAGAGTAATTTGTTGAATATCAGGACAACGCTTACCACGAGAACCGTGCCAACTAATAACATGGCATTACATAACTCAGTCATCGACGACTATCACCCGACAGAGGGGTACTACGAGTGTCGCTCCTGTCGCACGCGGACGGTCAGTGGGTCTCACCTGTCCGAGTGTCCCGACTGCGGCGGGTCGGTTCGGAACATCGCCGTCGCCCGCGAGTGAGGGCCGCCATCGCCCGCGCGAGTCCGTGAGCGTATCGCGTCCGAACAGCCAATCGACTTCCTTCTCACCCCGCGGCCGTCCGCCGCGACGGCCCCGCTCAGGACTCGATGATTCCCGTGTACCGGTCGACGAGTAGGACAACCGCTGCGCCGACGACCGCGGCCACGGCGAACGCGGCGTAGAGCTCTGTCGTCCACGACAGCCCCGCGTCGACCAGTTCCTCGGTGCTCTTTACGACCGGCGCGCGGAGCGCCCCGACGATGAGGCTCACGAGGAACGCCAGCGTCGCTCGGCGGTGGTGTTCGAGCGCCCAGCGGACGACGTGTGCGATGCTGAACAGGCCGACGACGGCCCCGAGCATGAACGTGATGACGACCGTCCCCGGTTCGATGACGACCGACAGCGGCGCGCCGCCGACGACGTCGACGAGGCTGTCGACGAACGCGTTGAGCGTCGCGGTCATGTACCTGTACTGACCGAGAATCAACAGGAGGAGCGACCCCGAGACGCCGGGAAGAATCATCGCGCTGACGGCGATGCCGCCGGCGAACGCAATCGCGGGAAGCGAGTGTCCGGCGACCCCGGCACCCCCGCCCGAGGCGACGAAGGCGATGACGAACCCGGCGACGGCGGCCGCGATTTGTCGCGGGCCGTCGAGCGAGACCTGCGCGTACAGGACGACCGCCGACGCGGCGATGAGCCCGAAGAAGAAGCCGTAGGTAGGGACCGGTGCCTCGTTGAGCGCGATGTGGAGTACGCGCATCACGGTCACGATGGCGGTGGCGATACCCGCACCGAGCGCCAACAGGAAGCCGATGTCGACCTCGCGCATCGCCGCGACGGCGTCGGCCCGGCGTCCCGGGACGACGACGCCGAGGGCGCGCTTGATTCGACCGGGCGTGATGGCCGTCACCGCGCTGATGAGCCGTTCGTAGATGCCCGTGATGAGTGCGATAGTGCCGCCCGAGACGCCCGGAACGGCGTCGGCGGCACCCATACAGATGCCCTTCAGGTAGATGAGAAGCAACGAGAAACGGGGTGTCGCCCCGTCTGAGTTCCTCGACATTTCGTTGTCGGATGCTCTCTCGGGAAGGATATCAGTCCACCGCTCTGCGGACCGTCGCGCGAAAAAAGTGCGTGGAAACTGCGGACGGCGCGCGGACCGGTTCCGGTCCGAATCTACGCGGCGACCGAGACCGCGCTCGCGTCGACCGACGACGAGGTCGACGCCGACTCGTTCGTCTGCGAGTCGTTCGAAGCGGAGTTCTCCGTCAGGTCGAACTCCTGTTCGTTCCGTTCGAGGGTGACCGCCACGGCACCGTCTTCGGCACCGTTGACGAGGCCCTCCTCGACGGCGACGTTCTGCGCCTGGTAGCTGACGACGGTGTTGTTCCCGGCGAACGTCGTCGGGCCGGTGAACGTGTAGCCGCTCGTCGCGCGGACGCTAACGTTCGTGTAGCCGTTGTCCGGGCCGTACTCGCCGTAGCCGGTCGTGGAGTACGGGAGCGTCATCGTGAACTCACCGTCGGCGTCGGTCTGCGCCTGCTGCGTGTAGGTGAAGTTCGTTCCCGTGGTCAGGTCGCGCATCTGGACGCGCGCGGTCACCGTCGCGTTGGCCGGGGCACCGCTGCCTTCGACCGTCGCGCCGGGGACGCGCTCGAACGTCTTCACCCACGACGGGTTGTCGGGGACGAGCGCCTGCGGCTGGATGCCGTAGGTGTTCCCCTCGCGGACGAGCGAGTTCTGGTACGACCCCGAGCGGAGCGCCGAACTGTTCGAGGACTTCACGAGGCGGTAGTGTTCGAGGGCGGCGACGCGCTCTTCGGGGAACGTTCCGATGCCGCCGATCTGCGAGGTCGGGTCGTTCGCGACGTACTCCTCGGCGGCGGTCATGTTGTCGAACACTCTGACCGGCTGTCCGTCGGAGGGCGTCACCTTGAACGTGGTCTCGCCGTCGGCGGACGTTCGTTCTTCCCAGTCGACGACGATGGGCGACGCCTCACGGGCGCTGCCGTGGTACGCGTAGAGCCGAATCATCAGGCTCTCGTAGTACCGCTGGTCCTTGAGGTTCGACACGGCGGCGATTCTCGTCTGTCCGTCCTGTTCCTGCAGTCGGTACATCGGGCCGTAGAAGTCGGACGACGACACGTTCGACTCGTCGTAGAAGACGGTCGGGGCACCGAACTTGGAGTCGGTCGAGGCCATCTGCCAGTCGACCATGACGTAGCGGGTCTCGTTACCCTCCTCGCTCATGTCGGCGAGGACGTCGGAGGCCTGCGCTTCGTTCGGTGCGAGGAGGAAGTTCGCCGCCTCGGTCGCGCCCTGCTGGAACGGGTTAGCGTTCGGGATGCGCTCGCCGAGAACGGTTATCCAGTGACCGTAGTCCCACCACGACATGACGCCGTAGCTTCCCTCGGCGTAGTCGAAGTCGCTCGTCCGTTCGTAGGTTCCGTAGTACTCCATCCCGTTGGATGCGCCACCGAACTCTCCCTCTTCGGGCGTGTTGGTCTGCATCCACTCGAAGCTGTCCTGCCACTGCGTCACCGTGCCCGGGCCGGTCCGGGCGGACTCGATGGCGTTGTTGCTGGTGCCGGCGTTGCCGAGCTGAATCGGTACCACGAGCACCGGCGTGAGAACGAGAAGCAGGGCGATAGCGACGACCGCGACGGTTCCGAGCGACACGTCGTCGAGGCGGTCGGTGTCGGCGAGGTCGATGATGCCGAGCGAGAGCACCTCGCGGAGGAGGTACGCGTTCATCACCGCGACCACGACTGCGAGGTAGTAGTTGAAGCGGACCTGCGTGAAGGCGGCCGAGGTGATGATGGCCGCCCAGACGAGGACGAACAGGTGTTCGCTCTCGTAGTCGGCCTGCAGCACCGCGCCGACGATGAGGGCGGTCACGATGGCGAGGCTGACAAGCGAGGATTCGAGGCCGAGGAGCCCGCCGACGCCGGCCGGGATGGCCGGAATCAGGAAGATGACGCCGAAGGCGGCGAGGCTGCCGGCAACGTAGCCGATTTTCCGGGTGTCACCGTCGCGGACGAGCGGCTTGCCGACGAGCCAGATGGCGCCGACGAGGCCGGTGAAGAACGTGAAGCCGTACTCGGACATGATGCGCTCCGTCGCGGTCATGCCGGTGTTCTGGAGGACGTTCGCGGCGATGAAGGGCTGTGCCTCACCGATGGTGCGCGTCGCCGCACCGGCGCTGAAGCCGACGGTGCGGAGGAAGTTCACCGCGAGGCTGTCGAACACAGCCGGGAGAGCGACCGAAATGGCACCGATTGCGACGAGGCCGAGGACGGCGACTGCGGCGGGGTAGCCGCGGTCGTCGACGTCGGCGGACTCCCACCAGCGGGCCAGACCGGCGAGGACGACCGCGCCCGCGCCGACGCCGAAGGAGATGACCGGGTGGAGGAGACTGAAGTTCGTCACGCTGAACGAGAAGTCGGTCAGCGGGACGAACATCAGGAGGCCGGTGACGAGCATCGAGACCGCACCGACGAACGCGACGTGTTCCGGGGACTGCCCGCCGACGTAGTCGGCGACCATCTGGAGGACCAGATACAGGCCGAAGATGCCGACCAGAAGGACGCCCGGCGGCCACGCCCACATGTAGAGCGCCATGCCCACGCCCGCGAGCGCGGACCAGATAAGCGTGGAACGGAGGGCGTCGAAGTCGCGGGCGGCAACGAGTTCCCAGACGGGTTTCTCGCGGTTCGCCACCGTGAGGGCGATCATGACCGCGACGACCGCGAAGCCCTGGAAGAACGGCTCGGCGACGTTGTGGTCGGCGAAGCCGACGAGGCCGCGCTGGAGGAACGTCCCGGGGAGCAACGCGAGGATGACGACCCCGAAGATGCCGCCGAGGCGACCGCCGAGACGGCGGCCGATGAGGAACGTCGGGATGGCGACGAGCGCCCCGAAGACCGCCGGGGCGACGAGCAGCGTCTTGGCGACGAGGTCGGCCGACGGACTGCCGAGGCCGACGACGAGGGCGACCGTCGCGATAATCTGGTCGTAAATCGTCCCGAACTGGCCGACGCTCGTCCCGAACGGGAAGTACGTCCACGGGTCGAACGGCATCGTCGACGGCCAGTTTTGGACGGTGTACGTCACCTCACGGAGGTGGTACCAGGCGTCGTTCCCCGAAAAGAGGACGTCACCGTCCCTGATGAAATTGCTATACGACCGAAGACGGACGGCCAACATGGCGACCAGTATCACGAGGAGGGCGGGGACGTGATACCAGTCCTTAGCGAGGTCGAGGACCGATTTCGAGTCGGGGTCCTCGATGCGCTCTGTGTCTGCGCTCATCGCTTCGATGGACTGGGAAAACCCGCATAAGCCTTATGACTCGGTTTCATCGCCGAGACGGGCTATCTCCCGGTGAGACCAACAGTTCGTGGGTTCTCACGGTCGTCTAGTCGCGGTTTCGCGGCCGAACGAGCGGCGACCCGCGCCGGAGAGGCAGGGACGAAACGCGGGATCGACGCGACCGGACGCCGGTAGTTCACCCCTCCAGCACGTCCTGTAGCGAGCCGTAGACCGTCTCTCTGAAGTGGCGGCTCACGACGATCAGCGACCCGAAGTACGTGACGACGCCGACCGCCAGCACCACCGACAGCCAGACCCAACTGGTGATGGTCACGACGTATCTCGTGGTGAGCTCGACGGCGGCGAACATGACGGCTCCGCTCGCGAACTGCGCGAGCATCGGTCTGGTGACCGCGACGCCGCCGAGGTGCCGGTGGGCGAAAAACTGGTACGCCGCGAGGACGAGCCAGTTTGTCAGCACCATCGCCGCGATGACGCCCAGGAGTTCGAACTGCCAGACGAGCGCGAACGACAGGATGAGGTGAACGGCCGTGGAGACGAGCCTGATTCGCAGGGCGACTTCCGGCCTGTCGATTCCCTCGACCGCCGCCTCGAACGCCCCGATGTACACCCCGGCGACCGGCGCTAACGTGAGGCCGACGAGCGCCGGCCCGGCGGCCGAGAAGTCGCCGCCGAAGACGGTGACCATCAACTCCCGCGGGATGGCGGCCGCGCCGAAGAAAATCGGAATCGAGAGCAGCCCCGCGTACGAGACCGAGTTCACGAGGTCCGCCCGTATCGGCTCGCCGCTGGACGAGACGCCGCTCGACTTCACGGACAGCGCGTCTTTTATCGACCCGCCCAGCATCGTGCCCGGCATGGATGCGGTCGCGGCCGCGGTGTAGATGCCGACCGGTCCCGCGCCGACCGCGAGCCGGAGGATGAGCACGTCGAGTTGGGAGTCGAACGACCGGAGTAGCTGGGTCGGAACGTTCCACTTACCGAACTCGTACAGTCGGCTCACGCTGCTCCAAGTCGGAATCCGCGGGTAGACGCTCGCGACGACGGCGGTGATCCCCGCGCTCGCGAACGTCGCCACCGCCAGCCCCGCGACGACGCCGAAGGAGCCGAGCCCCCAGACGATGAACAGTATCTGGAACCCGAGCGTCAGGACGCTCCGCACCGCGTCTATCCACGACGCGTTCGCGGGGTAGCCGAGGCCGGCGTAGAGGTGGGTGAGTATCTCGAAGACGCCGAGCGCGGCAACGAGGAGGACGACGGCGTAGGCGAGTTCCACGCTCCCGAAGTAGTCGACGACGAACGGGTTCAAGAGGGCGAACGCGACGAGCAGACAGAGCGTGAACGCCGCGTGGAAGATGAGCCCCGTACTCAGGTAGTCCCGTGGGTCGACGCCGACTTCGCTGACGCGCTTGCGAATCGCCCAGCCGGTGCCGTTGGCCACCTGTCCCAGAACCATCGCCACGGCGACGACCGTACGGTACTCGCCGAGGCCGACGTCGCCGAGCAGCCGAGCGAACGCGACGATACCGACGAACCCGATGAGGCTCATCACCACGTCCGAGCCGAGGCTGAGAATCACCTCTCGGCCCATCTTGAGTGATTTGCTCTTGCTCATCTCTGGGCGTTCAACGGCTACATCTCGTTTCGAACCACGCCTGCTCCCAGTCGTCCGGGTGCTCTCGCCGGAAGGCCTCTAACTCGCGGACCTTGCCGTAGGTGACGAGCCGGTACTGAAACGAGAAGGAGGCGAACAGGATGGCGGCGTAGCCCTCAAGGATACCCTTCTCCAGAATCAGGTGCCGGCCGGCGGTCGCGAACCCTTTGGCCGCGTAGCGCCACAGCGACGGTGACTTCCCCTCGGTGACGATTTCGAGGGCCTCCAGCGAGGTGTACTGGTCGAACTTCTGGAAGAACTCGCTTATCGACTCGTAGGTGTAGTGCCGCAACACGCCGAGACACTCGACGACCTCGTACCCCGGCGCGGGCTCGACGACCTCGTGGACGACGTCGTCGGGCACCGCGAACGCGGCTTTCGGCCCCAGCCGAAGCGGGTCGCCGCCGATGTCTTTCATCCACGACCCGAACATCTTGTTCGTCCGGCCGACGCGGTAGAGGCCGTCTCGCCCGTCTCGAAGCACGCGCTCGATGTCGCGCGCCAACTCGTCGGAGACCTCCTCGTCCGCGTCGATGAAGAATATCCACTCGTGTTCGGCCTCGTCGATGAGGCGCTTTCGAAGCTCACCGAACCCGCGGAACTCGGCTTGGATGACCCGGGTGTCGAACTCGGCGCAGATATCGAGCGTCTCGTCGTCGCTGTAGGAGTCCAAGACGACGATTTCGTCGGCGATGTCCGCGACGCTCTCCAGACACCGACGCAGCGTCCCCCCGACGTTCTTGGTGGGGATGAGTACGGAGAGTCCCCGCGCGTTCTCGGCCATGGCGTGTCATTTCCGCACTTGTTCAATAGACGTTTCGAATCGAAATAAAACGAACACCAGATAGGTTGGATTTTCGATCTCGACGACTATCTGTAACGTCTCAGCACGTCGAATATTTCGTCCGCGGTCGTCTCCCACGAAAAGCGGGCCGCGTTCTCGGCCGAGCGCGCTTCCAGCGCCTCGTAGTCGACGCCGTCGCCGCGCAGCACTTCGACGAGGTCCGTCGGCGTCTCTATCGGGAGCCACGCCTCGGACGGTTCGCCCAGCACCTCCTCGTTTATCGGCGTTCGGAGCCCGACGACGGGCGTCCCGAGCTGTTGGGCCTCGACCGGCGGACGGCCGAACCCCTCCTGTTTCGACGGGTGCAGGTAGAACCTCGCGCCGGCGAGCAGCGCGCCGAGCGACTCCGCCGAGACCTCCGAGAAGCGGTCTCCGGGAAGCTCTGCGTCGCGGTCGGTGACGGCCGCGCAACTGAACCCCGCCTCCTCCGCGGCGGCGAAGCAGTCGGACAGGAACGCGGGGTTCTTCCGGTCGATGGTCGAGCCGACGTACACGAGGTCGTACTCGAACGTCTCTTCGGGGTTCGACGGGAGCTGGTCGACGCCCTGGTAGACGACGGGAGTCTCGCCGTCGAACGGCGTCCGCAGTCGGAGGTCGGACGCCGTGAACCGACTCGCGCAAATCGCGGCGTCGAGCGCGGACAGTCGGCGGGTGTAGAGCCGCGCGAAGAGCGTCGACGGGACGTCGGAAAACAGCGTCGTCACCGGGAGGATGTCGTGGACGTACGGGACCACCGTCTGCGGGACCGACCCCGGGTCGAACGTCAGGTACCGGTGGTCCGGCAGGAAGACGACCGCCGCATCCGACGCCGCGATTCGGTCGCGGAGCTTCGAGCCGACCAGCCAGCGCTTCCCGTACGTCAGCACCGAGGGGAACGGGAGCGAGCGGACCCCGTTTCGGTCGACCTCGATGCGAACCGTCTCCTCGCGGCGCAAGAGTCGGGGACACACCTCCTCGCCGAACACGCCGATTCCGCCGAGACCCCAGTCCGGTTCGGTGACGATTCCGATGGACATTCAGAGGTAACCGAGTTCCTCGAGGCGGTCACGGGTGGCCTGATGGACGTCGGCGGACTGCTCGCCGGCGGCCGCGGATTGCTGGTACTCGGCTATCGGCACGTCGAACAGCGCCTCGTCCAACGCCTCGAACTCGTCGGTTTCGCCGACCTCACGCCAGCCGTCACCGTCGGCCCGCCGCTCGTATCGCAGGCCGGTTCCGAGCGAGTCCCAGACGATTTTCTCGTCGGGGGCGAGGTAGACGCTTCGGAGCATCCGCGTCCAGTACTCGGCGTCTTCGGGCGGACTCGCGTTCGTGCTGCCGACCAGCTCGGCGCTGATGCGGTCTTCGAACACGTCGGGTGTCTCGTCGTTCGCGAGACCGACGATGAGTTCGCCGAGACCGAGATGAGAAAACAGCTCGTCTTCGAATTCGTCGTACCCCTCCGGCGGGTTCACGATGTAACACGGGACGTGGACGAGCCCTTCGGAGAGGCTGCTGTCGTGACCGAGGAGGTAGCCGTCTTCCTCCTTTCCGAGGTTCTCGCCGTGGTCGCCGGTGACGATGAACGTCACTTCGTGGTCGGCGGCCGCCTGGACCCGGTCCATGAACGCCGACACCTGACGGTCGAGGTACTCGATGGCCGCGCCGTACAGCTCGCGGTAGTAGGTGACGTGCTTCTCGTTGGCTTCGAGGCCGGCCTCACCGCCGAGGTTGATGTCCCACTTGTCGAACGCGCTGGAGTCCCACGTGTTCGGCGCGGAGTACAGCTCCGAGTCGTAGTGGGCGGCGGCGCGGTGCGGCGCGTGCGCCTCCATGAAGTTCGTAAACAGGAAGAACGGACCGTCGGTTCGCTCGACGGCGTCGGCTCCGACCTTGGAGATTATCTTCGCACCGTCGTCGAACGGCGTCGGGACGGGGAGCTTCTCGACCATCCGCTCGATGCCTACCGACGCGCCGTTCAGGAAGCTCTGTACCGGGTAGTCGTGCGTGAGTGCCGCGGGGATGAAACCGAGGTACTTCCGTATCCCGTCGCCGTCGAAGTCGTAGCCGAACCGCCCGACGTGAATCCCCTTCGGGTACCGACGGTCGGGCGAAACCTCCAGAAACTCGTCGAAGAGCTCGTTGAACCCGAACGCGGACGAGGCGTAGACGTTCGCGCTGGCCCCGAGCGACTCGTGGTCCGGTAGTCGGCTGAGGAAGGTGTCGTCGGGATCGATGCCGTCGTAGCCGCGGTTGTAGTCGTGGACCCCGTGTCGGTGGGGGAGTGATTCCAGCATGATGCTGGCGTGACTGGGAACCGACCACGAACTCGCCGCTCGACACTCCTCGAACGAGACGTCTGCCCGCTGGGGAATTCGTCGAGCGTATCTGTCGAAATAGTCCTTTCGGACGGTGTCGAGACAGATGAGGACTACGCTTCGCATTTGCGCGATGAAAACGGTGAACTATAATAAATCGACCGAAGAAGTAACACCCAACGTATGATGACCGTCTCCCGCTTTTTCGCCGACCCGTCGGTCGATAGATGAACGTTCGTATCGCCCAGACCGAGTATCGAAACAGCGGCGGTGCGGACCGCGTGACGACCGCGCTCGCGCGGTGTTTCGACGCGCCCATCGTCACCGACATCGACCGGGACGCCGCCGTCCCCTCGGACATCGACACGGTTCGCACCACCGACTCGCTCCTCTCTCGGGCGCTCGCGCGAACGCCGATTCCGAGCGAGGTGACGGACGCGTTCGTCTGGTCTCGGGTCGAGGCGCTCCACGACGCCGACGTCATCATCGGCAGCGGCCTCGCGCCCGGGTGGTACATCCCGATGGACCGACAGGTGTCGATTCAGTACATCCACGCGACGCCGCGGGCGCAGACCGACCGGTTCCAAGAGGAGATCGACTCGACGGCCGGACTCGCGTACGCGCTCGGCGGCCGGGTGCTCTACACACAGCGACCGACTCCGGACCGCTACGTCGTCAACTCGGAACTCACGGAGCGCCGACTGAACGTCCACTGGGGCGTCGACTCGGACCGAATCAGCGTCGTCTACCCACCGGTCGCGGTCGACGAGTTCTCCCCGGAGACCGACCGGACGGCCGTCGTCCCCGAGGAGGAGTTCTACCTCGTCCTCTCGCGGCTCCACCATCTCAAGCGCATCGACGAGGTCGTCGAGGCGTTCACCGACCTCGACGAGACGCTCGTGGTGGCCGGCGACGGCCCGGACAGGGAGCGACTGGAACGACTCGCGGCCGGGTCGTCGAACGTCGTCTTCGCCGGGCGCGTTTCGGAGTCCGACAAGCGCGCGCTCATGAGCCACGCGCGGGCGCTCCTCATGAACACGCGGTCCGAGAACTTCGGTATCGTCCCCATCGAGGCGATGGCCGCCGGGACGCCCGTTCTCGGCGTCGACGACGGGTTCACGCGAGTTCAGATATCGCCGGGCGACAACGGGTACGTCTACGAGCGAGGCGTCGAGCACATCAAGGCCGCGGTGGCCGAGTTCTCGGAGCGGGGCGTCTCGTGGACTCCCGAGGAGATATCCGCGTTCGCCGACCGGTTCGGTGTCGAGGCGTTCCGGCGGAACATGCGACGCGTGGTCGACGACGCGGTGGAACGGGCGGAAATCACCGGCGACTGGGAGTGACACCCACCCGGGTCACGCCGGGACCACTCGTCGGGATGACACCAGAGTACCAGTTCTGATAACTAGGCCCTCGGTCTTATGCCGGATAACCGTCGCTGTGAGGCTGATGAACGTTGCAGTCATCGTCCTCGACACGATGCGAAAGGACGTGTTCGACGAGCACTTCGACTGGCTTCCCGGCGTCCGGTACGAGGAGGCGTACTCGACCGGGAGCTACACGGTTCCGGCCCACGGTTCGCTGTTCACGGGCGCGTACCCGAGCGAGGTCGGTGCTCACTCGCAGCACGAGTACCTCCCGGACGACCGACCGACGCTGGCGGGGCTGCTCTCCGACGCCGGCTACAGGACGCGGTGTTTCAGCGCGAACCCGCTGATATCACACCTGTTCGAGTTCACGCGCGGCTTCGACGAGACAGAGTACGGCTGGCACATCCTGAACGCGCTTCCGGAGACGTACAACTGGAGCAAAGACGGGTTCTTCTCGGGGCCGCTTCGGTACCCAGAGTCGGTAGTTCGCGCGGTGCTGGACGGCGACAGTCGAACCCTGCAGTCGCTGAAAGCCGGGTACGAGATGTTCCGCGCCGAGGACGACGGCGCGGCGCACTTCCTGCGGAAGCTCCGCTCGTGGTCTTTCGGCGAGTCCGAGTTCCTCTTCGCCAACCTGATGGAGGTCCACTCGCCGTACTGGGCACCGCCCGAGTACGCGACGACCGACGCGCGCAGCGTGGACATGTACGCCGACTCGGAGAAGGTGCTCGCCGGCGACTTCGACAGCGAGCTCTTCTGGCGGGCGTATAACGACTGCGCGCGGTACCTCTCGGAGGTGTACCGCGACATCTTCGACGAACTCACCGACGAGTTCGACGTCGTCGTCACGCTGAGCGACCACGGTGAGCTGTTCGGCGAACACGACCTCGCCGGCCACCGCTACGGGCTCTACGACGAGCTGACCCACGTCCCGCTCGTCGTCTCGGACGGTCGCGGCGGACGAGAGACCGTCCGCGAGACCGCGAGTCTCGTGGACGTGTTCCAGACCGTGCTCGGGCTCTGTGACGTGGACGCCCCCGCGGAGACGGCGGGCCACGACCTGCGCGCCCTCCCGTCAGACCGCGAGGCGATGACCGAGTTCCACGGGCTCCGCCCGCTCACGTTCGACCAGCTCCGGGAGAACGGATTCCCGGCCCAAGACATCGAGCGGTACGACGAGAAGCTTCGGGGTATCGCGTTCGCCGGGTACTACGGTCACGAGGACGTGAGCGGGTTCGTCGAGTACGCCGACCCCGGCGGCGTCGACCCTCGGTCGCGACTCGACGCACACGCCCGTGACTCGGCGACCGTCGGGACGCCCCGCGCCGACCGCGAACTCGCCGATTCGACGAAGAGCCAGCTCTCGAAGCTCGGCTACATCTGAGAACACGGGCGGGAACGCCGGTCAGTCTCGCGAGTGCTCCGCGACGACGACGCTTCCCTCGGACGCCTCTTTTTTGGGCCTCACGGATGCGATATCGTAGCCCAGCGACTCGACGAGTTCGCAGACGGTCTCGTCGGGCGCGTCGAACTTCGGGTGAGTCTCGACGATTAACACCCGCGGGCGACACGTCAGACCGCGGAGAATCGGCACCTCGGCACCCTCGCAGTCCATCTCCAACACGTCGAACGCTGGGAGGTCTCCCGGCGAGACGACCGCAGCCGAGCTATCGCCGTAGACGTTCCGTCCCTCTGCGACGAGTCCGTGGACCACGTCCGTGTTCGTGTCCGCGCCGTTGAGCGCGAGCGTCGTCTTCACGTGTTCGACCTGCTCGTCGCTCGCCTCGTAGACGGTCACGCGCTCACCGTGTTCCGCCGCGATGACCGCCGAGACGCCCCATCCACCGCCGATGATTCCGACGCTGTCGGTCTCCCCCACGCGCTCGGTCAGCGCGCTCACCTGCCGCGGCTTGTAGTTCGGGCGGTCGGCTCGCAGGTCGAAGAGCCGCTCTTTTTTCACCTTCACGCCGGAGAACTCGCTTACCTTCCGCGGGAGCGCCTCCCGTATCGTGTTGTTGTAGATGTAGTTGACGGAGTGCATACCGGTGGGTGCGCCATTCCGGTAATAACTGTTCTCCTCAAATTATCAGATGTGATTTCGAGGCGGTCACGTCCTCGATTCGGGACCGGAGGTAGAGATTATAAATACTCTCCCCAGAGAGCACACAGCCATGGCTGTGCTCGATAAAGCCCGCTACGTCCTCGACGGGCTTCGTCGCAATTTCACCGATACGTTCTGGTGGCGCGAGCGGTTCTTCGAATACGTCGTCGGGCCGTTCCACACGAACGTCTCTCCCACCCGGAGCGACAGCGTGCGCGTGATGGACGAGGACTGGGACACGCTCGTTCTCCTCGACGCCTGCCGCGTCGACCTCTTCGAAGAACGCGTCGACACGTCGGCGTACGACGAGTACCGACACGTGACGAGCGCCGGAAGCACCACCCGAGAGTGGGTTCGGCAGAACTTCACCGGCGGCGAGTACGGGGACACGGTGTACGTGACCGCGAACCCGTACGTCTCGCGGGAGGCGGGCGACGCGTTCCACGAGCTGTACGAGGTCTGGCTCGACGACTTCGACGACGAACTCCGGACGGTCCACCCGAGCGACGTGACGGAGGCGGCCATCGAAGCTCACGAGGCGCACCCCGACAAGCGCGTCGTCGTCCACTACATGCAGCCCCACCACCCGTTTATCGGCGCACGAACTCTCCAGTTCGCGGGGTGGCAGATAGAGGGCGAGACCCACGGCGAGGGCGACGGCGAGGCCGGCGGGCGACCCCGAACGCCGTGGGACGCGCTTTGGATGGGTGCCGTCTCGAGAGACGAACTGTGGGAGGCCTACGGGGACAACCTCTCGCTGGTGATGGACTCCGTCGAGGAGCTTCGGTCCGCCGTTTCCGGTCGGCTCGTCGTCACGAGCGACCACGGAAACTTACTCGGCGAGCGCGTCTTTCCCGCCCAGATTCGGGGCTACGGCCACCCGAAGGGTATCCGCACGCCGGAACTCGTCGAGGTACCGTGGGCCGTCGCGGACGGCGACGACCGGCGGCGGGTCCACGCCGGCGACGCGGAGTCGGCGTCCGCCTCGGAACGCGAGGAGATGAAGGACCGGCTCCGCGACCTCGGCTACGCCTGAGCATGGTCCGGTACACCGTCGCCGTCTGCAACTACAACATGGCCGAGACGCTCGAGCGCTCGCTGGAGAGTATCCTCGGCCAGCTCACGCCCGAGTTCGAGGTGCTCGTCGTCGACGGCGGCTCCGACGACGGGAGCGTCTCGCTGCTGCGCGACCTCCAAGAGCGACACGAGACGCTTCGCGTCGTCGAACTCGACGCGGACCCCGAACGCCATCTCGGCCGCGACAGACAGATCGCGGTCGAGCGAGCCCGCGGCGACTACGTGTTGCCCCAACTGGACGCCGACGACGTGTACGACGACTGCATCCGCGACTTCGTCAGCGTCTACCACGCGTTCGAAGCGGGGTTCGACGGCCCGCTGTACCTGAACGGGCAGGGGCTCAACATCGCGCCCGCGTCGCTCCTCGAACGGATTCCCTACCGGAACCTCCCGACCTCGGAGGACCGGGACCTCTGGCGACGGTTGCTGGCCGACGACGCGATGCTCCGGCTCGAACACGGGTCCGTCCGCGAGAGCATCGGCTACGAGCGGTCGGTCGTCGACGAGATGCGCTATCGGGACTTCGCGGGGAAGGTCGCCGACGCCCAGTGCGGCGTCACGCTGACGAGCTGTCTCAAGTGGGCCGCGACCGCGCCGACTAGTCCGCTCGAACGCTCGCGCCCGCCGCTCACGCACGCGATGAAACGCGGCTACGACTGCCTGACGTTCCTCCTCGCGTACCCCGTCGCGGCGTCCCGCGAGTCGTTCCCGACGCCGACGCCGATGCGGGACCGCGCCGAGTTCGACAGGCGGCTCCGACGCGTGCAGGCGACCGCGGCCGAGCACGAGTCCCGACTCGGCGTGACGGTGGACCGGTCATCGCTCGGCGAGGCCGGCGAAACAGCGTTCTTCGGACGGCGCGGCGACGCGTAGCGACAGCCGGCCTCAGCGCCACCCGCCGTGACAGACTGAGTCGTAGATGGCGGCCGTCCGTTCGACCACGTCCTCCCACGTTGGGAGCGGTTCGGCCGGCGCGTCGAGGGCAACGGCGCGCTCGACGCCCGAGACGACGGTCGCGGGGTCGACGCCGACGCAGTCGGGGCGCTCGGCCCAGTCGACGAGCGCTCCCGCGTTGCGGACGACGCACGGGGTGCCCGCTGCGAGCGCCTCGGCGACCGTCATCCCGTAAGCCTCGAACTCCGACATCGTCACGAACGCCGCCGCACCGGCGTACAGCCCCGGCAGGTCCTCGTCGGCGACGAAGCCGAGGAAGTGAACGCGGTCTTCGACGCCGACCTCGCGGGCGAGTCGCTTCAGCTCCGACCCGTAGTCGCCGGCTCCGGCGACCGCGAGGTCGTAATCGAGGTCGGGGAGGGCTCGAATCACGTGCTGGACGCCTTTGTACTCCTCTAACCGGCCGACAGAAAGCAGGTAGTCGCGGTCCGCCCACTCGGGGCCGGGGGACGCCTCGGCGAACCGCGCCACGTCGAGGCCGTTCGGAATCACCGTCGCCTCGACGCCGAAGTCGGCTTCGAGCTGCCGGCGCTCCCAGCCGCTGACCGCGATGCGGGCGTCGGCGCGGCAGAGCGCCCAGCGGCCCGGAACCCGGTAGACGGACAGCAGTTTGTCCCGGAGCGCGGAGGCGCTCCCGCCGTGGTAGTGCGGGGTGGCGACAAACGGCGTCTCCGCGTCGGTACCGAGCGCCGCGAACAGGAGCGGAAGCGAGTGGTAGTTGTGGGCGTGGACGATGTCGGCGTCGCCGACGAGACGGCGTAGGGTCGCCAGAATCTCCGGGGCGACGTGGAACGCGCCGCCGGGGGCGACGCCGGGGTGTCGAATCACGCGGACGCCCTCCCGGTACTCCGCCGAGCGGGTGAGTCCCTCGGCGTCGGCGGTGAGGACCGTCACGTCGTGTCCCGCCGCGGCGAACCGGGACGCAAGCTCGGCGACGTGGGTCTCGACGCCGCCGGTGTGCGGAGGATACCGCGTCGTGACGTAGAGAACGTTCACTCGAAGTACTCCCTCGACTCCCGGTCGAGTTCCCACGTGCCGTCGCCCTCGTCGCGGAGGAGTTCGACCGCGGCGACGAGCAGCGACACCTGCGAGTCGAAGACGGCGTACAGCGGCTGGAGCGGACCGAGGCGTTCAGACTGGCCGGCCCACGCGAAGGCCGCGACGGCGCCCGGAACGGCGAGGCCGAGCGGCCCCGCGAGGAGGACGCCGGCGACAGTCGCCAGTGCGACGCTCGCCGCGAGCAGCCACGGCGAGACGACCATGAACCACCAGTTGAACGGGAGGACGACGGTGCCGTAGAACCCGTAGCGGCCGAGCATGTCCCGGTTCTGGACGAGGAGTTTGAGCAGGCCCATCGCCCGGCGGTCCTTGCGCTGGCGGCGCTTCGAGAACTCGGAGACGCCGGACTCGGTGAACGCCATCGCGGGGTCCATTACGACGCGCTTGCCGGCCCGGCGGATGCGGAGCGCGAGTTCGGTGTCGTCGGCGAGGGAGTCGGGGTCGATGGGTACGAAGTCCTCGGCGCGGAACGCGAAGCAGGGGCCGTGGAAGATGAACGTCGAGTCGAGGTGGGATTCGAGGCCCTGAATCTTCGTGAGGATGCCGCGGTAGTCCGATTCGACCTCGCTGTCGCCGAGGACTTCGGACTGTTGGCCCGTCACCGCGCCGATGGTCGGGTCCGAGAGGTTCGCCGCCGCCTGCCGGAGCACGTCCGGGGCGAGCTTCGAATCGGCGTCGGTTCGGAAGAGCAGTTCGTTGCTCGCCGCCGCGAACGCCTCGTTAAGGGCGGGTGCGACCCCCCGGCGCTCGTCGTCGTGGAGGAGCGTCAGTTCGGGGGCGTCGCGGCCGGCGAAGAAGTCGCGGACGACCGCGGGCGTGTCGTCGTCGCTCGCGTCGGCGACGACCACCTCGATTTTCTCCATCGGGTAGTCGAGTGCGAGGATGTCTTGGAGCTTCGCCTCGATGATGCTCGCCTCGTTGTAGGTCGGAAGGACGATGCTCACGGTCGGCTCGTCCGGGCACTTCCGGGCGGGCGACCCCGTGGTGTCGACGACCCGGAGCAACGTGAGATAGACGAGGTAGGGCACCCCGGTCAGAGAGAGGAGTCCGAACGTCGCGGCGAGGAGGCGACGGAGGCGTGCGCGCATGGTGTGGGGTTTTCCCACCGAGAATAAAAGTGCTGTAGGTTGCTCTCGCCCCGCGGATTCGCGGGGGCGTATCCAGAAGTCCTTTTATACTGCCCGCTGGATGTCCCGCTGATGGACTACGCGGACGTTTGCGTCCTCGTCCCGACCTACAACGAGGCGGAGACTATCGCCGAGGTCGTCGCCAGCTACCGAGACGAGGGGTTCCACAACGTCCTCGTCATCGACGGTGACTCCACGGACGGGACGCGGGAGCTCGCCGAGGATGCCGGCGCGCACGTCGTCGTACAGCGCGGGAGCGGGAAGGGACAGGCGGTCAGGGAGGCGGTCGAAGAGCACATCGAGGCGACGTACGTCTTGATGCTCGACGGCGACGGCACCTACGAGGCGGGCGACGCGACGAAGATGCTCGAACCGCTCACCGAGGGGTACGACCACGTCATCGGCGACCGCTTCGCCGACATGCGGCCGGGCGCGATGACGCGGCTGAACAAGGTCGGAAACCGCATCATCAACCGGGCGTTCGCGTTCATCCACGGCCAGGACTTCCGCGACATCCTCAGCGGCTACCGCGCGTTCACCCGCGAGTCGTTCCTCGACATGACGCTCACCTCCGACGGCTTCGGCATCGAGACGGAGATGGCCGTCGAGTGCGCGAAACGCGGCATCGAGACGACGGTCGTCCCCACGACCTACTACCCGCGGCCGAACGGCTCGGACACGAACCTCAACCCGGTCCGTGACGGCGGTATCATCTTCCTCGAACTGTACCGCCGCGCCAAGACCAACAACCCGCTTTTCTACTTCGGCAGCGTCGGGCTCACGTCGACCGCGACCGGGGTCGGCCTCGCCGGCTACGTCGCCTACGAGTGGTTCATCCGCTCTATCTCCCACGAGGTCATCGCCGTCGTCTCCGCGGCGGGCATCCTCTTCGGTGTGCAACTGCTGATGTTCGGCGTGCTCTCGGACCTCATCCTCTCGTTACACCGCGAGCAGATGAAACAAATCGAAGAACTGGAGTGAGCGTGAGCGTCAGTGTCGGCGTCGGCTCGCGTCGGGCCGTCGGAACCGGGTGAATCGACCGAGACCGCCTTCAGAACGGGACGAGCGAACGGAGCCGACCCATCAGACTTTTCGACGCCTTGGCGCGGAACTCCTCGAACACGGGGTGGAGCGTCTCCAAGAGGTCGCGGCGGGAGTCGAACCGGTCTTTCGGCGCAGCGGCGAGGGCGTCGCTTATCGCGACCGTGTTGCCCGCGGCGTCTATCGGCACGGCGACGTCGTCAAGCGCCCGCGCAATCTCTCTCGCGTCTGCCGGGTAGTCGATGTCTGCGGCGTCGACATCGGCGGCGAGCGCGGCGATACCGAATTCGATTGAGTCCGGCTCTGATGTGTCGTTTTGGGGCGGTCTCGCGGCCATCGAACGTGTATAGGATGTCCCGCATGGAAAAACCCCCGACCTTCGGTGATACTCCCGGTAAGCGCCGAAAAACCGCGACAAACGTTTGGTTCGCGACCCACCGTTGGGGTTAACCCCACCCGGAGCCACGTTCGAGCCATGACCGAGTACACGACGGTCTCGATACCGAAGGAGTTGGCCGCTCGCGTCGACGACACGCTCGAAGGAACCACGTTCTCCAGTACGAGCGACCTCGTCCGGTTCCTCCTGCGCAGCATCGTCATCCAACACGAGCGCTCCGGCGGCGACCTCTCTGAGTCGGAGTTCCAGGAGATAGCGGAACAGCTGACCGACCTCGGCTATCTGCGGTAGTCGGCCGAGACGAGCGGCCGCCGCGTGCGGGCCGGCAGCGCCGGCCGGCCGAACGGGGTCGGCTCAGTCGAGTTCTTCCTGCGGCGGTTCGGCGTCGAGCACGACGAGTTTCAACTTCCGCCCGGCGCGGTCGAAGGCGGCCAGCGTCCGTCGTTCCCACGGGGGAACGGCGAGGAGCACCACGGCCGCGAGGTCGTCGCGCTCCGTGAGTTCGAACGGTCCCTGCGGGTGGGTGAGAAAGCGGGCGCGGCCGCGTCCGGCGGGCGTCCCGAGGTCCATCCCGAAGACGGCGCTCACGGACTGACCGGCCTCGGCCATGTAGAAGTGGGTGAGCACCGGCGTCTCCGGGTCGAGACCGAGCTCCTCGTCGAACTCGCCCGCGGGCGTCGGCGCGAGGACGAGGTTCATCGACGTCGGCTCGGCCTCCTCGGCCATATCGAGCAGCACGTCGACGAGCCCTCGCGTGACGTGGACTCGCTGTCGCTCAGACTCGTCGGCCGCCCCGTCGGTCGCGCGGTCAGGCTCAGCCTCGGTGCCGGGCGTGGTTTCGTCGCCCACGGCCGTTGTGTCGTCGGACATCAGTTCGAGAGCATCGAGGTGAACGCCTGGAAGTAGGCGCTCGGGAGGTTTCGTCGGGCGTTGCCGAGTGCGGTCCGGAGCTCGTCGCCCGCGTTCACGGGTACGCCCGCGCCGTGGCCGACGAGCAGCCGCTCGGGGTCGTACCGAGAGAGCACGCGCCGCGGCGGGAACGGCCGGAGCATCGGATGGACGCCGAGGTGCTCGCCGCGGGCGCAGAAGTAGCCGACCGTGCCGACCGATTCGGGGATGACGAGCAGGTCGTACCCGTCGTGATAGAAGCCAACCTCCTGCCACGGCGGGACGGAGCGGTCGACGAGACGGAACGCCTCGAAGCCGGAGTCGGCGAGGTCGGCCCCGAAGCGTTCGACGGTCGCGTCGAGTTCGTCGGCGACGCCGGTCATCCACGAGGCGACGTAGACCGGCACTTCGTGGCGGTTGGCGATGGCCGCCGAGTCGCGTTTGTGTCGGTCGAGTCCGACCACGACGCCGGCCACGTCGCCGAACTCGGCGAACAGGTCGTCGACGCCGGGGGAATCGACGGGGTCGAACAGCCACACGTCGCCGTCGACTTCGACGGCGTGACTGGCCCGCTGCATCGTCTCGTCGGGGTATGCGAGCCAGCCGACGCCGTGATCCCATCGGTCGATTTCGCGGAGGTCGGACGTGCCGCGACCTTTCATCGGCATGCCAGTATCGTGGGGCGCGCGGCGCATAAGGACTCTCCCCGCGGCCGATGCGCCCGGTTCTCGCCTCCCGCGTCGGCGCTCGCCGGAGCAACAGACGAGCCGCCCGGTCAGAGGTCGTCCGTGTTGATGTCCACGCCCGGGGGAGAGACGACGAGGAACTTCCGGAAGTGCATCAGCTGGCCGCCCATATCCTTGATGTCGCGTGCGAATCCCGACGCGAGCTTGTTGAGGTCGCCCTCGATAGCGAGAAAGAGGACGTTTCCGCGGGCGATGGACTGGACCCACTCCTCGGGCGGGGTCGACCCGTCGAGGACGCCGAGGACCACGTCACCCTCGGCGTCGTCCTCGTCGAGGTGTTCTTCGGCCGTCTGCAAGTTGAGATTGAAATCGCCCATACCCGCCCGGTTGTCGAGCGACGAGAAAAGGGTTCGGTCGAGTCGGGAACGGCCTCGACGGCAAAAACACGCTCATTGGTATCACGTTTCACACGACAGTCGCAGTTTGCTCCACGTTTGTCCAGTCGCAAGTGCGCGCACCGGGTGCTAAATTTTGTTTCTAAATTCTATTTAGTTATATTATCGTTCCTGAGCTATCGAACGCCGAGCGAACATATCAAGTCAACATATGTCATGATATCGTATAAGGACGTTTAGGTACAGCGATTAGCCCCGAGAGTGGTTGTCACGCAACACTCGCTGAACGTTCGTGATACTGTCGGGGAGAAACATTTAAATATGAGTTCGGGCACGTGACTGACACGATGTCTCACAACGACACGGAGGATTCGTCGGGTTCCCCGGCGGGTCGAGTTCTTCCAGGGCACATTAGCCCAACAATCTGAAATCGAAGACGTACGAATCTTCGACACGACACTCCGCGACGGCGAACAGTCACCGCGAACCTCGTTCAGTTACGAGGAAAAGCGCGACATCGCCGAAACCCTCGACGACATGGGTACCCACGTCATCGAGGCCGGGTTCCCGGTGAACTCGGAAGCGGAGTTCGAAGCAGTCGCAGATATCGCTGCTTCGACGGACGCGACGACGTGCGGGTTGGCCCGCGTCGTCGACAAGGATATCGAAGCCGCGCTGGATTCCGGCGTGGACATGGTGCACACGTTCGTGAGCACCAGCGACGTCCAGTTGGCCGACTCGATGCACGCTTCCCGCGAAGAAGCCGTCGAGCGGGCCGTCCGCAGTGTCGAACACGTCCGCGACGCGGGCGTTGAAGTAATGTTCTCACCGATGGACGCCACCCGAACGGACGAGGACTTCCTCATCGAAGTCGTCGAGGCCGTCTCCGAGGCAGGCGTCGATTGGATCAACCTGCCCGACACCTGCGGCGTGGCGACGCCGACTCGCTTCGCCCGCATGGTGGCGACGGTCAGAGAGCACACCGACGCGAGAATCGACGTGCACGCGCACGACGACTTCGGACTGGCGTCGGCGAACGCGATGGCCGGCTTCGAGGCCGGCGCGGCACAGGCGCAGGTGTCGGTCAACGGCATCGGCGAACGCGCCGGGAACGCCGCCTACGAGGAGGTCGTCATGGCCGCCGAATCCCTCTACGGCGTCGACACCGGCATCGACACGACGAAGATAACCGAGCTGGCTCGCGTCGTCGAGGCGGCGTCCGACATCCCGGTCCCGGCGAATAAGCCGGTCGTCGGCCGCAACGCCTTCTCTCACGAGAGCGGCATCCACGCCGCCGGCGTCATCGAGAACGCTGACACCTTCGAACCGGGCGTCATGACCCCGGAGATGGTCGGCGCGACCCGCGAGTTCGTACTCGGCAAGCACACGGGGACGCACTCGGTACGCAAGCGCCTCGCAGATATCGGGTTCGAGCCCTCGGACGCCGAGGTCCGGGAGGTAACCCGCCGCGTCAAAGACCACGGCGCGGAGAAAGAACGCGTCGACGACTCGACGCTCGAGGTGTTCGCCCGCGACGTGGGTATCACCCACGAGGACGACACGGAGGAGGAGGTCCGCGCCTGATGGCGCCGGGCTGTGGCCCTACGGGGCGACCGCCCTGCTCGCGTCCGACCTCCCGCGCGGCGTGCAATCGTTGCCCGCCGCGAAAGCATTATTACGGCCGGGACGGACGTGTGGCATACGATGACCTCGCACGACGAACACGCGGTTCGCGCGACCCCGGAAGCCGGGGCCAGCGCCGCCGCCGTCGGTGCGATTCGGTCGCTCATTATTGTAGGGGCATAGCCCCCTACCACACCATCTCTCCGTCCCGCGTATTCGCACCGTTTTCAGACACGTCCGCAGTCCCCACAATGGCGCACCAGCACCACACGCAGTCACCAGACAGTCCGCATCGACGACCGACTACACACCACGGAGCCCACACATGAGCGAACGAACCGCAGCCACGACCGACCCCGACGCGACCGACGGGGCAGACGATTCGACCGAGACACCGACTGAGATCACCTCGGGTTCGACGTCAGTCGTCCGCGCCCTCGAAAACGCCGGCGTCGAGACCGCGTTCGGCGTGCAGGGCGGGGCGATAATGCCCATTTACGACGCGCTGTACCACTCTGACATCCGTCACGTGACGATGGCCCACGAGCAGGGCGCGGCGCACGCGGCCGACGCGTACGGCGTCGTTCGCGGCGACCCCGGCGTCTGTCTCGCCACGTCCGGTCCGGGCGCGACCAACCTCGTGACTGGCATCGCCGACGCGAACATGGACTCCGACGCGGTGCTCGCGCTCACGGGGCAGGTCCCGTCCGACATGGTCGGCTCCGACGCGTTCCAGGAGACCGACACCACGGGCGTCACCGCGCCCATCACGAAGCACAACTACTTCGCCTCGTCGCCCGACACCGTCGGCGACACCGTCGGCGAAGCGTTCGCGCTCGCCGCGGAAGGCCGACCCGGCCCGACGCTCGTCGACCTCCCGAAGGACGTCTCGCTCAACGAGACCGACCGCGAACCCGGTCCGGCGCAGGCACCCGAAACGTGTCGCGCGCGCACCGACCCGGCCGACTCGCAGGTCGAGGCCGCAGCGCGCGCAATCGAGCGCGCGGAGAAGCCCCTCCTGCTGTTCGGTGGCGGCGTCGTCAAGGCCGACGCAGCCGAGGTCGCCCGGCAGTTCGCGACCGAGCACCGGATTCCGGTCGTCACCACGATGCCCGGAATCGGCGCGATGCCGGAGGACCACGAACTCTGCCTGTCGTGGGCGGGGATGCACGGCACCGGCTACGCCAACATGGCCATCACGCACACCGACTGCCTCATCGCGGTCGGTACGCGGTTCGACGACCGCCTGACCGGCGGTATCGACACGTTCGCGCCCGAGGCCGAGGTCGTCCACATCGACATCGACCCGGCGGAAATCTCGAAGAACGTCCACGCGGACTACCCGGTCGTCGGCGACGCCGGCCGCGCCATCGAGCGCGTCGACGCCGAACTCGACGAGGGCCCTGACGCCCGCGAGTGGGTCGACCAGTGCCTCACGTGGAAAGACGAGTACCCGATGGACTACGCGGCCCCGGACAACGAGCCGCTGAAGCCGCAGTTTGTCGTCGAGGCGCTCGACGAGGCCACGCCCGACGAGACCATCGTCACGAGCGGCGTCGGCCAACACCAGATGTGGGCCGCCCAGTACTGGACGTTCACCGAGCCGCGGCGGTGGGTTTCGTCCCACGGCCTCGGCACGATGGGCTACGGCCTGCCCGCCGCAATCGGCGCGCGGGTCGCGGCCGACGACGACGAGACGGTCGTCTGCGTCGACGGCGACGCCTCGTTCCTGATGACGATTCAGGAGCTGTCGGTCGCCGTCCGCGAGAACCTCGACATCACCGTCGCCATCCTGAACAACGAGTACATCGGGATGGTCCGCCAGTGGCAGGACGCCTTCTTCGAGGGCCGACGCATGGCCGCCGGCTACGAGTGGTGTCCCCAGTTCGACAAGCTCGCCGAGGCGTTCGGCGCGCGCGGTTGGACCGTCGACTCCTACGAGGAGGTCCCCGACGCCATCGAGGAAGCGCTCGCGTACGACGGCCCCTCGGTCATCGACTTCCACGTCGACCCGGCGGAGAACGTCTACCCGATGGTCTCCTCGGGCGGCGCGAACGGCAAATTCGCACTCTCGGAGGACCAGCTATGAGCGACAATCGGACAGGACTGCAAGGCCCCGCGCCCGACGAGCGGCCACACCCCGACGGCCGACGCAACGCGCAGGGTATCCGCATCGACCCCGAAGCGGAATCGGAACACGAACCGCGGCGAACGGTCTTTTCGGCCATCGTCGAGGACGAACCCGGCGTGCTCTCGCGCGTCGCCGGCCTCGCCGCCCGCCGCCAGTTCAACATCGAGAGCCTCACCGTGGGTCCCACGACCGTCGAGGGGCACTCCCGCATCACGATGGTCGTAGAGGAGCCCGAACCGGGCATCGACCAGATAGAAAAACAGCTCGCGAAGCTCAAGCCCGTCATCTCCGTCGGCGAGTTGGACGACGACGCCGTTCGCGCGGAACTCGTCCTCCTGAAGGTCCGCGGCGAGGACCCCGACAAAGTCCACGCCATCACGGAGATGTACGACGGCCGCACCCTCGACGCCGGCCCAGAGACCATCACGGTCCAACTCAGCGGCGACGAGCGGAAGATAGACGACGCCGTGGACGCGTTCCGGCGGTTCGGCATCATCGAAATCGCCCGGACCGGCCAGACCGCGCTCGCCCACGGCTCGAAGAAGACCGTCCCCGGAGAGGAACCCGGAACCTCCGGCGAACCCACCAAACCCAACACAAACACGCAATGACAGAACTCACCACGGAAGTTTACTACGACGACGACGCCGACCGCTCCCAAATCGACGACAAGACCGTAGCCGTCATCGGCTACGGCAGCCAGGGCCACGCCCACGCGCAGAACCTCGCCGACAGCGGGGTCGACGTGGTTGTCGGCCTCCGCGCCAGCTCTTCGTCCCGCGCCGCCGCGGAAGCCGACGGCCTCCGCGTCAAGGAGCCGGCAGAGGCGGCCGCCGAGGGCGACATCGTCTCGATTCTCGTCCCCGACACCGTCCAGCCGGCGGTGTTCGAGGAGATTCGAGACTCCCTCGACGCCGGCGACACGCTCCAGTTCGCCCACGGCTTCAACATCCACTACAACCAGATTCGGCCCCCGGAAGACGTCGACGTGACGATGGTCGCGCCGAAGTCGCCGGGCCACCTCGTCCGCCGCAACTACGAGGCGAACGAGGGGACGCCGGGTCTCATCGCGGTCTACCAAGACGTGACGGGCGACGCCAAGGAAGAAGCGCTGGCCTACGCGCACGGCCTCGGCTGCACCCGCGCGGGCGTCATCGAGACGACGTTCCAGGAAGAGACCGAGACCGACCTGTTCGGCGAGCAGGCCGTCCTCTGCGGCGGCGTCACCTCGCTGGTCAAGCAGGGCTACGAGACGCTCGTCGACGCGGGCTACTCCCCCGAGATGGCGTACTTCGAATGCCTGAACGAACTGAAGCTCATCGTCGACCTGATGTACGAAGGCGGGCTCGGCGAGATGTGGGACTCGGTCTCCGACACGGCCGAGTTCGGCGGGCTGACCCGCGGCGACCGCGTCGTCGACGAGCACGCCCGCGAGAACATGGAGGAGATTCTGGAGGAGGTCCAAGACGGTACCTTCGCCCGCGAGTGGATTCTGGAGAACCAGGCGGGCCGCCCGTCGTACTCCCAGCTCAAGGACGCAGAAGAGAACCACCACATCGAACAGGTCGGCGCGCCGCTGCGCGACCTGTTCGCGTGGGCCGACGACGAAGAAGAAGCGGACGCGGAGAAAGCCGAAGCACCGGCGGACGACTGAACACGACACCAATGACACGCGACGACACGACCGACCGAATGCGAGACATCAGCCACACGAACCCCTATACGGGCGAGACGTTCACCACGGTCTACGAGCGCGGCCCGGCCGTCACCGACGGCGGTCAGAGCGACGCGACGCCCGCGACGGACACGGACGCGACCGAGACCGAGACGATGGGCGACGTGGACCACACGCCCCGCAACGGCGAGGGTGCGAACCAGGTCTGGGAACGTGGCCACGACGACCGCGTCGTACCGGGTGACGGACATGAGTGAGGGAACACTGTACGACAAGGTCTGGGAGGAACACACGGTCTCGGAGCTTCCGACCGGCCAGACGCAGTTGTTCTGCGGCCTGCACCTCATCCACGAGGTGACGAGCCCGCAGGCGTTCGGCATGCTGCAGGAGCGCGACCTCGAAGTCGCCTACCCGAACCGGACGCACGCGACGGTCGACCACATCGTCCCCACGTCGGACCAGTCGCGGCCGTTCCGCGACGACGCCGCAGAGGAGATGATGGCCGAACTCGAACAGAACGTCCGCGACGCCGGCATCAACTTCTCGGACCCGACCTCGGGCGAACAGGGTATCGTCCACGTCATCGGGCCCGAGAAGGGACTCACCCAACCCGGCATGACTATCGTCTGCGGCGACAGCCACACGTCGACCCACGGCGCGTTCGGGGCGCTCGCGTTCGGTATCGGCACGAGCCAGATTCGCGACGTGCTGGCGACCCAAACGGTCGCGATGGAGAAAAAGAAGGTTCGGAAGATCGAGGTCACGGGCGAACTCGGCCCCGGCGTCGAGGCCAAGGACGTCATCCTCGAAATCATCCGTCGTCTCGGGACCGAAGGCGGCGTCGGCTACGTCTACGAGTACGCCGGCGAGGCCATCGAGAACCTCGATATGGAAGGCCGGATGAGCATCTGTAACATGTCCATCGAAGGCGGCGCTCGTGCGGGCTACGTCAACCCCGACGAGACCACCTACGACTGGCTGAAAGACACCGAGTACTTCCAAGAGAACCCCGAGCGGTTCGACGAACTCAAGCCGTACTGGGAGTCCATCCGCTCCGACGAGGACGCCGAGTACGACGACGTCGTCACCATCGACGGCTCCGAACTCGAGCCCGTCGTCACGTGGGGGACCACGCCCGGACAGGGCGTCGGTATCACCCAGCCCATTCCGGCCCCCGAAGACCTGCCCGAGGAGAAGCAGGACACCGCCCGGATGGCGCAGGAGCACATGGGCGTCACGCCCGGCGAGACGATGGAAGGCTACGAAATCGACGTGGCGTTCCTCGGTTCGTGTACGAATGCCCGGATGCCCGACCTCCGCCGCGCGGCGGGGGTCGTGAAGGGGCGACAGGTCGCGGACAGCGTCCGTGCGATGGTCGTCCCCGGCAGCCAGCGCGTCAAGGCCGCCGCGGAGGCGGAGGGTCTCGACGAGATATTCACGGAAGCCGGCTTCGAGTGGCGGGAGGCGGGCTGTTCGATGTGTCTCGGCATGAACGAGGACCAACTGGAGGGCGACGAGGCCTCCGCGTCCTCGTCGAACCGCAACTTCATCGGTCGGCAGGGGTCGAAAGACGGCCGCACCGTCCTGATGAACCCGCGCATGGTCGCCGCCGCGGCCGTCACCGGGCACGTGACTGACGTGCGCGAACTGAAGGAGGTGAGCGTCGCATGACCGACGAGATTCCCGAAATCGACTCCGCGTCCGGCTCCGGCGTTCCCATCCGCGGCAACGACATCGACACGGACCAGATCATCCCGGCGCGATTCATGAAGGTCGTCACGTTCGACGGCCTCGGCGAGTTCGCGTTCTTCGACCAGCGCTACGACGAGAACGACGAACCGAAGGACCACCCGATGAACGAGCCGCAGTTCCAGGACGCCTCCATCATGGTCGTCAACGCCAACTTCGGCTGTGGCTCCTCTCGGGAGCACGCCCCGCAGGCGCTCATGCGCTGGGGCATCGACGCCATCATCGGTGAGTCGTTCGCCGAGATTTTCGCGGGCAACTGCCTCGCGCTCGGTATCCCGACGGTCACCGCCGACCACGACACCATCACCGAACTGCAGGACTGGGTCGACGAGCACCCGGATGCAGACATCGACGTGGACGTGGAAAACGAGACGGTCACCTACGGCGAGAAGACCGTGGACGTGACCGTCGACGACGCACAACGGAAGGCGCTCACCGAGGGCGTCTGGGACACGACGGCGCTCATGAAGTCGAACGCCGACGCGGTCGCCGAGAAAGCCGCTTCCCTGCCCTACGTCGATGACTGAGGAAATCGTCGTCATCCCCGGCGATGGCATCGGCGCGGAGGTCATCCCGGCGGCGGTTGACGTGCTGAAGGCCGTCGGCGACTTCGAGTTCGTCGAGGCCGACGCCGGCGACCACGTGAAAGAAGAGACCGGCGAGGCGCTCCCGCAGGAGACGTACGACCTCGCCGCCGAGGCCGACGCGACGCTGTTCGGCGCGGCCGGCGAGACCGCGGCGGACGTTATCCTGCCGCTTCGGACTGCGGTGGACTCCTTTGTCAACGTCCGCCCGGCGAAGGCCTACCCCGGCGTCGACGCGCTCCGACCGGAGACGGACCTCGTCTTCCTCCGGGAGAACACGGAAGGCGTCTACGCCGGCCACGAAGACCGGCTCTCTGACGACCTCTCGACGCTCACGCGCGTCGTCACCACCTCGGCGTCCGAGCGACTCGCCGAGTACGCCTGCGACTACGTCGGCGGCGAGGGCGGCAGTTTCCAGGTCGCCCACAAGGCGAACGTGATGCGCGAGACGGACGGTCGCTTCCGCGACGCCGTCGTCTCCGTCGCCGACGAGCGCGGCGTCGAGGCAGAGGAGGTCCTGATGGACGCCTTCGCGACGCGCGTCTGTCTCGACCCCACGCAGTTCGACACCATCGTCTGCCCGAACCTCGCGGGCGACGTGCTGTCCGACCTCGCCGCCGGCCTCGTCGGCGGTCTCGGACTGCTCCCCTCGGCGAACATCGGCCCGGACGCCGCGCTGTTCGAGCCGGTTCACGGCTCCGCGCCGGACATCGCCGGCGAGGGCATCGCCAACCCCGCGGCGACGATTCTGTCCGCGGCGATGCTGCTCGACTACCTCGACTACGAGGACGAAGCCGACCGCGTCCGGTCGGCCGTCGAAGGCGTCCTCGCTGACGGGCCGCGCACGCCCGACCTCGGCGGCGACGCCTCCACGGAGGACGTGACCGCCGCGATTCTCGACCGACTCTGAGCGTCGGCAACCCACCGAATCGGCGGTTCGACGTTCGTTTCGAGCGTTCTCGTTTTCGTTTTTGATCGTTTTCTCACCAACGAACACGCCGTTTTCGTTCTTGTGTGAGATACGGCTGTTTCGAGCAAATACGGGCGGAATCCAACATAAACAATTAACACTACTCCCCGACTTACCTTCCACCTAACGAGGAATCGCTACCGATGTTACCAGCAGAGCGCAAACGCCGCATCGTCGAACTCGTTTCCGACTCGGACGGCCGGTCGGTCGAGTCGCTGTCCGACCACCTCGGCTATTCGAAGGCGACGATACGACGTGACCTGCGCGAACTCGAAGACCGTGGGCTCATCGAGCGGTCGCACGGCGGAGCCGTCCCCGTGACCTCCGTCGGGCGCGAGCAGACCTACGGGCAGAAGGAAGTACAGAATCTCGAAGGGAAACGCGCGATCGCCGACCGCGCGGTCGAGGAACTGGCCGAGGGACAGGTCGTGTTCTTCGACGCCGGGACGACCACGATGGAGGTGGCGCGGAAGGTCCCCAAGGACGGGACGATACTCGGCGTCACCAACTCGCCGCGGCTTGCCATCGAACTGAACGAAGAGGAAAACGAGGTCAAACTCACGGGCGGGACGCTCCGCCGGCGGACGAAGGCGCTCGTGGGACCGACCGCGGAGTCGTTCATGGAGCGGACGAACTTCGACCTGCTGTTCCTCGGCACGAACGGGCTGGACGTGGAGTCCGGCCTCACGACCCCGAACGAGGACGAGGCGCGGATGAAGGAGCTGATGGTGGAAAAGGCCGCGAAAGTCGTCCTCGTCGCTGATCTCTCGAAGCTCGGCCGCCGGAGCTTCGTCCAGTTCGCATCGCTCGAAGATATCGACCTGATTATCACCGACGGAACGCTCGACGACGACTCTCGCGAGGAGATTGAGAGCGCGGGCGTCACCGTCGTCGACGGAGTTGCACGATGATTCTCACAGTCACCCCGAACCCAGCAGTAGACCACACGATTCACTTCGACGAACCGCTTCAGCCCGGCGTCGTCCACCGGACCGACGACGCGGTGTTTACCGCGGGCGGCAAGGGTATCAACGTCGCCAAGTACGTCTCGGCGCTCGATGCCGACGTGACCGCCTCGGGCTTTCTCGGCGGCCATTTCGGGAAGTTCGTCCGCGATCGACTCGACGCCGACGGCATCGCCTCAGACTTCGTCACCGTCGACGCGGACACGCGCCTGAACACGACCGTGCTCGCGGAGGACGGCGAGTACAAACTCAATCACAACGGCCCGCAGATTCGTGCAGCCGACGTGGACGAACTCGTCGAAACCGCGCAGGCGAACGAGCCCGACACGCTCCTCGTCGGCGGTAGCCTCCCACCGGGGATGTCTCTCGCCGATGTCGATAGACTCGCCCGCGCGGGCGACTGGCAGATAGCGGTGGACATGGGCGGGGAGTACCTCGCCGAACTGGAGGCCGACTACTACGTCTGCAAACCCAATCGCTCGGAACTCGCGGCGGCGACGGGTCGAACTGTCGAGACCGAAGCCGACGCCATCGAGGCCGCCGAGGAACTTCACGCGCGCGGGTTCGAGTACGTGTTAGCCTCGCTCGGCGCGGACGGCGCGCTCCTCGTCACCGACAGCGAGGTCCTCTCTGCGCCTGCGCTCGACGTTGAGGTCGTGGACACAGTCGGCGCGGGCGACGCCGTCATGTCCGGGTTCCTCGCCGCACGCGAACACGGACTGTCGGACGCCGATGCCCTCCGAATGGGCGTGTTGACCGCGTCCCGCGTCGTCGGGGTTGCTGGCACCCGCGCTCCGAACCTCGAAGACGTGCTGACGAACGAAACGCACGTCGAGGTGACGACCGTTCGGAGCCGGTGATTCTCAGATGAACGTTTGTTAACGATCAAAACGCTCAGTAACGTTCATATTCGAAAGGGTTTTTGAGCACATTTGCGTACGTTCTTTCGTAGGGGTGGCAACACTATGGCAAACGACGCAGAAGACGCAGTTCGGTCCTACCTCACTTCGGTGAAGGAGGACCTGATGACTGGGGTATCGTTCATGATTCCGTTCGTGACTATCGGCGGAATCTTCCTGGCGCTGGGCTACGCGGTAGCCTCGCTTTCGAACAACGTACAAGACGTATTCAACAGCACGGGGACCGCCGGCTGGTTCCTCGCGCAGATCGGCGTCGCTGGGCTGACGCTGATGGTTCCGGTGCTCGGCGCGTACATCGCGTACGCTATCGCCGACCGTCCGGGCCTCGCACCGGGCTTCATCCTGTCGTACATCATCCAGCAGGGCAACGTCCTGCAGGCGGCCGGGGACGTCATCGGCCTTCAGGGTGGCTCCGCCGGCGCGGGCTACCTCGGCGCTATCGTCGCCGGGTTCCTCGCCGGTATCGTCGCGCGCTGGTTCAAGCAGCGCGACGTGCCCGAGTTCATCGCACCGATGATGCCCGTGCTCCTCATCCCGGTCGCGACGACCGCGGTGCTCACGCCCATCATGCTGTTCGTGCTGGGCGTCCCGATTTCCATCGCGAACGCGGGACTCACGAACTTCCTGAGCAATATGCAGGGCGGCGGACAGGCGATTCTCCTCGGGGGCATCCTCGGGGCGATGATGGCGGCCGACATGGGTGGCCCCATCAACAAGGTCGCCTACGTGTTCTCCGTCGGCCTCATCTCCGAGGGCGTCACCGCGCCGATGGCCGCGGTCATGATCGCGGGTATGGTCCCGCCGATCGGCCTCGCGCTGTCGAACTTCATCGCACCGCAGAAGTACGCGGCCGAGATGTACGAGAACGCCAAGAGCGGCGTGCTCCTCGGCTTCTCGTTCATTACTGAGGGCGCGATTCCGTACGCGGCGGCCGACCCCGCCCGCGTCATCCCGAGCGTCGTCGCCGGCAGCGCCGTCGCCGGCGCGGCCTCGATGGCGCTCGGCGTGAACATGCCGGCACCGCACGGCGGCATCTTCGTGGTTCCGCTGTCGAACCAGCCGTTCATGTTCATCGCGTGCATCCTACTGGGCTCCATCGTGACCGCCGTCATCGCGACGGCTATCAAGCCGAACTTCGACGCCAAGGTCGCGGCCCAGAGCTCCGACGACTGACCACACCGAACTAATCTTTCCAGACTCGAACGAAGTACAATACAATGGACGTCACTGACATCAGCACCATCACACCGCTCGAACTGATCTCGCTCGAAGAGCCGCCGGCGACGAAGGAGGGGGCCATCGAGTTCCTCCTCGACCTCGCCGTCGACGCCGGGCGCGTCGACGACCGCGACGCCGCGCTCGACGCCCTCCTCGAACGCGAGGAGGAGGCGACGACCGGCGTCGGCTTCGGCATCGGCATCCCCCACGCGAAGACCGACGCCGTCTCGAAGCCGACGGTCGCGTTCGCGCGCTCGACCGAAGGCATCGACTTCGACGCCATGGACGACAAGCCGGCGAAGCTCCTGTTCATGATTCTCGTCCCCGCGGCGGGCGGCGAGGACCACCTGCAGATTCTGAGCGCCCTCTCGCGGTCGCTCATGCACGAGGACGTACGCGAGAAGCTCCTCGAAGCCGAGAGCAAGCAGACCGTCCAGGACGTGCTCGCCGAGGTGGTCGAGTGATGGAGCGGACCGTCACGGTCGTCCCCGAAGACGGGCTTCACGCCCGCCCGGCCTCGCAGTTCGTCGAGACCGCGAACTCCTTCGACGCCGACATCCAGCTCGGCCGCGCCGACGAGGACGACCTCGTCCCCGCCGCCAGCATGCTCGCCGTCACCGGTCTCGGCGTCGGCCACGACGAGTCCGTGCGCCTCGCCGCCGAGGGTGACGACGCGGAAGCGGCACTCGACGCCCTAGAGGACATCCTTTCGACGCCTGAAGCCAAACAGTAAGCCATGACCGAACGAACCCTCTCCGGCATCGGCGTGACACCGCTTTCGGGCGTCGGCACCGTCGTCTGGTACCGACCGGACGCCGACCTCCCCGAACCGCCGGCCGCCGAAGACGTGGACGCGGAGGCCGAACTCGCGCGCTTCGAGGACGCCCGCGCGGCCGCCGAGGACGAACTCGAAGCCGAGCGCGAGCGGACCGCCGAGCGCGTCGGCGAGGAGGAGGCCGCGGTGTTCGACGCGCACGTCCAGTTCCTCAACGACCCGCAGATAACCGACGGCGTCACCGACGCCATCGAGGGCGGGCTCCCGGCCGAACACGCCGTGCAGGAGACGTTCTCCGAGTTCGTTGAGCAGTTCGAGAACATGGGCGGTCGCATGGGCGAGCGCGCCGACGACCTCCGCGACGTGCGCGACCGGCTCGTGCGCGTCCTCTCGGACGGCGAGCGGGTCGACCTCTCGTCGCTGCCGGAGGGGAGCGTCGTCGTCGCCGAGCGCCTCACGCCGAGCGACACGGCGCAGCTCGACCCCGAGCGCGTCGCCGGCTTCGTCACGGTGACGGGCGGCCGCACCTCCCACGCGGCCATCTTCGCGCGCTCGCTCGCCCTGCCGGCCATCGTCGGCGTGGGCGAGGAACTCCAGTCCGTCGAGGACGGCGCGGAAGTCGTCGTCGACGGCGAGTCGGGCGACTTCGTGGTCGACCCGAGCGACGAGCGGAAAGAGGCCGCCGCGGCCGCCGCCGACGTGGACATCCGACACGAGTCGGTCGAGACCGCAGACGGCGTCGAAATCGAGATCGCCGCCAACATCGGTACGCTGGCGGACCTCGGGCCGGCCGTCGACCGTGGGGCCGACGGCGTCGGCCTGTTCCGCACCGAATTCCTCTTCCTCGACCGCGAGTCGCCGCCGGACGAAGACGAGCAGTACGAAGCGTACGTCGAGGCGCTCGAATCCTTCGACGGCGGGCGCGTCGTCGTCCGGACGCTCGACATCGGCGGCGACAAGCCGGTCCCGTACCTCGACCTGCCCGACGAGGAGAACCCGTTCCTCGGCGAGCGCGGCATCCGCCGGTCGCTCGGCCCGGACGCGGACCTCTTCGAGACGCAGGTGCGCGCACTGCTGCGCGCGGCGGCCAGCGCCGACGGGGCGAACCTGTCGGTGATGCTCCCGCTCGTCTCGACGGTCGAGGAGCTTCGCGCCGGCCGAGAGCGGTTCGAGTCGATTGCGGCCGACCTCGACGCCGAGGGCGTCGAAAACGAACTGCCCGAGTTCGGCATCATGGTCGAGACGCCCGCCGCGGCGTTCATGGCCGACCAGTTCGCGCCGCACGTCGACTTCTTCAGCATCGGGACGAACGACCTCGCGCAGTACGTGATGGCCGCCGAGCGCGGCAACGAGCGCGTCTCGGACCTCGGCGACTACCGACAGCCGGCGGTCCTCCGCGCCATCGACGCCACCGTCTCGGCGACCGAGGGCGAGGACTGCTGGGTCGGCATGTGCGGCGAGATGGCCGGCGACCCGGACCTCACCGAACTGCTCGTCGGGCTCGGCCTCGACGAACTGAGCATGAGCGCCGTGACGGTGCCGCAGGTCAAGGCGGCCGTCGCGGAGACCGACACCGCGGACGCCCGCGAACTCGCGGAACGCGTCCTGCAGGCCGACACCAAGGCTGAAGTCGCGGAAATCCTTACACTAGACCAATGAAACTCGTCGCAGTCACATCCTGTCCGACCGGAATCGCACACAGCCAGATGGCGGCCGAGAACCTCCTGCAGGCCGGCGAGCGCCTCGGCCACGACATCGACGTCGAGGTCCAGGGCGCGATGGGCACGCAGGACGAACTGTCCTCGGACGCCATCGCCGAGGCCGACGCGGTCATCATCACCTCGGATACCTCGGTCAGCCGCGACCGCTTCGACGGCAAACTCGTCCTCAAGGGGACGGTCAAAGACGGCGTCAACAACGCCGAGGCCGTCGTGAAGAAGGCGGTCGAACTCGCCGAGGCCGGCAAGACCGGTTCGGTCACGTTCGGAAGCGGCGACGACGGCGAGGACGCCGACACCGACGCCGGTTCCGACGACTCGTCCAGCGACGACACGGAATCGGACGAACCCGTGCGCCGCGGCGGCGACCCCGAGAAGGGACTGTTCGCCCGCCTGAAGAAGCTGTTCTCGTAACGCTCACCGGCGTTTTTCCCGTTTTTCGCTCATCCCCAGCGGCGGCTCTCTCTCGGAGACGAAAATTAACTCGAACGCGAACAAACGAAAACGTGCAGAATCGAAACTCGCTTCCCATACATTATTAGTCTCGCAGTCGTTGACGAAACCGAGGTGAACGCATAATGCCGTTCTACGGCGGGGAGGAACTCGCCACAGTGTACGACGAGGCGCTCGACGAAGGATTCGGCCTCATCGCGAGTAACATCGCGGAGCCGAACATTATGATGGGTCTCATGGAGGGAGCCGACCGGATGGACTCGGACCTCCTGTTGCAGATGAGCGGTGGTGCCTGCCGGTTCGCCGGTGACGGCGACGCCGTTGCGGGCCTGAAAGCCATGGGGAACTACATCGAGACCATCGCCGAGCGGTACGACATCGGCGTCTTCCTCAACATGGACCACCAGACGGACCTCGAGTTCATCGAGCAGCAGATCGAACTCGACATCCCGTCGTCCATCATGATCGACGCCTCCCACGAGCCGTTCGACGAGAACGTCGCGACGAGCCGCGAGGTCGTCGAGATGGTCGAGGCCGCGGGCTCCGACGTGCTCATCGAGGCCGAACTCGGCCAGATCAAGGGCGTCGAGGACGAAATCGAGGCCGAAGAGGCGTTCTACACGGACCCCGAACAGGCCGTCGAGTTCGTCGACAAGACGGGCGCGGACCTGCTCGCCATCTCCGTCGGCACGCAGCACGGCGTCGCCAAGGGCAAGGACCTCGAACTCCGCCCGGACCTCGCCCAGGACATCCGGCAGGCCCTGCGCGACCACGGCCTCGACACGCCGCTCGTCCTCCACGGCTCTTCGGGCGTCCAGCCCGACCAACTGCAGGAGATGCTCAAACACGGCATCTGCAAGGTCAACAAGGACACCCGCTACCAGTACGAGTACACGCGCACCGCCTACGACCTCTACAGCGAGGACCCCAACGCCATCGTCCCGCCAGAGGGCGTCGAGGACGCCCGCGACACGTTCTTCAACGAGACCGAGTGGTCGCCGAACAAGGACGTGTTCGACCCCCGCGTTGTCGGTCGCGACATCCGCGAGCGCATCGCCGACGTGCACGCCGGGCTGACCGAGGTCTCCGGCAGCGCCGGCCAGTCCCTGTTCAAGTAACCCGCGCGGGCGGTGATTCGTTCACCGTCGAGCGTTCACCGCGTCCGCACGGCGGACCGGAACCGGTTGTCGTCTCTACCCGGCACTCCGCCGGCTCTTCGTTTCGATACGTCTCCCGCCCAGCGGCGGCGCTCTCGATGCTCGACAGCGGTCGAATCCGCCGCCCCACGTCGCTTAAGGTGTCACGCGGCGTGGGTGTAGGTATGCCGCAGATTCACCTCGACGACGAGACGGTCGCCCGACTCGACGCGCTCCGCGAGGACGACGAGGAGTACGACGACCTCATCAACGAACTGATGAACATCTACGAGGCGAGTGAGCGGACGCTGTTCCACGCCGGCGACGAGTACTGAGCCGTCGCCCCCGACGCTCCGTCAGCCGTGCGACTGATTCGTGGTGGGTCGTTACAATCCGAGCCACCGCGCGAGGGCTCCCGCGAGGAGCACCAGTGCGCCGGCGATAAACGTGCCGGGAATCGGTAGCACGAACAGGAGTCCACCGAACGCGAAGACCAGCGTTGACGGTTTCATCTGGCGAGGACGTCGCGTCCGGAGCCGGTTACTAATTGTGGCCCTCGAACGGAATGTCGTCTTTGGCCACCAAGTGAGCGCGTCGCCACCGCCGGCCGGTTGCCCCGCTATTCGAGGTAGCTGACGCGGACCTGATCCCACTTGCCCTTCTTTTCGAGGTGGTCTTGGAGCGCGTCGGCGTACTCCTGGGTGAGTCGCTCCGCGTCCTCCAGTTTCTCCTGTTCTCCCTTCTTGCCGCCGCCGCCCATACCGAGCGCGCCCTTGATGGAGTCGACGATACCGCCGCCGCCCGACGACGAGTCACCTCCTCCGCCGCCCATCGCGCCCATCTGGCTGCGGATGTTGTCGAGTTCGGGGATAATCTGCGGGACTTTCTCCGTGTCGGCGACGATGCGCGCCTCCTCGGGGTCGTCCGCGTTCTCGATTTCGAACTCGGTCGCCGTCATGATGAGACCCCACTCCTGACTGTTGAACCGGGAGTTCATCACCTGGTCGTTGAACTCGCGGTCCACCGTCATTCGGTCGCCGACGATGCTGTCGGTCCAATGTGCCATGTGCACACGTCGTCGGCCGGTCGGTATCAGAGTTGCGGGGCCGACCGCCGACGGCGGCGACCGCGTCCCAGCCAGCCGACGAGACGCCGGGGCGAATTGCCTCCCACGCGGGTTTAATGCGGTTGGGTGACGACCCCGAATCATGGAGCGGTACGACCTCCTGTACAGACTGTACGGGAACTTCGACGCGGACGCGGTCCGGGACGCACAGGACTTCGTCGACCTCTTGCCGCCGCTCGGCTCGCAGGTGGCACTGTCGCACTGGCAGGCGGTCGACGACGAACTCACGGCGAAGAAAGACCGCATCCGTCGGGCGCTCTCCGACGGCGACCGCTACGCCGAACTCGCCGCGCGTGCGACGCGGGACCAGGCGTTCACCGCCCTCGACCTCTACACGAAGTACGGCCGGGCGGTGAACGCGCTCGTCTTGGACGTGGACGAGACGCTGCGCTCTGCGGGGCAGACCGACAACGAGATTCCGCGCGAGGTGCTGCACCTCCTCACGCAGTTCCACGAGGAGGGCGTCCCCATCGTCATCTGCACCGGCCAGACCCTGGAGAACGTCAAGGGCTTCGCCATCCAGGGATTGGGCAACGAACTCGTCCACTCAGGGAACGTGAGCATCGTCTACGAGGCGGGCACCGGCGTCTTCACGCCCGGCCACGGCTCCGACACGAAGCGGCTCCTCTACGAGACGCTCGACGACCCGGTGCAGTCGGTCTTCGAGTCGGTTCGCGGGCGCGTCATCAGCGACCTCCCCGACGCGCTCCGCGGTGGCGTTCACCTGCAGGGCAACGAGTTCAACGTCACGCTCAAACCGAACTTCGAGACCGGCAGCGACGACGCCGAGGAAGTCATCGACGGCGCGCTCGTCTACCTGTTGGACCTCCTCGGCGAGGCGCTCACCGACGACCCCGCCGGCCCCGACTGGGCGCGGGCGTACTTCGCGGAGCGCGACCCGGAGATAGCGGGCGTGCTCGACGACCGCGACGCGCTTCCCGACTCGGAGGCGGCGGAGATTCCCGAGGACGCGCGGCGGACGCTGGAGCGCGTGACGGTCGCGTACTACCACGCCGACGCCGCGGAGCTCTCCGCGGTCGACCTGAACAAGGCGGCGGGCGTCCGCGCCGCGCTCGACGTGCTCGGGGTGGACGACCCGTTCGTCCTCGTGATGGGCGACTCGAAGTCCGACCTCGACGTGATGACGTGGGCCGACGAAAACGAGTGTGGGCTCGCGGCCGCCCCCGAGCACTCCTCTCCGGGTGTGCTCGAACACGTCCGCGAGACCGACGAGCTGGTGTTTCCCCGCGGCGACGCCGCCTCGGTGCTCCGGACCGCCTACGCCCTCAATCTCTTAGTCGACTGAGGTGGCCGCGCCGTACCGGCGTCTGGTGACTACACCGTGCACACCCCGATGTCGTCACCCGAGCCATCACCGGTATCGCCGTCACCGTCACCCGAGTCGTCGGTGGTCGAACCGTCGTTCGTGGCGTCGTCCGTACTGTCGTCGCTCGAATCGTCGGACGAGTTCTCATCGGTCGAAGTGTCGTCAGACGAGTCATCGGAAGACGAGTCGTCGCTGTCGTCGTTCGAGCTCGAACTGCTGCGCTTCTTCGAGGACTTCTTCGTCGTCGAGTCGGTGTCGTCGTCGGCAGCGTCGGTTTCGACCGTCTCGAACGTGCCGGTCGCGTTCTCGGAGTCGTCCGCGGACGAACTGCCGTCGGTATCGTCGGCGTCACCCGAGTCGTCACCGACGACGGGCTCTTCTTGGATTTCAGATTCCTCGTCCGGCGCGTCGTCAGCGCCGGGGTCGGTCACGTCGGCGCCGATACTTCTGTCGGCGTCGTCGGCGGGGTCGGGCGTCTCGGGCGTATTCACGCCGCCGGAGAGGAGGGCGAACACGACGATGACGAGGACGACGGCACCGACGCCGAGTTGGCCGAGGTTCATCGCGCGGCCTCCCGGGAGTCGAAGTCGGGACCCTGTGTCGGTACATCGGTGGCAGTCAGAGACATGGTTCGTCCCGTTATTTGCGTCCCGAGGGTTTCGTTACGAATCGTCTACCCCGGACACCGCCACAGTTCGGGATTCCGTCAGTCGGAGAGCGCGTCCCGCGACGGGGCCCCGACGCGAAGTCGTCGCGGGACACGAAAATTCGCGTTCCTAACCCGTGTTAATCCGCGAATACCGCGCCCGTCTGAGTGTCTATTTTCGGCGGACACTCACCGTGAACTGAATGTCCGGAAATCCTGTGGTTATCGCTCGACTACGCGGTGTCGAACTCGGGGAGTCAAGCGCCGGCCTTCGCGCTGATTCGACTCTGCAGTTATGTCCTCGGAACGCGTATATTCGGTGAATGACTGCCTCCATCGACAGAATCGTTGCGCGCGTCTCGCGCTGGCCCGGCGTCGAGACCGCGCCACACCGCTTCGGCGGAACGGAGTTCCTCGTCGCCGGCAGGGAAATCGGCCACGTCCACGACGCCGGCGTCGTCGATCTCGCGCTCACGAAGCGCGTCCGCGACGTGCTCCTCACCGACGGCCTCGCGGACCCGCACCACGTGCTCCCCGACTCGGCGTGGGTGACCTATCGCGTCCGGAGCGACGCCGACGTGCCGGGCGCGATGCGCCTGCTCAGACTCGCGTATCTCTGGCGACTTCTCGCGCTCCGCCGCCGGGGCGTCGACCTCAACCCGGCGACGGACCCCGACACCGACCTCCGCCGACTCGGCCTCCCCGACGACCTCGACGCGCTCGTCCGAGAGACGTTCCGCGACTCTCTCGACCGACGCGCGCCGGTCTGACCGCTCTTAGGCGAGCCCCGATCGAGGACATGTCTCGGTCGGAAAAACTTTACTAACGTCCGAGTAAACCACTCTGCATGGGTAAGAACTACGCGGAGTTGCACGATCCGAACGCGGAGTACACGATGCGGGAGCTGTCGGCGGAGACGATGGGCGTGACGGCCAAGCGCGGCGGCGGTCGCGACGTCGAAATCACCGACGTGCAGACGACGATGGTCGACGGCAACTTCCCGTGGACGCTCGTCCGCATCTACACCGACGCCGGTATCGTCGGCACCGGTGAGGCCTACTGGGGCGCGGGCGTCCCCGAACTCATCGAGCGCATGAAGCCGTTCGTCATCGGCGAGAACCCCCTCGACATCGACCGTCTGTACGAGCACCTCGTCCAGAAGATGTCCGGTGAGGGTTCCGTCGAGGGCGTCACGGTCACCGCCATCGCGGGCATCGAAATCGCGCTGCACGACCTCGCGGGCAAGATTCTCGACATCCCCGCCTATCAGCTTCTCGGCGGGAAGTACCGCGACAAGGTGCGGGTCTACTGCGACTGCCACACCGAAGAGGAGGCCGACCCCGAAGCGTGCGCTGACGAGGCAGAGCGTGTGGTCGACGAACTCGGCTACGACGCCCTCAAATTCGACCTCGACGTGCCGTCGGGCTTCGAGAAGGACCGCGCGAACCGCCACCTGCGACCCGGTGAGATTCGGCACAAGGCCGAAATCGTCGAGAAGGTCACAGAGCGCGTCAAGGACAAGGCGGACGTGGCGTTCGACTGCCACTGGACGTTCTCGGGCGGCAGCGCAAAGCGGCTCGCGGCCGCGCTCGAAGACTACGACGTGTGGTGGCTCGAAGACCCCGTCCCGCCGGAGAACCTCGACGTGCAGGAGGAGGTCACGAAGTCCACGCTCACGCCCATCACGGTCGGCGAGAACCGCTACCGCGTGACGGAACTGCGCCGCCTCATCGAAAAGCAGGCCGTGGACATCGTCGCGCCGGACATGCCGAAGGTCGGCGGAATGCGCGAGACGCAGAAGATCGCGGACGTGGCGAACCAGTACTACGTGCCGGTCGCGATGCACAACGTCTCGTCGCCGGTGGCGACGATGGCCTCCGCACACGTCGGCACGGCGATTCCGAACTCGCTGGCGGTCGAATACCACTCCTACGAGCTGGGCTGGTGGGGCGACCTCGTCGAGGAGACGGTCATCGAGGACGGCTACATCGAGATTCCGGAGAAGCCGGGCCTCGGCGTGACGCTGGACATGGACACCGTCGAAGCGCACATGGTCGACGGCGAGACGCTGTTCGACGAAGCGTAAGCTTCGTCGAGCCAGCAGCACGGAGTGCTGCGCTGTTTGACGAGGCGTAAGCCGAAGTCGAACTCACGGACCCGCGTTCCGATTTTTCCGAGACTCCACGCGGAGCCGTCGGCTTGCGCTTACTCCTCGCCGACCAGCCGAACGCCGGCCGACGGGCGGCAGGCGAACACGTCGGCGTCGGGACCGACGCGCTCGGGAGCGGCGTCTCGAATCGCCCGCGCCACCCGGTCGAGCGCGTCGCCGTCGACCAGCGCGACCGCGCTCCCGCCGAAGCCGCCGCCGGTCATCCGCGCGCCGTAGACGCCCGGCGTCTCGGCGGCGAGTTCGACCGCCGCGTCGAGTTCGGGACAGCTCACCTCGTAGTCGTCGCGCAGGCTCTCGTGGGCCGTGAGCATCGCGTCGCCGACGCGGTCGAGGTCGCCGGCGACAAGCGCGTCGCGGGCGCGACGGACGCGCTCGTTTTCGGTCACGACGTGTCGAACCCGGCGGCGGTGCATCGGGTCCAGCGCGTCGGCGTGGGCGTCGAGGAGGTCACGGTCCACGTCGCGCAGGGAGTCGAGTTCGCGGTCGGCGACCTCGCGGAGTCGGTCGAGCGCCGCCGCGCACTCGCGGACGCGGTCGTTGTAGCCCGATTCGGTCAGTTCGTGGGAGACGCCGGTGTCGATGACGAGGACACCGACACCGGCACCGACGGGCACCGACTCGAACTCGCGGCTCCGGCAGTCGAGAAAGAGCGCCGAGTCGGCTTCGCACAGCGCCGCGGAGAACTGGTCGAGGATGCCGCATTCGACGCCGACGCCCTCGCGTTCGGCCCGCCAGCACGCCAGCGCGAGGTCGGCGGTAGGGAGGTCGCGCCCGGAGACCGCGAGGAGCGCGCGGCCGACAGAGAGTTCGAGCGCGGCCGACGAAGAGAGCCCCGCGCCCGTGGGCACGTCCGAGGCGATGGCGAGATCCGCGCCGCCAACCGGGTCGTCCTCGCGGAGGACGCGCGCGACCGCGGCAACGTAGGCCGCCCATCCGTCGGGGTCGTCGTCGGGTGCGAGTTCGGCCGTCTCGCCGAAGTCGGCGGCGCGGACGCGAAGCAGGTCGTCGCTTCGGGGGCGGGCCGCGACAGCGACGTGGCGGTCGACGGCCATCGGGAGGCAGAGGCCGTCGTTGTAGTCAGTGTGGCCGCCGACGAGGTTCACGCGGCCGGGAGCGACGGCGATCGTTGGGGCCGCGCTCACGGGCGAGTCTACGGCCGACGCCGAGGTGTCGCCTTCGTCCCGGAGCGACGCGAGCGCGGCCTTCGCGCGTTCCACCGGGCTTCCGTCGTCGTCGCCCACCACGTCGTCGAGAACGTCGTCATTCGTCATTCGTGGCCGTCTCCGTGTTCCTCGTGGCTCGTCGCGGCTTCATCGTCCGCGACTCGCTCACCGCCGAGTCGCTGGGCTATCTGCCGGCCCAGTTCACGCGGGTTCGCCTCGGTCACGCGGAGGTCGTCGCCGACGGCGACCCGGCCGGGCGCGAGCACGTCCGCGCAGATGCCGCCGCGGGACTCGCGGAGGGCCTCGCCCACGTCGTCGTCGCCGACGAGGTCCGCGAGGTACGCGCAGGGCGGCCTGAGCTTCGTCCCGCGGAGTTCGGCCCCGCCGAGTTCGAACGTCGCATCGAGCAGGTCGGCGAGGTCGACGCCGCGGACGACGACGTTCCGTCGGTGTTGGCCGTCAGCGAGGTCGAGGTCGTACTCGTGCTTCGCGTCGTCCAGCACCGCGGCGTCGACGAGCGTCACCTGACAGCCGTCGGTCGCCGAGTAGAAGCCGTCGCCGTCGGCGTAGCGGTCGCCTTCGATACCGCCCTCGGCGACCGCGACGGTCTCGTGGGAGACCATCGGCTCCCCCTTCGACGGCGCGGTGTACAGCGCTTCGACGCGCCCGCGAACCTCGGAAGTCATACCTCCGGCTACCACTCGGGGACACGAATAGGTTGGGTCGGCGACGCGGGGCGGTTCCGGGCGTCCTCGGCTCGACTCAGCAGAGCGGCTTCGGGTCGACGCCGAGTTCGGCGAGGCCGTCGGCGTAGTCGTCGTAGGCCAGTTGGACGACGTACTCGGCGACCATCCGGGCGCGCTCCCAGTCCTCGTCGGTCTCACAGCGGTCGGCCAAGAGGTCGAGACCGGTCGCAAGCGTCTCCTCGGTCTCGGCTTTCAGGTCGCGAAAGAGGTCGGCGCGGGGCTCGTCCGCCTCGTTGACGAAGAAGCCGATGACCTGCGTGTGTGTGCGAATCGAGACGAGGCCGCGGCCGACCATCCCGGCGGCGGCTCGTTCGACCGTGTCCTCGCGCCCGCGGAGGTACGCGTGCATCACGCCCGGTTCATCCGGGAGGTCGACCTCCTCGCCGAGCGCGTCGAGGACGCGGTCGAGGTGTTCGGCCTCTTGGGCCGCAGTGGCCTCGAAGGCGGCTCTCGCTTCCGCGTCCGTCTCGTCGGCGGCCCACGCTTCGAACGTCCCGCGGGCCGCGTGCTCGGAGTACGCGGCGGCGCGGAGCACCGCCGGCTCGGAGAGGTCTGCATCGGTCAGCGCCAACAGGAGCTTCGACGAGCCGAGTCGGTCGAGTTGCGTGCGCTTCGCCGTCTCGACTGACTCGCGGAACGAATCGGCGTCCATACCGTTCATCGGTCCGCCAGTCACCTGAACATTCGGACCGGTCCACGAGTGTGGGCTTTTCATGGCAATCCGTTCTGGTATCATTCGTGATATCGAGCGGAGAGGGTTGAAATACTGGTGTCTGTTGAGAACGGTATATGACGGACTCCTCGGGACCGGTCGACGCCAGCGCACGAGCGCGCGTCGACGGGAATGCGCTGCTCTCGCAGTTGGATATCGACGCGGCGGAAATCGACCGCCGGAAATCGTTCGTTCGCCTCTCGGAGGGAGACGAACGTCGCCTGCGCGACCTCGAACCGCTCTTGGACGAGTTTGCGGACGAGTTCGCGGCGGAGTTTTACGACCACCTCGGCGAGCACGCGACGACGAAGTTCTTCGGTCGCTCGACGAAGAACACGGAGATGCTGCAGGCCGACCAGGCGGCGTACCTCCGCGAACTCGGCCGCGGCGAGTACGGCGAGGACTACTTCGCGAAGCGGGCGCGAATCGGGAAATTACACGATATGATAGGCCTCGGGCCGAAGTTCTACCTCGGGGCGTACTCGGTCTACTACGAGGGCATTCTCGGTGCTGTCGCGGACGAGGTGAAAGCCGAGTTCACCGGCGGCGACACGGCCGGAAGCGACGCCGATATCGGTGCCGATGACGACGACGCCGACGGCCTCCTTTCGGGACTTCTCGGTAGCGCGTCCGGCGTCCCCAGCGGTCTCCGCGGCGGTGACGACCAGGTCGAAGACGCCGTCGACGAGGTCGTCGCGCGCATCCTCCCCGTGTTGAAGCTCCTGTCTCTCGACCAGCAGGTGGCGATGGAGACGTACATCCACTCGTACAGCCGGGCCGCGCGGGAAGCCGCCGAGCGTCGGCGCGCCCTCGCAAACGAGGTCGAAGCCGACGTGAGCGAACCGGTCGAGTCGCTCCTGCAGACCTCCGAGGAAGTCACCGAGCGGACCGACGACATCGAGACCACGGCGCAGGCGCAGGCCGACGACATGGCGACGGTCGCCGCCGAGGTGTCGGATATGAGCGCGACCGTCGAGGAAATCGCGGCGACCGCGGAGGAGGTCGAGCGGACCAGCGCCGACGCCGCCATGCGCGCCGCCGAGGGCGAGGACGCTGCCGACGAGGCCATCGACGTGATGCGCGACGTGAGCGAGGCCGCCGAGACGGCCTCCGAGGACGTCCAGCAACTGCACGACCAAATCGCGGAGATAGACGAGGTGCTCGACGCCATCAACGACATCGCGGAGCAGACGAACCTGCTCGCGCTCAACGCCTCCATCGAGGCCGCCCGCGCCGGCGACGCGGGCGAGGGGTTCGCCGTCGTCGCCAGCGAGGTGAAGAACCTCGCAGAGGAGTCGCAGGCCCGCGCCGCCGAGGTCGAAGGCACGGTTGACCAAATCCAGACCGAGGCGCAGGAGACCATCGAGAGTCTCTCGCAGACGACCGGGCGACTCTACGACGGCATCGACCGCGGCGAGGACGTGATGGGGAGCCTCTCGGACATCTCGGCGGCGGTCGAACAGGCAACTGTCGGCGTCGGCGAAGTCGCCTCGGCGACCGACGACCAAGCCGAGAGTGCCGAGCAAATCGCCCGCATGGTCGACGACGCGACCGCCCGCGCGACCACCGTCTCGGACCAAATCGGCGACATCGCCGACGCCAACCGCTCGCAGACCGAACAGGTGCTCTCGATTCGCGACGCGGCCGCGCGACTCGGCGGCGGCGAGACGGGCGGCGCTGGCGCGGTGGGCACGCCCCTCGAATCGAACTCCGACACCACGACAACCGGCGGTGTTGACGGTCCGCCGGCCGGCGTCCTCGACGAATCCGGTTTCGACGAACCGCCCTCGAACCGCCTGAGCAACGACGGCGGAACGTCGGAGTAGCGGACGCTCTCCTCGTTTCGGTCCGCGTAGCGTTCTTGCGGCCGGCGCGCGTATGGTGTCCGTATGACTCCCGAGGAACTCGCGAGCCGACTCGCCCGCGGCGACCCGACGGCGGTGCTCGACGTACGCAACCGCGACGAGTTCGAGGCGTGGCGCGTCGACGGCGCGTCCGTGACCGCGACGCAGATTCCGGCGATTCGATTCACGCAGGCCGAGATTCGCGGGACGGTCGACGAACTCGCGGCCGAGTTCCGAGACGCCCCCTCGCCGGTGGTCGTCGTCTGCGCGGAGGGCCGGTCGAGCGCCCACGTCGCCGACCTACTCTCCGAGGCCGGCGTCCCCGCGGAGAATCTCGAAACTGGCATGGACGGCTGGGCGCGCGTCTACCGCGCCCGCGAACTCCCCATCGGCGACGCGGACGCGACGGTCCTCCAGTACGACCGCCCCTCCAGTGGCTGTCTCGCCTATCTCGTCGTCGCCGGCGACGAGGCGGTCGTCGTCGACCCCCTTCGGGCGTTCGCGGACCGATACGTCGAAGACGCCCGCGAGCGCGGTGCGGAGGTCGTCGCCGCCGTCGACACGCACGTCCACGCCGACCACGTCAGCGGCGTCAGAGCTGTCGCGGAGCGAACCGGCGCGACCGCCGTCCTCCCGGCGGGCGCGACCGACCGCGGCCTCGACTTCGACGCGCGACTCGTCGCGGACGGCGAGGCCGTCAGCGTCGGCGACGCGGAACTCGTCGTCGTCCACGCGCCGGGACACACGACCGAGATGACCGCGTTCCGCCTCGGTGACCTGCTTCTCGCCGGCGACAGCCTCTTTTTACAGAGCGTCGCCCGACCGGACCTCGAAGACGGCGACGAGGGCGCACCTGAGGCCGCGAGGCGGCTCTACGCGACGCTCACGGAGCGGTACGGCGAGTTCGCGGACGACACGCTGGTCGCGCCCGCCCACCGCGGCCCACGGGAGGTTCCGACCGAAAACGGCGCGTACGTCGCCGAGCTCGGGACGCTCCGGAAGCGACTTGGGGCGCTCTCGATGGAGGAGGCGGCGTTCGTCTCGTTCGTCTGTTCGGACATGCCGCCGCGACCGGCCAACTACGAGCGAATCATCGAGACGAACCTCGGGCGCGACTTGCTGTCGGACGAGGAGGCGTTCGAAGTCGAGTTGGGGCCGAACAACTGCGCGGCGACGAGTGAAGGCGAGAGCACGGCGTGAGACGCGGTCTGCGGGGAGACCGCGGGCCGAGCGCCTGTGTCGGGCCGGCGCATCGGCTCGGTGGCGCGATGCAAAGCGGAGAACGCGGGCCGGCGGTCCGGCCCCGGAGAGTACCCGTCGTCAGTCGTCGTCCGCGGCGGTGCCGGCGGCCGCGGCGTCACCCTCGATACTCGGCGGGTAGACGCCGCGGTCGAGTTTGAGGTCGCTCTGCGGCCGGGCCATACAGGTGAGCGCGAAGCGCTCTGCTTCCTCGTCGGTCAGCCCGCGGGCGGCGGGCTGAGTGACGTCGCCTTCGAGAATTTCGGCGGAGCAGGCGAGGCACATCCCGACGCGGCAGGAGTACTCCTGTGCGATGCCCTCCTCGATGCAGGCCTTGAGAATAGTCTGCTTGTCGGAGACGGTGATAGTCTCGCCCGTGCCGACGAACTCGACGGTGTACTCGGTCATACCGCGGCGTATGAGCGACCGCACCAAAACTGTTTATCAAACCCGCGGCGACCTCGCCGCCGACCGTGCGGTCGAAGCAGGCTGCCGAGCGCGGCGCGAACACGCGAACGCGCGACTCGCGCCCGAGTCCGGACTACTCCTCGGCTTCGGCGTCCGTCTCTTCGTCCACGGCGTCTGCCTCGTCTTCTTCGTCGTCCAACCGGATGGTGAGCACCGGCACCGGCGAGGTGCGGACGACGCGCTCGGTGACGCTCCCGAGGAGATAGTGGCTCAGCCCCGTGCGACCGTGCGTGCCCATGACGACGAGGTCGATGTCGTGATCGTCGATGTACTCCCGGATGGAGCGGTAGGCGGTCCCGGTGACGACCTCGGCCTGCGCGTCGATACCGGCCTCCTCTGCGGCCGCGAGAACGTGTCGGGTCGCGGCGTCGCCCTCCCGTTCGAGGGCGTCGATGACCACGTCCGCGCCGGCGTCGAGCGAGGTGTAGATGCTGGTGTCGACGACGTACAGCGCGTGAATCCGCGCGTCGTAGGTCTTCGCGAGGTCGAGGGCGTGGTCGATGGCGCGTTCGGCGGCCCTGCTTCCGTCGGTCGGGACGAGGATTTCGCTGTACATGACGAATTGTACTTAGTTCGGAACGCGGTTAATACTACTCCTCGTTCCCGTCGTCTCGGAACGACAGGACGGCCTCCTCGCACGTCTGCAGTCCGTCGATTCGCTGGGTCTCCTCGTCGAGTTCGACCGTCTCGACAACCGACCAGCCGGCGTCGTCCTCGTAGGCGATAGCCTTGACCCACCCCTCGGTGGCGACGAGCAGGCTGCGGGCGGGGCCGTCGTCCTCGACGGCGACGACGAGTTCGAACGCGTCGGCGCGGTTCAGCGAGGTCAACTCCTGCGGTTCGAGGGGGCGAGCGGGTAGCGACTCGATGAGCGACATATCCGAGTGCTACCGGTCGGCGGGGATGACGCTTTCGAAGGGGCGGGCCGCCGGCCTTCCAAGTCGTAACCTTTCTGCCGTCCGGCGCGCCACGTCACCTCATGACTCCCTCCCGCGTCGGTCGGCGGCCCGACCGAACGACGCTCGCCGTCGTCGCGCTCGCCGCCGCGGCACTCGTCGTCCGCCTCGTCGGCCTCGGCGACCGACCGCTCCACTGGGACGAGGCCCGCGTCGGCTACTGGAGCCTCCGGTCGCTCGAAACCGGCTTCTTCTCGTACCGCCCCGTCGCCGGCGGCCCGCTCGTCTATCACTTCTCGCGACCGTCGCTCGCGCTGTTCGGCGCGACCGACTTCGCGCTCCGCCTCCCGTTCGCGCTCTTTGGCGCGGCCCTCCCGCTCGCGGCGCTCCTCTTCCGCGGCCGCCTCGCCGCCGACGAGACCGTCGGGTTCGCGGCCGTCCTCGCAGCGAACCCGATTCTCGTCTACTACGGCCGGTTCGCCCGCGGCGACGTGCTCGCGGTCGGCTTCGCGCTCGTCGCCTTCGGCTTCGCGCTCCGCCTCGTCGACGGCGCGGGGCGGCGCAACGCCTACGGACTCGCCGCGGCCGTCGCGCTCGCCGTCGCCTCGTCAGGGCTCGGCATCGTCGCGCTCGGCTGTCTCGCCGTCGCCGGGTTCTTGGTGTTCGACCACGCGGCGCTCCTCACGTCGGCGCGCCCGGCCGCGATGCGCCTCGGCGAGTACGCCGCCCGACTCCGCGGTGCGGCGACCCCCGCGGCCCGCGCGCTCCTCGTCTTCGTCGCATTCTACGTCTTCGCGTTCGCCCCGCGGGCGGGCGGCACCGACGGCGCGGGTCTCTACACGCCGGGGACGATTCTCGGCGCAATCGATGCGGCGCTGTTCGGCTCGGTTCGCCGCTTCGTCGGCGTCCGCGTCGTCGACCGCTATCCGGAGGGGACCCACGAGTACCTCCCGTACTTCGGCGACCTCCTCGGCGCGCTCGCGCTCGCGGCGCTCCCGGTCGTCCTCCTCGGTGCGGCGGTCTTCCTCGTCGACCGCTACACGGCCGGCGGGCCGCGGTCGGAGGTGTCGGCGGCGGTCTACTGGGCCGGCGCGTCGCTGGTGTTCGTCCCCATGCTGACCGAGGTGTCCGCGTCGTGGCTCGGCGTCTACGTCGTCGTCCCGCTCGCGCTCCCGGCGGGTATCGGCCTCGCGGCGCTCGTCCGCTGGGGTCGCAGCGCGTTCGACTCGCGGGACGTGCCCCGCGTCGCGGCCGCGGTCATCGTCCTGCTCGCGCTCGTCGCCCAGACCGGCGCGGTGGCGACGACCGAGGTGTACGGTCCGAGCGATCGCGACACCGAACTCGCACACTTCGCACAGCCGTCCAGCGAGTTCTCGTCGTTCCGCGACAATCTCTCCGCGTGGGTCGGGCCGACCGACGACGAGGGGCCAGAGGTGCTCTACTACGGGAGTTCGATGTACGTCGCCGACGGCGCGGCCGACTACCCGCCGGTCCCCGACGCGTGGGGCGAACAGCTCCCGATGGCGTGGTACGTCGAGCGAATCGGCGCCGACTCGACGGCGGCGGCGACGCCCGAGGCGCTCGAAGCCCGGTCGTCGGTGCCGCCGGTGGTCATCGCGCCCGCCGACGAGCGCGGGACGGTCGCGCCGCTCCTCGACGGGTACGTCGCACACCAGTACGACACCGGCCTCTGGGGCCGGTCGGTCGTGGTGTTCGTGAAAAGCTGAAACTGAGTGTCGCCGACGTCGTCAGTCGGTGACGGTGAGCCGGGTCGTCGGTCGGGTTGGCGGGCCGACGCTCAGCGGAAGCCCATCGCTTCGATCTGTTCTTGGTAGCGGTTCCGGATGGTGACTTCCGTCACCTGCGCCACGTCCGCGACCTCGCGTTGGGTCTTCTTTTCGTTGCAGAGAAGCGATGCGGCGTAGATTGCGGCGGCGGCGAAGCCAGTCGGCGACTTACCCGACAGCAGGCCCTGTTCGGCGGACACGTCGATAATCTCGGTCGCCTTGGCCTGTACCTCTTCGGAGAGGTCGAGCGCGGAGGCGAACCGCGGGACGAACTGCTTGGGGTCGACGGGCTTGAGTTCGAGACCGAGTTCCTGGGAGATGTAGCGGTACGTGCGGCCGATTTCCTTCTGCGGGACGCGCGATACCTCCGCGACCTCGTCGAGCGACCGTGGGATTCCCTCCTGACGGCAGGCGGCGTAGAGCGCCGACGTGGCGACGCCCTCGATGGAGCGCCCGCGAATCAGGTCTTCGTTGAGCGCCCGTCGATAGATGACCGAGGCGACCTCGCGGACCGACCGCGGGACGCCAAGCGCCGAGGCCATGCGGTCGATTTCGCTGAGGGCGAACTGGAGGTTGCGTTCGCCGGCGTCTTTCGTCCGGATGCGCTCTTGCCACTTGCGCAGACGGTGCATCTGCGAGCGTTTCTCGGACGAAAGCGAGCGACCGTAGGCGTCTTTGTCCTTCCAGTCGATGGTCGTCGTCAGCCCCCGGTCGTGCATCGTCTCCGTGATGGGCGCACCGACGCGCGACTTCGACTGCCGCTCGGAGTGGTTGAACGCCCGCCACTCCGGGCCGCGGTCGATTTGTCGCTCATCGAGGACGAGACCACAGTCGTCACACACCAGCTCCCCCTGGTCCGCGTCCGTGACGATCTGGTCAGACCCACACTCCGGACAGTTGACTTGCTCGTCCTCTTGTGCCGTTGCCTCCTCCTCTCGCTGACGCTGCCGGCTCGGACGTTCCATTAAAAGGTTTCTGGTGGAGCGTGAATTTAAACCTTTGTAACAGAAATATGATAAAGGCCGCAGTCTGGCGATTCGACGAGTTCGGATTCGGGCAATTGGGACGCATCTACTTATACGGTTCCCTGACTAACGGTGAATCGAATGGTCAGACGTGCTACCACGACACTCGTTGTCGTCGTTCTCGCGGTTCTCGCGGGCTGTCTCGGCGGGGGCGGCGTGGACGCGCCGGCGACGGTCGAATCGACCGCGACGGAGACGGCGTCGCCGACGGCGCAGTCGGGGTCGCCGACGGCCGCAACCGCCGCGGGCGACGTGACAGTCGAGGTGGTCGAGGTGGTCGACGGCGACACCATCAAAGTCGTCATGCCGGACGGCGCGCGCGAGACGGTTCGGCTCCTCGGCGTCGACACTCCCGAGGTCCACGCCGAGAACACGCCCGACGAGTTCGAGGGCGTCCCCGAGACCGAGGCCGGCCGGACCTGCCTCCGGGCGGCCGGCGAGAACGCGAGCGCCTACGCGAAGTCCCGGCTCGCCAACCGAACCGTCGAGCTCCGCTACGACGAGAAAGCCGGTGAGCGCGGCTACTACGGTCGGCTCCTCGCGTACGTCGTCGTCGACGGCGCGGAGTTCAACTACGACCTCATCGCCGAGGGCCACGCCCGGTTCTACGAGAGTTCGTTCGAGGACCGCGAGCGCTACGAGCGCGCCGAGCGCGACGCTAGAGAGCGCGGGGTCGGCCTCTGGTCCTGTGCGACCGAGGGGTCGGCCGCGGGAGGCGCGGACGCGACCACCGACGACGGCCTCTCGGTCTCGGTCGTCGCCGACGCGCCCGGCAACGACAACGACAACCTGAACGAGGAGTACGTCACGCTCCGGAACGACGGCGACGCGACGATCGACCTCTCGGGATGGACCGTCGCCGACGCGGCGGGCGCGACCTATACGTTCGCCGAGGGGACCGAACTCAGCCCCGGCGCGTCGCTGACGCTCCACACGGGGTCGGGAACCGACACCGACGAGGACGTCTACTGGGGCCGCGGCGGCGCGGTGTGGAACAACGGCGGCGACACGGTCACGATTCGGAACGCCACCGGTGTCGAAGTGCTCGCGTACACGTACGGGTAGAGATCGAGAAGTCGGCGACTGCGGGAATTGCCCGCGCGGGGTCAGGGGGAATGGGGGTGGAGCGTGTGCCCCCACGAGCAGTACGGTACCAATCGGCATCATTCTCTAGACTGTCATATCTGCGCGATGAATCCGCGCGTCATCGGCTGTTTCCCGCCCCGACGGATTACTACTGCGCATTTACAAAGATATATACATAACCAAAGGAAATGTGTGTGCAACATGAGCACGCTCGAATCCTCGTCCGTCGAAGCCGCACTCGTCGCCGGCCGTCCCGCTGACCTGACCCCTGTCGTCCTCGATGCCGCGGGGCTGGAGTCGACTGCCCCCTCGCACCTCCGCGACCTGAAGGCCGAACTCGCCGAGGAGGGCTACCTTCCGGCGGAACTCACCGTGGAGGCCTGTTTCAGCGAGGACGACCCCCTCGCGGTGCAGTCGGAGTCCGAGCGCCTCCGCGAGTACGTCCGCGCCGCCGCGTTCCTCGGCGTCGGGCGCGTCGCCGTCGACGTCGCGGAGTGCTGTCGCCCCGACGACGCCGAGTCGGCGCTCGCCGCGCTCGGCGAGCGCGCCCGGCGCGAGGGTGTCGCTTTTGAGCTTCGAGGTTCCATCGACGGCTGATGGCAACCAAGGCCGCGCTGGAAGCGCAGTTGGCGGTGGTCGCCGGCTTCGAGAACCCGAAGGTCTCGCTCGAACAGTATCCGACGCCGCCGGACCTCGCCGCGCACCTCGTCCACCTCGCGGACCTCCGCGGCGATATCGAGGGTGCGACGGTCCTCGATTTGGGCTCCGGAACCGGCATGCTCGGACTCGGCGCGGCGCTCCGCTCGCCCGCCCGCGTCGTCGGCGTCGAACTCGACGACGCGGCGCTCGAAACCGCGACCGATAACGCCCGCCGCGTCGGCGCGAGCGCCCCCATCGACTGGATTCGCGCCGACGCGACCCGCCTGCCGCTTTGTCTCCCCGACGACCGGCAGGTCACGGTGCTCATGAACCCGCCGTTCGGCGCGCAGCGGGGCAACGAACACGCCGACCGCGCCTTCCTCGAATCGGTCGCGTCGGTCGCCGACGTGTCCTACTCGGTTCACAACGAGGGAAGCAAGGAGTTCGTCGAGTCGTTCGTCGCCGACGCCGGCGGCGACCTCACGGACGCCTTCCGGGCGACGTTCGACCTCGACCGCCAGTTCGACTTCCACGACGAGGACCGCCGACAACTCGACGCCGAAGTGTTCCGCATCGAGTGGTGAGGCGGTCGTGACCGCGCCGTCGTCAGCGCCCGCGTCGACCGCGGACCTGACCTAATTGTACGTTTCCTGTCGCGCGACCCGGACTTTCGTCCCCCGCGACTCGGCGAAGACGAACGACTTCTCTCGGACGAACCGAATGCCGTCGAGCGTCGTGCTCGCGTTCTCGGTCGGCATCGGCCCCCTGACGGTCCCGCTGTCCGACGACACCTGTATGTCGTAGCCCGTCGCCGTCGGCACGACTGAGATGTTCCGCCGGGAGACCACCGGTTCGGCCCGGACCGGACCGGTCTGGTAGGCCAACCGCGCCTCGCCGTCGGCGACGAGGAACACCCGGTAGGCGGTTCCCGCGCCCGTGACGACGTAGCCGTCGCGGACCGCCGTCACCCGTTCGCGCCAGCCGAGGCCGCCGAGCCTAACCGTCGACTCGCCGTCGAACGCCAGCCGACTCGTCGAGACGGCGGTGGTCCAGATGCCGCGCCGCTCGCTTCTGACGATGACCCCGGAGGTGTTGGTCGTCGTCGACTCGCCGAACAGTTCGATGTCGAAGACGGCGGTCAGCCCGTTCGGCACGTCCTCGGCGTAAGTCACGTCGTAGTCCCTGACCGAGACGCTCTCGCCCGGCAGGTCGTCGCCGCTCGCGGTGAACGTGTTGTACAGCATCGCCGGTCCCGACAGGGCCGCGACGACGACGAGGAGAACGGCGACGCCGACCTGCCAGCGGCGGGCCGAAAACAGCGAGTTGTCGGGCGCGTACTCTCGGAGCGGCTTGTCGGAGGCCGCGACCGTCAGCGCGACGATGGTCGCGAGCGCGACGACGAGCGCGAAGCCGACGGCGCGAAACAGCACGTAGGTCTCGCCGCCGCGGTACCAGTAGACCGCCCACAGCGACTCGCTCACGGAAAACAGGAGGATGCCGGCGAAGCTCCGGAGGGCGGGCGGGTTCGACCCCTCGCGGCGGTGGCTGAGCCACACGCCGAGGAGGACGCCGAACAGGAAGCCGATTGCGTGGCCCTGAATGGCGATTTGCGACCACCACGGCGTCGAGAAGATAGGACGGGCCGACGAGACGACTTCGGGCGAGAGCATCGCGTTGTAAAACAGGCTGACGACGCGCCCCGAGACGAACGCCAAGATAGTCGTCAGCGGCCGGAAGACGAGCGCGAAGCCGGCGAACGCGAACACGACGCCGGAGAAGCCGACGACCGGGCCGAGCGCGAAGACGGAGGTCAGAAGCCCCACGCCGACGACGACCGCGGGGAAGACGACCAGCGACCGGACGTAGGGATTCTCGCGGGCCGACCCGAACGACGTGGACCCCCGACGCGTCGGATAGTGTCCCCACGCGTACTCCGCGACCGGCGCGAGCGTGAGCGTGCCGACGAGGTTGCCGACGAGGTGGCCGGCGCTGGAGTGAGCGAACGCGGCGGTCAGCATCCCGGTCGGGTAGAAGTACGACCACGCCCGGAACGGGATGACGATGGGCCGGTACCACGACGACCAGCCGTCCTGCACGACGAGATAGACGAGGAGGACGCCGCCGGCGCTGACGAGCGTTCCGAGCGGGAGACCGAACAGGAAGCGCCGCCGGAGCGCCGCCGAGAACCGAGTCGGTCTGTCGACGACGGCGAGCGCGACGGCGGCCGCGAGGAGCGCGAGGAGCGCGGCCAACCGCTGGAACGGTATCCAGCCCGGTATCTCTAGCATTAGCTACCTGTGTCGTACGAATGGGTGATAAAGAAACCCGCGGAGAACTGCTTGAGAGGTGCTAGCGAGCGACACGAATCCGACGGCGAGTGACGGCTCAGCGCCGGGGGGTCGGTCGCGGGGCGCGCTGCGGCGGACGGGCGCTCAGATTTTTCCTTCGGCGTCGTCGGCCAGTTCCTCCATGCGCTTGCCGACGCGGCCCGCGCTGGAGAACTCGTCGTCGCTCATCGCAGTCGCGAGGGCGTTTCCGAGCACGAACACGGCGTGTTTGTGCTCGCTTTTCGATTTGTGGACGTGGGAGGGCTCGACGGCAAGCTCGTCGTAGGGGTCGAACAAGCTCGAATCGACGTGCTCGCGGGCCGAGAAGTGGTCCTTGATGATAACCATCTGTTCGTGCAGCTCCAGCAGTTCGTCCTTGTGCATGAGCGTTGGTTAGGCGCGAGGGCGGTTTAAGCGTTATTGGGGGATACTGTCACTCGGCTCAGAAGACGTACTCGTCTTCGTGACCCATCATCCCGTCGTCTTCGTACGCGCGGTCCTCGTCGGACATCGGACCGCTGGTCTTGTACGCGCGGATACCGGTCGACAGCAGGTCCTCGATAGCCTCGTCGCGGTTGACGAACTCGCCCTGTTCGACGAGTTGGACGATCTGCATCTCCAGGTGTTCCGGCACGGTAATCTCTACTTTGGGCATCTGAACGTCCGTCGCTTTGGAAGGGCCGTATATAACTCTACCGGGGGAATAATCGGGTTTTCCGAAGGTCGTTCCGGCGAACGCGAAGCTCCGCTTACCTTCGGTTAGTGTGGCCGTCCCCCCGGTCGTCGACGGGTGTCCGGAGTCGTTAGTGATAGGTGCGTCGGGCCGAAGATTCGACCATGGCCAACGACGTGACCCACCTCTACGAGGAGTTCGGCGACGACCGACTCCCGCCGGGCCAACGCGAGACCCAGCGGTTCCCCGTGCTCTCCAAGAGCGGCACGCCCTCGTGGGACCCCGAGACGTGGTCGTTCGAGGCGTGGGGCGCGGTCGAGACCGAACTCGACCTCTCGTTCGACGAGTTCCGCGACCTCCCCGCCGAGATGCAGGTACAGGACTTCCACTGCGTCACCGGCTGGAGCAAGTTCGACTGCGAGTTCGAGGGCGTCACGTTCCCGACGCTCGCAGACGCGGTCGGCGTCGACGACGACGCGGTCCACGTGATGTTCCACGCCATGGACGGCTACACGACGAACCTGCCTCTCGACCAGTGCATGCGCGACGAGGTCATGTTCGTCTGGGGCTACGACGGCGAGGACCTGCCCGCCGACCATGGCGGCCCCCTTCGGGTCGTCACCCCGCACAAGTACGCCTACAAGGGCGCGAAGTGGGTCTCGGGCGTCGAATTCCTCACCGAGCCCGAACGCGGCTACTGGGAGAAACGCGGGTACTCGAACACGGCGAACCCGTGGAACGAAGAGCGGTACAGCTGAGCTGATTTTTCAGCGTTTTCGGCGGTCGCTTCGCGTCCGAGCCACCAGCGTTGTCGTTCGGTGGACAGATGTGCGCGTCTCACTGTCTCCCTCCGGGGCGACGGGCGGGACAGAAGGGAGAGTTTCAAGCGTCCCCGGTCCTGACCCACGGTCGATGGAACCGTTGCGGACAGACGAGATGGGGACCCATCTCGTCAGCAGGTCGGTTCGACTGTCTGCGCCGCCCGTCTCGGCGTCGCTCGCGACGATGCGCCGCCCGCGGGCGCTGTGGACCGCCCCCGACGAGCCGACAGTCGTCGGTGGCGGCGTCGCCGTGGCCGTCGAGGCCGACGGCCCTGAGCGACTCGCGCGCATTCGAGAGTCGGCCACGGCGCTGTTCGACGGCGCTGACGTTGACGCCTCCGACGCCGCCCGCCCGCGATTCTTCGGCGGCCTCGCCTTCCACGAGGAGGCGACCGGCCGCGACCCGTGGGCCGACTTCCCGGCCGCGCGCTTCGTCGTCCCCGAGGTGCAAGTCGCCTTCGACGGCGACGACGCGTGGCTCACGGTCACCGCCGTCGGCGCGGACGCCGATCCGGAGATCGTCGGCGACCGGCTCGACGAGGTCCGCGAGACGCTCGAATCGCTCGACGACGAACCCTCCGAGGGGCCGCCGGGCGTCGCGGACCGTCACCGAACGACCTCGGTGGAGGCGTGGCACGAGAGCGTCGATGCCGCGGTCTCTCGCATCCGCGCCGGCGACCTCCAGAAGGTCGTCCTCGCGCAGGCGCTCGAAGTCGAACTCGACCGCCCCGCCGCCGCGCCCGACCTGCTCGCCCGCCTCGGCCGGACGTACCCCGACTGCCACCGCTTCCTTGTCGAGCCGAACGGCGGGGCGAGCTTCCTCGGCGCGACGCCCGAGCGACTCGTCTCGCTCCGCGGCCGCGAGGTGGAGACCGGCGCGCTCGCCGGGACGACCGGCCGCGGCGACACCGAAGACGAAGACGAGTGGCTGGCGAACGAACTGCTCGGAAGCGAGAAGGACAACCACGAACACGAACTCGTCGCGGAGACGATTCGGGAACAGCTCGCGCCCCTGTCGGCCGACATTCGCGTCGGCGACCGCGGGATTCGGAAGCTCGCGACCGTCCAGCACCTCTGGACGCCCATCGACGCGACGCTCGAACGCGACGAACACGTCCTCTCGCTCGTGGACGCGCTCCACCCGACGCCCGCGGTCGGCGGCCTCCCGCCGGAGGCCGCCCTCGACGTGATTCGCGACACCGAGCCGTTCGACCGCGGCTGGTACGCCGCACCGGTCGGCTGGTTCGACGCCGACGGCGACGGCAGTTTCGCGGTCGCTCTCCGCTCGGCAATCGTCGAGGAGACGCTGGCGACGCTCTTTGCGGGCGTCGGCCTCGTCGCCGACTCGGACCCCGACGCCGAGTGGGACGAGGTGCAACTGAAGTACCGCCCCATCCTCGACGAACTCGAACGCGACGGCTGAGTTCGGGACCGACGACCGGCGTCGGAGCCGACGACCGACGTTGATTCGATTCAATCCGATTTGACGACATAGACGAGATGACAGCACCGAACCGAAACGCCCTCTGGGCACGGACCTTCGCCGACGAACTGGCACGCACCGGCATCGACGCGGTGTGCATCGCACCCGGCAGTCGCTCGACGCCCCTCACGGAGGCGTTCGACCGCCACGACGACATCGAGACGTTCTCGCACCTCGACGAGCGCTCGGCGGCCTACTTCGCGCTCGGTCGCGCCCGGCGCACGGGCGAGGTGACGCCCATCGTCTGCACCTCGGGCACCGCCGCGGCCAACTTCCACCCCGCGGTCATCGAGGCGTCGCAGGCCCGCGTGCCGATGCTCGTCCTCACGGCCGACCGCCCGCCGGAACTCCGCGACAGCGGAGCCAACCAGACCGTCGACCAGGAGAAGCTCTACGGCGATGCTGTCCGCTGGTACAAGGACATGCCCGAACCGGAGGCCACAGACAGGAAACTCCGGAGCCTCCGGACGACCGCCGCCCGCGCCGTCTCCGAGGCGACCGGCGTCGACGCCGGCCCCGTCCACCTCAACTTCCCCTTCAGAAAGCCGCTCGAACCGACGTACGTCGAGGGCGACGTGCCCGCCGACCTCGACCCCGAGGCGCTCGACGGTCGGAGCGGGAGCCGACCCTACGTCAAGACGACCGCGGGCGCGCCGGAACTCTCCGAGGACCACCTCCGAAAGCTGGCCGACGACCTCGCGGCCGACCGCGGACTCATCGTCGCCGGCCCTGCCGACCCGCCGGGATTCAACGCCGAGGCCGTCGCGGCGTTCGCCCACGCGACCGGCTTCCCGGTCGTCGCCGACCCGCTTTCGGGGCTCCGATTCGGCGGCCACACCCGGACGACGACTGTCCTCGGCGGCTACGACGCCTACCTCGACGAGCGCGTCACCGCCGACTGGCCCGACCCGGAGGTCGTCGTCCGCATCGGCGCGTCGCCGACCTCGAAGGCGCTCCGGAAGTACCTCGCGCGCACCGATGCCCGACAGTATCTCGTCGACCCGACGGGCCGCTGGCGTGAGGCCGAGTTCGGCGCGACCGACCTCGTGGAGGCCGAGCCCTCGGTGCTCGCGTGGCGGCTCTCGCAACTCATCCGCAACCGTCCCGACGAGTCGTGGAACGCGCTGTGGACCGATGCGGAGGACGCCTACTGGAGCCTTGTTGACGACGAGACCGACGCCTTCGAGGGGCGGCTCGCGGCCGACGTGGCCGACCTCGCGCCCGAGCCGTCGACGCTGTTCGTCTCGAACTCTATGCCTGTCCGCGACCTCGACCGCTTCGCGCGCCCCTCGACGAAGTCCCGGACGGTCCTCGGCAACCGCGGCGCGTCCGGCATCGACGGCGTCGTTTCCTCGGCGCTCGGAGCCGGCTCCGCGGCGACCGACCACCTGACGCTTCTGACCGGCGACCTCGCGTACTACCACGACATGAACGGCCTGCTCGCGCTCGGTCGCCTCGGCGTGGACGCGACTATCGTCCTCGTCAACAACGACGGCGGCGGCATCTTCCACATGCTCCCCATCGAGGAGTACGAGCCGCCCTTTACGGACCAGTTCAAGACACCCCACGGCCTCGACTTCGAAGCCACCGAGGACCTCTACGACCTCTCGTTCGCGTCGGTCGACCCGGATGGCTTCCGCGACGCCTACGCCGAGTCGGTCGCCACCGACGGCACCGATGTCATCGAGGCCCGCACCGACGCCGAGTCCTCGCACCGCGTGCGCGAGCGCATCGCCGAGCGCGCCGTCGAGCAACTGTCCGACTGACCGACTGACTTTTCTCCCGCGCTCCGAATCGTGGCGATGTGCCCTCCGCTCTCTTTCGCCAGTACCGCGGCAGCGTCTACGCCGTGGCCGGGTTCCTCGGCGTCCTCGTGTTCGCCTACGCGGCCGTCGTCACGAACGAACCGCTCGCCGGGGTTCTCGCCGGTGCGACCGTCGTCTTCGGCGTGGTGCTTCTCTCGGACCTCGCCGAGCGCGGCTACCCCTCGGCGCTCGGCCGCCGCGGAACGCTCGCGCTCGTTGCAGTCGTGGTCGTCTTTCCCGTCTTCTGGTTCGTCGTCCAGCGCCCCCTGACCGGCGTCGGTCTCGCGCCGCTCGTCGCGGTGGCCGTGTGGGGACTCGCGCGGTTCAAGGCCGTCGGCTACCCCGAGTCGATGGGTCGCCGTCGGTCGCTCGCCACCGCCTTCGTTGGGACCGGACTCGTCGCGTACGGGTCGCTTGCCGGGGCGACCGCCTTTCTCGTCGGCATCGCGGGCGCGATACTCGTCGGGCTAGCGTCGTGGCTGACGAGTCCGCGCGGCCCGCTTCGGGGCAGACTGGCTGACTAACTGGCTGACTCACTTACTCACTCACTCCACGTCGGCGGCTCGCCCCGAGGTGTCCGACTCCGTCCACCGCCCGACGAGCCGACCGGCCGCCCAGTAACAGCCGGCGTCGAGGACGACCGACAGGCCACCGATGACGCCCCCGACGACGCTCGCGGCCGCGACGCCGATGAGCGCGATGAACGCCAGCGACACGAGTGTCGCGCCGTTCAGAACCGCGCCGACGAGGAGCAGTCCGAAGAGGAACGCGGCCCCGATGAGCGCGCCCGCCGCGAACCCGCGGAGGACGAGTCGCCACAGTCCGCGGAGGCCGTTTCGTAGGTCTTCCAGCCCGCCGTCCGCCAGCGCCCACCGGGTCGCGGCCGCGGTGAGGAGCCACAGATAGGCGAAGACGGCGACGCCCTGAGCCGTCCCGAAGCCGGCGAGTTCGCCTTCGAGCGCGCCGCTCGCGTGCGCCGGGAGGAGCCCGACGAGACTCAGGGCGACGAGGTTGAACGACGAGACGATCCACGCCTCGGAGCGGCCGGCGGCGGCCTCAGCCATGCGCCAACACCTCCGCGAGCGCGACGAGGACGAGGAGCGCGGCGGCGGTCGCCCCGTAGCTCTTCGCGAGGAGTGAGCGCCCGGCACCCGCCGGGTGGTCTCGTCGGAGCCTGAACACGGCGAGCGTGCGGACGAACGACCCGAGGACGAACGCGGTCACCGCGAGGAGCTTCGCGGTCAGGAGCGTCCCCCAGCGCCCGGACGGTCCGGGCGGGCCGAGCGCGCCGAGGTTGCCGACGCCGGTGACGACCATCGCGCCCATCACCGCCCAGAAGACCCACTCATAGGTGGCCGCGAGCGGGGTCGGGTCGCCGACGACCGCAGCCGAGCCACCCGCGTCCTCGCTCCCAGAATCGGGTGCTCTGAGCGCGCCCCACGCGAACGCCGCGCCGCCGAAGACGAGGGACATCCCGACGACGTGGACGAATCTGACGAGCAGGGTAGTTGCGGCCGACATGCGCGAGAGTCGTTCGCGCATTGACAAATAGTTCCGGGCCGAGCGGAGAACGCGGCGGGGTTCGACCCCGAACCGCGGCCGCAAGCGAATCTTTTTGCGCCGCCCGCGCCGCCTCTCGGTATGGTCTCGGAGATTTTCGACCCCGACCGCTGGGAGCCCGTCCCGGGGTCCGACGAGTTCGACGACATCACCTACCACCGCGCCGTCGACGTGCCGGCGGTCCGCATCGCGTTCGACCGCCCCGAGGTCCGAAACGCCTTCCGACCGGGAACCGTGGACGAACTCTACGCCGCGCTCGACGACGCCCGAAAGCGCGCGAACGTGGGTTGCGTCCTCCTGACTGGCAACGGCCCCTCCGAGAAGGACGGCGGCTGGGCGTTCTGTTCCGGCGGCGACCAGTCGGTCCGCGGCGGCTCGGGCTACGAGTACCGCGACGACGACGAGGCCGACGCCTCCGACGATCCGCTCGTCCGCGAGGCGAAGGCCGGTCGCCTGCACATCCTCGAAGTCCAGCGGCTCATCCGCTTCATGCCCAAACCCGTCGTCGCCGTCGTGCCGGGGTGGGCCGTCGGCGGCGGCCACTCCCTGCACGTCGTCTGCGACATGACGCTCGCGTCCGACGAGCACGCGAAGTTCCTCCAGACCGACCCCGACGTGGCCTCCTTCGACGGCGGCTTCGGCTCCGCGTACCTCGCCAAACAGGTCGGCCAGAAGAAGGCCCGCGAGGTGTTCTTCATGGGGAAGACCTACTCCGCCGAGGAGGCCGTGGACATGGGCATGGCGAACGAGGCGATTCCCCACGAGGACCTCGAAGACGTGGCGCTGGAGTGGGCCGACGAGATGACGAAGAAGTCGCCGACGGCCATGCGCATGCTCAAGTACGCCTTCAACATGACCGACGACGGCATGGTCGGCCAGCAGGTGTTCGCCGGCGAGGCGACCCGACTCGCCTACATGACCGAAGAGGCACAGGAGGGCCGCGACGCTTTCCTCGAAAAGCGCGAACCGCGCTTCCGCGACTACCCATGGCACTACTGAGGGCCTGACGGAACCGACGCTATCGGGCCACAGCCGCGCCACCGGGCCGGAACTCGTTGGGGTGTCATGGTTTAGGCACGCCGAAAAATAGGAACGCTCTTATACATTTAGGTTAGCCTAAACCCCATGGACGAGAAATCCACCGGGCGGGAGGGACTCACGCGACGCAACTACATTCGGTACGGCGGCACGGCTCTCGGGGCCGGGATGCTGGCCGGCTGTACGTCGGACTCGTCGGGGAGCGACGAGACGACCACCGCGGCCGAGACGACGACCGAGGTAGCCACCGAAACGAGCGCCGAGACGGAGACTCAGACCACCGAGGCGGACTCCTCGTACTCGGTGACGATGGAGCCGATGGGCGAGGTCACGTTCGACTCGGTCCCCGAGTCGTGGGCCGCCTACGACGGCGGCTACGCCGACATGGCCGTCGCGCTCGGCGTCGGTGACGGGCTGACGGGGGTCGGCGGCGCGGGGCGGTACTACACCTACGTCTACGACGAACTCCCCGGCGTGAGCGTCGACCGCGAGCAGGTCGAGGCGTACCCCGAGGTCCGGACGAAAGAGGAGTTCTACGAACTCGACAACGACGTCCACCTCTACGACCCGAATATGCTCATCAACTGGTTCGACTGGGACCAGGCGGACGTGGACGAAATCGCGGAGAACGTCGCCCCGTTCGTCGGCAACCTCGTCTTCCGCCGCTCGGACGGCTGGCACGACTACCGCTACTACACGCTCTACGAGGCGTTCGAGAAGGTAGCGCAGGTGTTCCAGCGCGAGGATCGCTACGAGGCGTTCGAGGCGCTCCACGACGAGTTCATCGCGGAGATACAGGCGGAACTGCCGCCGGCGGACGAGCGCCCGAACGTCTTTCTCACCTTCGAGGGGACGACCGAACCCGAGATGTTCTCGCCGTACCGCCTCAACGACAAGGGGACGAGCAAAAAGCAGTGGAACGACCTCGGCGTCACCGACGCGCTCTCGGGGACCGACATCGAGAACCTCAGCACGACCAACCGCGGTGAACTCGACTACGAGAACCTCCTCGAAATCGACCCCGACGTGATTCTCGTCCGCGGCCACGAGCGCAAGACGCCCGCGGAGTTCCGCGACACCGTCCTCGCGTACATGGAAGACCACCCCGTCGGCGGCGAACTGGCGGCCGTCCAGAACGGCCGGGTCTACCGCGGCGGCTACCTGTTCCAGGGACCGATTCACAACCTGTTCCTGACCGAGCGCGCCGCGAAGCAGCTGTACCCCGACGTGTTCGGCGACGTGACGGGCGACGCCGAGCTGTTCGACCGCCAGCGCGTCGCCGACATCGTCAACGGGGAGTTCTGAGATGGCGGACGCCGAGCGCTCGGGAGAGACGGCGACGGAGACCGCGACAGGCCCCGATGCCGTGGCGTTCGACTACGACGTGGCCATCGTCGGCGGCGGGCCGACGGGCTGCTCGGCGGGCGTCTTCACCGGCCGGTACGGCCTCGACACCGTCGTCTTCGACCGCGGCCGGTCGTCGCTCCAGCGCTGTGCCTATCTGGAGAACTACCTCGGCTTCCCCGGCGGCGTCGACATCGAGACGTTCTACGAACTCATCCACGACCACGTCGAGGAGGCCGGCTGTGACCTCGTTCCGGACCTCGTCGAGGCGGTCGAACCCGTCGGGGGCGACGCGGCCGGGACCGAGACGGCGGACACCGACGACGCGGACGCCGCCGGGCCGGGCTTCGAGGTCACGACGCAGGATGGCGAGACCGTCACCGCGAGGCGGGTCGTCGCGGCCGCCCGCTACGGCGGTGACTTCCTCGAACCGCTCGGCGACGACGAGATGTTCGTCACCTACGAGTACGACGGCGAGACGCGGACGAAGTTCGACCGCGACTACGCCGACATCGAGGGCCGAACACCAATCGACGGCTTGTACGTCGCCGCGCCGGTGAGCGAGGTCAACGTGCAGGCAATCATGTCGGCCGGGCAGGGCGCGCGAGTCGGGCGGTCGGTCATCACCGACCACCGTCTCGAACGGGGCTATCCCGAGGACCTCGCGCGCCACTGGGACTGGATACGTCCCGAAGCGGAACTCGCCGACGAGGAGACCGCCCGCGACGACTGGCGCGAGCGGTTCGATAGCCGCGTCCCCGACGACTGCGACCTCCCCGAGGAACGACTCCGCGAACTCCGCGAGGCCGACGTGGAGCGCCAACGCGGGATGTACGTCTCCGAGGAGACGGTCGAAACCCGGGCCGAGCGGGGTCGCGAGCGGCTCGCCGACCATCTCGGTGTCGACGCCGATTCCGCCCCCGTCTCCGATTCGGATTCCGGCTCCGATTCCGAATAGCGAGGCACCGCCCCAGTCGGTCGGTGACGGCGATGACCACGTCGTCGCCGACGTCGGGCGCGACTGTCTCGTCAGGACCGACGCGCGCGCCGGGCCACCGTGTTCTCCCACCCACCGCCTCGGCGTCGCGCGCTTTCGGATAGGAACTTACTCACTGCTTCGGCCCTCGTATGCAGACAATGAGCACGCAGGACATCTCTCGCAGGCGGGCGTGGGTGATGGCGTCGCGGCCGCAGACGCTCCCGGCGGCCGCCGCGCCGGTCGTCGTCGGCACCGCGGTCGCCGTCCACGCCGACCTGTTCGCCCCGCTGCCCGCGCTCGCGGCGCTCGTGGGCGCGCTTCTCATCCAGGTCGGGACCAACTTCGCCAACGACTACTACGACGCGGTGCAGGGCGCGGACACCGAAGCCCGCGAGGGCTTCACCCGCGTCACCGCGGGCGGACTCATCCCGCCGGCCGAGGTCAAGCGGGCGATGTACCTCACCTTCGCCGCCGCCATCCTCCTCGGCACCTACCTCGTCTACGTCGGCGGCGTGCCCATCCTCGTCATCGGCCTGCTCTCTGTCGCCTCGGGCATCGCCTACACCGGCGGCCCGTACCCCCTCGGCTACCACGGCCTCGGAGACCTGTTCGTCTTCGTCTTCTTCGGCCTCATCGCCGTCGTCGGAACCTTCTACGTGCAGGCCGCGAGCGTCCTCGCGGCCCCGCTCACCGTCGGGATTCCGGAGGGGACCGTCACCGTCGTCGCCGTCCTCGCCAGTCTCCCCATCGCGGCCATCTCCACGAACATCCTCGTCGTGAACAACGTCCGCGACAAGGAGGAAGACGCGACCACGGGCAAGCGGACGCTCGCGGTCCGGTTCGGCTACGGCTTCGCCCGCGCCGAGTACATCGCCATGCTCGCGCTCGCCTACGTCGTCCCCGCCTACCTCTGGACTCGCGCCGGCTTCGACTGGTTCGTCCTTCTCCCCATGTTCTCGATGCCCGTCGCGGCCCGCATCGCGCGGACGGTCGTGACCGAGACGAAAGGCGAGAAGCTCAACCCGGCGCTCGAAGACACGGGCAAACTCCTCGCGCTCTACGCCGTCCTCTTCTCGGTCGGCCTCGTCCTCGCGTGACGATGCGCCTCCGCGAGTTCGCCGTCGACCTCCGAACGCCGCTTTCGACCGCCAGCGGCGATATCGAGCGCCGCGAAGGGCTCCTCGTCGCGGTCGACGTCGCGGGCGAGACGGGCGTCGGCGAGGCGACGCCGCTTCCGGGCTGGACCGAGTCGCTCGCCGACTGCCGCGACGCGCTTGTCGGCCTCGCCGAAGGCGACGCCGCGGGCGAGACGGACCCCGAATCCGCGCTCGGGGACGGGACGCTCGCGGACGCGCCCGCGGCGAGACACGCCGCCTCGCTCGCCGTCG
>NZ_LOEP01000021.1 GCF_001482285.1 Haloferax sp. Q22 | reverse complement strand
GTCGCTCGTCGCCGGTCCCTCGGTCGCCCGGACCGCGACGCTGGCGCTCCCGCTGGCCGTCGGCTACGCGCTCGGCGTCGCCAGCGCCCGCGGTCGGTTCCGCCTCGGCGCGACGGTCTCGGCGCTCGCGTTCGCCGTCCCCGCGTGGTCGTACTTCCCGCCGGCCGCGGAGGCCGCCGGCTTCCAGCTGGGAACCGTCGGTCTCGCGCTCGGGTTCGCAGTCGCCGCGACGCTCTTTTCGCTTCCGTTCGCGGCCATCGGCTACGCGACCACGCGCACCGCGGACGCGAGGCGACAGGTGGGAGCCAGCCCCGCCGCGAGCGCCGTAGAACAGTAGCTTCGAGGTTCGCGTCTCGCGTTCCGTTCTAGAGGTCGAGCGGGCCGGCCTTCAGATACTCGCGCATCACGGCCGTCGCGTACGAGCCGTGGGGGAGCGCGAAGTCGAAGACGAGGTCATCAGCGTCGCCAGCGCCGTCGGCGTCGTCGCGCTCGCGGTCCACGTCGAGGTCGGTGCGGACGAGAATCGCCCGGCGCGTCCCGGTCGACCGGAAGTTGCCGGGGAGGTCGAAGTCGCCCGGTTCGAGGTCGAGGTCGTCGAGGACGGCGCGCTCGATGTCGCCCTGTTCGCCCTCGGCGAGTTCGGTGTCGGTGCCGACGAGCGGGGCCGTGACGAACGCGCGGCCGCGTTCGATGTGGCGGCTCATGACCTCGACGCGGCGGCCCGTCGCGGTCTGGAGCCGGCTCACGTCGGGGAGTTCCAGTCCCTCGGGCGCGTCGCGGTCGGCGAAGCAGACCACGTCGCCCTCGACGGGTTCGTCGAACGGGAGGCCGCGGTCGAGGCGCTCCGAGAGCATCCGGTTGAACGCGTAGGACTGCGCGGCGTTGACGAACAGTCGCTGGAGGTTCGACGGGACCGATTCGAGCGCGTTGCGCCAGTCCTCGTCGGTCTCCGCGCCGTCCTCGGCGAGTCGGTGGAGCATGCCGCGCTCGTAGCCGAGGTAGCCCGGAATCCGGTCGAGCGCGCGGTGCCAGTCGGGGTCGGCCGACGCGGCCTCCTCGTCGACGACGGCGCGGCCTTCTTGGGTCTCCTCGGGTTCGTCCTCGGTCGGCCCGCCGCAGTACGCCAACACGGCCTCGCGCCACTCGCCGCGGACGACGTGGAGGCCGACTTTGTGGGTGATGGGGCGGATGCTGCCGAACCGCTGGTGCCCGAAGAAGTTCGGGACGCCCACGCGGTCCTCGCGGCCACCGAACTCGGCGAGCGCGTCGGTGACGGCCGCGGCGTTGTCGGGGTTCTCGGGGTCGCGGACGCGGATTCGGAAGCCGTTGCCCGCGAGGTCGCCGAAGTTCAGCGTGCGGCCGAGGCGACCGACGACCTCGATGTCGGCGTTCGGAATCTCGGGCACGTCGTCGGCGTCGCCGCCGTTGACCGTGAACAGCTGGGTGGTCACGGCGTGTTTGTCCTTCGTGCCGGCCCACGAGACGCGCTCTCTGCTCGCGTCGAGTTCGTCCGAGAGCCGGCCCGCGAAGTCGTTGGTGTCCCAGCCGCGGAGGGTGACGCGGAGGACGAGGTTCGGGAAGTCGCCGGTCGGGGCGTCCGGCGGGCGGACGTTCAGCGAGTCGAGTTCGAGTTCGCGCACGCGGAAGTCCTCGGGGGCGACCCGAAGGCGGCCGCCGACGCCGTCGGCGTCGCTCACGTAGCTGTCGATACCGACCGCGCGTTCGAGCGGGTGTGCCTCGCGCATCAGTACAGCGAGAGGTCGCCGGTCACGCGGTCGACCGATTCGTCGTCAGCGGGGCCGACGGCCAGCGCCGTCACCGTGCCGGGGTCGAGTTGCGTGTGCCCCGCGTCGCGGATGATGGCGTGGGGGATGCCCGCCCGCTCGGCCTTGTCGGCGAGTTTGAACAGTTCCGACTCGCCGTTGGCCTTGAGGACGACCTTCTTCTGTCCCTCGCCCTTCCAGCGCTTCCGGGTCTGCGAGTCGGTGTCCTCGTAGGCGGACAGCGAGGCGTGGGCGACCTGCGCGGCGAGCTTCCCCCGGCCCATGCCGAGGTCGGCGCGTGCGACGATGGCCTGTTTCATGCCCGCTACTCCCCGCCGACGCGGTAAATGTCCTCCCATCGCGGGCGTCGCGTTCGGGGCAGAAGACATTTCACTGATATCTCCGTGGTTCGACCGATGGCAGGTCCCCGAACGCCCCTCCGCAAGCCGCGCGAGTACTTCGCGTCGCGGCCGCGACCGCTCGACATCGGGCGGGCGCTCGCCGTCGTCGCGCTCGTGACGCTCGTCGTCGCGGCCGCCACCGGCGGCATCCTCGTCACGTTCACCCAACAGCTCGACCAGCAGGTCAGCGTCGATAACCCTGAACACGCCCCCGACTGGATGTGCGAAAACTACGAAGAGGGCGGCCCGTTCGCCGACATGGATGCGCCCGCGGGCTGCGACCCCTCGGTCCCCGAACAGCTCGACGAGCGCCTCGGCGACCTCGTCTGGCAGGAAATCTCGTGGGTCCCGTGGGCGATGCTCGTCGGCGTGCCGCTGTTCTGGCTCTTCGAAGGGGCGGTACTCCACCTCGGCACGTCGCTCGTCGGCGGCGAGGGCGGCTTCGCAGAGTCCCTGACGGTCGCCGCGTGGGGGATGGTCCCGAGTGCGGCCCGCGCCATCGCGCTCGCCGGCTACCTCGCCTACGCCCTCCCGCGAATCGACCTCCCGTCGACGCCCGAGGCCGCGGTCACCGCGATGCAGTCCGCGCTGTCCGGCTTCGGCCTCGTCAGCGGAGTCGTCGTGGTTATCACGGTCGCGTGGGCGACGTACGTCCGGACCTACGGGATGGCCCGCGCCCGCGACCTCGACGTCGAGTCGGCCGCGGTCGTCACCGTCGGCCTGAGCCTCGTCGGCCTCCTGTTCGAACTCCTCTGAGCGGCGTCGAAGCGGGGCGCTGTCGCCCGTCGAAAGGTGGATTTACTTGTCCGCGACGCGCTCCCTTCGAGTATGATACTTTCCGACTCGGACATCCTCGCTCGCCTCGCCGAGGGTGACCTCGTGGTCGACCCGATAGACGACGTGGACATGCAGGTCCAGCCCGCGAGCGTCGACCTCCGTCTCGGCACCGAATTCCTGGAGTTCCAGCGCACGAACATCTCCTGTATCCACCCGAACCGCGAGAGCGAGGTCTCCGAGTACGTCCGCGAGACGTACGTCCCGGAGGGCGACGACTTCATCCTCCACCCCGGCGACTTCGTCCTCGGCACGACCAAAGAGCGCGTGGAGATTCCCGCCGACCTGCTGGCGACCGTCGAGGGGCGGTCCTCGCTCGGCCGCCTCGCGGTCGTCATCCACGCCACTGCGGGCATCGTCGACCCCGGCTACGAGGGGCAAATCACGCTCGAACTGTCGAACCTCGGCACCGCGCCGGTCGCGCTCACCCCCGGCATGCGCATCTCCCAACTCGTGTTCACGGAGATGAAGTCGCCCGCGGACCGCCCTTACGGGGTCGAACGCGGCTCGAAGTATCAGGGTCAGCGCGGGCCGCAGGCGTCGCGGCTCAGTTCCGACCCCGAGTTCGGTGGCGACGAATGAAGTTCATCGAGGAAATCGTCGTGGACGCGTTCCTCCCGACGTTCCGCGCGCTCCTCGCGGAGGACCTCCGCGACCGCGGGTTCACCCAGTCCGAGGTCGCCGAGGCGCTCGGCATCAGCCAGAGCGCCGTCTCGAAGTACGCCCACAGCGAGGTCACCACGAACGAGCGGGTCGCCACCGACCCCCGCGTCGTTGACCTCGTCTCCCGCGTCGGCGACGGCCTCGCCACCGGCGACATGACGCCCGTGCAGGCGCTCGTTGAGGCCGAAGTCCTCATCCGCCAACTCGAAGAGGGCGACTTGCTGTCCGACCTCCACGAGGAGGAGATGCCCGAACTCGCCTCCCACGACGGCTTCCGGAGCATCCACGACCCCGAGGGCCGCCTTCGAACCGTCGAACAGGTCCGCTCGTCGGTCCGCCGCGGCCTCCGCATGCTCACGAACACCTCCGGCTTCGCGGGGCTCATCCCGAACGTTGGCTCCAACCTCGTAGAGTCGCTGCCGGACGCCGACAGCGTGGACGATATCGCCGCCATCCCCGGCCGCATCTTCGACGTGAAGGGGCAGGCGACCGTCCCCGGCGAACCCGAGTTCGGCGTCAGCGGCCACGTCGCGGGCGTCCTGCTTTCGGCCCGTGCCGCCGGTGCCGACGTGAACGCCGCGCTCAACATCGTCTACGACGCGGGCGTCATCGAAGACCTCGAAGCCGCGGGCTACGAGTGCATCGAGTTCGACCCGGACGCGCCGACCGACCCGGTCCGCGAACTCCTCACCGCCCGCGACCTCCCGGAGACGTTCGTCGTCTACCAGAGCGGCGGCTACGGCATCGAACCCATCACGTACATCCTCGGTCCCGACGCGCCCGCCGTCGCCGACGTGGTCCGCGTCCTGCTCTGAGGTCCGTCTTATGACCGAACAGTCCTCCTCTCGCTCTCGTTCCCGCTCTCCGTCGTCTGTCGCCCAGTCGTTCTACACCCGGTGGGCGACGCTGTACGACGCGCTCGCTCGTCGCGCGCCTGGTGTCGGGAGCGTCAGAACCGAAGCCGCCGACGCGCTCACGCTCGCCCCGGGCGAGACGGTCATCGAGATGGGCTGTGGGACGGGCGCGAACCTGCCGTACCTCGCCGAGCGCGTCGGTCCCGAGGGAACCGTCGTCGGCATCGATTTCTCTCCCGGCGTCCTCGACGTGGCCCGCGAGCGGACCCGTGAGTACCCGAACGTCCACCTCGTCCGCGCCGACGCGACCCGCCCGCCGGTCGCACCCGAACTCGATGAATCGCCGGACGCCGTCCTCGCCACCTTCGTCTCGGGGATGTTCGACGACTCCGCGGCCGTGGTTTCGTCGTGGGTCGACCTCGTCGGCTCCGGCGGGCGGCTCTGTCTCGTGGACCTCGCGGAGACGACCGACCGGCGCTGGCGACCGCTCAACCCGGTGTTTCGGGCGCTCGTCCGCGTCACCGCGCCACCGGGGTCGCGCACGATGCGCGCGTCGCCGACGAAGCTGCTGAACCGTCGGCTCGTCGCGGCCCACCGGGCGCTCGAATCGCGGTGTCGGGTGACCCACGAGACGACGCACGCACTCGGCTTCGCGCGGGTTCGTGCGGGCGTGGTTGAGTAAGAGCCGTTTCGAGCGCCGCGCTGTTGCTACTTCTGGGGAGTTTACGATACGTCGAAAACGGGTCGGGAGCGACCCGAAAAAGTGTCAGAGGCGTCGGGGGAGCCGACAATCGGACCGCAAGGGGGGCAGTCAGTCGTCGGCCGGGGCGGGACCGGAGATGCTCACCTCGGGCGCGTCGCGGCCGAGTTCGTCGAGACAGGACTGCGCCGCCTGTCGCCCGGACAGCAACATGGCACCGAACGTCGGCCCCATGCGCGGCAGGTGGTGCGCGGTGGCGACGGCCATCCCGGAGGCGACGACGCCGGGGTGGACGACACCCGTCGCGTCGACGATGCTGTCTTCGCTCTCAGAGACCCACATGGAGTCGTGGCCGGGCGAGTCATGGCCGGGCGCACCGTACTCGCCGTCGGCGGTCTTGTCCATGCCCGTATTGTGTTCCTTGGCGTGTTCGATGCCGTTCACGTCGAGGACGCCGCGCTCGGAGAGCTTCGAGAGGACGACCGCGTCGTGGCCCGTCGCGTCGAGGACGAGGTCGGACTCGACCGCGATAGGATCGACGCAGGTGAGTTCGCGCGGGAGCGCGTGGACTGGCGTCCAGTTCATGACGATGCCGCCGACGCGGTCGTCTTCGCGGAGGACGACGTCGGTGAACTCCGTCATGTTCTGGATTTTCGCGCCGGCGTCGCAGGCGGCCTTGATGAGCGCGGAACAGGCGTGCGGGCCGTCGGCGACGTACAGCCCCTCGGCCTCGTCGCTCTCCTCGTAGGGGACGCCGAGTTCGTCGAGGACGCGCTGGGCCGGGTCGCGGACGGTCACCTTGTTCATCAGGAAGCCGCCGAGCCAGAAGCCCCCGCCGAGGTAGTTGTTCTTCTCCACGATGGTCACGTCGACGCCGCGCTCGGCGAGTTCCTTGGCCGCGACGAGCCCGGAGGGGCCGCCGCCCACGACGATGACCTCCGTGTCGGTGCGCTCGCGGAACTCCTCCATCCACGAGTCGGAGATTGCGCGTGTGACCTGTGCTTCTGTCGCGTCGGTGAAGCCGTCGAACGACATATCACCTAGTGATACCACCTAGTAGTAAAACCTGTTGGTCGCTCTCACGGCGACCTAGGTATATCACGTTCTATTGTGTATATTACTGCCATGGCGTACGTAGTCAAGATGCCCAAACTGGGACTGGAGATGAAGTCAGGCGAACTCTCGGCGTGGCTCGTCTCGGAGGGCGACGAGGTCACCGAGGGCGAGCCAATCGCCGAAATCGAGTCGGAGAAGACGACGGCGGAGATAGACGCCAAGGAAGACGGCGTCCTGCGGCGCGTCGTCCTCGCGGAGGGCGAGTCGACAGCGCCCGGCGGCGCGATAGCCATCGTCGCCGGCGCGGACGAGGACATCTCCGGGTTGGAGGCGGATGCGGGCGTCGGTGAGGGCGGCGACGAACCCGCCGCGACTGACGACGCGGCGGCGGACTCTGGTGCGGCCGAGACGACCGAGACGGCGGCGGCGTCCGGTGGCGGAGACGCTTCGTCGGTCACGAAGCGACGGTCGAGCGGGTCTGACGGGCAGACGGGGAACGGCGAGGTCCGCGCGTCGCCGCGCGCGAAGCGGCTCGCGGACGACCTCGGTGTCGACCTCACAGCCGTCGAGGGCACCGGTCCGCAGGGGGCAATCACCGAGAGCGACGTGGAGGCCGCCGCGGACTCCGCGACGCCCGCCGAGACCGACGACGCCGGAACGACGGCCGCAGCGGCCGAAAAGCGCGTGTTCGCCCCGCCGAGCGCCCGTCGCCTCGCCCGCGAACTCGGCGTCGATATCGCGGCGGTCGAGGGCACGGGACAGAACGGCCGCATCACCGAATCCGACGTGCGGGCGGCGGGCGGCGCGAGCGCGGCGGCAACCGACTCCGCGGCCGCCGGCGACGACGCGACCGACGCGACCGCCGCAAGCGAACCGGTCGAAACGGAACGGCCGCTGTCGGGGATGCGCCGCACCATCGCCGACCGCCTCGGCGAGAGCTACCGCGAGGCGGTCCACGTCACGATCGACCGCCGTGCCGACGCGGAGGAACTGCTCGCCGCGGCGAACGCCGCCGACGACGCCCTCGGTGTGGACGTATCGATAACAGACGTGCTGCTCCTCGCCCTCTCGGCGTCGCTCGACGAACACCCCGCGTTCAACGCGACCTTCGAGGACGGCGTCCACAGGCTCCACGGGGAACACAACGTCTGCGTCGCGGTCGACATCGACGAGGGGCTCATCGCGCCGGTCGTCCGCGACGTGGCCTCCCTGTCGCTCGCCGAACTCGCCGAGACCCGCGCCGAGGTCACCCAGCGGGCGCTGTCGGGTGACTTCACGATGGACGACCTCTCCGGGGGCACGTTCACCGTCTCGAACCTCGGTGTCCTCGGCGTCGAGTCGTTCGACCCGATAATCAACCCGCCGCAGGTCGCCATCCTCGGCGTCAACACGATTCGCCGGGAGGCCGTGCCGACCGACGACGGCGACGTGGCCGTCCGGCGGGTTATCTCCTTTTCGCTGTCGTTCGACCACCGCATCGTCGATGGGGCGGACGCCGCCCGCATGCTCGGCACGCTCGTCGAACACGTCGAGAATCCGTGGTCGCTCGTCATCGCCGCCGGCGGGCGGTGAAAAAGGCTCACCCGAGCCTGAAGCGGCCCTCGTCGGCCGCCCGTTCGAGGACCGACTCGACGTCGACCAGTCGCGGGCCGTCGCTCACCGGACGGAGGCGGACGGTTCCGTCCCGAACCTCGTGTTCTCGCTCGCCGTCGACGCTTATGACTCCGCGGTCCACCTCGAACGCGTAGTCCTCGCCGTCGTCGAGGACGCGGTGTTCGGCCACGTCGACCGTCGAGAGGTTTCCGGGGACGGTAATCGCCTTGACCCTCGTCGCCGGGGCGGTCGCTCCGCTCTCGCCATCGCGGGACAGCCGGAAGCCGACGCCGCCGGGGTCGTCCGGTCGGTGCGTGACGAGACCGCCGGCGATGCCCGAGAGCCCGATTTCCGCGGGCGACGACCGCGAGACGACACCGCCGACGATGTCGCTCGGGTCGAGAATCGCCCGCGTGCCGACGAAGGGGCGGTCGAGAACGCCGACGGTCGCGAGTCCGCGGATGACCGTCGTCTCTTCGGACCGGACGACGTCGACCTCGACGGTCCCGTGGCGCGTGGTCGCCTCCGCCGCGGGGACTGCTCCGCTGCCGACGAGGCCGGCGGCCGCGCCCGCGACGGTGCCGTCGACGGGCGTCGGGACGACGTTGTTCGTCCCCGTCGAGATGCTCACGACCGGTACGTCGCCGATAGTCTGGGCCACGTCTCGCGTCGTGCCGTCGCCGCCGAGGACGACGACGGCGTCGGCGTGGTCCGCGAAGTGGGCCGCGGCAGCTCGGCTGTCCCGTCCCGACGCGGTGACCGTCATGTCCACGAATTCGACGCCGAGGTCGTCGGGCGCGTCGTCGACGATGCGGTCGGCGAGCCCCGTGCTGTCGGGCATGACGAGCACGTCCACGTCGTCGACGAGCGTCAGCCCCGCGAGGACGCAGCCCGCGGTGCGGCGTTTCGCGTAGTTGTTACTGACGCTCGCGCCGCCGGTGAGCCTGCGGATGTCGCGGCCGGCGGCGGGGTTGACGACGAGTCCGATAGCGGTCGTCACTTACACGATGCGGTTGATTGCGGCCTCCACGTCGGAGCCGTGGGGGAGCACTTCCTCTTCGAGCGCGGGGCTGAAAGGGATGTGAACGTCGGCGACGCCGACCCGCTGGATGGGGGCGTCGAGGCTGTAGAACGCGTTCTCCATGACGCGCGTCGCCACCTCGGCGTGAGTCCCGTACGACAGCGGGCTCTCGTCGGCAATGACGAGGCGCCCGGTCTTTTTTACGCTCTCGACCAGCGTGTCGGTGTCCATCGGGTAGAGCGACCGGAGGTCGATGACCTCGACGCTCGTCTGTCCGGCGAGTTCCTCGGCGAGTTCGAGCGATTCGCCGACCATGCGCTGGGTGGCGACGACAGTCACGTCCTCGCCCTCGCGTTCGACGCTCGCGGTGCCGATTGGGATGGTGAAGTCGTCGTCGAGCGGCACCTCGCCCTTCTGTTCGTATATCTGCTTGTTCTCGAAGACGATGACCGGGTCGTCGGACCGGATGGCCGACTTCAGGAGCCCCTTGGCGGACGCCGGCGTCGCGGGCGCGACGGCCATCACGCCGGGAAAGTGGGCGAACCACGTGTGAATCGTCCCGGAGTGCTGGCTGGCCGCGCCGCTGCCGCCGCCTTCGGTCGTTCGGACGGTGACGGGCATCTCCGTCTTGCCGCCGAACATGTAGCGGTTCTTCGCCATCTGGTTGATTATCTGCTCGGAGCAGACGCCGATGAAGTCCGAGAACATGATTTCGACGACCGGTCGCGTCCCGGTCGCCGCCGCGCCGACCGCCGCGCCCATGAACCCGGCCTCGCTGATGGGGGTGTCGCGGACGCGCTCCTCGCCGAACTGCTCGACGAGGTCGCCCGTGACCTCGTAGACGCCGCCGAACGCGCCGACGTCCTCGCCCATGACGAACACGTCGTCGTCGCGTTCGAGTTCCTCGCGGAGGGCGAGTCGAATCGCCTCCCTGATGGTCATCTCCTTCGTCCGGTCCGGGCCGGTTCCGCTGCTGGTCTCTGTGCTCATCGGTCTTCACCTCCGTCGGCCCGCATCCCGCTGGAAAAGTCGCTAATCTCCGGGACGGCCGCGTTGAACATGTCCTCGTACGCCTCGCTCGGGTCGGGGTACGCCGCGTCTTTCGCCTTCCCGACGGCGTCTTCGATCTGCTGGTCGATTTCGGCTTTCATCTCGTCGAACTCGGCTCCGGTTATCGTCCCCGCATCCACGAGTCGTCGCTTGAACGACTCGATGGCGTCGCGGTCCTTCCAAATCGCTACGTCTTCTTCGGTCCGATACGGCTGTTGGTCGCCCTCGAAGTGCCCGTGGTACCGATACGTCTCGGCCTCGATGAACGTCGGTCCCTCACCGTCGGCGGCCCGCTTGCGCGCCTCCTTGACGGCCTCGTAGACGGCAGTGATGTCCATGCCATCAACGGTGAAGCCGGGGATGTTGTACGCCTCCGCGGTCTCACTGAGATTCTGGACGTTGTGCTGTTTCTCGACGGGTGTCGCCTCGCCGTACTGGTTGTTCTCGACGAGGAACACCGCCGGGAGGTCCCACGTCGCCGCGAGGTTGATGGCCTCGTGGACCTGCCCCTGTGCGACCGCGCCGTCACCGAAGAACGCCAGCGCGACGGTGTCTTCGCCTTTCAGGTGCGACGTGAGCGCGGCACCCGTCGCCAGCGGCGGCCCCGCGCCGACGATGCCGTTCGCCCCGAGCATCCCCGCGTCGACGTCCGCGATGTGCATCGACCCGCCTTTGCCGTTACAGTAGCCGTTGGCCTTCCCGAACAGTTCGGCCATCATCAGGTCCGGATCGAGTCCCTTCGCGATACAGTGGCCGTGTCCCCTGTGGGTGCTCGTGATGTAGTCGTCCGATTCGAGGGCCGAACACGCGCCGACCCCAACCGCTTCCTCACCGACGTAGAGGTGGACGAACCCGGGGAGTTCGCCGTCGCTGAATAGGTCGGCCGCTTTCGTGTCGAACGCCCGAATCGTGAGCATCCGGCGAAGCGCCTCGCGCTGTCCATCCTCCGTCTCGATGTCTAGTACCACCATGTGACGTACCAACAATTGCCATAATCTATGATGACTTTTTCTCAACGTGACACTCACTGAGTCAGTCGCGCGGCTGTGACTGTGTAATCGAATTACATGGGCCCGGACCAGTTATTCCGAACTTTTTACATGAGACTGAGACACGCGACGACGGCCCCGATAGATGGCCGGTTACACCGATGTCGCCTCCCAACTTTTGGTGTTCACGTCCTAACGAACGGACATGCGAGCACTCCAGGTCGTGGTAGCATGAACATGCTCTACGAAGGCGAGTGGCGAACCGACAAGTTCGTCGCCAACAACGAGGACGGCGAGTTCGAGCGCCAGACGACCGACTTTCGCAACTGGGTCGGCGAGGACGAGCGGTTCCCGGTCGAGGCCGACCGGTATCACCTCTACATCTGCCGCGCCTGTCCGTGGGCCCACCGCACCGCGATGACGCGCGCGCTGAAGGGCCTCGAAGACGCGATTTCGCTGTCGCTCGTCGAACCCGTCCGCATCGACGACGGCTGGGAGTTCTCCGAGGACCTCCCGGACCCGCTGTACGGCGAGGAGTTCCTCCGCGACATCTACCTCCGCGCCGACGACGAGTTCACCGGGCGCGTCACCGTGCCCGTACTGTGGGACAAAGAGCGCGAGACCATCGTCAACAACGAGTCACGCGAGATCATGCGGATGCTCGACGAGGCGTTCGACCCCCTCGCCGACAACGACGTGGACCTCAACCCCGACGGCTACGAGGAGGAGGTCGACCGCCTCATCGACGAGATTTACGAGCCGGTCAACAACGGCGTCTACCGCGCCGGATTCGCGACGACCCAGGAAGCCTACGAAGAGGCCGTCGAGGAGCTGTTCGACGCGCTCGACCACTGGGACGAGGTGCTCGACGACCAGCGGTTTCTCGCGGGCGACGTGCTCACCGAGGCGGACATCGCGATGTTCGCGACGCTGATTCGCTTCGACCACGTCTACCACACGCACTTCAAGTGCAACAAGAAGGCTATCCACGAGTACGACAACCTCTGGAACTACACGAAGGAACTCTACCAACTCCCCGGCATCGAGAAGACGGTCAACATGGACCACATCGTCCGGCACTACTTCGTCAGCCACGGCGACATCAACCCCAAGCGAATCTACGGCGTCGGCCCGGACCTCGACTTCTCCGAACCGCACGACAGAGACCGATTCGACGCGGACCTCCCACCGGCGCTGACGCCTGACAACTGAGCCGCCGCGCCCGTCTCGTTTTCGTCTCCGCTCTCGCCGTCTCCCGCGACACCCTATTCCCGCTCGAAGCGCTATCACTTCTCATGGCAAGCCGCGCGGCTCGCGCCCTCCGGCGGTTCGAACCGCCGCCGCGGGCGGTCGACTGGTCCATCTTCGCGCTCGTCGTCTTCGAGACGCTCTCGGGCGTGTTGGGCCTCGGGGCTGGCCACCCGGCCAACGGCCTCCTGTTCGTCGCTCACGGCGTCGCCGGCCTCTCGCTCGTCGTTCTCGTCGGCTTCAAACTCTATCGGGTCCGCCACCGCGTGCTCGACTCGCGGCTCCGCGACCGTCACACCGCGCTCTCGGTGCTCCTCGCGGTCGTCGCGCTCGCAGCCCTCGGCACCGGCGTCGCGTGGGTACTCGGCGTCGAGGTTCGAATCGCCTTCTGGACGCTTCTCAACGTCCACATCGGCCTCGGCCTGCTCGTGCTGCCGATTCTTCTCGTCCATCTCCGGTCTCGCTTTCGCCCGCCTCGCGCGGTTGACTTCGCGGAGCGTCGCCGGGCGCTCCAGTACGGCGCGATACTCGTCTTCGGCGCGGCGACCTACCGGGCGACCGAGACGGTGGGGTCGCTCCGTGGCGTCGGCCGTCGTTTCACCGGGTCGCGGCCGCTCCCGCCCGGTGAGGGCAACGACGCCTTCCCGGTGACGAGTTGGGTCGCCGACGACCCCGACCCGATAGACGCCGACTCGTGGTCGCTCTCCATCTCGGGGCTGGTCGACCGCCCGCTCGAACTCGACCGTGCCGACCTCACGCCCGACGAGACGCGGTCGGCGCTCTTGGACTGCACGAGTGGCTGGTACACCGAGCAGAACTGGACCGGCGTCAGACTCGGCGACGCGCTCGATAGCGCCGGTGTTCACTCGTCGGCGCGGTGGGTGACGGTCCGGTCGGTGACGGGCTTTCGGTGGTCGTTTCCAATCGCGGAGGCCCGCGAGATGCTGTTGGCGACCCGCGTCGGCGGCGAACCGCTCTCGCACGGCCACGGCGCGCCGCTCCGACTGGTCGCGCCGAACCGCCGCGGCTTCCAGTGGGTCAAGTGGGTCGATTCGGTCGAGGTCCGTCGGCGACGCGACCCGGCCCAATGGCTCGCGGTGCTGGTGAGCGGGTTCGGATAGCGACGCTCACCACGGGAGAATCCACAGCACGTCGACGAAGCGGTCCAGAATCGTCTTTTCGCGCTCGTCGTCCTCGTCGGTCGCGTCGTCGGTCGACGCGTCCTGTACGTCCGTCGCTCTGGGTTCGTCGAACCCGCTCGAATCGCTGGAGGGCACGCTCGTCGCTATGCCTGTCAACGTGGAAATGCTTTCTGTGGACGGGGTCGCTGGTTCTCACTCGTCGCGGAGTCCCACGAGACGCTGTTCGCGTCCCGCGTCGGCGACGAACTCTCGCACGCCCGCGGCGCGCTCGCCGTGAGTTCGCCACGCGGCGACGCCGGCACCGAGGAACAGGAGGCCGCCGACGACGAGTAAGAACGGTTCCGCCCCGAGGACGAGTCGCGTCGTCCCGTCGAACGTCTGGACCGTGGTGTAGAGTCCCGGGTCCCGAACGTAGTGGGACACGGCTACGAGCGAAAAGCCGATTTCGACTCCACCGACTGCTACGGGGAGGCCCGCGGCGTGCTTCCACCGGAGCGCGGCCAGCGCCCCGACGACGCCGACGCCCCCGAGTCGCGCCAGCAAGTACTCCTCGTGGTTGAGTCGGCCGTCCCATCCCGTCGTTATCGTCCCGTCGTATCCGGGTGCGACGTGGAGCAGTTCCTGATGGACTCCGGCGACGATGGCTCCGAAACCGACGACCGCCATCACGACTACGAGCGTTCGCTGATGGTCCATACCGGTACGTCTCGTGTCGCCCAGAAATGATTTTGTTCCCGTTCCTCACTCGTCGCTTCCGCTCCGAATCGCCCGCTCGGCGGCGTCGAGGGCGGCGTCGGCGTCGAAGTCGGCGACGATGGCTTCCAGTTCCTCGCGCGTCGCTTCCGCCGCCCGAAGGTCGCGGGCGTGAGCGGTGATGTTCGGCACCGCGCGCACGATGTTGTCCACGATGGGGACTGTAGCGACCTGCGCCGACCGCGACATCGGGTTGAGGTCGACGACGATTTCGACTTTGTCCATCGCGCCGAGCGCCTCGGCCCGGTCGCCGTCCTCCAGCGGGACGACGACCACGTCGGCGCTTCCGATGCCGTCGGCGTCGACCTTCGCGCGTTCGTGGTCGATGTCCGGAATCCGCCCGTCGGCGGTGAGTCCCTTCACTTCGTCCGCGCCGTGGTCGCGCAGGTGGTCGACGATGGCCCGCATGCGCTCGTCGGTGCGGTTGAACAGGTTCACCTCGATGTCGGCGTCGACGGCCGCGGCGAGTTCGACGATTTCGCCGGGGCAGAGCGCCGCGACGTTCCCGTTGACGGAGATGACCGGGTGGTCTGCGAGCAGGAGATGCGCCGCGGCCGCCCGCGCCGCCTCGTCCGCGCTCGGAATCGTCCGCTCGCCGAGGAGGTAGTCGAACGCCTCGCCGCGCCCCTGCGCGATGAGTCCCTGCCGGCTCGTGATACCCTTCTCGACGCCCTCTTCGATGCGGTGACGGGTGAGAAGCGACTGGTATCTCGGGTGGCTCTCGGGAATCTCGATGTCGCTCATTGGTGGTGGATCGTCGCCGCGACAGTAACACGTTTTCTCATCGGGGCGGCTGGGTGGCTGAAACGCTCCGGCCGGTCCGAGAGGGCCTCGCGGCCGCCTACTCACTCAGCAGCGTCGCGCCCGCGGGGTGGACGCGGCAGCGCTCTGGGTCGTAGCCGGCGTCCGACAGCCCCGACCCGACCGCGAACACCGTCTCGCCGAGCATCGCCATCGAGCCGTCGCCGCCGGCCGCGCGCACGTCGTCGACTGCGGCTTCGACCCGGTCGGTGAGCAAGTCTGCGTCGCGGGCGAACCGCCGCGACTCGACGACAAATCGGTCGAGCGTCGGCTCGGCGCGGAGTGCTTCGAGGGCCGCCTCGCCGGCCGTAGTGAGTGCTGTTGTGTCTCCCGACAGCACGTCGGCCGTCGAGAGGCCGCCGAACGCGACGTATTCGATTTCGGGGCGCGCGGGGACGCCGTCCATCCGGCCGTGGGCCGGCGCGCCGGGTTCGACCCGGATCGGCATCCCGCCACGGGCCTGCGCGACCACGTCGCCGAGGCCGGTCTCCGCGCGGACCTCGGCAACGTGGGCGAGGGTGACGAGTTCGTTTTCCGAGCGTCCGCGGGAGAAGACCGCGTTCGACGCGAGCGCCGCCCCGAGCGCCATCGCACCCGAGACACCGAAGCCAGCGCCGAGCGGCAGGTCGCTTTCCGCGTCGACGGCGGCCGTCACGCCTAGCGACCGAAGCACGTCCGCGACGGGCGGCATCTCGACCGCCTCGCCGTCGAGGGTGACGGTCGTCTCCTGCGCCGGTTCGACCGTCACGGTGACGCCGTGGGAGAGTGTCAGCCCCGCCCCGCGGGAACCGGCGGTCGCCGGGTCGTCGGCGGGGTGGGCGCTGAAAAACCCCGTCACGTGACCGGGCACGAACGCCGTCGCGTCGTCGCTCATCGGTCGTTCTACGACGGGGGTCGGTTAACGGTGTTGCGTTTCGTCGCGTCCGCGTCAGTCGCGGTCGAACGCCGCCTCTCGCTCCGCATCGCCTGCTTCGCCCTCGCGCCGGCGTGCCGCGGTCGACTCCCGGGCATCGGCGACCGTCTCCGTCTCCAACAGCCGCTCGACTTTCGCCTCGAACTCCTCCTCGGAGAGTTCGCCGGTCGCGTAGCGCCGCCGGAGCGTTTCGAGCGCGTCTTCGGTCTCGGTCGTCAACGACTCGTCCGCGCCGCCGCCGCCGCGGCGGGACTCGTAGATGCGGACGAGGGCGAGCGCGGCGGGGAGCACGCCCGCGAAGCCGACCGGGAAGACGATCCAGAACCACCACTCTCCGAGCGCGAGTAGGCCGAAGCCAACCAGAAAGATGAGCGCCATGACGACACCGGCGACCAGCTCTTCGAGCGCCGAATCCTCGTCGTCGGCCGCGTCGTCGGTGTCGTCGTCGACGATTCGCTTCGGGCTGGTCATCGGTATCCCTCGCGACGACGACGTTCGTGCATGGTGGTCTAACGTGCCCGGGAGATAACGACTGTTTCGCAAAAAGTGAGGCGCGTCGGTGGTGCGCCGTCGCCTCGGGCGACAGGCGCTGGCGGGCTGACGAGACTCGCGTGCGCTCGCCTCGTTAGCTCGTCAGGTCTTCGCCCTTACGGGCTCAGACGCTGGCGATCGCGCGGGAACCCACTCGCAACGCTTCGCGTTGCTCCCTGTTCCCGCGCTCGTGTTGCGCCGTCGCCTAGGGCGACAGACGCTGTCGGGTTGACGAGACTCGCGTGCGCTCGCCTCGTTAGCTCGCCACGTCTTCGCCCTTACGGGCTCAGACGCTGCCGGTCGCGCGGGAACAGAACAGCCTCTCGGATGTTCTCCAGTCCGAGCATCGTCATGATGAGCCGCTCGCCGCCGAGCCCGAAGCCGGCGTGCGGGGGCATGCCGTACTTGAACATCTTCGTGTAGTACTCGAACGCGTCGGGGTCGAGACCCTGCTGTTCGAAGCCGGCGACGAGGTGGTCGAAGCGGTGTTCACGCTGGCCGCCCGAGACGAGTTCCATGTTCGGGTGCATCATGTCGAAGCCCGTCGAAAGGGTCTCGTCGTCGTCGTGGTCCTTGATGTAGAACGGCTTGATCTCGCTGGGCCAGTCGGTGATGAAGTAGTGCTCGCCGACGTCCTCGCCGAGCGCCTTTTCGCCCTCGGTGGGGAGGTCGTCGCCCCAGACGAGCTGCTCGTCGAGCTTGCCCGTGGCGTTGATGCGCTGGATGGCCTCCTCGTAGGTGAGTCGCGGGAACTCGTCGGACGGCGCTTCGAACTCGTCTTCGAGACCGAGCGCTTCGAGTTCGTCCTGACAGTTCTCCTCGACGGCCTCGTAGGCGGCCGTGACGACGGCTTCGCACACGTCCATCGCTTCCGTGTGGTCGATGAACGCCGACTCGAAGTCGATGGAGGTCGCCTCGTTGAGGTGTCGCGGCGTGTTGTGCTCTTCGGCGCGGAAGATGGGGCCGACCTCGAAGACGCGCTCCAGACCGGAGCCGACCATCAGCTGCTTGAACAGCTGCGGCGACTGGTTCATGAACGCCTCCTTGCCGAAGTAGGTGATGGGGAAGAGCTCGGTGCCGCCCTCGGTCCCCGTGGCGACGATTTTCGGCGTGTTGATCTCGGTCGCGCGGAGGTCGCGGAACTGCTCGCGGACGGCGCGCTGGACCTCGGCGCGAATCTCGAAGATGGCCTTGACCTCGTCCTTGCGGAGGTCGAGCGTGCGGTTGTCGAGGCGCGTCGAAAGCTCGGCGTCGACCTTGCCGGAGGGGTCGAGCGGGAGCTGTGCCTCGGCCTCGGCGATGACGTCGAGGCTCTCGGGCGTGACTTCGACGCCCGTCGGCGCGCGGGGCTCTTCCGCGACCTCGCCGGTCACGGAGATGACGCTCTCGCGGTGGACGCCGAGACCCGTCTCGACGAGGTCGTCGTCCATCTCGTCTTTCTCGAACTTGACCTGAATCTTGCCGGAGGTGTCCCGGAGAATCAGAAACGCGATGCCGCCGAGGTCACGAACTTCGTGGACCCAGCCGGCGACGGTGACCGTGTCACCGGGTTCGGCGTCGGCCGTGTACGTTCGGTTTCGCATACGACGTGGTTCCCGACCGTTCGTCTTAAACATCGTGTCTTCGCCTCGCTCGGACGCGTTCGAGTGTCGAATCCACCGAGAAGCGGAACGTACGCGGGACACACGTTGACGGGGTCTGTGGTACCGTGGTACTTAGTTCGCGGCACGTGTCCTCTCGGTATGGCTCCCGACTCACCGGACGGGCCGGCGGACGAACCGCGAACCGATGCCGACGCCGCCTCGGCGTCCGGGCCGGCACCGGAGGCCGCCCGGGCCGCCGACCTTGACTGGTCCGAAAGCGAGCGGGGCGACCGCTTCGCGTTCCGCCGGAAGCGACTCGCGGACGACGCCGGCGGCCGCGACCTCGGCTGTTCGCTCTACGAAGTCCCGCCGGGGAAGCGTCCGTGGCCGACGCACTACCACGAAGGCAACGAAGAGGCGCTGTACGTGCTCTCCGGAACCGGCACGCTCCGGACACGAGGGGGCGCGGCCGACCTCGACCTCGAACCGGACACCTACGTCGCGCTCCCCGCGGGAGCCGACTACGCGAGACAAATCGAGAACGACGGCGACGAACCGCTCCGATACCTCGCGCTCTCGACCATGAACCACCCCGACGTGACGGTCTACCCGGACTCCGACAAAGTCGGGGTGTTCTGCGGCGCGCCGCCGGGCGGCGACAAGAACGCCCGGACGCTCCACGGCTACTATCCGCGAGACGCCGACGTCGGCTACTGGGACGGTGAGCCGACCGACGAGGTGTGAATCGCTTCTCCCTTCCACCGCGACGGCTGATGCTGAGGTTTATATCCGAACCCGCGGCCACCTCGCCTCGGCCATGGACGTTTCAGACCTCGAAGCCGCGTTCGCCCTTCCGCTCGCCGAAGACACCTCGTTCGATACGACGCTCGTCGGCGTCCTCGCGACGCTCGCGTCGGTCGCCACGCCGCTCGCGGGCGTTCTCCTTGCGGGCTACGTCATCCGCCTCGTTCGCGCCGGCGACCGCGAGGCGACCGCGCTCCCGTCGTTCGACGACCTCACCGGTATGGCCGTCGACGGTGCTCGCCTCTCGGCTGCGCTCGTCGCGCTCCAACTCCCCGCGGTCGGCCTCGCGACCGCCGCCCTTCCGGGGTCCTCGCCGTCGCTTTCGATGCTCACGCACGCGACCGATCCAGCGATGTTCGGGCTTCTCGGTCTCTCCCCGCTCGACACCGCCACGCTCGCCGCGGCCGGGGTCGCCACGCTGGCGGGTTCGTATCTCTCGGTGGCCGCGACGGTCGCCCTCGCCCGCGAGCGGTCGCTCGTCGCGGCGATTCCGGTCACACGCGACCTCGCGCTCGACCGCTCGTTCGTCCGCGTCGCCTCAGCCGTCGCGCTCGTCGGCTTCGTCGCGCGCCTGCTCGTCGCCCTCTGCGCCGCGGTGCCGGTCGCCGGGGCCGCGCTCGCCGCGACCGCGTCGTTCTGCTTTCTCGTCGCGGCCGCGACGCTCCTCGGCCGCGGCGCGCCGGACGCCACGACGCTCGGCGTGGACGTGACTCGGGAGTCGCGCGCTGGCGACGCAAACTCGGGGTCGGCCGAGCCGATGGAATCGGCGTAGAAGCGGAAACTGCGTCCGTGGGGATTACTCGGCGACGAGTTCGGCGGTCGCGTCCTTCGCGCCCTCGACCGTCTCGCGCACCGCGTCGACGCCCTCGTCGTGCAGGAGGTTGCCGACGACGACCGCGTCCGCGTGCTGGCCCATCTCGTAGGCCGACTCGTAGTCGTGGATGCCGCCGCCGTAGAACAGCGTCGCGTCGTCGAGCGCGTCGTGCGCCGCGCCGACCTTCTCGGGGTCGCCGTAGGTGCCCGAGTACTCGACGTAGATGATTTTCTGGCCGAACATCTTCTCGGCGACGCGGGCGAAGGAGGCCACGTCCTCGGCGGACTGGTCGGTGTCGGCGTCGGTGTACTCGGCGACCGACGACTCGGGGTTCAACACGATGTACGCCTCGGTGTGGGTGCGGTCCCAGTCGAGGCCGTCTTCGATGCGGACCCACTCTTTGTGCGCGCCGGTGATCCAAAACGAGTCGCTCGCGTTGAACACCGTCGGGATGAGGTAGCCGTCCAGCGCGTCGTCGTCGATGACGACGCCGGGGTTCGACGGCTCCTGGTAGATGGGCACGTCGTACTTCGAGGTGGCCTCGATGACGCGTTCCATCTTCTCCTCTGTGATGTCGAGCGTGCCGCCGATTTCGAGGGCGTCGGTGCCCGTCTCACACACGTCTTCGAACGTCTCGCCGTCGACGAGGTCCTTGTCAGGGTCGATTTTGGTGATATGATCCCAGTCTTCCCACGGATAGCTCATTGGTCGCTCTTTGCTTGAGGGGGCGTAAAAAGCGTGCGGATGAAATGAGGGGTTCGGGTGGTATCGGGCGGTTCGTGTCTGTGACGTTACGATTTGTTCTTCAGTCCGCCGCGGTCTGCCACTTCCGAACCGTATCCGCACCAACGCCTTCGACTTTCGCCGCGATGTCGTCGGGTTCGGACGCCTTCAGCGTCTTCACGTCCTCGATACCGGCGTCTTTCAGCTTCTCGGCGGTCTTCGCGCCGATGCCGCTGATGCTCTCCAAGTCGGAGCCGCCCTCGCCGTTCTGCTGGGCCTGATACTCGCGGTAGTTGCAGATGGGACAGCCGAGTTCCCACGGCTCGCGGTCGCCCTCGTAGGTAATCCGGAGCTCCGGGAGGTCGTGTTCGTCGCAGGATTCGTCCGTCACCTCGATGTCGCCGCGACGGGGCAGCGGCAGCGAGTAGTCGCAGTCGGGGTACCGGGTACAGCCGACGAGCCGCGAGCCGGAGCGGAGCCGCTTGATAGCTAGCTCTCCTCCTTCTTCCTCACCGCACTCCGGACACGTCCCGATGACGAGGTCGTCTTCCTCGTCGGCCTCCTCGGCCTTACAGAGCGGACAGCCGTGGACGAACGTCTTGCGCCCGGCGAGCATCTTGATGTGGTGGAGGTCGTGGTCCTCGCAGGACTCCTCCATGATGAGCGGCTTCCCCGTGGAAGGAAGCGGCAGGGTGTGGGTGCAGTCGGGGTAGGAGTCACAGCCGATGAAGTACGAGCCGCGGCGGCTCTTTCTGACGACGAGGTCGCCGCCGCACTCCGGACAGGTTCCGACCGTCTTGTCGGCCTTCAGCGAGTCCTGCAGTTGCTTTCCGAGTTCCTCGCGGGACTCCATCAGCCCCTCGAACACGTCCTGGAGCATCTCCTTGGACTCCTCGGTCACGTCTTCGAGGGTGGCCTCGCCGCGGGCGATAGCCAGCATGTCGGATTCGAGCTGCGAGGTCATCTCCTCGCTGACGATGAGCTTCGCGAAGTCCTCGGAGGCCTCCACGACAGCCCGCGCGAGGCGGGTCGGCCGCGGCGGGTCGCTCTCGATGTAGCCGCGGTCGTAGAGCTTCTGAATCACGTCGTGGCGGGTCGCCTTCGTCCCGATGCCCATCTGTTCCATCGTCTCGATGAGCCGGGACTGGCCGTAGCGCCGCGGGGGCTGGGTCTGCTTGGCGTCGAGGTGCGTGTCGGACAGCACGAGCGACTCGCCCTCCTCGACGTCCGGCACGAACGACTCGCTGGAGTTGAAGTACGGGTAGACGTCGTGGTAGCCCGCTTCGAGCAGGCGCTTGCCGTTGGCCTTCAGCGAGAGCCCCTCGACCTCGGCGACGACGCGGAGGTGCTCCCAGACGGCGTCCTCGGCGACGGTGGCGAAAAAGCGCCGGACGACGAGTTCGTACACGTCCCACTCGTCTTCGGTGAGGTCGGACGCCGAGGGGAGTTCGCCGGTCGGGTGAATCGGCGGGTGGTCGGTCGTCTCGTTGTCGCCCTCGGTGGGCTCGATTTCCTCCTGTTCGAGGAGGGATTCGGCATCCTCCTTGAACCGCCGGTCGCCCTCGAACGCGCCGAGCAGTTCGCGCGGGTCGAGGTCGTCGGGGTACACCGTGTTGTCGGTCCGCGGGTAGGTGATGTAGCCGGCCGTGTAGAGGTCCTCGGCGATGCTCATCGCCCGCTGGGCGGAGTAGCCGATGGAGCCGGCGGCGCGGATGAACTGCGTGGTGTTGAACGGCGCGGGCGGCGTGTCGGTCCGCGTGCGGCGGTTGACCGACGCAACTTCCGCGGCTTCGACGCCGAGGAGCGTCTGGTAGGCTTCCTCTGCGTCCTCCTCGTTCCAGACGCGTTCGGCCTCGGTGCCGTCGTCGTCGAGGTAGAAGTACTGCGCCTCGAAGGACTCGGCGTCACCGTCAGCGTCCTTCGTCAGCTTGGAGAACAGCTCCCAGTAGTCCTCGGGGTCGAACGCCTCGATTTCGCGCTCGCGGTCGACGATGAGCTTCAGCGTCGGCCCCTGCACGCGGCCGACCGAGATGAAGTCGTTGCCGAGTTGGCGGGCCGAAAGCGAGAGGAACCGCGTGAGCGCGGCCCCCCAGACGAGGTCGATAATCTGTCTGGCCTCGCCCGCGGCGGCGAGGTCGAAGTCGAGGTCGTCGGGGTTTTCGAACGCCTCCGTCACCTCGCGCTTCGTGATAGAGGAAAACCGCACGCGGTCGACGGGCACGTCCTCGTTCACGTCGCGGACGAGTTCGTACGCCTCCTTCCCGATGAGTTCGCCCTCGCGGTCGTAGTCGGTCGCGATGGTGACGTTCCCCGCGCGGCGGGCGAGCCGGCGGAGCGCGGCGACGATGTTCTCCTGCGTGGGGTGTTTCTCGACGGGCGCGCCGATGAGTTCGACCGGCTCCACGTCGCGCCAGTCGTTGTACTCCGGCGGGAAGTCCACGCCGACGACGTGGCCCGACAGCCCGATACAGCGCTTGCCGCCCCACTTGTAGACGTTCACGCCGTTCATTCGCTCCGCGGAGGCGGTCTCGCCGCTCAGGATGTCGGCGATGCGCCTCGCGGCGTTGTCCTTCTCGGTGATGATGAGTTCCGGACCCCTGCTCATTGAGCGGCGATATGATGGGGGTTGTCCTAAACCTTTCGTGCCGAATTCGGAGCGTAGCGGCCTCAACGCGCGCGGATACGGGCGTGCGGGTGAGCGCGCTTCGCGCGCGAAGGTGTGTGTCTGCCGACGCGTCCGCCACACGCCGCGTCTCCCGTCGGATTTCAATTTCACCGGCTCGCTCGCGCGGACGCGACCTCGGTGCGGAGCGCCCGCGACACCAGAACCGATAACCCCTACCCGCCGAACCTGAGACCGTGTCGGGTGATTCGCGAATCGACATGACCGAGGGGGCAATCGCCCCCAAACTGCTTTCGCTCTCGTGGCCGCTCGTCGCGGGGAACCTCCTCCAGACGCTGTACAACCTCGCGGACGTGTTCTGGGTGGGCCGCGTCGGCGCGGACGCCGTCGCCGCCGTCTCGCTCATGTTCCCGACGAGTTGGATGTTCGTCTCGACTGCGATGGGCATCACCGCCGCGACCATCGCCCTCGTCTCGCAGCACGTCGGCGCGGGCGACGACCGCGAGGCCGACCGCGTCGTCGGTCAGACGGTGCTTCTCACCCTCGCCGTCTCGGTCGTCCTCGCCGTCGCCGGCTTCGCGTTCAGATATCCGCTTTTGGAACTCATCGGTGCGGAGGGTGCCGTCTTCACCGAGGCGCTCGCCTACATCGAGATCATCTTCCTCTCGCTCCCGCTCACGTTCCTGTTTTTCGCGTTTCGGGCGGCGCTCCAGGGCGCGGGTGACACGAAGACCGCGATGTGGCTCATGGTCGCCTCCGCCGGCCTCAACGTCGTCCTCGACCCGATTCTCATCATCGGTTGGGGACCGATTGCGGGGATGGGAACCCGCGGCGCGGCGATTGCGACGCTCGTCGCCCGCCTGTTCGCGACGGCCGCCGGCGTCTACATCCTCCTGCGCGGTGACTGGGGCGTCAGGCTCCGACTCGCCGACCTCCGACCCGACCCGGAACGCCTCAGAAAGCTGGTCGACATCGGCTACCCGGCCACCCTCGACGGGTGGGCGCGGAGCTTTTCGGCGGTCGTGATGGCCGCGTTCGTCGCCCGGTTCGGCCCGACGCCGACCGCGGCCTACGGCATCGGCCTGCGCCTGATGTCTGTCTCGTGGTCCGTCTCGGGAGCCGTCGGACAGGCTACGGCGACGGGCGTCGGCCAGAACCTCGGCGCGCGGACGCCCGACCGGGCCGCCTCGGTCGCGTGGACCGCGATGGCGGGGACGATGGGGCTGCTCTTCGCCGCCGCGGGGCTCGTCGTGGCCTTCCCGGCCGAGGCGATGCGCCTCTTTATCGACGAACAGCCGGTCATCGACGCGGGCGTGACGTTCCTCCGAATCGTCGCCCCGTCGTGGGCGTTCTTCGGCGGCGTGATGGTGATTCAGGGGGCGTTCCGCGGCGCGGGAATCACCAAGGCCGCGATGGCGCTGTCGTTCCTCTCGCGGTGGATTTTCCGCGTCCCCGTCGCGCTCGCCGTCGCGTTCGCGTGGACCGTCACGGTTCCCGGAATCGGTCCCATCTCCGGTCTCGCGTGGGGCGTCGAAGGCCTCTGGTGGGCCTACGTCGCTGGCGCGGTCGCCTCGTTCGCGGTCGCAGTCGTCTGGTTCCGACTCGGCACGTGGCGCGAGGGCGTTATCGACCGCGGGGCGACGCCGGCGGCGGGCGACGACTGAAACTGACAGCCGAAACAACTTTTCTGACGCGGCGTCGCCAGTCGGTATGCGACTGCTCTCCTCCCGAGTATCACGGTTCCTGCTCGCTGTCGTCCTGATTCTCACCCCGTGGTGGGGACCCGCACTCGCTCTCACAGGTCCCGATTACACGTACGAAGCGACTGAAATCGTCGTCGAGGACAATCGGTTGGTGATTCAGGACGAACGAGCGCTCAGACATCTCTCGGGCGTTGACGGACTCGCTTGTTACTACAACCGCAGGGCGACTCGATACTGCGCACTCGAAGCGATGACGCTGAACCGGAGCGTCGAAGCCGACCACCCCGATATCGTCGTCAGCTCTGCCCCACTATACGCCGATGAGTGGTATCTCGCGTACGCCGACGGACGAGTGTTCCAGCGCCACTCCGTCTGGGAAGACGGCCACTATGCCATCTGGACAGAACGAATGTCTGCGACGAACGCGTTAGAAAACATCTCGTCGTCAACAGCACCATACCCGCAAACAGCAACAGCCATTCGCGAGGGGAGCGTCCGAACCGAGGAGCGACTCTGGCCGAGAGACGGTGGCGCACAAATCGTCAGAGAAGACGGTGCGTACTTCGTCGTGTACCACACCGAACAGACGCAACTGCTGTCGTCCAGCCCTCAGGTTGAAGCAATTCTCACGTGGCTGTCGGTAATTGTTGGAACGGTGGTGCTGTTCGGCCGTGACACGAGCCATTGGTTGTGAGACCGACGATGTTCTTGCGAAACGTTCGTTTCGTAGCAGCAAACTCCCATGTGTGTGGGTGACCAACTCTGATTGGCGTACGATATTTTTTGCAATACAGTAGTCAAATACAAACCACATAACAAACAATGTCCCCAAAACCCAGTCGAAGAAAGTTTATCGGTACCACCGCTGCCATCAGTACCATTCTGGTGGCCGGATGTAATGCCCGAGTACCACATATCGGATTTAGTGGTGATGTTAGAAGCAACATCGAATTAATCGGCCGTCGCGTTCCAGATGCCCCTGAAAGTGCGAAAGTTATCCCACTGTCTGATTCTCGAATTTCAGACGAGTCGTTGATTCGGGAGACAGTCAAATCGGCGATTGACGAGTCGCCAGCTCACGTCGCAGTCAAAAAGAGTGAAAAGAAAAAGCTTCAATCGACACTCGACTCGCTACCAAAGTATACGAACAGTAACAAGCCAGCACAGAATGGGTGGTACATAGAGCACCAAAAGTCGGTCGTCCACGTCTCTAAGTACATTTTAGACTAATCTGGAGCACGTGACACAGGAGCGCGAAAAATATTCGTGCGTTTTCTTACTCGTCTAGCTTCTCGCGGAGCAACTGGTTCACGGTGCCGGGGTCGGCGCTCCCCTTGGACTTCTGCATGACCTGCCCGACGAGGAAGTTCAGCGCGCCGCCCTCGCCGTTGTGGTAGTCCTCGACGGCGTCGGGGTTCTCGTCGATGGCTTCCTGCACGAAGCCGCCAATTTCGTCGTCGTCAGCCTTGCCGAGGCCTTCTTCGTCGACGATGGTGTCGGGGTCTTTGCCCTCGTCGAGCATCTCGCGGAGGACGATTTCCTCGGCGTTCTTCGTCGTCACCTCGTCGGCGTCGACGAGTTCGACGAGTCGCGTGAACTCGTCGAGGCGGTCCGATACGTCCGTGATGTGCATGTCACGGTAGTTGAGTTCGCCGAGGAGGTTGTCGGCGACCCACGTCGCCGCGAGGTCGGCGTCGAACTCGGCGGCCACGTCCTCGAAGAAGTCCGCGACCTCCTTGGTCGAGGTGAGCTTCGAGGCGGACTCCTCGTCGATGCCGTACTCGGTGTGGAAGCGCTCGCGGCGGGCGTCGGGGAGTTCCGGAATCGGAATCTCTTCTTTCCAGTGGGCGACCTGCAGCGGCGGGAGGTCGGCCTCGCGGAAGTAGCGGTAGTCCTTTTCTTCTTCCTTCGAGCGCATCGAGACGGTGATGCCGCGGGACTCGTCCCAGTGGCGCGTCTCCTGTTCGACGGCGCGGCCGCGCTTGATGGCGTTCTTCTGGCGGGTGACCTCGTAGGCCAGCGCCTTCTCTGCGCCCTTGTGGCTGGAGATGTTCTTGACCTCAGTGCGGTTGGCCGCTTCGAGCGCCTCGTCGGAAATCGAGCCGTCGTCGTCGACCTCGTCGGCGGGGACGAGCGAGATATTGGCGTCGATGCGGAGCGAGCCGTCGCGGGTGGCGTCGAACACGCCGAGGTATTCGAGCACCTCTTCGAGCTTCGCGAGGAACGCGCGGGTCTCCTGCGGGCTCCGGAAGTCGGGCTCGGTGACGATTTCGACCAGCGGCGTGCCGGCGCGGTTGTAGTTGACGAGCGTGTAGTCCGCCGTGTCGATGCTGCCGCCTTTGTGCTGGAGGCTGCCGGGGTCCTCTTCGAGGTGGGCGCGCGTGATGCCGATGTCGCGGCGGGTTCCCTCGACGGACACTTCCAGCGTCCCGTCGGCGCAGATGGGCGCGTCGTACTGGGTGATCTGGAAGTTCTTGGGCAGGTCGGGGTAGTAGTAGTTCTTCCGGTGGAAGCGGGTGTCCTCGGCGATGTCGGCGTTCAGCGCCTTGCCGATTTTGACCGCCGACTCCACCGCCGCCTCGTTGAGCACCGGGAGCGCGCCCGGCAGCCCGAGACAGACGGGGCACACGCGGGTGTTCGGCTCCTCGTCCTCGGCAGGCTCGGTCGAACAGCTACAGAAAATCTTCGTGGCCGTCTCGAGTTGAACGTGGACCTCCAGCCCGATGACGACCGCGAGTTCGCGCTGTTCGAGCGCTTGCGCAGTCATTGGGCGCGCTTCGACGGCGGTGGGCTAAAGACTAACGGGACCGCTCGCAGCGAACCCCGTCTGTGGGTCATCGACGCCGACACCGATCCCTGCCGCAACCGACAGACAATCACTAACGAGGTTTTATATACTAGCGTTTCATCTCCACGATTCGCAGAATTTGTTCACATATGACAAACGATACTACTGCGGATAGATGGGCACCGATTCGCACCGGCGGCCGACTCTCGGCGCACCTCCGGACGCACCTGACGGTTCTTCTCATCGTCGTCGTCGCGGAACTCATCGGCACGATAACGTTCCCGCTCGGGCCGGGACAGGTCGTGCTCCTGCCGCTCCTGTACGCCGTCGTCCTCGGTCTCGTCCTCAGTTACAGCGTCCTCGGGTCGCTCTTCGAACCGCTCCGGCGGGTCGTCGACGAGGACGTGAGCCGCATCGCTTCGCCACTTCTCGTCATCGCGCTGATGCCGCTCGGCGTCAAGTACGGGACGCTCGTCGCGCCGTCGTTCTATGACCTCGTGGCGGCCGGGCCGGCGTTCGTCTTACAGGAGTTCGGTAACCTCGGTACGATTCTTATCGCGCTCCCGCTCGCCCTGCTTTTGGGCCTCAAGCGCGAGTCCATCGGGGCCGCGGTCAGCATCGCCCGCGAACCGACCCTCGGCGTCATCACCGATAAGTACGGCATCGAGTCGCCCGAGGGCCGCGGCGTCCTCGGCACCTACATGACGGGGACGGTCCTCGGAACCGTCTTCTTCGGTCTGCTCGGCGGCTTCGCCCCCGCGACGGGACTCCACCCGCTCGCGCTCTCGATGGCCTGCGGCATGGGCTCCGCGAGCATGATGACCGCCTGTTCCACGTCGCTGGCGGCGGCCGTCGGCGGCGCGGGCGTCGCCGAGGACCAGATTCTGAGCTTCGCCGCGACGAGTAACCTCCTGACCGGCATCACGGGGCTCTACATGGTCATCCTCGTCGGCCTCCCGGTCATCACGCGCCTCTATGCGGTCCTCGCACCCGTACTCGGCCGCGGTGCCGCCGCGACCGACGGAGGTGAGTGAGATGTCGATGTCGACCCCGGAGTTCTCCGTCGAGTCGCTGAAGATGCTGCTCGTGGTGGCGTTCCTGACGCTGACGGCGAACCTCCTCGCCACCGGCACCGGCTTCCTCGCCGCACTCCCCGGCATGGCGCTCATCGTCCTCATCGGCCTCGTCGCCCTGCTCATGGGCCGACTGATTCCACTCGACCTGCCGGCGTTCGCCTACGCGATGATTCTCGCGTTCGCTCTGGCGCTCCCGTTTTCGCCGGTCCAAGCGCCGTTTCTGGCCGCCGTCGGGAAGGTCGACTTCCTCGCGACGACGACGCCGATTCTCGCCTACGCGGGGCTCTCTATCGGCCTCCAGACCGGGAAGATGAAGGAAGTCAGCTGGAAGCTCGTCCTCGTGGCGGTGTTCGTCTTCTTCGGGACGTTCTTCGGCTCCGCGCTCATCTCGCAGGCCGTGCTCTCCGCGCAGGGGATTATCTGATGGCGACCCCCGCAACCTCCGCGACTCCCGCGACCGACCGCCGCGCGCGCCGGAGTGAGACGCGATGACCGGCGACGACCGAACCGCGGCCCTCAAAGCCCGCGTCTGCGACGCCATCGACGACCGCGCAGACGAGATTATCGCCTTCGCGAAGGACGTGCAGGCCGAACCGGAACTCGGCTACAAGGAGGTCAAGACGACCGAGAAGGTCGTCTCGCTGTTCGAAGACCTCGATCTCGACGTGGAGACGGAACTGGCGATTACCGGCGCGCGCGCCAGAGCCGGCTCCGGCGACTTCGTCGCGGCCGTCCTCGGCGAACTCGACGCGCTCGTCAACCCGGACCATCCGATGGCGGACCCCGAGACCGGCGCGGTCCACGCCTGCGGCCACAACGCCCAACTCGCGCACCTCGTGGGGACCGCCGTCGGCCTCGTCGGCAGCGGCGTCGTGGACGACCTCGACGGCGCGGTCGAGTTCGTCGCCGTCCCGGCTGAGGAGTATCTCGACCTCGACTACCGGCGCGGCCTGCTCGAAGCGGGTGACATCGAGTTCTTCGGCGGCAAACAGGAACTCATCCGCCGCGGCTACGTTGATGACTGGGACGCCGCCGCGATGATGCACGCCGGCAGCGACACGCCCGAACGGACGATTACGAGCGATTTCTCGACGAACGGCTTCGTCGGCAAGTTCGTCACCTATCGCGGGACCGAAGCGCACGCCGGCGCGGCCCCCGAAGAGGGCGTCAACGCACTCAACGCCGCGATGCTCGGGATGAACGCGGTTCATGCCCAGCGCGAGCGCTTCCGCGACGAGGACCACGTCCGCGTCCACCCCATCATCACCCGCGGCGGCGACGGCGTCAACGTCGTCCCCGCAGAGGTGACGATGGAGTCGTACGTCCGCGCGGCCTCCGTCGAGGCCGTCTCCGAGGCGAACGAGTCGGTCAACCGGGCGCTCGCGTCCGGCGCGATGGGTGTCGGCGGCGACGTGGAAATCGAGGACTACCCCGGGTACATGCCGCTTCGGACCGACGAGACGATGGTCGCGTTCTACGACGAGAACGCCCGCGACATCGTCGGCCCCGATGCGGTCACGGCGGGGACGCCGCACCTCTCGGGGTCGACGGACATGGGCGACATCACGCAACTCGTCCCCGGCATCCACCCGTGGACCGGCGGCTTCGAGGGTGCGGTCCACGCCCGCGATTTCCGCGTCGTCGACGAGGAGATGGCTTACGTCATCCCAGCGAAACTCACCGCTTGCACGCTGGTCGACCTGCTCACGAGCCCCGAGGCGATGGCTGAGGTCCGCGCCGCGAAAGCAGAAAAGCGCAGTCGCGAAGAGTATCTCGGCGCGGTCCGCTCGCTCCGGAAGACGACGACCGAGTCGTACCGGGACTGAGGGGCGGCGGCGAGCGTGCGAAGGCGGGGTCGCCCGCACACGTATCACATTTTCGGTGATTGTCTGACGCACATTTATGTCTCACGCGAGGGGCTATGTTACCCATGAGTAACCGGGTGGAGGAACTCGAATCCAAAGTCGCAGAACTGCAGGCCGCCGTGAACGGGCTCACCGAGGAACTCGTCGAGACCAAAGAACGACTTCGCCAGCTCGAAGACGCCAACGACGTGGACGTTCCCTCGCGGGCCGCGACCCGTCGCGGCGACTGGGAGACCGAAGACGAGTCCGCTGCGGAGGCCGCCGAAGCCGACGAGGCGTCGTCGGCCGACGGCGATGAGACTAAACCGGACGAGACCGACGAGACTGACGAAGGCGACGGCGAGACCCCCGACGACGACATCATCGTCGCGTAATCGGGCGCGCCGTCCGACGCGAGCGCGCCCCGTGTTCATGCGGCGCGCTCCACCTGCGGGCGTCGCCCGCGTGAACACCAACCCATGCACATCAAAGAGCTCGTCCTTGACGGTTTCAAGAGCTTCGGGCGGCCGACTCGCATCCCGTTCTACGAGGATTTCACGGTCGTTACGGGCCCGAACGGTTCCGGCAAATCGAACATCATCGACGGCGTCCTCTTCGCGCTCGGCCTCGCCCGCACCCGCGGGATTCGCGCCGAGAAGCTGACGGACCTCATCTACAACCCCGGCCACGCCGACGGCAGCGACGAGGCCGCGAAACAGCCGAAAGAGGCGAGCGTCACGGTTGTCCTCGACAACTCCGAGGGGACGCTCGACCGCTCGCAGGTCGTCAACGCCGCCGGGACCGACAAGGTCGGCGACGTCGAGGAGATAACTATCAAGCGCCGCGTCAAGGAGACGCCGGACAACTACTACTCGTACTACTACCTCAACGAGCGCTCGGTCAACCTCTCGGACATCAAGGACCTGCTCGCGCAGGCGGGCATCACCCCCGAGGGCTACAACGTCGTCATGCAGGGCGACGTGACCGAGATCATCAACATGACGCCCTACCAGCGGCGGGGCATCATCGACGAAATCGCGGGCGTCGCCGAGTTCGACGAGAAGAAAGACGCCGCCTTCGAGGAGTTGGAGGCGGTCGAAGAGCGCGTCGATGAGGCGGACCTCCGCATCGAAGAAAAGGAGACGCGTCTCGACCAACTCGCCGACGAGCGCGAGACCGCGCTCACTTACAAGGGACTCCGCGAGGAGAAAGAGGAGTACGAGGGCTACCTGAAGGCCGCGGAACTCGAAGACAAGCGCGACGACCTCTCGCGGACCGAATCGCGCATCGAGTCCACCGAGGCCGACCTCGAAGAGTTACAGGCCGAACTCGACGAGCGACAGGGGAAAGTCACCCGTCTCGAAGAGGACCTCGAAGACCTCACCCGCGAGATAGAGCGGAAAGGCGAGGACGAACAGCTCCGCATCAAGTCGGAGATGGAGGAGATAAAAGGCGACATCTCCCGGCTGGAAAACGCCATCGAGGCCGCCGAGGAAAAGCGCGACGACGCCGAGGCCGAGCGCCGGAAGGCGTTCATCGACATCGACCGCAAGCAAGAGCAGATCGACGACCTCGAAGACGACATCCGCGAGGTCAAAGTCGAGAAGGCGTCGGTCAAAAGCGACATCCAGTCCAAGCGGGTCGAACTCTCCGAGGTGCAGGCCGAAATCGATTCGGTCGACACCGAGTTCGACGAGCTGAAGTCCGAACTCGCGGAGCGAAAGGAGACGCTCGACGACCTTAAAGACGAGAAGAACGACCGCCAGCGCGCCAAGGACCGCCTGCTGGACGACGCGCGCCGCCGCTCGAACCAGATTTCGGAGACCCGAGACGAACTCGAACGCGCCCGCGAGCGCATCCCCGAACTGAAGGCGACCGTCTCCGACCTGCACAGCGAACTCGACACCGCCGAGAAGAACAAGGCGAAGATAGACGGCGTCATCGAGGACCTGCAGGCCGAGAAGGCCGACCTGAACGACGAACTCTCGGAGGTGACGGACGAACTCCAGACCAAGCAGTCGGAGTACGCCCGTCTCGAAGCCCGCGCCGGCAAAGACGGCGACAACTCGTGGCCCCGCGCTGTCACGACCATCCTCAACGCCGGCATCTCCGGCGTCCACGGTGCGGTCGGCCAACTCGGCTCCGTCGACGGCGAGTATGCCAAGGCGTGTGAGACGGCCGCCGGCGGCCGCCTCGCCAACGTCGTCGTCGACGACGACGGCGTGGGGTCGTCCTGTATCGACCACCTGAAGTCCCGCAACGCGGGCCGCGCGACGTTCCTGCCCATCACGAAGATGGACAACCGGAGCCTCCCGCGCAAGCCGAACCGTCCCGGCGTCGTGGACTTCGCGCGCAACCTCGTCGACTACGATTCGCAGTACGAGTCGATTTTCTCCTACGTCCTCGGTTCGACGCTCGTCGTTGAGGACATGGAGACCGCCCGCGACCTGATGGGCGACTACCGCATGGTCACCCTCGACGGTGACCTCGTGGAGCGCTCCGGCGCGATGACTGGCGGCTCCGGCGGCGGCTCTCGCTACTCGTTTTCGAAGTCCGGCGAGGGCAAACTCGACCGCCTCGCGAAGGAGATTACGAAGCTCGAAGACCGCCGTCGCTCGCTCAACGAGGAGATTCGAGACATCGACGACGACCTCGACGACGCCCGCGGGCGGGCCTCCGACGCCGCCGACCGCGTCCGGACCATCGAGCGCGAAATCGAGGACGCCGAGGCGGACATCGAGGACGCCGAAGCCGAAATCGACCGGCTCGACGACCGGCTCGACGAACTCCAGTCCGAACGCGAGTCGGTGGACGAACAGATGTCCGACCTCGACGACGAAATCGCCGATCTCGACGACGAAATCGAGACGGTTGAGGCCGCCATCGAGGACATCGAGTCCGAACTCGCGGACTCCGAGATTCCGGAGCTCACCGCTCGCGCCGACGAGATTCGCGCGGACATCGACGACCTCGAAGACCGGATGTCCACGCTCGACGGCCGGCTCAACGAGATTCAACTCGAAAAGCAGTACGCCGAAGACGCGGTCGACGACCTCCACGACACGGTCGAGGCCGCCCAGAACCGCAAGGCGGAGGCTCGAAAGTCTATCTCCGAGGCGGAGTCGAAAATCGAGGAGCGCGAGGACGACCTCGAGGCCAAGCGCGAGGCGGTCGCCGAACTCGAAGAGGAACTGGTCGACCTCAAGGAGGACCGCACGGAACTACAGGACGACCTCCGCGAGGCCCGGAGCGCCCGCGACGAGAAGAAAGACCGGGTGAACGCGGTCGAATCCAAGCTCGAAAGCATGCGCTCGGCCGCCGAGCGCCTCGAGTGGGAAATCGACGAACTTCAGTCGCAGGTCGGCGACTACGACCCCGAGGAGATTCCCGACCACGACACCGTCGAATCCGAAATCGAGCGCCTCACCGAGGAGATGGAGGCGCTCGAACCCGTCAACATGCTCGCAATCGACGAGTACGACGACGTGAAGGCCGACCTCGAAGACCTCCAGGAGCGCCGTGACGTGCTGGTCGAAGAGCGCGACGCCATCGCCGACCGCATCGACCAGTACGAGTCCCAGAAGAAGGCGACGTTCATGGAGTCGTTCGACGCCATCGCCGAGAACTTCACCGACATCTTCGAGCGCCTGTCGAACGGGACGGGCCACCTCCAGTTGGAGAACCCCGAAGACCCCTTCGAGGAGGGCCTGACGATGAAGGCCCAACCGGGCGACAAACCCATCCAGCGCCTCGACGCCATGTCCGGCGGCGAGAAGTCGCTGACGGCGCTCGCGTTTATCTTCGCCATCCAGCGCCACAACCCCGCGCCGTTCTACGCGCTCGACGAGGTGGACGCCTTCCTCGACGCCGCGAACGCCGAGCGCGTCGGCCAGATGGTCGACGACCTCGCGGGCGACGCCCAGTTCGTCGTCGTCTCGCACCGCTCTGCGCTCCTCGAACGCGCCGAGCGCGCCATCGGCGTGACGATGCAGGGCGACAACGTCAGCGCCGTCACGGGAATCCAGTTCGGCGGCGACGGCGAGGCTGGAAGCGACGGCCGCGACGCGGACGGACCGGGCGGAGACGACGGCGGGAGCGGCGACGACGACGCAGACGGTGGTGACGGCGGCGGAGCCGACGCGGACGTGGAAGCGGAGGTTCCGGCGGATGACTGACGACATTCCCGAACTGAACCTCTCTCGCGGGCGTGGCGAGCGCGACGCGAGCGGCGACGATGACGACGACGTCTTCTCGTTCGCCACCGACGACGCCGCGTCCGACTCCGAGGCGGACGCCGCCCCCGCCGAACCCGACGCGATGGATGAGGTCCTCCCGGAAGATGTCTCGGAGACCGACGACGACGAGGTCGAACCGGTCGAACTCCTCGTCCAACTCGCGAAGGAGGGCACCATCGACCCGTGGGACATCGACATCGTGGAGGTCACAGACGCCTTCTTGAACCGCCTCGACGCCATGGACCTCCGGACGACCGGTCGTGCGCTGTTCTACGCGAGCGTCCTCCTGCGCATGAAGTCCGACGAACTCCTCGCGCCGGACGAACCCGACGAGGAGGAACTCGAACCGTGGGAACTCGCCTTACAGGGCGGCGGCGACGAGGGCCACCCCGGCGACGACGGCGACGGCGCGCCCGGCTTCGACCCCGTGGACGCGCTGGAAGACGAGATGGACCGCCGGCTCGAACGCAAGCACGCCCGCGGGTCGCCGGAGACGCTGGACGAACTCGTCCGCGAACTCCGGGAGGTCGAACGCGGGTCGTGGTGGAAGCGCCGGCGCGAGTACGACACCACGGAGTCGCCGCGCGGCTTCTCCCGCGGGACGCAGACGCTCGACTACCACACGCCCGGCGAGATGCGCGGCGCGGGCGAACCCACGGAAGACGACGTGACGGGGACCGCCCACAACGAGGACATCGAGGCGGTCGTCGAAGCGGTCGGCGACGTGCTCGCCACCCACTACGAGAAGGGCCGCGACGAGGTGCTGTTCGCCGAGATACGCGACGTGGCCGACACCGTGATGACGACCTACCTCGCGCTCCTGTTTCTGTCCCACCGGAGCACGGTCTACCTCAAACAGGACGACCTGTTCGGCGACCTCTGGATTCGGAACCCCGAGGTGTTCGACGCCGACCCCGGTGCGGGGTCGGAAGTGGACGCGGACGGTGAGGATGCCGACAGAGCGGACGCCGAGGCGGAGACGGTCGACCGCGGTTCCCACGCCGCCGCTGACGACGCTAACGACACTGACGACGGCGACGACCCCGAACTCGAAGCCGAGGCAATCGCGGACGACTAGCTATTTTATCGGCCCCGTCGTCAGTCTCGGACGTGCCCCATCCGACCCTGCTCTCCAGCACGCTTCGACGACTGACGGTTGCGGTCTCGCTCGTCACGTCGACGCTGTTCGCGGCGCTCGCGGCGGCGATTCTGTTTCCCCAGTCGGCTATCTGGACGTGGGCGCTCCTGTTTTTCCTGCCTATCTTCTGGTTGCACTGCTACTTCCCCGGCTACGTCTCGTACAGTCCGACCTCGTTCGGTCGCGTCCGCGAGGTGGTCACGTCGCCGCGGGCGGTCCGGGAGTGCGTCGTCTGCGGCGAGGCAGACGACCGGGGCGTCGGCCGGGAGTTCAGCACGCAACTCGTCGTCGCGGGCATCCCGCTCGCGACGACCGACAGCGGGGAAAACGAGTACTGCGCGCGCTGTCACGCGGCCGAGTTCTCGCCGGACGATGAAGCGGCGCGTGGCGAACGCGAAGTCGCGGAGCCAGAGGGCGTCTCGAAAGAATCCGCAGAACTGAACGACTGAACCGCCGGCTCAGTCGACGTACTTGTCGATGAGCGGCGCGAGCGTCTCTTTCGTCTCGGCGGGGATTGCCTCGTCGGGCGTGTTGATGGTTCCTTCGAGCGCGGTGTGGCTGTCGGTCTCGTGGTCGTCGGGAATCTTGCGGATGGCGGCCTCGACGGTCTCTTTGATTGCCTCCTCGTTGGCCGCGGCGTTCTTCAGCACCTCGTCGAGCGTGACTTCGCTGTCTTCCTTCCACACGTCGTAGTCGGTGACGCCGGTGATGGTCGCGTAGGCCATCTCGGCCTCCCGGGCGAGTTTGGCTTCGGGGATGGTCGTCATGCCGATGATGTCCCAGCCCTGCGCGCGGTAGTGTTCGCTTTCGGCCTTCGTGGAGTACGACGGCCCCTCGATGCAGACGTAGGTGCCGCCTTCTTGGACCGTCGCGTCGGTCGCCTCCGCGGCGGCCTCGGCGAGGATGGAGACGAGTTCCTCGTCGTACGGCATCGCGAACGGCTGGTGGACGACGATGCCCTCGTCGAAGAACGTCAGCGGGCGGTGTTTCGTGCGGTCGTAAATCTGGTCGGGGACGACGAGCGTCTGGGGCGGCAGGTCCTCCTTGAGGCTGCCGACGGCGTTGCTGGCGAGGACGTGGGTGACTCCCAGTTTCTTGAGCGCGAAGATGTTCGCGCGGTAGGGGAGCGTCGTCGGCGAGTGCTGGTGGTCCGGACCGTGTCGCGGGAGGAAGACGACCTCGCGGCCGGTGTCGCCGAACTCGCCGACGATGGGCGTCGTCGAGGGCTCGCCGAACGGCGTCTCGACGGGTTCCTGGCGGGTGTTCTCCAGCGGGAGCGCCTCGTAGATACCGCTGCCACCGATGAATCCGATTTTCATACTCGGAGGTGGGGGAGGGCGCACAAAATCGTGGCGAAACGGGGCCTACACCACGAAGCCGTGGTTCAAGAGGTAGATGAGCACCGAGAGCGCGGGCACGCTGAGGAGCGTCGTCGCGAAGACGGCCGCGGAGACGAACTCGGCGAGCGAGGTAGCAGAGCCGGTTCCGGTGGCGTCGCCGAACTCCGCGACGAGGATGAGCGGCGTGACCGCGGCGGGCATCGCGGATTCGAGGACGAACGTCCGCGCGACCGTCGGGTCGCCGAAGCCGGCGACGAGCGCGACGCCGACCGCGACTGCGGGCGCGACGACGATCTTGAGCGCGGCGACGACGCCGACCTCCGAGAGCGTGGAGCCGAGGTCGGCACCCGCGAGCTGGATGCCGAGGATGAGGAGCATCATCGGAATCGACGAGTCGCCGACGAGCCTGAGCGTCTCCATCGCGGGGACGCCTGTCGGCGGGACAACGCCGAGCCACCGAGCGGCGAGTGCGGCGACAACCGCGTAGACGAGCGGGATACGGACGATGCGTTCGAGGCCGACGCGCCACCCCGGCACGCCGTCGTCGCGGTCGGTCCCTCGCCCGGCAATGTACACGCCTAACGTGTAGATGAGGACGCTCTGGACGGCGAGATAGACGACGGCCGTCGAGCGGCCGGTGTCGCCGAAGGCGAACGAACTGACGGGGATGCCGTAGTTTCCGGAGTTCGGAAAGGCGGCGACGAGGACGAGCGCGCCGAGGAGTGGTTCGGAGACGCCGACGAGTCGGGCGACGCCGCCCGCGACGAGGAGCATGGCGACGTGGTAGGCGACGACGCCGGCGGTAATGGTCGCCAGCGTCTCGCCGGCGAGTTCGGTCGTCGCGAGGCTGTAGAACACGAGGACCGGCGCGAGGACGTACACCGTAACCGTGTTGAGCGGCTCGGGGTCAACGTCGCGGACGCGACCGAGGGCGAAGCCGACCGCACCGATAGCGAGAATCGGCAGAAGCGCGGTGACGAAGATAGAAAACAGCGACATGCGAATTCCGAGGTCCGTCACGCAAACGAACGTTTCGCTTCGGGGGAGTCCGGGAGGAGGTCGAGTGTGAGCAGAGAGAATGACTCTGTTGAAATCCTCAGGACCTGACAGATGTTGTGTGCTGAATAGAGAGGGTGAGTTCAGCAGGTGAATGTCTGTTCATTCGGTTCTTTTAGCTATGAAGCAGTCTGTAGATAGATACATCTGCCCGCAGGAGATAAAGTCTCAACTACAATGCAAATCTCAAAGAGAAGGGTATTACAAATCTTGTCAAGTGTTCTAATCGGTTTGTCGGGGTGTCTTAATTCTCAGACTGAGCAAAGTACCGCTCCAGAGAGACGGAATACGTCAAACGAGATGAACGTGCAGGTACTAGTTAGTAATGAGACAAGCGAATATTTTCAGGGCGATCTAGTCGTTCTTGATCAGTACATGAGCGAAGTGTTGGGTAGTGATGGAAACGGCTGGGAAGCTCAGGAATCAGTTAGTTATGAAGAAACTCTCGACCGAACTAGGAGTGAAAAGCTCACTGCTAAGGTTTATCTACAAAAAAATTCCACGACAGAACTGTTTCAAGCTGAACTTGGGCCGGATACGAAGTCTGATTCAGTGAGAATTCCCGTGAATATCACAAATGGTCCAAAAGTTAGTTTTTCACTGGAATGAAAATCAATTATCTCTTCAATACTTAATATCGAGACCAGCGGGGTCAAGTGACCGACTTGCGCGCTGTATTCAGCACGGCCTCAGCAACCTATCAGCGGCTGCGGATTCCAACAAAGCCAGAGAGATGAAACCGACGGTCGAAGCAGTCAAAGAATCGGTCGAACCGAATGCGTCCGCGCTCAGGCACCGACGCCGTCGTTTTCGAGGAGTCGCCACGCGCCGTCGCCGGTGGACTCGACGTAGCCGCGGCGCTCCATCTCGGACATGACTTCCGGCATCCGGTCGGGTTGGGCGATCTCCATCTCGATGCGGTCCACGTCGTGGAACTCCGCGAGGTAGTGGCGGATGTCTTCGAGTTCGAAGGTGTCGTCGTCGGCTTTCGCCATGACGCCCGAGGTGAGGTCTATCATGTCCTCGATGAAGTTCCACGGGTAGACGACCCACGCCCACTCTTCGAGGCGCTCGCCGACGTAGTCGGGTTCGAACTCGCTGGTCTGGAGGAGTTGGAGCGTCGCAGTCCGGACCTCGCCCGCGTTGCGCTCGTTGACGTACTCGTGTGCGCGCTTGATGGAGCCGCCGGTGTCGGCGATGTCGTCGATGATGAGCACGTCCTTGCCCTCGACGCTGCCTTCCGGCATCGGGTAGCGGACCTCCGGCTCGTTCGATTTCTGGGCCGTCCCGACGTAGTGTTCCATCTTCAGGCTCGTCAGGTCGTCCAGCCCGAGGAAGTCACAGATACACCGGCCCGCGAACCAGCCGCCGCGGGCCAACGCGACGATGACGTCGGGTTCGAACTCGGATGTCTTGACCTCGTCCGAAACGTCGCGGCAGAGGCCGTAGATGTACTCCCAGTTCGTGATAGTACAGTTAAACTCGTCGGGGAGGTCGCCCATATCTTCCGTTCACCGTGCGTACTGCCGCGCCTGACGCCCTTTAATCTGTACGACTCGCCCTGCCCGTGTGTCGGCGTGTCAAAACCGCTCGAACCGACGTTATGCGACGACTAACGGGAAAACCCGTCGTTCAGGCGGACACTAACGCATGTTAACAAGGGGCATAGTTATGTCGAGTGCCGGAGTATGCGGATTTGTAGGTGAAACAGAATGCACACGTGTGGTAACTGTGGTGAGTTCGTCTCCCGAGATTTCGTCCGCGTCTTCGGCAACGACATGGACGAGGTCGTCGGGTGTCCAGGCTGTATGAACATGCGCGAAGTGATGCAGGGCGACGGCGCAGCTCAAACGAGCGGCCGCGTCCGGTGGACCCGCGCGTGAATCGGCCGACGCCGACCGACTCGCGCCCGTATCGCTCTTGCACCTTCCTTCTCTCCAACTTCTCACGTAATCCGGCCGCCGACCCGCTGGTTTGATACATCGCCGTGTAGTGCGCCTTTCCATGGATAGCCGACGCGCCCTCCTCGTGGACGCTTTCACGACCGAACCGCTGTCCGGTAACGCTGCCGGGGTCGTCCCCGACGCCGACGGCCTCGACGCGGAACAGATGCGCGCCGTCGCCGCCGAACTCGGCGCGAGCGAGACGGCGTTCGTCTGCTCGTCGGCCGCCGCGGACCGCCGTATCCGCTATTTCACGCCGAAGCAGGAAGTCGACCTCTGCGGACACGCGACTATCGCGGCCCACGCACACCTCGCGGCCGAGCGCGAACTCGAACCGGGCACGCACACGCTGGAGACGAACGTCGGCACCCTCGACATCGAACTCGGCGACCTCGGCGAGGTGTGGATGACGCAGGACGCGCCGACGGTGCGCCCGCTCGAAATCGACTACGACCGCCTCGCGGCGGCCCTCGGCGTCGACGATGCTGCCCTCCGCGACGTGGGCGCGGACCTCCCCGTCGCGGTCGCCTCCACGGGGCTTCCCTTCCTCGTCGTCCCGGTCAACTTCCTCGAACATCTCTCGGGTGCCGACCCGGACGACGCCGCCATCGCCGACCTCGCCGCCGAACACGACGCCGCGGGCGTCTACGCCTTCACCTTCGACGCCATCGACGGCGATTCAACGCTCCATGCGCGGTGTTTCGCGCCCGGTATCGGCATCTCCGAGGACCCCGCGACCGGCACCGCCGCGGGTGCGTGCGGCGCGTACCTCCGGCAGGTCGGCGCGTTCGACTCCATGCCGGACGAACTCCGCTTCGAACAGGGTCACTTCGTAGACCGGCCGGGAACCGTCCGCGTGCGAGTCGGCGCGGAGATACGCGTCGGCGGCCGCGCGGTGCAGTCGCTCGACGGCGAAATCGTCGTTCCGGAGTTCGCAGACGACGACATCATCGAAGCCTGAAACTCCAGTTCGAAAACGAGGTGAAACGAGACGGAACGGACCGCGACGGACCGCGACGCTCGGGGGCCTCAGCCGATGTACCGGAGGTCGTCGTCGCTGGCGATGGTTCCCTGCTGTTGCTGTTGCATCTCCTGAATCTTCGCGGCGACCTCCTTCATCTCTTCTGCGCGCTCTTCGAGCGACTCGAAGTCGACGCTGAACTCGAGGAGGTCCTGCAGGACCTCGATGACGACCTGCGCGCTCTGGGGGTCCACGAGATAGCCGCTCGTCTCGCCCATCAGGCACGTCGCGTCGAGGCCGCGGCGAGCGCCGAGGCCAAGAAGCAGTCCGGAGACGCCGACGACGCCGCCGGCGGGTTCGTCTTCGCGGAACTCGACGCCCGCTTCTTCGAGTTCGTCGAGGCGCGATTCGTCGGCGACAGCCCCGAGGACCGACGGCTCGTCGACGAGTTCGCCGGTCGGGACGCCGCCCAGCGCGAACAGTCGCTCGACGCCGAACTCCTCGGCCACGTCGAGGAAGGCGTCGGTGAGGTGGTAGTGACCCTCGTTGGACTGCGCCTGGTGGTCGCCCGTGAGGAGGAGCAGGTCCGGCCCCTCACCGGGCGTCTCGACGGCGTGAATCGCGGCGTGGGTCAGCTCGGCGACGCCCTCGTCGATGCTCACCTGCGGCGGGAACACGTCGGCGTAGACGCGGCGGACCAGCGTGGCCTCCTCGAACTCCTCCAGCAGGTGCTCGACGGCGAGTTTGCCGACGTTCCCGACGCCCGGCAGCCCCTCGATGAGGACCGGGTCGGTGAGGTCGACCTCCTCGACAGCCTCGATTTCGATGTCGTCCATGCACGTAGTGGCGGCCGCGCCGGTTAAGAGAGCGTCGGTAGCCGAAGACGCAGCTACTCCGACTCCTCGGCGAGGCGGCGCTTCCGCGCGCGGCGGTACTCGCCGTAGGGGTCTTCGGGGTTGTACGGGGCGGGCGCGCTGTTCTCGGTTGGTGCGCCGCACTCCGGACAGGTCTCAGAAAGTGAGTACACCGGGCGGTCGTGGCGGTTGCGCCACGCGCTGCACACCCGGATGTCAGATTTCATGCGATTATTCTTCGTCGCCGCTGCGTTCGCGGTGGTACTCCGCGGTTCCGCCCGCGGCCTCGATGACCTCGCGGGCCCGAGCGACGCTCGATTCGAGCTCCGTCTCGGCGGTCTTGTAGTCGGGCGCTTTGACCTTCACGCGGTACTCGGGCGCGCCAACGTACGTGACTGACAGTTCGATTTCGTCGCCGATTTCGCCGTCGCCTTCGGCGGCCTTCAGGGCCTCCTTTACGTCGTCGACGCCGTCGCCCGCGGGCGAGCGCAGGTCGACGTAGCCGGTGACGTTGACGTAGGGAACCGACACGTTCTGACGCGCGGTGTCGACGATGGCATCGATCTCGTCGTCGTCGAGTTCGACGTCTTCGAGCGCTTCGAGACCGTGAATCGCGGCCTGCTCGAAGCCGTCGTAGAGCGATTCGAACTCGGCGAGCAGGGCGTTAGCGATGGACTGGTAGCGGTCGTCGGCGATGTCCTCGCCGAACGCCAGCGCCATCCACTTGTCGGCCTTCTGCTCGTTTTTCCACTCCTGAATCTTCTCTTTGCGCTGGTGCTCGTTGACGTCCTTTATCGAGAGGTCGATCTGCTGGGAACTCTCGTTGACCTCGAGCACTTTAGCGACGACTGTCTGTCCCTCGCGGACGTGGTCGCGAACGTTCTTGATCCATCCGCTGGCGACCTCGCTGATGTGGCAGAGGCCGCGTTTGTCTTCGTACTCTTCGAGGTCGACGAAGACGCCGAAGTCCGCGATGTCGTCTACCTTTCCGACGACGAGTTCGCCGGGGTCAGGCCATCCGCTGTACTTCATACGAGGTCCTCCAGGGAGTTACGCCTCAAGTTCGTCGCTGTCGCGACGCTCGACCGTCTCGACGACCTCGCCGTGGAATTCGGCGTTGCCGCCGGTCGGCGTGGCGAGGGTCGTCCCGCAGACGGCGCAGTTGACGACCGAGGAGGCCTTTCCGAAGACGACCTGTTCGTTCTCGCAGTCGCTGCACGCGACCTTGTAGAAGTTTCCTGCCATGATTTACTCCTGGAACTCCAGGCGACCGGCGCGCCAGCCCTCGCGCATGTGGGCCTTGCCACAGTCGGAGCAGATGTACTTCAGGTGGGTCTTCTTCGTCGGCTTGTCGCCACCGGGAACCTTGGAGAACTTACCGGCGTTACCGATGGTGGCCTTGCCGCGTCGCGTCTGACGGGCGTTCCACTTCATGCCGGTCGGGCGTCCCTTCCGGACCTTCTCCACTTCGTGTTCGTGGTGACCCTTGCAGTTCGGGCAGTACGTGTTGAAACGGCGTGGCATCTGCATAGATATCGACCTTGTGCTGGGTTTTGGTGTGGCCCGTTAAAACCCGTTTGGTTCGACGCGGCCCCTGAACTCGCCGCAACCGGGCGTTCGCCGTGTCACGTGTGGGCAGCCCACGGTGACTGCACCGTCCGCGGTTCCCCCGCCGCACACCGCACGCCCGAAGCCGAAGCGATTAAGCGGTGACTGTGCCAATCCCGGCACATGAAGAAGCTCATCATCCACGGCGACCCCGGCGTCCGCCGCGACGGCGTCATCGAGTACGACGGCGAGGAGTACATCCTGTTTTCCGTCGACCGACAGGGCGACTGGCACGGCCCCGACCGCGTCCAGCTGTGGTGTACCGTCGGCACCGAAGACGAGCGCGAGGCGTTCGAAAAGCGCGAGTTCGTCCCGCACTGGCTCGACACCGAGGGCGTCGACGCCGAGGCCGTCGAGGTCGTTCGCGAGCGCGGCGCGGCCTAAGGTAGTCTCGCTTCTTCTACCTCGTAGACCACGACCGACCCCGACTGGTGGACCGGCGTCAGCCACGCCACGTCCGTCTCTATCTCCCCGTAGCGGGCGCGCTCGCCCGGGCCGACCCACACGTATTGCACGTCGTACTGCTCGATGAGCCGCGCCCGCGTCGACTCGTTGCCGACGTACATCGCGTCCACATCGCGCACGCGGTCGTAGTAGGTGTCGGGGCCGCGGTAGCCGACCTCGTGTGCCCAGCCGGCGACCGTCGGCACCCCGGTCAGACTGGATTCAGGGTTCCCGCGCCAGCCGTACATGACGGTCTCGCGCTCGTCGCTCACGGTCGCGGACCACGTCGTCCCCGGCGCGGTGAGCATCGTCGGGTTACCCTCGACGTTCTCGTCGAGCCACGTGATGGCCGTCGACTCGTTTCCGTGCCACCACTCCGCGAAGGCCGTCGCGTCCAGCGTCTCCTCTTGTCGGGGCGAGTTCGCGTGGTCGGCGACGGCCAGTCCGCCGTACACCGAGGTGGAGGCGACGAGGAGGACGACGAAGGCGACGCCGACGGCGCTGACCGCGCCCCCGCGGACGCTGAGGTCGACGCTCGGAAGCGACACGTCGCTCGCGGCGACCGCGTCGCCGACGAAGCCGGCCAACACAGCCCCCATCGCGCTCCCCCAGAGCACCCAGACCTGCATGTACGTCTTGAACACCGTGTTCATCCGACCGGGACCGGCCTGCTCGTTTACGTAGATGAGTTCGACGAGCGTCACGAGGCCCGCGCCGGCGACGACGAGCACCGTCTCGAACCGCGGGTCGTCGGCGAACCGGAGGAGTACCCAGCCGACGGCGACGAGGGGCGCGACGAGCGCGAGCGCGGCGAACGAGTGGACGGCCGCGACGACGGTCAGCACCGCGAAGCTCCCGAGAAGTGCAGCCCACTCGCGGCCGCCGAGGCCGTTCTGCGCCCCGAGGCGACGGACGTAGTAGCCCGCGAACGCCGCGAGGAACGCCCCGTGGACGAGCGCCAGCGCGCCGAACCCGCTTCGCTGGTCCGGCGAGAGAATCTCGACCGTCCGGGCGCTCCCCCCGCCCGCGACCGCGCCGAGGAGGAACGGACTCGCGAGGACGGCGGCGACGACGCCGGCGAGCCCGACGGCCGCAACTGTGCCACCGAGACGAGCGAGTTCGCCGGCGATTGGGTTGTCGCCGACGGCCGAGCGAACGCGCTCTCGGCCCGGGAACAACGTCCACGGGCGCGCGGGTGCGAAGACCATCCCAAGGAACAGCACGCCGAACACCGACGGGAAACTCCACGTGTCGATGACGACTTGGAGCGCGCCGACGAGCGTCGTCGCGGCGACGAGGAGGCGGCGCTCCCCGACCGCGTCCTCCGGCGTCCGGAAGTACGCGAAGGCGAGGCCGGCCGCGAGGAGCAGAAACGGCGTGCCCATCATGTGGGCGTGGAGGTCGCCGTTGAGCCACGCGAAAAGCGGGAACTCGTTGATGGTACCCGGAATCACGCGGCTCGCGCTCCAGTACGAGAAGTTCGAGGCCCCGGCAAGCACCTGCTCGACGGTGTATTGCGACCGCTCGGCGACGGCCTGCGCGACGGGTCGGCGCACCCCCTCGGGGAGCGCGGCGAGGGCGAACCGGCCCGCGGTGACGAGGTTGCTGGCGAAGCCGACGAAGAACGCCGAGAGCAAGCCGCCGATTCGACCGTTCGCCCCCGAGGCGGCCGCGACCCCCCGCCCGAGTTCGAACGCCGCGGTGACGAGGACCCCGAAGAAGCCGGCGAGCGCGAGGTTGTAGGCGAACGACGGGTCGGTGGCGGTGAGCCGCGCGAGGAGAATCGACACGAGGTGGCCGCCGTAGTAGTAGCGGACCGGTTCGCCGGCGAACCACATGTCCTCCGGCGGGAGGACCGACGCGCGGGCGAGCGACTGGAGAAGGCCGAAGTCGAGGAACTTCTCGCCGCCGCCGGCGTGGACCGACGGGTCGAGCGCCCGGAGCGAGACCGCGAACAGGAAGGCGACGAGGAACACCGCGGCCGCGTCGGCGACGGCGCGCCGGTCGATGTCGAGGTCGGACGCGAGTCGGAGGTCGCCACGGCGGAGCGCGCCGAGGTCGAGGCCCGCGACCGCGGACGTGACGAGGAGCGTCCCGACGCCGGCGATGAGGGCGACGGGACCGAACGAGAGGTGGCCGACGTAGTAGGCGGGGAGGGTCAAGACGACGAGCGAGACGGGGAGGGCGAGTCCGGCACCGCGACCCGGAAGGCGTCGGAACAGGCGGGTCGCGAGGGGAAGGCCGACCGCCCAGAGGGTCGCGAACAGCAGCAACCACCGGACAACGAGGGCGTACTCCATCTGTCCGATGACTGCGCCGCGGGTGCAATACGTTTTGTGATGGCCGGTGCGAAACAGAGCGGTTCGCTTTTTACCCCGTTGAGTGAATGGTCGTGCATGTTGCAGTCTGTCGGGGTGGTGGTCCCCGCCTATCGACCCGACCCAGAGCGTCTGGTCCCCTACGTCCACGCTCTCGTCGAGGAACTGGACCCCGAGGTGGTCCGGGTCGAACTCGACGCACCGCGGCCCGAGACGCTCGACGCCCTCGACGCTCTCCCCGCAGTCGCTCACGTGAACCCGGTCGACGCCCGCCGCGGCAAGGGCGCGGCCATCACCGCCGGGTTCGAGTCGCTCCGCACGGACATCCTCGCGTTCGCCGACGCCGACGGGAGCACCCCGGCCGCGTCGATGGCCGACGTCGTCGCCGCCGTCCGCGACGGCTCCGACCTCGCCGTGGGGTCGCGCCGCCACCCGAACGCGACCGTCGCCTCCCACCAGACGGTCGCCCGGCGCTACCTCGGCGACGGCTTCGCGTGGCTGGCTCGCCACTTGACCGAAGTCCCGCTGTACGACTACCAGTGCGGCGCGAAGGCCATCACCGCCGCGGCGTGGAACGACGTTCGGACTCACCTGTACGAGCCCGGGTTCGCGTGGGACATCGAACTCATCGCCGTCTCGGGCGCGTTCGGTCACCGTGTGGCCGAGGTACCGGTCGTCTGGGAAGACCAGCCCAACTCGACGGTCTCGCCGGTCGATACGACGCTCAAGATGGCCCGCGGGCTGCTCCGGTCGCGCCACCGCGCCCGGACGATTCGCGAGGACCGCCTCCACGAACTCATCGACGCTCGGAACGACGAGCGGACCCTCGTCGAGCAGTTCTCGGCGGAGGTCACGGATGACTGACCGGCTCTCGGCGCTCGTCTCCGGCACCCGGTTCGGCAAGTTCGCCTCCGTGGGCGCGGTCGGTGCGGTGTTCGACCTCTCTCTGAGCAGTCTCCTCATCGTCTTCTTCGGCGTCGCCAACGAACTCGCGAAGCTCGCCGGCGCGGAGCTCGCAATCATCGTCATGTTCGTCATCAACGACCGCTGGACGTTCGCGGGGGCCGGCTCGGACCTCCTCACCGCAAAGGTCCGGCGCTTCGTGAAGTCGAACCTCGTGAGGAGCGGCGGCCTGCTCGTGCAGGTGCTCGTCGTCCGGGCGCTCGGCGAGGTGCCGCTGTCGATTCCGGTCGCCGGTATCGACCTCTGGGAACTCATCCCGCTCCCCCTCGCTATCGGCGCGTCGATGCTCCTGAACTACGTCGCAGAGAGCCTGTTCACGTGGCGCATCGCGACCCGTTCGAGTCAGCGCGACTCACGGTGAAAATTGACACACAGCGGCCGAAACAGAAGTCTTAACAATAGCAGACTCGTTTGTTGATTCAGCGGGATGGGATAGCCAGGAGATTCCGCCGGGCTCATAACCCGGAGATCGGTAGTTCAAATCTACCTCCCGCTATGGTTTTGCCGACCTCAACTCCTGAGCGCCGAGTCTCGGCTCGGCGCGACCCACGAGGTCGGCCTCATAGCTCAGTAGATTTGAACCGGGGAGCGTCAGCGACCGGGGTTCAAATCTACCTCCCGTTATTCTCCTGAAAACGACACCCCAAGCAGCGCGTCTCGACCGTTCTACCTCGCCGACAAAACTTATTCAGTTGTCTCCAGTACCCTCCGTATCGGCCCTGTCGCTTTGCTCCACCCATGCCCTCCCTGACACGTCTCACCCCATTCCCTCGGATTTTCGCCGTTGAGGTCGTCCTCGCCGTCGTGTTTCTCGCCATAGGCGTGGTTCCGTTCGTCCTGTTCTCGGAGACGGGGCTTTCCGCACCGGCTGGAGTCGGGTGGTTGTGGGGACCTGCCCTGTTCTCGCTCATGGCGCTCTGGGTTCTTCTCGTCGCGCACGCCCTCGGCGACGCGTGGCGACTGCTTCGGCGTCGAAAAACCGGCGTGCTTGACGGCCGAGAGCATCTCGTCCACGGCGTCTTTCGGACGGTCGAAACGCTCTCGGCACTCGCGGCACCGGTCGTTCCGTTCGTCGTCGTAGACCGTTCGTCGGACGTACCGTTGCCACCGGGTGCAGCCGTGGCGATCGCCCTGTTTATCGCTGCGCCGCTGTGTGTCGCCGCCGTGGCTGTCCTCCTACACGCCGGGTGGTTGCTGTGGGTCGGTGATGACTCGTCGCGCGGTTCGGACACGGGACCGTACTGACCGCTTTCGAAGGAGATTTTCGACCCCGACCCAACGAGAGCACAATGAGCGACCTCGAACGAATCTGCGCGGTCGGCGACGTGCCCGACGACACGACCTTTCTCTTTCGGGTCCGCGCGGCCGACGACGCCGACGCGGAGGAGCGCGAGGCCATCCTCGTGCGCACCGATGACGGCATCCAAGGGTGGCTGAACTACTGCATGCACCTGACGCACATCAAACTCGACAAGGGGTCGGGCGCGCCGATGCGAAACGGCGAGGTCATCTGCCAGAACCACGGCGCGTACTTCGAGGCCGACACGGGCTACTGCAACTACGGCCCCTGCGAGGGCGCGGTGCTCGACGACCTCGACATCACGGTCGACGGCGACCACGTCTTCCTCTCGGACGACGAGTTCGACTACGTCGGACAGGGCGAAATCGAGACCGACCCCGCCGACCGGAGTTCGAGTTCGAACGTCGAGTTCTGACGGGGGACGCGGCAGAGCGACTCAGTTCTCGTCGCCGTCGCTGTCGCCGCTTGCGCCGCCGTAGTGGCGTCGCTCCACGTAGTCGTCGTAGAGCCGCGAGAGCAGTTTCGTCACCGGTCCATCGCCCACTTGGATGCCGTCGACCGTCTCCACCGGGCGGAGTTCCCACGTCGAGTTCGTGAGGAACGCCTCGTTCGCGCCGCGCACGTCGTCCGGCGTGAAGCGTCGTTCACGAATCGGGATGCCCTCCTGCCGGGCGAGGTCGAGGACGACGCGGCGGGTGATGCCGGGGAGGACCGGGCCGTCGAGACTCGGCGTGCAGAGCGCGTCGTCCTCGACGAAAAAGAGGTTGCTCGTCGCGCCCTCGGTGACGTAGCCGTCGGCGTCGAGCATGAGCGCCTCGTCCGCGCCGGTGACGCGGAGTTCCACGCGGGCGAGGATGCCGTTGAGGTAGTTGTGCGTCTTCGCCCGCGCGGGAAGCGACCGGTCGGGGATGCGCCGGGTCTTGACGGTCTGGACCGACGCGGGGCCGTCCCACACGGGGTCGGAGCCGCGGCCGCCGCGGGCGAGCGGTTCCACGATGACGACGACGCGGGGGTCGACCGCCTCGGCCGGTGTGAGGCGGCCGCCCTGACTGCCGCGGGTGACGGAGAGTCTGACGTACGCCTCGTTGAGGCTGTTCGCCGCCAGCGTCTCGTCGATTCGCGCACGGAGGTCGTCGTCGGACAGGCCGTGGATCATCCCGAGCGCGTCGCACGTCTCGGCCAGTCGGTCGGCGTGGGCGTCCCAGTGGAACACCTCACCGCCGTAGGCGCGGAGGGTTTCGAAGGCCGCGTCGCCGTAGAGAAAGCCGCGGTCGGTGACCGGAATCGACGCCGACTCCGCGGGGACGAGTTCGCCGTCGACGTAGTAGCGAAGCGACCGACTTTCGTCGTCGCCGTCGTCGCCGTCGTCGCCGTCGTCGCTGTCGTCGCTGTCGTCGCTCATCGCTCCGCCCTCCACGCGTCGGCCGCCGGGCTCTCGCCGGCTGCGAGCGCGACGAAGTTGCGGACGATGTCCTTCCCCGAGTCGGTGAGGATGCTCTCAGGGTGGAACTGCACGCCGACGTGGGGCTTCTCGCGGTGACGAACGCCCATCACGACCGATGGTTCGTCTCTCTCGTCAGTATCGGACCCGCCGGTTTCGGACCCCGCTGCGACCGTGTGGGCGGTCACCGCCAACTCGGATGGCACGTCGTCGTGCTCGACCGCGAGTGAGTGGTAGCGTCCGACTTCGATTCGCTCGGGCAGCCCCGAGAAGACGCCCGCGCCGTCGTGCTCGACGAGCGACGGCTTTCCGTGGACGACGTGGGGCGCGTGGCCGACGCGACTCCCGAGGGCGGCACAGAGCGACTGGTGGCCGAGACAGACGCCGAGCGTCGGGTAGTTGAGGTCGCGGAAGACCGATACCGAGACGCCAGCCTGCGCGGGGGTGCCCGGGCCGGGCGAGACGACGATGCCGTCCGGGTCGATGTCGCGGATGTCGTCGGCCGAGAGCGCGTCGTTGCGGTAGACGAGCACGTCGTCCGAGGCGGTCGAGCCCCTCTCGTCTCCGCTTTCCTCCCGCGCCTCCGCGACTGCCTCGCCGACGTACTGCACGAGGTTGTAGGCGAACGAGTCGTAGTTGTCGACGACGAGGATACGCGTCATCGCTCGGCCCCCACGGTCATGTCCGCGCGCTCGCCGAGCGCCTCGTCGATGGCGGTGATGAGCGCCCGCGCTTTCGCAAGCGTCTCGTCGTACTCGCTGTCGGGGTCGGAGTCGTGGACGATGCCCGCGCCCACGCGGAGATGGTACTCGTCTTCGAAGCGGACGAGCGTCCGAATGACGATGTTCAGCACCGCGCGGTCGTCGAAGCCGACGGCGAACATGCTCCCGGTGTAGGGGCCGCGCCGGGTGGCTTCGAGTTCGTCGATTATCTCCATCGTCCGGGGTTTCGGCGCGCCCGTGATGGTCCCGCCGGGGAACACCGCGGCGATGGCGTCGGCGAGGCTGGTCCCCTCGCGTCGGATTCCCTCGACCAGCGAGACGAGGTGCATCACCTCCGAGTAGCGGTCTACCCGGCGGTACTCCGTCACCTCGACCGACCCGTACTCGGAGACCTTTCCGAGGTCGTTGCGTTCGAGGTCGACGAGCATCGCGTGCTCGGCGCGCTCCTTCTCGTCGGTCGTCAGGTCGTCCTCCAGCGCGTCGTCCTCCTCGGGCGTCGCCCCTCGCGGGCGGGTGCCGGCGATGGGCTCGGTGACGAGGCGGTCGCCCTCGACGCGCAAGAGGAGTTCGGGGCTGGCGCTCACGAGGTCGACGCCGGGGAGTTCGAGCAGGCCCGAGTACGGCGCGGGGTTGACCTCCCGGAGCGCCGCGTAGGCGTCCACCGGGTGGACCGCGGCGGGTGCGACGAGTCGCTGCGAGAGGTTCGCCTGAAACGTGTCGCCGTCGCGAATGTACTGCTTCGCGGCGCGAACGCGGTCGGCGAACGCCTCGCGGCCGCAGGCGCTCTCGAACGTCGCCTCGTCGGCCTCGACGGGCGCGGAGACCGGCGCAGGGTCGCCTTCGACCGCTTCGACGGCGAGGTCGGTCGCCCGCGTTCTCGCCTCGTCGTAGACGGCGTCGAGGTCAGCGTCGTTCTCGACGACGGGACAGCAGGTGACGCGGAGCGTCGTCTCGCCGTCGTCGGGTCGGGGTTCCGCCCACGACGCCACGAGGTCGTACAGGCCGAGTTGGAGGTGCGGGAGCCCCCGGTCGTCAGTCGTCTGCTTGGGGAGCGATTCGAGTTCGCGGGCGGCGTCGTACGAGAGCCACCCGAACAGGCCGCAGGGGTACGGCACGTCGCAGTCGCCGCGGACGAGCGTCTCCGAGTCGACGAGCGATTCGAGCGCGGCGAGGCTCGGCGCGGTGTCGACGCCGGGGTCGCCCCAGTCGTCGTCGGTCGGGTCGTCGACGGTCAGGCGCTCGGCGGGGGAGACGCCGAAGGCACCCCAGCCGGGTTGCCCGCCGGTCGTCTCGTAAAAGAAGCCGCCGGTGTTCCGGCGGGCGCGTCGATAGGCGTCGAGGGGGTCCGAGACGACGACACGGACCTCGACGGGGACGCGTGCACCGGCGGGCGCGACCGCGGCGGTCGCACGAAAGTCGTCGCGGTCGGTGACGACGGTCAATGCGGTCATTACGCACACCAGTCTGTCCGCCGAGTAAACGGTTTCGCGACGTATCTACGAGATGTCGGAAGCGGTCGCCAGTCGGGAGAAAAGTCGCGTCGGTCGCCCGAGACGCGCGTCGGTTACGCGTCGCCGGCGCGGTCAATCCAGCGCTGGACGCGCTTCGGCGACACGTCGATCTCGTCGCCGACCTCGTCGGCGTCGGCCGCCGCGAGGTCCGCGATGGTCTCGATACCGATTTCCGAGAGGCGCTCGGCGTACGCCGGGCCGATGCCGCGAATCGTGTCGACGGTCGGCGCGTCGGGGTCGGCGGCCGACTCATCGGCCGTTTCGTCGTCTGCAGTTTCCTCGTCGTCCGCTTCGTCTTCAGCCTCCGCTTCTTCGTCGCCTTCGTCGACTGCTTCTTCGTCCGATTCCTCGGCTTCGTCTTCGTCGGGGTCAGTGGATTCAGACTCGTCTTCGACCTCGGGTTCGGGTTCGTCCTCGGGTTCGGGTTCGTCCTCGGGTTCGGGTTCGTCCTCGGGTTCGGGTTCGTCCTCGGATTCGGATTCGGACTCGGACTCGGGCTCCGCTTCGGCGTCTTCGTCCTCCGGTTCGGCTTCCTCGATGGCGTCGGCCGCCACCTCGGCGTCATCGCGGGCGTCCTCGTCGTCCACTTGGGACTCCGCGTCGGCTTCGTCTTCGACCGCTGATTCGACCGCGTCGTCGGTCTCTTCGTCCGCCGTCTCGTCCGCCGATTCCGTCTCTTCGACCGGTTCCTTCACCGCGGCCTCGGTCTCGGTGTCCGGTTCCTCGCGCTCGGTTCTGGTGTCGCGTTCGACCGTAACGGTCGCCGTGTCGTCACGTCCCTCCTTCGAGGAAGACGACGAGTCGCCACCAACGAGGGATTTCCAGAGCGACGAAATAGTGTCAAGCAAGCCCATGTTACCTTCTCCTATGCAATCCCGTTATTTAAAAACCAGCGGCCTCAGTCGCTCTCAAGGTGGCCCCGGAGCGCGGCGTTCATCGCTTCGACGGGCGCGTCGCGGTCGGTCCACAGTTCGAAGGCTTCGACGCCCTGTAGGAGAAGCATCCACGCGCCGTCGATGGTGACCGCGCCGGCCGCGGCCGCCTCGCGGAGGAGTCGAGTCTCAAGCGGCGTGTAGACCGCGTCGAGCACCGCGAGGTCGCCGTGGAGGTACTCCGACGACACGGGCGTCTCGTCGGGCGACTCCATCCCGACGCTGGTCGCGTTGACGAGGGCGTCCGCGTCCCGAATCCGGTCGAGCGTGTCCAGTCCGCCGCCGGTCGCGCCGGGGACGGCCTCAGCGAGTTCGACCGCGGTCTCGGCGGTCCGGTTGGCGACGTGGACCGACGCGCCCGCGTCGGCGAGGGCGAACGCGGCGGCCCGCCCCGCCCCGCCGGCACCGACGACCACGGCCTCCCGTCCGTCGAGGCCGACGCCGTGGCGCTCGAACGACCGGGTGACGCCCGCCGCGTCGGTGTTGTACCCTTTCGGCGTCTCCCCGCCGAAATCGACCGTGTTGACCGCGCCGATGCGCTCGGCGAGCGGGTCGGGGTCGACCAGTTCGAGGACGTCCTGTTTGAACGGGATGGTGACGTTCAGCCCCGAGATTCCGAGAGCGTCCGCGCCCCCGACCGCCGCCGCGATGTCGTCGCGGGCGGGCTCGAACGTGACGTACCGGGCGTCGAGACCGGCTTCCTCGTAGGCCGCCTCGTGCATCGGCGGCGACAGCGAGTGCCCGACGGGGTTGCCGACGAGACCGTAGACTTGCATGGGCGGGAGGTGACCTGCCGACGATATAACTCGCCCGTCCGCGTCGGATTCCGCCGGGACTCAGTGACCCGCGAGGCGCGGATGTCCACCCGTCTGTTCTCCCGTGATAGATTGTCGCGGGCCCACGGTGTACCGGCGCGCTTTTAGTCCCCCGTTGGTCTACTCCCGCGTATGTCGGCACTCGCAACCCTGCTTTCCTTCGATACCGCGCTCCTCGTGGCGGGTATCGTCGCGCTCTACCTCGGGGCCGAGGCGCTCGTCGAGGGCGCATCTCGACTCGCCATCGGCCTCGGTCTTCGGGCGGCCATCGTCGGTGTGACCATCGTCGCGTTCGCGACGACCACTCCCGAACTCTTCGTCGCGGTCCTGAGCGGTCTGGGCTACAGCTCCGACCTCGGCCTCGGCGCTATCGTTGGTTCGAACATCGCCAACATCGGCCTCGTCCTCGGAATCTCGGCGCTCATCCAGCCGATGGGCGTCTCGACCGCGACGCTCCGCCGGCACGTCCCGTTCATGATTGCCGCGGCGGTCGCGCTCGTTGCCCTCGGGATGGACGGGAACCTCAGCGCCGTCGACGGCGGTGTCCTCCTGCTCATCCTCGTCGCGTTCACGGGCTATCTGCTCTACCGCGCCCGGTCGGCGACGGCAGACGCCATCGGCGCGGACGAAATCGACATCGAGGACGAAGACGAGGTCTCCGCGCAGTTCAAGGACGTCGTCTACCTCGGACTCGGTCTGCTCCTCCTGTTCGTCGGCTCGAACTGGCTCATTCAGGGCGGACAGGGACTGCTCGAATCCTTTGGGTTCGGTCCGCGGTTCATCGGGCTGACGGTCCTCGCGTTCGGCACGTCGCTGCCGGAACTCGCGGCGTCCGTCATCAGCGCGGTCCGCGGCGAGTCGGAGTTCAGCATCGGCAACGTCGTCGGTTCCAACATCTACAACGTCGTCGCCGTCCTCGGTATCCTCGCCATCATGGTTCCCGTGAACGTCCCCGCGAGCACCATCTCGCTGGACTTCCCGGCGCTTCTCGTGTTCACTTTCGGGGTCATCGCGCTGATGCTCCGCAACCGCGACGTGTCCCGCCTCGACGGCGGCATCCTCGTCTGCGGCTACCTCGTGTTCTTCTGGCTCATTCTCCCCTAACGAGCACGCTGACGACTTCGGGCGTCCTACACGCCGTGTCGGGCCGATTTTGAAACACAAGAGCTACCGGCTTCGGCTTCGCCCTTGTAGCCACGATGGTCGGACAACGACTCAGTCACCCGCTGACCGCGGTGTTCGGCGCCGCGCTCCTGACGGTCCCGTGGCTGGGCCTCCACACGGTGTTCGGCGTTGACCTCACGACCGGCGTCACCGTCGCCCTCAGCGGTATCGCCGTTCTCGGCGCTTCGTTCCTCCTCGCGTGGGGCGCGGAGACCGCCGAGGCCGACGTGCCGCGGGCGTTCGCGCTCGCCATCCTCGCGGTCCTCGCGGTCGCCCCCGAATACGCCGTTGACGCCCTCTACGCTTGGGAGGCTGGCATCAACCCCGGCTCCCCCGAATCGGCCGAGGCCGCGAGCCTCGCGGTCGCCAACATGACCGGCGCAAATCGCATCCTCATCGGCATCGGCTGGTCCGCAATCGCCCTCTTCACCGTCTACCGCGCCCGTGACACCGGCGACGAGGCGGTCGAGTCCCGTCCCGGCTTCCTCGCGGACGTGGTCCGTCTCGACCACGGCATCGCGACCGAGATTCTGTTCCTCTTCGCTGCGACCGTGTTCGCCTTCTTCGTCCCGCTCGGCGCGGGCATCGGCGCGGTTGACATGTTCGTCCTCGTCGGCCTCTACGCCGCGTACATCTTCGTGGCGATGAACTCGCCGCACGAGGACGAAGAGCAGATCGGTGTGCCCGCGTACCTCCAGTCGTATCGGAAACCAAAGCGCATCGCCACGACGCTCGCGCTGTTCGTCTTCTCGGGTATCGTCATCCTCGTCGCCGTCGAACCGTTCGCTCACGGCCTCGAAGCGCTCGGGAAGTCGGTCGGCATCCCCTCGTTCCTGATGATTCAGTGGGTCGCGCCGCTGGCGAGCGAGAGCCCCGAACTCATCGTCGTGGCCTACCTCGTCAACAAGGCGCGGTCGACCGCCGGCTTCAACGCGCTCATCTCCTCGAAGCTCAACCAGTGGACGCTCCTCATCGGGACGCTCGTGCTCGTCTACAGCCTCTCGCTCGGCTACTACGGCCCGCTCCCGCTCGACACCCACCAGATGGGCGAACTCTGGCTGACGGCCGCCCAGAGCTACTTCGCCATCGCCATCCTCATCACGTTCTCCATCAGTCTCCGCGAAGCGGTTGCCCTGCTTGGGCTTTTCTTGGCGCAGTTCGTCTACTCCGTCACCGGACTGGCGCTCACGCTCCCGATTCCGGGACTTGGGGTGGTCACCTTCGACGGCGCAACCTCGCTCATTGGCTTTTCGGTCATCTATCTGGTCGTCGGGACGGCGCTTTTCGTCCGGCGGCGCAAGCAACTCGCTGCGGTCGCAAAGCTCTCTGTTCGACGCGTTCGCGGCGACTACGGCGCGAACGAGATTCCGGCCGCGGTCGAAGACTGACCGGCTTCCCTCGCCGCTTCCGACGCCCTTTTCGCCGACCTCGGCGACCCTCGTATCGTGATTGGAATCGTCGTCAGCCGCGCCGACAGCGCATCGGTTCACATCGGCGAGCACCTGCTCGAACTCGCCGACTGGGACGAACGAACCGACGGGGACCGACCCGACGCCGACGGCGGCGGCACCGTCTTCTTCTGCGACGGCTTCGAACTCCGCGAGTTCGACGACCTGCACATCGACCTCGACGACCCGGCTGCGGCGTTCGACGCCGACCTCGACCTCCTCGTCGTCGTCTCCCGGCACTCCGGCGAGACCGGCGCGCTCTTGACCGCGCACTTCACCGGGAACTTCGGCCCCGCCGACTACGGTGGCGATCCGGGGCAGTTCGCCCGCGCGTGCCCCAACGCCCAGCGCGCCGTCGTCGAGGCGCTCCGCGAGCGCGCGCCGGACGACTACGAAGTCGGCATCGAAGCGACCCACCACGGCCCGACCGAGCCGACGGTCCCCTCGATGTTCGTCGAACTCGGGAGCGACGAGGAACAGTGGGGAGACCCCGAGGGGGCCCGCGCCGTCGCGGCGGCCGTCCTCGACATCGAGGGCGTCGCGCCCGACGCGGACCGTCAACTCGTCGGCTTCGGCGGCGGCCACTACGCCCCGCGGTTCGAGCGCGTCCTCCGCGAGACCGACTGGCGCGTCGGCCACATCGCTGCCGACTGGCAGCTCAAGGCGATGGGCGCGCCCGAGAACAACCGCGACGTGCTCCGCCGGGCGTTCGAGGCCTCCGCGGCCGACCTCGCGCTGGTCGACGGCGACCGCGACGACCTCGCGGCCGCCCTCGAAGCCGAGGGGTTTCGGGTCGTCTCCGAGACGTGGGTCCGCGAGACCTCGGGCGTCCCCCTCGACCGCGTCGCCGCTCTCGAAGCGGACATCACCGCGGTCGACGAGGGCCTCCGCTTCGGCGCGCACGTCCACGCCGACGACTACGCGGTCGTCTCGCTCCCCGACGGCCTGCTCGGCGAGGCGCAGGGCATCGACCTCGACGCCGCGCTCGACGCGGTCCGTGAGACGACCGTCGCCTTCCACACGACCGAGGGCGGGACGCGCGCGGTGGGTCGCGCCGCCGTCGCGGGCGACGGCTACGACGAACTCGTGTCGCGGCTCTGCGACGTGCTTCGCGAGAAATACGACAGCGTCGTCCGCGACGACGGGGCGGTCACGGCGGCGGCTCGGGCGTTCGACCCCGCCGCCGCACGCGAGTTTGGCGTTCCCGAGGGCCCGGCGTTCGGCAAGCTCTCGGCCGGGCAACCGGTCGAGATTGACGGCGAGACCGTCGCGCCCGAAGACGTCTCGAAAGAGCGGCTGGTCGAGTTCACGGTGTGACCCCCGGCGGAGCGCGGCCAACCGATTTCGGCCCGTGAGCCGTTCTGTGCCGCGGGCTCACATGTCACGTTTCGGCACGAATCGGCGGCTCGTCGGACAGATGTCTGACGGAAGGGGGAAAGATAATTAGTCGTCCTCCGTAAACCGTCTCCATAAATATGGACTCTATCGTCGGCGACGCAATTGACGAGGCCGAGGCCGAGGACATGGGGGATGAGTCGGTTCAGGTCGACGACTCGACCAACATCAACCGGTCCGGGACGATGACTGACGACGAACTGAAAGCGGTTCTCAAAGACCTCCAGACCAACATCACGGTGGTCGGGTGCGGCGGTGCCGGCGGGAACACCGTCAATCGGATGCACGAGGAGGGAATCAAGGGGGCGAAGCTCGTCGCCGCCAACACCGACGTGCAACACCTCGTGGAGATCGGGGCTGACACGAAGATTCTCATGGGCGAGCAGAAGACCCAAGGCCGCGGCGCGGGCTCGCTCCCGCAGGTCGGCGAGGAGGCCGCCCTCGAATCCCAAGAGGAGATTTACGACGCCATCGAGGGCTCCGACATGGTGTTCGTCACCGCCGGACTCGGCGGCGGTACCGGTACCGGCTCGGCCCCCGTGGTCGCCAAGGCGGCCCGCGAGTCGGGCGCGCTCACCATCGCCATCGTCACGACGCCCTTTACGGCCGAAGGCGAGGTGCGACGAACGAACGCCGAAGCCGGTCTCGAACGGCTCCGCGACGTTTCGGACACGGTCATCGTCGTGCCGAACGACCGCCTGCTCGACGCCGTGGGCAAACTCCCCGTCCGGCAGGCGTTCAAGGTCTCCGACGAGGTACTGATGCGCTCGGTCAAGGGCATCACCGAACTCATCACCAAGCCCGGTCTCGTCAACCTCGACTTCGCCGACGTGAAGACGGTCATGGAGCGCGGCGGCGTCGCCATGATCGGTCTCGGCGAGTCCGACTCCGAGTCCAAGGCCCAAGAGTCCGTCAAGTCCGCCCTCCGCTCGCCGCTTCTCGACGTGGACATCTCCGGCGCGAACTCCGCGCTGGTCAACGTCACCGGCGGCTCCGACATGAGCATCGAGGAGGCCGAAGGCGTCGTCGAGGAGATTTACGACCGCATCGACCCCGACGCGCGCATCATCTGGGGGACCTCGGTCGACGACGAGCTCGAAGGCATGATGCGGACGATGATCGTCGTCACCGGCGTCGAGTCGCCTCAAATCTACGGCCGCAACGGCGAGGTGCAGTCGCAGGCCGAAGGTCGCCTCGAAGACATCGACTACGTCGAGTAGTCGCCGTCGGCGACGCGGCCGGGAACGCGTCCACCGGTCCTCGCGGTCCGGATGCCCTCCGTTCTCCTCCCCTCGCGTTCCGAGTAGTGGCGTCACTCCGCCGGATTCGGCGTTCTCGCTCGCCTTCGAGACCGAATTCGGCTCGACGGTGCATCAATAGATAGAAAAAGCCCGACGCCTTAGGCCCCAGCAACATGGACGTTAAGTACGACCTGAACAGCTACGTTCGCGTGTTGAAACTCGCGAGCACCCCGTCCTGGCAGGAGTTCTCCCAGATCTCCAAAATCGCCGGCGCGGGTATCTTCCTCGTCGGACTGCTCGGTTTCATCATCTTCGCGGTCATGAGCTTCCTCCCCGGAGGGGTCTGAGATGCCCATCTTCGCCGTAAAGACCACCGCTCGCCAGGAGCGAACGGTTGCAGACATGATCGCGTCGAAGGACTTCGCCGAGATTCACGCCGTCCTCGCGCCCGACTCGCTCACGAGTTACGTGATGGTCGAAGCCGACGACGACGGTATCGTCACGCGCGTCCTCGAGGAGATTCCGCACGCCCGCGGCCTCGTCGAGAGCGGCGGCGCGGTCGGCACCTCCAGCATGGCCGAAGTCGAACACTTCCTCTCGCCGACGCCGGACGTGGAGGGTATCGCGGAGGGCGACATCGTCGAACTCATCGCCGGCCCGTTCAAAGGCGAGAAGGCGCGCGTCCAGCGCATCGACGAGACGAAAGACCAGGTCACCGTCGAACTGTACGAGGCGACGGTCCCGATTCCGGTCACCGTCCGCGGGGACCAGATTCGCGTCCTCGACTCCGACGAGCGGTAAGCGTCCGCCCCGACGAGGACTCTCTTCTCTCTCAGTCTCGGCTCGACTCACCGCGCGAAGAGCGCCGCGTCCCCCGTCGATATCCACCCACCCGGTGACTCCCATGTCCCCCGACAGTCACCGACGAGGCCGTCTCGCACGACCGTGTCGCGTCCCACCGCGACCAGCCTGACTCTCCGACTCGTCTACAGCGCGCCCTGCTCGCGGAGCGTCTCGACGACGCTGTTGAGGTCGGCGTCCGCCTCGACGGCGTCCTTTACGTCCTCGCGGATGCGGACCGCGGAGGAGTCGGCGTCGTACGCGCGGACGAACTCGGCGCGGGTGTGCTCGTCGAAGGCGTGTCGAATCGCGAAGTAGCCCTCGGGGACGATGGTCCCGCACACCTTGCACTCGTGGCGCTCGTGTTCCACCGTCTGGTGGATGACCGCGCTTTCCGCGTCTTCGAACCGACCGTCACACCCTTCGATTCCGCACTTCCACCGGGACATGTTCCCACCGACGGACGTGAGCGACAAAACCGTTTCTTCGACCGCCCGGCGTTCGACAAATAGCAACCACTAACTGATGGCTGACCCGACCGTACCGTGTGAGCGCGACCACGACGACGCGGGTCGATATGCACGTGAAGATTCTCGACGAGCGGGTCGTCTCGCGCGCGAAAGCCCGCGGTGTCGACGTGCTCGTCTACGCGCCGCATTTCGTCCGCCTGCCCGACATCCGCGCCCGCGCGGAACGATTCTCCGACGACGACCTGCTCGTCGTCCCCGCCCGCGAGGTGTTCACGGGGTCGTGGCGCGACCGGAAACACGTCCTCGCGGTCGGCCTCTCGGACCCAGTGCCCGACTTCATCACCCTCGACGGGGCCTTCGCGGAGTTCGACCGGCAGGACGCGGCGACGCTCGTCCCGCACCCCGAGTTCCTGACGGTGAGTCTCACCGCTGAGGACGTGGCCGCCCGCCGCGACGACATCGACGCCGTCGAGACGTACAACACGAAGACCCTACCGCGGGACAACCGCCGCGGGCGCGACATCGCCCGCGAGACGGGGCTGCCGGGGTTCGCGTCGTCCTACGCGCACCTCCGCGGCACCGTCGGCGAGGCGTGGACTGAGTTCGACTGCGACATCGACTCCGAGGCCGACCTCGTCACTGCACTCCGCGAGGGAGCGGAACGCCGGGTCGTCCGCCGCACAGGGGTCTCCCACGCGCTCCGCGGTGCGGCCGAGTTCGCCCACCTCGGCTACGAGAACTCGTGGGGGAAGGTCGACCGACTCCTGCTTTCGGGGATGGAGCCGACGCACCCGAGCCACATCGCCTACGACGGTCGGTTCGACGACGTGAGCGTCTACTGAGTTTCGCGGAGCGGAGTTGAGCGGAGTTCTGTTGACCCCGCCAGAATCCGTCAGCATCGCGGCCGCCCCGCCCTCAGAGCACCGCGGTGAACGTCGCCGCGGCGTCCGCGAGGGACACGTCGAGCGAAAAGAGGTAGTAGTGGACGCCCGCGAGAACGCCAAGTTCGGCGACCGTGACGACGACGGTCACCGCGTCGGCGTGTTTCGAACTCGTCGCCACGCCGGTCGGCAGGTCGTACTCCTGCGGCGAAAGCGGGTAGAACAGCGCGATGCCGCGCTTCGAGCCGACCATGTCGAGGACGTAGTGGGTGGCGACACCGATCCAGACGAAGTGGAGGTTGCCGAAGACGAGCGGGAACGCGAGGAATATCGCCAGCACCGGGAGGTTGTGGAGCGTCTTGCGGTGCTTGCCGAAGGCGGTGTCAACGTCGGGGAACAGCGCGCCGAGGACGACGGGAAGCGACAACTGACCGATTTTCTGGGCGAGGAGGAACGCCGAATCCATCGTCGGTTCGAACGACCGCGGGTCCACGGTGAGGATGACGCCGAGCCCGAGCGCCAACAGGATGGCGTTGAGCACGTGTCCCTTCTTGTTCATGGATGCAGACTGGTCCGGCGGGATACAAAGCTTTCCCACGGAACCGACCGACGGCGGCCGTGCGACCGGCTCAGCCGGTCGTGGCGGACTCGATTTCCTCGTGGAGGAGTGCGAGCGCCCCACGTGCAATCTGTTCTTTGACCTGCGTCCGCGACCCGTCGTACTCGAAGCGCTCGACGCGGGCGTACGAGTCGCCGGACCCCCACGGCGCGGCGAAGGCGACGCCGACGAAGACGGTGCCGACCGGCTTGCCGGGGAGGCCGCCCTCGGGGCCGGCGATACCTGTCGTCGCCAGCCCCCACGTCGCGTCGGCCACGTCGCGGACACCGGCGGCCATCTCGCGGGCGACTGGTTCTGAGACGGCTCCGTGTTCGTCCAGCGACTCCCGTGAGACTGCCAGTTCGTGGCGCTTGGCGTCGTAGGAGTAGGTGACGAGCGAGCGGTCGAAGTAGTCGCTGGAGCCGGGCACGTCAGTCAGGAGCGACCCGATGAGACCGCCGGTGCAGGACTCCGCGACCGCGACGGTGTGGTCCGCCTCGCGGAGGGCGTCGCCGACGTGGACCTCCTCGGGCGGGTCGGATGCGAACTCGCGCATACGACCGACGACGGGCGGTCGGGACAAAAGCGGTCGGGGAAGTTACCTGCGGGGTTGGTGCCGCGGTCGGCACCGAAGCGACCGGCTAAAAGTCCACCGGCGGTTCCGAGACCGAGAAGTACACAAAGCCCCGCGGTGTCGGGTCCGACATGGACATCGACGTTGAGCCGACGGAGCGACCCGACGCCGACGAAGACGACGACGCCGGCGACGACGGGCCGGCCGAAATCGAGGTGGAAGTCACCGACCCCGACGAGGTCACGTCGACCGACACCGAGGACCTCCCCGAGGGCATCGACGCCCCGGATTACGTCCTCTACGGCGGCAAGGGCGGCGTCGGGAAGACCACGATGGCCGCGGCGACGGCGCTCGCCAGCGCGGCCGACGGCACCGCGACACTCGTCGTTTCCACGGACCCCGCGCACTCTCTTTCCGACACGCTCGGCGTGCCGATCCCCGACAAGCCGACTCGGATTCGGGAGGAGATCCCCCTCTACGCGGCCGAAATCGACCCCGACGCGGTCATGGACGGGCCGTTCGCCGGCGGCGACGGCTCGGGCGAAGAGTTCGACGACGAGACCGACTTCGAGACCGGCGAGTACGACGACGACAACCCCTTCGCCGGCGGCGACTCGGACTCCCCGTTCGGCGGGATGGGTGGCGGAATGGGCGGCTTCGAGGACCTCCTCGGCGGCGACGGGCCGATGGGGATGGGCGGGCCGATGCCCGGCGCGGACGAGGCCGCGGCGATGCAGCAGCTCCTCGAATACATGGACGACCCGCGGTTCGACCGCGTCGTCATCGACACCGCCCCCACGGGCCACACGCTCCGCCTGCTCGAACTCCCCGAACTGATGGATTCCATGCTCGGCCGCATCGCCCGCATGCGCCAGCGCTTCTCCGGCATGATGGACAACCTCAAGGGGATGTTCGGCGGCGGCCCCGACGACCCGCAGGCCGGCATGGCGGACCTCGACGACCTCCGCGAGCGCATCGAACGCCTGCGCGCGGTCCTCCGCGACCCGACGCGGACCGACTTCCGCGTCGTCATGATTCCCGAGGAGATGAGCGTCGTGGAGTCCAAGCGCCTCGTCTCGCGGCTCGACGAGTTCGGCATCCCCGTCCAGACGCTCGTCGTCAATCGCGTCATGGAGTCCGTCGAGGACGTGGCGAACGTGGACCCCAAGTGGATAGAGTCGCCCGACCTGGAGAACTGCGGCTTCTGCCAGCGCCGCTGGCAGGTCCAACAGGACGCGCTCCGCTCGGCGACGAACCTCTTCCGCGGCCGCGACGTGAAGCGGGTGCCGCTGCTCGCAGAACAAGTACAGGGCGAAGACGCCCTCCGAGTCGTCGCGACCTGTCTCGACTGACGCCGTGCGGAGTCGAAGGGGTCGTCAGCGCGGGCCGTCGGCGCAGGCCGATCGCGACGGGTCGGATTCAGGGAAGTTTGCGGGCGAAACCGTAGAGCGCGTCGCGCCACGCGTCGGGTAGGAAGCGCGCGAGGACGCCGACGCGGGCGACGGTTCCGGGCTGGTAGCGCGCCCGCGGCTTGGTCGAACTCGCGGCGTTGACGATGTCTTCTGCGACCCGCTCGGGCGGAATCGCGCCGGGACCGCTGCTGCCGAGCGCCTGCGAGTCGTCGAACAGCTTGTAGAGTTTCTCGTACGCGCCCGAGCGTTCGAGGCCGTCGGCGTCTTCGCCGTTGCCGTTGACCTCGTCGTCGACGCGGTTCGAAAACTGCGTCTCGACCGGTCCGGGTTCGACGAGGACGGCGTCGATGCCGTACTCCTCGACCTCGGTGCGGAGCGCGTCGGTCATCGCTTCGAGCGCGAACTTCGAGCCGGCGTAAATGCCGGTGCCGGGGAAGGCGACGCGGCCGACGACGCTGGAGACGTTGACGATGGTGCCGTCGCCCTGCGAGCGCATGTGGGGCAACACGGCCCGGATGAGTCGGTGCGGGCCGTAGACGTTCACGTCGAACTGGTCGTGGACCTTCTCGGTCGGCACGTCCTCAACGGGGCCCATCTGGCCGTAGCCGGCGTTGTTGACGAGACAGTCGATGCGGCCCTGCTCGTCGGCGATGCGGTCGACCACGCGGTCGACGTCCCCCTGGTCGGTCACGTCGAGCGTCGCGATGTTCGCGCCGCGTTCCCCCAGCGTCTCGATGTCGGCCGGGTTCCGGGCGGTGGCGTAAACCTCCCACTCCTCGTCGAGGAAGTCGAGCGCCGTCGCGCGCCCGATTCCCGAGGAGCAACCGGTGATGAGGACCGTCTTTTGATGCACGTCGGTAGGTCGAACCGCGCGCTGTTAAGTGTACGCGGTTCGCCACGATTGGGTCTCGTTCGTCGGGACGGCGGCCGGAGAAGCCGATGCGAGCGCGCGCGGGTTCGAAGTGCCCGCGGGCTCAGCTCACGCTTCGTACTGCGCTTTCGCCTCGTCGGCGTAGGCGTCGGCCAGTCGAGTCGGTTCGGGGAGCTTGTAGGACCCCGAGAGCCGGGAGACGAGGTCGACCGCCGTCTCCGCGGAGAGGCGGTGACCGGGGCTGACGTACAGCGGGTTCACGATGGGCCGCGAGTCGTACTGCCGCGACTGGAAGGCGTAGCCGATAGTCGTCTCGGGGTCGGCGGGGTGGCCGCCGACCGGGTCGACCGAGTCGTCGGCGCGAATCGGCGTTCGCCAGCCCTCCGGCCGGCCGTCAACGTCCTCGCCCGGCGTCCCGCAGAGGAGGGACTTGGCGACGCCGATGCTCGGCGCGTCGCAGACGACGCCGAGGTGGGTGGCGAGGCCGGCCTGCCGGAAGTGGATGCGGCCGGAGCCGTCGAAGACGAGCAGGTCGGGGTCGCAGTCGAGTTCGGCGAGTGCGTCGAGGATGGGGCCGCCCTCACGGAACGAGAGCAGGCCGGGGATGTACGGCAGGTCGAGGTCCGAGACGGCGTGGACGCGCTCGACCACCTCGCCGCCGCGGAGGACGACAACGGCGCTCAGCGCGCGGTCGTCCAGAAACGACTGGTCGATGCCGGCGACGAGCGGCGGTGGCGAATCGGCGTCACCGCCGGGTACCGTTGCGTCCGTGAGCGTCTCGCTTTCTCGTTCCGGCGAGTCGAGCGAGACGCGCGCCGGGTCGAACGGCAGGTCGTCTTCGAAGACAGCGGCCTCGGCGACTCGGCGCTGAAGCGACTCCATTTCGTCGCGCGAGAGTCCGGGGCGCGGCGCGAGGTCGGAGCGGACCGGGCGCATCTCAGAACCGGCCGCGGCCGGGGCCACCGGGGCCACCGGGGCCACGACCGCCGAGCGACATCTGCGAGGGGACGCTCTGGCGACCCTTCACGCGCTGGCCGTAGACGAGGCCGATGACGAGGCCGATGAGGTGCGCGAAGTGGGCGATACCGTCGGCGCTCTGGCTGACGAAGAAGAACACCGAGATGCCGGCGAACCCGAGCGTGAACAGCCACAGCGGCACGGGAATGATGAAGTATAGATAGATTCGGAGCCCCGGGTTGAGCACCGTCAGGACGCCGAGGACGGCCATGATGGCTCCGCTCGCGCCGACGACGGCGCTCGGATCAAGCGGTGACAGGAGCATCGACGAGCCGACCTGCGCCAGTCCGGCGAGCATCCCGCTGATGAGGAACAGCGCCGCGAACTTCCGCGACCCGACGTAGCGCTCCACCAGCGGGCCGAAGAAGAACAACACGATGGAGTTGCCGACGATGTGGTAGAAGCCGCCGTGGGCGAATATCGAGGTGACCCACGTCCAGACGTACTCGGGGTGAATGCTCGTGAGGTAAAAGGCGCTGATCGAGAGGTTGGGCAGTCCGAGGAACTGCTCCAAGACGAGTTGGGCGAAGAACGTGAGCCACATCAGCGCGAGGAACAGGTAGGTGACGTTCCCGCGGAAGTAGCCGAGCACGCCGCCGGCGCCCGTGAGCGAACTCAGCAGTCCGCCGCCGCGGCCGCCCTTGTTGTTCACCGAGTCGTCGAAAGAGCTATCGAAGACGCCAGCGGGGTCGTCCCAGTCGGAGAGCCCCGCGCAGTCGTGGTTCTCGGGGAGGCGGTGTTCGGAACAGAACGTCCCGCCACACCGTGAACAGCGGTACGGCAGACTCTCGTCTTTGCCGCACACGTCGCAGATAGGCATTACCAACGCCTTACAGCGGCGAGATAAAAAGGGGTTCCCTCATGAATGCGGTGTGTGAACATACGACGTTTCGGCGGATGGATTCAGGCGTTTCGTCGCTCCAACCCGTCGGTCGTGCGCTATCTCAGAGGCGGTCGCGTGGCTGTTGTCCTCGGAGACATCGCTGTCGCTCTCGGTAGTCACCGCGCGAGAAATTCGGGGTTACGCGTCTTCGGAGGACGCTTCCTCGGCGTCTTCGTCCGCCTCGTCGGCGGGCGTGAAGTTCGTGGGGACGACGGTCGGGTGCTGAAGCCCGAGACGGGGTTGCTTGGCTGCCATACTCGTCTCGACGTACCCGACACAGGAACTAAAGATTACCCATGCGCATAATTTATCGGTCGATGCGCCGGCGATAACTGTCGGGTATCCGCGCCGCCGACGCTGGTCGGTTTCCGTCGGACGCGTCTCGGGAGTCGACGCCGCGGTCGGCGGCGACGCTCTCGCTCGAAGGGTGGCGTCGAAAAAAGCGCGCGGCGAAGTCGCTTACGCGAAGTTCTCTTCGTAGAGGTCCATCGCGTGCTCGATGGCGTCCTTTGCGGCCTGCTTGTCTTCCCAGCCCAGCGTCTCGACTTCCTTGCCGGCCTCGAGGTTCTTGTAGGTCGCGAAGAACTCGTCAATCTCGTCGAGCGTCTGCTGCGGGATGTCTTCGAGGTCCTCGATGTGGTCGTAGCGGGGGTCCTCGATGGGGACGGCGATGACCTTGTCGTCCTGCTCGCCGTCGTCGTCCATCTTCATGAGCGCGACCGGGCGGGCCTCGATGACGCAGCCGGGGAACGTCTGGTCCTCGACGAGGACGAGCACGTCGAAGGGGTCCTCGTCGTCGTAGTACGTCTGCGGGATGAAGCCGTAGTCCGACGGGTAGTGGACGTTGGAGTGGAGCACGCGGTCGAGGACGACGCCGGGGATGTCCTTGTCGTACTCGTACTTGTTGCGCTCACCTTTGAGGCACTCGACGACTGCGTAGATTTCGTCCGGCGCGTTCGGGCCGGTCTCCATGTCTTCCCAGAGGTTCACCATACCGAACCCATCCTCGATGCGGGCAAAAGTCCTTTCGGGATTGGTCTCGTACCGCTGTCATCCGAGTCCCGTCGGCCGCTTCGAACCCCTCTATATGTAGAGGTATTCCCCACAGAATCCCACGACGCTACTCCTATGCGTCTGAGATATTCCCCGGGTATGCCCGTCCGGCTACTACGCGTCGTCTTCCGTTTGTCTCCGTGACTCGACTCTGTGCAATACCCGGCACTCGTGTGCGCTCCGCCCCAATTTCTTTGTATAATGGCCCTCCGTACGACGGCGAAACAGACTGCTCGTTGACAAAGTTTAAATAGGAAGGTGACATTTCCATATGCATGTCAGAGGCACAAACAATTGGCAACAAATCCGGTGCGGCTCGGGACCTCACCGCGTTCCAACAGAACATCCTCGTCATTCTCGCCGAGGAACCGATGTACGGCCTGGCTATCAAGCGTCACCTCGAATCGTACTACGACACCGAGGTCAACCACGGGCGTCTGTACCCCAACCTCGACGACCTCGTCGAGATGGGTCTGGTGGAAAAGAGCGAACTCGACAAGCGGACGAACCAGTACGAACTGACCGACGACGGCCTCCAGGCGGTCCTTAACCGCTTCGACTGGATGCTCTCGAAGTTCGTCACCGACGACGAGCGCGCCGAGATGGTCTCGGAGCTCGTCGAAGGCAAGCTGTAATCGGCTGAACACACCGCACGAACCGCGGGGTTCGCTCAGTTGTATTCGGGCACTTCGGCGTCTGCGGCGTCGAAGAGCAACTCGAGCGACTCCGGTAACAACGACCGCTGTTCAGCGGTCGGCCACGCGTTGCGTGGATAATATTCTTCGACGAACTCGTGCACTTCGGGAGCGCCAGCCATCTCGATTCGCCGGACGTAGTGGTTCCCGAGGAAGTCCGCGAACGCCCGCGCGTTCGCCGCGTGGTCCGCGCCGTGTTCCTCGGCGACGGCCTCGACGTACGCCGCGTTGTGCTCTTCGACCGCGCCCCACTCGTGGTCCTCTCCGGCCCCCGACAGGGGGCGCTCGATTCCGCGGTCAACGTCGTCTATCTCGGTCGGGTTGACGACTCCGTCGTCGTCGACCCACTCGTCGGGGTGGAGCACCAACACGTCGTCCTCTTCGCGGTGTCGCGCGCGGAACTCGTAGTCGCTCACGAGGTCGTCGCGGACGGACCGGTACGTCGCGGCCTCGTCGGGGTCCACGGCGTCGCGGGCCAGCCGCGTCAACCGCTCTGCCTCCGCGAGCACGTCTTCGGGGAGTTCTGACTCAGGCATCGTCGAGGGCCTCGTTGGCTAGGGAGTCGGCGCGGTCGTTTATCTCTCGCGGTACGTGCTCCAGCGACCAGCGGTCGAACGCCGACAGCAGCTCTCGGGCCTTCACGCGGCGCTCTTTGAGACCGGGGTCGTTCGTGTTCCACTCGCCGCGGACCTGCTTGACGATCAACTGCGAGTCCCCGCGCACGTCGACCTCGTCGTAACCGTACTCCTCGGCGACCGACAGCGCCTCCACGAGCGCCTCGTACTCCGCGCGGTTGTTGGTCGTCTCGCCGATTCGCTTCGAGCCCTCGGCGACGATACCGTTGCTGGTCACGATAGCCCAACCGATGGCCGCAGGGCCGGGGTTCCCGCGGCTCGCGCCGTCGAAGTAGACGTGCGCGCGGCCGCCTTTCGGCTGGATGAGCGCGAGCAGATCCGTTGGCCGCGACCCCTGTACGACGACTTTCCCGTCGTAGGCGACGGCGCTGGCGTCACCGCGTTCGGCGCGCCACCGCTCGTGGTCGGTGTTTCCGGGCGAGACGGACACGCCCGCGGCTTCGAGTCGTCGTCGGGCTTCGTCGGGGTCGCACTCGACGGTCGGCATACCGTCACCTCACCGGTGATTCGGTAAAGGCGCTCCGTTCGCCGCTGAGAGCGCAGCGACACTCCGACGAACCCCGCCAAAGGTTGAAGTGCAAGGAAATAGACAATATATAAATGCGATGAAACGGCCTACCCGCCAGCGGGAGCGTGAGCACGACCGGACTCGATGGGGAGACGAGTCACAGGACGACGAGACATCAGAAGAGGAGTTGGACCTCGACGACCTCGACCCCGAGGAAGTCGTTCGGACCGGCGACGGCGAGTTGATTCACGAAGAGACCGGCATCATCATCGAAGAAGAGCGCATCGACCCCGGCCCGGAGTGGCGGGCGTTCAACCACTCCGAGCGGCAGTCGAAGTCTCGCGTGGGCGCGCCGACCACGCAGACGATGCACGACAAGGGGCTGACGACGACTATCGACTGGAAGGACAAAGACGCCTACGGCCGCTCTATCTCCTCGAAGAAGCGGTCGCAGATGCACCGCCTGCGCAAGTGGCAAGAGCGCATTCGGACGAAAGACGCCGGCGAGCGCAACCTCCAGTTCGCCCTCAGCGAAATCGACCGCATGGCGTCGGCGCTCGGCGTCCCGCGGTCGGTCCGCGAGGTCGCCTCGGTCATCTACCGCCGGGCGCTCAGCGAGGACCTGATTCGCGGGCGCTCCATCGAGGGCGTCGCCACCTCGGCGCTGTACGCCGCCTGTCGGAAGGAGGGTATTCCCCGTTCCCTCGAAGAGATTTCCGAGGTATCGCGCGTCGAGCGCAAGGAAATCGGGCGCACGTACCGCTACATCTCGCAGGAACTCGGCCTGGAGATGCGGCCGGTGGACCCGAAGAAGTACGTCCCGCGATTCTCGTCCGAACTCGACCTCTCGAAGGAGGTCCAGTCGAAGGCGAACGAGATTATCGAGACGACCGCGGAACAGGGGCTTCTCTCCGGGAAGTCGCCGACTGGCTTCGCCGCCGCCGCAATCTACGCCGCGTCGCTTCTCTGCAACGAGAAGAAGACCCAGCGCGAGGTCGCGGAGGTCGCGCAGGTGACGGAGGTCACCATCCGGAACCGCTACCAAGAACAGATCGAAGCGATGGGCATCCACACCTGAGCCCGCCCACGCGAGTCGCATCCCTTTCTGACCCCGGACGCGTCGCCGAAGGTTCATACCCGCGGGCGACCCACATCGGGTGAATGCGGCTCGACGAGTACATGGACATCGAGCGGGACGAGCGCGCCGAGCGGCGGCGACTCGCCGAGGAGAAGTCCTACGGCATCCTCGACCACCTCGAAACGTTCCAAGACCGGTTCGAGGAGACGGTGCAGGGAGACTCGCTGTACGGCGGCGTCTCCCCGTCTATCTTCGTCGGGCGGTCGAACTACCCGAACGTCTCGACGGGAATCCTCTCGCCGGTCGGCCACGACGAGGACGCGGCTTCGTTCGAGACGAGCGCCGCGTGGTACGACGAGGGCGTGAGCATCGACGACGTGTTCCAGCGGCGCACCTCGCTTCTGAACTCAAATCGCGGGACGAAGGTGACGAACGTCGCCGACTCGTGGGACGGCTTCCTCGGGACGCAACGCGAGGTCGCCATCGCCGACCGCCCCGTGACGGTCGAAATCGGCCTCGACGGGAAGCCCTCTCTCGACCTCGACGCCAGCGCCGACGACGTGGCGACGCCGGTCGGCCCGCGGGCCCGCGCCCGCTCGGCCGACCTCGCGGAGAACCCGCACGTCCCCAAACTGGTGAAAAAGACGCTCGAAGACGACGACTGGAACGCCGAGGGCGCGATGACGTACCTCTACCGCCGCGGCTTCGACGTGTACGACATCAACACCATCCTCTCTGCGGGCGCGCTCGGCCAGACCGAACAGCGCCGACTCGTCCCGACGCGCTGGTCTATCACCGCCGTCGACGACACGCTCGGACAGTATCTCCGCGGGCAGGTCAAACACGCCGACAGCATCGACGGCGTCGAAATCTACCGCAACGAGTTCATCGGCAACGCCTTCTGGGTCATCCTCACGCCGGGTCGCTGGGAGTTCGAACTGATAGAGCTGAAAGCGCCGGGGAGCGTCTGGAACCCCGACCCCGAGGCGGGGATGTACCTCGCGGCCGACCGCGAGGGCTACGAGGGCCGGACCGGCTACGTGAACGAGACGGCCGGCGCGTACCACGCCTCCCGACTCGGCGTCCTCGAACACCTCCAAGAACGCGGCCGACAGGCGAAGGCGCTCGTCATCAGACACGTCTCCGACGACTACTGGGGACCCGTCGGCGTCTGGCAGATACGCGAGTCTATCCGCCACGCGTTCGAGGGCGAGATGGCCGAAGCCGAGACGTTCGGCGACGCCGTCCGCGACGTGACGGAGTACCTCCCGGTGTCGCTTGCAGACCTCCGGCGGAAATCCACGATGGCCGCGGGCCTCCAGACCGACATCTTCGACTTCACGTGAGCAACGTATTTTGACAGCCGGATAATACGTTTCCGCATGGTCCCGTTACAGGTTCCCGGCGGTCCCGAACTGCTCATCATCATCCTCATCTACGGCATTTTCGCGCTCCTCCCCGTGGTCGCGGCGCTCGTCGCGCTCTACCTGCTGTACAAGATTCGCGGCGACGTGAAGCGCATCGCGGACGCGCTCGACGCGCGAGACGGACTGTAAGTCGAGACGGCCGCGTCCACTTGCTATCTCGCCTACGCCTCGGCCGCGTCGAGGTTGGCGAGCGCCTGTTCGACGAGTTCGCCCGTGTCGGCGATGATGTCGGCCATCTCGTCGTTGTCGGGTGCGATACCGATGAGTCGGGCGACACGCATGATGCTCAGGTGGTAGACCACCTGCTTGCCCGGTTCTTCCTCCCAGATGACCACGTTACACGGGAAGAGTCCGCCCATCTTCTTGTCGGTGGCGTCGAGCGCGCGGTCCGCCATGTTCGGGTTACACGCGCCGAGGACGTAGTAGGGGTCGCGGCCGGCGTCCACTTTCTCGTTGAGCATCTCGGAGGGCGAAAATTCGGTGGCGACACCGAACCCGGCGTCGGTGAACGCCTCGCGGACGCGCTCGATTGCCGCCTCGTGTTCCATCTCGAGGACGACGCGTTCCTCGCCGATGTCTTCCGGTTTGATGGCGCTGGGGTCGATTGGGAGTGCCATGACCAACCCTTTGCTCTCCGTCGGTGAAAAGGTATGGTAGTGTGCTCACCCTACACGAGCGAGTCGCCGTCACCCGAGTACAGCACGTCGCCGAGCACCGATTCGACGAACGACGCCTTCGCGTTCGTGTACTGACTCCGCTCGTCCGGGTGCGCCTCGGCCAGTTTGCGCTTGCGTCGCTCGTACTCGGCCGCGAGGTCGTCGTCCGCGCGGAGGTCGTCGCGGAAGGCGACCTGCTCGCGGTGGCAGTCGCTCCCGACTTCGGTCAGAGAGAGGTAGTGGGTTCGGCGTTCGGGCGGGCCACGGACGAAAAATCGGCGGCCGGGAACGTCGTCGTCGGGTCGTTCCTCGTAGCCCGCGGCTTCGAGCGCCCGCGCGACGCCGCCAGCGTCGTCGCGGTCGGAGACGAGGACGAGCAGGTCGACGATGGGTTTCGCGGCCAGTCCCGGAACCGCGGTGCTCCCGACGTGTTCGAACCGGATGCCGTTCTCGTCGTCGGCACAGAGTCGCGGTCGCAGACGCTCGACCTCGCGCTCGTACGCCTCGCGCCAGCGCGGGTCGTGCGTGACGAGTTCGACGGTGCCGCGGGCGAGGCCGAGCGATGGAGACGGCTCGGCGTCCTCCGCGGACCGGTCCTTGCGGTCGTCGTCGCTCATAGCGGAATCGGGAGCCACTGGAGCGCCGCCGCGACCCGGTCGGGCGGCAACAGCGGTGGGTGGAGCACGAGCCAGTCCAAGAGGATGAGGCCGCCGCCGTGGGCGACGATAGAGGGGAGAATCGAGTCGCTCTCGTAGTCGACGAGGCCGAACAGCACGTCCGTCGGGGCCGACAGGAGAAGCTCTATCGGCGGCTTGCCGACGTGGTGGAAGGCGTAGAGAATCGGACTGATGAGGGCGCTCTTCCGGCCGATTTCGCGGACGCCGACGCAGAGCAGGCCGCGGTAGTACGTCTCGGCCGCGACGACGACGAGCAACTGCTGGGCGGCGTGCGGGAGAAACTCCGCGAGCGCGGTCGAGGTGTGCCACATCGGGTAGTACGTCCGAATCGACGGCAGGCTCGACCCGACGAGGTAGAAGGGGAGAACGAACAGCGCGAGGAGAACCGTGTTGCGGAGCGCCGCGCGGTCGACGTTCCAGCCGAGGTTGCGGCCGTGGGCGAGCGCGAGCGCTCCGGGTACGAGGATGAACAGGAGGGCGTCGTGGACCGCGCGGTAGGTGAGGTCGCCGGCGGGAAGCGGCCAGAGACTCCACGCGGCCCCGACGACGCCCCCGACGATGAGGGCGCGGTAGAGCCACGGGAGGCGGGCGAGCCGGCGGCGCAGCACCGTTATTCCGTCTGGACCGGGCCGCGGCCGACGATGTCGAGCACGTCGTCGACGAAGGTCTGTCGCGTCTCGAAGTAGGTCTCGTCGGCCTCGGCGAGCACGTCGTCGAGGGTCTGGGGACCGTCGGGCGTGCGGATGACCGCGTCGCCTTCTTTGTTCAGGATGCTGCTCTTTTCTTGCGGCCACGTCAGTCGGGAGGCGACGCGCGCGAGGGGCGCACCTTCGACGGACGCGCCCGTACCGAGTTCGACGGCGGGTGCCTCGTCTGCTTCCTCGTCAGCCATGCGCGAGAGTTAGCCACCGCGCATGATAATCCCTTCGAGATTCGCATGCACGATGACGGGCCGGCGACGCGTCCGGCGGGCTGGTTAGGGATATCGACAGCCCGCGACGTGTCGAGAAACAGATAATCGTCTGACGCATCGTTTTAGGGGCTGCTTTCGTAGTCGGGGCCATGACCAGTCTTTCGGAGGCGTACCACGGCGGCCGGGGCGGGCCGAGTCTCCGACGGCTGTCCCTGGGCTTCGGGGGCTTCCTCCTCGGCGTGTTGCTCGTCGTCGCGGGCATCGTCGTCGCGACGACCGACGTGTACACGTCCGGCGGGGCGACCCTCGGCGAAGCGCGCGAACTCGGGGGCATCCTCGGAGGCATCGGCGTCCCCGCCGTCTTCCTCGGCGTCCTCGCGGTCCTCCCCGCGAGCCGTCGAACCCGCGCCGCGTCGCTCATCGGGGCGAGCATCGCCGTTCTCGGCGTTGCGCTCTTCTCGCACGCCTACCCGTGTCAGTGGACCGGCGCGACCTGCGGGGCCGGCCTTCCCGACCTCACCCTCGAAACCGTCGGCGTCTACTTCTTCGGCACGGTCACGACGTTCTGGTGCCTGTTCGTCGGCGTCGCCAACTTCAAGACGCGGAACGACCCCGGCGGCACGGCCACAGTTCAGGTGACGAAGAAGGGCGAAACCCGCGTCGTCGAAGTCGAGAAGTCCGGCGGCGGTCTCGGTGGAATCGGTTTCCTCGGCGGCACGCCCGACGGGGACGTCCAGACGCAGACGAACAGCGCCGGGGCCACCCCGAACGCCGGCGCGACCGACGGCGGCGCGTCGACGCAGGACATCACCCCGCTTGACGCCGAACCATCGGCCTCGGCCTCGGCGTCGCCGGACGGGTCGAACGCCCCCGACGCCTCGGCGGCGAGCCAGTCCGGCGTCGACACCGTCCAGTCGAGCGATTCCGAGCGTTCGCCGGCGGGCGCGGCCGACCACCCCGCCGCCGACCGCCCGGCGACCGCCACGGTCGGCGACCGCTACTGCGGCAACTGCACGTACTTCGAGTACGTCCGCACCTCCGACGGACTCAAGCCCTACTGCGCGGCCCACGACGAGATGATGCAGGACATGGAAGCCTGCGACGAGTGGTTCCCGCGCCGCCGCGAGTAGTCCCGCCAGCGAACCGACACACCGCCGGCGCACCGCCGACCGTCACTGTTCTCCGCCGTTCAATCTCGCTTCCACGTCGCCCCAGTGACTCCCGCGCCAGAACACCTGCCCGCAGTCGCGACACCGCCACAGCGCCGTCTCAGCGGGACTCGGCGCGTAGTCGGGAACCGACTCGTCGCGGCCGACCGCCTCCACGCGGCCGTTACAGACGCCACATCGCGACGGTTCCTCGTCCAACGAGACCGCGAACCCGACTGATTCGAGTTCGCGGAGTTGCGCGATTGGCTCCCGTTCGGTGAGGAGGACACTCCGCGAGGCTCGCTCGGCCAGTCGCACGTCGCGGGTGAGAAGGACGCGCCCCTCGGCGTCCGCCCGCGCGAGCAGGCTGTCGTCGCCGGGGTCGGTTCGGGGGTCGTGGTTACCTTCAGAATCACCCGCCTCGTCCTCGCTGTCGAGCACGTATTCGGCGTCGTAGCCGCACATCCGCAGATATGTGGCGAGTTTGCCGAGCATCACGTCCACGAGGAGCGCGGTGTCGCCGGGTGCGGCGCGGTCGACGCCCGAGGCGACCGTGCCGGGGTGGTCGGCCCCAACGTCGTCGGTCACGCGAGGAAGTCAGACAGTTCCTCGACCGACCGCGCGTTCAGCACGTCCGCGGTCTCGACCCAGCCGCGGCGGGCCGTGTGGACCCCGTAGCGGGCGTGGTCGAGTTCGGCCGGTCGGTGGGCGTCAGTGTCGATGACGACCGTCGCGCCCGCCTCGACGGCGATTTTGAGCGCCTCACCGTTCAGGTCGAGGCGGTACGGGCTGGCGTTGAGTTCGAGCGCGACGCCGTGTTCGACGGCGGCCTCGGCGAGTCGCTCGTAGTCGAGGGGCAGGCCGGGCCGCTGGTTGATGAGTCGGCCGGTCGGGTGGCCGAGGATGTTCACCGCGGGGTGTTCCATCGCGGTGACGAGTCGCTCGGTCGCCGTCTCGCGGTCCTGGTCGAGCGCGCTGTGAGGCGAGGCCACCACCACGTCGAGTTCACTGAGCACGTCGTCGGCGACGGAGATGCCGCCCTCGGCGTCGATGTTGGCCTCGACGCCGGTGAACACCGCGATGTCGGCGTCTTCGCCGACTGCGCGGACCTCGTCAATCTGGTCGAGCAGGTCGTCGTCCTCGACGCCGACGCCGCCGACCATGCCGGGGCCGGTGGCGTGGTCGGTGACGGCGTGGTAGTCGTAGCCGCGCTCCGCGGCGGCCGCGACCATCTCGGCGATGCTGTTGTCGCCGTCGGACCAGTCGGTGTGGGTGTGGAGATCGCCGCGGAGGTCGCCCTCCGCGAGGAGATCTGGCAGGTCGCCGTCGGCGGCGCGCTCGATTTCGCCGGTGTCCTCGCGCATCTCCGGCGGGACGAGCGGGAGGTCGAGCGCGGCGTACATCGACTCCTCGGTGTCGCCGGCGACGCGGGTTCCGGCCCGCGGGCCGTCGTCGGGGTCGTCCACGTCCGAGATGTCGAACATCCCGTACTCGTTCATCTTGAGGCCGCGGTCGATGGCGATGTTGCGGAGGTGGACGTTGTGGTCCTTGCTCCCGGTGAAATACTGGAGCGCCGCGCCGTACTCCGCGGGGGCGACGACGCGGAGGTCGACCCGAATCCCGTTCACCCGGACGCTCGCCTTCTGCTCGCCCGCCTCGATGGTGTCGCCGACGAGGTCCCACGCGAGGAAGCGGTCGATGACCGCCGCGGCGTCGGCGCTCTCGGCGAGCACGTCGATGTCGCCGACCGTCTCGCGCCACCGCCGCATCGACCCCGCGGGTTCGACCCTGCCGACGGCGTCGTGGTCGCCGAGGTACGCGAGCAGGTCGTCGGCGACGGGTCGCGCCTTTCCGAGCAGTTCGCGACCGGTCGCCTCGCGGGCGAACTCGATGCCGTCGAGGATGTTCGCCTCCGTCTTCACGCCGAATCCCTTGACCTCCTGTATCTTTCCGTCGCGGGCGGCCGCTTCGAGGTCGTCGAGGTCGGCGACGCCGAGCGCCTCGTACAGTTTGCCGACCGTCTTCGGGCCGACGCCCTCGACGCTCGTCAGGCCGGCCATGTCAACCGGCAACTCCTCGCGGAGTTCCGCTAACTCCTCGATGCGGCCGGTTTCGACGTACTCGACGATCTTCGAGGCGATGGCGTCGCCGACACGGTCGATTTCCTGGACTGCGTCCTCGCCCGCCTCGGCGAGTTCCTCGACGGGCTTCGGGTACTCGCGGACGTTCTCGGCGGCCCGGCGGTAGCTCGACGGCTTGTAGGCCACGTCTTTCGCCTCCAGCAGGTCGGCGAACTCCTCCAGCAGGCTCGCTATCTCGTCGTTTCGGCTCATCGGCCCCCTCGCTTGCCCTTGCCGCCGTCGCGGCCCAGCGCCTTCTTCAGGAAGTTCATCCAGCGCTTCTGGTCTGCGGCGTTCTGGCGGTGTTCTTCCTGTTCGAGGTCGACCGGCCGAAGCTGTTCGAGGGCGTTCAGCGCCCGGTCGATGCCGACGATGTCCTCGGCCAGTCGCCGCCCCTCTTCGTAGCTCACCTCGTTGTCCTCGATTCGCTGGAGCCGTTCGAGGCGCTCGCGGCGGAGGTTCCGCTTCGCTTGGTCGACGCGTTCTCGCTCCCCCGACGGGATGGTGTCGCGGCGCTTTATCTCGAAGACGAACTCCCTGAGGTCTATCTCCTCGCCTTGGACCTCGATGCGATCGGGAATCTGCGTGCCGACGGTCGCACCCTCCCGATTGACGCGCTCCAAGAGCTGTTTACGCTCGAACTCCTTCACGTCCGATCGTTGTCCCGCGCGGCACTTCGCTCCTTCGCCCGGTCCGGCTCAACTCTCTCGATCCGCTGAGCGTCCTGCCGAGAAACAGGTCCGAAACCCCCGAATAACGGTTATTCTCTCGGCCGTCGTACTCTCTTCTGAACCATGTCAATTGACACCAATCCACATAATAGTGCCGACGCCCCGGACGCCGCCGGCGACTCGCCGGCTGCGTTCGTTCAGGCCCGGCTGTACGCGTTCTACCTGCTCACGGTCGTGACGCTCGGGATGGCGGCCGTCTTCGTCAGCGAACTGCTTTCGTTCGCCATCGTCGGCTGGGGCGCGGGCGGCGACGTGCTCGCCGAGCACCGCCTGCACCTGATGGTCATCGCGGCGAACGTCTGGATAATCATCCTCGGCGTCGCGAGCCAACTGTACCGCCCGCTGAAGCGCGTCGCGCTCATGCAGGTCGCCTTCGCGGTGACGACGCTCGTGCTCGTCGGAACCATCGTCGGCGGCGGGCCGGTCGAGGAGGTCATCCCCTTCTTCGTGCTCACCGGGCTCATGGTGCTGTTCCACCCCGCGGGCCGCGATATCGTCTCGGTCGGCGACGACTACAGCCCGGCGCTCCTCGGCCTCGTCGCGGTCGCGGCGCTCCCGGTGCTCGCGTTCGCGGTCAACCAGTTCGGCCTGCAGGCGACCGGCGACATTCACGCCGTCGCCGGCCACTACATGGAGATGACGACGATGGCAATCGGGCTGTTGCTGCTCGGCCTCGTTTCGGCCGCCGGCGCGCCCGGCCATCGCTTCGTCGCGTGGCTGACCGGCGGCCTCGCCGTCTACTTCGGCGCGGTCTCGCTCGCGTTCCCGACGCAGGTGTCCAGCGTGGGGATGATGTGGGCGGTCGCGCTCGTCGCGTGGGGGCTGGCGTTCGTCGTCGCGAGCGAGCTTCGGGTCAGCGGCCGGACCGCTGTCGCCCAGGAGCGCCCGTTCTCGATGCCCGGGCAGCCGCGGGCCTAGGCTTTCCGCGAACGGTCCCGCACGCGCACCGCCGACCGGGCGAGATAGCCTGATTCGCGTCTGACACGTCCTCGTCGGCGTCACCGGTCGCTCCCGCCCGGAGAGATTCGCCGCTTTCTCCGACAGCGGCCCCGTATCCGTCGTCTCTCGTCGCAAACTCCGGCGGAGAGACGAACCTTCTTATGGTTCTCTTGGATACCGTGAGGTATGGGTTTGTTCGACCGACTCCGCGGCAAAGACCACCCCCGCGTCGCCTTCATCGGCATCGACGGGGTCCCGTTCACTCTCCTCTCTGAGCATCCCGACGAGTTCCCCAACTTCGCGGCGCTGGCCGACGCGGGCTCGGCGGGCGACATCGACAGCATCGTCCCGCCCGAGTCCTCGGCGTGTTGGCCGGCGCTCACGACCGGCGTCAACCCCGGCGAGACCGGCGTCTACGGCTTCCAAGACCGCGAGGTCGGCTCCTACGACACCTACGTCCCGATGGGTCGGGACGTGCAGGCCACCCGCGTCTGGGACCGCGTCACCGATGCCGGCCGCAAGGCCACCGTCATGAACGTCCCCGTGACGTTCCCGCCTCAGCGCAACGTCCAGCGCATGGTCTCCGGTTTCCTCTCGCCCGGCGTCGACAAGGCCGCCTACCCCGACGACTTCCGCGACGCGCTCACCGAGATGAACTACAAAATCGACGTGAACGCGAAACTCGGTCACGACGACGACAAGACCGCGTTCATGGAGGACGCCCGTAAGACGCTCGACCGGCGCTACGAGGCGTTCGAGCGCTACATCGACCAGGACGACTGGGACCTCTTTTTCGGCGTCTTCATGACGACCGACCGCGTCAACCACTTCCTGTTCAAGGACTACGAGCGCGACGGGAAGAACAAGGACGCCTTCATGGAGTTCTACCGCACCGTCGACGACTACCTCGGTCGCATCCGCGACGCCCTTCCCGAGGACGTGACGCTCATCGTCGCGTCCGACCACGGCTTCACCTCGCTCGACTACGAGGTCCACTGCAACACGTGGCTCGAGGAGAACGGCTGGCTCTCCTACGAGGACGACGACCACGACTCGCTTTCGGATATCGACGAGGACTCGAAGGCGTACTCGCTCATCCCCGGCCGGTTCTTCATCAACCTCGAAGGGCGCGAGCCCCGCGGGTCGGTCCCGCAATCCGAGTACGAGGACGTCCGCGACGAACTCAAGGCCGAACTCGAAGCGCTCGAAGGGCCCGACGGCAACAAGGTCGCAGACCGCGTCGTCGTCAAGGAAGACGCCTTCCGCGGCGACCACGACGACATCGCCCCCGACCTCGTCGTCATCCCGAACCACGGCTTCGACCTGAAGTCCGGGTTCAAAGGCCACGACGACGTGTTCGGCGTCGGCCCCCGCAACGGCATGCACTCGTTCGACAACGCGACGCTCTACGTCGACGACCCCGGCGCGGTCATCGAGGACGCCGACCTCTACGATATCGCACCGACCATCCTCGACCTCATGGACATCGAGTACAGCCGCACCGAACTCGACGGCGCGAGCCTCATCCAGCAGTAAGCGACCGCTTCGGCTTCCGGATTCGTTTTTTCGCAGTCGCTCGCGGCGATTCGCGGTTTACTGCCGGACTGCGCTCCGCACGTCCCGTTCCAGTCGGTCCGCGTGGGCCAGTCGCATCTCCCGCGCCTCCGCGGCCGTGACCGTCTCGCGGCCGTCTATCTCGTGCGACACCGGGCTGTAGGCATCCACGTCGAAGCCCATCCGGTCGAGGTACGACCGCACCGCCTCGGAGTCGAGTCCGTCTTCGATGGCGGCGTTGACGTAGCCGAGAACCGCGTCGAACTCGGGAAGGACGACCTGGTCGTCCGCCACGCGCCCCCTGTCACCCTCGATTCTGAGTTCCGCGTCGTCGAGGCGGTTCACCACGTCCGCGACGCTGTTCGCCAGCCTGAGCACGTCGCTCGGGAGGCCGCAGTCGGGCGAGCGCCACTCGACCGTGCCGAACTCGGCTCTGAGTTGCACCGGCGTCCAGATTGCGCTCTCGGGGTCGAAGTTCGCCTCGATGGTCGCCCGGTCGACGCCCTCCTCCTCGGCGCGCACGAGGAACTCCTCGAACCGGCGTTCGAGACGGCGCGACCACTCCCGCGTGTCGTCGGCGTAGCGCCACAGCCGACCCTGATGCGGCACGTCGTCGTAGGTCATCCGCCGGTACAGCTTCGACCGCGCGCCCGCCGCCAGCCGCTTTCCGTCGTAGTACGGCGAGGAGTTCACGAGCGCCAGCGCGGGGTCCAGCGCCACGAGCGCGTTGTACTGGTCGATTTCGCGGCCGGGCCGCTGTTCGACGTGGACGTGCGTCCCCACGCAGTGCCGCGCGTACTGGAAGTCCGACCCGACGACGCGGTTCTGGATGCGGGTCCGGTCGCTCCGGCGCTCCGTCACCGCCTCGGAACTCACCGGCGTGGCGAGCGGGACGAGTCGCTTTCCGACCTCCTCGGCCCGCGAGAGCACGTCGCCGAGTCGTTCGTACAACTCCGCGCGCAACTCGGCCCCCGAGTCACACGGCGTCGTCTTCACCTCCAACACGGGCTCGACGAACTCCCGTTCGGCCCCCGGCGAGGCGTCGAGCAGGTCGTCCGGGTCGCTGAACGACCCGTCGTCCTCGACGACCCAGTACTCGACTTCGATACTTCGCCGGAGCGGGTCAGTCGATTCAGACATGATGACACCGGTGGCGTGCCGAGTCGAGTCTCACACGTATCGTTTCGTCCCACCCACCTCCAGTTATTGTTAACACATAGCACGGATTGGCGGCATGACGGAAAAATCATTCGCAGATTGAGGAGGAGACCGCCATTCGGTGGACGAACGTCTTGAAAACGTGAGATTATGTGGTCGTTAGTCGCGTCAGTGGCGGCCGGTCGCTATCACAGCAGGTCATCGAGGTCGTCGTTGTGCCACATCTCTTTGGGATCCTCTCGTTTCTCGGTCTTGGCCTGGTCGATGGCCTCGCGGGCGCGTTCCATGAACGACTCGACCCGCTCGGAGCGCTCGACGCCGCCGAGGAGGACGAGCGACGCGAGACGGCCGCTCTCCAGCGGGAAGTCGCCGCCGCGGACCTGCAGACTGCCGGTCTCCTCTTCGACCCAGCGGCGCGCTCGCTCGACGCCCTTCCGCGGGATGGTGTCGGGTTCGCCGGCGGCGATGACGAGCGCGGAGTCCGCGTCGCTCGCGTCCGGCAGGCTCGTTCCCGTCAGGACGGCGCGGCGGGTCGTGCTCATGATGGTGTTGATGTTGTCCTCGGCGTCCGGGGAGGCCTCGGCGCTCGCGTAGCCGAGCGCGGCGATGCCCCCGGAACGGAGGGTGTTAATGACTTCGGAGGTGTCGACGACGCTCTCGCCGACGCCCTCGGTCGCCTCACCGGCCGCCAAGAGCAGACCGACGCGCCGGGCGATGGCCTCGTTGATGGCGTCGTAGCCCTCGCTCATCGACTCGCCGGACGAGCGGAAGGCGTCGTTGTCGACGAGGAGGACAGCGTCGGACTCGCGGGCGATGGTCTTGAGCGACCGACCGGCGTTCACCTGATACATCGCCCCCTCGTCCTGTCCGGGCAGGATTCCGAGGACGTACACCGGCACGTCGTAGACGCGGCGAAGCGCCTTCGCGAGGACGGGTGCGCCGCCGGAACCCGAGCCGCCGCCGAGCCCGGCGACGACGAAAATCGATTCCGCTTCGGCCGTGACGCGGCCGTCGAGGGCGGACATGATCTCGGTCTGGTCCGACTCCATGACCTCGGCTCCGAGCTCGTTGTCGCCGCCGACGCCGTGACCGTTGACGCGGTCTTGGCCGATGAGGACGGTCTCGACAGGAAGCGGCTGGAGGTCCGCTTTTGCGGTGTTCACCGCGACGGCGTCGAGTACCGCGCCGAACCCCATCTGTCGGTCGAACGACTGGAGAGCGGTGGTGAGCTTCCCACCCGCTTGCCCCACACCAATCAGGACGGTTTTCATACCACAATCCACTCCGTCGCTCGTCTTGAACATTCCCCACGGGCGAACTGTTCGACCGCTCGGGTCGTGGTCGGCTCCGACCGCGCCGGAGCTTTATATCAGATGACGGGACCAGGCCGCCACATGACGACCGACCCAGTCCACTTCGACGCTAACGGTGACACAGACACCGGAACACCCGCTTCCCGCGGACCGGTCGCGGCGGACCACACCGCCGACCGCACTGCCGACCTCGCCGCGCGGCTCGACGCGGTCGAGCGAACCCTCACCGACGGCGACGCCGACTTCTCGTCGCTGGAGGACCTCGCGGCCGTCGAGCGCCGGGTCTCCGAACTCGAATCGTCGGTCGAGTCGCTCACCGAGCGCCTCGACGAGATGGACGCCGCGACGCAGGCGATGCGCGGCTACCTCGGCGGCGTCCGCGCGGTCAACGAGGACGTCGAGCGACGGGCGAACGCCGCGCTCGCCAAGGCCGAATCGCTCGAAGCGGAACTCGTCGACGAGACGGCGTCTCCCACACCCTCTTGGTCGGCCAACGCGCTCGCCGCGGAGGCGGCGTCCCACGCCGAACGACCCACCGAGGGGCGCGGCGGTACTCCTAGGCGCGAATCCGACATTCACGCCGCCGACTCTCGCGACGACTCCGCAGACCGCGGACTGGCCGCCCGTCTCCGCGACGCGCTGTGATTCGCGTCGTTCTGACGTGTCTCCTCGCGGTTGCTATCGCCGGCGTCGTCTTCCCGGCGGCCGACGCCGCGAGAGCGGACGCGACGACCGTCACAATCGGCTCGATGGCCGACGACATCGCGCACGCCGCGACGGCGCTCGCGGCCGCGGAAGACCCGACACCCGCCGGTGTGGCGGGTGCGTGCCGTCACGTCGTCCTCGACGTTCCCGCCGGTTCGTGGCGGGCCGCCGGCGTCTCCGAACTCGCGGTTCGCGGCGGCGACGGCGTCGAGCTATCGGCGAGCGTCGTCGGCGGCCCGACCGTCGTCCGCCGCGTCGGTGGGCCGCGGATTCGTGTCGTCGGCGACCGACTCGTCCTCGGGCCGGGCGAACACCGCCTCAGACTGACGCTCGAAGCCGACGCGGGCGGTTCTGTCGTCGTTCTCGCCCCCGCGACGGCCGACCCGCCGGCGGCGTAGGTTCAAATACCCGGACGGGACCACGCCCCCGTATGCCCCTCGACTCCTCTTCCATCGGCTCCCTCTCCGAAACCGTCGCCGCGGCGCTCCCGAACGCGCTCGGCGACCGACTCGCCGACGTGACCGGTGCTCGGGTCGCGCCCTGCGATTCGACCGACGGGTGTGGCTGTGTGACCGCGTTCTCGACGCCCACGGACCGCCCCGACGACGATACCGTGACACTCGCAGTCGACGCCAGCGGCTGCCCACATCGCGGGTCGCTCTCGACCGCGCCCGCCTGTCGAGCGACGGTCGTCGAGGCGCTCGAAACCCGCGACGCCGACCGGCTCGTCGTCCGCGCCGACGGACTGGAACGCCGGTACGACGACGCCGCGACCGGCCTGCTCGTCGCCGCGGGTCGATTCGCAGAGCGCGTCCGCTTTCGCGACGACCGCCTCGCCGAGCGCGCCCGCGAGGACCCACTCGGGGCCGCCCACGAGGCAACGGGTCGCGCGGGACCGGTTCGCCGCGCGGCCGTCGAAACCGGCCTCGCGGAGGGCGCGTCTCGAAGCGCCGACTACGGCGACGCGCTCCGGGCGGTCATCGGCCCGACGCTCGCGCGCTCCCGTGTCGACCCTCGCCCCCCGTCCGACGGGCGACTCGTCGGAACGACCGACCTCGCCACCGGCGCAGTCGCCCGCCGGTACGAGTGCCCGCGCGGTCCCGTCTACCACCTCACGCCGCCCGAATCGACGCTCGACGAGCGCGCCGCGCGCACGCTCGAAGCCGCCCACGACCAACTCGCCCGCGGCGCTGTCGATGCCGGCCCGCGCGCGCCGGGCCGTGCCGTCAGACTCGTCGCGGACCCGGACGACCCGGTCGAGACGCTCGCGGCGATTCTGGCGAAGCACACCGCGGGCCACGGCGTCCTCGACGACCTGTTTTCGGACCCCACGGTCTCGGACGTGTACGTCTCGACGCCCGCCGACGAGAACCCGATTCGCGTCGTCGCCGACGGCGTCTCGATGCCGACGAACGTCCGCCTCGCGCCCGGCGGCACGGAGTCGCTTGCCTCCCGCCTGCGTCGCGTGAGTGGCGCGTCGTTCTCCCGTGCCGACCCGACACTCGACACCGTGGTCGAGGCCGGCGGTGCGACCGTTCGGGTTGCGGGCGTGACCGCGCCCGCAAGCGACGGCCTCGGTTTCGCGTTCCGCCGCCACGACGAGACGCCGCTGACGCTCCCCGCGCTCGTCGCCAACGGGACGCTGTCGGCCGACGCCGCGGCGCTCTGCTCGCTCGCGGTCGAACGCGGTGCCTCGGTCCTCGTCGCCGGGTCGCGCGGGGCCGGCAAGACGACGTTCCTTGGGTCGCTCCTGTGGGAACTCCCGCGCGACGTTCGCACGGTACTCATCGAAGACACGCCGGAGCTCCCGGCGTCGAGCCTGCTGGATGCCGACCGCGACGTGCAGGCGCTCCGAACCGACACGACCGGCGGCCCGGAGCCGACGCCGCAGGAGGCGCTCCACGCGGCGCTCCGACTTGGCGACGGCGCGCTCGCACTCGGTGAAGTCCGGGGCGAGGAGGCCGCCGTCCTCTACGAGGCGATGCGCGTCGGCGCGAACGCCAACGCGGTCCTCGGGACGATTCACGGCGACGGGGCCGCCGACGTGTGCGAGCGCGTCGTCTCCGACCTCGGCGTCCCGGCGTCGTCGTTCGCCGCCACCGACCTCGTCGTCACCTGCGAACACGCGGACGCACACCGCGTCGCCCGCGTCGAGGAGGTCCGCCCCGTCGGTGACGACGCCGCGTTCGAGCCGCTGTTCGAACACGACGGGCGCGCCCTCGAACCCACGGGGTCGGTCGCCCGCGGCGACAGTCTCGCGGTCGAATCCGTGGCCCACCCCGGCGAGTCGTACGCGGACGTGCTCGACGCGCTCGACGCCCGCGCCGCGCGTCTCGAATCGCTGGCTGACACGGGACGAACGACACCGGACGACCTCGCCGCGGCCCGCGCGGAGCGTGGTTCGGGATGCTGAACCCGGACACGGCCACGAGCGCGAGCGCGGACGCCGCTTCGACCCGGATACTTCACGCGGCCACGACGACGCTCGCACGGCTTTCGCCCGACTCCATCGACGCCGAACCGAGCGACGAACTCCACCGGTCGCTCGCGTTCCTCGGCTCGAATCTCGCTCCCGAGACGGTCGTCGCCGCGGGCTACGGCACGGCCGCCCCCGCCGGATTGCTCGGCGGAGTCGTCGCTCTCCTCGCTCGGCTTCCGACCGTGACGGTCGTCTTCGTCGCGCTCGCGGCCGCGCTCGGTGCGGCCCACGCGGTTCACACCCTCCCCGTCTGGCTGGCGACGCTCCGCCGGACGCGGGCACTCGGGAACGCGCCGGAACTCGTCGGCCGTATCGCACTCCGGATGCGGATCGAGCCCTCGGTCGAGCGGGCCAGCGCGTTCGCCGCACACGGCGACGACGACCCGCTTTCGGCCTCGCTCGCCGCACACGTCGACCGCGCACGCGGGACGCCGACTGCGGGGCTCTCCGAGTTCGCCGACGCGTGGCGCGCGTGGTTCCCGGCGCTCGACCGCTCGACTGCGCTCTTGCAGACCGCCGCGGACGTTCCCGCCGGCGAGCGCGACCGGGCGCTCGACCGGGCCCACGAGGTCGTCCGCGAGGGCACCCGCGACCGCCTCGCCGACTTCGTCGGCTCCGTCCGCGGGCCGGTGACGGCGGTCTACGCCTTCGGCGTCCTGCTCCCGCTCGCGCTGGTCGGCGCGCTCCCGGCCGCCCGCGTCGCCGGCGTCGGCGTCACCGCCGCGCACGTCGCCTTCGTCTACGACGTGGCGCTTCCCGCGTGCCTCCTCGCCGCCGTCGGATGGGTGCTCGTTCGGCGGCCGGTCGCGTTCGCGCCGCTCTCGGTCGACTCGTCCCACCCCGCGGTCGACGACCACCGTGCTCTCGGCGTCGTCGGTGGCACAGTCGCCGGCATCGTCGGCTTCGTCGCCGCCGACGCGCTCGTCGCGCCGTGGCTCGCGCCGCTCGCCGCCGTTGGCCTCGGAACCGGAACCGCGCTGTTCGTCGCGGCCCGTCCGGTCGTGGCGCTCAGAGCCCGCGTCCGCGCGGTCGAAGACGGCCTCTCCGACGCGCTCTACCTCGTCGGCCGTGCCGTCGGCGAGGGCGAGGCCGTCGAATCCGCGCTCGCCCGCGCGGCCACCTCCGTCCCGGGCGAGACGGGCGACCTACTGAACGAGGCCGTCGGCGTCCAGCGCCGCCTCCGCGTGGGCGTCGTCGAATCTTTCCGCGGCGAGTACGGCGTCCTCGAATCGACGCCGAGCTCCCGCGTCGCGGGCGTGGCGACGCTCCTCGGACTCGCAGCCAGCGAGGGCCGCCCCGCCGGCCGCGCAATCGTCTCGATGGCCGACCAACTTTCGGCGCTCTCCCGACTCGACGCCGAGGCCCGACGCGAACTCGCGTCAGTCACGGAGACGCTGTCGAACACGGCGGCCGTCTTCGGGCCGCTCGTCGCCGGCGCGACCGTCGCGCTCGCCGACGGGATGGCCCCCGCGAAGACGCTCGACCAGACGGCCGTCGCAACGCCGCTTTCGACCGCCGACCTCGGGCTGGCCGTCGGCGCGTACGTCCTCCTCTCGGCGGTCATCTTGACGACGCTCTCGGTCGGCGTCGAACACGGTCTCGACCGCCACCTCGTTGCCTCCCGCGTCGGCCGCGCGCTCGCGTCGGCGACGACGACGTTCGCAGTCGCATTCGCCGCCGCGGGAACACTCGTTTGAGTCGCGGTCTTCGCGGCGCTCGTCACCGGTTTCGTTTCCGTCGCCATCTCGTGCTGAGGTTTATATACTCGAACGGGACCACCCCGGTCTATGCTCGACGCACCGCTCGATACGCTCTACACGTGGGCCGCGCTCTCGCTGGCCGCGACCGTCCTCGTCGGGACGGTCGCCGGCCTCCCGACGACACCCGCGCCCGACGCCTCGGGAGTCGCCGACGCCGTCGACGCCGTGGCCGTCGCCGAGTACGACGCGACCGCCGAACACGACCTCGATGCCGACGCCGTCCGCCTCGGCGCGCACCGAATCGGCCTCCGAAACGACGGCGGCGCGGCACACGCCGCGTTCGCGTTCGGCCCGGTGACGCCGGTAACGCCCGACTCCCGACTCGGGTCGGTCGCCGCCGGCGCATCTCCGAGCGCCGTCTTCGACTCGCCCGCCGCGTTCGCCGCCGCGGCCGAGACCGCACGCGACCGGAACGCCTCGTGGCACCCCGTCAGCGAACCGCTCGTCGTCCGCCACATCAGTTGGGAGGGAACGGATGTCACTATCGTCTCGGCGTAGGGCACAAACCTCGCCCGTCGCCGCGCTCACCGCGTTATTCGTCGTCTGCGCGGCGATTTCGGGCTACGCGACGGTCCTCGACGACTCGCTGCCGACCACCGACCGCGACCTCGCACCGGCGACGCTGTCGAACGTCGAATCCACCCTCACCGACGACTCGGGCGTCGTCGCCGTCTCGCGACTCTCGGACGCGCCCGACGCCTGTCCGGACGGGTTTTCCTGCCGCGTCGTCGTCGCGGTCGACGGCGACCGCCGAGCCGTCGGCCCTGACGCGCCAACCGAGGCCGACGCCGATTCGACCCACGTCAGCGTCCGCGTCGAACCCGGTCGCGTCGGCTTCGGAACGCTCCGGGTCGAGGTGTGGCGATGACTGACCTCGTTTTCGACGTGACCGTCTGCCTGCTGCTCGTAAGCGCGAGCATTGGCCTCGTCGTCACCGCGGACGCCGGCGCGGGTGCAAGCGCCAACCACGCCGCTATCGACGCCAACGGGGTCGCCTCGTCGCTGGCGACGAGCACCGCCACGGTCACCTACTCGCTCGCCCCCGGTGTCGAGGCCGCGGACCCGTCGCTCCTCGATGCCGGCGGCGTCGACGCCCGTGAACTCGACCGGACCGCCCATGGCAGCCTCGCCGGCCTCCTCGCCCGCGCGACGCTCGGCGCGGTCACCGTCGACGGCGTTCGCCTGACCCGCGCCCGCGACGACTTCCGGACGCGGACCGCCGCTCGCGTCGCCTCTGAACTCCCGACTCGCGGCGTCTCCGTCGCCGTCGCGTGGAGGCCGTTCCCCGGTGCGCCGGTCCGCGCGACCGACACGCTCGGTCCCGAACCGCCGTCCTCGACGACGGTCCACTCCGCGACGCTCGACGTGCCGAGCGGGTTCCCCGCCGCCCGCGAAGACGCGCTCGCCGCCAGCGACGACAGCTTCGACGCCGTCGCTCGCGTCGTCGCAAATCGGACCGTCTCGGGGCTGTTCCCGCCCGCGCTCGCCCGTCTCGCGCTCCGGGGCGACGAGCCGGTTTCGACGCTGATGACCCACCGGTACGAGCGGGCCGGGACGCTGGTGAACGCCTCCGTCGCGCCCGAAGTCGCCCGCGAGGAGACTCGCGCCGCCAACGCCGACCTCGCGGCGGCGCTGGCCCCGCGCTTCGCCGACGCGATGCGCGCCCGGTACGACACCCCGCGCGCCGCCGCCGAGGCCGTCTCCGTCGGTCGCGTCACTATCGCCGTCAGGACGTGGTCAGCGTGAGGCTCGCCGACGACAACCGCGGTCGGGTTCCCTTCGCCCTGCTCGGCGTGTTGCTCCTCGTCGGGAGCGCGACGTTCTCCGGCGCGCTCGCGGGTCACGACCCCGTGGCCGACCGCCGCGTCGACGACGCGATGGACCGCGCGACAGCACAGGCCGACGCCGCCGTCCGCGCGGCCGTCGGCGACGCGGCTCGTGAGGTCGCGGCGAACCCCGTCACCTCGCCCGCGAACACGACCGTCGGACGACTGCTCTCCGACGAGCGCCCCTTCCGCGACTATCTCAGGCTCCGCATCGCTCTCGCCGCGACGGAGCGGCTTCGGGCCGTTTCCGTCGCCAGCGGCGACGTGAACGCGACCGCGACCCTGCCGCGACCGACGAACGAGTCGACCCTCCGCGAGGCGATGGATCGCGTCTCCATCTCGGGCCGCGAGAACGGGACCGTCCTCGTCGCGACCGTCGAGAACGTCTCGGTCGAAGTCGTTCGCGGCGGTCGCACCGTCGCCGCCGAGTCCGTCACCGCGACGGTCGGCGTTCGGACGCCCGTCCTCGCGCTCCACGACCGAACCGAGGCCTTCGAGCGCCGTCTCGACGCGAACGCGCTGGACGGCGGGACGCTCGACGCAACGGTGACGACGGCGCTGTGGGCGTCAGCGTGGACTCGTGGCTGGAGCCAGTACGTCGGCGCGCCCGTTGACAACGTCGTTTCGAACGATCACGCGGCACTGGCGACGAACGCCGGCGTCCTGCTCGCCGAACAGCAGGCGTTCGGGGCGACTGACGCCGACGCCCGCGGGGCGACCGGTCGCGCCGCCGTCCGCGCCGGTGCCCAGAGCCTGCTCTCGCAGACCGGCGTCCCCGCCGCGCCCGAACTGGCGAACACGCTCCCCGCACCCAATCCGTCCGCCGAGTCGGCCGCGAACGAGATTCCGACGAATCGGACGATCAACGCCTCCGTCGGCTCCGCGGCCGACCACGCGCTGGTCGGTCTCCTCGACGGCCACGGCGACGCGCCCGCTTACGACGACGTGGTCGCGGACGCCCATCGTGCCACCGTCGCAGTCGAAGCCGACGCGACCGTCGTCGCCCGGAGTAATGACCCGTCGGTCGACCTCGGAACCGAATGGGAGCTCGTCGACACCGCGACCGAGGCGTCGTCGTCGGTCGAGACGGTGGCGACGCGAACGCCGGCGCTCGAAGCCGACACAATCGTCGTCGACGCCGGCTCCCGAATCGTGACGACGAGCGAGACGACCACCCGAACGTGGCGGCGGGGCAACGAGACGTTCTACACCGAGGAGACGACGGAGACGGAGACGCGCGTCGACCTCGCGGCCGTCGTCGACCCGGCCGACCTGTCCGCCCCCGCGCGACCCATCGACCCGGCGGTTGAGCCCGGCGGCGCGCTCGCCGGCGAGAACTTCGCCGCGGCCGCCGACGCCGCCGAGGACGCGGTTTCGACCCGCGGCGGCTTC
>NZ_LOEP01000020.1 GCF_001482285.1 Haloferax sp. Q22 | reverse complement strand
AAGGATCATCTTGCAGGGTCGCTGAGCTCATTCCACCTCAGCATTCACCCTGCTCTTTGGTGTGCTAATCGTTCTATGACACCCTCAGAACAGGGCTGCGACTGGCAGGGAATCCTACGACGACCTGACCCCTCTTGGAAGGAATCCACTCACCGAAGAAGCATTCCGTACGCAAGATTCGGAGGCAGTCGGTGAGTCGACAGCCGACGTTGGACTCGATTATTCACCGCCACGGTGGGAGCCGCCACAGTGGGACGCCGATCGCTTTGGCATGGACGATTTCGATCTGGGGTTCGACGAGTCCAAGGAATCAGCGTTCGAGGCTGGTGAACAGGCAGAATCCAGTTTTGGAGCGTTCGATTGGGAGGGTAGTGTATCGATTGAGGATCCGGCAGTGGAACCAGGGTTCGGTGAGGAGATGTTCGGGCTGGATGGATTCGCGGAATCACACGAAGGAGTGGTAGGTCTGCCCCGCTTGAATACCAGAAATAATTCGAGCCCCTTGTTTCCTGATGGGGAAGGCTTCTTTTCAGATGGAGATCTCGAGGAGGACTGGTCGTTGTTTTAGACCGCTTGACCAGTCGCCTCTTTCCGTCGTCGATAGTAGAAACACCAATTATTTTATCAATCGTCCAGAATAGGCTGTTCTGAGAGATCATTGTCCCCGTCATGCACTTTTCAAGCCCTATACTGTCTGAATTCGACCGAAACAGGCTAGCCCTCTACGAGTCGAAGCAGACCATCCCCAACTGCTGGAATTTGTCGTGGCCGAGTACGATCAAGATGTGATGGTGATTATTTCGAATTCAAGGGTTTCACCACCTCGTCAAGCACAATTATTCCAGATAACTGTGTCTTGAAGTTCGTCGGGAGCATTTTCACCGGCAGAGAACTGCCCGACGGGCTTTTTGCCAAATCTAAGCCCGTTTCATCACTCTCTGCACCTCCAGAATCATCCAAAGGAAGGCTAGGGTACACCGGTGCAAACGCCGCTGGCTCTCTCCGGCCGAGGGGCCATCAAACGACGACTTCCTCTAGCCGGTATATCAGAATTCACTCACTGGATGAGAGTGCGATCCGCGGTGGAGTTTGTCGCCCCCGAGAGGGACGAGGGGGCTGTCGTAGGCACCCACTCAACAACCATGTCATCCGAACACGAGCAACAGCAATCACGACTCCCTAGCGAGCACACTGAGCAACCGAGCGAAGAACCGTGGGCAGATCTCGAACTGACTCTCCCTCACGGCAGAAGTCCAACTGGCATCGTCTCATTTGTCGAGTGCGCACTCGTCGAACTCACTCACGAAGACGTCGGAGCCGAGTTCGTCTCGACGAGTGTAGCGGGCATGAAGCGGACACAGTTCATCGCCGTCGACGACGTCGGCGAGCGATTCCAGAAGCGGTATTTCGACGAGCGTCTCGGCTGGCACGAAACGACAGTCTGCCGTGAAGCGACTCGTGAGGAGTTGGTCAACCGACTCTCACGGTCGTCCTTGGATCGAACCAGTGAGATGCCGAACACTGACCCAGATACGTTCCGCGTGAAGCCCGTTCATCAGTTCTGAGTCCCCACGATTTAACCAACACAGAACCGCAGTCTTCCGCAGTGTTGGTTAACGATATGGCAGCGAGTAGTTTGTCCGCGCCTGAGAGGCCGAGGCGCGTCAATACGCGCCGACGTGATTCCCATGCCCGGTACAGACGCACTCGACGATGCATCAGCCGACCACGAACGGTTTGAAGCGGAACTCGTTGCACAGGATCAAGATGCCGCCCGCGTCTCAGTAGCGGATATTGACGAGAGGAGAGCCCATTCTCTGGTCAATGACCTCGTCGACGACGACGTCGTCACCCCCATCCCCGACGAACGGGTCCTCGTCCACGAGCCAAGCGACGAGGCATTCGACTCGATACTCCAACTCGCAGTCTTCCATCGAGGCTGGACCGCCGCTCGCGACACCGACGAGGGAGGAAAGTGATGCAACAGACACTTGCTGGCTGTGCCTTCTGCGATGCGGTTCCCGGTACAGACGTGGGGAAGGCACATACCTGGGGAAAAGACGAACGAGTCACACACCCGATCTGCGTCGACTGCGCGATCCAGTCGAGTCTCGATCCCGACGAGCGTGACCATTACGCCTGCGACGGGTGCGGGCTCGTCGTCGATGCGCTTGCAGCCCTCACCCGGTTCCGTGTCGAGCTCGGCCACCTGGAAGGTCCACTACAGCTGTGTGCGAGATGTAGTCCCCATGGGCCCGCAACGTACTGGACGCGTGACCTCGAGGGACACCTCGTCACACCGCCGGCAGAGTGACCCAAAACACTCTTTACTGATTCGCTGTAAACTGTAATCAAGAACGGCCCATGTCACGCACCTCAAATCGCGCCGACGGCGACATCGTCCGTGACTTCCTCTCGGTCGCGGACTTGCTGGAGGAGCCACAGCTAGCTCAGCTGTACGCGTATCTCGCCCAGGAGGGGGAGGCGACCGTCCAGGATGTGATGGAGGACCTCAACCTCGCCCAGGGAACGGCCTACAGCTACGTGAACCGGCTCGTCGATACCGGCGTCGTCGAAGTTACACAGGACGAGCAGCCCCGGCAGTACGCCGCCCGCGCAATCGACCTGACCGTGACGACGACTGCCGGCGACCACGAGTACACGATCACGCCGGCGCTCATCGACGCGGTCGGCCGCCGGGAGACGAACGCAGATATCGACACCTACATCGACCGTCACGGCGTCGCCGAACTCGCGACAGCGCTCACCTATGCGGTCGCCCGCGAACGCGGCGAGGTGACCCACCGACTGATGGCGGAGGACCTCGACATATCCCCGCTGGCCGCGGAGATGATTCTGCAAGCACTCCGGCCCGTCGTCCACGAGCACTACGATATCGAGGAGGCTGGCGCAGGGCTCGGTGAGTTGGACATCGACGACGGCACTGACGACACGTGAGCCGGCTCCACATCGCCGACACCGGCCTGTTCGTCGCGATGGGCCAGCCCTCGAACAGTCGCTACCGGGCTGTTCGGCGATTCGCCCGCCGAAACGACGTCACCTTCGTCCTCCCCGAACGGGTGTACGAGGAGCTGACCGTCGACGACCCCGACATCGAAGCCCCGCCTGTCGACGACGCAATCGACGAGGGGTGGGCGACGGTTGCAGCGCCGCTCGAGTTCTCCGAGCCGATCGTCTCGCGAGCCATGGACGGAGTCCAGCGGTACATCGCGAACGCCGACGACCGGCCCGCCGACGACGTCGAGCGAGCGGACGCCGCACTCGCGGCCCTGGCTGCCCAGCAGCTAAGTGCAGGGGTGGTGACTGAGGTCTACATCTACACGACGGATATCGCGGCAGGCGAGGGGGCCGAAACTGTGCTCGCGAGCGAGGGTTACGGGGACTCGGTGACGTTCGTGAACGGGTTCCGGTTCATCGAAGACCTGGTTTCGAATCGTAGCTGAGGGATAGAACAGAAGAAGACGCGTCTTACGAGATTTGTGACCGCTCAACATCCCCGTATGAGCGATCAAACCTCGCCCTCATAGCGTCACCTCGTACTCGTCAGCGAGTTCCTGGAAGTCCTCCCACTCGGGAAGTCGGGACGTCCGCTGGGCACCGCTGGTGTCGAGATACGTGTAGAGGTCGTCGACGACGTCGTCGACGCCGTACTTGATGGCTTGGGACCGGAGTTCGTCGCGATCGATGTCGACGTGACTGAGCAGGAGCAGGCAGTATGACTGCGTTCGTGGGCCGGAATCAATCACGAGCATATGGCAGCACAACATCTCCGGGGAGAGATCGCCTGTCGTCTCCGAATAGAGGTAGTACCGACGGTCACGTGCCAACAGCGGGAGGCCGTATCGCTGAAACTGGTCTGGGCCTGTCGGAATGAAGTGTTCGTCGGCGATCTCAGTCGTCGTCTGTACAAGGAACTCATCAAGCGATTCCCACAGAATCGAGTACGTGTCGGTCTGTGCTTCGACAGTCTGGCGGTGGACGTGATGGGCAAGCTCACGAGCGAATACGCTCAGCGGTTCGAAGCCATCGTTCAGTGCGTACGCCCCGTCGTCGGTTTGGTAGACGAGTCCGCGATGCTGAAGCGGGGCAAGTGTACGGTGGACGGTGCTTCGGTGGACGTCGGCGCGGCGTGCGAGTTCGGTCGCGATCCGCGGGGTATCGAGGAAGTAGCACACACGGAGAGCAGACCCTGACAACAGCTCCGGCCAGTCGATGTGTGAATACTGTTGCGTGAGGCCCGTGAGTAACTCGAGGGCCTTTGCGTCCGACAGTCGAATCCGCTTTGTTTTCCCCTGTCGACGTGTCTCGACGAGGCCAGCCGTTTCGAGCCGCTCGACGAGTTCTGACGTGTAGCTGAGACTCCGATCGAGATTCGTTGCAAGGTCAGAGACCGTTTGCTCACCATGGAGGGCAGTAAGGGCGCGAACCTCACCTTCTGTGAGCATACTGTTGCATACTAGCGAACCAATATATAAATTACTTCGGGGTTTTGCAACACAGACCCGGTTCTGTCGAGACGTAGGCATAACGGATGAAAGCCCTCGGCCGCTCGGCATCCCGCGATCACCGAACCGAGATTGGCACAGAACACCTTGTGGTAGATTTTAAGTTTCTGATATTCGACTGTTCACAGAACAGCGATGCCTGATACATATTTGGTCCACTCGAATCGGCAGAACGAGCCGGATGTCGACTTCTCTCGATTGTTCAATGAGCTCGGTGTCGTGGCCACATATGGGCCTGAAGAATACGGTGAACAACTCCGTTCGCTTGACGCTGGTGACCACATTCTCTTGTACGATCAGCCCTCCGGACAGTACATTGCTGCAGGGACGGTCACCGAACCATGGGACGAGTCAGCGATCACAGATCCCGACCGGAAGGTCGTCCCCAGCGATGAAAGCACGGAGTATCACGTCTCGGTTGACTGGGAGCGATGGTACAATCCGACCGAAGGCTATGATAGAGGGACGGTCAATCGCGCTTTAGACTATCCCACGAGTTACGCACCGCCCCGCACAGTGAGTTCAGCAGATGGCCCGGACGACGACGATCTTGACCGGGTGTACACTGCCATCGTTCAGAACGAGATTCTGGGTCCGTCACTGACTGCTGAGCAACGAGCGATTCTTGAGCAGTGGCGAGATGTCGTGCAAACGATACCATCAGGTGCTGAATTTGACCTAGAAGGACACAACCGGACGGATGTGATCCCCAAACGCGCAGACAAGTTCATTGCAAACCCCACGCCTGAGCGTTTCAAAGCGATGTGGAATCAGATGCATTCCGCCATCCAGGGAGGGCAAGCGACCCAGATTCTGAATAAGTGGAGTGGATCTATCGATGATCTCGCGAGTCTTATCGAGGAGATACGCAATGCCGACCAGTACAACGATAAATGGGAGGATTCTCTAGGCGGAAGGACGACCGTCCGAGAACTCTTCGGCTCTCTCCACATTGACGACCACCCAATACTGAACGCTGCATCGACGAACGGGCTTACGTTCTTCGGCTATGAGGATCCCCGTTCGTACGCCGAAGGGGAGCAGTATTTCACCGAATTCCTCGCAACGTACGAACGGATCGTCGGCTACGCGACGAGGGACGCAGACCACGGTGTTACCGTCCCGATTCGATTTGAAGTTGACCAGCTGTTCAATATCATCGATAAAGTCGATGATCAGAGTATCGAAGACGAACCGTCTGATGCAGCAATTGAACTGTATGAGAGAATTCTCGACATAAAACAGCGACCAACAGATGGAGAGTCGTCGGTCTACTGGGTGACGCAGACGAACCGTGACGAGATTGAGAACGAATATCTCGAGGCGTCTGTCGACGATGTCTGGCACCACGACCTCACCGTACTCGATGTCGGTGACACGATGATTCACTATCACCGCCCGGAGATCATCGGATATTCAACCGTCACCTCAGAAGTATCTGAAATCGAACAAAACGGAGAGAGCCGCTATCGTGTCGACGTTGACTTCGAACAGTTCGACGAACCGCAGTCGATCGACGAGGTACGCGACTACTTGATGCGTGACGACGTCCGCGGCGAGAAATACTACCCCCTCGACAGCAACGGCAAGGTCACGCAGACCTATCTAAGTCGTTTGACCGACGCTGCAGCTGAGCATCTCCTTGGGGGCATGACTGGTCCGGACTACTACTGGATTACGGCGAACCCCGATATCTGGTCAGTCGACAGTATCGCACACGGTGGTGAGATATTTTACACTGCCACCAACTCGAACGGGAACAAGCGGCGTATCGTCGGCGCATTCGAATCCGTATCGCCGGGCGACCGGGTCGTCTTCTACGAGTCGAATCCTGTGAAGGCCATCGTTGCCGAAGGCACGATCGTCGAGGGATTGCACGAAGAGACGAAAGAGGAGTATGGCGGGGCAATCGATGGAATCACGATTCAGTACGATCGGCGAGTGGAACCGATTACATGGGAGCAGCTCACCGACCTTCCTGACCTCGAAGAAGCCTCTCCGATCCGAAATCGGGCCCAAGGGAGCCTGTTCGAACTCTCTCCGCACGAGTACGAGACTATCTTAGCACTTGAGGAGTTGGCACCCATCGACCGACCGGATTCGTCGACCCGATACTTCTGGGTGAACGAGGAAATGTTCCGCCATGAAGATGGTGCCACTGCATTCTATGCGACGATTGGTCCCTCCGGATCTCCACGGCTAAATCTCGAGGCGTACAAGCTCGCCCGACCGGGTGACAAGGTGCTCCTCTATCAGGTGGCGCCGACCAGGGCGATCGTCGCACAAGCCCACGTCTCCGAAGGCCTCCACGAAGAGTACTCAGAAGAGCACGGCAGAGAGATCGAAGGCATTACGATCGAATGGGACTCGGCCCTCGATGGGGCAACATGGGAGCAAGTCGTTGACGACCGTCAACTGGCAAAAAGCGAGATTATCCAGAGTAAAAACAATTCGATAATCACGGAACTCACCGAAGCGGAGTACGATCGAATCCTCGAACTCGGGACACAGGTCACGTTCGACGATCACACCGACGATATAGCGGCGCTCTCAGAGGGCGTTACTGTCGACTCGGGGCCACTGTACTTCCCCGAGCAGGAGTGGGATACCATCGAGTCGCGCGTTCAGCGCGCTCTTGAGAGCGGGAATCACGTCCTGTTCTTCGGTCCACCGGGGACAGGGAAGACGAAGCTAGCACGGCAGGTGTGTGAGGCGACCGTCGGCGAGAGTGACTACGAGATAGTGACTGCGTCCGCTGACTGGTCGACGTTCGACACCGTCGGTGGTTATCAGACGACCGCTGAGAACACGCTCGAATTCCAGCCCGGTGTCGTGCTCGATCGCTTCCAGGCCGATACTGATGGGACACCTGCAAACGAGTGGCTGATCATCGACGAACTCAATCGCGCGGACATCGACAAGGCGTTCGGCTCGCTATTCTCCGCGCTCACTGGCGAGAGTGTCACCCTTCCATTCGACGGCTCCAATGGCGACCCGATTGAGATCCTTGACTCTTCGAGGACAGACACGACCGTCCGTCCGAGTCGATTCTACATCCCGGACGATTGGCGAATGCTCGCAACGATGAACACGCTCGATAAGACGTCGCTGTATGAGATGAGCTATGCATTCATGCGACGCTGGGCATTTATCCCTATTGGGATTCCCACCCTCCCAACACCCGAGGAGGAAACTGCCGACGGTGAGTCGAAGCTTGCACAGCTCGTCGGGGAATACGTCGCTGTCTGGTCGGCTGGTGGGGACGTGCCCGAAGCTGAGCAACACTTTGAGCCGGTCGGTCGGCTCTGGTATGCCGTCAACAAACAACGTGCGATCGGACCGGCCATCATCGAGGATATCTATACGTACGTCGCTTCGACGCCGACAGTCGAGGATGCGGATTACGTCTCACCCATCATCATGTACGTGTTCCCCCAGTTGGAAGGGCTGCGACGGGGCGAACTCGAAGATGTCCTCGACGAGCTCGACGCGATCGTGGCCGATGACCAGAACGAACTCTGGCCGACTGCCAGCGATTTCTTCCAGGTCGACCTGGAGTCAGGGAGTGAGTAGGATGCCGAAAACATCGAGTCAGGCGCTCCTCGCGGACATTGCTAATGACTTCCACACGTACCTTAGGAAAGGCGTTCGATTCGACCGCGTCATCGACACTGCCCACCCGGACCTCGACGTCGATGATATTGAGACACTGCTACGGATTCACTTCGTCCTCACGGACACTGGTGACACCGACGAGGCCGTCGGTGTACTCGACTTCATGCGGACGTTAGAGGACCGTATCCGACAGATGAAAACGACCGTCTCAGCGACCTCGGTTGAACAGCGAGGTGAGATTCGTGGCCGGATCGACTGGCCGGGAACGACAAAGCGACGGGCACGAGCTGGCCGCTTCGACGAACCACTTTTCGTCTGCCGGCAGTCCGAAGAACGCTACGACGTCGACGAGAACCTCGTCCTGAAGCGACTACTGCGAATCGTCCACGAGATCGTCCATACCGACTTGCAACCGGCTGTCGAGAATCCAGATGGCTACGAGTGGCTGTCAGAGTGGGTCAAACCAACTGATGCCGCGATCCGGAGTCCGGAGTCCGCAGCGGCCAAGCTCAACCGAATCTATGAACGGAATATCTACCTCCAGCGTATCGAAGAAGCCGATAAGGACGTGACCGACCGGACAATCGAATCGGTGAAGCGGTCCCGGTCGGCGTTCTACCGTGATGCCGCCATCCTCTTGGATCGCTATCGCCGCCTGATGAACCAAGAACTCGACAGTGACGAGGCTCACGACATCTTGTCTCATACGGTCATCGCACCGGAGGAAACGGAGACCCTCTTTGAACTCTACTGGATCTTCCGTATCCTCGACGCATATGATGCCGTCGAGTACAGAGTACTGACGCACTGGCGTAACGATCCCTCGACTGTCGCGACGTGGGAACAAGACGGGTCGCGGTTTGTGATCTCGCATGACGCGACTGGTGAGTCCCTTACGTTTCGAGAGTCGTTAGATCCAGATGCGGCGGAGCCGGATGGGTATCTCTTCCGGCTGAACCAAGTACTTACGCGGTGGAAGTCGCTCTCGCAAGACCTTCTCGATTACAGCGGGAGCGATGCACTCTGGGGTGGTCGCCCAGATATCCTGCTCGAACGCTATGATCGGGACGAGACGGGTGAGTTCGAACTTGCACATGTGTTCGTCGGCGAGGTGAAGTACACACAAAATATCGGCTACGTTGCGACAGGACTGCGTGAATTACTGGAGTATATGGCGTTCGTCAAGCGCTCTCAGACGGGGGCATACGTCGAAGCTCCGGAAGACGTGCTTGACTCTGTCTCGGTGCGTGGACTCCTGTTTACAGACGATTTGGGTCAGGAGGCACAGTCACCGGATGAGATCAAGATTATCCAGTACTCTGACTCGGTCGGTCAAGTACTGTAATTCACTTTGAGATCGGGCACGACGATACTGGCTCTCTGTCTATGCAGCTGGAACATCCCGTATTAACCAACACAAATAGCTAATATGGAATAATGTTGGTTAATCTGGGGAACAGTTCACAAGTCGGAGTTATTGGCGAATGAACGTCTATCTGCGCCAGAAGGCTTGAGACCTATCTCGAGGCACCGACGAAAGAATGACCAACTGAATCTGGACTGGGGCCGGCGTCCCATACGATCTCTGAGAACCCCTTTCGCGTGTCGGCCAACAGTGTTTGTTTCGGGACGACCGCCGGCTGGCCTCTGGAGAAATTGGAACGTTGACCGAGAGTATCATCTCCGAAAGCCCTCGGCCGCTCGGCATCCCGCGACCCACGCTGCGCTCCTCGTGCCTGCGGTGCTTGCGGGGCCGGGGGACGACCGAGACGGCCTCGCCCTTTCTGAGTCCGCCAGGATGTCGGCTGGGTTACTGAGCGTCGAGAGTGGTTGAACGGTGGTTCTCTATGGCCCGCCCCGCTCGCCGCTGCCGCCCTCCGCGTCGCTCGCGACCGACCATTCCGGGCATGCGGGCGCTCTCCGCACCGCCCGCGTCCGTTCCGGGCTAAAATGAATCTGGTCTCGACGCCAGCGGGTAACCGCGGGGGGTTGCGCGGCGTGGCTGCTCACCCCCCACGCTTACTCCGCTGGACGCTCGCTCCGGGCGGGTCGGCGCGCGGTGCTGGGTGGGTGGCCTCCCTATGGCGCGCTCTCGCTCGCGCCCCAGGGGGCGCTCGCGAAGGCGCGAGCGAGAGCGCGCAGATGGTTCTGTCGGTCGGTGTCGTCGAAGAACCGCGATGTAGTAGCATCGCGGTGTCGGGCGCTGAGCGCCTTCAGGAGCTGAACTCCAATGTCGAGTAAGAACGTCTTTGGTAATGAGGTTTCGGTCGATGAACAGGCATTCGAAAAAGCGGACAAATCGGCGGTTGACGAAGATGGCTTCGAGGTCGTCGATGAGACGCCTGAGTTCCAGGCGACGGTGCAGATGGAGGTGCAGGCAAAAGTCGATGCGAACCACCCGGACGGGATGGTCGACACCAGTGACGAGCGGATCTACGGTGCGACCCTCGAACAGGAAGAGCGCATTCGTGCGCGAGAGGCTGAGCTGGAGCGAATCAGTGCCCAAGCAGAGCTGGGGACGCAGGAAGGTCGGGAGAAGCGGACGCGAGACATCGCGGCGAAGCGGAGCGCTGAGCGGCGTGCTAAGTTCCAGAAGCGGGCGGCGAGCGTGAACCCGATGGCTGACCCGGAACGAGGTGATCCTCGTGCAGAACTCACGCAGGAGCAGTTGGCGGCGGTGAACAAGCAGTCGATGCGGCTGGCAAAGAAACTGGATGGCTGGTCGCGAGCGGCGATTGGTCGGCGGCTGGGTGAAGCCGTCGTCGGTGGGAAAGACCTGATGAGCGCGGTTGTCGGGGTGTTTGAGGAGTTGCAGACGGCGCCGGGGCAGGTGGTTCCCATCGGAAAGCTCGAGGACGTCAATCGCAAAGAGGTGAGCATCGAAGGTACTGTGACCCAGCTGTGGGAAAGCGACTCGCCGGCAATTCAGCAAGTTGGACTCATCGAGGACGAAAGCGGGCGAACGAAGGTGACTGTCTGGGAGAAATCGAATCAACCTTGGATCGAGGAGGGTGAGACGGTTCGCATTCACGGAGCGGCGAAGAACTGGTACAATGGACGCGTCTCCGTGGCTCTGACTGGGTGGAGCACCGTTCACTTCCCTGAGCGCGGTCGGTGGTGGGAATAGCCGGTCGTCGCGGTCTTCTTTTTTTGCTCCGTGCCGGACCGACCCAGGCCCCACCTCCCCACCCTCCGCTCCGTGCTCGCTGCGCTGCGCGCGCAGCCACGACCTCGCTTCGGAAGCCAACCGGTACCCGATCGTCTGCTGACCAACCAGGCCGAGGTTTATGCTCCCACCGGAACCTCTGCATCATATGATCGGAGCGGGTATGACATGACACAGGACAAGCGACCGACGGAGCGAATGCTGGACGAGATCGACGACGGGAACTACGTTATCCCGCACTTCCAGCGTGGCTTCGAGTGGGACCCAGGGATGGTCTCTGACCTCTTCGCCTCCGTCCTCGACGAGTACTACACTGGGACACTGCTCCTCTGGGATTTGGAATACTACAACGGGAGCGGCGAGATGTGGGACGTCGTCGAGGGCGTCCCGGAAGACCGGCTTGCCGACAGCCCGAACTACGCCATTCTCGACGGCCAACAGCGGCTCTCGTCGATCTACTACGCTCTTCACTCACCGGCGATGACCTTCCCCAGCCGGAAGTCGTACTACTACTTCTTCCTCGATATGGACGCGTGTCTTCGGGAAGAGTACGACGGGGCCGTCGAGTACGAGTACCGACTCAATCCTCGTGACACGGCAGATTTCAAGAAGCGGCTTCCCGACCTGCTGCCCGAGCAGGGCCTGTTCCCGCTCTGCCTACTCCGGGACGCCGAGTTCCGGAACTCGGAAACCTTCGAGGAATGTCTCACGGAGTACCACGACCGGCGGAGCGAGCCAAGACACCCGGTCAACGAGATGAGTCAGATGAACCTCTACCGGGAGTTCAACGGTATCTTCGATCGTATTCTGAACTACCGCTTCTCCGTCGAAATCCTCGACACGGCAAAGCTAGAGGAAGTTTGCGAAATTTTCACACGGATCAACAAGAAGGGCATGACGCTGTCGACATTCGACCTGATGAACGCATTCCTCTACCCGGAGGGCATCGCCCTCCGCAAGGAGTGGGACGAGCTCACGGGCCATGACCAGCTGAAGGCCGTCGACAACTCGATGAGCACGAACGTGCTGAAGACCATTGCGCTGCGCCAGCGCGAGTATTGCTCCTCGAAGTACATTTATCAGCTCATCCCCGGCACCGAAGTCGAACGTCGGGACACCCCAGGAGACAGTCGCGTTGAGGTGCCCGTAGAGACCGTCGGCGAGTTCCGTCAGTTGTGGGACACCGCAATCGAGTACAGCGAGGCCGCCCGCCAGCGAATCATCAATACCGGCACGCACGACTTCGGCGCCATCAAGAACGGATTCATTCCGAACACTACCATCCTGTCAGTACTGGCCGCGCTCCTCTGGGAGTACGACGAACGGTTCACCGAGACGCTCGAGGAACCGGCGTTCAACGATCGCCTCGTCCGATGGTACTGGTCGGCGGCCCTCTCACGGGACTACAGTGGCTCCTCTGATACCATCATGTCGCAGGACTACCGCGAAATGCGCGCCTGGTTCGCGGACGACAGCGATTTGCCCGAACGTATCCGAACGGTGGACGAGGACTTTGTCTCGAACGCCCTCGACCTCCAGAGCGTCACGCAGGGTGGCCGATATAAGGCCATTCTCGGGCTGTTTGGCCTCAACAACCCCAAGGACTTCCACACAGGCCGGCGGCTGGGGACGTACAATGCGTCGCAGATAGACGACCACCACATCTTCCCGAAGAACGTGGAGGGGCTGTCGCTCCCGGGCGAGCGCAAGCACTCGATTCTCAATCGGGCGCTCATCCTCGACGAGACCAATCGTACGGAGATCAGTAACCGAAAACCGAGCGACTACCTCCGCGACATCGAGGCGACAGCGGACGAGTCGGTCGAAGAACGGCTCGCCGAGCACCTCATCCCTGCGGATGGCGTGGATGCACTCTGGAACGACGATTTCGATAGTTTCATCCAGGCGCGAGAGCGGGCGGTGCTGGACGAAGTACGGAGACGGCTCGGCATCTCGGAGACCTGACGGAGTACGCAACTAACCAGCGCTCAGTACGAAGCCAGGGACTGTTACAGGCCGGTCGCCGAAGCTCCCCAATTGGTTCAGCAGACATCCACACACCGCCATGTCCGCGGCTGTTTATTTCCCCCTGAGAGGGGTGCGGGGTGCAGACAAGATACCTCGCGAACTACCAATGGCGACGAGAGACATCTACCAGAACGGATTCGACGAGGACGTACCAAACGACGGAACCACGCCGTGTCCCGAGTGTAAGGGCGAAGTGAGGATGAACAGCGTTGAAACCATCTGTGAGGACTGTGGACTCGTTATTGACGAACAACGAATCGACCGCGGTCCGGAATGGAGAACTCACGATCAGGACCAGCGAAAGCGAACGGGCGCTCCACTGACTGCGGCGCGTCACGACCGAGGGTTGTCGACGGAGATCGGTCGCAGGAAAGATGCGAACGGGAACGAACTCAATGGACGAAAGCGCCAGCGACTGTCCCGAATGCGCCGGGAACAGAATCGTGGTCGGTTCCAGTCGAAAGCCGAGCGAAACCTCGCACACGGGCTGGGTGAAGTACGAAGAATCGCCAGTGCCCTCGAGTTTACAGATTCGGTCCGTGACCAGGCGTGTCAGCTATTCCGGAGCGCTCAGAACGAAGACCTGCTTCGAGGCCGATCAATCGAGGCAATTGCGGCAGCAAGCGTCCACGGGGCCTGTCGCTGTAACGGCCACACACGGTTACTCGACGACATCGTCGACACAGCACGCGTCGAACAATCGAGAGTCGCGAATGCGTACAAGACGCTGAATACAGAACTTGGGCTCCCGACCCAGCCGGTTCGCCCGAGTGAATTCATCCCCCGTCTCGCGTCAGATCTTGGCATTTCAGACGCCATCCGGCGTCGAGCAGTGGCACTCTCGAAGCACCACCAAGAAACCACTATTTCAAACGGGTGTCGTCCGAGTGGTGTCGCGGCGGCCTGCATATACAAAGCTGCACAGGAACACGGAAGGTCACTCACACAGCAGAGAGTTGCGGATGCTGCAGGGATGTCAGCTGTAACAGTTCGTGCGAGAAGAGACGAACTCAACGCGGCGTGAGCCGGCTTGCAACGGCATCAACTTCATACGCTGAGAGATGAGTTACTCAACCATGACGCTCACAGAGACGGTCGATTATCTCGCCGAGGAGTTAGATCTGGAACGGAGTCAACACGTCCGACAGGTCGGAAAGGCAGTCGCAAGACTACGTGATTAACAACACTGGCCCTGCCTTCCCAGTAACTCAACACAGCACCCATTCGCATATATTTGAAGAATCCAAAGATATATTGAGAGTAGCCGCCTACAGATAGGTATGACCGAGTTCGATCCGGCCCCCACGTCCGACGATACTCAGCGCCGGTGGCAGACGGGGACAGACACGTTTGGTCGCGTCTACGACGTTGTCCTCGGCGTTACCTCTCCAACTGCCTACACCGATATCGCTGAGCTTGCGGACTGCTCTCCGAATGCCGCGAAAAAGCACCTCGATCGCTTGGCTGAGATGGGCATCGCTCGAGCCGAGAGAGACAGCCGCCCGGCGACATACGAACGTAACGAGGGGTATCTCGAATGGCAGGACGCCAGTCGAATCGCAACCGAGCTCTCTATCGAAGCGATCATCGACCGCGTGGAGGCGCTTGAAGCCCAGCGAACGGAATACGAAGCGCAGTTCGAGACGACAGACCCAACGGCTGTCAACGTGTTTGATCACGATAGTCACGAAACCATCCACGATCGGATGACCGCCATCAGCGAGTGGCAGGGCGTGATTCGGGATATCAGGCTGTACGAACTTGCTCGCCAGCTCTCCCAGAACGACGGGCATCTGATTCCGGCCTAAATGAGCCAGCCACCGGAGGATTCGGACCCCCACTCGACAGGCCCACCGGATCGACAAACACTGCGTCTGCTGGAGCGACACCTGTCGTCGGATTCGCTCATCGCCGAGACTGCGTTCGACCCGGATTCATACGAACCTCGACTGCTTCGTGGACTGCTCGACGCTGGACGATATCCTGACACAGTAACAGCAGCCCGTCTCGATATCCGATGGTTCACGACTGGTGATTTCTCAGTCCACTACGTCGAAGAGCACGAGGACGGGAAACGCTGGGAATGTCGCTGGGACCGGCACCCGAACGCGCACAACACACGGTTGCACTTCCACAAGCCACCGTCTGCTACCGAAATTACCGACCTCGAACTCCCGTCGCTCCATCCACTCGAAGTATACTCCACCATCCTCAGGGCGATAGAGCAACGCATAGAGACACTATGGTCGTCATAGTGATTTCGTGAAGAAGGGGAGCATGAGTTCAAATACCATTACGAGGGAAGCCATTCACAAGAGATGACGAACCACTACTCTGATTTTGAGGAACTACGACCACTTGGTGAAGCGACTCGCGTTCCCGACGACGAGCTTTCTGGACGAGGGAACGCTGGGCGATCAGAGGGACAGCGAAGAGAGGGGCCGGATTCGTATCCAGATCGAACGAAATCGACACGGAGCGAATGTTCCTCGTGCAGTTCGTCGATTCCTGCGAACCGTACCAAGTGTCGGTTCTGCCTCTCAAACCATCTCGATGGAGCTAGCGACGATAGTCGCGCCCCGGATACTGAATGGACACTACTCCACGTCGTCCATCTGCTCGTCGAGGCGTCGACGTTCTACGCCGCCGTCGCGAAGGGTGCTGCTGCAGCCACGCTCCTCCCGAAGGCTGACAGAGATCCAGTAGTTGACGACTGCCAGCTGCTCTACGACCTCAATGCAGAGCCCGCCGCACAGCTAACCGATCAGTGGCCCTCGCTCCCCCCAGCGGTACAGGTAACATCAGAGAGCGGCGCACAGGTGCTCGCGGCGGCGCGGGAGCGGACGACATGGACAGACACGACGCAGTCGCCTCACGACGGTGAGCACGCGACGTTCCTCTACGACGAAACCGGGAGTGGGATTCGTGATGAGACTCGCCTTGCGACCCTCCTCACGGACGCAGACGACGGTGTCTGGCTCGTGCCAGCGATTGCGGTCCAACAATCCGTCGAAGAAATCAGTAGCGAGAGCCCACGACGCGAGAGTTCGAACAGGAAACAGCTCGTGTGTCGGGACTGCGGTGAGGAGACTGCGCATCGATTCCTGAAATTCGAAGCCGTCCCTGACGACGAGTGGGCCGAACAGTCCATGTGGGAGTGTCAGTGGTGCGGAACACCCCGATACGGGCCGGATCCGAAAGCAGATTAGTAACCAACGCCACCTGCGCATTGGGCTGTTGTTGGGTAACTGCCAGCAGCGAGTCAAAGCGTTCCAGAAGACCGGTGTCGAGCACGAACAGGGCCGAGCAGTTTTCCCGCGATACGACCAAGAGCTACTATGCCCTTTACCGCAAGCTGGCGGACGCTCCTTGACGAGTGTGACGCACTCGCTGCGGATGCGACACTCATCACGCCACTGTCGGAAACGCGGTTCCACCTCACCGACATTCAGGAGTACCGCATCGTCATCGAGTTCGGCGATTCAGGTAACGCACAGCCGCTCCACCGCGAGCAGTTCGAAACCCTGGCCGAGCGCATTACCGACGCTGGCGGCACCTTCGATCTCCAACGCCTGCCCCCGGACGCGGAGCCGTACGCGGCCGTGCTCAGTCTCCATCCCCGCTACGAGATCAACAACCGAGCAGGCACGCTCACCGAAACCGACGAGCCGACGACCTCCCAGCTCATCACCGGGGCATCCGGTCAGTCACCTGATGACCAAGACGATGCGGCAGACCGCACGGAACCCGATCTTCCCATCTATGCCGACATGCTCCTCTTGATCGACGCGCTCGAACGCCACGACCCAACGGCGCTCGAGGACGGTGAGACGCCGGCGCTCATCAACCTCTATACGCTACTCTCGGACGTCCAGCGAAACGCCGGCGACCTCCGACAGGACGTGCGTGAGGTGCTCCTTGGGCGACTCCACCACGACCAGCCGGTCCACGGCCAATACGGGTCGGTCCAGCGGACAAGCCGCCGCAATCGCTCGCTGAAAGACGACGACGAGGTCATCGGCGTGCTCGAAACGGCGGGGATTCCTCGCGAGCGCATCATGGCCGTCGATCGCAAGAAAGTCGACGAAGCCCTGGACGTGACCGATCTCCCAGAGACTGAGGTCTACGAGATCGAAGAAAGCGAGTATGTGCGCAAGGCCGACGTCGACGTAGAGCGCAAGGAAACACGGCTGCAAGGGCTGAAGGACCAGCTCGCGCTGAGCGACGATCCCGACGCCGAGGAACTCCGCCAGGAAGTCGACGAACTCGAACAGCGCATCGAGGAGTTGACCGAGTTCAAACCCGGCACCGAGGTCGGGTCGCGGTCATAACGACAGTGGCCGAATCGGACTTCAACTTCTCCTTAACCAACGCTGGTGTCTTTCCCCGCGTCGTTGGTTAAGAACACACCACCGTTGCCAGTAAGCACCCCTCGTTACGGAAGTTCGAGAAGAAAGCCACGTCCTTCTGATGTCACAAGTGAAAATTCGCACGCAAGCGCATCTATGGAATGCACTGTGGGACGCCAATCCACCGAGCATTCTCACTTAGAAGCAGGTGTTGTATCGGACGAGGCAGCAACTGTTTCAACCAATTCGACCATATCATAGACGTGAATGCCGGTTTTGAACCAGAGTACTCGGTCGGCCGTCCGTCCGAAGTCCTCATTTGCACAATCCAGTCGCTCTGAGACAGCCAGTATGAAGTTGTCAGCCTCCACCTGCCGGATCTTCGCTAGCTTTGACTCTAAATACTCGGGCGTCCAGAAGCCAACGATCTCGAGGATCGCCCGCCGACCATCGGGGTGTTCGACTGCGAAGTCGGGGATCATCACCTCGGCCCCGAGGTCGAAGACATCGTCCTCACGTACGAGCTCCCACTCGGTATTCGCTCGCGCCCATTTCTGGGCGAGCGTCCGCTCAACATCGCTATCGAACTGATCGCCAGCACTGTAATGCGAATCAAGGGTCTCGGTGTGGTCAAGTCTGAACTGCCGCGTCTCGTCTATCGTCTCATCAGTGAGGATCTCGGCAGTCAGCTCCCACCGGTCACAGAGAGGTAACGCCGGCAGGAAGTTTGCCATGCGAATCCCGTACTTCTGTGATTTCGAGAAGAGTGACGCTGGTCCATCCAGCACGGCCTCATACCCTGTGGCCTGGTCCGTACTCGGAACGCGCTCGCCGTCGCCGTCGATCGGATAGATGCGGTGCATCAGGCCGAACAGCTTCATGTAGCTGAACACCGTCCCGAAGTGATCCCAGACGCGAATCCGCATCTCAGTCGCATCGTAGAGGACTGCCTGAGCCAGCGCGAGATTGTACCGGGTCAGCAGCCAGTCTACGGTGAGGTCGGTGTGTTCGTATTCCTCGGCACTGTTTCCGGTCAAATTCGTCGTCGACGGCGACGCATCACTGGCGTACTGCTCGGCCGTCCGCGTGCCGATTCGAACGAGCCGCTTGTTGTCCTCGAGATCGGCGTACATCCCACGATAGCAGTCTTCGAGCGAGATCCCCAGTTCGTCGGCCACTGCACTGTACACCTCCAATTTCTGCGTGTCCTCTCCAAGGGTGGGCTGGCGGACAATCGGGTATCGCTCGTTGGCTTTCTCGAACAACCGCTGGCGGATCGTATGCGGGTCAACCGGAGCAACGACCTCGAACTCACACTCGTCTTTCAGGAGTTTCGCGAATCCTTGGACGATCTTGTAGTCGGTATTCGCGACAGTCAGCTCGTCAATCTCGGCTTCGAGGTCGCCTTTCGGCTCATTGAGGTGGGCTTCGAACAGTTGGAGGAGTTCCCGTGCCGTCTCACGATAGCGCGCTTCAGATGGATCGATGAACAGCGGTGTAATCGTCTCGTCGGTCGTGCGTGACCGCGCGAGGTTTGCGGTCAGCATTACGCATTCACCCCCTCTCGACGGCGTTGGGAGACGTACGTCTCCATCGTGTCCGCAGCAATAATCTCGTACAGACGTGCTGGCAGACGGTCGTCCGTCGGCCGGAGGATTCGTCCGAGCCGCTGAGCGTACTGGCGTTTCGAGGCGCTTCCCGAGAGGATGATGCCGACGTTCGCCGCCGGGACGTCAATCCCTTCGTCGAGAACTTGGGAGGTCGCGAGCATCGAATACTCGCCCGTGCGGAACCGTTCCAGGATCTCGGTGCGTTCGTCGGTCTTGGTCTGATGGGTGATGCAGGGGACGATGAACTCCTGGGAGATCTCGTAGGCGAAGTCGTTGTTCGCAGTGAAGATGATGGCGCGGTCGTCGTGATGGCGTTTGATGAGCGTGTCGAGCGTGTCGAGTTTCTTCGTCGCCGTCCGGGCGAGTCGCTCGGCCCGTTGTTTGGCGATGAGCGCCCGCCGTCCCTGCGGGTCGTAGGACGTGCGCTTGAGGAACTCTGCGTAGCCGCGTTCCTTCCAGAGCTCGAAGTCGTGGCTGTCGACGTAGTCACGATAGATCTGATACTCCTCGTCATACGTCTCGCGTTCGTCGGCTGTGAGGTCGACCGACATGTGAATCGTCTCGTACTCGCTGAGATACTCGCCGGCGAGTTCGTCGACGTGCTCCCGATAGACGACCGGCCCGAGAAGGTCCTCGAGGAGTTCGTGCTTGCCATCGGGTCGCTCGTAGGTCGCTGTGAGGCCGAGGCGATACGGCGCGATCATCATCTCGGGGATCTGCTGGTAGGTCGGAGCTGGCAAGTGGTGTTCCTCGTCGACGACGAGGAGGCCGAACTGGTCGCCGTACTCGTTGACGTAGCGATAGGCGCTGTCGTAGGTCGTGACCGTTATCGCGGTGACCTCGTGGCTGCCGCCGCCGAGAACGCCGATTGGCTGTGCGAGCTGGTCGCCGAAGGCGTTGGTGAGCGTGGCGTGCCACTGGTTCATCAGGTCAATCGTCGGCGTTACGACCAGCGCACTGACGCCGGCGTTGGCGATGGCCTGCAGCCCGAGGAACGTCTTCCCGCTGCCCGTGGGGAGCACGACACTCCCCCGGCGGCCGTGGTCGACCCACGCGTCGAGGGCGGCCTGCTGGTAGTCGCGCGGTTCGATGTGGAGCGCTGGCGTGAGATCGAGGGCAGGATACGCCCGTGCGGCGTCTTCGAGAGCGTGGGCGAAGCCGTCCTGCAGCGTAGATTGCTCGTTTCCGTCTGTCCAAGCACCCGCCCATTCGAGGAGAGGTCGATACCGATACGCCTGGGCGCGGTACTCGTCGACGCGGTCGTCCCACTCCGCATACGGAGTGTCATCGGAGGCATCATGGAGCAGGAGGGTTCCGTCGTCGAATTCGAGTCGCATTCAGTATCAAGATGGATGAGTTCGGACGGATTCAATCTGTGGATTGGCCGGGGGTCGGTGAGACGTGGCGCTTTCTGTCTCTGGAGAGGGTGGTTCGAGGACGGACACACGGCTCTCAGCGGTCGAGCCAGTACTGCCAGTCTGCGATCGCCTGTTTCGTGTCACTGCTGGCGTCAACGGGCTCTAATTGTTCCAGCGGCACGCCAAGTGTTCTGTCCATCCACTCCACCGTTACGAACATCTGGCTGAGCGTTGGCTCAGTCGGGGACATTTCGATAACGCGTACCGTTTCGCCCACATTCAGGGGTGATTCCGCTCGCTCGATGACACACCGTGCTTCGAAGGGAAAGTCCATCGTGTCGCCCAGATACGCGTGCCAGCCCATCGCCTGCTCTTCAGCACTGTACGTATCGACGATAATCCGCATCTCGATGCGTTCGTCTCGTTCTTCGTCTCTCTCGACTCGTGGCATACCCATCAGTACGCACTCTGTTCGTAAGATACGCTGGACAGCCGGATCCACCCATCGACCAATCGTAAGCTTGCTCGATTGTGACCGCAGAAGTCCTGGACTGAGTCGCCGGACAAGATTAACCAACAAGGCGTGTCAAAGCCGTTCATTGTTGGTTAATTCGATGGGGCGGAGATGTGTGATGACGTGGAGAGGCCTCTCACGGCGTGAAACCAGCTGATAGAGGCTACCTATTCTCGTGTGCCCAGGACGTGTGACATCAGCCAGTCGGCATTGAATGTCGTCGGTCCAATAGCGCACTTCGCTATGGAAATTCGTAGCCACAGTTCGGACAGAAATTTTCGTCGCCATCCAGCAGAGAGAAGCATTCGACGCAGATACGGTTGCTCGGAGCGGTTGCGATATCCTCCAGAAAGTCCATCGCGGTCTGTGACGCAGCACCCGGCCGATAGCCGTCAGCATAGCCCGGCAGTGTCGAAGCCCATTGGACAATCCCCTCATCATCGACGACCGCGACGTTCCCAGCGATGTCGAGTTTCCCGTAGCGTTTGAACGCCGCTGACGGTGTCTGGTCGATGGTCTGGTTCAGAGCACGGTTGCGTTTGAGGTCGCGCTCGTAGACCTCCTCGGGCGTCGGGTATCGTACGTCGCCGGGGAAATCCGTGATCGGCCCGTGCTGCTCGTCGATCCGGTCGATCTCGACTGCGATGCCGTGCTCGTCGTGCAGCGTTCGCAAGAGCCGGAGCGCGTGGTCGTGCCACTCGCGGATGTCCGCATCAGCGTAGTAGCGGAGGATCAAGTGTCTGACTCCGTCTCTTCTGCGGCCGCGATGCGGTCCGAGAGGCTTTCAGCGAACCACTCGTTAGCGAGTTCGCTCGCACGATTGACCATCTCTTGATGGCTCATCCCCTCGGTTTTGAAGGATTTGTAGACGCGCCATTGTTCCGCGCCTGGATCAAAGACGATTACGTGCGTCTTGGCTTCCATATTCAGCAGGAACGCTTCGATCGTGCCGGGGGATGAGCCTGGAAAACCCATGGCTCCGCGAATTTTTGGGTTGTCGCTCTCACCAATCTGCTTCACGATGCCGTCGGTAATGGGGTGGCTCGGAAGCGACGAGAGAAACGATGGGGAGGATTCTGAATCATCGGTCATAGCTGACGATTCGCGCAGAGAAACCTTGAATCCGTGGACTCGATTGCACCATCACAGCGTGTCATAGAATTCTCCCCGTCCACTTCGAAGTGACCGACGTGAGGGATATAGAGGATATCTGTAACAGAATGCTATCGCATTCAGTCCGAACAAGTGGGGTTTGGATTGGACTCGGCGAACTGACCGTTTGGATTCTCAGTGAATAACCAGACATGGAGTCCATAGTGTCTGGGCTGGTCTGAATAATGGCCCTCCATCGGTCCACGGAAGGTTCGCCGGTCATCACCAGCAAAAAGTGCTGGAGGTTCCTCGACATCACTCGTGGGGACGAACCATTCAGCACCCCTCAGCTCGTACTGGTCGGTGTCTGTTTGTTCATAGAGGAGCACGTTTGGCATATCGTAGGAAACCTGGGGAACATCTTCTTTCACGAATGGGGTACCCAGCCCCTCGATACAGGTGCCGATGTTTCGATAGCCATCGTTCATCGCCTTCTCGTGGTCCTTGTATTTCTCCAGTTTGAGCTTCGCGTCGTTGACCCCCGCACCCGAGCCGCTCTGTCCGGAGCCACCGTCAGTCGTGCCATCCAGTTGGCCGAGACACCCTGCCCCAAAGACGAGAAGTGGTACCGACGCAGAGAGGAGGTCTCGTCTGTTCATAACTAGCTCTTCCCCGCTCTGGACATAAAGCTCCCCGAGAGTGAAAGAGACGTTTGAACGAAATCCGACTCTCTGACTATGAGTGATCCCACGAAAAATAGCTCGATAGATGTACAAAGCTATCTAACAGCCAATCCGCTGAAGGTCGGGGTGCAATCAATTCGTTGGGGGCGATTCTATGATATGTACCCATCATACTGTGCCTCATCCCCTTCGCTGTAACCAAAGAAACGTATCCATCCTCCTTCGATAACGAATCGATCTGTGCTGGGTGACTCAATCGTGATCCTCGTCAGGCTATAGATGCTCTGGTAAACTACCCCCACCTTACTCCCTCGGCGCAGACGCGCCTCGGTCCTTGAGTGTGGGGCTTTGATGTGGACTCCCAGCAATCAGTCGCCAGCAATCTGCTGGTGACTCTTACCGTTCAACGTCCCACCATTCACACGCACGTCTACTGGTGCGTCTCCGCTCCCCGACGTGGGCGAGGACCGGAGTCTGTGTGTTCGCTTCCGGACATACCGTAGCCCGATGTTCTTCGCGCCGTTGTAGTCCGCGTTCACCTCGTACCCGCACTTCTGGCAACAGAAGTGTTCCCCGTGACGGTTGTCCTCGTGCGTGAACCCACAGTCCGTCCGAGAACAGCGTTGGGACGTGTGGTTCGGCTCAACCTGCTCCACAGAGACACCCTGCTCGGGGGCCTTGTACTTGACGTACTCGGACAGACGTCGAAACGCCCAAACGTGGTGCCACTTTGCCTGCGGAAGCCGCTCTCGAATGTCGGTCAACTCCTCGAACACGATTACGTCGCAGTCGTGTTCGACGGCTTCCGTGACGAGTTCGTTGGCGACTCTGTGGATGTACTGTTTCCGCCACGCTTCTTCGCGCTTTCCGAGCCGTAGGAGCGCGTTGTGCGCGGCTTGCGTCCCGCGCTGTTGCATCTCACCGCGTCGCTTCTCGAACTCGCGGCACCAATGGTCGTAGTCGTCTCCCTGCCAGAACGTGCCGGTCGAGGAGACGGCGAGCGAGTTGACGCCGAGGTCGATACCGAGGACCGTTTGGTCGGGGTGCCCGATATCTGCCGGAACCTCGTCGTCGTCGCCGTCTATCCGCCGAGTCGAGATTTGAATGTAGAACTCGTCGTCCACCGCATCGTATCGAACCGTACTCTCGCGGAACTCGTAATCCTCGGAGAGTACGTGCCGCTCGTAGGGCGTCGGGCTGTCTGCCGGAAGAACGAACGACGGTTCGACCCGCCCCTCAACAGTCGCCAGCGACACCTTGTTGCGGGAGAATGTCGCGCTCCGTGCGTCGTAGTCCATCGTTTCGGCGGTGAACGTGGGGCAAGAGACTCGCTGTCCCTTCTTCCATCGTTCGATAACGCCTTTGATGGCTTCGACGGCGCGTTTGATGGCGGCTTGGACGAGTTGTGCCTGTAGGTCCGTCTCCTCTCGAAGGTCGGCGTAGAGCGCGTCCCGCACCTGCCGTTTGTTGGTCTTGCACTCGGTGTATGAGGTATCGGACCAACAGTAGTCGGCGGTTCGGTTCGCGCAGTACAGGTATTGCTCGGCGGTTCGGTGGAGTACGTCACGTTGCTCGTCGGAAAGGTCGAGTTTCACGACGGCGGTTCGACGCACGTCCATACTTCAGAGAGTACCCGGCGGTACTTGTAGGTCCGGGAGTCAGTCGGTCGTAGTATCCCGGTTGTGTCGTACCATGTCGGTTTCCTCTCCGACCTACTCGCTCCCTTCGCTCGCTCCTTGAGGTCGGAGGCTCCACCTTGAATTACGCTGACGACCCGGCGATGTTTTTCTGCGCCAGAAGTCGGCGGAGGCGTACATCATGGACCCACGAGACACACCAGGATACCGACTGCATCGCGCACTCAGCAACCTCAACAGCATCGACATCGAGCAACTGGACTCACCCGACCGAGAGCGAATCGTTGAGGCCACCACGCTTCTGGAACAAGTAGGACTGCTCACTCGGCCAGGTGCTTCGGAGAAAGCAAACACCAAGGCCGAATCCTGAGGAAAGGGTCGGTTGAGCAGCACCGATTTAGCCTCTCTCTCGATCGGTTCTGTTGGAATCCTCTGACTTTGTCGACAGCATTATTTTCTCGGCTACAGCAGTAGTGACAGTGTCCCTCCATACGAGACGCCGACTACTTGCGGCCATCGGGGTCGCCGGTGGCGCCGCCCTCGCCGGCTGCTCAACCGAGCGGTTCGGCGGAGGCTGGCCCCGAACTACTGAGACGACAACCGACCCACTTCCCGGTGAGGAACGCGGATGGGCGCAGTTCGGACGCACGCCCGGTCATGCGGGGTTCGCCCCCGAGGTCCGGGTCGATGACCCCGACCCGGTCTGGTCGGTCAGCTTCGAGGGTGGCCTGACCTCCCCGGCCGTGGTCGAGGATCGAGTGTTCGTTCACGCCGGGCCGGCCCCGGAGTCGGGCGAATCTGGCACGGTGCTCGCCCTCGACGGGGGCGGCGAAGAACGCTGGCGGCGGACGCTGCCGGGTGGAGGCGGCGGGTCATCTGGGTGTCCCCCGGTCGTCCACCGTGGCTCTGTGTACGTCGGTGGCCTAGATGGGGTGTACGCGCTCGACGCCCGCGACGGGAGTCCACGGTGGAGTCGGGAAACTTCCGGATCGGTGAACGAGGGAGTCCTCGGCCGCGATGGTCGGGTATTCGCCTCTACGGGCGAGACGCTGCTGGCGCTCGACACGCGCGGCCAAGAGGGCTGGACCTACACCACCGGCGACGACCGGTTCTCGACGGCCGTCCCCGCGGCTGGCAGCGGCTACGTCCTCTACACGACACGGGTGCTTGGGAGCGTCGTCGCGATCCAGCCCGGCACTGTTGGGGACCCGCTGACGGAGTGGCGGTACGCACCCGGAGAGACCGACTTCGAGACCCCAACCGTGGTCAATGGCGACGCATACATCCCTGGCGACCGGCTCCACGCACTGTCGGCCGCGACCGGGAAAGTTCGCTGGACGGCCCCCGTACGATCAACAGCCGGCGTCTCGACCGACGGGGACCGGCTCTACCTCCCGACCGATGACGGGGCGCTGGTGGCGCTCGACACCGCGGATGGCACCGAGCGCTGGCGTGTCTCCCTTGCCTCCGAGGAGGGCATCTTCCTCCGGACGCGCCCGCTCGTGACCGAACGGTCTGTCATCGTCACTACTGAGAAGCCGGGAGTTGATGAGTCGGCGAACACGTTCGCCGTCGACCGTCGGAACGGGGAGGTCCGCTGGCGACGCGAACAACCCGGGAACATCGGCTACGACGCGGTCGCAGCGGGCGGACGGCTCTACATTCCGGTCCTTTGGGACTTCACCCTCGACAGAGAGAGCGGCGGGACACTAGTGGCACTGGCCAACTGAGCCGGGTCTCGCAACAGCGAGTCCGTCAGCATCGCACACGAGCTTTGTCTGGATCGAAACGTCAGGAGAAATGGTGATTCCGACGCGTTCAGGGGATGGACGTGCCAAGTTCGCTTCGCTGCTCTTCGACAGCAACGAGGAAAGCAAAGAGCTAGAGAGCGCTCGCAGTGCTGGAAGGAGTACAATATGTGGAAGGCACAAGTGTGACATTCCCGACACGAGCGCTCTATTCAGCACCGCCTCAACGAACGGTCATCAAAGGTCTATTTCAACAGAGCTTCGCAGTCGGTTTTGTTCCCCCAGAAGGGGTGCGGGGGCAGGAAAATGCCCTCGAAGACCATTGGTGTTCGGTTAAGCTCAAACCGACGGTTCTGAGGGGTTTGAGAATCGGTCGATTCCACCGCGTACGCCCGACTCAGGCAGACTTGAACCATACAGAATATTACTGAGGGTATTAACCGAACACGGATGCCTCGAAGACTAACAATGGCAACACTCCAAGCAGCGACGACGTCAACCGGCGCGACCGTAACCGATGCACAGGCAGTCCGCCAGCTCTGCGAAGCACATTGCTTCGGGACCCTGAATTGGGAAGTAGACGAAGAAGGAGAGCTCATCATCTGGGGCTACGACGCCTTCGAGATCTACGAAACTCGTGAGGGTGGACTTCCGGACTACGAAGGTGGTCTCGTCACTCACGAGTTCCTCCGAAAGCTGGCCAACTATCTCGAACCCGGTGAAGAACTCGACATCCAGACCGCGGGGTACACGAAATGCCGGTTCCCGGTACTGGCAAAGCGATACGTGGTTCGCGACGGTGAGGTCCTCCACGCGGACCTCAGCACTCTCAATCCGATAGAGGAGTAGCTGAAAATCAATCTCCCCGCGAGATGCGAAGATCCTGTTTTTCGAGGGCTGAATGACTGAGCCCTCAGGGCTTCGTGATTCAATGTCTGAACAACCATCGAACGATCCGTTTGAGGAGTGTGAGCTGAGCCCAGACGCGATTCTTGGCACTCACACCTTCGAAGACGTACTATTCACAGACGAGACGGAAACACCCGTGAATGTGTTGAACGGTGAGACGCCAGCACATTCGCAAGCAAGCGTCGACGAAGCTCGAGCCTTCGCCGCCGGAATCGACAGTGACACACCGCACATCGCACTCCCGGCGTCAGTCGAAGCACAGGTCGAAACAGCAAGCAAGCCGTACACAGCTGCTGCCTTCTTCCACTTCAAGGCGACCGGGTCGCTCAAGCGACATCGTGCATACCACGCCGCCTATAACTCGGATACGTTCTCAGTTGAGTTCGAGGCCGACTACGAGAGCGGAGACCTGACGATCAGCGTCGAGGAGGAGGACCGCCAGTCGGAGTTCGAGAACGTCTAGCCAGCATCGTCAGTACTATTTTTTGAGCGCCGGCGATGGGTGCCGGCGCATCACGTAGCGAGGCAGTGTGCAGTCGCGTGCGTCGGCAGACGAAGGTGAAAACCGATGCACATGGTCATTTACGCACTGGTAGAGGCATCGACACAGAACGACGCGTTGGCCACTGGGAAGACGGTGTTCGACTACTATGTGTCCTTCGACGAGGAGAACACGACGGTTGCGGGCAAGGCTCGATGGGGTGAGTTACCGACCGCAGCCCCCGTTGACTCGGACGATGGGCAGGACCTACTCGACCAAGGGTGGGAAGCGACGAAAGAAGAGTTCGAGCGCAATCTCGAACGCGTAAAGGAAGCCATCAACGAACTCTCCGACGAGGAAATCATGCGCGATGAGAACCTCTCTCGGCACGCGTTCCACCAAGTCGGTGCGTACGACGGGCCGTCGGTGTTCCTGTACGACCAGCACGCGACCGGCATCCGGCATCGCGGACAGCTGGATCGACTCCTCGAAGAGAGTGAAGACCTCTGGATCGTCCCCGCCGACGTCCACTTCTAACCGATGCCCCGAATCACCAACTGGACACGGGAGAGTCGAACGCCGTCGCTCGTGTATCGAAACACCGAGACTGGAGCCCGAGCGGTTCTCCATCGTGCACCGGACTCCTACCGGTACAAGTGGCGGACAGCAATCCTCGTCGACGGCTACCCGGTCTGGTCACGTGGCTTCGAGACGAAGCAGGCGACAGTCTTTCGGGACGCTCTTCGAGACAGACCACTCCCCGAGTTGAGCTGCCCTGAGTGCCCGAACGACGACGTTCTCGTCGGTGAGAAGGCAGCTGACGGGGCGAAGGTACAGCGCTGGTTCGACTGTCCCGATTGTGGCTACGAAGCTCGCTCGGAGGTCGTCTACGACGCTGAACGCTGAGGTCACTGAACGTCCAGCGGGGGTGTTTTTCTGGGGCAGGAAGGGGTGGCCCGAGTCACACGGCCAGATCCACAAATGAGTCTGGATGTCATCGACCGCCACTGCGAAGCACTGTTCGAGTTCCTCTGGTGTCCCGTCTGTGGGCACGAGGTGTTCAGCCACATCCCCTTCGAGGGGGTGTTCTGCAAGCACTGCAACACGCAGGTTGAACTCCAAGAATCACATGAGGACCGTGGCTACGAAGAGGCCGTCCTCGCCTGCTTCGATACCGACACGACCTGGAATCTCCACGTCGACGAAAAACATCGTCGTGACCTGCCTGACGGGTCGTCGAGGGTGAAAATTTTCGGCGCACCAGGTGCCTACGAGGTCGACTGGTGGAGTCCAGCACCCGGAGAGGACTGGGAACCGGTCGAGCGCGGTGAGTTCGACGACATCGAAGAACCTGCTGAGGTGTCTCACCTCGCGTAGGCACTCCCGAAGAATCCACTCGGTAGTCGATCGAGTGGTTCGTTGTAGAGTAGTCGCCTATGCTGTCTCGCCCTCGAGTCGATCAATCAGTCCGTCGCGGAACAGCTGTCGCGTTCCGTCGGGGCCGGTGATGGTCAGCACCGTCTCCTCGTACGGTGGCGACACTGTGAGCTCGTACTCGGCAAACGCACAACACTGCAACTCTGCCGAGATGAATTGCGCAGCTGCGATGAGCGCCTCGTCAGCTCCGTCGAACCGAATTGTCACGCCGTTTTCGCACTCCTCAAACCCGAGATAGGTGGTGATGAGACGCGACCGAACCTTCTCACTTCGCTCTCGCTCCTGTTCGTCGGTGAGCGTACATGCAACCTCTCGTGACGAGTCGTTTTGGCTCATGACACACAATTACTTTGAACACGGCAGTGTTTATACTGTCAAGTCCGAATCATTGGACCAAGTGCGGCGAACGAAAGCTATGGCAGAAACACCAGATTCGTCACCTGACGTCCCAGAGATACAGAACACAGAGACTACTTGCTACTGCCCGTTGGGCGGCGTGATGGATCTGCTCAGTCGGCGGTACGCGATGCAGGTGATCTGCGTCGTCGGCGCGATCGGCCCAGCGAGATATGGCGCAATCGCGGAGACCTTCGGCGAGGTGAGCAGTTCGACACTATCCACCCGTCTCGATGACCTCGTCGAGGCAGGGCTGCTCTCTCGAGAACAGTATGCAGAGATTCCACCCCGCGTCGAATACGAGCTCACCGAGAAAGGTGACGAACTTCGTGAGCGACTCGATCCACTCCTCGAATGGGCAGAGACACAGGACGACTGCAGCTAAGGCCTACCGCGAGCGACGAAACCACTTCGCGAGTCCGGCACTCGTTGTCATCTCGACGATGCCGAAGACAACGGCAGGAAGTGTAGCTGCAGTGGGAAAGCCCGCACCAACGAGGAGGGCGGCTGCGACAGCGAAGTCGCGCATTCCAATCGATAGCGTTGCGGCGATGCGTTCGCCCCGCGTGAAGTTCCAGCTGACGAGCCAGCCAGCAACGTAGCCACTACAGTTGAGAACGACCGCAGCGGCCGCGACGAGGAGAAGGACGCTCCCGCCGTCGCGAACGAGTGAGGCGTTCGCCGCCGCGACGATGCCGATAATGAGGATCACCATGAGCCCCGACACGGATGGATAGAGCTCGTCGTATCGGCCGATGCGGTCGGGCCACCGATACCGGGCCGCAACAGCGAGACTCATCGGGATGACCACCGCGAGCAACAGCTGTTCGACGATAAGCACCGGCTCAACTGTGACTGATTCTCCCAGGAATACGGTGACGACGCCCGGGACGATCACGAGCGTACCGAGGCCGACGACGACGAGAACTACCGTCGAGAGCGCGGTATCGCCGCCGCTGAGTTCGGTCATCGTCGGCGTCACAAGCTCGGGCGTCACCGCGCCGAGGACCACGAAGCCGGCTGTGAGCGCAGGACTGAGACCAAGTATCCGGGCGATGGCAAACGCGAGCAGCGGCATCCCGGTCTGGACGACGAGAATCACGAGCAGCGCTCGTCCACGGAGCTGTCGGAATCGTTCGGGCGCGAGCGTCAGCGAAACTGCGCCAATCATGATGGCGAGAATCGGCGTCGACAGCGGCGTGAGGACGGCCACTGACGGAACGACTAGCCCGACGACAACCGAGAGCAGCACCCAGAGCAGTAGATACTCGTCGACGAGAGCCGCAGCACGAGTCACGACGCTATCCGACATCAATGAAGGCAGTTCGCCCATCCGTGGTTTGGTCGTTTGTATTCTGCATTGCGACTGGATTCCTGAAATGGGCAGTAGTTACAGACTGCCGGCCGAGAGAGTTATGCGACGTTGAGGGGGAGTCTCGTCGGATGCTACCAGCAGCGTCTCTTGAGCAAGCTGGCCCCACTCATGGAGACTGACAAAGATACTCGGTTACTGGTGTTGCGTTACCCATAATGCGTGTTCAGGTAGTCGACGATGTCGTCGCTTTCGTACATCGTGACGCCGCGCTGGTGGTCCACGAGGAACGGAATCTGGTCCTGACCGCCGAGGGTGACGAGTTCGTCGTGCGTCTGGTCGTTCCGCGTCTCGCCCGCAGCGGTTCGCGGATTGTGGATGACGTACGAGACGCCGAGATCGGTCAGCGCCTCGCGAACCGTCTGCGAATACCCACAGCCCTCTGCCTGATAGAGTTCGAGCATTTTGTATAGGAAGTGATCAGGCTTCTGCCGGGAGTCGGTCATCGATCGCCTCGACGATGAGGTCCAGGTCGAGGTCAGCCCCGTGTACCTCTTTGTCCCAGATCGTCTCGTCATCGGCGGTCACGACGAAGACGCCACCGTGGCCAGGGGTGAGTGTGACCCCGTCCAGATCCTGGCCGAACTCGGTCAGCAGCCGCGTCTGGGTTTCAATCGCAGGCTCGAGCAATCCACACGGAACACAGTATTCGATGTCGACGGTGGTCATACCTACTCACGACTCGGGCTGCAATCGCCGTAAAGCTAAGACAAGGGTTTCCTTACCCGGTTAGCGCGAGCTAACCCGGCTCACCTCAGTCAGCGGTCGTGACCGAGTCTCCACTCATCGACGCTCCGTCGCGGTCCAGCGCCCAGCCGAGAACGCCGCCGTACACGAGATGCAGGACGAGCGTGGCAACCGCGATCTTCGGCGTGATCGCCGTTCCGAATAGTCCCCAGCCGAGGAACGGCAGGAACGTGACCTGCATCAGGACCCAGAGCCCGATGCCGAGCGCGAGGCCCTTCCCAATCGTCACGGGCCGTGCAATTCGTGCGAGAAGCGCGCCGAAGACGCCACCATAGCCGAGATGGAGGCCCACAGCGAGTACCATCAGTAGCGGTTTCGAGAGGCCGCTTCCGAAGAGGTGGGCGACCACCGCTTTTGGAATTGGCTGGGGCATCGGAGAGTTCCCGGAGATCAGCGCGAGGAGCATGAGGATGGACATCGCGATCGTCGCGACGACACCGTAGCCAAACCCCGCTCGGAGTCTATGTTGTGTCACACTCGAAGAGACCGTAAGCGACCAAATAAGGCTAAGACAAGCCCTGCCTGACGAACTCAACAATCCGCACTGAGTGAGCGCGACCTAACCAGGTCTGCGATCAACGGAGTGCCAGATGGCGTCGAAATCAGTCACCAAGACAAGGAGTCCCATCGCTCCGAAGAGGACGCCAAGGTTCTTCCAGTCGGGCCCAACGTACAGAATCGCGACGAGCATCACCGGAACCAGGGAAACAGCCGCGACTCGTTCCCCAATGCCGACGAGGAGGAGTACCACCGCTGCCACTTCGATGAATCCGGCGACGACGACCATCAGTGCAGGAGCAGGCATGCCGATGGCGTCGAAAAACGAGACTGAACTCCCGTAGGTAACGACCTTACTCAGCGCCGGTTTCGCGACGAGCGCGACGAGGACGAGCCGAAGCCCGGTGTGAACCCACTCCGGGACTGACTGCCGTACCGACTCGATACGATCGACGGATGCGCTTTCCATAGTTGGCAGTGTCCCAGAACCCGAATAAGCGTCAGCGAAGCTCGCACTGAGGAGGTACTGTTTCCTGATTGGCTTAGGGAAACGTACCTACTCTGGTATGGTGACTTAGTAACATAGTAATAATAGGTCCACATTCACTATCGCGAGTAACGAATGAGTAGAGCCATCGAAGACGAAGAGTGCGTTGCGTCGTGGTGTGCTGACGACGACTGGTGTACGGTGACGTGTACAGCCCACCTCATCGGGAAGAAGTGGCATCCGGTCATCGTCCACCGGCTGCTTGCACACGGCCCGCTCGGGTTCAATGCGCTCAAAGACGAAATCGAGTCGATCTCCAGTACCGTGCTTTCGAGCAGTCTTGAGGATCTGGAAGACAATGGTCTCGTGAATCGAGCGATCGTGAGCGAGAAACCGTTCCGGGTGGAGTACTCCCTGACCGATCAAGGTGCCTCACTTGAACCCGTCATCAAAGCGATGGATGCCTGGGGCGAAGACTATCTCCAAGAGACGTCGTGTACCTGATCTCGGTCTCCTTGTGCTGAGTTCGGTATAGGTCTGCACTCGACGATTCAGCGACCGCAGAGAGAGGTTTGTCGCCCCCAGAGGGGTGCGGGGGTGCTCGAACGAGCAACCCGCGAACAGACCTATGAGTGGATTCACGAACTCAAACTCGCTCGAACAGTCACGGGCCTCGGGTAACGCCGATGTCGTCTATGTCGGCTACCGTCGTCGAGGCCGCACCATCGTCGAGAAACAGCCTGACCAGGAACAGCTCACACTCGATCGAAGTCTCGAGTTGGCGAATCACAGTCCGAGCGGATTCAGCTGGGGATACGCTGGCAGCGGGCCAGCCCAGCTCGCGCTCGCGCTCCTCCTCGACTACACTGACGACAAGGACGTCGCCCTCGAGGAGTACATGGAATTCAAGACCAAGGTCGTGAGCCAGCTGGAGTGTACAGAACCAGACGGCTGCTGGCGACTCACCGGGCGTGAGATCGATGCAGCCCTTCGTGAGACAGTCGACGAACCAGTCGCACCATCCGTCAACTAACGTTCAGAGAGCAATCCATGCCAGAACACACACAGCAGTCCCGTACGAACGCAGAATCGACCGACAACAGTGCGCAACAGACTCCTACTGAGTACGTCGAGCGAAGCGATGTCGGGGTCTCCCTCACCGTGAAGCTCACTCGCGGCACTGGCACCCGCGATCAGGATAAGGTCACAGCGAAAGTGAAGGCGAAAACGCTCGAAGACGCCCGTGAGGACATGGAGACGCTTCGGGAGTACATCCACGACCTCGCCGAGGACGCTCGCCAGATCCAACCAGGAGACGACGAGTAGCGGGCGGGTGCTGTTTTTCGTCGCCTCAGGAGGCGTGGAGGCGACCAGGAGTGAGCGATACAGAAGAGCACGATCCAGATTCGAGCGAACTGTCCCCAGAACAGCGTCTCGACCCACCGAATACGCGACTTATCAACGCCGGCATCGCGACGATCAACGACATGGAGACGCTGCGAGCGTGCGTCGCCTACGAGAACACCCACCAGCAACGCGTCCAGATCCTTCGCCGGCTCGATGACCGAGCCAGCGAGCTTCGGTCAGAAGATACCTGAATGGACGCTCGCGGGCTGTTTGTCGACGCCACCATGGGTGGAGGCTTCGAACTAGATGAGCGACCGACCCGAGATTGAGATTCAGCGACAGACTGCGTTCGGTGAGAACGGCCAGCTCGAACTGGCCGAGACGAGCGTCGAGACCTCGCTCGAGGACTTCGGTGCAGACGTCGATCATCGCGACCGAGACTCGCGGCTCGATCGCCCCGAGGCTAGTGAGTTCGGCGTCGACGACCGGCCAGAAGTAGCGCAGTCCTCAACAGGAGATCAGTCGACGCTCTTCGCGGATACTGACGCCGACCAACAGACGCTCACCGGTGACGAGGCAGCGATGCAGTGCCTTTTCGGGGATTAACCAACACGCAGCCCCAGTTTCTACTTTCGTTGGTTAATACTAGCGAGGTCTATCTTGCCCCAGAGAGCCCTGCGGGGCGACGGAGTCCCGCAGGAGACTCCTCATGGCCATTCACGACAGCGCAGACCCAGTTAGCAACAGTTCTACTGAGACACACTCTGACGCCCGGCAAGCGGCGTACGTGGCGTTCCTCCATCGGGTTCCGTTTGCGATCGATGCGCTGACCCTCGGCTTCCTCCCTGGGTTTCGCGAGGATTGCACGTATCAGCAGTTGCAATTCGATACCCTCGAGTGCCCGGTCGGAATGCTCGATAACGATTTTCGAAATCCCGATCTTGATCGGTACGTCAATCGGGCGCTCGAGTACGAGCCCGACGTGGGTATCATCGGTGACGCCTACGACGCTGCAGAAGCACAGTCGTACGTCGCTAAGATTCGAGAAGTCCAGAAGAGACTGCCCGAAACGGAGTTCATTATCGTCCCAAAATGCCGGGCCGCCATCGAGGCAATTCCCGACGATATCGTGCTCGGCTACTCGCGAGGGTATGCGGACAGACTTGCACACGAGTTCTCCGACCCCGTCGATTGGCGGGGCCGTCGCGTCCACATCCTTGGTGGCAGTCCACCCAAGCAACTCGAAGTCGTGGAGCAGCTCACCCAACCAACGCTGACGGGTGACCCGCCGGCCGACATCGTCGGCCTCGACTGGAATGGTCTACATCGCGGCGCGCAGTTCGGCGAGTTCTGGACGGCCGACGGCTGGGACGACAGTGGTCGCGACGCCGACCACGTCACGGTCCGGAAGACGGTCCGGCATAGTCTCAGCCGGCTCAAAGAATTCTGGCAGGACCACGGCGTCTGGCCCGATTCGACACCCCAGGCGGACGAGACCGAACTCACCTATTCCAGGCCCACGCCAGGCGATATCGAGAGCGCGGCGTGTACCGAGTGCCGCGCCAACGTGTGGACGACCGATCGTGGCCCGTACGTCGCCGAGTACGACACGGGAGCGGTCTGTGGGTACTGCTGCTATGAGTGCTACTTCTCGCACCGGCATCGGAACAACCTTGAGGAGATTGCCGGCGATCGGAGCGTCTACATCCCGCCGGCGTGACGCAGCGTCCTGTTTTTCGCGCCCTCCGGAGAGGACGAGGGCGTGCTGGATCAGGCCCTCCAAGATGGTGATTTCCGTGAGCCAACAACAGCAGTCGAACGACGTCTCGATCGATGCAATTCCAGTCGACGTAGCGAACAGCCAATCAACCGGGGTCGAACCAGAAGATGTCCCCGAGGAAATCCGGTCGATTACGCAAGCGCTCGCATCCGAGCAGCCACCGACGAATCCGCTCGTCGCGCTGAAGGCCGCCCGCTGGTGGTATATCCACGGGAAGGGCGGCACTGATCCGGTGTTTCAGTGGGCCATCGAGTGGACGCGGCACCTCGCGACCGACAGGCCCAGCGACGTCGACCAGTTCGACGAGTTCCTCGACTACCTCGTCACAGTCGGCTTCGCTGATGCGAAACAAGCCCTCCGCTAACCGCCGTCACGAGTTTTTTATGCGCCGTCAGGGGTGCGGCGCGGGCTGAATTGAAGCGATCGCAGTAAGGCGAATTTCAGAACATCATGGCTACGACTAGTGACTCGTCGGCCTCCTTCGAGGAGACCGACACACGAACAGACGAAATGCACAGTACGATTGAAGCATGGATCGACGAACTCGTTGGCGACGTTGATGCGGCGCAGGCCAGCGATGAGTTCCAGGGGTGGCTCGACGTCCAGAGTCGGTTCCATGACTACTCCCATCGCAACACGCTGCTCATCAAACTCCAGTGTCCCGAGGCGACGAAGGTGGCTGGCTTCAACACTTGGCGGAATGAGTTCGACCGGCACGTCCAGGAGGGCGAACAGGCGATCTGGATCTGGGCACCGATCATCACGAAGCAGTGCCCGGAGTGCGAGAACTCGCCGAGCTACCACGAGCAATGTGACTGTGAGTACGACGAGACACCACCCGAAGAGTGGTCGAAAGGGCTCGTGGGATTCAAACCGGCCGCTGTCTTCGACGTCTCTCAGACCGAGGGAGAACCGCTTCCCGAGCTAGAAACGGAGGCGACAGGTGACGCTGAGGGCCTCGTACCCGCACTCACAGAGGCAGCGGATGAGCTCGGCGTGACGGTTCGCATCGTCGACGCTGACGAGTGGGAGCACGGCGACGCAAAGGGCGTCTGCAAACAGCGAGATATCCATGATTTCACGCCGATCGTGGAGGCGAAAGCACGGACGAACCAGGCCGACCTCGCAGTTACGCTAATTCACGAGTTCGCGCACGCGCTGCTCCATTTCGACGTCGATGACAAGGCCGAACGGTCAAAGCGCGAAGTCGAAGCGGAAGCCGTCGCGTACATCGTCGGTCGGTATTGCGGCCTTGAAACGAGCGGCCCAGCGTTCTATCTCGCCGCGTGGCAGGATGACGAACCAGAGTCGATCCAAGATCGTTTCGGACGGATTAGCAGCACCGCAGAGGAGATCATCGACGTGATCGATGGGTAGGTCAGTGTAGCGCGTCGATGAACAGCTCTCCACGTCGCCGTGAGTTTCTATTGCGCCGCGGAAGGGTGGCGGCGCGCGTGATCGTGCGTCGACCGGGATAGAACGAATCCATGACTGAACAGTACCTCACGACAGTTCTCGACGAAGCCCGCCAGACAATCGAGAGCCATCCGCAAGTCGGCTATGGAACCGAACATCCACTCCACGAACACCTGCGTTTCGCGGTACTCCGGCTGCTGGAGAACGAGGCTGAAGACACCCATACGGGCGAATCACGTGTTCCAGGGATCACGGTCGGGTACGGGAACGATGCGGCGATGTTCGATCACTGGAGAGACGAGGTTGAGTGGTGGACCGACATCGAACCGCAAGAGCACTGTACTCGGTTTCGCATCTTCTACAGAGGAACTAAGGCAAGTGTCTCGGGGCTCAACCCCGAGAGTGGAGCCGACACGAGTCTTTACTTTCACCCTCCGTAGCATGAGCTTATGAACGAGGACGACACATCAGAATTCGTGTAGAAGATGACCGACGAACAGGCACTCATCAAGACGCTGGACTTCCAACTCGACATCCGGAGTGACAACGAGAGCCTGCTCCATGATGCTTGTCTCGAATCGCGCTCGGTGTACAACGAAACCATCCGACTCGCCAAAGAAGATGAGGACTGGGACGCGATTCCCGACCGTATGGCCGACGACGCCAACCTCGTGAAGAACACGACGCAGCGTGTCGTCGCCAAAGCCCTCGGCGCGATGGAGAACTACTACGAGTATGACGACTTTGGCCAACCCAGTCACACCAAGGACGGTGCATACCCGCTTCGTGCGAACTACGAGGAGGGGTACAACCTGTCGCTCACCGACGACAGTAACGTGGCATTCCGCATCAGCGCGAAACCGTACAAGCACGTCACGGGCGTCCTCAAAGGGAGTGATGGTCATCTCGATATTCTTACGACTGCACTCGAAAGCGGCCAGTGGGAAATTGGGACGGCGGAAGCCCTGTTCCACAACGACAACCCCGAGTTGCACGTCACCGTCACTAACACTGAGCAGACCGTTCGAAACAAGCAGGACTCGCAGACGGTCGTCGGCGTGGACGTAAACGAGGACAACGTGGCGTTGACCGCACTCTCCGAGAGCGGTGTCGAAGATACGTTGGTCATTGACTTCCCCGAAATCAAGTTCGAGCGCCACCGCTACTTCACGATGCGCAAGCGCGTCCAGAACGCGGGGAAGGACAGCATCCACGATACGCTGGACGGGCGCGAAGAACGGTTTGTCCGCGACCGACTCCACAAGGTATCTCGGCACATCGTGGAGTGGAGCCGTCAGTTCGAGAAGCCGTGCATCGTCTTTGAAGACCTCAAAGAGATGCGCGACAGTATCGACTACGGCACGCGGATGAACCGACGCTTGCACCACCTCCCGTTCCGCGCCCTCCAGTTCTATACGTCGTACAAGGCGTCATTCGAGGGCATCCCGACTGGCTGGATTAACCCTGAATACACCAGCCAGCAGTGTCCGCTATGTGGGCACACGGAGCGAGCGAACCGTAACAAGAAGCGGTTCAAGTGCAAAGACTGTGCGCACCAAGACCACAGCGACCGAGGTGCAAGCGTCAACATCGCCGTGAAAGGCACCAAGAAGCATCAAGATTGGAATGTGTCTGCTCTCAACAGCCTTCCCACAGTAAGGAAGGTGCGACGGCAGGCATCGGGGGCCGTGGACGCCCCGACCGTGACCCACCCGACCGTTCGAGGCTCCTCTGCCGATGGTCAGATGGGAGTGTCCGACTAACCCACGGGAAGCCTCGGGACGTGACCCTGAGGCCGTTCACGATGTCGATGTCGCCGCTGAGACGTGTACATGTCTCGACTGGCAGCGACGCGAACCTGAAGGGGGCTGTAAACATATGCGCCGCGTCGATATCGAAATCGATGCAGGGAACGTTCCCCGACCAGACGGACGCCTCCCTCGCACAGAATCGGAACAGCAGCCAAATTCGACACTGTAGGCTGTCAGCAGCCACCTAGACCTAATCTTATTCTTAATATTAAGAATGGGCTAGACCAAGCCCTGGGAAGCTAGCTAACGGAACTCTCATCCACGGTGAATTCTGCAGTCATAAGTACCGACTCGAGGCGCGCGATTTCATCGGCACACTCCAACTCGCCGATCCATCGATCGGGGAGTGCATCTGCTCCGAATCGAGCTCCCGCGATAGCTCCCGTAACTGCACCGACGGTGTCGGTGTCATCTCCCATATTTACAGCAGCGACGATGGCATCCTCCGCCGTGTCCGCTGTAAGTCCGTGATACAGTGATGTTTGCAGCGTATCGACCACGTAGCCGCTTGCACTGAGCGTGTGGGGATTGATACCGTCCGGAACCGAGCGTAACGCTGTGAGGAGTTCTTCGGGGGCATCGGCTTCGATATGGTCGAGAGCGTCTCTGAGAGGGGTTGGTCGCTGGGTAAGTAACCCTGCCAAAGTGAGATTGAGCACGATACAGCCATACGTGCAGCGCGGATCCGCGTGCGTGATCGCTGAAGACGTCGCACTCACACGTGCAAGGTCACTCCACTCGTCCCGAAAGGCGATCGAATACGGCGCACAGCGCATTACGCTCCCATTCCCAGCATTGCTCCCTTCGGCGCGGGACTCCCACACCTGCTGGCCAGCATCACGCCAGGAAGCTCCGTGTTTGATGTTCTGGAGGGCATCGCTGGTCATCAGGCCAATGTCGAACGGACCACTGTCGTACCAGGCGACAAAACGCTCAGTGATCTCGTCCGGCCTGAACGCGTGATGGTCGGCGAGGCTTCGGGCAATACAGAGCGCCATTTCGGTATCGTCAGTAATGGTCCCTGCAGGCTGATTGTGCGTCCCGTGACCCAGCATCTCGGTAACCGTTCCGTGCGTCTGCGAAATCTGGTGTGAGGAACGGAATTCGATGGGCCGTCCGAGGGCGTCGCCACAAGCAAGTCCAAGAAGAACACCGGCTTCAGCATCTATTGACGACATATCCCTCTCTTTGAGAGTCGGTGATAAAACTATTAATCAGTGACAGCAGTGGTATGAGCAGTCGCTATGGAGAATACGTATGCTGATATTCGAAAAAAGCAGCATCTCGATATTACAGTCAAGGTTGTGACGTGCAGACCGGGTTCAGGTTCTCGACGCGCCTTCGAGATGACTGTCGAGGACGTTGATGGGACCTCATTTTCATTTACAGTATGGGCGAAAAGCTCGAATGGGCGGGACTACCCCTGGCAGGAGGGTCACTGGTATCGGCTTCACTCTGCATACGGCGAGGTGTGGCCAGCTGGCCGAGAGCTGCATGGGACGGGCAAACTCGAGATTGAACACAAAGGCGTTCGCCCGACCGACCGCCGTGCGAAGCTTCTCTATCTGACTGATACGCACCTGGGGAAGCAAACAGGCGGTCACAAAAACAATTCCTGGAAGATCGACACCGTCGCTGGATTCAACGCTGCGATTGATCTCGCGATCGAGCATCGTGTCGATGCCGTTGTTCACACTGGCGACGTCTTCCATAACAATACCAGGAACGGGATTCCGAGTTCGATCGAAGAAGCATGCCATGATGGTCTCACTGAGTTGGCGAACGCCGAGATTCCGTTCTACTTCATCTACGGCAACCATGCGCGGAAGAAGGGGCGCGTGTGTCTCGAACAGTTCTGTGATGCAGGATTAGCTACCCATCTTCGCTCCCGTCCCGCCGTGATCGGTGATGCTGTCGCACTCTATGGAGTCGACTATCAGAAATCGTGGGACCACGGTCAGCTAGGCTTTGAGCGTCCACCAAGCGGGGTCGCGACTCTCCTCTGTATGCATCAGTCGGTTGCACCGCTTACGGGAAGTCCGAATCCTGATTGCCACTTACAGGAAGTACTCGAAGAGAGCACGATTTCGATTGACGGGCTTGCTCTCGGGCATCTTCATACGAACGCTGAGAAAACCCTGAATGGCTGCTCTGCATTTTGTGGTGGGGCAACAGAACGACTGACCAGCGACCTTGAGCCAAGTGTAGAAACCATCACTGTCGAGCGGGGAGAGATCCGCCGTCAACGTCATGTCTTGTGACCCCCAGTGTGAAGCTTAATCTTAAGAATAAGATTAATATCGTGCAGCACTAGGTTTCCCACAGAATCCTCGAGGCAGTCTGAGTTCTCTCATTAGAATATCCACCAGCCATTGGGAGCGTGTCATAGAAAGCCTCCCAAGGGAGGCCGCAGGGTTTGGAAACTGTGTCCACCAGCTCCAACGCCCTGCAAGACGTAGCT
>NZ_LOEP01000002.1 GCF_001482285.1 Haloferax sp. Q22 | reverse complement strand
CGAAGGATCATCTTGCAGGGTCGCTGAGCTCATTCCACCTCAGCATTCACCCTGCTCTTTGGTGTGCTAATCGTTCTATGACACCCTCGGTGTGACTGCAATTACTATCCAGTCTGCCGATCCAAATCGATAATTCGGTACGGCAACTATCAATTGCTTAAACGGTATCTGTAATAGTTGTGACTGAATATTTAATGACTAAATCGTCACCATCTTCACTCACACTCACCCTCACATCTTCGGTTTCAAAACGAGTCTGAGGCAACTAGACGTAGAAATTGGGAAATCGTACAGGTGATCACCAGCACGCCCAGTACTTTTCGAGAGCGTTAGACGTACCTTTCCTCCATCTCAAATGTCCAATCGAAATAGGCGAGTGTATCTGTGAGAGATACCGTTTTGCGAGGGTAGCGTTTCTCGGTGATATCGTGAAAAGACGTAGCTGCTGGATAGGTGCCGTTACGATTGAATAGAGCGACATCAAGAATCAGAACTTTGTCGAGTATATCACCACATATAACTACGATTGATTACCGTTAATCTTGAAGCCGTTTCATTGACTGCGGCCCGCCTCGGCTAAGGTACCAGCAAATCTAGCAGGTTATCAGAGAAGTGACACCCAACAACCAGATACATTGAATTAATTACTTTTGTATTAGGAATATAAACAACCACTTCTACTTTGCGAGAATAACGACCGTCAGCATGAAATCGGGCGGTGAACACCCAACAGACATCATGATCCTCTGCCAGGACCAATATCCAAGCGTAGTGGTCTTAACTCTCGCCGGACAGGTCGGGTGCTGGTATGATTCACCTACTTTTCGACCTATCTATTCATTAATTATATATTATACTGTATCTGCTATATCTATAAATATCCAAGATCTTCCAATCTGTCTTGAACATCTCCTTCCACTTCGTCTTCAAGTCGGCGTGTATTCACATCAAGATTAGAAAGACGATTCAACACGGCTTGCTGTATGTCTTCTGAGTCTGGCGCGTCTTTTTGATAATTTTCGACAAATTCGCCATTTTTAATGCTGGATAATCGGTCCTCGTTTCTTATTTTGTCTACCTCAAACAACAAATCTTTTGATCGAGCAGCAACGATGACCTCGCCATCCATTTCATGTTCAGCAATAATAAATTCTCTTTTAGTATCAGTAATTCCCTGTCCTTCATACTTGTGCGGAGACTCCACTCCTAATACGTTATGAAATAGAGGTGGCAAGTCCAACAAACTAACTAATTCACTAGAGTACTCTGAAAGACCTTCTGGTCCGTTTGTTATGATTAGGGGAATATGTAGAAGTTCGTCATACATACGTCGTGGTTTACCGTATGCACCATGTTCACCAAATAGTTCACCGTGGTCAGATGTGTATACGATTAAGGTATCTTCATATCTGTTCATTTCACTCAGCTTGTCAAGGAGTCGATTAATCTGATCATCTGTATAAAGGACAGCAGCATCATAGAGCCGACGAAGTGAATCAATCTCATCTTTTGACAAAGTCTCGGGTTGGGTAAGTAACTGAGAGTACCATTCAGAAACATCTGTCTGCGAGATATCTGCAACATCGAATTGAGCACGATATTGTTCTGGAGGATAACACGGATGATGAACGTCCATATAATGGACCCAGCCGAAGAATGAATCATCTGCGTCGTCAAGCCAGTTGATCGCATCTGTTGTGATAGTTTCTGCATTAACATATGGTCGTGGCTTACCTTTCACCAACTCATAGGTCTTCTTTATGATATCGGTGAGATGGAACACCTCATCGATCTTCTTCATCTGAGGGTTCGACAATTCAATACCCCGTGGGAAGATCTTGGTTGCAATTCCCATTAGTGGGTTTTGGTAGTCCTCAAATGTATCAAATCCAACATTATAGTTGAAGTGACGTGAAAGGAACGGATTACTCTGGAAGCCACCAGTAGTGAGCCCAGCATCTCGAAGATTAGATGCAACTCTCGGCCGCTCATCAGTTAGTGGACCTAACCCCCCATATGATAACGGTAGTGTTCCTGTAAGCATAGCAGGGAACGAAGGCGTTGTTCCTGGCCCTGTAGCATACGCATGCTCAAAGGAAACACCATCCTCAGATAACCTCTCAATTGCTGAAAGTTGTGGACTACTGGTTAATGTCAAATCATATCGAAGTGAGTCTACCGTGATTAAAAGAATATTCTCAACGTTTCTAGCCGTTTGCTCCGCGCTCTCACTCATATGCTCGCCTCCAAGTTAGCTCACCTGTCATTTTCATCTTTCCTTCTGAGATGAGTTGCTCTCCCAAATAAACACCGACTGTCTCAAGAGAACACAAGAATCTCTTAGTTCATATGCCGTGAGTACTTCATCTATCTATCCATTTCCTGGAAGTGTACTAAGCAAGTAAAATAGTAATAGAGAACCGATACTATAACTAACATTGGCTAACTGATGGAAAGATACGTGCTTCGAGGTGCCAGGGAGGACATAATAGAAAGATGAATATCGGAATCAACGCACGAGTATTCAGTCTTGAGACTCCTGCAGGAGCCGCTCAAGTCGGAATACAACACACAAAGAATCTAATTGATCGATCAGACTCGTGTACATTATACGGGAACGAGGAGGGTTATCGGTGGTTCGATAATACACCCTCGTATAGTGATACTCTTTTCCCATGGAACTCGCAGGCCTTTGGTGTCATCTGGGAGCGAAGTGTACTTCCGTTCCTCGCAGCGAAAGATGATTTAGACATTCTATTCTGTCCAAATGCAAACGCCCCGCCCATCACTTGGGGAGATTACAAAACAGTAGTACTTGTTCACCATGTCGGTTCGGAACATGGGCACAGTAGCCTTCAACGATTTTATCGAAAAGCGACGATTCCGCTTGGTGTTCAGAATGCCGATGTTGTAGTGACTGTTTCAGAATTTTCGAAAAAGAGAATCGTTGAGAAGCTCCCAGTCAAGCAAGACGATGTTCATGTAGTCTACAATGGTATTGACGACCTCTTTTTTGAGAAAAATGCTGGAAAACCGATCGAAGTTCCTGACGAGTATATCCTGTTTGTAGGCTCCGCGGATGAGCGCAAAAACCTCTCACGCCTCATTCAGGCATATAACAGACTAGATACAGACTGTGAGCTTGTTGTAGTTGGTCCAAGTGATACCGCTGCTTTCGGTAACGAGAAGGTCGACCGAGATGATATTATAAACTTAGGATATGTCTCACGGGAGGAATTGATATATGTATATGAAAATGCAACTATATTTGCGTATCCTTCTCTCTATGAAGGATTTGGTCTTCCGCCGCTTGAGGCAGCTGCTCGTGGGACACCGGTCGTCACATCAAATGTAACGGCAATACCTGAAGTGATGGGAGAGGCAGCTGAGTTCGTTGATCCATACGACATTGATTCGATCAAACGAGGTCTAGAAGTGGTTCATGACTCTAATCGGCTTGAAGAACTCTCTCAGAAGGGACGAGATCGATCAGAGCAGTTTACTTGGGACAAGGCAACTAATAGGTTGCTTGGTGTGTTTGAAGACCTATTTTAGTGCCCCAGTCGTTGATCGACGCTCGTTGGAAGATGTCCGTGATTTTTCCCTAGCATGAATGATATGAAGTAGACAATGTCGTACAAGAGTGCGTACGGAATCCAGTAGACTGCACCAGAGCTGATTAAGTAAGCGTATTCATTCCAGACATACTGTACCCCATCAAATAGGAAGTCATCGGAATCAGTAGCAGCGATTTCGGTAAATGCTTTCCCGTCTTTGTATCGTCGGTTGAATAGTGACCGAAGCGTATAGTCGTGTGAGTGATAGACTTTTGACTCTGGGCAGTAGTGAATTTCGTAACCTGCAGATGCGACTCGGTATGCAAAGTCCTTATCTTCAGACATAGGTACAGAATCGAGGAATTGAAATTGATTCCAAACATGGCGAGAAACCGCTGAGTTTGCGTCAGATAAAAATATGTTATCCATATAGAAGTCCCCTTTCTTGTTTGTGTCGTCCTTTGTGAGAGTAATTGAAGAATCTGGATAAAAATATTTGTAAAAGAATTTGTCCGAAGGTTTAGCATCAGAGTACGCTACTTGGTTGCCATAACATACATCGGCATTACCATTTTTAATTGGACTGGTGAGCTGGGTTAACCACTCGTCATCAACTGGAAGTGCATCTTGAACGGTAAAGACGATAATATCCCCTTCAGCTTGGTCCGCTGCTCGGTTTCGAGTTTTTCCGTGGTGGAACTCGTCAGGTGGAATCTCAATGATGGTGTCAGCATACTGCTCTGCGAGCTCAACTGTACCGTCGGTAGAGCCAGAGTCAATAACGATGAGTTCGATATCAGAGATAGTCTGATCTCGAATTGATGTTAATGTTTCCTCAAACTCCTGGCCTGCATTTTTAGTGGGAATGACGACGGAAACTCTGTTCATATACATATTCTGTATTGAAATCCAAATGAAGGTACTGGAACAACTTCATTTGAAATGAACAGAACGATAACGGCCATCATATTTATCACATTTGTGAACGGTGACTGATTTGACTATTTGGATGAGATATCCGGAACGACTGGGGCGTGTCCATTTAGGCTAATCTGTGTCTTGTAAAGTCTCTATTAGATTCTGGATTGAATGAATTATTCATTTATTGAATCTCGCGGATCTTCCACCAACTCATACAACCCACCCCGATTCAACTGCGTAATCCAGCCGGCATTCGTTAGATTCCGAAGCGCGTACTCGACCTGCCCCTTTTCTAAGTCGGAGTGCTCACGCAGATAGAGCGGATTAACACGACCCCACGGCGAACCAGAACGCCGACCCTGTTTGAATAACTCGAGGACGACTTCCTCCCGTTCGTTCGGTTCGTAGCGTTCGTTGACCATGTCTGACGCGCAGTTCTAACTCCGTAAACATAATTCTCAGCAATCTACTCAGCACATGACCCAACTGTTTGCCAAGCATTTTGCTAAGCAAAACTACTAAATAGCCACCTCTCGTAGCACCTATCGAGAAGCACGGGTCGCCTCAAAGGAGAGGACGGTGCTGGAGACACCGCCCCGTGCTTCGCCCAAGACGAAGCATGAGCAACTCAGATAGAGATAGACAAGAGTCTGTTGAACAGCATCAAAACCAACCACCAGAAGAACTCAACGAGTGTCCTTTCTGTGGTGCGGTCGGGCTACCAGAACGCATCAACGATCATGACTGCCAGCCGTTCTTGGTGGAGGCCTGACGGATGCGGTACGAGTGGCTCGATGAGCGAGTTGACGAGATTATCGAGCGCTACGAGTCGGGACAGTCGCTGCGTGAGATTGCGGAGGTGTTCGATGTGTCCACGAGACCGATTCAGAGTCGCCTGCACGACCACGATGTCGCAATGCGAAATGGTGGTCCAGCATACACACAGTTAGCGAACCGAAGGGATGAGTTGGTCGACGCGTACGAGCGTCGGCGTTCCCTCCAGTCGCTTGCGGACCGATACGACACGTCCCCAATCGCAATTCGATTCCACCTTGAAGAGGCAGGTGCCGACCCAATCTCATTCCCGAAGACCACCGATATCGGACTGAATCCGTCTCAGGTATCGGTTATTCAGGGAGAGTTACTCGGCGATGGGTGCTTACACTCTCGGTACGATGGGTCGTGTTTCTTCCAACTCTCGACGACGACAGCGGAACACGCGCGCCGATTGATCACAAAGCTTCCCGATGGATTCTTCCCAGAGTCACAGCCGAACTCGATCACCCGGCTGAATCAGTTTACTGACGAAGACTATACGTGCTGGACAGTCACGTCTCGACCGCAACCACATCTTCAGCGAATGTACGAGGAGTGGTACGAAGTCAGAGAGGAGAAGAACAATCGAAAAATCGTCCCCGAAGACTTCCACCTCGACAAGACCGCACTCCTGCATTGGTACTGGGGTGACGGGAACTGCTCAATCCGTGACAGCGGCGCACCGCGTGTTTCCTTTGCGACCCACGGCTTTCCCGAGTCGTGCGTCGAACACTTGCAGTCGGAGGTCGACCGACTGGGGTACGACAACTACGCAGTCAGACAGAAGGGCATCGAGGACGGCTCCGGGTTGTACATTCGGCTTCGTGACTACGATGCACGGAGGTTCCTCGATGACTTGCGGCGTTCGAACACGGTCATGGCGTACGACTACAAATTCCCGGTTCCTGTGAAGGGCCCAGAATGACTAGGTAGTTTCACAGTACGCCTGAGCTACTGACTGCTTTGCGCACGAAGTGGCTAGGTGCCGTAGGGACAGTATTTGTGGCACCACCATCTCTTTTTTTAACCGTCGATTCAGTCGCAGACTCGTTAGGCCAAGCACTCGCGGGTGAGCGCCCACCGACTGAACCGACGACACGCGCCGAGCAGTACGATTGGGACAGTGTCGCCGACCAGGCGGAGACGGCGTACAAGCGCGCCATCGACGGTCGGTGGTGATGTCCGTTAGGGCAGTGCGACACGCGTCCGTAGCTGTGTCTATCGAAGAAACTGACGCCAGCGAGTGTACAGATACATCCCGCCGAAGATGAGGCCGATGAGCATCACGAGCCCGGTCACATGCGTTTCGCGCACACCGACAGGAAAGGGAGGTGTTTGGAGGGACACGCCGGACCACAGTGGAGGGACTGAGAACACTACTAGCGGTGTCGAACGTCTATTTAGTTAGAGATTGTGTCCGTCGCATCGATGTGGCCACGTCGTCGAACGGGTTACGCCGAGCAGTAACGAGGCAGCGTGGACGGCAGTAGGTGCCGAGTGGTATAACATACATATGTTCGGTACACCTGCACGCAGTTTCCGACACGCATTGGGGCACCACGAGCCGGACACAGTCTAGGGGTCTTGTTCAAAGTACACCGCCTACAGCGTCGCTTGTGGAACACTGGTAGCCAGAATAGCGTGTTGTGTGGATCTTCGGTTCGGTCCAAAAAATGAGTGATAGCCATCTAAAAATGATAACAGTCAGTTTTGATACTATTTTTGTCTGTTGACTGAATATACTATTCAGGGTTTGGGACGCACTCCACGGAGAACCCTTCCGGTTGTTTGTGGTCCCAAAAAGCATCACATACGGCTTCAATGCTGATTCGTGCATTCGCAGAAGTCGACTGATTGGCTGTTTATCGGGGCCCCGTCTGAGGAACGTGATTTCAACAGAGCCGATTTAAATACTATATTTACAGAATACTCAAAATAGTGGTATTTAAGTGTTACAATATAGTTTTGCGCTGAGAGTATTTGAGACTCGATTTATCGACGCCGGCAGTCGTGTATCTCGATCCGTTCTGGCAAACCCACCGCGCCACACGCGGGACACGCCACGAGCATCGTCGGCAGCTCCTGACAGGACTCCAGCGCAGCGTGCAGATGCGCTTGCACGTCGGGGTCGGTCGTTCGCGTCAGCGCTTGGGCGAGGTGCATCTGCAACTCTTCGTGGGCACTCATGCGCGAGGGTCCTCCTTGCGCTCGGAATCCACTCGGAGTCCGATGGGTGCAAGTTGGCCCATCGAATCCCACCCACGCTTCTGGGAGACGAATGCCTTCCACTCTCGAAGCGGCCGGCCATCGAGTGGCTGGTAGTGGTCGAGGGTTCGGCCGTCAAAGACGACGACGGCGTCGGCAGGTCGGAAGTAGTGGTGTGTGAAGCCCTCGGTGTCGATTCCAAGGGTGAACGAGTTCGCGAGGGCGTTAGTAAGGTGGTCAGCTAGCGATACGGTACGCTCTTGTGTCGCGGTGTGCGTAGTTGACATTGGCTTACTCTGTCCTGAGAAGCCACCCGGTCACGTGTTACAGCACGTGGCCTTTCTGCAAAAGGCGAACCCGGTACTTCTCAGTTACAACTCTGTTCTACGGCAGCTTAATAGTTGCGAATACTCGCAACGTAAGATACATGATATTTGAGAGAGATTGTTCGTAGTAGGTGACGTAGAATGCCACGATCTCGCGGTCTCATTACAAACACTGAGTGGGAACGAATTGCTGAAGCAAGCGATGAAGAACCCGAAAAGCGGTATCAAGCAGTGTCTCGAGTTCGGCGTCGAATCCATGAAGAACTCCCTAAGGAGATGGCAATGCTGGCTGAACATAAGCCCGAATTGCTAACCGAACTTCGAGAGGTTGTCTGCGAGTTAGACGAAGATGAGACCTAATACGCTCGGTGTGGATCAGTTATAGATCAGACGCTCGCAGTTCGCCTGCAAGGAACTGTTTGCCTTTCTCAGTAATGACGTAGTGTTTACTGTCGCCAGTAACGTGTTCAATTAGCCTATGTTCCTCGAGCGGCTCCAGTGTTCGGTAGACAGTAGTGCGCGACGGGCCTTGTGAGAGCATTCTGTCGAGATTTAGAGCAATGGTTTGAGCGGGCAAGGCAATTCCAGATTCGTCCAATAGCTCTAACACTGGGATACTCGCCTTGTTCATCCACTGTGCTTGGTCTCGCATAGAGGTCCCTCGCAACGTGGTGATTATAGAACGAGTGGTTTTGTCATCAAATTGGTACTATCCTTCCCAATTTGAAAATAATAGTACCAAATTTTAATACCATGACTTTCGTTCGGTAGGATAGACTGTCTACTGGATCATTGGTCTCTGCAGAAAGGACCCGTGTTGTAGCACGGATCCGGTGCGGTCTAACCCCAACCGCATGTCTCCGAACACACCACCCACGCAAAAAGGTCTCGTCGCACAGCCACCCCGAACGGAGGGCCACAAATGACCGACCCCTCCATCGAAGACCTCGCCGCCCGGATCGACGAACTCGAAGACCGCGTCGACAAACTCGAAGCCGACAACGAACAACTCGAAAACACAGTCGATGCCCAGGCACAGACAATCGCGTCTCAACGCGACCAACTCTCTCAGTACAAATCCCGTACCGACGACCTCGAAGCCCAACTCGACGCAGCAACCGACCACCGCAAGCACCTCCAACAGCGCCTTTACGCCGTCGAATCCGAAGGACCCCCAGCCGACGAGTCCACCACCCGTCGCTCCCCACTCCAACAGCTCATTCGACTTCCCTCGAAGGCGCTGTCGAACCTCACCGCCAACCAAGAGCGCGCTCGCTTCATCGCCAAGGACATCAAAGAGTACGCCACGAACGTCCCTGCTGGCTTCGCACTCGACTCGGGGACGATTCGCACCGTCCTCCACGCAAAGGAAGGCCGAACGCCCCACACCCAAACCGTCAGTCGTGTCATGGACTTTCTCGACGACCTCGGGAAAGCAGGCGTGAAGATCGTGAAACGCCGCGGGACCAAACGCGTCATCTTCTCCGAACACGTTGTCTCGGAACTCGCAGAAACGTCACCGAAGTCCTCGGGTGGGAGTGCAATCACAGACGTTGTGATGGGGTGGCGCTAGCGAGCGTGTGATCAACCGTCGATAGTCGGGACGCACTCCACGGGTCGTCGACACCCACCGCGGGTACAGACGCTCGTTCTAGCAGCAGCACTGGAGAAAGCCCCTTTGTGGACAACGGTAGTGTGAGTGAATAAAACGAGTTTGTGGTGGTGAGTCAACCGAGACAGATCACAACGGGTGTGATTAGTAGGCTCTGTTGAATGCCGTAGAGCCTGATAGAAACTGTGTGACACAGACAGAGGGTGGATTTAGCACGTGGGTGTCGTTCGTTTCCAAGCCTCGTGAGCAAAAATGACTGTTACGTAGGGTTGCGAACACAAATTTCGAAGGACACTATTCGAGCCACGTCAGGCCGTCTCTCCCTAATAAAATCGCCTCCACTTTGTGAAGGTGTTCGTGGAGGGTCGAAGTGGTAATCCCCAATTCATCCGCTAATTCGCCGGCCGACGTTTCCTTCGGATACTCGTAGTACCCCATCTCACGAGCGAGTTGAAATACCTCTAACTGACGCTTCGTGAACTGATCCACTGGCAGTGTGGTTGGCGCATCTCCCCGATTCTGCTGTTTCATACTCCGCACATGAATCTCCGCACTCATCTGCTCACGAACTTCATCAAGCTTGATTCGAGCCGTCTCCCGGTCGTGGTTCGTTACGAGACTCCAATACTCCCTCCCATCTCGAATATCAATCGGCCCCGTACACACGAATCCACGAGAAGTGAGTGGCTGACTAATCTGCTTTCGCCCATCGTGAACAACGAGGAGTTCGCGCGTTGCATTTCCGGGCTTTGGAATCGATGCCTGTCGGAAACCAGTCGCCATCTGGGAGACAGAACGAACGTGTTCAGACGCACGAATAGCTTCGATACCCTCGGTAACCGATTCGTGATTGTTCGCGTAGATAGTGAAAAGCGTCGCAACCTCGCCGCCAGTCATGTAAATCCCATAACCGAGAATCCCGACGTCGAGACGCTCCGTGATTTTGATTTCCCAGCATTCTGGGTACCAGAGATCAAGAGACACCTGAAGTGCTTCGTCAGACCGCTCGGGAGACATCGTAATATCGAATATCCCTATAGCCCGATAACGGTTCTGTGAGCCGGGGCAGACAGCCGACGACCCTCTTGGTCGGCTCTGTTGAAATCCTTCAGCGTTGACATTGGAGAGAGCGCTCTTTCTGGCTAGTTTCCGTGGATCACAGTGAAAGCTAGTCTCTCAACAAATCGCAAGACAGCGAGAGGACTTCAACAGAGCCTCTTGGTCAGTTATCATGTCGCTCGAAGATGGCCTCAGCAAGTGTGTTCTTGTGACCTTCGTTCGGGCCACCGGCAATCGTGAGGAGTTTCGCGTCGCGCAGATACCGCTCGACATGGTGCTCAGTCGTGTAGCCGATACCACCGTGGAGTTGAATCGCGTCGTTTGCGTTGTCCACGGCGGCCTGTGTGGCGTTGATTTTCGCCATGCTGAACTCGCGTGTGACGTCGTATCCACGTTCGGCACGGTCGGCCGCGCGGAGGGTGAGTAACCGGGCGGTATCGACTCGTTCAGCCATCTTCCCGACCTCCCATCCTACACCTTGGAAGTTGCTGATGTGCTGGCCGTACTGCTTACGTGCGCTCGTGTAGGCCACCGTATCTTCGAGGGCAGCGCGGGCGATACCGATACCGCGAGCTGGGACGTTCACACCCGTATGTATTTCTCCACGCTGAACGTAGCCCTCGCCCTCCTCGCCGACGAGTCGGTCATCGGGAACGCGAACGTTCGAGAGGGAGACGCGCGGGGATTTGACGCTGTTCGCGCCCAGTGTCTCCCATACTGTCTCGGTTTCGAAATCATCGGTTGGTACGAGAAACGCGCTGATGTTGTGTGGGGCGTCCTCCTCGGGGCCAGTTTTCGCGTACGTAAGGACGTAGTCAGCGTCAAAGAAGTTCGTTACCCACTGTTTGTGGCCGTTGAGTACCCACTCATCCTCGTTACGTTCAGCGGTAGTCTCCATCTCCAATTTATTACTCCCCGCGTTCGCCTCACTCAAGCCGAGTGCGCCGACAGTGTCGAAGGACACCATCTCTGGAAGGAAGTCCTCGCACTGCGCCTTGGTTCCGAAGCGCTCGACGACTGTCGCAACTCCGATGTGGAGTCCGATGGCACTTGCCACGGACATGAGTCCAGCCGATAGCTCTTCGATCATCAACGCGAGTTCGACGAGGCCTTCGCCCCGGCCCCCGTATTCTTCCGGAAGCGTCACGCCCGTCAAACGACGTTCGCCGAGTTCGTCGAAAATCGTGCTCGGGTACTCCTCCTTTCGGTCGAGGTCTCTCGCCTTTGGTTCGATTTCCGTTTTTGTAAACTCCCGAACCTCATCTCGAAACTCCCGTTGATTCTCCGTCAGGCCGAACCTCATATATCATGGGTATGCACCTAACCGAGTAAATGTGGAACCTGCTATAGCAGGCTATCTGGAGATACCCATCAAGATGATTTTCTATACTAAACGAGTTTTCATCCAACTCTGTGACCGACTTGCGCCCTGTATTCAGCACGGCCGCAGCAAGCTGTTAGTACTGAGGATTTCAACAGAGCCGAGTAGTATTGATTGGCCATCCTCTGGCAACGACGACTGCCTGCCGTAATAGCCAACTACGAGCCACGAGTGGACTCGCTCACGATGTCGGTCGAATCGTACGGTCCCACTCGTCCGGACCCGCTGACTCGATTTATGGCCGCCTGCCAGGGCGCTGGTATCGCCTCCATCGCATCTCCAACGGTCGGGAGTGCGTCGATCCTCGTCGTGAGTGCCGTCACCCACTGGACGCCAAGCGGAGGGTGTCATAGAACGATTAGCACACCAAAGAGCAGGGTGAATGCTGAGGTGGAATGAGCTCAGCGACCCTGCAAGATGATCCTTCGG
>NZ_LOEP01000019.1 GCF_001482285.1 Haloferax sp. Q22 | reverse complement strand
GCCCGCGGCGAGACACGCCGCCTCGCTCGCCGTCGCCGACGCCCGCGCTCGCGCCGCCGGCCGACCGCTCGCCGCGTCCCTAGCCACCGACCCGCACACCTCGCTTCCGGTGAACGCAACCCTCGGCGACGACGATCCCGAGACGACCGTCGAGGCCGCCGAGACCGCCGTCGAATCAGGGTACGACTGTCTCAAACTGAAGGTCGGCGCGCGCGACCCGACCGACGACGCGGCGCGCCTGCGGGCGGTCCGCGAGGCGGTCGGTCCCGACGTGTCGCTCCGGGCCGACGCGAACGCCGCGTGGGACCGCTGGACTGCGGACCGATTCCTGAGCGCGGTCGAGGAGTCGGGCCTCGACCTCGACTACCTCGAACAGCCGCTTCCGGCCGACGAACTCGACGGTCACGCCGTGCTCCGACGGCTCCACGACACGCCCATCGCGCTCGACGAGTCGCTTTCCGCGGTCCCGCCGGGGCGGGCGCTCGCCTCGAACGCGGCGGATGTGCTCGTCTGCAAGCCGATGGCGCTCGGCGGACCGGACCGCGTCCGCGACCTCGCTGCTCGCGCCCGCGACGTCGGTGTGGAGGTCGTCGTCACGACCACCATCGACGCCGTCGTCGCCCGACTCGGCGCGCTCCACGTCGCGGCGTCGCTCCCCGGCGACCGGGCGCACGGACTGGCGACCGCGTCGCTCCTCGACGCCGACCTCGCGGCCGACCCGGTACCCGTGCGCGAGGGCCGGATGCGCGTCCCCAACCGGCCCGGACTCGGAATCGACGTGGACGCGGTGTTCTCCTGAGCCGGTCGCCGACGATTCAACTCTCCACGGTCCAAACGTTTTTCACGGTTCTGCACGTCGAACCGGGAAATGACCGAGGTCGAACTCGACACCGACGCGGTACGACTCGCGCTCGACGGCGGCGTGGCGACGGTGACGCTGGACGCTCCGGCGGTTCGGAACGCGCTGACGGTCGAAGTCACCGCCGGCGTACGCGAGGCGCTGGACTCGCTCCCCGACGAGGCGCGCTGTGTCGTCCTCCGCGGGAGCGACGAGGCCGGCGCGTTCTGCGCCGGCGGCGACGTGAACGCCATGTTAGAGCTACAGGCCGACGCGATGACGCTCCCCGAGGCGGTCGACCACGTCGTCCGCGACACCGCAGACTGCGTGCGCCGCGTCTACGAGTGCGACCTGCCGACGGTCGCGGCCATCGACGGCCCGGCCGTGGGCGCGGGCGGCGCGCTCGCCATCGCCTGCGACCTCCAACTCCTCCGCGAAGACGCCTCCATCGGCTTCGGCTTCCGTCGGGTCGGTCTCGCGGTCGATTCGGGGCTGTCGTACCTCCTTCCGCGGCTCGTCGGTCGCAACGTCGCCATGGAACTCGTCTACACGGGCGAGAAACTCGGTCCCGAGCGGGCGCTGGAACTCGGCGTCGTGAACCGCGTCGCGGGCGAGGACGAGTTCGAATCCGAACTCGCCGCCCTCACGGAGCGCATCGCCGGCGGTCCGACGAAAGCGCTCACCGCCTCAAAGCGTCTGCTCCGCCGCCCGGACGACTCCATCGAAGCGGCCATCGAACACGAGGCGTCGGCGCAGGCGGTCATGTTCGAGACCGACGACCACGCCGAGGGCGTGGAGTCGTTCATGAGTCGGCGGGAACCGGCGTTCGAAGGGACGTAGCCGACCCGATGGGCGACCGCCGTGGACCGCCCCCGCGTTCGGTGCATACTTGTCGCCGCCCGGCGACGGCGGGAGTATGGTCACCGTCACCGTCTGGAACGAGTACCGACACGAGAAGGAAAACGACGAGGTCGCCGAAATCTACCCCGACGGTATCCACGCGACGATAGCCGAGGGACTCCGCGAGGCGGGCTACGACGTGCAGACCGCCACGCTGGACGAACCGGAACACGGGCTCACCGAGTCGGTCCTCGACGACACCGACGTGCTGGCGTGGTGGGGCCACAAGGCCCACGACGAGGTGGACGACGACATCGTCGACCGCGTGGTCGACCGCGTCCGCGACGGGATGGGGCTGCTCGTGCTCCACTCGGGGCACTACTCCAAGCCGTTCAAGCGCCTGATGGGGACGACCTGCTCGCTGAAGTGGCGCGAATCGGGCGAGAAAGAGCGCGTCTGGGTCGTCGAGCCGGGCCACCCCATCGCCGACGGCCTTGACGAGTCGTTCGAGGTCCCCCGCGCCGAGATGTACGGCGAGCGGTTCGACATCCCCGCGCCGGACGAACTCGTCTTTACGTCGTGGTTCGAGGGCGGCGAGGTGTTCCGCTCCGGCTGTTGTTACACCCGCGGCAAGGGCCGCGTCTTCTACTTCCGGCCGGGCCACGAGACCTACCCCATCTACGAGCAAGAGGAGGTTCGCACCGTCCTCGATAACGCCGTCGATTGGGCGGCCCCCGGCGACGGCCCCGACCCGTACTTCGGCAACGCGGAGCCCATCGAAGACCTCGACTGAGGCGGGCGGACTGCGAGAGCGGACGAAGCAATCGGTTTTTCTCGGCTGCGAGAGCGTCACGCGTCCCTGAAGAGGCGTTATTCCCGAGTGACACCTACTGGCACGCACGACTACGCCGTCCGGACGGCCGGCGGGTCGTGGTGATATCATGAAGGGAATCGACGGGAAAGTCGCGCTCGTCACGGGCGCGGCGTCGGGTATCGGACGGGCGACCGCGCTCCGGTTCGCCGAGGAGGGCGCGATGGTCGCGCTCTCGGACGTGCAGGTGGACGCCGGCGAGCAGGTCGTCCGAGAGATAGAAAGCGAGGGCGGCGAGGCCGTCTTCTTCGAAGCCGATAGCTCGAAGGAAAGCGACGTGGCGAGTCTCGTCGACAGGACGGTCAGCGAGTTCGGCGGCCTCGACTTCGCGCACAACAACGCGGGCATCGAGGGGACGCCCGGTCCCATCGCCGAGATGTCCATCGAGGACTTCCAGCGGGTCATCGACATCAACCTGACCGGCGTGTTCCTCGGCCTGAAGTACGAGATTCCGCGCCTCGTCGAGAACGGCGGGGGCGCTATCGTCAACACGTCTTCCGTGGCGGGACTGACCGGTGGCGCGAACCTCGCGCACTACTACGCCGCCAAACACGGTGTCATCGGGCTCACCCGCTCTGCCGCGCTCGAAGTGGCGACCGAGAACGTCCGCGTCAACGCGGTCTGTCCGGGCGTCATCGAGACGCCGATGATAGAGCGGTTCACCGCCGGCAACGACGAGGCGAGGGCGGGGCTGCTCGAAGACGAGCCAATCGGTCGCCTCGGCAAGCCGGAAGAAATCGCCAGCGCGGTCGTCTACCTCTGTTCGGACGACGCATCGTTCGTCACCGGCCACCCGATGGTCATCGACGGCGGCTACGTCGTCCCGTAGCCGACCCGCGCAGAGCCCCGTTTTTTCCGCCGGAGTTCGACCGCCCGAACGGGACCGTCCGGAGCGCCGACTATCATAAGTGGATGGGGTCCGGAGAACGCCCATGGCACAACCGACGAGCGGACAGCGGCGACTGATGTTCGCCCTGTTCGCGTTCGCGGCGCTCGTCTTCCTCCTCGGTATCGTCGTCATCGGCTACCTCGCCGGCGCGTTCTGAGGTTGGGTCGACTCCGGTCCTCTCGCCGGCGCGTTCTGAGGTTGGGTCGACTCCGGTCCTCTCGCCGGCGCGTCGAGTCTCGCGCTCAGCGGGTCGCGTCGTCGGGGTGGTAGGTCTTCCCGCGAGAGCCATCGGCGGTCATCCGGCGGAGCGTCGCGGCGGCGTTGCTCGCGTCGTAGCCGAACAGCACGTCTTTCGCGTACTCGTCTGCGACTTCGATAGCGTGGATGAGGTCGTCCACGTCCACGTTCACGGCGTACAGTTCGAGCGAGAAGTCGGCGTCGTAGGGCTCCAACAGCGAGACGAAGCCGCGGGCGATGGTTTCGAGCCAGTAGGTCGTCCCGTAGTTGGTGTCGTAGAGGGGGACGACGAACTCGTCGACGTGCGCCGAAAGCGCCTCGATATCGAGGCCGGCGCGGCGGTAGAGGTGGCCCGGGTAGGGGTCCGGATAGAGCGTGAGATACAGGCGACCGGGGACGCGCTCGGCCGCGTCGGCGACGAAGTCGGTGATGACCTCGGCGCGCCACTCGAACCAGGCGTCCTCGTCGTCGGCGTCGCGGTCGCGGTCGGCGGCCCACGCCTCGAACTGCGAGGTACACCGGTCACACCGGCAGTACTCGTCGCGCGGGAACCCCACGTCGTCGAGGCGAACGTCGCCGTTGGCCGCGGCGGCGTCCTCGACGATTTCGAGCAGGCCGGTGCGGTACTTCTCGTTCGTCGGGCAGATGTACGCCCAGTCGAAGTACGTGCGGTCCCGCGTCGCCGGGTTTCCCTCGCCGTCGACGGGGACCAACTCGGGGCTCTCGTTGGCGGCGGCGTTATCGCCGAAACACGATATCATGTTGACGGCGTTCGACAGTGGTTCGGCCGCCCGACCGGTGACGTCCTTGACCTCGTAGAAGCCGCGGTCGAACTCCGGCCAGTCGACTTCCTCTTCGTTGCGCGTGACGACCCCGTACATGGCTCCGCCTTCGCGCGGACATCGGGTAAGTCGTTCGCTCTCGGGCGTGCACCTCCTCTTCGGGCGTCGTCACTGGCCGGCCGCGAGTGAGGCGAACCCGGCCGAACGCGGCCGAGCACGCGAGAAAGTGGTTACTCTTCGATCTCGACTTCGACGGTGTCTCCACTCCCGGAGAACACGGTGTAGAGGACCGCCACGAGTGCCAGTACCAGAACCAGTTTGGCCTTCTTGGACATACCGAGAACTTCGACCGCACCGCACTAAGTGATTACGACACCGAGACACACGCGGCAACCGACCAGAAACTGGATACACGTTTTCCGCTGCCGTTAATTAAGTGACAAAATCCACAGAAAAGTTATATTATATGGGAGCATTCTGTCAGTCGTTCAGTTCGTTCCCTTCCGACCGATGCTATTCGATTCCCCGTCTCGCGTTCTCTCCGCCGACGGCGACCGCGCGATTTCCCGCGTCGTCCAGCGGTCGGTCCCGAACGCCGCCGTCGACTCGGCCGCGACGCTCGCCGCCGCCCGCCGCGCCCTCGACGGCGAGGACGCGTACGACTGTCTCGTCCTCGGCGCGGCGTTTCCCGACGGCGACGCCGTCTCGTTGCTCCGCGAGCTCCGAGCGGCGGACGACGACCTCCCGGTCGTCTTCCTCGCGCCCGGTGACGCCGACCACTCCGTGACCGAACTGGTTGATTTAGCTATCGACGCGTATCTCGCCCGCGAGGAGTTCCTTGGACGAGAAGAGCACAACGACGCCGACGACACCGAGGCCGCCACCGACCCGGCCGACGCGCTCGGCTCGCGGGTCCGGCGACTCGCCTGCGAACACCGCAAGAAGCGGGCCGCCCGCGAGACGGTCGAGCGGGTCGGGGAGTCGGTCGATACGGGGTGGTTCATCGAGGACGCGCTCGACGCGCTCGACGACGTGTTCTACGTCTACGACCGCGAGGGGAACCTCGTCTCGTGGAACGAGCGGCTCTCGGAGCTCACCGGTCTGTCGGACGCGGAACTCACCGGCATGTCGGCCGACGCGTTCTTCCACGAGGACGACCGGCCGGCAGTCAAGCGCGCCGTCGAAGAGGTCATGCGAACGGGAACCACGGTCGTCGAAGCGCGGCTCCCGACCGACGACGGCACGCTGTTGTTCCAACTCACCGGTCGCCGGCTCACGGGACCGGAGGGGGACGTCGTCGGGTTCTGCGGCGTCGGCCGCGATATCACCACCCGCCGGCAACACGAAGAGCAACTCGCACAGCAAAACGAGCGCCTCGGCGAGTTCGCGCGGGTCCTCTCTCACGACCTCCGGAATCCGCTTTCCATCTCGGTAGGATTTCTCGACCTCGAGCGGGAGACGAACGACTCCGAGAACCTCGAACGAGTCGCGACCTCGCTCGCGCGCATTAGCGACATCGTCAACGACGTGCTGGCCGCGGCCCGAAGCGGAAGGGTGGTCATCGATTTCACGCCCGTCTCGCTCGAAGCGGTCGCCCGCCGGGCGTGGAACTCGGTCGAGACGGGCGACGCGGCGCTCGTCGTCGAGTCCTCGGCGACGGTTCACGCCGACCCCGGTCGGCTCCAGCGGCTGTTCGAGAACCTGTTTCGGAACTCGGTTGAACACGGCTCCGCGGGCAGTCGAACCTCGCCGCTGACCGTCCGGGTCGCCGCGTCGCCGGTTGACGACGCGTTCGCGGTTGAAGACGACGGTTCCGGTATCGACGACGCCGTCGCCGCGCGGGTGTTCGAGCGCGGCTTCACCACCTCGGCCGAGGGGACGGGCTTCGGCCTCGACATCGTCCGGTCGCTCGCGGAGGCCCACGGCTGGACCGTCTCCGTCGGGTCGGCGGCGACCGGCGGCGCGCGCTTCGAGTTCGACGGCGTCGAGTTCGCCGACGAGGACCACCGCTGTCAGGCGAGCGCCGCGGGAAAAAGGGCGTCGGACGACTCCTAAAAACGGTCAGTTCACGTCGAGGTTGGCCGCGACTTCGTCCTCGCGGACGATGGTCTCGCAGTAGTCACAGCGCACGCCGTCCGAGAGGACGGTAAAACGGGACCGGATGGGCTCGTCGGCGTTCGAGATGCAGTTTCTGTTCGGACACGAGATGATGCTCGCGACGGCGTCGGGGCGGACGACGCGGTTCTTCTCGACCACGTCGTAGTCGCGGACGATGTTGATGCTCGCGGCCGGCGCGATGAGCGACAGCACGTCCACCTCGGACTGACTCAGTTCGCGGCCTTCGACCTTCACGATGTCCTTGCGGCCGAGGCGGTCGGAGGGGACGTTCATCCCGACCGAGACCGCCTCCCCGCTGGTGCCGTCGATGCCGAGGATGGCGAGGACGTTGAGCGCCTGCCCCGCGGCGACGTGGTCGATGACGGTGCCGTTTCGAATCTTCGAGACGCGGAGTTGGTGGTCGTCAGTCATCGTCTTGGGAGAGGAGGATGTCCAACAGCGCCATCCGGACCGGGATGCCGTTGTGAGCCTGTTCGAAGTACGTCGCGTGGTCGGTGTCGTCGATGTCCGGCGAAATCTCGTCCACGCGGGGCAGCGGGTGCATGATTGTGAGGTCGTCGGCCGCCGCTTCCAGCGTCTCCGAGTCGATCTGGTACTGTCCCGCGACCTTTCGGTACTCGTTTTCGTCGGGGAAGCGCTCGCGCTGGATGCGCGTCACGTAGAGCACGTCGAGTTCGGGGAGCACCTCGTCGAGTTCGGTGTGTTCTCTGACCTGCGCGCCCGAGGCGTGGAGGTCGTAGCGGACGTTCCGGGGGAGTCGCAGGCTCTCGGGGCTGATGAAGTGCTGGCTGGCGTCGAAGTTCGTCAGCGCCTCGGCCAGCGAGTGGACCGTCCGGCCGTACTTCAGGTCGCCCATGATGCCGATGGTGAGGTCGTCGAGGCCGGCGTTCTCCCGGATGGTGTAGAGGTCGAGGAGGGTCTGGCTCGGGTGCTGGCCTGCGCCGTCGCCCGCGTTGACGAGGGGCACGTCGACGAACTCGGCGGCCATCGTGGCCGCGCCCTCGCTCGGGTGTCGGAGCACGAGCGCGTCCGCGTAGCCCTCGACCACGCGGACGGTGTCGGCGAGCGTCTCGCCCTTCTTGACCGACGACGATTCGACCGGTCCCATATCGACGGTCTGGCCGCCGAGGCGTTTCATCGCGGAGTCGAAGCTCATCCGAGTTCGCGTGCTCGGCTCGAAGAAACAGAGCCCGAGAACCTTTCCGGCGTGTCGTTGCCGGAACGCGGCCGGGTCGTCGTCGATGTCGGCCGCGCGGTCGAGCACCGCCTCGATGTCCTCCCGCGAGAGGTGCGACGCGGAGATGAGGTGGTCCTGACGCATCGATGAATGACGCGACCTACACCGACTTGAATCCCCCGGCATCGAACGCTTCGAGTGATATTCACCACCATGCACAGAATCGGCGATATCGGCGAGCGCGGCGGACACAGAAACGCGGGCGAAACGGTCGGAAAACGAGGCGACGAAGCGACGAGACGGCAGGACGAAACCGCCGAGACGGCAGGACGAAACCGCCGAGGCGACGACTGATTCAGACCCTACGGCCAGTTGCCGGCGGAGTCGTAGGAGTCGACGACGCGTCGGATGGCGACGACGTAGGCCGCGGTTCGGAAGTTCGGCAGGTCGTGGGTCTCGTAGGCGTCGACGAGCTCCTCGAAGGCGTCGACGATGACGCGCTCCAGTTCGTCGTTGACACGGTCTTCGGTCCAGTAGAACCGCTGGCGGTTCTGGACCCACTCGAAGTACGAGACGGTGACGCCGCCGGCGTTGGCGAGGATGTCGGGGAAGACGTGGACCTCGCTCTCGGTGAGCACGTCGTCGGCGTCGGGGGTGAGCGGGCCGTTGGCGGCCTCGACGATGATGTCCGCGTTCACGTCGTGGGCGAGTTCCCCGTCGATGGCGTTCTCCAGTGCGGCGGGGACGAGCAGGTCCACGTCGAGGGTGAGAAGCTCGTCGTTCGTGATGGCCTCCGTTCCCTCGTAGTCGGAGACGGTGCCCGTCTCGTTTTTGAACTGCTTGACCGCGCGGGTGTCGAGACCGTCGGGGTCGTAGATGCCGCCGGAGGAGTCGGAGACGGCGACGACCGACGCGCCGAGGTCGTCGATGAGCTTCGCGGCGACGGAGCCGGCGTTCCCGTAGCCCTGGACGGCGACGGTCGCGCCCTCGATGTCGCGGCCGAGGTAGTCGAACGCCTCGCGGGCGGTGAGCATCGTCGAGCGGCCGGTCGCCTCGACGCGCCCCTCGCTCCCGCCGTTCGAGAGCGCCTTGCCGGTGATGACGCCCGGTGCGGTGGTGTTTTCGAGGGTCTCGTAGGTGTCCTTAATCCAGTTCATCTCGCGCTGGCCGGTGTTCACGTCGGGCGCGGGGATGTCGCGGCTCTCGCCGATGAGGGGGCGAAGCTCCTTGGCGAACGACCGGGTGATGCGTTCGAGTTCGGACTCGGAGTACGCCTTAGGGTCGATGACGATGCCGCCCTTGCCGCCGCCGTAGGGGATGTCCACGACGGCGCACTTGTACACCATCCAGCCCGAAAGCGCCTTCACCTCGTCGCGGCTGACGTTCGGGTGGTAGCGAATTCCGCCTTTGTACGGGCCGCGGTCGCCGTTGAACTGCGACCGGTAGGCGCGAAACAGTTCGACGTCGCCGTCGTCCATCTCGACGGCAAGGTTCGTCTCGAGGACTCGCTCGGGGTTCTTCAGCCGCTCGATAACGTCGTCGCGCACGTCAAGGTAGGCGGCCGCATCGTCGATTTGCTCCTGTAGACTCTCGAAGGGATTCGCCTCTTGTGCCATGTCCTAATACGCTCCGGGCATCCGGTTAAGCGTAGCGGGGATTTTAGCATACCACAGTATTGAGACACATACCCATTGATAAAATGTGACGAACGTCGGGACTCGACCGCGGCGTCGTCGCGCCGGCCCGGGAGCGCTCAGTACGACTCGCCGGCGCGGTCGAGGATGTTCTCGGCCTGCTTGACGAGCGGCGCGTCTATCATCTCGCCGTCGACGCCGAAGGCGCCCCGGCCCTCGCTGGCGGCCTCGTCGCGGGCGCGGAGCACCTTCTTCGCCCACGCCACGTCCTCGTCGTCGGGCGAGAACGCCTCGTTGATGACGGGCACCTGCGCGGGGTGGATGGCGAGTTTCCCGTCGTAGCCGAGTCGCCGGCCGAACACGGCGTCCTCGCGGAGTCCAGCCTCGTCCTGATAGTCGACGTGAAGGGTGTCGATGGCGTCGACGCCGGCGGCCGCGGCCGCGACGACGACGCGCTCGCGGGCGTAGAGCACCTCAGTCCCGTCGTCGGTCCGGGTCGCGCCCACGTCGGCGGCGAAGTCCTCCGCGCCGAAGACGACCGCGGCGGTGTCGGGCGCGGCCGCGACTTCGGGGGCGGCGAGGACGCCCGCCGCGCTCTCGACGATGGCGATGACGGGACAGTCCGCGCCGGCCTCGCGGGCCGCGCCGGCGACGCTCGTCACGTCGTCGGCGCTCGTAGCCTTCGGGACGACCAGCGCGTCCGGCGGGTGGGCGGTGCAGACGGCGGCGATGTCGTCGCGCCCGGCGTCGCCGGGGTTGACGCGGACCGCGACCTCGGCGTCGGGGTCGAAGTCGGGCTCCGAGAGGACCGCGGCGACGGTCTCCCGAGCCTCGGCTTTCCTGTCGGGCGAGACGGCGTCTTCGAGGTCGAAGACGAGTACGTCAGCGCCCGCACCGGGGGCTTTCCGCAGTAGCTCGGGTCGGTCGCCGGGGGAGAACAAAACGCTGCGTCGGGGCATAGTGTGTGTATCGAGGGGAACGGTGAAATATCGACTCGTCGGCGACCCGGCTCAGGGCCAGAGGCCGCGGTGTTCGTGGGCCTCGGAGACGCGTTCGAGCGCGACCATGTAGGCGGCGTCGCGCCACGTCACGTCGTGTTCCTCGACGCGCTCGCGGACGGCGTCCCACGCGCGGAGCATCTCGGTCTCCAGTTCGTCGTGGACGCGTTCGAGCGACCACGAGCGGTGGTTGAGGTCCTGCAACCACTCGAAGTACGAGACGGTGACGCCGCCGGCGTTGGCGAGGATGTCGGGGACGACCGGAAGCTCGCGTGCCTCGAAGATTTCGCCCGCGGCCGACGTGGTCGGGCCGTTCGCGCCCTCGACGATGAGGTTCGCCTGCACGTCGCGGGCGTTCTCGGCGGTCAGGACGTTGCCGACAGCGGCGGGGATGAGCACGTCAACGTCGAGTTCGAGGAGTTCCTCGTTCGAGAGCTTCCGCGGCGCGTCGTACTTCATGACCGCCTCGGGCTCTTCTTCGTGGGTCGGCACGTCGCGGGTGTCGAGGCCGTCGGGTTCGTAGATAGCCCCGTTCACGTCGGAGACGGCGACAACCGTCGCGCCCTCGTCGTCGAGGAGTCGCGCGGCGGGCGCACCGACCGAACCGAACCCCTGTACCGCGACGGTGGTGTCTTCGATGTCCCAGCCGAGGTAGTCGATGGCCTCGCGGGCGATGATGGCGACGGAGCGGCCAGGCGCGGTGTCGCGGCCCTTGCTCCCGCCGACGACCGGCGGCTTGCCCGTCACGACGCCGGGCGTCGTCTCGCCTTCCTGCATCGAGTAGGCGTCCATGAACCACGCCATCGTCTGGGCGTCGGTGCCCATGTCGGGCGCGGGGATGTCCTTCGTGGGGCCGATGAAGGGCCGAAGCTCCTCTGCGAACCGGCGGGTGAGTCGCTCTTTCTCGTCGGTCGAGAGGTCCTTGGGGTCGACGACGATGCCGCCTTTCCCGCCGCCGAACGGGAGGTCCATCACGGCGCACTTCCACGTCATCCACATCGAGAGTCCGATGCACTCGGCTTCGGTCACGCCGGGGTGGAACCGGAGGCCGCCTTTGTACGGCCCGCGGACGCTGTCGTGCTGGGCGCGGTAGCCGGTGTAGACCGCGGTCGAGCCGTCGTCGCGTTCGAGGGGCACCGAGACGCGGTGGACCTGATTCGGGTGTCGGAGCCGCTCGATGACGCCGGGGTCGACGTCGAGGTGCGCCGCCGCGCGTTCGAGCTGCCGGCGGGCCGTCTCGAGGGCTGTCTCTTCCGTCGGTTCGTCGTCCGTCGCGGTTGATGGTGCTGCGGATGCCATGTTGGTTCGTGCCGGGCGGATGCCGGCTGAGCCGGGAGACAGACGCGCTGTCCCGCGCCCGCTGCGACCGTCGAATCGGTCGCCATCGGGCGCTTTCGCAATCCTCTATTGTGGATAATTATAATGGTTGTTATCTGGTTTCGCTCGGGGCAATAGTTGTCACACAGTACGGCCGACCGGCACGGTTTTATCACGGTCTGTCACACGATTCACCATGACCGGTCTGTACTACGAGGAGTTCGAGGTCGGCCGGACCATCGAACACGAAAAGCGCCGCACCGTCTCGGAGTCGGACAACCAGCGCTTCTGCGACATGACGATGAACCAGCAACCGCTCCACCTCGACGCCGAGTTCGCGGTCGACTCGCAGTTCGGCGAGCGACTGGTCAACGGCCTCTACACGATGAGCCTCGCGGTCGGTCTCTCGGTTCCCGACACGACCGACGGGACCATCGTGGCGAACCTCAGCTACGACGACGTGTCCCACCCGAACCCGGTGTTCCACGGCGACACGCTCCGGGCGCAGACGACCGTCCTCGACAAGCGCGAGACCTCCGACGGCGAGCGCGGCGTGGTGACGATGAAAGTGGAAGTGTTCAATCAGGACGACGACCTCGTCTGCGAGTTCGAGCGGACGGCGCTGTCGCTGAAACGCGAGTTCGCCGCTGACGACGACGCCGACCCCGACGACGCCTGAGTCGGCGGACCGTTCCGGCCTCCCCGCCCACCCGCACCGTTTTCTCCCCGGCGTCGCTAGGCCGGACATGGATTTCGACGGCCTCTCCGCGCGGACCGCGTCGGTCGCCGACTGGGCCGCCTCCGCCGCCGCCCGCGCACCCGACCCGATGACCGTCGCCCGGGTCGGCCTCGGCGCGATGGTGTTCGCCGCGGGCGTCCACAAGCTTCTGGACCCGCTTTCGTGGTCGGCCTACGTCGTCCCGTGGCTCGCGCCGCTGCTCGTCGTCTCCCCGGTGACGTTCATGCTCGTAAACGGCGTCCTCGAAGTCGGCTTCGGCGCGGCCATCGTCGCCGACCGCTACACCGCCCTGGCGAGCGCTGTCGCCGCCGTCTCGCTGTCGGCGACGTGTCTCTATCTCGCGGTCGTCTTCGTCGCGGAAGGCGGGCTGTTCGGCGACGTGCTCGCCCGCGACATCGGGCTCGCGGGGCTCGCGGGGCTCGCGTGGGCCGTCTTGGTCGAGTCGCTCCGGCGGCCTACCCGAACACCGTGACGAGGATGAGTTGGGTGTTCATCAGCCCGGCGACGCCCCACGGGACGGCCACGCCGATTGGAATCGCGCCACGGTAGCGGCTGGGGAGGACATGCCACGCGACGACCGCGACCGCGAGGACGACGAGTTTCAGCGAGATGAGCGCGCCCACCGGGCCGAGCGTGGGGATGAGCGCGAGGACCACGGGATTCAGTTCGGCGAGGCCCCGGCCGAGCCCGTAGAGCGTCGTCAACACGTCGAGGACGAACGCCAGCATCGTCACGGTCCAGAGGACGTGCTCGTCGCTTATCGCGTGTGCGAGTGCCGCTCGGGGCGTCTCGGGAAGGGGGACTTCGTGGCTCATGTCGGGCTATCGGCAGGCGACGGCCCCGAAGCCGGGACGTGACGGGTCGGGTGGGTTCGAGTGGGGCGGAACGGGAGTCGGCCGACGATGAGGTCCGTAGCACCCCGACCGTCCTCAGTACGAACCGCTTAGGTCAGTTACCGTGAGATTACCCGCCGGAAAAACGGAGCATTAACCGTCGAGTCGGCTCAGAGCACCGTTCCGTGCTTCTTGTCCGGGAGCGACTTGTCCACGTCGGCGTAGAACTCGAAGCGGGCGACGAGTTCGTCGCGGAGGTTCGACGGCGGGACGATTTCGTCGATGACGACCTCGCTCGCCATCCGGTGGGCGTCGATGTCCTCGCGGTACTCCTCGCGGAGTTCGTCTTCCATCCGCGCCCGCTCCTCGGGGTCGTCGACGTCGGCGAGCTTGTTCGCGTAGACCGCGTTGATGGCCGCTTCGGGGCCCATGATGCCGATTTCGCCCGAGGGGAGCGCGATGACGCTTTCCGGGTCGTAGGCGGGGCCGCCCATGGCGTAGATGCCCGCGCCGTAGGCCTTCCGCACGATGACGGTCTGTTTGGGCACCGTCGCCGACGACGTGGCGTAGATGAACTTCTTGCCTTTCTCCAAGATGGCGTCCTTTTCGACCTGCGACCCGGCCATGAAGCCGGGCGTGTCACAGAGGTAGAGAAGCGGAATCTCGTAGGCGTCGCAGGTCCAGATGAACTCCGCGGCCTTCTCGGCGGCGTCGGGGAAGATGGCTCCCGACCGCTCCGTGGGCTGGTTGGCGACGATGCCGACCGGCCGGCCGTCGATGCGGGCGAACGCGGTGACGATTTCCTTGCCGTAGTCGGGCTTCAGTTCGAACACGGACTCCGCGTCGACGACGCGCTCGATGAGGTCGTGGGCGTCGTAGGGGCGGTTCGGCGACTCGGGGATGAGTTCGTCGATGCCGTCGGGCGAGTACCGCGGCGGTTTCGACTCGGAGCGCGGCGGCTTCTCGCCGGCCTTGTCGGGGAGGTAGGTGACGAGTTGGGAGACGAGTTCGCGGGCGTGCGCCTCGTCGCGGGCGACGAGGTCAGCGCTGCCGGACTCCTCGGCGTGCATCTGCGCGCCGCCGAGGTCCTGCATGGATATCTCCTCGCCGGTGACCATCTTCACCATGCGCGGTGAGGCGATGGCCATCGCGGACATCCCCTCGACCATGATGGTGAAGTCGGCGAAGACGGGCGTGTAGGCCGCGCCGGCGATACACGGCCCGTAGAGGACGCATATCTGCGGAACGTACCCCGAGAGCATCGAGTGGTTGTAGTAATATTTCCCGATGCCCTCGCGGTTGGCGAAGAAGCCGGTCTGCTGGTCGATGCGGCCGCCCGAGGAGTCCATCAGGTAGAGCACCGGCTTCCCCGTCTTGAGCGCCCGCTGCTGCATGCGGAGGAACTTCTCGACGCCGCGGCGGGCCATCGACCCGGCCTTGACGGTGAAGTCGTTGGCCATGAAGTGGAGGTCGCGGCCCTCGAACTCGGCGGCACCCGTGAGGAGACCGTCACCCGGCAGACGGGTGTTCGGGTCCGCCTCGTCGACCTCGGGGGAGTTCTCGTGCCACGAGTCGAAGTTGGCGAACTTGCCGTCTTCGAACTTCAGCCCCTCCGGGAACCAGAGGTCGAGGCGGTCGCGGACGAACAGCTTTCCCGACTCCGGCAGGCGCTGTTTGTACTTCTCGGGGCCGCCGCCGAGGATGTCCGCGATCTCCTCGCGGAGTTTCTCCTCGCGCTCTGTGGGCCCCATGTCGTCGTCCAGCGGGAAGGCGTCCGCGGGCGGTTCGGCGTCCGCGACGGCCTCCTCGCCGTCGCCGACGAAGACGTTCACGTCCGTCCCGAGGTGTCGCGCCAGCGCGTTGGCGATGGCCTCGGCCTCGTCGCCGGTCGCGCCGTCGCCGATTCTGACCTTCATACTCGGTGATGCACCACCGTATTCAAAATGGTTTTCCATGCACGATTTGCCGGCCGGTCCGTTGGAGGCCGACGACTATCTGGACGGAGACCCGCGGCTGTCGACTGTTTGGTCCGCGGAAAACGAGTGTGCCCGGTCGTTTCGGTCCGCTCGATGTGGTCGGTACGGTCGGCGGACTCGTCCCGCGAATAGACGGGTCGGCCGCGCGTTCAGTCCAGCGCCGCTTCGAGTTTCGCCACGAGGTCGGTGTTGCCGACGTACATCGGGGTCCGCGCGTGGAGGTCGTCTTTGTCAACGTCGAGGAGCGACTTCGTGCCGTCAGAGGTCGCGCCGCCAGCCGTCTCGATGACGTAGCCGATGGGGTAGCCCTCGAACTGGACGCGGAGTTTGCCCTCGGGTGCGGACTCCAGCGTGGGGTACGCGAAGATGCCGCCGTAGGTCAGAATCTGGTTCACGTCGCCGATCATCGACCCGCCGTAGCGGAGTTTGCGCGAGGGGTCCTGTTCGACCTCGCGGGCGAACGCCTCGAAGTCGTCGGTCCAGTCGGGGACGCGGCCGCCGAAGCCGTACACCGACCCCTCGTCGGGGAGGGTGACGTCCTCGCGGACGAGTTCGTGGCTCGCGTCGTCGTGGATAACGTACTCGTCGACGGTCCCGTTGCGGGCGACGATCATCGTCATGACGGGGCCGTAGAGGACGTACCCCGCGGCGACGAGGTCGCGGCCGTGGGCCGGCAGCGGGGCCTCGTACACCGCGAAGATGGTCCCCATCGTGTTGTTCGGCTTCAGGTTCGACGAGCCGTCGAGCGGGTCGACTGCGACCGACAGGCGTCCGGTGCCCACGTCGACGGACTCGGGGCGCTCTTCGCTGGCGTACTCGCCGACGCCTTCGAGCGCGCCGATGCGTTCACAGAGGAGGTCGTCCGCGAACACGTCGGCGGCCATCTGCGTCTCGCCGCTCGGGTTCTCGTCCTCGGCGGCGACGCGGCGGCCGGGCAGACCGGTTCGAATCTCGGGCGCGGTGCTCGCGATAACGTCGACCACGCCGTCGATGATCTGCATGTCGCGGGCGGTGTCGGCGGTGTTGATGTCCGTCGTCGCCATCAGGCCCACCCCTCGGAGCGTCGGCGGGTCGGGCGTGAATCGTCGGCGAGGCGGGAACGTTCCCCGAGCATCGTCGGGGCGGGAGATACCGTCTGCGGGGAGTCGACGGCCGTGGCGGAACCGGGCATCATCTGATTCAAAGTGGTGTAACTACCTATATAAAAGCTACGTCTAGAGTGGTTTAGGAGATATTGTCGAATTCGGCCGTTATGAGGTTCGTAACGAAATATTACGGCAAATGATTCTCCGAATGGAAATTACTACTCAGATAGTAAAAATTCGGAGGTGGCTGGTGGGGCGCTCACTCCATCGCGTCGCGCGCCTGCGCCTTCCACGCGCTGACGACGGTCGCGTCGATTTGGAGAGCGTCGGCGACGTGTTCCGGGTCCGCGGTGGCGAGTCGCCTGACGGAGCGGACGCCTGCCTCGGCGAGCAGTTCCGCGTCGTCCTCGTCGACGCCCGCGAGCGTCGTCAGCGGCTTCGGCTTCGACCGCTCTCGCCACGCCGCCTCGGCCGCGAGCGCGTCTCCCGAGCCGTCGGCTGACGCACCCGTCGTCTGCCGCCCGCTTGGTGTCCAATCCCCCGATGCCGCCGGCTTCGATCGCGCTTCTGCGTCGTCGCCCGCATCGTCGTCCGACCCCGATGGCGTCCAGTCTCCGTCCCGTGCCGGGCCGTTCGTCTCCGTCGCTTCGCCCCGGCCCTCAGGGGCCCAATCGCCGGAGTCCTCGTTGCTCTCGTCCGCGGGGTCAGCCGCATCCCAGTCACCCGAACTCGCGGCGACCCACGCGCGCTCGTCGTCGCCCAGTCCGCGAACCTGCGAGGAGCGTCGGTCGAGGTCGTCGCCGGAGTTGAACGACCACGAAAGCGAGTGCCAGCGCCGAATCTTCGCCGCCACGCCGGGGTTCGCGCCGGCGGCGACGAGGTCGCGGTAGCACACCTCGCCGTCGACGATAGCATCCACGTCGATGTTCGATTCGGCGAGGGACTCGGCGGTCGCCGGGCCGACGAACTTCAGGTCCTGCAACTCGGTCGGAACCGCGTCGCTCGCGCGGGCACCTCGCGGTCTGAGCAGGTGCGTCAGCGCCTCGTCGGGGTTCGACGGCCCCTCGTCCGCCTCGTCCGCCTCGTTTGCCCGGTTCGTGCCCTCGCCGTCGCTCCGGCGCGCGTCCGGGACGGCTTCCCCTCCGTCCCCGCCCGCGTCGTCTTCGTCGTGTCTGCCGGCGTCGTTCACCCCAGTCACCGTTGCATATCCCCATTCTTGCGCCCGACTTGAGTCTTCCCGTGGTAGTCACGAGTCTGTCACTATTCCGAACGCATCGGCAAGTTTTACCTCCCCACCTCGCGCAGACCCGGACATGTACGATACCGAAGATATCGACACGGTGGGCGTCGTCGGCGCGGGAACGATGGGCAACGGCATCGCGCAGGTGGCCGCGATGGCCGGCTACGACGTGGTCATGCGCGACCTCGAAACGGAGTACGTCGAGCGCGGCCTGTCGGCCATCGACGACAGCCTCTCGCGGTTCGTCTCGAAGGAGAAACTGACCGCGGACGAGGCCGACGCGACCAAGGGGCGCATCTCGGGAACGACCGAGCTCGCGGACCTCGCGGACTGCGACCTCGTGGTCGAGGCGGCCGTCGAGAACATGGACGTGAAACGCGACATCTTCGCCGACCTCGACGACATCGTCCCCGAGGGCGTCGTGCTGGCGACGAACACCAGCACGCTCTCTATCACGACCATTGCGGCCGCGACCGAGCGCCCCGAACTCGTCGTCGGCCTCCACTTCATGAACCCCGTTCCGATTATGAAGGGCGTCGAGGTCGTCCGCGGCGAGAAGACCGACGACCAGGTCGTCGCGTTCGCCCACGACTTTTCGGAGGCCCTCGGCAAGGAGACGTGGGAGTCCGACGACAAGCCCGGCTTCGTCACCAACCGCATTCTCATGCCGTGGCTCAACGAGGGCATCCGCGCCTACGACGAGGGCGTCGCCTCCAAGGAGGACATCGACCGCGGCATGACCCTCGGCACGAACGTCCCGATGGGGCCGCTCACCCTCGCGGACCACATCGGCCTCGACATCTGTCTGGACGCCTCCGAGACGCTGTTCGAAGAACTCGGCGACCGCTACAAGCCGGCGTACCTGCTCAAGCGCAAGGTCGCGGCGGGCGACCTCGGGAAGAAGACGGGTAAGGGCTTCTACGAGTACGACTAGCGGCGCTCCCCGGCCGCCGTCGTCTTCGACGCCGACCCCGAGCCGCGGCGATAGCGCATCACTCCGGCACCGACGGCCCCCGCGACGAGAAATAGCCCGCCGAGTCCTGCCAGCGCCACAGCCAGCCCCTCGACGGTCTGCGAACCGGCGGCGGCGACGAAGGCGAGGAGTGCGCCGAACAGGAACACGGCGGCGACGAATCCGCCGACGAAGAGGACGAACGACGGCGAGAGGTAGTCGTCTGCGGGCATACCCTCACCTTGGCCCCGGGGAGACGAAACTGTTGCCCCGCGAAGGGGAAGGCTATCAATCCTGAAACCCCGCGCGAACCCTTTTATCCCGTCCCGCGTGAAGGTCTCTCAATGATTACGGTCGAGAACCTGCGGAAGACCTACGGCGACTTCCCCGCCGTCGTGGGAAGCGACTTCTCGGTCGAGTCGGGCGAGGTGTTCGGCATCGTCGGCCCCAACGGCGCGGGGAAGACGACGACGCTGAAGATGCTCGCCGGGCTCGTCGAACCGACCGGTGGGTCAGCGTCGGTGCTCGGGTACGACCCCGAGGAGCCGGCGATGCGGCGCAAGCTCGGCTTTCTCCCCGAGGAGTCGCCGCTGTACGAGGACATGACCGCGCGGTCGTACCTCCGATTCTTCGCCGACCTCTACGACGTGCCCCGCGACGTGGCCGACGAGCGAACCGGCGCGGTGCTCGACCGTCTCGACCTCGAATACCGCGACCGCCGGCTCGGCGACATGTCGAAGGGAATGAAGCGCAAGGTCGCCATCGCCCGGTCGCTCGTCAACGACCCCGACCTGCTCATCTACGACGAACCGGCCAGCGGCCTCGACCCCCTGACGACGAACGTCGTCTTGGAGTTCGTCCGCGAACTCCGCGACGAGGACAAGACCGTCGTCTTCAGCGCGCACAACCTCTTTCACGTCGAGTCCATCTGCGACCGCGTGGTCATCATGAATCGCGGCGAAATCATCGCCCGGGGGACGGTCCCCGAGATTCGCGCGGAACACGGCGAGACGACCTATCGCGTCTTCACGACCGTCCCGCTCGCGGAGACCCTGCCCGCGGACGACGAGGTCGGAGCCGACGGCGAAGCGCGCCACGTCGCCGTCGTCGACGAGATGGCGGCCGTCGAGTCGCTCCGCGAGGCGGCCGAGGCCGCCGGCGGCCGCGTCGCCGACATCCGAACCGACGAGGCGTCGCTGGAGGACATCTTCCTCCGACTCGCCCGCGAAGCGCCGACGACGGGCGAGGCCGAGGGCGGTCGCGGCGCGGCCGCCAGTGGGGAGCACGTCGCCGGCGAGCACGGACAGCGCGTCCCCGGAGGTAACGGGCAGTCGTGACCGACCTCCGAACGCGACTGGTCGCCCACGCCCGGACCGTCCTCCGCATCGCCCGCTGGGAGGTATCGCGCTCGGCGGGGACGCTCGACCGCCGGACCGCCGTCATCGGGCTGGTCGCCGTCCTCGTCGCCGGCGGCATCGCGGCCGGCGCGGCCGGCGGCGGGGTCGCGCTC
>NZ_LOEP01000018.1 GCF_001482285.1 Haloferax sp. Q22 | reverse complement strand
ACACACTCGTTGCCTCCTCATTCCTTCCGAAAAGTAACACCGATAAGCCGCCGCAGTCATGCGGTTCTTCGCTTAGCTAAAGACGGATGCCGCCACCCCCTTCGGGGGCGGCGACTTCGCCTCGCTCACCAACAGCATTTTTAGCTAACTGAACGACGTTGCTCGTGAAGCGGGAGATCTTAGACATGAATCATCGACGGTTTCCCGCTTCAACTCCCTAGTTCTAACGGTCGAAGCCAACGCTGTCCAGCGATTCACCAGAGCCAATCAATGTCGTTACTTCGGTCTAGTAGGGGAAAATGAGTATAGGATTGTCAATTCTATTAAGGAGTCAAGAAACAACTACGCACACGACATTGAATTGTATCATCAATCTCAGAAAACGCCAGCCGAGAGAGACGGAATAGTCGAAGACGCTGTCAGACTATACGAAGATATACTGGATGCTGAAAAGTCGATTATTGACAAATAGTCTGCTTAACTTTCAGACGTGTCCCAAGAACGACAGCGCCAGCCAGATCTGCCAGAGGCCGGCGAGCACCATCACGACCGCGGCGACTTTCTGGACCGACCCGACGTAGCCCGATAGCGACCGGATTCGGTCGCCACCGAGCGCGGCCGCGACAGTCACGACCGCAAGCGGGAGCGCCGCGGCGGCGGCGTAGGCCCCCAGCGAGACGACCGCCTGCACGGTCGGGAGCGCGAGCGACTGCGTGACGACGCCGAGGAAAATCGGGACGACGCAGCCGGCCGCGGCGAGGCCGTACACCGCGCCGAAGACGCCGAAGCCGGTCACGGACGACCGATACTCCGGGAGGACGACGTGGAGGCTCGGCGCGCGCCCGGTGAACATGAGGACGCCGAAGCCGACGAGCGCCGCGCCGACGAGGGGTTCGAGAAGCGCGAGGTGCGAGGCGATGCGGCCGCCGACGACCGCGAGCGCGCTCCCGATAGCGCCGAGGACGAGCAGGGCGGCGAGCGATGCGACCGAGCCGCGGACGACCGCGCCGCCGAGGTCGGCCTCCTCGCGGGAGAGGTAGTAGCCGACGTAGCCCGGGAGAAGCGGGTAGGCGCAGGGCGCGAAGAAGGTGGCGACGCCCGCGCTGACGGCGAACGCGAGCGTGCCGGCGAACCCGGGGTCGAGTCCCAGCACGGGACCGAGACCGAACCCGGGCATCAGGCGACGTCCTCGACGGCGGCGCGGAGGTTCTCCTCGCTGGCGAGGCCGCGGTGAGTCCACGTTATCGACCCGTCGGCGTCGAAGACGACGAGGTACGGGAGTCCGTTCGCGCGGACCGCGCGCATCAGGTTGCTGTCGGGGTCGTGGCCGACCGTCCAGTTCCCGTCGTGTTCGGCCCACCAATCGCGGATGTCGTCCATCGTGAGGCCGCCGCCGAGGCGCTCGTTCGTCACCGAGACGAACGCCACGTCGTCGCCGAACTCCTCGTGGAGCGTCCGAAGCGACTCCATCTGGGCGACGCAGGGCGCACACCACGTCGCGAAGAGGTCGAGGACGGTCGGCGTCCCCGCCGCGGGGATTCGAACCTCGCCGGCCGACGACCCCTGCGCGTCGACGGTGTCGACGACGAGCGGGAGGTCGCCGGAGTCGGGCGACGCGGTCGCCGAAGTCGTTCCGGCGCTGTCGTCCGCGGACGTCTCGGCTGACCCCTCGGGGGCCGCACCGTCGCCGAGACAGCCAGCGAGACCGGCGACGCCCGCGCCCGCGAGAACAGAGAGGAGGGCGCGTCGTCTCACCGGGCGTCACCTCGTCGGAGTCGGGAGCGCGGTCGCGTCGTGTGCATGTTCGTGATTAGTGAATCTCGCCGTAAATCATCGCTGGTGTCGTGCGCGAATCCTGCGCGAGAGATGGTGTGCGCGTCGAATCCGATTACCGGGCGTTCTCGACGGCGCTCCGGAGGTCGGACCACCGCGGGGCGACCTGCTCGCCGTCGACGAGGACGGTCGGCGTGCTCTGGAAGCCGCGCTCGTCGACGGCATCGGTTCGTTCGGCCTCGATGAGCGGGCGGTAGCGCTCCCGCGAAGCGGCCGCGGCGACAGAACAGCCGTCGAGGTCGGCGTCGTTCGCGAGCGACTGGAGCGTCGACAGCGAGCCCTCGGCGTCGCCGCCGCTGAACTCCGACTGGTTCTCGTAGAGCGTGTGGGCGAAGTCGAAGAACGTCTCGTCGTCGGCCTCGTCCTGAGCGGCGCGGGCCGCCGAAGCGCCCTTCCACGACCACCAGTCGTCGACCGGAATCGGGAAGTCGTGGTGGCGGTAGCGGACGACTCCCTCCGAGACGTACTCGGACCGGAGTTGCGGAGCGACCTCGACCGCGAAGGTCGCGCAGTGGGGACAGGCGAAGTCCTCCCAGACGTCGACGACGACGCTCGCGTCCTCGGACCCGATGACGGGTGTGGGGAGGGAGCTGACCGTGTCGCGCTCGGGAACCTCGCAACCGATAGCGGCGATAGCGTCGTCGCCGGAACCGCCGCTTCCGCCGCCGAGACAGCCGGCGGTGCCCAGCGTCAGCGCACCCGCCGTGGCGGCGAGGTACGCGCGTCGTGTGTTTCGCATGGTCCGGGGTCGGGGACGGACGAACTTAGATTCTCCGAGGCGAATTGCGGGATTTCGGAGGCTCTTGCCGCTTTTCGTGGTTCGATTCGGGAAGCGGCGACGCGGCGGTCGATGGTTGCCGACCCCTTGCCGCCCCTTTCCTGTCGCCGCTCGAACGACACCGCTTAACCCTCGCGTGGCGTCACCCGACACGTGCCAACCGTCCACTTTCGCGGCCGGGAAATCGAGTGCGACCGCGGGGACGTGCTCCGCGACGTGCTTCGAGCGGCCGGCGAACCGCCGCACAACGGTCACTCATCGTGGTTCAACTGCCGCGGCGGCGGCTCGTGCGGTACCTGCGCCGTCCGGATTCGCGGCCCCGTGACCTACCGGACCAAAAAGGAGCGCCGCCGACTCCGGTTCCCGCCGCACGACCCCGACTCGGGGCTCCGACTGGCGTGCCAAACGGTCGTCCTCGGCGACCTCTGGGTGGAGAAGTACCCCGGGTTCTGGGGCCAACACGTCGAAGCCGAAGAGAGCGAAACAGCAGACGCACAAGACACGCAAGAACCGACCGGCTGAACCGGCGTCCCGGTCAGTCGCCGGCGACGTGGTCGTACCACGACAGCAGGTCGTCGCGGTCGCGGGTGTCCGCCGGGAGCTCCGAGACGCGGAACCACCGCGCGGCCGAGATTTCTTCGTCGGGGTCGTTCACGCTGAGTTCCGCGGCCTCGTCGGCGCGGGCGCGGTAGACGGGCATCACGCCCCACGTCTGGTGGCCGTCGCACCGGATGTCGACGCGGGTGGCCATCGCGAGGCCGCCGTAGTCGGCGGTGATGCCGGCCTCCTCGGCGAGTTCGCGGCGGGCGGCCTCGGTGAACCCCTCGTCGCCGTCGACGCCGCCGCCGGGGAGGACCCAGAGGTCGACGCCCTCGTGGCGGACGAGCAGTATCTCGTCGTCGCGGCGGCGGACGACGGTGTGGACGCCGTAGGGCGTCCCCGTGGACTTCACTCTGGAGGCGAGCGTCCGAAACCGCGGGCGGGAGACGCGGCGGGTGTGGACCGGTTCGAGGTAGTCGGCGTCGGCGTGGCTCCGGCGCAGGCGGTGGTAGGCCTGCTCGGCGCGCTGTCGCGCCTCGTCGGCGAGGAACCACAGGTCGTCGACCGTCATCGGCGCGCGTCCGGCGGTCGATGTGCGAGCGGGCGACTCGGCATAGCTCACGGTTCGGCGCGACTCCACAAATCGGCTTCGACACGCGCCGTCGCGAGGTGGAGCCGGCGACTTCGCGGCCAATCATCGCCCTTTTATCCGGTGACGCGGAACCTGTGCGTATGAGCTTCGAGAAAGACGACAAGGTCGTTCTGCACGACAAGCACAGCGAGTTCGACGGCGAGACCGGCACGGTCACGCAGGTCATCGAGAGCATGTTCGGCGAGCCGACCTACACCATCAGCTTCGACGAGGGCCAGGAGGTCGGCATCGCGCAGGACCAGCTCGAAGCGGCCGACGGCGACGACGAAGCCGACGAAGAGTAATCGACTGACGACCGACCGACGCCTCCCTGACCCACTATGCCACGCGTTCCGTTCCACTACATCGACCTCCGGACGTTCTGCTACGAGACGGAAGACGAAAAACGGGTCGAGGAGGCGCTTCGGACGTTCCTCCCCGACGAGTTCGACGTCGACCGCGTCGAGAGCACCGGCCACCACGGCGACCGCATCATCGTCTTCTCCGCGCGCGTCGAGCGCGCCAACGACGTGCGGCACGTCCTCGCCAAGATTCGCGACCTCCCCGACTTCGAGACGCTGCTGGACGAACTCGACCAGCGCGTCACGGACAACACGGAGTTCTTCCTGCGGCTGGACAAACAGGCCGCATTCAAGGGCGAGGCCCGCCGCGGCGGGGGGCTCACCCTCCGCGCGAAAGTCGAGGCCTACCCGGCGAAGAAAGAAGCCGCGGTGGAGAACGCCCGCGAAGCCCTCCTCGGCGACGAGTAGGGCCGCAAGCCAGTCGTTCAAGCGGTTCCGAGTGCGCTATTTTACTGGTCTTTCCACTTGATGGAACAGCCCTGCGAGGGGGACTCCTCGACGGGGATGTCGTCGCCGGCGAGGAGTGCCTCTACGGCCGTGCGCATCTCGTAGTCGGAAACCTCGTCGTCGGGGCTCATCGCGTCGTCGATGCGGGAGTGGAACGCGAGTTCGAAGCCGTCGCCGGTGTTCTCGAAGAGGAACGGGTCGGGCGTACAGACCGCGCCGTACTCGGCGGCGACCGCCTGCGACTCGTCGCGGAGGTAGGCGGTGTACCCAATCGTGCCGTCCTCGACGAGTTCCTGCATCTTCTCGAAGGAGTCTTCGGGGCGGTCCTCGGCGTCGTTGGGGTTGATGCCGACGACCGCGAGGTCGTCGTAGGCGCTCGCGAGGTGGTTCAGTTCCTCGAACTTCGCCTTCGCGTACGGACAGTGGTTGCAGGTGAAGACGAGGAGGAGCGCGTCGTAGTCGGCGAACGACGAGAGGGAGTACGTCTCGCCGTCGGTGCCGGGGAGTTCGAAGTCGGGGGCGGCGTCGCCGCGTTCGAGTTCGGAGTCGGATTCCAGGAGTACCATGTCGGCGCGTTGGCCCGCGAGCATGAAAAGCGGTTGGCCCGCGGCAGTTCCGCGTCGCCTTCGGCGGCTCCGAGATGACTGCTCAGTCGATGGAGACGAGGGCGATTGCGAGGACGGCGAAGGCGATACCGGCCACCTTGCGAACCGTCAGCGGCTCGCCGAGCGCGACGATGCCGACGACCGACGAAATCGCGAGGAACATCCCGAAGATGGGGGCGACGATGGAGACGGGGCCGAGCGCGAGCGCCCGGTAGTACGAGAGGATGCCGACCGCGAGACAGGCGCCGGCGGCGAGGACGTAGGGGAGTTTCGAACTCACGACCGAGTCCGTGACGCTCTGCCCGGAGACGACGATGACCCCGACGGTTCCCACGACCAGCACGGTGTTGGCGACCAGCGCGGCCACGTCGCTCGGAATCTTCCCCTGTCCCGTCGTCGCCACTTTCATCAGCGGCGCGACGAGGGAGTAGGCCCCGAGCGCGACGACCGCCCACGAGATGTAGTTCACGGATAGAATGCGGCCCCGAGTCGTGTATAGGGTTACGATTCGGGGTCGAAACCGCGTGAGCAAGCGGCGGGAACACGAGGACGGAGCCGGGGAACTCAGTTTAGAATCAAGTATAAAAAACGAGTTCGAGTAGACGATATATACCATATGTGCCCCAGGTGCGAATTTTTATCAAGTATTATCGCATAATGGTGTGTATGTCTCAGGAAGTACAACCCTCAGTCATCGCGCACACGTGGGACGACCCGACTCGGTGTCCGTTCTGTCTCGACGAACTGGAGAGCGAAGGAGAGGGATTCATGGACCACCTCGAAGAGAGCCCCATCTGTCAACAGGGGTTCGGGATGTGGCGCGACGCGGTCGCCGACGACGTTCGCGGCGAGTGGTCCGGATAGCGACCAAAAACGGTTGTTTTCCGCAACTCGGTCGGTTCACTCGGGAGCGACGCCGAGTTGCGACAGCATGGTCATGATGTCGGTGCTGTTCCACTCTTCGACGCACAGCCCGCCCTCGTAGCGCGCCTGCACGATACCCCACGTGTCCATCTTGCGGTGGGTCGCGGGGATGTCGCCGCGAGCGCTTCGGAGCGTTCCGTCGTGAGTGCCGGTCAGGCGATACCGGGCGTACACGCTGTCGTCTCGCGCCGACACGTCGAACAGTTCCACGTGGAAGTCGGAGAAGGCGTCGTGGTACCGCCGCGCCCACTCCTCGACCGCATCGGTCCCGATGATGCCGTCGGGGTCAGAGAAGGCGTGGACCTCGACCAGCGGGTCGTACTCCTCTCTGATGACCTCGTACTCGCGTTTGTTCCACAGTTCGTCCGCCACGCGCATGAACGAGTCTCGGTGCTGTTGTTCTTTCTCGGATGTTGCTGCCATTTCCACCACCGTTCGGAGAGATGCGCGACGCCCGCTTAGTTATGAATTGTTGTCATCATGAACGTGTCCGAAGAAGGGAATCAGGATTCGGGCTTCCGTGACCGACAAGTGTCAATATATTTAACTTTATAGGGGCGGAATCGTGGGGCATGTCCGCTGCAGTCTCACCGATTTCGGTGTTCGTTCCGGCGCTCGTCTTCGGCGGCGCGGGGTTCGCGTTTCTGGGGCCGTTCGGTGCCGGGTTCGGCGCGGTCGTCGGCATCGCGCTCGGGGTGCTCGTGGGTCGAGGAGACGAGTTCTGAGCGCGAAGCATCGGGGCGACCGGGAGTGTGAACGCGCCGTCGTCAGTCGCTCGGGGCGGCCTGCGGCCGCCGCGCCGACCCGTCGACCCGGCCGAGGAGCCACCGGGTCAACCCGAACGAGAGCAGGCCGAGGACCGCCACGACGCCGAAGGTGACGTGCACGCCGGCGAGGTCGATGAGCGCACCGAACGCCGGGGGCGCGACGGCCCCGCCGAGCGAGATGCCGATGGTGACGACGGCGAAGTTCTTGCCGAGGTCGGCGCGCTCCGAGAGGCGGTCCGCGAGGGTCGACCGCGCCGGCCGAGAGACGCTGATAGTCCCGCTGAAGGGGAGAATCAACACGACGAGCGCGAGCGGGAGCGACCCGCTCGCCAGGAGCGCCGCCAGTCCGGCGAGCGCGGCGTAGCCGCCGAGGGCGACGGTACCGGGGCCGACGCGGTCGGTGAGCGCGCCGCCGACGAGAATCGTCCCCGCGCCGACGACGAGCATCCCCGAGACGAGGAGGTTCGCCGTTCCCGGCGCGATGTCGTAGCCGGCGGTGAGCAGTTGCGGCGAGTACGTGCGGATGCACCACGCGGCCGCCGAGGTGAGAAACGAGAGGAGCGCGAGGCCCATCAGCCCCGCCGACGAGAGGAGTGCCGACGCGCCCCGCCGAACGCCCGCGAGCGTGGGGCGAGACGACGGGCGGTCCTCCGCCGCCGGCTTCTTGATTCGCTCGGGGAAGCCGCGGGCGACCGGGAGCGCGACGAGCGCGAACGCCGCGCCGAAGACGGCGATGGCCGCGACGGTCCAGCGCCAGCCGAACCCGAGCGCGCCGACGCCGGCGGCGATGGCGTACGAGACGGCGAAGCCGAGCGACCCGCCGAGGGCGTGCAGCGAGTACGCCCGCCCGCGGTTCGTCTCCGAGGAGGCGGTCGCTAACAGCGGGTAGTGCGCGGGGTGATGGCCCGCAATGCCGACGCCGAGGAGCGCCTGTGAGGCGAGGAGCCACGCGTAGGAGGGCGCGAGCGCGGTCGCGATGATTCCCACCGCGCCGCCGACGAGCGAGATCGCGAGGACGAGCGTCCGACTCCGCGCGTCCGAGAGGTAGCCGAAGGGGAGTTGCAGGAGCGTCACGACCCCGCCTTGGACGCCGATGGCGAGGCCAACGGCGGCGATACTCACGCCGAAGTCGTCGGCGACGAGGCCGATGACGGGCGCGAGCGCGACGAGGTAGGCGTGGTTGACGACGTGCGAGCCCGCGACGAGGCCGACCACGCGGCGCTCCTGTGTCTCCGTCACACCGGCCAATGGGGGGTGATTCGTGAAAAGCCCGCGGTCCGCGGCGATGTTGGGCCCGGAGTCGGATTACCCGCGACGTTCCCCGCCGAGCCGCGCGCCGAGCCAGAGGTCGGCGAACGTGTCGAAGAAGTCCGCACCGGTGTCGACGAGTTCGCGCTCGATGCCGAGCGCCTGACACCGCTCGTCCACCGCCGCGAGATGCGATTGGAGCCGGTCGGTGTACTGCCGCGCCGCCGACCCGCCGAAGTAGGTCCGGCGCGTCGCCTCGGACTCGGGGTCCTCGAAGATGGCGTCGCCCGTCGCCTCCGGGCCGAGTTCCTCGGGTGTGAGCACCTGCGCGACGAGCACGTCGTTTCGCGCGAGTGCGGCGAGGCCGGAAGCGACGTCGTCGGGGTCGAAAAGCAGGTCGCTCACGACCACCACGAGCGACCGCGAGCGGATGGTCTCGGCGTAGGTCGAGAGCGCGGCCGTGATGTCGCCGTCGCCGCCGGGCGTCGTCTCGTTGAGGCGCTCGACGAGCCGAAGCACCTCGCCGCGGCTCGACGCGTCGGTGTCGATGCGGTCGGGCAGGTCGCCGAGGAGCGAAAAGCGGAAGTCGTTGTTCTCCTCGGCCGTGAGGTGGCAGAAGCCGAGGCCGAGTTTCGCGCCGTACTCGAACTTGTTCGTGTCGCCCTCGCCGAAGTCCATCGAAGCCGAGGTGTCGAGGAGGACGTGGACCGTCAGGTTCCGTTCGGCCTCGAACCGCTTGATGAACAGCTCTTCGGTCCGGGCGTACACCTTCCAGTCGATGAGCCGCGGGTCGTCGCCGGCGGCGTACCGCCGGTGGTCGCTGAAGGTGAGCCCCTCGCCCACGTCCGGCGACTCCTGGTCGCCCTGTCGTCGGGCGTTCGAGACGCGCTTCAGCGAGGTGTCGAAGCGGTCGAGTTCGTCGAGAAAACCGGGGTCTATCATCGGTCCGTCACTCGTTCAACAGCCGCGCAATCACGTCGTCGGGGTCGAGCCCCTCGCGCTCCGCCCGGAAGTCGAGGATGATGCGGTGTCTGATGACCGGCGGGGCCATCTCGACCACGTCTTCCCACGAGACGTGGGTACGTCCGTGGACGAACGCCCGCGCCTTCGCGGCGAGGACGAGCGCCATGCTCGCGCGGGGACTCGCGCCGAACTCGACCTGCTCGTCCTCGCGGGTCTTGCGGACCAGTTCGATGGTCCGGTCGCGGATGTCGTCGGAGATGGGGACCTGTCGGACGAGCCGTTGCGCCGCCAGCAGGTGCGTCCGCGGCAGGACGCGCTCGACTTCGGGCGACGCCGCGCCCTCGGCGTACTGCTTGACGATGGTCCGCTCCTCGTCGAACTCGGGGTAGCCGACGAGAATCTTCATCAGGAAGCGGTCGGTCTGCGCCTCGGGGAGCGGGTAGGTGCCGCCCTGGTCGATGGGGTTCTGCGTCGCGAGGACGAAAAACGGGTCCGGAAGCTCGTAGGTCTCGCCCGCGGCGGTCACCTGCTTTTCCTGCATGGCTTCGAGGAGCGCGGCCTGCGTCTTCGGCGTCGCCCGGTTTATCTCGTCGGCGAGGACGACGTTGGCGAAGATGGGACCGCGCTCGAACACGAAGTCCCGACCGTCCGGCGTCTCGCGGATGATTTCGGTGCCCGTGATGTCCGAGGGCATCAGGTCGGGCGTGTTCTGCACTCGCGAGAACTGCAGGTCGGTCGCGTCCGAGAGGGCGCGCACGAGCGTCGTCTTCCCCAGTCCGGGGTTCGATTCGAGGAGCGCATTGCCATCGCAGAGGACGCAGACGAGCAGTCGCTCGACCACGTCGTGCTGGCCGATGATGCGCTTTCCGACCTCGTCTTTGACCGCCGCGACGCTCGCTTGGAGGTCCTCGATGCTGAGGTCAAGGTCGTCGTCTGTTTCGACCGCGATATCGCCTTCGGCCGCGGTCTGCTGTCCGTCGTCGCCGAGCCAGTCTCGTTTGTCACTCATCGTCGTTCTCTCGTATCTTCAGGGTGTAGTCGCGAATCAGGTCGGCCTCTTCGAGCGTGTCGTCGGCGAGGTAGCCGGCGCGCTGGCTCTCGACGGCGCTATCGCCGCCGTAGCCGGTCGAGTCGTAGGCCGCAGCCGACGACTCCGGCCCGTCGCCGCTCCCGCCGGTCCCGGCGACGGTGGCGTTCAACTGCTCCGAGCCGGCGGCCACGTCCTCGGGGTCGCCGAGAATCGAACTCCCGTTCTGGAGCCCCGCCTCCTCGTCGGGTCGGTCGAGGCTGTCGCCCGCCGGTCCGCCGTCGCCGGCGAGCCCATCGAACTGGATGTCCGAGACGGCGACTTGGATGCTCCCCGCCGAGAGGAGCAGGGCGACGAGGAGCGCGCCGACGATACGGCGGGTCGGGAGAAGCTCCACCGACGACGACTCCCGCAGGCGGGACAGCACGTCGTCGTAGAGCGCGACCGACATGCGCGAATCGCGGTTCGGGTTCCCCTCGTCGGCGACGAGGTCGCGGGCGGTCCGGAGTGCCTCGGCGACCGAGGGGTTCACCGCCTCGAACTGCTCGACCGGCGGGACCCGCATCAGGATGAGGTACTCCGCGACGCCGACGAGGAGGCCCACCGCGAGGGCGATTGGGACGGCGACGTGGACCGAGACGGCCGGGTCGACCCGCGGGAGGAAGCCGAGCGACACCGACGACTGGACGGGTAACTCGACGACCCGGAACGCGATGTTCGCCAACAGCGTCGCGACCGCGGCGTCGACGACGCTAGAGACGGCGGCGGCCTTCGCGGCCTCCCGGCGGACCTCGCTGACGGCGTCGGCCATCGCCTCGCGGCGGGCGCTTCCCGCGTTCGAGCCGGCGGGCGCGTCAGGCGCGTCGGGTGCGTCGGACGTGTCGGCAGCGCCGGGAACGTCACTGCTGTCGCCCGGTTCGGACGGGGATGGTTCAGACACCATTGCACACCGCCGGTTCGTTGCCGTCTTCGAACTCGGAACAGGCCCGCCGGAGGTCGGCTTCGAGTTCGTCGACCCGGTCTTCGAGTTCGTTGATGTCGGACCGGAGCGTCTCTATCTGGGTCTCCAGTTCGGCGTTCGTCTCTTCCAGTTCCTCGTTATCCGTTTCGAGGTCGTCTATCTGGTTTTCGAGCCGGTTGCGCTGTTCTTCGAGTTCGTCGAGCGTCGCCGTGAGTTCGCTGATACGGTTGCGAGCGTCTCGGAGATTGCTTTCGGTCTCCTGGAGTTCGCTCCGGGTCGACGACAGCTCGCTTTGAGTCGATTCGAGCTGTGACTCCGCGTCTTCGAGGTTGTTCGCGACCTGCGAGACGTCGCCGCGGGTGCGTTCGAGGCTGCTGTTCAGCTCCTGTAGCTCCGCCTGTGTCGCCGACAGGTTCTGTCGAGTTTGCGAGAGGTCCTGTTCCAGCGCCTCGTTTCGCTCGCGCAGTTGCTCGTTTTGCTGGTCGAGCGAATCGACCGAGTACTGGTAGAACATCGTCGCGCCGACGGTTCCGGCGGTGAGGAGGACGATAACGAGGACGAGACCGAGATTCAGGGACCGACCCAGGGCGCTCATATCAAACCACCTTCACTTTGCGTTCGACCCCGATACACTTGAAGACGCCGGACGAGCACCTCGGCGAGGTAGAGGAAGAACGCGACGGCGACGAACGCGGCCGCCCAGTCGTCGCGAACGGGTTGGACGCCGGCGGCGTTGTCGCGGGCGGAGGCGGCGATTTCGGTCGCGTCTTCGGGGTCGTACATCGTCCCGCCGCTGTCGGAGACGGCGGCTTCGAGCGCGGCAGCCCGTCCGAACCCGGCGTACTCGGCGGGGTAGTTCACTGCGAAGGCGGTGTCGAGCACGTCCCGGTAACCAGTCTCCGTGGGGACGACTGTCGCCTCGTAGACGCCGGAGCTGACCGCCGAGAAGGACAGCCCCTCGACGCCCCGCGGGCGCTCGCCGCCGCGGTAAACGACGGTCGTCGGCTGGTTGACGCGGGTGTCCGCCACCTCGGCGACGCCGGTCGCCTTCCGCTCCGGGTCGCCGATGACGTAGTTCGTGGACTTCGTGAGCAGGAGCGAGTCGGGGCTCTGGAGCAGGCCGTCGAGCGTGCCGTCGCCCGCGTAGGCGGTGATGGTCGCGACGCGGCCGAGGCCGTAGCGCCACGAGGCGACTGCGGGGGTTCCGTCATCGGCCGCGACGAGGAAGTTCGCGCCGCTCCTGACCGACACGTCGTTGACGCTGCCGGGGTTCGCGGTCAGTTCGACGCCGGCGGTGACGAAGTCGTTCTGGTCGACGACCGTGAGGCCGTCGCCGGCGTACTGGCGGTTCGACCCGCCGAAGAGGATGCGAAGCCGGTCGGTCTCGCTGGCCCTGAGGTAGTTCCCGCCGGACGCCCGCGCGATGGTCCGGAGGGTCTGTTCGTTCGGGCTCGGCCCGGTCCCGATGGTGATGACGCGGACCCCGTCGCGGCCGAGTCGGTCCGCGACCCTCGCGGCGTCCTGGAACCGGTCGTGTCCGTCGCTGATGAGGATGACCGTCCCGCGCCTGTCGCCGAGTTGCTCGGCCGCGCCCTCGAGGCCGACGGCGATGTCGGTCGCGCCGCCGGACTGGAGCCGACGGATGAGGTCGGCGGTCGACTCGCGGTTCGGCCCGAGCGGGCGGAGCGGCGAGACCTCGTAGGCGCGGTAGTTGAAGCCGACGATGCCGACCTGGTTCTCGTCGCCGAGCTGGTCGAGCGCGTCGAGCGCGACCGACTTCTGGACGCGCATGCCGCTTTCCGCGCTGCCGGAGACGTCGATGGCGAACACGAGGTTCGTCTGCTGGGACGCGCCCTCGCCGGTCGTGACCGGGAGCATCGACGCGAGGCTCGACCCGTCGTAGCCGCCGTTTTCGAACGAGTTCCGCCCGCCGACGGTCAGCAGGCCGCCCCCGTCGATGACGAACCGTTGGAGCGAGTCGGTGTTACCCACGTCCTCGGCGCGGATGTCCTGTAAGACGACGGCGTGGTACGACGAGAGGTCCGCGGGGACGGCCTCGGCGGTCTCCACGTCGTACAGCTCCGAGAGGTAGTCGCGGAACGGGTAGTCGCCGCGGGAGACGTACAGCACCCGCGGCGGCTCGACCACGCGGACCGTCTTGCGGAACACGTCGTTCGTCTGGAAGCGGTCGTCGCTCTCGATGCGAGCGGTGACGCGGTGGGTTCCGGTGGTCTCGAACGTCTGGGAGAACTCGACGCCGCCGGTCGTGTTGACCGCCTCGCGGGCAACCTCCTCGCCGTCGACCTCCACGACGAGTTCGACGGTCGCGCCCTCGGCGTCCTCGGGAACGACTCCGTCGACCTGCGCGAGGAACGCGTTCTCGACGCCGACGCTGGTCTTCGACGGGCCGCTGACGGTGACGTAGTGTTCGGTGTCGGTCGGTTCGAGCGCGACCGCGCTCACGGTCGCGTTGAGGTCGCGGGCGAGCGTCGTCGCGGACGCGAGGCTCCGCCCCGAGGTGACCCGCCCGTCCGAGACGAGGACGACCGTTCCGTTGGGCCTGAGGTTGGCCGCGACGGCGTCGCCGATAGGCGACTCCTCGCCCCGGGCGACAGTCGAGGTTGTGACGGGGACGCCCTCGGCCTCGATGTCCGCCGCGAGCTGCGACGCCACGTCCTCGGTGACGGCCGCACTGTCGGAGTCGTCGACGAGCAGCGTCACCTGCGGGTCGCCGTCGGACATCCGCGTCGTGACGGTGTACGGGCCCGCGGCCGCGACGACCAAGCACAGGACGACGAGGAATCGGGACGCGAACAGGAGTCGCCGGGAGCGCCCGCCGGCGGTCCCCTCGGCCCCGCGGAAGATGAGTGCCCACGCGAGGAGCGCGGCCACCGGGAGCGCGACGAGGAACAGCGGGCGCTGGAGGCCGAGGGTCCGGCCGGCGGCCTCGACCGTCCACGCGAGGGGCGTCGTCGCGGCGGCGGGAGCCGTGGCGGCGACAGCGTCGAGCGCTGTCAGCGCGGCCGACGCCGACCCGAGCGCCGCCATCAGAGGTCACCCCGCCGGCGCAGGTAGGCTAACTCGACCATCGTCACCGCGAGCGCGACCAGCGCGGCCCACTCGATGAGCGGGTCCGGAACGTCACGCTCTTCGACCCGCGTCGGGTAGTCCGAGGGGGCCGATTCGCCGTCCAGCGACGCGGCGACCACGTCGGACTCGGCCTCGCTGAGGAGCGACGCCGCGAACCGCTCGTCGCCGACGCGGTAGAAGCCGGCGTCGGCGAGGCGGACCTCCGGGCCGGTCGCCTCGCCCGCGGGCGTCTCGACGGTCTGGTTCGCGCCCGCCGCGAGCGACCCGCCGGTCGCCCGGTTCAGCTCGGAGAGCGTCGAGCGCCCGGCGAGGTAGAACACCGAGCGCTTCCAGAACACGGGGTACTGGTAGTTGTACTTGAACGCCGAGCTGTCCTCCATGAAGCCGTAGTAGAGGACGCGGCCGGCCCCGCGGCGCTCGACGGCGACGAGTGAGGTGCCGCCGGTCGTGGTCACAAGCGACTGACCCGCGCGGAGGTCGCCCGCGACGTACTCGGTCGGCGGCGGGAAGGTGATGTCGCGGGTTATCTCGTGGCTCTCGACGGTCCCGACGGTCGGGTTCGTCTCGATGCTCGCCTGCGAGACGAGCTGCAGGTCGCCGTAGTTCGGCGACTCCTCCTGTGCCTGAATCGCCACGCCGCCGCCGTCGGCGACGACCTCGCGGCCGGCCTCGACGTTGCCCGAGAGCAGGCGACCGGGGTTGACGTTGCTGTAGATAATCACGTCGTAGTTCGTCGAGACCGCCGTGGGCGGGTTGTCAACGGTCAGCGATACCTCGGGAATGACCGACAGCGCGGCCGTCAGGTAGCGGTTCTCGTCGTTCGTGAGGACGAGCACGTCCACCGAGGCGTCCTCGGGGGCCGCGACGTACAGCGCGTCGTCGGTCGGGAAGGCGTCGCCCGGCGAGAGTTCGGCGCGTCCGCCGCCCGCAGGGACCGGAAGCGTCGCGGTCGCCACGTCGCCGGGGTCCATCCGGACCTCCCGTGTGGCGCCGGCGAGAGAGAGCGTCCGCGTCGTCGCCGAGTCGCCGTAGTTCTTCACCGTCACGGTGACGTTCGTGCCGGAGAAGCGCCGGTCGACGATGCCGACGTTGCCTTGTCCGCCGCCCGCGAACTGCCGGAGTTGAACCACGAGGCCGCGGGCGCGGGCCTCGCGGACCGCGTCGCTCCACGGCGAGTCGTCTGCGAAGTCGCTCAGGACGACGACGCGAGCGTCCTCGCCGGCGATGGAGGCGGCGGCGGTAATCGCGGAGCGGAGGTCGCCGGGTGCCGCACTCGCGCGCAGGTCGTCGAGGGCGGCGCGGGCTTCGGTCGCACTCCCCCGGCGGAGCACCACGTTCGCGTTCGACCCCGCCGCGACGACTGAGGTCGTGCCGGAGACCTCGTTTCGCGCCGCGGCGAGAGCGCTGTCGAATCGGGTCCCCCCGCCGTCGCGGACGCCCATGCTCGCGCTCGTGTCCACGACGAGGACGGTCTCTTGGACCGTCTCCGACTCGGGAACCATCACGTACGGCGTCGCCAGCGAGCCGACGAGCGCGACGAGCGCGAGCAGTTGGATGAGGAGGAGCAGGCTCCGGAGCAGGCGGTCGAAGATTGGGTTCGACGCGTTTCGTCCCGCCGAGTCCGCGAGGAACCGGAAGGTCGGAAGGGTGCGCCGGACCGGCTCCGGCCGCAGCAGATAGAGGATGACGAGGGGGACCACCCCCAAGAGGGCGACCAACCCGAGGGGAAACAAGAAGAACTCGTCGAAGACCATGCCCGACCCGTGGCGCGCCTCCGGTATGGCTGTTTCCCTATTCGTTGACACGTTCCGAAATATCGACCTATCATAATACGTGAATGTTAGACGCAACCGCTCGGGGCCACTCGCTCGATGAATTACTGCTGAGCATCATATTGTCAAACAAAAGTACGACATTGCATAACAATGCACTTGAAGCATAACACGACACAATTTTATGCTCTAAAGTTATTTGTTGAGCTACGATGGGAACTGATAGGTACACACCGCGGTCGTACGACGACATCGCCCCGGAGCAGCGCCCGACGCTCAGACAGGCGCTCGTTCCGGTTCTCGGGCTCGTCGCCTTCCTCGGTCTCGGGTCGGCGTGGCTGGGACTCGACCCGCACATCCCGCTCATCTGGAGTATCGCGCTGGTCGGCCTCCTCGGTCGGTTCGTCTGGGGCTACACCTGGGAGGACCTCTACGAGGGCATCGAACGCAGCCTGGCGATGGGACTACAGGCGATTCTCATTCTGTTCGTCATCTACGGCGTCGTCTCGACGTGGGTCGCTGCGGGGACGATTCCGGCGCTGATGTACTACGGTCTCGACCTGCTGTCGCCGCAGGTGTTCCTGCCCGCGACGGCGCTCCTCGTCGGCATCGCCACCTTCGCCATCGGCTCGTCGTGGACCGCGGTCGGCACGCTCGGCGTCGCCTTCATCGGCATCGGCTCCGGGCTCGGCGTCCCCGAGCCCATGACGGCCGGCGCGATTCTCTCCGGCGCGTACGCGGGCGACAAGCAGTCACCACTGTCCGACACGACGAACCTCGCAGCCGCCGTCACGAACACCGACCTCTACGACCACATCCACGCGATGCGGAACGGGACGACCGTCGCGTTCGGCCTCTCGCTTGTCGGCTTCGTCGTCCTCAGCCTCGGTATCACCGGCGCGATTCCGGCCGGCCAAATCGCCGAGATTCAGACCGCGCTCGCCTCTTCGTACGACATCACGCTCCTCGCGTTCCTGCCGCTCGCGGTCACCTTCGGCCTCGCCGCCGCGGGCTACCCCGCGCTGACCGTCCTCCTCGCCGGCGCGTTCGCCGGCGCGTTCACGAGCATCCTCGTGCAGGGCGCGTCGTTCGTCACGGCGTGGCAGACGTTCATGAGCGGTACCGGCCCGGAGACCGGTTCCGAACTCGTCAACAGCCTGCTCGCCTCCGGCGGCGTCTCGGGGTCCGCGTGGACCATCGCCGTCGTCGTCGCGGCGCTGACGCTCGGCGGCCTGCTCGAACAGACAGGCGTCCTCGCGGTGCTCGCCCACCGCCTCCAGCGCGGTATTCGGAGCCCGCGCCTGCTCGTCGCCTCCACTGGCGTCTCGGCGATGCTGACCAACGCGCTCACCGCCCAGCAGTACATGAGCATCGTCGTCCCCGGCATGACGCTCCGCGACACCTACGACGAGTTCGGCCTCGACAGTTCGGACCTCTCGCAGGCCATCGAGTCCGCCGGGACCCCGACCGGCGCGCTCCTCCCGTGGCACGCCGGCGGCGCGTACATGGCCGGTGTCTAGGGTGTGGCGACGTTCGACTACATGTGGTACTACTTCTTCGGCTACCTCTCGCCGCTCGTGCTGTTCGCCTTCGTCCTCGCGGGCGTCGGCTTCTCGGGGAACAGCACGGCACAGCCCGGCCCCGCCGCTCCGGCGTCGGACGACGACTGACGCGACGCGAAACCTTCTCTGCGTCGCGATACCGATACCGAACCGAAAACGATCGCTTTTCTGTTATCGCTCTACCGCCGTTCTGAGCGCCCGCACCTCGTCGCGGACGGCGGCCCACTGCTCGACCGTGCCGGGGAGTTCGTCGCCATCGCGGTCGTCGCGACCCTCGATTCGGTCGCGCACGGCACCGGGGTCGTCCACGTCATCGAACCGGATTGCGCCGCCGCCCGCGGCCTCGACTGCGACGGTCCCGTAGCCGAACAGCGACCCCGCGACGCCCTGCGAGAGCGCGCTGTTCTGGACGCGGTCGAGGGAGACTCGCTGGACCGTCCGGGAGAGGACGCCCGTCTTCCGGTAGAGCGCCCTGTCGGTGACGACGAAGCGCGTGTTGGTGACGCGGAGGTACGACCACACCGGCAGGAGAGGGCCGACGAGGCCAACGACCGCGACTTCGGGCACGCCGTTCGCGGCGGCCGCGACGGCCGCGACGACGACAATGGTGAGACCGACGACTGCGGCGGGGATGACGGTCTGTATCCGCGGGCGACCCTCCCAACGGACGGTCTCGTCGTCGCCGCGTGCCAGCCAGTCGTCGATGGCCGCGGCGGTCTCCGAGTCGGTCGCTGCGTCGGCCGTCGAGTCGGTCGCCGACTCGGTCGCGGCGGGGTCGTCGGGAGACGAACCGGCAGGTCTCGAATCGCCGCCCGTCATCGCTCGTCAGTCGTCGCGTCGAACTCGAAGTCGCTCGGTTCGAGCGCGTCGGCCGACGCGTCGGAGGCGGACTCGGCTCCGTCCCCGTCAGGCGCGGCGTCGTCCGCGGCGACGCTTTCCCCACCTTCGACGGCCTGTCGAATCGCACGAAGTTCGGTCAGGATGTCGTCGAGGACGGCGGCCTTCCCCTCCGCGTCGGTCTCCGCCCCGGAGCGGCGCTTGATTCGCTCGTTGACGAGCGTCTGGAGCGACTGCGGGTCGGCGACGTTCTGGAAACTCATCTCGATGCCGCTTCCACCGGCGGTGCTGATGTTGACGGAGCCGTAGCCGAACTGCGCGCCGAGGAACGTCTGACTGTAGGAGGTGTCTTGTACCTTGTCGAACTCGATGCGCTGGACGCTCCGGGAGAGGACGCCCGTCTTCCGGTAGAGCGCGTCGGAGGTGACGACGTAGTTCGTGTTCTTGTGGGAGAGGTACGACCCGACGAGGAGCGGGATGCCCACGAGGACGAGCGAGAGCGGGACGCCGACGATGAAGGAGGGCACGAGGCTGTAGGGATGCGGGGTGTCGGCCCAGAGGACCGCTTCGTCGTCGTCGAGGGTGAGCCAATCGAACTCGGCGTTCATGCCGGACAGGTTTCCGCCGGCGGTGGAATAGTGTTCCGCCGGACGGGGCCGGAATCTTTGGAACACGGTACCACCTAACACGACAATTCCGCCCGGTTGGGCAAACCATTTTACGGATGCCCGCAACGGACTGTCCATGGACAAGCAGTCACTGCTCGACTTGCTGCGTCACGACGCTCGCGAGAGCGTAGATGACATCGCCCGCCAACTGGGCGCAGACGCCGAAGCAGTGGCAGCAGCGCTCGAGGAACTCGAAGACGACGGGGTCATCCGCGGCTACCAGGCGGTCGTCGACTGGAACAACGTCGACGAGGAACACGTCCGGGCGCAGGTCGAAGTCGACGTCGAACTCGACCGCGAGACGGGCTACGAGGAGATCGCCCGCCGCATCGCGCGGTTCCCCGAGGTCGCCACGCTTCGACTCGTCTCCGGCGACTACGACTTCTTCATCGAGGTCGAGGGCGCGTCGATGCACGCCGTCTCGAACTTCGTCTCCGAGCGCATCGCCCCCATCCCCGAGGTCACGAAGACGGTCACGCACTTCGTGATGGACTCCTACAAGGAGGAGGGCATCGAACTCGGCGACGGCGACGACGACGACCGGCTCTCAGTGTCGCCATGACGCTCGGCGACCAGCTTTCGGACCGCGTCAAACAGGTGCCGCCGTCGGGGATTCGGAAGTTCTTCGAACTCGCAGAGGAGGTCGACGACGTCATCTCCCTCGGTGTCGGCGAACCCGATTTCTCTGCGCCGTGGGCCGCCCGGACCGCCGCCATCGACTCGCTGGAACGCGGCAAGACCTCATACACGTCGAACCGCGGCATGCGCGAACTCCGTGAGGCCATCTCGGAGCGCGTCACCCGCTACGGGCAGGAGTACGACCCCGAAGACGAGATTATCGTCACGACGGGCGCGAGCGAGGCCGTCGACCTCGCGTTCCGGGCGTTCGTCGACCCCGGCGACGTGGTTGCGATTCCCCAGCCGTCGTACATCTCGTACACGCCGGGAGCCATCTTCGCCGGCGGCGAACCGCTCCCGGTGCCGACCCGCGCCGAAGACGAGTTCAAACTCACGCCCGAGGCGCTCGAAGCCGCCGGGGCCGACGAGGCCGACGTGTTGGTGCTCTGCTACCCGAACAACCCGACCGGCGCGGTGATGACCGACGACGAACTCGCCGACGTCGCCTCGTTCGTCAGGGACCACGACCTCGTCGTGCTCTCCGACGAAATCTACTCGGACCTCCGGTACGAGGACGACCACGCCTCCATCGCCACCCACCCCGGCATGCGCGAGCGGACCATCGTGTTCAACGGCTTCTCGAAGGCCTACGCGATGACCGGCCTGCGCCTCGGCTACGCTATGGGACCGCCGGGAGCCATCGACGCGATGAACAAGGTCCACCAGTACGCGATGCTTTCGGCGCCCACGACTGCGCAGTACGCGGCGCTCGAAGCGCTGCGGTCGTGCGACGACTCCGTCGACGAGATGCGCCGCGAGTACGACCGCCGCCGGCGGTTCGTCCTCGCGCGCTTCGAGGAGATGGGACTCGACTGCTTCGAGGCGAAAGGGGCGTTCTACGTCTTCCCGGAGGCTCCCGACGGCGACGACGAGGCGTTCGCCGAGGGCCTCCTCGAAGAACAGAACGTCGCGCTCGTCCCGGGGAGCGTCTTCGGCGAGGGCGGCGAGGGCCACCTTCGGGTCTCTTATGCGACGGGGATGCGCGAACTCCGCGAGGCGATGGACCGTATCGAGGCGTACGTCAGCGGCTGATCTGACCCGGTTCGCACCCGTTTTTTCGTTTTTTCACCGACCGACGCGCACGTGTGAGTATGCGAAGCATTCACACAGTCAGGGTGCGTACATCCAACGATGTACGACGAAATCCTGCTCCCCGTCGATGGGAGTCCGGCGGCCGAACAGGCGATACCGCACGTGTTCGACCTCGCGGAGCGGTACGACGCGACGGTACACGTACTGTTCGTCGTGAACACGACGCGGGATAACGCGGGAATCATCGGCGGGACAGTCCTCGAAACGCTGGAGCAGGAGGGCCGACGCGTCGTGGATGAGGTCGTCGAACGCGGCGAGAGCCGCGGCATCAAGACGGTCGGTGCCGTGCGGCGGGGCGCGCCCCACGAAACCATCCTCGACTACGCGGCGGAACACGGCGCGGAAGTCATCGCGATGGCGACCCACGGCCGGACGGGTGTCGAGCGCGTGCTCCTCGGGAGCGTCACCGAGCGCGTTGTCCGGACCGCGTCGGTTCCCGTGCTGACTGTCCGGGCGACGGGGTAGTCGACTCGGCCGTCCCAGGTGGCCGAGGCGACCGAAGACGCCCTGCTCAGAGTGCACCATCGATCATGACACTTGGTGGCACATTTCGAGAGACCAACACGCAAAGTATTATTAAATATGGTTTCCTCGTGCAACACGAATGGTTTCGGGAGGTGACACGGACATCGCCGTGACGGAGGACACGTCCACGTTCCAACTCGGGCTGGACGACCTCAAGCGACGAGGGAGCGCGCTCCTCGTCGTCGGGTCGGTTCCGACGGAACTCTACTCGCGCGCGTCCAAGCAGATGCTCGGCGCTCCCGACGAGCCGCGACGCCGCCTGTTAGTTCTCAACGACTCGACGCCGCTCGATACCCGTCTCGACGCCGATATCCAACGCTCGAAGGAGTGGACCCGCGTGGTGCGGTACTCGACGCTCGAACGGAGCGCAACGGCGTCGTCGTCGTCGTCACCGTCGGCTGTCGTCCCGACTGCGGTCGAGACCTGCGAACGCCGGGTGAGCGGTGGCCTCGGCCAACTCGGCGCGGAACTCGCGACCGACGTGACCGAGTTCGACAGCCTCGCCGGGGGGCTCTCTCCGGCCGAACTCCGCGTCGCGTTCGACTGTCTGCCGTCGCTCCTCTCGCGGTACGAGCGGGACCACGTGTTTCGGTTTCTCCACGTCATGACGTCTCACGTCCGCGCGCGAAACGGGATGGTCCACGTCTGGTCTCCCGGCGACCGCGAGGACGAGATAAACCGGATGCTCGAACCGCTGTTCGACGCCGTCGTCGAACTCGACGTCGAGGGTGCGGAGGCTCGCCAACGTTGGCACCTTCGGCGAAAAGAGGTCTCGTCCGGCTGGTTCCCGTTGGAACCGTGAATTTCTCACGACCAATACGTTTTTTACCCTAATCGTGTCACATAGACTCAATGGAATCGTCCGGGCAGGGCAAGCGGACTGACGCGTCTTCCACGCTGGAAGTCGGCTTTTCGCTCCCTTCGGAAGGCGCGGGGTTGGTCGTTCGGGACAACGTCGAACGCCACCAGTTCATGCTTCGCACGCCGTCGCCTGTCGCGCCCGAGCCGGCCGACCGGCGTCGGTTCTCGCTCCCGACGGACGCGGCGGTCCGCATCGAGACCGACCGTATCGGGCTGGCGGCGAACACGGTGGTCTGCGTCCGCGACGAGGCGGGGTCGATGCTCGCGCAGGTCGACCAGCAGGGACACGAGGAACTCGACGCGGCAACCTACAGCATCGAGCTCTTCGGTGCGGTCAAGACGTACCTCCGAGTCGAGGGGCCGCTGACCGTCGACGCGAAGCCGCTCGAAACCGTCCTCTCGTTCGAGGAGCCGCAGACGGTGTACGTCGGCGCACGGTCGTCGCACGAGAGCCCCGCGACGACGGTGACGACGACGGACGACCCGCTCGACGTGATGGAAGCCGTCTCGGCGTTTAGCTCTGCGCTCAAGACCACGAGCGTCGAGCGGTCGTATCCGACGCTTCGGGGGCACCCGCCGCTCCTCGAACTGGGCGACGAGCTCGATATCCCGGAGGGGCTTCACGTCCCCGAGACCGGCGTCCGGATCGAACTTCCGCCGACGCTGAGTCACATCTTCGTGGCGACGCCGCTGGCGTACTACCTCGGCGCGAGACTCGTCCCCGGTGACGCCCCCCGACTCGTCGCCGACGGGTTCGTCCACGACTTCGACGGCCCCCACGGCTTCGAGGAGTCGGTCGCGCGCGCGCTCAAACGGACGTTCTTCCTCGACTGCGTCGTTCGGACGGAGGGCATCTACGACGTGCCGCTCCACGAGCGCCAGACGGTCGAGTCGCGGACGGACATCGACGTCGAGCGGCTGTACGACGCGTCGCTCGGCGAACAGCTCTCGGCGTACTTCGAGATACCCTACGAGCACATCGCCGACCTCGTCCCGGAGTGGAAGCTGACGACGCACGTCGCGCCGCAGACCGACAACATCGAACTCCTGCCGTTCATCACGAACGACCTCGCGGTCGTCAGGACGCCGACGGGGACCGAAGTCTCCCACTCGGAGGTGCAAGCCGCCGTCGTCGACGATTTCCTCCGCGACGACATCGTCAGGAGCGCGGGCGCGACGACCCCGAACGAGACGTACGTCAAGCCCAGTTCGACCGACTCGGTCGAGCAGGCGTGGATAAGCGACGGAACGCCGGTTGGCGCGAGCAAGACCACGCCCGCCGCCTACCGGAACCGGCTTCAGCGCAAGCCGACGCAGGGAGACATCGGTATCACGGTCGTCTGTAACGACCCGGAGATGCTCGCCGAGACGAACATCGTCGACGAGGTGTACGGCTCGCGCGACGGGCTGTCGTTCGACATCGACGCTCACTACGACCTCAGCCGGGCGGAGCTTCGGGAGATACTCGCCGAGCCGACCGATTTCCTCCACTACATCGGCCACATCGACGACGACGGTTTCCAGTGTCACGACGGCAGGGTCGACGCCGAGACGCTCGACCACGTCGGGACGGGGGCGTTCTTCCTCAACGCCTGCCAGTCGTACGACCAGGGGCTTGCGCTCGTCGAGGCCGGCGCTATCGGCGGTATCGTCACGTTCAGCGAGGTCATCAACAGTCAGGCGGTCGGCGTGGGGCGCACGCTGGCCCGACTGCTTAACGGGGGGTTCCCGCTGCAGGCATCTCTCGACGTGGTCCGAACCGACAGCGACATCGCCCACCAGTACGGCGTGGTCGGGGACGGCGGGCTGTCGGTCGTTCAGACCGAAAGTGGTGTGGCGGTACTCTGTGAGGTCGCACAGCTGTCAGACGACGAGTACAGTCTCTCGTACAACTCGTATCCAACGTCTCGATGCGGGCCCGGGTCGCTTATCATTCCCGCCTTACCCGAGACGAACGAATACTATCTCTCCTCGCAGGGTCTCTCCGACATCAGGCTCACGGAGGCGGAGCTTCGAAACTTCCTCGCGTTAGAACAGATTCCGGTCGTCTACGACGATACCGTCTACTGGGACTGCGAATTCCTCTCGTGATTACGGGCCGTAGATGACTCCAGTGTTGCCGGCTGCCACGCTTCCTGCCTGTGAGAGCAGGAGCGTGAGCGTGAACAGGACGCCCATCATGCGGGGGTTCTGACGGAGGTACGCGACCATCTGGTTGCTGTCGTCGGACATGTGCACTTACCCCAAGGAGCGAGCGCGAAATATAATTTTTCGTGTATATCTGATATGAAAATAACTTAATTAAGTGAACACGTGTCGCAAGTAATCGTCGACGCCGCAAACGGCGCTGTGGGCGCGCGAAAGCGGGAAAGAGAAATGGAAGGGGTCGTCGTCCGGAACGCTCACACCCGATTAGGAGCTGTCGATATCGACTTCGCCGCCGATGTCTCGGTAGACTGCGGAGATTCCCTCGGTTTCGTCGAGTTGACCAAGCGTCTCGTCGAGCTCGCGCCGGAGTTCGGTCAACCGGGCGGTGAGCTGCTGATACTCCTCGTTTTCTTCGAGCGCCGCTTCGTCCTTTTCGGACTCTAAGAGCGCCTTCTTCGACGCGAGGGAAAACAGGTCCTGAATCCCGACGTCGTAAGCGTTTCGCAGGATGAGGTTAGAGACGGTGTCAGTCAACGCTTCACGCGAGACGGGCTTGACGAGGTAGTCGTCGAAGCCCATAGCGATGATGTCGAAGTCGGGCTCGACTGCGGTCACCATCGCGACGCGGCACTCGAAGCCACGGTCCCGAATCTCCGAGAGCGCTTCGTCGCCCGAGAGGTCGGGCATTCGACGGTCGAGGAGAACAACGTCAACCTCGTCGTCGAGCTTATCCAGCGCCTCGCGGCCGCCGTAGGCGACACGAACGCTGTAGTCGTTCCTAAGCCAGGTTGCGTACAGATCGGCGAGGTCAGGCTCATCTTCAACGATGAGCACCAGTGGCTGTTCTGCGCTCATTGGTAGTGTAGGGGTGTTCCGGGGACGCTCACGAAACTCAATGTCGTGCAGTGGTATATCAAAATACCTCTTGTCTAACGCCGTCCGAAACTGCGCTTGTGCGCACTAATTGCCCCCCGGAGTTGTTATACATTCCGGCGAATCGAACAGATTTCACCTGTCAGATGTCTCTGAGATCTCTTCGACGGTGATTCGGTTCGCCTCGACGTCCTCCAAGACCGCGCCCCACCCGCCGACGGTGTAGGTTCCCTCGTCGGTCTCGACGGTCAGACAGACCTGCCCCGCGAGTTCGGAAAACGACAACGTGTCTGTCGGCGCGGAGACCGCCGTGTAGTACACGTCGGTCACTTCGCCGGTGAACTCTATGGGGTCGCGTTCGTCGGTCTCGTAGCCTTTGATGTGGGTGATGATACGCTTCCCGTCGCGGATGAGCGGCTCCGTGTCCTGCACGAAGTGTCTGATGTCGGAGTACACGAACGGGGGTTCGTCCGTCTGTGCGTCGTAGACGACTTCCCAGACCTCCCACAGCGCCGTCTGGAAGTACCAGTGGAAGACGTACGCCAGCGTGTAGTCGTCGACGAGGACGCCGTACTGGTTCACCGAGCTGTCGTGCGGCGCGAAACACGCGCCCGTCCGGTCGACGATAGCGACGAACGGCGTCGGGAGGGTGCGGTGTCTGACCTCCGTGGCGACCCCGTCGTACTCCTGTTCTGCGAGCGGTTCGAGCTCGTCGGTCCGCTCGGGGTGCAACACGACCTTCACCAGCGCGCCGTTCTCGTACGCCTCCGAGAGCGCCGGCTTGAGCTCGTCGAACTGCTCGGGGGTGACGGACAGTTGCACCTCTCCGTCCGCCTCTCGTATCATCTCTTCGGCCCGCTTGAACACCGTCTCGAAGCGCTTGACGATGCTCAGCATGTGCCGGTCCACCGCTGGCTGTTGCCAGCGCGTCTCGATTTCTTCTGCCGCCTCGTCGAGTTGGACGGCGCGGCTCTTGAGGTCCTCCATCACTGACCGGGGGTCGCACGCTCGCGCGTGGAGACTGTCCTGTTCGTAGGTCTCGATGTAGCCCTTCGCTTCGAGGTCGCGGAGAACATCGTAGATACGGGCGGTCGGGACGGCACAGGCGTCGGCGAGTTCGGTCGCGCTCGCCGCTCCGAGCTGCAGAAGCGCGACGTAGGCCTCCGCCTGATACTGTGACAACCCAGCGTTCCGAAGTGCGGTCCGTAGCTCCGCGGTATCCATCGCTTGTAGATGCACGACATACATCCGTATTAATTATCCCATGTTCTCGTCCCGCGTGCAACCGGGTAACGAACCGTCAGACCGCTGATTCGGTGTGGATGACGAGAGCGCCGAGAGAAGTGAGCGGGGCCGAAGAAGCGGAAGAGGCGGGAGCGCCGAAGAACCGAACGAGACGGGAGAACCGGAACAGACCGGAGAACGCGTTACTCGCTCGGGCTGTAGTTCGGCGCTTCGTCGGTAATCATCACGTCGTGGGGGTGCCCCTCGGTCTGGCCGGCGGCGGAGACGCGGACGAAGCGGGCGCGCTCTTTGACCTCGGGGATGGTCTCGGCGCCGACGTAGCCCATGCCGGACTGCATGCCACCGACGAGCTGGTGAAGCTCGGACGCGAGCGAGCCCTTGTACGGCGTCGCGGCCTCGACGCCCTCGGGGACGTACTCCTCGTCCTCGTTGTCCTCCTTGAGGTAGCGGTCGGCACCGCCGGACTGCATCGCGCCGACGGAGCCCATGCCGCGGTACTGCTTGTACTTCTTGCCGTTCATCGTGATGACGCGGCCGGGGGCCTCGTCGGTACCGGCGAAGTAGGAGCCGAGCATGACGGCGTCGGCACCGGCGGCGACTGCCTTGATGGCGTCGCCGGAGTAGCGGATGCCACCGTCGGCGATAACCGGGATATCGTACTCGGCGGCGACGTCGGCGACCTCCGCGACGGCCGAAATCTGAGGCATGCCGGAACCGGAGACGACGCGGGTCGTACAGATGGAACCGGGGCCGATGCCGACCTTGATGCCGTCCGCGAAGTCGACGAGTTCGGCCGCGGCCTCGCGCGTGCCGACGTTCCCGACGACGACGTCCGCCTCGACGGACTCCTTGATGTCGCGGGCGGTGTCGATGACGTTGAGGTTGTGCGCGTGGGCGCAGTCGATGAAGATGACGTCGACGCCGGCGTCGTCGGCCATCTGTGCGCGCTCGTCGTCGAACGGACCGACGGCGACGCCGCAGACGAGGCGGCCGTCGTCGTCGCGGGCGGCGTTCTCGTGTTCGCGGCGCTGGAGGATGCCCTGCATCGTGACGAGGCCGACGAGGCGGCTGTCGTCGTCGACGATGGGGACGCGCTCTATCTTGTGGTCGTACATGAGTTCGAGCGCGTCGCGGGCGGTCACGTTGCGCTCGGCCGTGATGACCTCGTCAGTCATGGCCTCGCCGACCTCGTCGGACTCGCCGACTTCGAGGTAGGGACGGATGTCGGTGCCGGAGATGATGCCGAGGACCACGTCGTCGTCGTCGACGACGGGCGCACCGGAGACGCCGGCGCGCTCCATCATCTCGTCGACCTCGCTGATGGTCTGGCCGGGGTTGGCCGTGACCACGTCCTCGCGGCGGATGACGAGCTCGTCGGCGCGCTTGACGCGCTCGATTTCGCGGACCATCTGCTCGGCGTTCATGTTGCGGTGGAGCACGCCGAGACCGCCCTCGCGGGCCATCCCGATAGCCATCCCGCTCTCGGTGACGGTGTCCATCGCCGCGGAGAGGATGGGAATGTTGAGTTCGACGTTCTTCGAGACGCGCGTCGACACGTCGGCGTCGTCGGGTTCGACCCGGCTCTCCATCGGGCGGAGCAGCACGTCGTCGAATGTGAGGGATTCGGGCACCCGTAGCTTCTCGGTGAAGGGTTCTCGGTCAGGAACGTCGTTCGCCATATCAAGCGTGGTTGCGGCGACGACAAAAGGGTTGCGAGATAGCACGGGCGTGTCGATGTATCGCAAACCAGTTCGGTGATGTATACATGTGCGTGAGTATTCTTCGCATCGCCGGCGGACCGAGACGGACACCAGAACACGTGACGACACCCGCGAGTGACGGACGCCCTTGACCCCGACCGCGCCGGGACGTTCGTCCCCTCGTCACGGTGTACCGAATCACAAGACCATCGTGAATAATCACCATATTCACGAACTTGTACCACCGTATCTTCGAAATTTCAACCTATATCCGAAGAATCGTCAGCCCCTTTTATAATAGGGTCAGAGAAATCTATGTTCCATGCGGTCGTATCCCACACAACGTTTAATACTCCTGTCCTAATGTAATCTTGTATGGACTCCACGTGTCCCGCCGCATCGCGCATTGCCGGTCAAACGACCTCCGACTCCGGCATTCTCTTTACAGCGATGTGGCAGACATTTAAACGGGAGTTCAATTTCGGACGAAATGGGCTTCGCGTGCAGAGCGCCAGCACGCCCCTGTCCGAATTGCGTTCGTATCGCCGCTTGGGCCATGGTGAAGGCCAGTAACATCGAATGAGTGTCTCACGCCACCCGGTCGCCCTTCGCCTCGAGCAACAGGTAGGGGGTGCCACCCGTCTGCTCGCAACCGTCATGGGGCTTCCCCTCATCGACGGTATCTTCCCAGCGCTCATCATCGCGGGGGCGCTGACGACCGCAACGGGCGACCCCTCGGTCACGGGCATCCTCCAGACCGGCCTGCTCATCTTCGGCGGGTCGGCGACGGTCGCGGTCATCCTCGCCGAGATGGACGGCACGCGCCGCGAACAACTCACGTCCATCCTCCTGCTCGGCGCATTGCTCATCCCGGTGGCGGTCGCCGAGGCCGCCGTCGCGGAGACCATCGAGACGCTCCTGAACTTCGAGGTGTTCCACCGCTTCGCCGGCCTCGTCATCCTCGCCGTGGCGGCGAAGACGGCCTCCTCGAAGGTCGGTGAGTACCTCCCCTCGCCGAGCATCATCATCGGACTTGGCCTCGTTGCGAGCCTCGAGCCCTCCGGGTTCGAACTCATCGTCAACCCCAACCCGATGCGCCTGCTCAGCGCCGGTGCGGCGGCCGGCACGGGCGTCGGCTTCGCCGGTGCCGTCGCGCTGTTCGCCCCGCGGCTCCGCGGCAACGTCGACATCGACCTCTTCCGTTTCGGTAGCTCGGTCGCCCTCGGCATGCTGGCGCTCGAAGTGCTCGGCCTGATGCCGACGCAAGCGCCCGTCGCCCTCGGCGTCCTCGGCGTCACCGCGCTGTTCTCGTTCGACCCCGGTTCCGACGGCGCGGACCTCGACGAGTTCGTCGACGACGCCCCCTCCCCCGAGTCGGCCACGCCCAACGCCAACGGCGCGGTCGCAGACGGCGGTGACGACGCCGACCCGACCGACTACGACGCGCTGGTGGACGACGCGGACGAGACCGACGACGACTCCGAACCGGGGTACGGCTACCCCGGCGAGGAGGAGTCCCGCGCGCCGTGGCTGTAACCCGCCGGGCGACTTTTTCTCCCAGCCGACGAACCCCGTCGCATGCGACGGACCTTCGACGTTCGAACCGAGCGCCGGCTTCAGGTCATCGACGTGACGGACGAAGTCGCGGACGCGATACCCGCCGACTCCGACGGCGTCTGTACGGTTTTCTCGAAACACACCACCGCCGGCGTCTGCGTCAACGAGGCCGAACCCCGACTGCTCGGTGATATCGAGTCGATGCTCGCCGAGGCGGTCCCCGACGACGGCTGGGACCACGACGAACTCGACGGGAACGCCGACTCGCACCTCCGGGCACTCCTCGTCGGCAATGGCGTCTCGATACCGGTCGCGAGCGGCGACCTCGACCTCGGGCGGTGGCAGTCCGTCCTCCTCGTGGAGTGCGACGGCCCGCGCACCCGGACCGTGACGGTGGCGACGCCCTGAACCGGTCCGGGGTGCGGCCTCGCGGCCGCCCGCGGCGACGCGGACTCCAACCGCTGGCGGAGGGCTTACTTACTTCGGGACGGTTGCACGGGTATGAGCAACCGCGTCGTACAAGGACGGATGGTCACGCCCGAGACGCTCGCCGAACTCGTCGAGGGCGAGCGCCCGATGGACGCCGAGCCGATTCAGGACGCCGACTTCGACTGCCCGGAGTGCGGCGAGAACGTCATCCAGGTGGGCTACATGCCGAGCGTGACGGAGTTCGTGACGGCCTACAAGTGCCAGGAGTGCGACTGGGCCGACGACGACCGCGACGAGTAGAATCGAAACCCCTTTAAGAAAAATCGCCATACGAGAGAGTGCAGACAGCACGAATCGGGGCTGTGGCCAAGCCCGGCATGGCGACTGACTCCAGAGGCTTGGTGCCCGGGACGACACTCCAGCTGATATACTGAGCGGCCGACTGATCATCGGCCGTGTTGACGACCCTCTGGAGTTCCGAGGTGCCCACCGGAGATATCAGTCGATCGGGGGTTCAAATCCCTCCGGCCCCACTCTAAACTTAATCCTTTCGTAGGGTTTTATTTAGTAGCAGAGGCGCTGTACCGCCGGTTTAGCGGAACCCCGGAGGTGCGTTCTCTGTGAGCGATTCTCCACCAGAGAAGAGCGACAGCGCCGCCAAGGGTGAGGGGCGAACAGTTCGGTAGTCCAGTCAATACAGTTCTTCCGCAAGGGCCACGAAGCCGCCCTCACAGTAGAAACGCGAGGGTGCCCAGCGCGAACCCCGCGGCCACCGCGGCCGTCAGCCGAAACGCCTGCTCGTCGGGCACGCGGAAGACGCCCGCCGCCATCACCGAGACGGACCCGCCGAAGAGGACGCCCCGAAACACCTCGGTAACCCCGGTGACCGAGTCCGGGGGGACCAACACCCGGAGCGCGACCAACCCCGCGAACCCGAGGAGGACTAGCGCACCGTCGCGCCGGACGTCCCGCGGTTGCTTCTCCATACCCCGCAGTTGTTGTCGCTCGTTTGAAAACTATTGACGTTCGGCCCGGAGAAAATACCACAAAGATACCAATGAACTATAGGCGCTTGGAGCGACGGCGCGGTATGGTACGGGACACAGCGCGCCGACTCGCCGAGTACCTCAGCAGGCGAATCGGCGACGGACTCCGGACGGTAGTCATCGCCGACGACGACGGATACGAACTGGAGTATCTCCGCGACGACCTCTCGGAGCAATACACGAAAGGGACGTTGACTGAAGTCGTCTCCGACCTCCGCGTCGAGACGCCGTTTGCGACGCCCGGAATCGACACCCATCCCATCGGCGAACGCCGCGCCGTCGTCCACTACTACGAGAACGCGTTCGTCCTGCAGTTTCCGTTCTCCGAGGCGGAGCGAATCATTATCAGCATCGGAACCGACGCCGGGACGGACCTCCTCCAGTTCATCGAGGACTGTCGGCGAATCGTCGAACGGAGCGGCTGAGCGTCGGCCCGTTGGTCGTCGACGGTCCGACGACCCGGGACGACCCGGAACGACCACGGGACGACCACGAGACGACGCCGGCGCTGCACAACGATTTTCTCGCGCGCTCCCGACGTGAGAGTGATGGAACTCGTCTCTGTCGCCGCGCTCGCCGAGAACCGCGTCATCGGCCGCGACGGCGAACTCCCGTGGCCGAGCATCCCCGCCGACAAAGCACAGTACCGAAACCGCATCGCCGACGATCCGGTGGTGCTCGGCCGGACGACGTTCGAGTCGATGCTCGACGACCTGCCGGGGAGCGCCCAAATCGTCATGAGCCGAAGCGAGCGGTCGTTTTCGGTCGACACGGCTCACCGCGCGGCGAGCGTCGAGGAGGCGGTCGACATCGCGGAATCGCTGGGCGCGGAGACCGCCTACGTCATCGGCGGGGCCGCCATCTACGCGCTGTTCCAACCACACCTCGACCGGATGGTGCTGAGCCGCGTTCCCGGCGAGTACGAGGGCGACACGTTCTACCCCGAGTGGGACGACGAGTGGAAACTCGATTCGGAGACCGATTACGAGGGCTTCACGCTCCAAGAGTGGGTCCGCGTCGCCCACAACTAAGACCGCAGCGGCGACCGCGGCGGCTACTTCCGGGCCGGGGACGACCCCGTGTTGTCGGCATCGACGAGGTCCAACAGGAACGAGCGAACCGTCGCCGCCGTCTCGTCCCACGTCGGGTGCGCGAGAAAGCGGTCGCGGGCCGAAAGCGAGAGCGACAGCAGTCGTCGACGGTTCCGACACAGCGGAGCCACGGCGTCGGTGATTTCGGCCGAATCGGCCGGGTCCACGAGGAAACCGTCCTCGCGGTGAGTGACGAGTTCGCTCGCGCCGCCGGCCGACGAGACGAGCGCCGGCAGGCCGAACCCCATCGCCTCGACCGCCGCGATGCCGAACCCCTCGTAGTGCGAGGGGAGCGCGAACAGGTGCGACTCTCGGAGCGTCGCGGCGAGGTCGGCGTCCGAGAGCCGGCCCGTGAAGGTCACGCGGTCGTCGACGCCGCGGGCGACGGCGAGGTCCGAAAGGAAGTCGGCGTAGTCGGCGTCGACCGCCGCACCGACGACCGTCAACTCCCAGTCGCCGCGGACACGGGAGAGACCGCGGAGCAGGCCGTCGACGTTCTTCCGCGGTTCGAGGTTACAGACCGTGACGACCCGGAGCGGCCCGTCGGCGGCGCGCACCCGTATCTCGTCGTCGCCGAGGGGCGCGCCGAACGACGAAAAACGGTCGCCGGCGGGGTACGCCACGACGCTCGGTTCGGGGTCGGTGACGGCCGCGACCGTCTCTTTCGTCGTCTCGCTGTTGAACACGAACGCGTCCGCGGAGCGGAGATACCGGGATTCGACGGCGCGTCTGGCGTGTCGTCTCCACGCCCGGAACTGCTCCAGCGAGTTGAGGTGGTGGACGACCGAGACGACTGGAACGTCGTCGTCGAGCGCGGCGTTCGCGCCGGCGAGCGAGGGGTGACACAGTTCGTCTTGCAAGAGCACGTCTACGTCGAGGCCGCGGAGGCGACGCGCGGCGGAGACGTTGTCTCGGAGTCGCTTTCGGTACGACCGCTCGGGGAGCGAGACGACGGTCACGTCGTCGCCGGCGGCGCGGAGCCCATCGACGAGTTCTGAGTCGTAGCGATAACCTCCCGAACGGCCGTCGAGCGGGCCGTAGACAACGATTCCAACCCGCACGTCAGAGCGGCGTCTCGTAGGTCGCGCTCGCGACGTCGTCCTCCCAGATGCGAACGGAGACGTGTTGGGGCGCGTCGAGTGACGCCGCCTCGACGAACTGTTCGCACACCTCGCGGGCGAACCGCTCGACGCTCGGGTTCTGCCCGGCGAACTCGACGAGTTCGTTCATGGTCTCGTCGCGGTAGCGAGACAGCGTCGCGTCCAGCGCGGCCTTCACGTCGTCGATATCGACGAGATAGCCGTACTCGTCGAGTTCCGGGCCCGAGAGTTCGACCTCGACGGTGAACGTGTGGGAGTGGAGCTCACCCTCCGGTCCGGGGTTCGGAACCGTCAGGTAGTGCTGGGCGATGAGGTCCCTGCGAACCGAGACGCGGTACATGAACTGTCAAGCGTTCCGGTAGGTAAAGAGGATTTGGACGGCCTCGTCGGGGGCGTCTTCGAGGAGACGGTAGGCGCGCGCGGCGGACTCGACGCTGATTCGGTGGGTCACGAGCGGGTCAAGCGGGAGGTCTTCGAGGTGGTCCCACGCCAACGAAAAGCGGCGGTCGGCGTCCCAGCGCCCCCGGAGGTCGGGGTCGATGGTGCTGACCTGACTGCTCTCGACGCTGATGCGCGAGCGGTGGAACCGCCCGCCGAGGTCGAGGGTGGCGGGCTTGGTGCCGTACCACGATCCGACGACGACCCGGCCGTCGTACCGCGTCACCGACAGGGCGTCGTCGAGCGCGTCGGGGTCGCCCGAGAGTTCGAGCGTCAGGTCGGCCCCGTCGGCGGGGGCGTCCAGCGACTCGGGGTGGACCGCCTCGTCGGCACCGAGACCCTCGGCGATGGACCGGCGCTCGGCCACGCAGTCGACCGCGGTCAGACTCCCGAGCGGGAACTGCGCGAGGAGCGCGGTGGTCACGAGGCCGACGACGCCCTGTCCGAAGACGACGACGTGCTCGCCGATGAGCGGCCGACCGTCCATCACGAAGTTGAGCGCGGTCTCCATGGTCGGCAGGAGCGCGGCGCGCTCGTCGGTCACGTCGTCGGGGACGGAGATGAGTTCCGAGGGGGACGCGAGAAAGCGGCTCTCGTGGGGGTTGAACGCGAAGACGCGGCTCCCGAGCCGCGAGTCCGGTACGTCGTCGCCGACGGCCTCGATTTCGCCGACGGCGGCGTAGCCGTAGCGGAGCGGAAACGAGAGGTCGCCGTCGAGCGCCGCGATGGACTCGTCGGCGGCGAGGTCGGTCGGGGCCTCGCCGCGGTAGACGAGTCGCTCGGTCCCGGAGCTCACGGCGGAGGTCAGGGTGCGGACGCGAACCTCACCGGGGCCGGGAGCGGGCACGTCGCGGTCGCGGACCTCGACGCGTTCGGGGGCCACGAAGTAGACCGCGCGACCCTCCATCGTTCAGTCGTCTGCGGTCTCGACGGCCGCGTCGGCGAACTCGACGGTCGTGCCGCGGTGGCGGCAGTCTTCGAGCGCGTGCTTCGCCGCGAAGCCGGCCTCGTGGGCGTTCGACGCCGTGCCGACGCCGACTTTGAGTTCCACGTCCGCCTCGGCCTCGACGTGGTCGATGGCGGCGCGGTACTGCTCTTCTGTGAGGTCAGGCGTGACCGAGATGATGTTGTCGCCGCCGACGAAGAACGACAGCGCGCCGTGTTCCTCGCGCAGGTGGCGCATGAGCGACGCGTAGCCCTGTTCGATGTGGATGAACGTGTCGAACTCGTTGAGGCGGTCGGTGTACTTGCCCGTCGCGTCGTTCACGTCGAAGTGCGCGATTTGGAGGTCGGTCGCCGAGCGGTCGGCGTCCGCGAGCGTCTCCCCGGAGAGCACCTCGCGGCGGTCACCGTCCTGCGCGCTTCCGGCGCGCTGGATGCGGTCGGTGGCGCGTTCGAGCGCGACTGCGGGCGACCGGTCGGCGCCGATACCGAGACTGAGCGTTACGGGATAGCGGTTTCCGATAGACTCCTGCAGCAGTTCGTGGTCGTCGCGGTCGAGCCCGTTCGTGACCGCGACCATGTTGTCGAACCGGGTGAAAAACGCGTACCCGTCGCGAGAGCCGACGAACTGGGCCAAGTCGGCGAAGAGCCGCGACTGGAGCGTTTGGAGGTCCATCTCCCGCCGCGGGTCCGGGGTGACCGTCCACGGCCCGTAGTTGTCGATTTGGACGAGTGTCAGCTGCGTGTTCGTCACGGTAGACGAGTAGGGCGACGCGCATATTGGTCTTTGGTTCTGTGACGGTTCCGCCGCAACCCCGTGAGTCCCTCAGGCCGACGACTCGCGAATCGTCCGGCTGGCGACCACGTCGAGGACCGCCCACGTCAGCACCCACACGACGAGCGCCGTGAGGACGATGGCCGTCGTCGACAACAGCGGGAGGACGACGGAGAACGTGGCCACGATGGAGTAGGTCAGAAACAGCGCGACCATCGCCGTCACGAGCCCGTAGACGCCCATGGCGCTGTTGCCGGTCGCCGGCCCGCGAAGCCACCCGACCAACCGCTTCGAAGAGACACCCATACGACAACATATGTTACCAATGAACATAATAGTTCTCTCGGGCGAACGTTCAACAGCCCCGGCTCCCTACCGAGGACGATGGATTACCGAGGTGTGGTTCTCGACGTTGACGGAACCGTTGTCCGCGGCGACGAAGTGATCCCGGGCGCGCTCGACGGACTCGCGACCGTCGACGCCGCCGGACTCGACCGACTGTTCGTCTCGAACAACCCGACGAAGGCCCCCGTCGCCTACGAGGCGCGGCTCCGCCGGGCCGGAATCGAGGCGACCGCCGACGAGGTCGTCACCTCGGGCACGACCACCACGGCGTACCTCGCCGACAGACACCCCGGTGCGCGGACGTTCTGCATCGGCGAGTCGGGCTTCCACGATCAGCTTCGAGACGCCGGCCTCGAACTCGTCGGGGCGGGCGACGAGCCCGAAGTCGTCGTCGTCGCCATCGACCGCGAGTTCGACTACGACGACCTCCGCGACGCCAACCGCGCGCTCCGCACCGGGGCGGCCTTCTACGGCACCGACCCCGACGTCATCATCCCGACCGCCGACGGCGACATCCCCGGGTCGGGCGCGATTATCAACGCCGTCGCGGGCGTCGCCGAGCGCGACCCCGACGCGATTCTCGGCAAGCCCTCGCGGGTCGCACAGGAGTACGTCCTCGACAGACTCGGCCTGCCGCCCGAAGAGGTCCTCATCGTCGGCGACCGCCTCGATACCGACATCGCGTTCGGCCTCGATGCGGGCATGGGGACCGCGCTCGTCCGAACCGGCGTGACCGACGACGCGGCCCTCGCGGCGAGCGAGTACGAACCCGACCACGTCCTCGACGGCCTCGGCGACATCGGTCGCATCCTCTCGAAGTAGCCGGTTTTCGGCCGCAGAGCGGCCAAACCTCGACTTCCGAACCGCCACCATCACCACCTGCACAATCATTATCGTTCTGACGCGACAACTACTGGCTGGGTGAAGCCCATGTCCGGAAAGAAGATTCTGCTCCTCGCCGGCGACTTCGTCGAGGACTACGAGATTATGGTACCGTTCCAGGCGCTGCAGATGGTGGGTCACGAGGTCCACGCGGTGTGTCCGGAAAAAGAAGACGGCGACCGGTGTAAGACCGCAGTCCACGACTTCCGCGGCGACCAGACGTATCTGGAGACCCGCGGCCACGACTTCGCGCTGAACGCGACGTTCGCCGATATCGACCCCGCTGACTACGACGCGCTCGTCGTCCCCGGCGGCCGCGCACCGGAGTATCTCCGCGGCTACGACGAGGTACTGGACGCCGTCCGGCACTTCTTCGACGAGGGCAAGCCGGTCGCCGCAATCTGCCACGGGCCACAGATTCTCGCCGCCGCGGGCGTCCTCGACGGCTACGAGATGACCGCCTATCCCGCCGTTCGCGCGGAAGTCGAGCGCGCGGGTTGCTTGTGGGTCGACGAGGTGACCGTCGACGGCAACCTCGTCACCGGGCAGGCGTGGCCGGACCACCCCGAGTGGCTGGCGGCGTTCCTCGACGTGCTCGGCACCGAAATCAGCCACGAACCGGCCGCAGCGGCCGCTGACGACTGATTCGGTGCGACGCTCACACGATATCGCGTGTGAGAATGTCTGACAAAGATTTTTATTAGGGGCGACGAAGGGAGTGGTATGGAAGAGCCGAACAGCCCGTACTTCCGCGAACAGGTCGACGACGTCGTCGAATCGGACCCCCAAGACCGCGAGGTTATCATCGTGGAAGGCGAGGCTATGAGTCTTCGAAGCTATAAGAAGCGCCGCTACTGACCCGGCGGGGCGTCCCCGAGTCCGCCGCGACACCCGTCGCTGGCGGCTTCGATTTCTGCGAAAAGAATGCGAGTGCGTGTCGGCGCGAGCGGCGAGCGACGCTTAGAACGCGTCGCCGACGACGGTCACGTCGGCCTGCAGCTCGTCGCGGAGCGCGTCGTGGACGTGGCAGATGTCCTCGGCGAGTTCCGTGATTTCGGCGAACTCGTCGTCCGAGAGGTCGGACTCCACGTAGACGTCGAAGCTGATGCTCGTGAGGTCGTCGCCGTCGTCGAGGTCGGCGTCGGCGTCGATCTGGACCTTACCGAGGTCGTCGAAGCCCGTCTTCTGACCGCCGACGCGGAAGGCGGGGAGGAAACAGGAGGCGTACGTCGCGACGAGCGCGGCGTTCGGGTTCGGACCCGTTTCGTCGGTGGCGTCGATCTGGAGGTCGAAGTCGCCGACCTGGCTCGTGCATGCGAAACCGTCCTCACTGACAGTAGAGGTCTGGATGTCGGACATTCATTCCGAGGAACGGAGCGACCGACCCTAAAAGTTCCTCAATAGGACAACGGTGTGCACAAGCGACGACCCGAAACGGGGCGTCGCCGAGCAGGGCGAGGGCCTATTCGAGCGTGAACGACTCGTCGCCGTCGAGGGCGTGGACCTCGGCCTGACTGCCGGCGGCTTTCACCTCGCGCTCGAAGTCGCGCACGTCGATTTCGATGGCCGGGAACGTGTTGTAGTGCATCGGGAACACGTGGTCGACGCCGAGCCAGTCGGCGGCGACAGCGCCCTGCCACGGCCCCATCGTGTAGTGGTCGCCGACCGGAAGCGCGGCCGCGTCGGGTTCGAAGTACGCGCCGAAAATCTCGCGCATGTCGGTCATGAGTCCCGTGTCGCCCGCGTGGTAGAACGTCGTCGAGTCGGCGTCGGTCTCCTGTGTCGGCAGCGTATCGCTAATCATGTAGCCGCCGGGCATGCCGGCCTCGTGCTCGTAGCCGGTGTTGATGCCGTTGGTGTGGTCGGCACGGACCATCGTGACGAACGCGTCGCCGAGTTCGACCGTCCCGCCGATGTTCATCCCGATGGTCTCGTCGACGCCCATCTCGGCTTCGACGTAGCCGGTGAGTTCGGGCGTGCCGACGACCGTCGCGCCGTCGAACTCGCCTGCGTGGGCGATGTGGTCCGCGTGCCCGTGGGTGAGCAGGACGTAGTCGGGGGTCTCCACGTCGCTCGGGTCGAGAGACGTGGCGGGGTTGTCGAAGAACGGGTCGATGAGAAGCGAGGTGTCTCCGACCGTGACGTACCACGTCGAGTGACCGTGCCAGGTGAGTTCCATAGCACTCGGTTGTTACAGGCGAAATACACAAAAAGCTATTCGCAGGGGGCGGTGTGACCGCTTTTCGGCGGTGTCACTCATCGGAGTTGCTCGGCGACATCCGACGGGGCGGCTCCGCCGCTCTCGTGTCGGTTTCGACAGCAGAATCGGCCGCCCGAGTCCACTCGAACGAACTGTCCGGGACGGCCGATACACGTCCGTCACCCCATAACCACAAAAACGATGAGAATCGTGCAAGAATGTCCCACGCCACCGGCCGACTCGTGCAATGTAAAAGCCTATCACGCCGCCCGCCAACGCGTGGGGCATGCATCACGTCCGATTCCGCGACCCCGCGGGCGCGGTTCGAACCGGCAAGTGGCACGGCGATTCGGTCTCCTTCGGCGGCGAGCGCTACGACCTCGACGAGGTCGATGTGCTCCCCCCATGCGAGCCGTCGAAAATCGTCTGTATCGGCCGCAACTACGCCAAACACGCCGAGGAGCGCGACGAGGAGGTCCCCGACCGGCCGCTTTTGTTCCTCAAGCCGCCGAACGCGCTCGCCGGTCACGGCGACACTGTGACGCTCCCCGCGGGCAAGGAGAACGTCGAACACGAGGCCGAACTCGCGGTCGTCATCGGCGAGCAGTGCCGAAACGTCGCGCCCGAGGACGCCGAGGACGTCATCGCCGGTTACACCGTGATGAACGACGTGTCCAACCGCGACGACCAGGACATCGAGACGAACTGGGTCCGCGGGAAGGCGTTCGACGGCTCGGCCCCCCTCGGGCCGGTCCTCGCCGACCCCGACCACCTCCCCGACGACGCGAGCATCTCGCTCCGCGTGAACGGCGAGACGCGACAGGACTCCAGCATCGAACATCTCATCTTCTCGATTCCCGACCTCGTCGCCGAAATCACGACCTACATGACGCTCGAAGCCGGCGACGTCATCTCGACGGGGACGCCCGAGGGCGTGGGCCCGCTGGAAGACGGCGACACCGTCGAGGTCGAAGTCGAGGGCGTCGGCGTCCTCGAACACGACGTTCGACAGGACTGAGCCTCCTTTTTTCACCTCGGAGCCGTGACGGAGCCGTATGCGTGTCCCTCGATTGACACTCGTCGGCGTCGCGATTCTCGCGCTCAGCGCCGTGGCGGGCCTCGTGGCTCTCCCCACACTTCCCTCCTCGGTCGCGATTCAGTTCGGAATCGGCGGCACCCCCGACTCCGTCGTCGCCGCCCCGCTGGGCGTGGCTCTCATCCCCGCAATCGGTGTCGGCGTGCTCCTCGTCACCCAGTTCGTCGGGGCGACGGACATCGGAAACAGGGTTCCTCCCGTCTTCGACGCGGTGCTGGCGACGTTTCTCGCGTACGTGCAGGCGCTCGTCCTCGCGTACAACCTCGGCGCGCGGTTCGATATGCTCGTCGCGGTCGTTCCCGCGGTCGTCACCTTCGGCGTCGTCGCTGTCGTCCTCGACCGCGCGGGCTGAGAGGACAAACCCTATAATTAGGCTGGCCTAATCCCCGCCGAATGCGACTGACGCGACGGGACGCGCTGGCCGTGCTCGCCGGTCTCGGCGTCACCGGCGGGGCCGTGTCGCTGACGCAGTTCGACCCGCCGACCGCCGAGTCGACCGGCGAGGGTCGCGGTTCGGACGGCGAACGCGGCGGTGACGGAGACGCCGACGACACCCCGCCGACCGCGGTGCGCGAGACGATGGTCGCCGCGGGCGAGGTGGTCTACCCGAGTGCGGCCGAAGGAGTCTCGGAGTTCGTCGAGACCTACGTCGTCGGGCGCACGCGCGACGACTCGCGTCGGGCCGCGATGGTCGATGCCGCGACCGAGTTGGACGACGTGGCCCGCGACTGGGAGGGCGCGGCCTTCGCCGACCTGCCGGCGGACGACCGCGACCGCCTGCTCCGCGAACTCGGCGTCGACGCGGCCGACCCCGTTCCGGACGGGACGCTCTCCGAGCGCCTTCGGTTTCACGTCGTGAACGAACTGCTCTATGCCTTCTACGCCTCGCCGACCGGTGGCCGCCTCGTCGGCATCGAGAACCCCATCGGCCACCCCGGCGGGGCCGAGAGCTACCGGCGGGCGACGATGGACGACCCCGAGACGACCGACTCCGGCGGTGAGGGCGATGGATAGGTCCTCCGTCGCCGACGCCGACGTGTGCATCGTCGGTGCCGGACCCGCCGGCGGCCTCGTGGCCCATCGTCTCGCCGAGTCGGGCGCGACGGTCGTCGTCCTCGAAGCCGGGCCGCGCTTCGACGGCGACAGGCGGGAGCAACTGGAACAGCACGTCCGTCCCGGCCTCGGTGGCCCGTGGGAGATGGGCGGCCCGCGGGACGCGTTTTCCTCCACCGGCGAGTCGTTCTACCCGCTGAACGCCGCCCGCGTGAAGGGCGTCGGCGGGTCGACGCTCCACTGGCAGGGGATGGTGATGCGCCTCCACGAGCGCGACTTCGAACTCGACGCCAGACACGGCGTCGGGGCCGACTGGCCAATCGGCTACGACGACCTCCGACCGTACTACGCCGCCGCAGAGCGCGAGTTCGGCGTCGCGGGCGCGGCCGACAACCCCTACGCGCCGCCACGGGACGAGCCCTACCCGCTTCCCGCCTTCCGGCCGTCGCACTCGGACTCCATCTTCGCCGAGGCCTGCGAGCGCCTCGGCATCGACATGCACTCGGTGGGCAACGCCCGCAACTCCGAACCGTACGACGACCGGTCGCCCTGCGTCGGCTACGGAACGTGCAAGCCGGTCTGTCCCTCCGGCGCGAAGTACACCGCCGAGTCCCACGTCGAGAAGGCCGAAGCCGCGGGCGCGCGGGTCATCGACCGGGCGCGAGTCCGACGGCTCGAACACGACGAGGCGGGCGAGCGCGTGGTCGCCGCCGCCTACACGACACCCGACGGCGAGACCCACAGGCAGGAGGCGACCCAGTTCGTCCTCGCCTGCGGCGGCGTCGAGAACGTCAGACTGCTGTTGCTGTCCGACTCCGACCGCTACCCCGACGGCCTCGCTAACTCCTCGGGCGCCGTCGGTCGGTACTTCATGGACCACCTGTTCGCCGGGATGGGCGGCCGCCTCGACCGCCCCACGCGACAGAACCACGTCGGCTTCAACACCAGTGAGTGCCACCAGTTCTACGACGACGCCGACCCGGTCAACGGCCTCAAACTGGAGTTTCTCAACTACGCCGGCCCGTCGCCGGTCATCGACGCCCTCCACGCCGACACGTGGGGCGACGACCTGCTCGACCAGTTGGACGAGAGCTACGGTACGCACGTGTCCATGGGCGCGCTGGTCGAACAGCTCCCCCGCGAGGACAACTACGTCGGCCTCGACCGGGAGACGACCGACGACCTCGGCGACCCCGTCCCCGAGATACACTGGTCCGTCGACGAACAGACGGAAGCCGCGCTCTCGCGGGCCAACGAGATTCAGGCGCGTGTGCTGGACGACCTCGGCGTCGAGGACCGCTGGACCGTCGGCCCCGACGAGACCGGCCCCGCGTACCACCACATGGGGACGACGCGGATGGGCGACGACCCCGAGTCGAGCGTCGTCGATGCCGAGTGCCGGGCCCACGACCTCGACAACCTCTGGATTTCGGGGTCGAGCGTCTTCCCGACCGGCGGGGCGATGAACCCGACGCTCACCATCGCGGCGCTCTCGCTTCGACTCGCCGAGTCGCTTCGGGCGACGCTCGGATGAGGACCGCACCGTCCCGGAGTACGCACGCTTAAGAACCGCGACCCGCATTTTCCGACCATGCAACCACGGGACCTCTCCGCGCACGCTCCCTACGTACCCGGCCGCGGGACAGAGGAGGTCGCCCGCGAACTCGGGATGGACCCCGAGGACCTGACGAAACTCTCCTCGAACGAGAACCCCCACGGCCCGAGTCCGAAGGCGGTTGCCGCCATCGAGGACGCCGCCCCGACCGTGAGCGTCTACCCGAAGACGGCCCACACGGACCTGACAGAACGCCTCGCCGACAAGTGGGGCCTCGAAGCCGAACAGGTGTGGGTGTCGCCCGGCGCTGACGGTTCTATCGACTACCTGACGCGCGCGATGCTCGAACCGGACGACCGGATTCTCGAACCGTCGCCCGGCTTTTCGTACTACTCGATGAGCGCCCGCTACCACCACGGCGACGCCGCCCAGTACGAGGTGTCGAAGGGCGACGACTTCGATCAGACCGCCGACCTCGTCCTCGACGCCTACGACGGCGAGCGCATGGTCTACCTCACGACGCCGCACAACCCGACGGGCTCTGTGCTCCCGCGGGACGAACTCGTCGAACTCGCCGAGTCGGTCGAGGACCACACGCTCCTCGTCGTCGACGAGGCCTACGGCGAGTTCGCCGAGGAACCGTCGGCCATCGACCTGCTCTCGGAGTACGACAACATCGCGGTCCTGCGGACGTTCTCGAAGGCGTACGGGCTGGCCGGCCTCCGCATCGGCTACGCCTGCGTCCCCGAAGCGTGGGCCGACGCCTACGCCCGCGTGAACACGCCGTTCGCCGCCAGCGAGGTCGCCTGCCGCGCCGCGCTCGCCGCGCTCGACGACGAGGAACACGTCGAGAAGTCCGTCGAGTCGGCCCGGTGGTCCCGCGCGTACCTCCGCGAGCACCTCGACGCGCCGACGTGGGAAAGCGAGGGCAACTTCGTCCTCGTTGAGGTCGGCGACGCCACCGCCGTCACCGAGGCCGCCCAACGCGAGGGCGTCATCGTCCGCGACTGCGGGAGCTTCGGCCTGCCGGAGTGCATCCGCGTCTCCTGCGGCACCGAAGCACAGACGAAGCGCGCCGTGGACGTGCTCAACCGCATCGTCTCGGAGGTGCCGCCGGCGTGAGAGTCGTCGTCACCGGCACGCCCGGGACCGGCAAGACCACCGCCACCGAGCGCGTCGCCGACGATCTCGACCTCGACGTGGTCCACCTCAACCGACTCGTCAAGGACGAAGGCCTCTGGACCGAGCGCGACGAGGACCGCGACACGCTCGTGGTGGACCTCGACGCCGCCCGCGACGAACTCGGCGACTGGGACGGCATCGTCGAGAGCCACCTCGCACACCACTTCGAGGCCGACCGCGTGGTCGTGCTTCGCTGTCGCCCTGACATCCTCGAACAGCGCCTTCTCGACCGCGGTGAATCCGAGGCCAAGGCGCGAGAGAACCGCGAGTCCGAAGCGCTGGACGTGATTCTCGGCGAGGCCGTCGAGTTCCACGGCGAGGAGTCGGTGTACGAAATCGACACGACCGACCGCGACCCCGACGCCGTCGCCGACGACATCGCGGCGGTCGTCGCGGGCGAGCGCGAACCCTCGGCGGGGACCGTCGACTTCATCGACTACCTATGACGCTGGACCAGTACCGCGACACCGCCGACAAGTTGCTCGCCCCGTTCGTCTCGGTCGCCGACGCCGCCGGCCTCTCGCCGAACGGCGTGAGCGTCGTCGCCTTCGGGTTCGCCGTCGCTGCCGGCGTCGCCTTCGGCCTCGCCGACCCGCTTTGGTACGGCCTCGGCGCGGTGTTCGTCTTCTGTAACGGCTGGCTTGACCTCGTCGACGGCGCCCTCGCCCGCGAACAGGGCGTCTCCTCGAAGGCCGGCGACCTACTGGATCACGTCCTCGACCGCTACGCCGACATCGTCGTCCTCGTCGGTCTCGCCGCGGGTATCGACTCGTTCGCGCTGGGTCTCGCCGCCGTCACGGGCGTCCTCATGACCTCCTACCTCGGCACGCAGATTCAGGCGGTCGGGCTCGGCCGCGCCTACGGCGGTCTCGTCGGGCGCGCCGACCGACTGGCGCTCATGGGTCTCGTCGGCCTCGCGTCCGCCGTCTACACCGGCACGCTCGGCGGGTTCACGCTCGTCGGCTGGCTCCTCGTGTTCTTCGCCGTCGTCGGCCACCTCACCGCAGTCCAGCGCTTCTGGGGCGCGTGGGGCGACCTGACGTAACCCGACCAACTGCCCGAGGATGTTGCCCGCTACCGCGGATTTATATGTTTCAGATCATCACCAGAGAACGAATCGAATGAGACACAACTGCGCAACACACACTCACATACTCGCGCAATTTCGCCACCGAACCCCACGATATCTGTTTTCTCGCGCCGTGAGTGAGCGCCCGCGGTGCTCGGCCGTCGCCGAGTGATGTTCGTCCTCGACGCGGCGGGCGTCGTCGTCCACGCGGGAGCGGGATTCGCGGCACATCTCGGGACGGACACCGCTGCGCTCCGCGGGCGACCGTTTTCGGACTTCCTCGCCGACGGAGACTGGCCGGAGGTTCGCGAGGCTGCTGCCGCCGTGCGAGCGGCGAGTGGGTGGGAGAGCCGTCGGTGCCGCTGTCGGCTCTCGGGAGTCGGCGGCGGGGCGGCCGAAGCCGTCGGGGTCGAAATCGAGTTTGCCCCGTATCCCGGTGACGGAGCCGGCAGTGGCAGAGCCGGTGCCGGAAGCGGAGACGCCAACCGCGCCGGCGACTCGGACGCCACCGGCGCGGGCCGGGTCGTCGGCGCGGTCTGCCGCGAACTGTCGGAGCCGGCGGCCGCGCGACTGCACACAGAGCGCGACCGGTTCGACCACCTGTTCGACCTCGTCGACGACGCGGTCATCGAGTTCGAAATCGTCGGCGTCGAACCGATTATCCGGTCGGTCAATCCGGGGTTCGAGGCCGTCTTCGGCTACGACGCGGCGGAGGTGCGCGGCGAGTCGCTCAACGACTTCATCGTCCCGCCGAACGCCGACGACGAGGCGGTCGACTTCGACCAGCGAACCGCCGACGGGAAGGCCAATCACGCCATCGTCACCCGCCAGACCGCGTGGGGGAGACGGGAGTTCCTCTACCGAGGTATCCCCTACAGCCGCGGCGACGGGAGGCAGTACGGTTTTTCAATCTACTCAGACATCACCAGTCAGCGCCGGGCCAGAGAGCACTTACAGGTGCTCCAGCGCGTCCTCCGGCACAACCTCCGAAACGAGATGAACGTCGTCCTCGGCATGGCAGAAGAGATACGTGAGGCGACGGCCGACCCGCGGGTCGACCACGCGGCCGCGCGAATCGCCGACCACACCGAGACGCTCCTGCGGGTCAGCGAGAAGGCCCGAACCGCCGCCGCCGTCCTCGACGACCAACGGCCCGACGAGGTGGTCGATGCGACCGCGACGGTCCACGCCGTCGTCGAGTCGCGGCGGACCCGATACCCCGCGGCGACGTTCGACCTCGACCTCCCGCCGTCGCTCCCGGTGTCCGTCGGGCCGAAACTCGCGCAGGCGCTCGCCAACGTCGTGGAGAACGCGCTCGAACACACCTCCGAGGACGTGACGGTCCGCATCGAGGCGAAACGGTGCGAGAACGACGCGACCATCCGCGTCAGCGACGACGGCGACGGCATCCCAGAAATCGAGTGGGCCGCCGTCTTCGGCGACGAGGACATCACGCAACTCAGCCACGGCTCCGGGCTGGGGCTGTGGGTCGTCAAATGGGTGGTCGAATCCGCGGGCGGCCGAGTCGATTACGACCGACGCGACGGGTGGAGCACCGTCCGACTGACACTCCCGCTGACGGACGGGAGTCGGTAGCGACCACGTCCCGGTCGATTCGGTGGCCGGTGGCGTGCCTTTTATACGCGGCGGGCGGGTACGTGAGTGTATGCCTCAGTGCGAGATGTGCGGCTCCGACCAAGCCTCTCTGAAGACTGTGAAGGTCGAAGGCGCAGAACTACAGCTGTGTGACGACTGCGCCGAGTTCGGCACGGAGGTCCGCACCGAGTCGACTTCCAGCGCGAGCACGAAGTACTCCACCTCCTCCTCGTCGGGCTCGAACTCCTCTCGCTCCTCGGGGTCGTCTTCTTCCTCGTCGTCGAAGCGCCGCCGCCGCGACATGTTCGACGACATGGACGAAATCGCGACCGACTACGACGACCGCATCCGGCAGGCGCGGGAGTCCCGCGGAATGAGCCAAGAAGAGCTCGCCCAGTCGCTCAACGAGAAGGCGAGCCTCATCCGCAAGCTCGAACGCGGCGACATCATGCCGCCGGACTCCGTCCGGAAGAAAATCGAACGCAAGCTCGATATCTCGCTGGTCGAAGGCGAGAGCGACGACGACTCCGAGTGGTCCGGTGGCGGCTCCACGACGACCACTCTCGGCGACGTCGTCAAGCGCAAGGACTGACGCGACCCCGCCCCAGCGACTGCCGCCGACGCCGACAACGCCGACGACCGTCGTGGGGGACCGCTCGACCGAGTCCCCCGTTCCGTTTATCACGATTTTCCGCCCGAGAGACGCCGTCTCGTGGCAATCGCGGCCCCGAAAACCAATTTATTAGTCTCGCCGGACGCGAGTTCGACTGTGTTCATCCTAGTCAATCTCAAGGCGTACCCGTGTGACCCGATCGAAGTCGCCACCGCCGCGCGCGACGTGGCCGAGGAGTCCGGCGTCCGCATCGCCGTCTCCCCGCAGGCGGCCGACATCTCCCGCGTCGCCGACACCGGCGTCGAGACGTGGGCCCAGCACGTCGACCCGAACGGCCACGGCAGCCACACCGGCAGCACCCTCGCCGAGGCCGTCGCCGAGGCCGGCGCGGTCGGCACGCTCATCAACCATTCCGAAAAGCGCCTGAAGCTCGCCGACATCGACGGCTCCGTGCAGGCCGCCGAGCGAGCGGGCCTCGAAACCTGCGTCTGCGCCAACAACCCCGCCCAAATCGGCGCGGTCTCCGCGCTCGGCCCCGACTCGGTCGCCGTCGAGCCGCCGGAACTCATCGGCGGCGACGTCTCCGTCGCGACCGCCGACCCCGGCATCGTCACCGACGCCGTCGACGCTGCGGCCAACGTCGACGACGACGTTGATGTCTACTGCGGCGCGGGCATCTCGACCGGCGACGACGTGGTGACCGCCGAGGAACTCGGCGCGTCCGGCATCCTGCTCGCCTCCGGCGTCGCCAAGGCCGACGACCCGCGCGCGGCGCTCGAAGACCTCGTCTCCGGGCTGTAAGCGCGTCGAAAAACCGCTTTGACTCCGACCGACGGCCCGCGTCGCGTCTCGCGTCTACTCGCCGTCGGCTTCTTCTTCGACGAACGACGCCTCGATAGCCGCGACCGTCTCCCGGAGTTCGTCGTCGCCCAAGAGGTCCGCGTACTCGTCGCTCACGAGGTCCGGCAGCGCGTACTCGTACTTCCCACGGCCGGCGTGACGGATGAATCCCGCCCGGCGGAGCGACCGGTTTCGGCCGTAGGCGAGATGCTGGTCGCCTGTCTCGCCCGCGGCGACGTGGGCGGCGAGCGGGTCTGAGATGCCGCGCTCCCGGTAGTGCGCGAGCATTCCGTGGTGCACGTCCCCCAGCGCGTTCACGATGGCCGTCATGCGGTCGACTACGTCGCGGCGGCTCTCGGCACCCGGCGCAGGGTGGAGTTCGGCCGGTTCGAAGTCGCCCATCTCGGCGGCCGCCATCCACGACTCGTCGTCAGCCGGTGGGGCCGCAGCGCCCGCGTCGCCCGCGCCGTTGGCCTCCGCCTCGTCGCCTTCGGAGAGCAGTCCGTGGGTCGGCCACGGCGGGCCGGACGGCGCTTCGAGCGGTCGCCGAGGCGGTGTGTCGCCGGCGTTATCGGTCGTATCGTCGGCCTCTGCGGCGGCGTCGGCGGCCGCGTCCGCCACGTCGCCATCGCTGGCCTCGTTGTACTCGCCGAGCGCGGCCTGCTTGTCGGTGGGGCGGTTGAGGTTACGGCCGTCGCCGCCGCGATAGGGCGCTTCGGCCTTCTGGAACATCGCCTGCGCGAACTGGTCGGCCATCCGAGAGAGGTCCTGCGCCTCCTCTAACTCCCGTTCGAGCTGTCGAATCCGTGCGTCTTTCTTGTCTATCTCCTGTCTGAGGTCGGCGATGCGGCTCTCCTGTCTGGCCTTCTCGTCGGATATCTCCTTGAGGTCCGAGACGAGGTCGCCGTCGACGGACTTCAGGTCCGGGCGCTCGAAGTCGTCGAGGCCCGGCGTCGCGCCCGCGTCGAACGTCTGTTTCTTGTGGAACTGCACGCGCCGAATCGACTCGGACCAGTCGGTGACAAGGAAACCCTCGCCGTTGCCCATGTCCTCGATGGCGTCGGCGTACTCCGACCCGAGGATGCGCCCGACGACCTTGGTGTCGTTGCGCCACGTGAGGCGGTGCCAGACGAGCCAGTCGCACTGGGTGATGAAGTCCTTTTTCACGTCGGCGGGGCGCTGGGAGATGCCGACGACGCCGAGGCCGTGCTTGCGGCCGCGCTTCCCGATTTTGATGAGCATCTTGCCCGCCTCGTCCATCCCGCCTTTCTCGGGGATGTACTCGTGGCACTCCTCGATGAGCATCAAAAACGGCTTCTTGAGCTTTTTTTCCTTCGCAAAGAGGTGTTTTGCGACCTCCGTCACCAGTTCGTCGGAGGCCGCGTCGTCGAGGTAGCCGGACACGTCGAGGATGATGGGAACGTTCTGTTCGAGCGCGAGCGTGGCGAGTCGCTCCGCGTGCTCGGGGCTCACCTGAATGTCGCACTCGTCGTCGGCCCCGGCGTGGAGCAGTTCGAACTCCTGTTTGAGGCCGTAGTACTCGCCGTCCGTGTCGACGATGAGCACCGGGAAGTTCGCCGACAGCAGGTTCTCGATGATGACCGACGCCGTGTTCGACTTCCCCGACCCCGACTTGCCGGTGACGAACCCCCGGCCGGTGAGGATATCGACCACCGGTAGGTCGACCGTCGTCCCCGGTTCTTCGATTCCCTCTCCCCCTGGACCGTCGCTGATCTCGGCGACCGAGATGGTTTCCGTGTCCGAATCCGTCATCCGATTTGGTGGACTCTCTCGGACGCCATAGTTCCTCCCCCTCGCCCCGTCGTATCGAAAGACTCAGTCGAACTCGACGAGCGACGACTGGCCCTCATGCGAGCGGACCCCACCCCCTGCGTTCGGGGGCTCGTCGTCGCCGGCTTCGTCGCTGACGTCGTCGCCGACGCGGTCGTCTGAGATGCCGTCGTCACCGACGCGGTCATCGGGGTTGTCGTCGCCGGACCCGGCCGACTCCCAACCGTCGAGGCTCGACTGGTCGGCGTCCGCGAAGGAGAGCTTCGAGACGCGGACGCCGAGTTTTCGGACAGTCGTCTCCGCGAACTTGTCGTCAAGTAAGTCGAGCGCGACTGACTCGACGAGTTCGGGGTCGTCTACGGGCCCGGAAAGCGACGTCGCCCGCGTGTTGATGTCGAACGGCGGGACGACCACCTTGATGCCGATGGTCCGGTACATCGCCCCGCGAGAGTTCGCGCGGTCGGCCACGTCCGCCGCGAGGGCGCGGATGACCTCCCGCTTGTCTTCGATGTCGTCGGTCGGCTCGGTGAACGCCGACTCCCGCGAGAGGCTCTTGGGCCGGCCCGTCGGCGTGACCGTCCGGTCGTCGTAACCGCGGGCCCGCTCGTGGAGTTCGCGGCCGCGCGAGCCGAACTCGGCTTCGAGGACCGAGGCGTCGGCCTCGGCGAGGTCGCCCGCCGTCTCGATGCCGAGCGTCCCGAGCTTTCGGGCCGTCACGGGGCCGACGCCGTGGACCTCTTCGACCGGGATGGGTGCGAGGAACGACCGCACCTCACCGGGGCGGACGACGACCAGCCCGTCGGGCTTGTCGAAATCGGAGGCGATTTTCGCGGTCGACATGTTCGGCGCGACGCCGATGGAGGCCGCGACGCCGACCTCGCGGGCGATGCGCTGTTTCACGTAGCGGGCGAAGCCCTGCGCGAGCGTCCGGTCGCCCGAGGCCGCGAGGTCCCACCCAGTCCGGTCTGTCACGTCGAGGTAGGCCTCGTCGATGCTCACCTCGCGGACCACGTCGGCGCAGTCGTGGAGAATCGCCTTCACGTCGGCGGCGACCTCCTTGTAGAACTCGAGGTCGACGGTTCGGTAGTGGCCCGCCGCCGCAGGGTCGTCGTCGGGGTCGAGGCTCTCGATTCGCGGGAGGCGTTCGAGCGCGGTCGAAATCGGCTGGGCGCTCTCGACGCCGAACTCGCGGGCCTCGTAGCTCGCCGTGGCGACCGCGCCGTGGCCCTCGCCGGGTTCGTAGCCCATGCCGACGACCACCGGTTCGCCGTCGAGTTCGGGCTCGCGCAGGCGCTCGCAGGCGGCGTAAAAACAGTCCATGTCGACGTGAAGGACGATGCTGTCGGGGCCGTCGTCGGCGGTCGTGCCCGGCAGCGTCTCCTCCGCCATGGTCGAGGTGACGGGCGCGATGTACCTGAAGCTTCAGATAGCGCGGCGAAAGTAAAACGAGGACGGAAGGACGCGGCGGGTCGGTGGCGTCGGACGAAATCGGTCGTCGTCGTGTTACTTCAGTCGCTCCTGCAGGAACGAGGGGTGTGCGGCCGTGACGCCGTCGATAGACAGAATCTCGTCGGAGATGACGTCGCCGAGGGAGTCGCCGTCGACGGCGCGGACCTCGGCCATCAGCATGTGGTCGCCGGAGGACGTGTACAGCGCCTCCACCGAGTCGAGTTCCTTGAGGATACGCGTGACCTCGACGTAGCGCTCGCTGGTCGCGTCGATGCCGACCATGGCGATAGACTGCCCGGCGAGTTTCTTCGGGTCGATGTCGGCCGAGTAACCGATGATGACGCCGTCGTCTTCGAGTTTTCGGATATACTTCCGAACCGTCGGCTTCGACACGTCCGCCCTGTCTGCGATCTGGGCATACGACGCCTTCGCGTCTTCCTCCAAGACCGCGAGGATGCGTCCTTCCGTGGACGTGGTTTCCATGCCCGTTGGTTTTCTCACGGGAGAAAAATATCTTGCGAATCCGAAAAGGCTTCTCGGTCACATCGAACCGGCGCGGCCGCCGGCCGGAAACCGAGCGCCGACTACGGCGTCGGCGGCGTTATTTGTGCTTGTCGAGGAAGTTGTCGAACGTCCGCTCCCATTCGTAGGAGTCGTCGAAGTAGCGCTCTGCGAGCGGCTCTTCGGGCATCTCGCCGATGCGCTGTTTCTCCTGCTGGTAGGACGGGCGGTCTTCGTCGACGTAGTACCGGCCGGTGAGGACGGTGCCCTCGTGGAGGGCGTTCTCCGTCTCGAACATCATCTCAGAGGCCTCCGAGCGGTTCGTGTTGTCGAACTCGTAGTCGTCGGAGTCGTTGATGTCGATGTACGGGACGTACTGACGGGCGTCCTTGTTCCACGTCGGACACTGCGTGAGGAAGTCGACGTGGGAGAAGCCGTCGTGCTGGATGGCTTCCACGATGATGTCCTTCGCCTGGTTCGGGTTGACGGCGGCCGTCCGCGCGACGTACGACGCCCCGGCGTTCAGGGACATCGAAAGCGGGCGGAGCGGCGTCTTGGCCGAGCCGTGGGGCTGGGTCTTCGACTTGTGACCCATCGGCGACGTGGGCGAGGTCTGGCCCTTCGTGAGGCCGAAGATCTCGTTGTTGAACACGATGTAGGTGATGTCGTGGTTCTCACGGGCGGTGTGCATGAAGTGGTTGCCACCGATGCCGTAGCCGTCACCGTCACCGCCGGCGGCGACCACGGTCAGGCCGGGGTTCGCCAGCTTCGCGGCACGGGCGATGGGCAGCGAGCGGCCGTGGATGGTGTGGAACCCGTAGCTGTTGAAGTAGCTGTTGAGCTTGCCGGAACAGCCGATACCGGTCGTCACCATCATCTCGTCGGGCGAGAGGCCGAGTTCGGCCGCCGCGCCCTTGAGCGCCTTGAGGACACCGAAGTCACCGCAGCCCGGACACCACGTCGGCTGGGGTTCGAGTCCGGGGGTGAACTCGTTTTGGTCCTGCTCCGTTTCTTCACCGATTGCGCTGAATGCACTCATGATTTATTCACCCACCTTGGGGACGAACTTCGTGCGGTTGTCTGGGAGCTCCTCGCCTTCGAGGAGCGCCGTCTCGAAGCCCTCGACGATGTCGGCGGGCTCGAACGGGTTGCCGTTGTACTTGAGGAGGCTCGACATCTGGTCGCCGTAGCCGCCGAGTTCCTTGGAGATGAGTCCGCGGAACTGGGCGGAGGCGGTCATCTCGACGACGAGCGCCTCGTCGACGCTGTCGAGGAAGTCCGCGACCTGCTGTTTCGGGAACGGCATCATCTCGGAGACGCCGAGGACCTTGACCGAGTGGCCCTTCTCGTTGAGAACGTCGGCGGCCTCTTCGACGGTGCCCTGCTGGCTGCCGAAGGTGATGAGACCGAGGTCGGCGTCTTCGTCGCCGTGGACCGTGTTGAACTCGCCGTCGGCGTCGAGTTCGGCACGGATGTTGTCGACCTTCTGCATGCGGCGGTTCATCTGCGCGACGCGGTTCTCGGGGGACTCCGAGATGTGACCCGCGGGCATGTGCTCGTTACCCGTTGCGAGGTAACGACCGCCCTTCTGGCCCGGCAGCGAACGCGGCGAGACGCCGTTTTCGGTGTCGTGCTGGAAGCGCTGGTACTTGCCGGAGTCGTCGTGCGGCGCGTCTTCGAGTTCCGCTTCCGTCAGGACCGAGCCGAGGTCGGCGTTCGGTTCCTCGTCGAAGACCGACGCCGGGACGTTCGAGAGTTCGCCCCCGAGCTTCTGGTCGTAGAGGACGATGGACGGAATCTGGTACTCGTAGGCGATCTGGAACGCCTTGCGCGTCTGGTAGTACGCCTCGGCGGCGGTGCCGGGCGCGAAGACGATGCGGTGGGAGTCGCCCTGCGAGGTGTACAGGACGTGCTCGAGGTCGGACTGCTCGGGCTTCGTCGGCATACCCGTCGAGGGACCGGCGCGCATGGCCTCGACGAGGACGAGCGGCGTCTCGGTGATCTCCGCGAGACCGAGCGGCTCGGACATGAGCGAGAAGCCGCCACCGGACGAGCCGGACATCGCCTTGACGCCCGCGTGGGAGGCACCGATTGCCAGTGCGGCCGCGGCGATTTCGTCCTCCACCTGCTCGGAGATGCCGCCGAGCTCGGGGAGGTTCTGGGTCATGATGGTGAAGACTTCCGTCCACGGGGTCATCGGGTAGCCCGCGATGAAGCGGCAGCCTTCGTCGATGGCACCGTACGCGATGGCGTCGGAGCCGGAGAGAAGCACCTGCTCTTCGTCGTGTTCGCCGGTCGGCGCGGACACGTCGGGAGCCTCGACGTCGTACTCCTCTTGGACCATCTCGTAGGCGTCGTCGAAGACGGTCAGGTTCGGTTCGAGAATCTTGTCGGGCATCGCGTCCGACATCAGGCTCTTGATGACGTCGGGTTCGATGTCGGCGATGGCGCACGTGACGGCGACACCGGCGGTGTTGCGCATGACCTCGCGACCGTGTTCGCGAGCGATGGTGCGCAGGTCGATATCGTAGACGTGCCAGTTGTTCTCTTCGACGCGCTCGTCGAAGTCCTCGATCTCGGAGGCGTCGAGCAGACCGGAGTCGTAGACGATGACCCCGCCTTCGTTGAGTTCGTCGAGGTTCTCCGAGAGCGGCTTGATCTCCTCGTTGCCGTAGTAGGCACCCTCGCTCGGGTTGCGGGCGAAGGAGTCACCGAGCGCGAGGAGGAAATTGTACCCGTCGCCGCGAGACTTGACGGGATCTGCGCTCACGCGCACTTCGGTGTACGTGTGGCCACCGCGGATGCGCGATGGATAGTGGCGATGCGTGAAAACGTGTAGCCCCGCTCGCATCAGGGCTTTGGCGAAGTTCTGGCTCGTCGAGGCGATACCGTCACCGGAACCCCCTGCGATCCGCCAGATAAGTTCGTGGTCAGTCATATGTTGAGCTCACGGCCCCGCTGGGGCGCTACCTGAAAAGTTGGGGAGGGTCCGATTAAAGACTTTGCTATGGATTAACAAGGAAAGATAATGAAGGACTTAATATTGTTAAACTGACTCACCGTCCCACCATCGAAAGTGGACAAACGGGCTGTCACGCCCGCGGAATAGAGTGAACGATAACGCGGAATCGGATTCGCTACTCGTTGTCCGGACTGGACGGGTGGTACGGTGTGTCGTACTCGCCGGCCTGCCCGTCGAGGCGGTCGGGATTGATGCGTCCGCCGAGGAGCATGAAGTCGAGGATAGTCACGTAGAGCATCGCCTCGACGACTGGGACGCCGCGGGGCGGGAGCACGGGGTCGTGCCGGCCGACGACCTGAATCTCCTTTTCCTCGCCGGTCTCCCAGTCCACGGTCCGTTGCTTCTTCGGGATGGACGTGGGCGCGTGGAGCGTCAGTTCGCCGTACACGGGTTCGCCGGTCGTGATGCCGCCCTGGATGCCGCCGTGTTTGTTGCCGACCGGGCGGGGGTCGCCCTCCTCGTCGAACTCCCAGTTCTCGTTGCGGTCGTGGCCGGTCCACTCGCGGGCCTCGCGGCCGAGACCGAACTCGAACGCCGTCGCCGCCGGAACCGACATGAGCGCTTGTCCGAGCCGCGCCGAGAACGAGTCGAACCGCGGCGCACCGAGGCCGCGCGGAACGCCCTGCGCCTCGAAGTAGATCGAGCCGCCGATGGAGTCGCCTTCCTTCTGGTACTCTTCGATGAGTTCCTGCATCTCCGCCGCCGTCTCGGGGTGCGCACACCGCACGTCGTTTTCCTCCGTGTGCTCGCGCAGGTCGTCAAAGGAGACCTCCGGCGCTTCCACGTCGCCGATCTGGTTCACGTGCGCCTTCACCTCGATGTCGTAGTCGCTCTGCTCGATGACCTGCTTCGCCACCGCGCCGGCGGCGACCCAGTTCACCGTCTCGCGCGCGGACGAGCGACCGCCGCCACCCCAGTTGCGCGTGCCGAACTTCGCCGAGTAGGTGAAGTCGCCGTGGGAGGGCCGCGGCGCGGTCACGTAGGGCTCGTACTTGCCCGAGCGCGCGTCCTTGTTCTGGACGACCATCCCGATGGGCGTGCCCGTCGTGTAGCCGTCCTGCACGCCGGAGTTGACGACGACGGCGTCCGGTTCGCCGCGGCTCGTCGTAATCATCGACTGGCCCGGCTTGCGTCGGTCCAGTTCGTGCTGTACGTCTTCGACCGAGAGCTCCACGCCGGCGGGACAGCCGGACACGGTGACGCCCATCGCGTCGCCGTGGCTCTCGCCGTAGGTGGTCATCCGAAAGAGACGACCGAATTCGTTGCCGTTCATTACCCGCCCCTCGGGTGGCCGCCCATTTAGTGTTTGTAGAAAGGCGCAATCGTGGGCGGGGGTTCGGCGACCCCACGTTCATGGTCGATGCCGACGAACCCGCCGTATGGAATCGACGCCTCCCTCCGACCCCAACGCCTCCAATTCCGCTCCCGACCCCGACGCCGCGTCCCCTTCCGCTTCCGGACTCCGCGACCGCCTCGAAGCGACCTTCTGGGAGCGCCACGCCAACCCGTGGAGCGCCGGCACGCGCATCCTCGTCTACCCGGTGTTGATGTACGCCGTCTACCGACGGGACCGCCGGCTCTTTCTCGCCGCCCTCGCGTTCACCGCGGTCAACCCGGTGTTGTTCCCGCGCCCCGCGCGCACGGACAACTACCTCAGTCGAATCGTTCTCGCCGAGCGCGAGTGGCTCGACGCCGAGCGCGGGACGATGGGTCTCGACTACCCGAACGTGCTCAACGTCCTCAACATCCCGGTCACGGCCTACGCCTTCGTCTCGGCGATTCGGCGCAGGCCGGTCGGCACGCTCCTCGGCACGCTCGGCGTGATGGCCCTCAAGCTCTGGTGGGTCGACGCCATCGTGAAGGAGACGGGCGTGACGGGTCGCGGCCCCGACGCTGACTCAGCGGAGTGAGTCCAGCGTCGCCGTGGCGAACGGAATCAGCATCTCGTCGGGGTGAAGCCCGCCGTGCATGGCGACGAAGCCGAGGTTCCCCGGCTCCTCGTCGCCGTACCAGACGCCGAGGTCTCGGTGGACGACCACGAGGTCACCGAGTCGCCGCTCGAACGTCGGCGAGGGCTCGGGGCCGAACAGTCCCCGATCCAGCACCTCGCGCCTCCGGAACACCCGCGCGTCCAACTCGGCCGTGAGCAGGTCGTAGACGGGGTCGATTCGGTCGTCTCTCAGGTGAAGGTGGACGTTCCGCGGGCTTCCCGAGAACCGAATCGGCGTCCCGTCCGTGAGCGTCCGCAGGTCCGAGACGAGGTCGAACGGCGGTTCCGAGAGGTCGGGGTTGCGCTCGGGGTCGGTGTCGACGAGGCCGTGGTCGGCGGTGACGCAGACGAGCGTCTCGCCCGCGTCTTCGTCGTCGGTCGTTTCGGCGAGCGTCGCTATCGCGTCTTCCACGCGGTCGAACGTCTCGACGGCCGTCTCGCGGTACGCCTCGGAGTCGACGCCCTCGGCGTGCGCCACGGCGTCGGTCTGCGGGAGGTACGCGAAGACGTACGACGGGTCCGCGGCCGACTCGGCCGCCGCCGCGAAGGCGTCCGAAAACGTCGAGAGGTCCTCCGGGTCGTAGGTGTGCGGGACCGTCTCCTCGGACGGGAACGGCGTCACGTGGTGCGTCTCGACGCCCGCGGCGGCGAGGTCGGGATAGACGCTCTCGCAGTCGGCCACGTCGCCGCGGTCGAGTCGCTCCGGCTCGGTGCCGTCCTTCCGGAGGAAGGGCAACGCCTCGAACATCTCGTCGGCGTCGGGGTCGTAGACGTTCCAGCCGACGACGCCGTGTGCTGCCGGGAGCGCCCCCGAGTGGAACGTGTTCATCGCGGCGGCCGTCTCCGAGGGGAAGACGGAGGTGAGCGGCGTGACGCGACCCGCGCGCTCGAACTCGCGGAGGAAGGGAATCCGGTCGCGCTCGCCGTCCCACTGGGCGAGGCCGAAGCCGTCGACGAGGAAGACGACCACCCGCGACACGTCGTCGTAGTCCGCTGTCGCCGACGCGGGGAGTCGCGGCCCGGCGTCCGCGCCGAGCAGGTCGGCGACGGTCCCCGGAATCCGCGAGAAACACCAGTCGCCGTAGGCCGGTAGAAGGTAGTCACCGTCCGACTGTCGCTCGCGGAGCGCCTGCGCGTCGGCGTCGAACATACCACCGTCGGCGTCCGGGCGGGCGAAAAAGGTTCTGTCCGGTCAGTTCGTTGTCGGATCGCGCCCTCAGTTTTCGGTCATGTCGGCACCGAGGTCGGACATCGCCTCGAAGAAGTTCGGGAACGACACGTCGACGTGTTCGCTCCCCGCAATCGTCGTCTCGCCGTCCGCGACGAGGCCGGCGACGGCGAGCGACATGACGATGCGGTGGTCGCCGCGGCCGTCGACCGCCGCGCCGACGAGGTCGGTCTCGCCGCCGTGAATCGTGAGGCGGTCCTGTTGTTCGGTGACGTTCGCGCCCATCTTCGCGAGTTCCTCCGCCATCGCGCTCACGCGGTCGGTCTCCTTGAAGCGGACGTGCTCGCAGTTCTCGATGACCGTGTCGCCGTCGGCGATAGCGCCGAGGACCGCGATGGTCGGCAGCAGGTCGGGCGTGTCGCCCACGTCCACGGTCGTCCCGGTGAGGTCGGCCGCGGAGACGGTCAGTTCGCCGGCCTCCTCGTCCCAGTCCACCGTCGCGCCCATGTCGCGCACGATGTCGACGATGGCGCTGTCGCCCTGCGCGGACGGTCGCGCGCCCTCGATGACAACGTCCTCGCCCTCCGCGCCCGCGACCGCGCCGGCCGCGAGCAGATACGAGATAGACGAGAAGTCGCCGGGGACGCTGTACGCGCCGCCTTCGGGGGCGTACGACTGGCCGCCGGGGACTGAGAAGCCGTCGTCGGTCCGGGTCGCTTCCACGCCGAAGTCGGCGAGGAGTTCGAGCGTGATATCGACGTACGGCGAGGACTTGAGTTCGGTCGTGAGTTCCACGTCGATGCCTTCCTCTGTGACCGCGCCGGCCATGAGGAGCGCCGTGATGAACTGCGAGGACACGTCGCCGGGAATCTCGACGGTGCCGCCGGTCATGCCGTCGCCGACGACGAGCGGGGCCTGCCCGTTCCGGCGCGTGCTCTCAGCGCGGCCGTCGAGGTCGAAAACGGCGTCGAGAAGCGGGCCGTGGGGCCGCGACCGGAGCGAGGCGTCGCCCGTGAGGACCGTCAGGCCCTCGCCGAGGGCGGCACAACCGGTGACGAGGCGCATCGTCGTCCCCGAGTTCTCGCAGTTGACCACGTCGTCGGGCGTGCCCGGGCGGCCGCCGAAGCCGGCGACTTCGACCGTCTGGCCGTCGCGGTCGACCGACCCGCCGAAGGCCTCGACCGCGCGCATGGTTGCCTTGGTGTCGGCGCTGACAAGCGCGTCGCGAACGACCGCCTCGTCGCTGTAGCCCGCGGCGAGGACGGCTCTGTGGGTGTAACTCTTCGACGGCGGCGCTCGGGTGCGTCCGGCGACCCGAGACGGGGAGACGTGCGCGTCCATACGCGAGGGGTCGGCAGGGTCCGGTATCAGGGTACCGGACGCGGCGACGTTCTCCCGGACGGCGACGGCGGCGCGGTCGCTCGGTTTCTTGTTTGCCAACAAACATATATCGCGGGCGAGCGTACTACACTCGGGATGGACGGCACGGGCGGTCCGGGCGAACGCGACACCGAGTCGCGCGGATCTCTGCGGCCGCTCGCGGCGCGTTCCGGCGGCGAACTCGCGACACGTCTCCCGCCCGAAGAGACGCGTCGCGGGGCCGATACCGGAACCCGCCGACTGCGACGCGAGAGCTTTACTACCGGCCGGGCGAACCCCGGAGTATGGAACCCGATTTCTCACCGCTGGCCGAGTTCCTCGGCGACGAGTTCGACGGCTATCTCATCTCGGCCGACGGGAGCGACTCCAACCAGCTGTACCTCTCTGGGTTCGACGCGCCGGACCCGTATGTGACGCTCTACACGCCCGCGGGCATCCATCTCCTCGTCTCAACGCTGGAGTTCGGCCGCGCGAAGAAAGAGAGCCGCGCCGACACCGTCTCGCGGCTCTCCGACTACGACTACCGCGACAAGCACGCCGAACACGGTTCGGTCGTCGGGAAGGCGAAGACGGTCGCGGCGTTCCTCGCCGACCACGATATCGACTCGCTCGCGGTCCCCGCGGACTTCCCGCTCGGCACCGCCGACGCCCTGCGCGACGAGGGCGTCGTGGTCGAGGCCGAGACCGACGACGTGCTCACGAACATCCGCGCGGTGAAGGCCGACGAGGAAGTCGAGCACGTCCACGCCGCACAGGACGCCAACGAGGCCGCGATGCGCGCCGCCGAGGGCCTCATCCGCGACGCCGACGTGGCCGACGACGGCACGCTCACCTACGAGGGCGAACCCCTGACGAGCGAGCGCGTCAAGGAAGAAATCGAGGTGACGCTCCTGCGACACGGCTGTGCCCTCGACGAGACCATCGTCGCCTGCGGGGCCGACGCCGCCGACCCGCACGACCGCGGGAGCGGCCCGCTCCGGGCCGACGAGGCCGTCATCATCGACATCTTCCCGCGCGACAAGGAGACGAAGTACAACGGCGATATGACCCGGACGTTCGTGAAAGGCGAGCCGTCGCCCGAAATCCGCGAGTGGTTCGACCTCACCGAGGAGGCGTTCGAGGCCGCTCTCGACGCCGTCGAACCGGGCGCGACCGGAGCCGACGTGCACGACGCCGTCTGCGACGTGTACGAGGCGGCCGGCGAGAACACGCTCCGCGCGGACCCCTCGGCGGAGACCGGCTTCATCCACAGCACGGGCCACGGTGTCGGCCTCGACGTGCACGAACTCCCCTCGCTGAGCCCGAGCGGTGAGGAGCTTCGACCCGGTCACGTCATCACCATCGAGCCGGGGCTGTACGACCCCGAAATCGGCGGCGTCAGAATCGAAGACCTCGTCGTCGTCACCGAGGACGGCTACGAGAACCTGACGGAGTACCCGGTCGAATTCGTCGTCGAGTAGCCGGGATGACGGACGCGAAAGCGGTCGGAACCGGAATCACGGTCGGCGTGAAAACTTAGCTGTCGAGGGCGTTGTCGCCGGTCGAACCGCACGCGGCGGGCGCGTCGGTCCAGCCGGAGTTGGCCTCGCGCCACTGTTTTAGCAGGTCTTCCAGCGCATCACCCGTCTCGGGCGTGAGTACGCCCGCTGCCTGCCGGACGACGGTCCCATCTTCGATGAGAAGCGCGTAGATGTTGCCCTCGCCGAGCAGTCCGAGGCGGCGCTGGAGCGCGGTCTTGTTCACCCGTGCGATGAGCGCGTTGTCGTGGGGGCGGCTCCGGGCGGCACCCGGCGACATCCCGCCGCCGGACATCGGCGGCATCATCCCGCTCCGCCCGCCGAGGACGAGCAGTTCGTAGTACTCGAAATGTCCGTACGTCTCGCACAACTCCTTCGCGTACCCGCGCCACGACCCGACCAGCGACTGCTGGCGGCGGTCGAAACTGATGAGCACGAGCGTCTGTTCACCCTCTAAGTCGTCCGGCAAGACGACTTTCTGGCCGCTCGTATCTCGTGTCGGGAGGCGAGGGAACTCCATGGGCTAGGCGATTCTCCACCAGTAGATAAGTCTAATTGCCGATTCGATAAACCGTCGCGTCGAGAGGACTGTCTCTCTAGTTGCGACGACCAATGAACTCATCACGAGTGGTCTCGAGTTCACCCATTATAAACGTCCGCTCCCGAGTCTCAGCGTCGATAATCGAGGTCACCGTTCGTATTCGGGATCGAACAGCTGGGCCGACATCGGTCCCGGTTCGCTCCCCTCGACGACGGCGTACGACGAGAGGTCGTCGACGCCCGCTTCGGACAGCAGTTCCTCGTCGTAGAACGCGTTGCCAGTACAGTCGGTCGGGTCGCGCGAGAACAGCTCGGCGACGGCGTCGCACATAATCTGCGGGGTGCGCCAATCCTCGGGCGCGCCCATCCCGAAGTGTCGGGTCGCCTCGGACTCGATGGCCGCGACCGGCCACAGCGCGTTCACGCCGATGTCGTCGGCGTCGAGTTCGCCCGCGAGCGACTGCGCGATGAACGTCATGCCGTACTTCGAGAGCGCGTAGGCGACCTTTCCCGGGGCGGGGCGGGCGGGCATCGGCGGCGAGAAAGTGACGACGTGGGCGTGGTCGCTCTCGCGGAGGTACGGGAGCGCGGCGTGCGTGGTCGCGTACGCCCCGCGGGCATTCACGTCCATGAGGAGGTCGAACCGCTTCGGCGGCGTGTCCTCGAAGCCGGCGATGTGAATCGCGCCCGCGTTGTTGACGACGAAGTCGATGCCGCCGAAGGCGTCGACCGTCTCGTCGATGGCCGTCTGCACCGAGTCGTCGTCGCGCACGTCGAGTTGACACCAGATGGAGTCGCCGCCGCGCTCGCGTATCTCCTCCGTCGTCTCGACGATGGTCCCGGGGAGGTCCTCGCGCCCGTCGACGGTCTTGCCCGTCGAGACGACGTTCGCACCTCGGTCGGCCAGGTCGAGCGCGATGGCCTTCCCGATACCGCGACTGGTTCCCGTGATGAAGGCCGTCCGACCCTCGAAATCCACATCATCGAATGCCATAGTTTCTTATCGGCCATCGACCACTTGATGGTTCGTACACCGGGTGTCGGTTGAACGTGGTTTGCGGGCCGGGTGCAGGTGGACGTCTCGCCGGGAGTCCTGCGCAGAGGTCGCTCAGTCCGACGCCGAGAATCCACGGAGACCGTCCAGCGGGAGATTGCCCTCACCGCTGGCACGCACCGTCTTCCCGGCGATACCGGGATGGGACGCCTGCACAGTAAACTGGCAGTACAGCGTCTTCGGGAGCGACTCTGTCGTCGGGGCGAACACGGCCGGGACGATAATCGTCCCCTGCGTCTGCACGTCTCGGAGTTCGATCACGGTCCGCTTAGTGGTGCTCTTGCGGTCGTAGTACGTCGAAAATCCCTCCCACTGTCCCGGCGGCTCGACGCGGGTCGCGTAGCTGGTCGCCTTCTCGTACGACGACGGCGGTTCGAACCGGAAGCGAAACCAGTCGGGGCGGTACCCCTCGTAGGGTTCGTCGGCGGCGAGCCCACCGATGGTCGAGTTGAACTGGAGCGATAGCGTCGGGAAGCGGCCTTCGAGGCGGTCGACCCGTCTCGCTTCCACGGCCGCGTATCCGATACCGTCCTCGTCGCCCTCGCGTCGCGGGTACCGCCAGACGATTTCGGGAGGCCCCAAACCGCTTCCGTCCCGTACCGTCGTCTCAGCACCGACTCGTTCGGGGCCGAATCCGGGCACTCGTCCGCCACAGCCGGCGGCGCTGGCGACGACCGCTGACCCGAACCCGGCGAGGACGCGTCGTCGGGTCCGCTGTTCGGCATCGGAGTCTGAACTGGGGGAGGGCATCGTCGTTCGTTAGCATCTATTCTGTCATCGAAATAACTGGTGGTTCGGACGCCTCCAGCCGACTGGTCTCGCCACACCCGCCGCCACCGATTCCCTTTTGGCCGCTGCACCTCCACACCCGTACCGATGGACGTGCTCATCGTCGGCGCGGGCGCAATGGGACGCTGGTTCGGCCGCACCGTCGACGCCGACCTCGCGTTCGCCGACGCGGACCCCGAGAGCGCGGTCGCCGCAGCGGACGCGCTGGGCGGCCGGGCGGTCCCGCTGGACGGCGACGAGCGGTTCGACGTGGTTTGTCTCGCCGTTCCGATGCGACTCGCGGCCGACGCCGTCGCCGACAACGCCCACCGCGCGGACGCCGCGATGTGCGACGTGACCGGCGCGATGGGACCTCCGGTGGCGGCGATGCGCGACCACCTCCCCGACCGCGAGCGACTCAGCCTCCACCCGCTTTTCGCCCCGCACAACGCCCCCGGCAACGTCGCCGCCGTCGCCGACGAATCGGGCACCTACACCGACGCCCTCCTCGCCGACCTCGACGCGGCCGGCAACCGAGTCTTCGAGACGACGCCGGAGGAACACGACGCGGCGATGGAGACGGTCCAAGCGGCCGCCCACGCCGCCGTCCTCTCGTTCGGCCTCGCCGCCGACGACGTGCGCGAGGAGTTCGCCACGCCGATTTCCGCCGCGCTCGACGAACTCGTCGACTCGGTGTCCGGCGGCACTCCGCGCGTGTACGCGGACATCCAATCGTCGTTCGGCGACGGGGCCGACCGCGTCGCCGACGCGGCCCGCGACCTCGCGACGGCCGACGACGAGGCGTTCGCCGACCTCTACCGGCGCGTCTCCCGCGGCAACGACGCCGGCGTCGATTCGTCGGGCGATGCGGGCGACGCGAGCGCCGCCGACCGCACCCGAGACCAGACCGACAAGCACGACCCGTTCGAGTGACGAGTGAAGGGAGACACCGACGCCGACGCCCCGCGGTGAGTCCGACACCCACCGCGCGGGCGACGGCGACTCGCTCCACAGCCCACCGATGATAGACAGAGACGCCGTCCGCGACAACGCGAAGTACCTCAGAAACGTCCGCCCCATCGACCCCGACGAGATAGCCGAGTACATCGAGGGCGCGCCGCATCCCGCCGTGGTGAAACAGACGCTCCGCGAGGAGGCCCACGACCTCGGCCTGTTCGAGCGCGACGACGGCACGTTCGTCCCCGCCAACGACGACCCCGCACCGTTTCAGAACTGGTCGCCCGCGGCCTTCCCCGACGACTACTCGTTCGCCCTCGAAGACCTGCTCATCGGACGCTACGGCGCGAACTGGCACGTCGGTGAGTCGGGCGACCGCCTCCGGGAGCGCGTCCGCCAACTCAAAGAGGACTACTACCGGGGTAACCCCGTCGAGTACGACGAGGACGCTGCGCTCGGCTACGGGATATACCACCTCCCGGACTACTACGCGGTCGTCGGCTACGTCCTCTCTGACCTCGCAGAGCGGAGCCTGCTCCCGCGAAACCCCCGCGTGCTCGACGTGGGTGCCGGGACGGGAGGTCCCGCGCTCGGCCTCCACGACTACCTCCCCGACGACGCCGTCGTGGACTACCACGCGGTCGAGCCGAGCGCCTCCGCCGACGTGCTCGACCGGATGCTCAGCGAGACCCGCCGGAACTTCCGGACGACCGTCCACCGCGAGACTGCCGAGGCGTTCGACCCCGACGGCGAGTACGATATCATCCTCTTCGCCAGCGTCCTGAGCGAACTCGACGACCCCGTCGCGGTCGTCGAGAAATACCTCGACGTTCTCGCCGACGACGGCGCAATCGTCGCCATCGCGCCCGCCGACCGGAACACGAGCATCGGCCTCCGCGAGGTCGAACGCGAGGTCGCGCCCGTCGACGGCGACGTGACGGTGTACTCACCGACGCTCCGCCTCTGGGACGGCTACGCGCCCTCAGACCGGGGCTGGTCGTTCGACGTGAAGCCCGACCTCGACGTGCCGGGGTTCCAGCGCCGCCTCGACGAGGGCCGCGACGACGACGAGGACGAGGGCACCTTCGTCAACGTGGACGTGCAGTACTCCTACAGCGTCCTCCGGACCGACGGCGAGCGCCGCCTCGACGTTCGCGGAAACCCCGCGCGGTTCGCCAAGATGGCCGAGATGGAGCGCCACGTCACGAACCGCATCGACCTGCTGGCGGTCAAACTGAGCCACGACCTCTCGGAGGGGAACAACCAGGTGTTCAAAATCGGCGATGGGAGCGAGGCGGTCGACCACTACGCCGTCCGCACCCGCGACACCGTGCTAAACGCTGATGTGGCCGACGCCGACTACGGCGACGTGCTCGTCTTCGAGAACGTCCTCGCGCTCTGGAACGACGACGAAGAGGCGTACAACCTCGTCGTCGACGACGAGACGCTCGTGGACCGCGTCGCCTGACCGGGTCGCATCGTCCCCAGCGACGTTCGCGGTTACTTGCCGTCGGCCGCCGCCGTGTCTCGGGACATGTTGCGTCCGACGGGTGGCTTTTTGCGGGTTCCGTCCCCAGTCGGACCATGAGCGAACCCAGCATCCTCCTCACCAACGACGACGGCATCGAGAGCGTTGGCTTCCGCGCGCTCTACGACGCCCTCTCGGAGTTCGCCGACGTGACAGCGGTCGCGCCCGCGACGGACCAGAGCGCGGTCGGCCGGAAGATGTCCACCGACGCGGTCGTCACCGAGCACGAACTCGGCTACGCGCTGGAGGGGACGCCCGCCGACTGCACGGTCGCCGGCTTGGAGGCGCTGTGTCCCGACGTGGACATGGTCGTCTCCGGCATCAACAAGGGAGCCAACATCGGCGCGTACGTCCTCGGCCGGTCGGGGACCGTCAGCGCCGCCGTCGAGGCCGCGTTCTTCGACGTGCCCGCCATCGCTCTCTCGCTGTACGTCCCCGCCGGCGGCGACCTGCCGTGGCACGAGAAGGCGACCGACCCGCGGGACTTCCGCGAGGCGACCCACGCGGCCTCGTACCTCGTCAAACACGCCGAGCCGGCCGGCGTCTTCGAGCAGTGCGACTACCTCAACGTCAACGCGCCCATGCGCGACCCCAGCGGCGACCCGGCGGACATGCAGGTGACGGTTCCCTCAGAGCTGTACGACATGACCGCGGAGTTCGAAAACGGGACCGTGAAGCTCCACGACCGCGTCTGGGAGCGGATGCGAACCGGCGATATTCCGGACCCCGACGGCACCGACCGTCGGGCCGTCGTCGAGGGCCGCGTGTCGGTCTCGCCGCTGACCGCGCCGCACACGACCCACCGCCACGAGGCGCTGGACGCGCTCGCCGAGACGTATCTGGAGTGAGCGAAACGGGACACGGGCAACAAAGCGTATATCCGAGGGCCCTGAAGCGCCGACGAGACCGATGAACTCGATTTTGCAGGCCGCGGCCGAGTCGGGAAGCGTCACCGGCTTTCTCGTCACTATCGCGGTACTGTTCAGCATCCCACTGGTCATTCTCCTCCTCGGTCGGCTGTTCGAACAGTTCTTCTGAGGCCGCGAGTTCGGGCCTTGGCGAATGGAGCGACCCATCGACAATTCGCGGGCTATCTCGCACGCGACAGCCTGACAGTCATTGCAGTCTTTTCATTGATGGGGCATCTGTCACCTGACATGAACCGCGACGAACTCAACGAGTATCTGAAACAGCGACCGCTCTTGGGAGGTCTCTGGCTCGTGGCGATGCTCGGTGTGGGTATGCTGCTGTGGCTGAAACTGCTCCGCCCGGCGCAGTCGGTCGTCGAAATCGTCTCGAACACCGGCTACCAGTTCGTCTTTCTCGTGATGGGCGGACTCTGTTACGTGACCTACGTCGGCTTCTCTCGGGGCGTGAACTGACGTTATTCCGACGCCGCCCGCCGGCTGTCCACCAGCAGTTTGTACGCGAGGCCGACGACGCCGGCGAACACCGCGAGCGCCCCGGCGAGGGCGGCGACGGTTCCGAGCGCGAACATCAGTCCAAACCCGTAGCCTGCGAGGGCGAAACTGCCGACGGTCAGCAACACCCAACCGCCGACGATGACGGCGAACAGCACGACAGCGTCGTCTTCGGTCGCATAGCGGAGGGCGTCGCGGGCGGAGACGCGTGACATACCGAACGCGTCGCGGGGGGCGAAGGTGGTCCTTTCGGTCGGCCGACACCAAAGATTGAATCTCGGGCCGGCCGACGGACGCGTATGTCCGAAGCAGACGCCATCGAGCGCGTGGACGAACCGGGTACTGTGGATTCGCTCGCCGCGGACCTCCGCGCGCTCGGCGTCGCGGCCGGCGACACCCTCCTCGTGCACTCGTCGCTCAGTTCGCTCGGCTGGGTCGCCGGCGGCCCGCAGGCGGTCGTGGACGCCCTCCGGACGGTGCTGACCGACGACGGGACGCTGGTCATGCCGACCCACACGGGCCAGTACACCGACCCGTCGGCGTGGGAGAACCCTCCGGTCCCCGACGACTGGGTCGATATCATCGGCGAGTCGATGCCGCCGTTCCGCCCCGACGTGACGCCAACCCGCGGGATGGGCGCAGTACCCGAGTGCTTCCGCAACTACCCCGGGGTCGTCCGCAGCGAGCATCCGACGGTCTCCTTCGCGGCGTGGGGCGCAGCCGCCGAGGAAATCGTCACGGGCCACGAACTCGATTACGGTCTCGGCGACGGGTCGCCGCTGGCGCGAGTGTACGACCGCGGCGGCGACGTGCTCCTGCTCGGCGTCGGCCACGGAAACAACACCTCGCTCCACCTCGCCGAACACCGCGCCGACTTCGAAAAGGAGCGGACGACCGAGCGCGCGCCGCTTCTCCGAGACGGCGAGCGCGTCGTCGTCGAGTACGACGACATCGAGGTCGAGACCGACGACTTCGAGGAAGTGGGCGAGGCGTTCGAGAGGGCCGTCGGCGCGACCGAGGGAGCGGTCGCGGCCGCGACGCTCCTCGACCAGCCCGCGCTGGTCGACTTCGCCGAAGACTGGTTCGAGTCGAACCGCTGAAGTAGGATGTCGCGGCCGACTCGGTCGGGGCGCGACGCCGGGCGCGGTGTCGGACGCGACGCCAGACGCGCGCGCTCAGGCGAGCGTCGCGGTCAGCGTGATTTCCGGCCCGGCGAGCGCCTTCGACACCGGGCAGTTCTCCTTGGCGCGCTGGGCGAGTTCGGCGAACGTCTCCTCGTCGATGTCGGGCACGTCGGCGTCGAGCGTCAGGTCGATGCGCGAGATTTCGAAGCCGCCGCCGTCCGCCGGGTCGAGGTGCACGTCGGCCGCGGTGTGAAGGCTTGTCGGCGTGTAGCCCTCGCCTTCGAGGAACGCGGTCAACTGCATCGAGAAACAGCCGGAGTGAGCCGCGCCGATGAGTTCCTCGGGGTTCGACCCGGGTTCGTCCTCGAATCGTGTCGGGAACGTGAACGTCCCCTCGACGGTCCCGCTCTCGGTCGAGAACTCGCCGCTGCCGTCTTTGCCACCGGTCCACGTCGTCTCTGCTTTGTGCGTGGGCATCTCACGCACACATATGACCGCCAGCGATATGGAGGTGACGACGACGATGGATTCGGAGAGGTTCGACGGGACTCGGCCGGTGTCGGGAGTGCCGGGGCGGCGCGCTACAGGCCGCTCCAGAGCGCGGCGACGCCGAATCCGACGATGACGACGCCGGCGAGTTGGTTCACCCGGCGGAGCACGGCCGGAGTGACGCGCTCTCGGACGCGGTCGACGGCGGCGCTCAGGACGAACCACCAGAGCGCCGACCCGGCGAAGACGCCCGCGACGAGGACCGCCGCCGCGAGGTAGTCGCCCGAGACGCCGACGCCCAGGCCGGCGAAGATGCCGACGAACGCCAGTATCGTCACCGGGTTCGTCAGCGTCAGGAGGAACGTCGACCCGAAGTCGGCCGCGAGGATCCGGGCGTTCGAGTCGAGCGGTGCGACGGCCGACCGCTCGGTCGTCGGTGCCGACTCGACGGACGCCGGGTCGCCCCGAATCGACTGGACGCCGATGTACAGGAGGATTGCGCCGCCCGCGAGAGCGATTGCGTTGCGGTGTCCGAGCAGGACCGACGAGAGCGCAGCGAGACCGAACCCCGCGATGGCCCCGTAGACCGCGTCCGCAGACGCCGCTCCGAGTCCGCTGACGAAGCCCGAACGGCGGCCCTTAGAAAGCGTTCGCTGGATGCACAGTACACCGATTGGACCGACCGGCGCGGCTATCGAGACGCCGAGAACGAGTCCACGGACGAAGATTCCGATTGTGGTGGTTAATAGACATCACCTCGTGGCCACCTCGATGCGTCGCCGGCTGATAGCTCTATCGCCGAGGTCCCAACGCGGACTGGACTGGCCCGAGTCGGGTGCCAGCTCACCGACCGAGACTGCCCATCAGTCGAGTTTCTGCGCGAACTCCACCTGCTTTTCCTCGAAACCGGCGTCCTCGTAGAACGACCGCGCGCCGCGGTTGTCCCACTCGCAGGACACCTTGAGATGGTCGCAACCCGACTCGCGGGCCCGCCGTCGCACCTCGTCGACGACGGCCGAGCCGTATCCTCGCCCTCGGTGGCCGTCTTCGATGAACAGGTTCACCAGCCGCGTGTAGTTCGAGTACTCCCGCGAGGGATGCTCGCCGCGTCGCGTCGTCGCGAACCCGACAGTGTCGCCGTCGACCTCGACGAGATACTCGGTCACGTCGTCGCTGTCGAGGTGAGCCTGAAACGGGTCTTCCGGCACCTCCGCCCGCGACTCGTACACCAGCGCGTTGAGGTCGTCGTACCGCTCCATCTCCGTCGCGAGGTCGTACCACAGTTCGACGAGTCGGGGAAGGTCCGCCGCCGTCGCTTCTCTCAGTCGCATCGGTCTGTCGTCCGTGGTGGATGGTCCGCCGGGAAAATCAAGTTGGTGCCGGCGTGTCGCGGCCGATTAGAACAGCCCCGTGATGAATCCGAGGCCCATTAGGACCAACACGGCCGCGGAGAACATCGGGAGATACGGGGTATACTTCTCGACTTCGTCTTCGTACTGCTCGTAACCCGCAATCAGCAACATCGTCAGTCCGACGATGCCGACGATGACGGTGAGCGCGTACGCGCTCATCAGTTCGAGGCAGTAGTTCGACCCGGCACAGAGCGCGATAATCTCGAACTCCTCTTCGTGGGCGAACCCGAGGACGAACGCGAACCACGCGATACCGAGGAGCCCGCGGTCCGCGGCGTCGTCGAGGTCGCCGTGTGCGTGAGAGTGTCTGCCGACGAAGGGGACGAACCCCTTCAGGCGAGAGCCCAATCCGCCGTCGTCGTGGGTGTGGCCGTCGTAGTCGTCTGAGTGGCTATGGCCGCCGTCATCGTGTGAGTGCCCGTGGTCATGACCGTCTTCATGGCCATCTCCGTGACTGTGACTCCCGTGGCCGTCGTCGTGCCCGTGAGTACCGTGAGCGTGTCCGTGGTAGTATTCGCGGACACCGAGCGCGATGAGTAAGACGCCGGCCACGAGACTTACCTGCCCGCCGATTTGGACGCCACCGAGTATCGTAATCGGCTCGTTGAGCTGCGTGAGGTCGAAGTACTCCTTCGCGTAGAAGAACACGCCCACCATCGCGATACTGCTGACGAGGTGGCCGACCCCGAGGATGAAACTCGCCGCGAACCCGTACACCCACTTGTTCGCTTGGTCGAGGGCGTACGAGGCCGCGACGGGCCAGCCGTGACCCGGTTCGACGCCGTGGATGGCTCCGAGGGCCACCGCGCCGACGACGAGGCCGAGCAGTTCGTTTGAGGCCATTACTGTATCCGTGGAAAACGAGGTCTATAGCGGTTGTTAATACCGAATCGGGGGTGTCGTCATAACGGGGACTCTTGTAGCTGTGCGCGCCAGTTGGCACACGATGCGGACGAGTTTCAACATCCCCGACGAACTGGTCGAGGAGTTCGACCAGGCGTGGCGCGACGAGGGCATCGAGAACCGGTCGCGGGCGGTCCGAGAGGCCATGCAGGAGTTTATCGAATCCCACGCCCGTCTCGAAGACGTGTCCGGCGAAGTCGTCGCGCTCGTCGGCTTCGACTACCGCCACCACGACGTGATTCGCGAGCTGCACGGGACGCAACACGAGTTTCAGGACGTCATCCTCAACACGAGCCACACCCATCAGGGCGAGTGGTGTCTCGAATCGCTGTTCTGCCGCGGCCCCGCGGCGCGCGTCAGAGAACTGACCTACCGACTCCGGGATTTCGACGCGGTCCGGCGGGTGAAGGTGATGGTTATCCGGGAGTGACGCGGCGGCGCGTCTCGTCCCGGATGAGTCGAACTTCGAACGCCGCGTGTTGTCCGGGTCGAGGTTGGTCAGGTTACCCCCGGCGACGCCGCCACCAACGACGGCGAACGCGACGACGGTCCCGACGAAAAAGAGCGCCAGGCCACCGCCACCTTTGCCCTTCCTGTCCGACATAGAGGAGCGACGAGGGTTTACCAGCGACCGACGAATGAGCCAGTAGATGAACTCGAAGCGGTGGCTCCAACGACATCAGGTTGTCGTCTATACGGCCTTCGTTCTCTTGGCCGTCGGGGTCGCCGTCTATCTTCCGAACTCGGCCCCGCTCTCTGAGTCGCTCATCGACCCGGTACTGGCCGCCCTGCTCTACGTCACGTTCCTCGAAATTCCGTTCGTTCGGCTTCGTCGCGCGTTTCGGAACGGCCGGTTTGTCGCGGCGGCACTGGGTATGAACTTCTTCGTCGTCCCCGTCGTTGTTTGGTGTCTCACTCGGTTCCTCCCCCAACGACCGGCTATCCTCGTGGGTGCGTTCATGGTGCTTCTGACGCCGTGTATCGACTACGTAATTACCTTCACCGAACTCGCAGACGGAGACTCCGAGCAGATTACAGCGACGACCCCGGCCCTGATGCTCGTCCAACTGTTGTTGCTCCCGTTGTATCTGTGGCTGTTCATGGGTTCAGCAGTCGCAGCGGTCATCGAACCGGGACCGTTCGTCGAGGCGTTCCTGGTAATCATCGCGCTCCCGTTGATGCTCGCGTGGCTTACCGAAGCGTGGGCGGAACGGTCGTTGAGGGGCGACGCGTGGCAGGAGGCGATGGGTTGGTTACCGGTTCCGATGATGGGTGCGACGTTGTTCGTCGTCATCGCGTCACAACTCCCCCGGGTACAGAGTTCGATCGAACAGATCGCAGTCGTCATCCCGGTGTACGTCGCCTTCCTCGTCGTCATGCCGATACTCGGACGGCTCGCAGCGGGTGTCTTGCAGATGGATGCCGGGGAGAGCAGGGCGCTCGTGTTCACGTCTGTTACCCGTAACTCGCTGGTCGTCCTGCCACTCGCACTTGCGCTTCCGGCAAGTTACCGACTGGCACCTGCGGTCGTCGTGACGCAGACGCTCGTCGAACTGGTCGGGATGGTCACTCTCACGCGAGTCGTCCCAGCGTGGCTCGTCCCGGACTCGCCGAAACGAATCTCACTTGCCGAACTGGTGACCCGTGAGTGAGGTCTATGGAACCGTGTCTGCGTGCAACGACCGAGGAACAACAGAGAACCCCGAAGAAGAAGTAACTAACAACGGTCGATATGCGGTCTTAGAACCCCGAAAATCGACTACCGATTCTGCCGCTGTTCGGCCTTGTTCATCTCGATGAGCAGTCGGAAAATCGCTTTCACGAGGTTGGAGTCCACCTCGAAGTGGGCCGCGTTCTTCCCGGCGCGCTCCATCACGCGCTCTTCTTGGGACTCATCGGTCGTCGGCAGGTCCTTCTCGGCTTTGACCTTCGCCACCGTGTCGGCGACGTAGGTCCGGCGAGCGATGAGTTCGACGATGCCGCGGTCGATATCCTCTATCTCCTCGCGGAGTTCGTCGAGGGACATGTCCTGAAACGATTCGGCGGCGGCGTCTACGGTGTCGTCTGTCATTGGATTCGTGCTCCGTCGGTTCGGGTGGTCGTCAGTCGGGTCTCCCCCTCGCGGGCGTCCCACAGTTCCTTGACGCGTTCGAGGTTAGCGCGGTCGCCGACGGCGACGACGCTCGGACCGGTCCCGGACAGCGAGACGCCGTCGGCGATGGGCATTGCCTCGACGGCGGGGTCGGTCGGGAAGTCGAGGGCGGCCGAGAAGGCGAGGCCGTTGACGGTCATCGCCTCGGCGTAGCGGCCTTCGAGCGCGAGGTCGGCGACGAGGTCGGCCATCGGGGCGACGTTCTCGCAGCGGCTCACGTCGGCGTCGGCGCTGTAGGCGCGCTCGGGGGGCGTCCACACGAGCACGTCCCAGTCGACCTCGTCGCGGGCGATGAGTTCGTCCTCGGTGTTGTCGGTGACGACGACGCCGCCGACCATGGAGGCCGAGGCGTCGTCGAACGCGCCGGTGGCGGTGACGCCGACCTCGCGGGCGGCGCGAACACCCATCCGGCAGGCGTCGAGCCGGGAGATGTCGGCGTCCGGGCCGGGGCCGACCGAGCGGCCGAGCGCGGACAGCGTCGCCAGCACCGTCGCGTTGGCGGCGGCGCTCGAACTCTTGAGGCCGGCGGCCATCGGCAGGTCGCTTTCGGTCTCGACGGTGCCGCCCTCGCCGTCGCCGAACGCCTCGACGGCGAGTTCGACGCAGCGCTCGATGAGCCGCGTGTCGGCGTCGGGGGCCTCCGCGATGCTGCCGCGGACCTCGCCGGAGTCGTCCAGTTCGACCGACGCGGTGGTCTCCGCGTCGATGGCGAACGCGGAGCCGGTCGCCGTCGCGAGGGCGTTCAAGACGGTGCCCGCCCCGAGGGCGGTGGCTCGGCCGTGCATACTTGCCGGAGGTTGGCACATCGTGTTATGTGTGGCGGTCCGTGCTGTTTTCGCCCGTAGGTTCGGCGACGCGTTCGAGACCGTCGCTCGTGAGCCGTCCCGAGACGCGACGTTTTTGCCGTCCCCGCGGCAACGGTGAGCCATGAGCGCCCGCAGCGACATCGCCCCGAGCACACTCGGCGTCGAACTCCACGACTACGGCGTCGAAGTGGAGTACATCGACAACCGAACCACGGTCTACCGGGGCGTTCCCGAAGCGGTCACGGGCACGCTCGGCACCGCCCCTGGCAAGGAGGTCCACGTCCTCGTCACCGACCCGACCGAGACCGAGGGCGTCATGATGTACGTCAACGACCTCAAGAGCCACGACGACGTGCTCGAATCGAGCGGCGTCGGCCGCGTTATCCTCGGCGAGGGCGACGAAGAAGAGCTGTTCCCCGGCGTCCTCGTCCGGCGGGTGCCAGGCCACCGATTCGAAATCGAGGCCGACCCCGAGGTCGCCCGCGGTCGCGTGTTCGTCTTCGTCGAAGACGACTGGGGCGAGGACTCCTACGAGTTCGTCGCCGAGTGATGCTCCGGAAACGCTGGGAACCGCTGGAAAAGCGGACCATTGGAAAGGCCCCGGAAGCCTACGGCTACTACGAACTCGGCGATGCGGACGGCGACCTCGTCGGCCGCGGCGTCGGCGTCCTTCGCGACGAACTGAAAGAGGCGCTCGCCTACGGCGACGCCGAGCGCGTCCGCTGGGAGCGTGCGGCCTCGCTGGACCACGCCGAGCGACTCGCGGACGAACACGACCCGGCGTAGCCGGCGTCGCCCTCGCCGCGCGCGCCGCTACTGCAAGTACGACGGACTGTCCGTGTCGCAGTTCTCCTCGTGGGCCTCGGCGTCGGGTTCCACGTCGAACAGCATCCCGCACTCTTCGCACCGGTACCACGTCGCACCGTCTTTCTCGGTCGTGGCAACCATGACTAATGTTACCGCGCCGTCCCGGAAAACGGTTACTCCGGGCGAACCCTCAAGGGTCGAGCGACCGAACCGGAGGGTATGTCAGAAGATGGGGTGACGCTCGTCGTCCGCGCCGCGGAGAAACGCGACGCGGGCCGCGGCATCGCCCGCCTCCCCGAGGCCGCCCGCCGGGAACTCGGCGTGCTCAGCGGCGAGACGGTCGTCATCGAAGGCTCCCGAGAGACGGTCGCCAAGATGTGGCCCGCTCGCCCCGGCTCCTCCCCCGGCGAGATGCTCGTCGACGCCGACACGCGGGCCAACGCCGGCGTGAAAATCGGCGATAGCGTCCGCGTCAGGAAGATCGCCGTCGAGGACGCGCGGTCTGTGACGCTCGCCGGCCCCAGCGCCTTCGAGCGGACCAGCGTGGACCGCGAGACCATCGAGGAGGTCGTGAAGGCGGAGCTTCGGAACCGCCCGCTCCGCGAGGGCGACCGCGTCCGCGTCGAGCGACTCGGCGGGGCCGCCCTCGTCGTCAGCGAGACCAAACCGGAGGGCGTCGTCCGCGTCACCGACGCGACGACCGTCTCCGTGACGGCGAACAGTTCGAAGGGCGCGAGCGAAACCGTCCGCGACGCCGTCAAGAGCATGACTGGCGGCGACAGCGACGGCGCGAGCCACGGCCGGGCGACCGGCGTCACCTACGAGGACATCGGCGGCCTCGACGACGAACTCGACCTGGTCCGCGAGATGATAGAGCTCCCGCTGTCCGAACCCGAGGTGTTCGCGCACCTCGGCATCGAACCGCCGAAGGGCGTGCTCCTCCACGGCCCGCCGGGCACGGGTAAAACCCTCATCGCGAAGGCCGTCGCCAACGAGGTCGACGCGAGTTTCACGACCATCTCCGGGCCGGAGGTGCTGTCGAAGTACAAAGGCGAGTCCGAGGAGAAACTGCGCGAGGTGTTCCAGTCGGCCCGCGAGAACGCGCCGGCCATCATCTTCTTCGACGAAATCGACTCCATCGCGTCGAAGCGCGACGACGGCGGCGACCTCGAAAATCGCGTCGTCGGCCAACTGCTGTCGCTCATGGACGGACTCGACGCCCGCGGCGACGTGGTCGTCATCGGCGCGACGAACCGCGTCGATAGCCTCGACCCGGCGCTCCGCCGCGGCGGGCGCTTCGACCGCGAAATCGAAATCGGCGTCCCGAACGAGGCGGGCCGCCGCGAGATTCTCGACGTGCACAGCCGGCGGATGCCACTCGCCGAGGGCGTGGACATCGACCGGCTGGCCTCCCGAACCCACGGCTTCGTCGGTGCCGACCTCGAATCGCTGGTCAAGGAGGCCGCGATGACCGCGCTCCGACGCGTCCGCCGCGAGGGCGGGAGTGGAGGCGGAAGCGGAAACGAGGGCGGGAACGGGAGCGTCGCCGTCGCGGACATGACCGTCACGCGCGCCGACTTCGAGTCGGCGATGGCGACGGTCGAGCCCTCGGCGATGCGCGAGTACGTCGCCGAGCAACCGACCGAGGGGTTCGAGGGGGTCGGCGGTCTCGACGACGTAAAGCGGACGCTCGAACGCGCGGTGACGTGGCCGTTGACCTACGCGCCGCTGTTCGAGGCGGCCTCGACCGACCCACCGACCGGCGTGCTCTTACACGGTCCGCCGGGAACCGGCAAGACGATGCTCGCTCGCGCCATCGCGGCCGAAAGCGGCGTCAACTTCATCCACGTCGCCGGCCCCGAACTGCTGGACCGCTACGTCGGCGAGTCCGAGAAGTCCGTCCGCGAGGTGTTCGACCGCGCCCGACAGGCCGCCCCGAGCATCGTCTTCTTCGACGAGATAGACGCCATCGCCACCAACCGCGACAGCGCGGGGTCCGACTCGGGCGTCACCGAGCGCGTCGTCTCCCAACTCCTGACGGAGATGGACAACGCCGCAGACAACCCGAACCTCGTCGTCCTCGCGGCGACGAACCGCCGGGACGCGCTCGACCCCGCGCTCCTCCGGCCCGGTCGGCTGGAGACCCACGTCGAAGTTCCCGCCCCCGACATCGAGGCGCGCCGCGCCATCCTCGACGTGCACGTCCGAAACAAGCCGCTCGGCACCGACGTGGACCTCGGCGACGTGGCCGCCCACATGGACGGCTACACCGGAGCCGACGTGGCCGCGGTCTGCCGCGAGGCCGCGCTCCGGGCGATTCAGGACGTGGCCGACGCCTACGAGGGCACCGAGGCGAACGACCACGCCGACGAGGTGCGCATCACCCGCGCGCACTTCGATGCGGCGCTGGAATCGGTCACGCCGGCGCTGGTCTGAGCAGGGTCGACCGCCGGGGAAGACCCGTTCTCGCTTACCTGCGAGATTATCTCGTCTCACCGCGTACTGTGTTCCATGTTCACTCGCAACAGAGGTGTGTCGTGAACGCGGCGTGGCGGCGAAAGGTCCGGCGAGAGTGGGGCGCGCTCACCGGCGGCCCGCTCTCCGCGACGTGGTGGGTCACGAAGGCCGGCCTCCGGGTCGCGTTCGCCGAGGCGATATTCATGTCTCTCGTGTTGTTGAACAACGACGCGGCCGCCCTCTCGGCCGTCGCCGATGGCGAGGCCTCGGTGTTCTCGCTGGTCGCGGTCGTCCTCGGGTCGACCGAGTACCTCGCCATCGCGGGCATCGTCTTCGCCGTCGCGCTCTTGCTTCCGTTCCTCCCGCGGCGCAACGAGGCGACCAACCGCTGGGAGTAGGTCGTAGCGCGTGTGAGGAAACGGTCGGCGACGGCGGGCCTCGCTCCCGAAGCGCCGCCGCGACCGCGCCGACTCACGCCAGTCGCGCTCGGTAGTAACTCGACTCGGCGTTCGGGACGGTTACCTCACGTACGTCGAGGTCCGCCTCGGCGGCGACCGCCCGGAGTCGAGCGGGCGAGACGAGAACGAAGTCGAGCGCCGGCCCGCGGAGGTCGCCGTACTCGACGCAGAACGACCGCCGAGCGATGCCCTCTCGCGGGTCCGACCGGTAGCCGAAGAACCGCTCGGGGTCGATGCGCGTCGGGTCGTAAGAGTCGACGACGACCTCGCCGGTCGCCGAAACGAGGTCGGCGAACGACGCAAGCAGGTCGGCGAGTCGGGCCGGCGACCCCGCGAGTCCGACCTGCGTCCCGTTGGCGAGCACCGTCTCGAACCCGCCGGTTTTCGACCCTGCTCGGCTCGCCTCGACCGGCGGGTCAAACATGTCGCCGACGACTGCTGTCTCGACGCCGCGCTCGCGGGCCGCACGAACCGCGTTCGGACTCACGTCGAAGGCGACGACCTCGCCGCGCTCCTGCACGGCGAGGGCGTGTTGGCCCGCGCCGCACCCCACGTCGAGGAGCGGGGTTCGGAGGGAATCGACGAACGCGCGCTTCGCGGCGGGCCACCGCTCGGACGGGACGAGATAGTTCTCGTAGACGTGCGCGTCGCCCGCGGCGGCTCCGGCGTCGTCGCCGGCGCGGTAGATGCACGGGGCGCGCAGACAGCCGCGAACCCGGTCCAACATCGCCAGTCCGAGAGCGTCGTCGGGCATGACGACTCGTTCGTCGCCCTCGTGTAAATTATATTTAATGAGCTAGTTGGTAGCAAGTAACAGATGTGGGGCGGGGTGAAAGAGGCGTCAGTCCAGTCGGTCCAAGTCGCCGTGTAGCTCGCGATTCATCACGTCCGCGACGAACAGTCGGATGCGCTTGTGGAGTTCCGCTTCGGTGTCGTAGGTCTCGACGCGGAGGTCCCAGCGGGCGCGCGCCGCGCGAATCATCCCGCTCGTGACGCTCGCCTCGTGGACGAAGACGATTCTGTCGCCGTGTGTCTCGGAGAGTCGTTCGAGTATCGACCCCGCCTCCTCGCCGACGCCGAAGTTGTGACCGAGAAACGGCAGTACGAACACGGTGGCGTTGCTCGCCTCGGCGAACGCGAGTGACTGTGTCGCGGCGTCCACCTCGTCGGTGCTGAGGTCCACGTCGACGGCGAGAAATGCGTTCACGCCCGGGTCGGCGCGGAGGGTTCCCTGTACGCGGCGGAGGAGTGCGAGCGCGTCGTCCACCTCGTCCCGCGCGGCGAACAACTTTCGAATCGGCCCCGGGAGGTCCTTGATGTCGATGGTGGCGAGCTCCTCCTCCGAGAGGACGTAGTTGAGGTTGAACGACTTGTACGGACCCATCACGTAGACGAGAAACCGGTCGTAGGTGGTCCGTCCGAGCGCCGCTCGTATCTCGTCGCGCGAGATGGCGTCCGTCATGGACACACGTACCGCGCGATAGTATATAAAATTCGGATTTTTCAGCGAAGTTCGACTCAAGAACTGTTAAGCCGACGCGCTCCATCTAGCGAACCGAGATGGCGACGAACGACCCGGTCGATTCGGACGGGCTGCCCGAGGACCCCGCCGAGTTGCTGCCGCCGACGAGCGTCCTCACGCTGGACGAGTACCTCGACATGCAGGCCGCACTCGGCGACCGGACGCGGTTTACCCTGCTGTACCGACTGGTCCACTTCGGCGAGCGGAGCCCGAAAGCGCTGGCCGAGGCGCTCGACGTGCAGGCGAACACGCTCCACTACCACCTCAACAAACTCGTCGACGCCGGCTTGGTCGAGAAGCGAAAACGGGCGCAGGCCGACGACGAGGGGCTGTTTTCGTACTACCGCGCCACGTCACTCGGCTCCGACATCCTCGAACACGGCGTCGAGGAGCTCATCCGGCGCGAGCGCGACTATCGGGACGCCTACGCGTCGGAGTAGCGGCGTCACGGACGACCGCCGCGTCTCAGCTCGCACCCGCCTACTGCCGAAGCCGCCGCCTATTTGGCGCTCGCTCGCACAGGCTGAAGCGATGTCCAATCTCCTCCCCGAGGAAGCAAAAGAAAAGCTCGTCACCGTCTGCCGCACGGCCGTCGGCGACAGCCTCCGGTCGCTCACGTACTTCAGCCGCTTCGACTACGTGCAGGTGTACCTCCGCGAGGACCTCGAACAGGAGGCCGACCTGAACTCCTTTATCGGCAACGAGTGGCACGACTTCAAGATGACCCAGGACGCCTACCGCGGGTCCGAGCTCGGCGACTACGAGTACACGATTCGCGTGTTCGAAAACGGCTACCTCGTCCGCATCACTGTCGAGGACTTCGGCGTCTTCGTCACGACCGACGGCATCTCGATGCAAGACTTCGAGGCGCTGGCGGCCGCGACGACCGAGATTCTCGACGAGTGGGCCATCGAGGAGTAAGCGGGCGAACCGGAATCGGCTCTGTCAGTCCCAGAACGACTGGGTCCGGGCGTACTCGCGCTCCCGTTCGAGGATGTCGCGGTAGAAGTCGTCTTCGTCCTCGCGGAGTTTGTTGATGATGCGCGCGGCGTTGTGCGGGCCGACGCCGCGGGCCGCGAGCGCGACGACCGCCCGCGTGCCGTGGGCCTGCACCAGACTCGCCGAGCGGTAGGCTCGCTTCGTCAGTCGCTCCTGTTCGTCGTCTTTCTCCGGCGCGCGGACCGCCTTCACCGTCTCGTCGTCCCACGGATTGAGCGCGGCGACGCGGGTCGCGCCGCACTCGGGGCACTCCACGGGGTCGCGAACGCGCTTGACCTTCGTCTTGCGAGTCCAGTCCTTGCAGTGGAGACACGCCAACAGCACGCGGTCGTTCTGAATCCGGTCGCGGACCGTCTCGATGACGCTCGCGTCGGCGTTCTCGGGGACCAGCAGGTCGGTCCCCGACCCGCGGCCGCCGGTGCCGATGGCGGTCGGTTCGCGGGCGACGGCGAGTTCCACGTCGCCGTCGCGGACGCGGCGGAGCAGTTCGACCGTCTCCTCGACGGCGAGGTCGGTGTGGAACACCTCGCGGACGGCCTCGTCGTAGACGGGCGTGTCCTCCAGCGCGGCGAGCAGGCGGTCGCCGCCGAAGCGGCCCTTCCCCTGATAGCGCTTGAGCGCGCCGAACTTCGCGGCCACCTGCGCGAGCGTGAACTTCAGCGAGTCCGACCGCTTGAGCGCGAGTTCGAGCAGCGCCTCGACGTGGTCGGGGTCGGTCTCGCGGAGCACCTCGGCGAACGTCGTCGGGCGGACCTTCCCCGGCACGTCGAACTCAACGCGGTAGGGGTCGACCTCCATGCCGACCGAGGAGCCGGTCCGCTGGCCGATGAGCGCCGACAGGAGCCGACCGAGCGTTTCGTTCACCCGGTGACCGTACGGCGAGTTGAGCGTCACCTTCCGCGGCGAGCCTTCGAGGACGAGCCGGTTCGCCGTCGGGATCGGCGCGTCGGCCTCGACCTGTCTTTCGATGGGGCCGAGCGCCGACCTGACCGTTGCCTCGTCGGTCGGATAGCGCATGGCGATGTCGCGGGCGACGGCCTTGCGGTCGGCCCCGGACTCGAACTGCGGCGCGGCCACGTCGCGGAGTTCGCCCACCTCGCCGGCGACGGGCGCGGGCACCGGAATCTCCGAGCCGACCCACGACGGCACCTCACCGCCGGGGTCCTCGATGGGCGAGACGTTCACCCGCGCCTCCTCGTCGTCCACGTCGTTGACGCGCCACATCTCGCCGCGCTGGATGAACGTCGCGCCCGGCGCGGCGAAGTTGAGGACGAACTTCTCGTCGAGCGTCCCGATCTGTCGGCGCGAGGAGATGTCGTGAACGTCGTAGGTCTCCTCGTCGGGAATCATCGAGAGGTTGGCGTAGAAGTACTGCCACGTGCCGCCGGACTTCTCGAGGAGGTCCTTGTCCTCGTCGAGCCAGAGGAGGTGGTTCCCCGACAGTTCGCGGATGACCGCGCGGAAGTCGGCTTCGGCGAGGTCGCGGAAGGGGTACGCCCGCGTGATAATCTCGTAGGCGCGGCGGGCCGACACGTCGCCGTAGTCCATGACGACGCCGACGATTTGGTTGGCGACGGTGTCGAGACTCCCGTGGTGGACGCGGGCGGGTTCGACCTCGCCGGAGACGGCCCGCCGGGCGATGGCGAGCGCTTCGAGCGTGTCGTCGGGGTGGTCGGTGACGACGGTCCCGCGGGAGACGACGCCCAAGCGGTGGCCCGCGCGACCGACCCGCTGGAGGAGCCGCGACACCTCGCGGGGACTGTTGTACTGGACGACGTGGTCCACCCGGCCCACGTCGATGCCGAGTTCCATCGACGACGTGCAGATGAGCGCGTCCAACTCGCCGGCCTTGAAGCGGTCTTCCACGTCGATTCGCACGTCCTTCGACAGCGAACCGTGGTGGACCTCGATGGGGTCGCCGAGCGCCTTGAACCGCGAGCCGAGCGCCTCCGCGGTCTGTCTGGTGTTGACGAAGACGAGCACGGACTCGTGGTCGCGGACGATGTCTCGAATCGTCCGGACGTGGCTCGCTATCTCGGGGTCGGTGGCGAGTTTTCCGGCCAGCGCCTCGTCCTCGTTCGTCACCTCGGGACGGACCACCTCGAACTCGACGCGGTTGTCCACGTCTACTTCGATGACCTCGAACGGGCGGTCGCCGGTCAGGAACTTCCCGACCTCGTCGGGCGACCCGACCGTCGCCGAGAGACCGATTCGCTGGAACGGCCCGGCCAACTCGCGGAGGCGCTCTAACCCGATTGTCAGCTGCGCGCCGCGCTTGGCCGACGCGAGTTCGTGGACCTCGTCGACGACGACGTGGTGCACGTCCGACAGCGCCGTCCTGAGCTTCTTCCCCGTGAGCATCGCCTGCAGCGTCTCGGGCGTCGTCACCAGCACGTCCGGCGGGTCGTTCGCCTGCTTCTGGCGCTGGTACTGCGTGGTGTCACCGTGGCGAACGTCGATGTCGATGTCGAGCTGTTCGCCCCACCAGTCGAGCCGCTGCCGCATGTCGCGGTTCAGCGCCCGAAGCGGGGTGATGTAGAGCGCCGAGATACCGAATCGGTCCTCGGCGTCGGCGATGGCCGAGAAGACCGGCAACATCGCCGTCTCCGTCTTCCCGGTTCCCGTGGGCGCGATGATGAGGCCGTTTTTCCCGTCCGCCAGCGGGGGAATCGCCCGGCGCTGCGGCTCTGTGGGTGTCGTGAATCCGCGCTCCGAGAGCGCGTTCCGAACGGGCGACGAGAGCGTCGCGAAGGCGTCCATTCCGGCGGCGGCCTCGCCGTCTGGCATCGCTCGAGGTTACGCTTCGAGGCGATTAAGCGCACCGCTCGGGGCGGTCCCCACCGGGAGATTCATGTCGCCCGTAAATCAATTTCGGGCGTGTCCCCGAAACGTGTCTACTGGTCCGCGTTCCTCGTCTTCGGTCTCTGCGCCGCCGTCGATATCGCGCTCGACGTTTCGGCGGGAGACGCCGGTATCGGCACCGCGGCGGCGGCCGCGGGCGTGGTCGCAGTCGGCTACGCGTCGGTCGTCGCCCTCCGCGACCCCGACCGCGCCCGAGTCCCGACGGACTGGAGCCCGCTCGTCTATCTCGTCGTCCTCGGCGCGGCGCTCTACACGTTCGGCGTCGCGCTTCAACTGTACTCGGTGGTGACATGACGCCCGAGCGGTCATTTTGGCTGTCGCAGGCGGGCTTCACCGCCGGGAACCTCTTCATCGTCCTCGGCAATCAGTGGGGCGACCTCGCGGCGTGGCAACTGGTCTTCGCCGCGGTGCTGGTGCTTTCGACCCTCTGGTTCGTCGGCTACGCCGTGCAGGAACGAGAAAAGGGCGTGCCGGAGTTCTTCCGCGAGTGGACCGGTTGGCAACGACTCGCCCGCGTGGCCGCCGTCGCCGTGTTCGTTCTCGGCACGCTCACGTTCGGTTTCGGCTCGGGGCTGTTCTGACGACCGAGGGTATCCCGGCGTCTGCGGCGACCGCGACCACCGCCCCTGCTACTCAGACGTTCCGGTAGTCGCCCAACCGCGTGCCGTCGAGCAGGTAGGCCTCCCCGTCCGCGAGGCCGTCGGGCAGGAACGGCGAGAGAAATCCCTGCCCGGGGACGTTGACCCACGTCCCGCCCGAGGTGTCGTTGAAGGCCGGAAACACCACGAGTTCGGCGTCGGCTTGCGTCACCTCGGCGGGGTCGACCTCGTAGTGTTCCGCGAACACCTCGGGAGCGAGGGTGCCGCGGAGCCAGACGCGTTCTTTCCGCGCGCCGCCGACCTCGTCTTCCAGCCTGACCGCCGGGTGTTCGTGGGCCGAACAGACCACGTCGGCGGCGAGCACCTCCCGCGAGGGCCAGGTGTGTCCGTGGCAGAATCCAACGTCGCCGAGGCGGACGCCCGCGGGGTCAGTCACCTCCACGTCGTCGCCGAAAAAGTCCGCGAGGCCGCCGTCGTGGTTGCCGGGGACGACCGTCAGCTCGGCGCGGTCGGCCACCCCGGCCGCGAGGTCGCGCAGTTCGTCGGCCTCGTCTCCCTTCGGGTCGCCGATGCGGTGGCCGAGGTCGCCGAGGACGACCAGTCGGTCGGCGTCGGTCCGGTCGAGAAGCGACAGCAGGCGCTCGCGGCGGACCGCGGCCTTCGACGGGAGTTCCACCCCGCGTTCGTACCGCAGGCCGGCCTCGATGCCGGCGTGGTAGTCGGCGATGACGAGCGAGCGCTCGGGAAATCCGCGCCTGCTCGTCCGCGCCACCGCGGCGGGATGGCCGGGAATCGGTTCGACGAGCGGTCCCGACACGGCCTCAGATGGCCTTCAGCACGCCGTCCTGCGGCTCGTAGCACCGGCCGCCGAGGAGCGCCTCCTGGATGGCGTCTTCGACCGCGCCGGGGTCCGCGCCGTACTCGTCGACGACGGCCGCGACGACCTCGTCGCGGGTCGCGCCGTCGCCGTCGTCGAGGTCGTCCATGGCGTCCACGACGACCGATTCGAGGTCGATGTCCTCGGCGGACTCGTCCGTGTCGGCCTCGTCTTCGTCCCCGGCCGACGCCGCGTCGGCTGTCGGTTCGGGTTCGGGTTCAGCTTCGACCGCCGGGTCGGACTCCGTGACGTGTTCGGCCGCGGGTTCCGGTTCCGGCTCTGACTCGGCGTCGGCGGGGTCGTCTTCGAGTTGCTCTGTGAGGTCGTCCGCGTCGGGCACGTCGATGTCCGCCTCGCCGGCGGGGTCGACATCCGCGCCGGAGGTGAACTCCGTACCGAACTCGGACTCGATTTCGGCCCGCTCGTCCTCGTCGAGCTCGTACATCCCGTCGGGGTCGACCGAGTCGTCGGCGTCGGTGGACGCGGAGTCGGTCGAGTCGGTCGCCGACTCATCGGTCGCGGCAGACACGTCCGCCTCGGGTTCGGGGTCGTCGAAGCCGTCGTCGAAGTCGCCGAGCGTGCCGTCGTCGGAGCCGCCGAAGGTGTCGGTGTCGGCCGTATCCGCGTCGGTGGCGTCGTCTTCGAAGTCACCGAGCGTGCCGTCGTCGGTCCCGGCGTCGAAGTCGGGCTCCGAATCGGCGTCGAGCGAGTCGGCCGCCGGTTCGGGTTCAGACGTGAGGTCGGGTTCCGCGGCGGGTTCAGATTCTGCGGCGGGTTCCGGCTCCGATTCGGCGTCGACCGTCGCGGACGGCTCAGACGCCGGTTCCGGCTCGGACGCCTCCGGCTGGCTCTCGGTCGCGGCCGTCGTCTCGGCGGTGACTGGTTCGGGTTCGGATGCGGACTCCGGCTCAGAGACAGGTTCCGCGTCGGGTTCCGACTCGATCCCGTCGGCGAGTTCCGGCTCCGTATCGGGCGTTGCGGCCGGTTCGGAGTCGGATTCGGTCTCGAACTCGCCCGCGTCGGGCTCCGATTCGCCGAGCGCCTCTCCGTCGTCAGCATCCGCTTCTCCGACCTCGATATCGACGCTGTCGGCCGGTTCGAGGTCGAGTTCCGGGAGCGGACCGAGGACCGCGTCGCCGCCGTCACCGGGTGCGACTTCGAGGGGGTCCACCTGGTCGCGGTCGCCCGCGACGAGTTCGAGCGCCTGCACGGCGACTTCGCGCAGGGCTTCGAGGTAGGTTCGGGTCGTCCCGTAGTGGTCGATGGCGCGGGGGACGCCCGCCGCAAGCGTCGAGTCCACGCCGCGAGCTTCGAGCGCGCGGGTCAGGTCGTCGCCGCGGTAGGGCATCGACAGCGCCTCGTCGAACACCGCGATGCGGCGGAGCGTCGCCTCGGCGGCCGAGACGATCCACCGATCGCGAACGTCGGCGTCGACGGTGTTGACGCTCTCGGGACGGACCGAGGAGTAAACCACGTCGGCGTCGTCCGGTTCGTACGTTCGGGCCTTGCCCGCGAGCGAGACGAACGCCGGGGGCGTCGCCGCGTCGAGGTAGGCCATCGGCTCCGGCTGGTACTGCCCGGCGTAGGTGACGAACGCGCCCGTCGGGTCGGCGATGCGCCCGCGGAGCACCTCGTCGTTGACGTGTTCGACCTCGGTGAGCACGCCCGCGACGAACGTCCGGTTGAGCCGCGCCCCGGTGGGCGTGACCACGTAGTTCGGCGCGCGCTCCTCATCGCTCTCGGAGTACGACAGCGAGGCGTCGTCGAACTCGGCGGCGAAGACGCGGTAGGCGATTTCCCGCGTGCCGACGACCGGCGAGGCGCTCATGCGCGCACCTCCGTGAGGAGGGTGGCCGCGCGTTCGGCCGGGTCGTCGTCGGTCTCCTCGAACTCGTCGGCTTCGAGGTTCGCGCCGTACTCGTCCACCGAGAGGTTCCCGCGGACGCGGTACTCGCGGCCGACGAGTTTGTCGGCGATGTCGTCGGCGACGACCTCCTTGTCCATCGCCTCGCGGGCGGCTTCCATCGCGTCGGCCATCGTCCCGCCGTAGACCTCCTCGGTGAGGTCGCGGTCGAGGATGGCGGTCACCGTGCCGGTGCCGTCGTCGAGAATCGCCTTCACGCGCATGTCGTCCTCGCCGTCGACCTCGCCGTGCTGTCGGCACTGACCGTTCTGGACGACGCGGCTACAGTCGGGACAGCGCTCGATGAGCCCGGAGCCGTCGCGCACTTCGAGGACGTTGCCGAGCACTTCCACGTCGAACATCCCGCCGGCGTCGACGGCCTCGCCGATTTTCAGGCGAGGCGCGGAGTCGGTCACGGCGACGGGGTCGTCGAGGACCTCGAGCGTCGTGAACTCCGAGAGGTTCACCTGCGGCACGCCGCGGAACTCCCGGACATACACGTCCGAGAGACGCAGGCTCGCGCCCTCTTTCACGTCGGGGCGGGGTGCCCAGTCGGTGAAGGGGAGCCGCCCGGACTCGTCGGCGACGACGCCCGAGAGGATTGTCGTCTCACCGTTGCGGCCGTCGATAGTGCGCGAATCGACTTCGAGGACGCGGACCTCGACGGTTCGGCCGCGGTCACCGGCCTGGAGGTCGATGAGGTCGGCCTCGCCGCCGATGCGGTCGTCGTAGGGCGTCTCGACCGTCTCGGACTCCACGCCGACCGTCGAGGACGCGCCGATGTTCAGTTCGGGCTTGCCGTCCCACTCGCGGACGCCGGCGTTGCCGATGACGACGGAGTCGCCCGGCTCGAAGCCGAAGTCCTGCCACGCGGTGTAGGAGATGACGCCAGACTCGTCGGCGAGTTTTCCCTCGCGGATGGTCTGTTCGTCGCCCTGATAGACGATAGAGCGGGTGCCCACGGTGAGCACGCGGACCGTCACGGAGACGTTGCCGCCGTCGGGGTCGATGTCGGCGATTCGCTTCGTCGAGGGCGCGCCGTCGCTCCCGCCGGAGCTTCCACCGCCGTGTTTGCGGCGGACGCTCTGCTTCGCCTCGTCGATCGGGACGCTGTACTGCAGCAGGTTCTGCAGGTCGGATTTGACCTCCTCTTTGTCGACACCGAGGGCGGAGGCAAGCTCCTCGGCATGCTGGTCGAGTTCCATCGAGTCGGGATTCGCCCCCGTCGGATAAAAAGTGTTGCCGGGCTAGGGGGCGGCGGCCGACGGGCGAATCACTAAGTGCTCGCGTGCCAGTTGGACTCGTATGTCGAACGACGAGACCCCGGACGCCGACGCCGCCGACGAGGAGGTCTCCTTCTCCGTGACTATCGAGGACGGCTGGACGACCATCGTGATGGAAGGCGACAAGGACACCGCAGTCGTCGTCCGCTCGGCGTCCGGCGAGCGAATCTACCTCCCGCCGGAAGGCTTCGACGCCGAGGCGGCCACCGACAGCGCGTATCAGTCGTCGGACAGCCCCTACCAGTCGGCGTACGACTCGCCGTACCAGTCGGTCCAGACCGACGACTCGCCGTATCAGTCCGCCCGCGGCACGATGCCGCGGGAGGGGATGGTGCCGACCCGCGGCGGCTACCGGATTCGCCACCCCGAGCCGGTGACCGACGTGCGACTCCTCCGCTGAACGGGGGTCGCCCGCTCAGTTCGCGTCCGCCTCGTCGGCGTCCGCGTCGGCCGCTTCGACCTCGTTTTCCGCACCGGCCGAGACGCCGGCGTCCCCGTCGAGAATGCTGTGGTAGTAGTCCACGGTCTCGTCGACGACGCGGTCCCACGTGTACGGTTCGTACTCCGGTTCACCCTCCAGCGAGAGGCCGTACTCGATGCCGTCGGCGATGGAGCGCGAGTCGGGTTCGACCTCGATGACGCAGTCGTCGGGGAGAACCTCCGCCGCGCCGCTCTCGGTGGCGACGACGCGCGTGCCGGTCGAGAGCGCCTCGACGATGGTGATGCCGAACGGCTCGGACAGCGACGGCGAGACGAACAGGTCCGCCGAGGCGTAGTAGTCGCCGAGCGCCTCCTCGGGGACGTAGCCGGCCCACTTGATGCGGTCTTCGACGCCGAGCAGTTCGGCGAAGCGCTTGAGCTGGGCGGTGAGGTGGCCCGACCCGCCCATGACGAGCGTCACGTCGTCGCGGGCGAGTTTCTCCATCGCGTAGACGAGATGCGAGATGCCCTTCTGGTCGGTGTGCCGGCCGACGAAAAACAGCATCTTCCCGTCGATTCCGAGTTCTTCCTTGAGGTCGCGGCCCGTGGTCTCGCACTCGGAAAAGCCGTTGTAGATGACGTGGCAGTCGCCGCCGTACTCCCGTTTGACCTTGTCGGCGAGGAGTTCGCTCACCGCGAGCAGGTGGTCACAGCGCTCGGCGATTCGGCGCTCAGTCTCGACTTCCCGCTGCGGCGGGTCGATGTTGCGGTCCGACGAAAGCGAGTGGAACGTGGTCACCCACTCCACGTCCTCGTTGTTCGATTTCGCGCGCGACCCCGGCCCGTAGCCGAACCAGTCGTGCGTGTGGACGATGTCGGCGTCGGCGGCGCGCTCGGCGAACGTCGACCCCAGCCGCCCGATTCGGGTGATGATGTCACCTTCGCCGGTCGGAACTCCGACGATTCCCTCGCGGTCCGGCGCGTACTCGGCGGGAAGCACGAGTTCGATGTCCACGTCCTCCCGCTTTTCGAGTCGCTCGAACATCTCGCCGACGTGCGTGTCGAGCCCACCGCTGACGTTCGGCGGAAACCCCCACCCCAGCATCAGGACCTTGGCAGTCATAGATGACACAATGTACCACAGAGGCCTATTTAATTCCTGTCCGGCAATACTGCGACGGCACCCCACCGAAAGGGGTTTTCGCCGCGGCGACGACCCGCGAGTATGCACGTCCACGTCAACGCCGCCGCGAGCCTCGACGGCAAGCTCTCGTCTCGCCGCCGCGAGCAGGTGAAGATAAGCGGCGACGACGACTTCGCCCGCGTGGACGAGGTTCGCGCGGCCGCCGACGCCGTCGCCGTCGGCGTCGGGACCGTTCTCGCCGACGACCCGCACCTCACGCTCGACGACCCGGGCCTCGTCGCCACTCGCGAGGACCGGGGCGACCCGCCGCATCCAGCGCGCGTCGTCACCGACTCGCGCGCTCGAACCCCGACCGACGCCCGGATTCTGGACGACGTGGCGACAACCTACGTGCTCGTCTCCGAGGCCGCGCCGGCTAACCGCCGCGACGCGCTCGAATCGGCCGGCGCGGAACTCGTCGTCGCGGGCGCGGAACGAGTGTCACTCCCCGACGCCTTCGACGCGCTCGAATCGCGCGGCGTCGACCGGCTCATGGTCGAGGGCGGCGGCGAACTCATCTTCTCGCTGTTCGAGGCCGGCCTCGTCGACGAACTCACGCTCTACGTCGGTTCGATGGTCATCGGCGGCCGCGACGCGCCGACACTCGCCGACGGCGAGGGCTTCGTCGCCGACTTCCCGACGGTGTCGCTCCGCGACGTGGAACGCGTCGACGACGGGGTGCTTCTGATCTACGACTGCTGAGCCTCGTCGCCCGAAACCGGCCGCTTTCGCCGCGAACACGGAGTTTCGCGGTCGTGCACCGTCACGCAAACAGGCGCAATGGGTAAGAGTGTCGCGCCGATACGTGGGAGTATGAGCACTCCGAAGACAACCGATGCTCCCGTCCACGTCGAGAGTTCGGACCACCTCGACGAACTCATCGCCGACAACGCCATCGTCCTCGTGGACTACCACGCCGAGTGGTGCGGCCCGTGTAAGATGCTCGAACCCACCGTCGAGGAGATCGCCGAGGAGACCGACGCCGTGGTCGCCAAGGTCGATATCGACGAACTCCAGGAGCTAGCCCGCGAGAAAGGGATTCGCAGCGTCCCGACCCTGCAGTTCTACGCCGGCGGCGAGCAGGTCAAGGAGGTCATCGGCGTCCAGAGCAAAGAGGACCTCGTCGACATCATCGACGCCGCCGCGTAAGCCGACGTCCGCTCCGCTCGGCCCGGTTCTTCGTTTTTCTATCATGACGAGCGACGGCGCGGCGCGCGCTCGGGGCGGCGTCGCTCGCGGGGACGGTTCGGTCGAAAATCGATGTCAGAAGACTGCTCAGAAGGGCGCGTCGGACACGTCGGGTTCGAACCCCGCGCCCGGTTCGTCGTCGTAGAAGCCGCCGGTCGAGGCGTGGACGGCGTCTATCTCCTCGAACTCGGCGACCATGCGCGCCTTCAACGCCTGAATCGTCATCGGCGAGATACCGCATCCGGAACACGCGCCGGTGAGGGAAATCCACACCTCACCGGTCTCCTCGTCGATGGCCTCGATACCCGCGTCGCCGCCGTGCATCTCGATTTGGGGGAAGTTCCGCCGCATGAACAGGTCGAGCCGTTCTTCGAGGGACTTCTCCGACGTCTGCGAACTCATACCGAGACGTGGGGTGCGGGCGAGCATAACGATTGCTCCGAACGAGGTCGCGGCGAATTTCGCGAGACACTGTCGGGGGAGTCGGTCGGCGAGGGCTTTTTACCACGGAGAGAGTATCGGAACCTATGATTTCACTCGACGAGGCAGTCACGGCCCGCCTGGAATCTCACGGCGCGCGGTTCGAGGTGCTCATCGACCCCGACGCGGCGCTCTCGATAAAGCGCGGTGAGTTCGACGGCGACCTCGAAGAGGTCATCGCCGCCGAAGACGTGTTCGAGGACGCCTCCCGCGGCGACCGCCCCGCCGAGAACGACCTCGAGAAGGTGTTCGGAACGACCGACCCGCTCCAGATAATCCCCGAGGTCGTCAAGAAAGGGGAGATTCAGATCACGGCCGAACAGCGCCGCGAGATGCAAGAACAGAAGCGCAAGTCGCTCATTAACCGCATCGCTCGCAACGCGGTCAATCCGCAGATGAACGACACGCCGCACCCGCCGGAGCGAATCGAGCGCGCGCTCGAAGAGGCCGGCTTCAAAATCGACCCGATGGAGCCGGTCGAGTCGCAGGTCGACGACGCGCTCGACGCGCTTCGACCCGTGTTGCCCATCAAGTTCGCCGAAGTCACCGTCGCCGTCCAACTCCCGGCCGAGTACGCCGGCAGCGGGCAGGCCCAGATTCGGAGCTACGGCGACCTCGAACGCGAGGAGTGGCAGAACGACGGCTCGTGGGTCGGCGTCATCACGTTCCCCGCGGGGATGCAAAACGACTTCTACGACAAGGTGAACAACATCACGAGCGGCACGGCCGAGACGCGCATCGTCAAGGACGAAGACGACCTCTGAGGCGCGTCGGCGAGTCTCGAACGCGAACTACCCCTTCTTGAAGCCGACGAGGAAGCCGCCCGAGAAGCCGGCGGAGATAGAAAGTGTCGAGAGAATCGTCGAAATCCAGTCCGGCGGCGCGCCAGTTGCGGCGTCCTGCGTGGCGCTCACGATTCCGCCGGTGAGGCGCTCCCAGTCGACGGTGATGATGCCCCGCGATTCGAGGAACTTGAACACGGCGAGTTCGAGGCCGACGATGACGGCGATGAGCTTCGCGATTTTCTTGGCCGCGAAGCCGATGATGCCGCCGATGACGGCCCCGCTCCCGAACTCGATGCCGAGCTGCTGCGGGTCGATGCTCAGTTGCAAGGGGTCCATACGGCGAACATCCCGCCCGTCAGTATAAGTGATTTGTGGGGAGACTGTCGCCGTCACCGAACTGTCAGGTCGCCTCCGGGCAACCTACAAGAGTCCCGGCGTCCAAACGCGGCCATGGAACGGGAGGTGACGGGACGCCATCTCGACGCGTGATCCCGGCCGAGCGGGGCTTAAGTGCCTCCGGCGGCTAGTACCGACTGACACAGTGCAGGCTACGTACCCCACAATCGAGGTGCGGCGATGAGTCGCGTCGTCGTCGCAAAGCGCGTCGACCGCGGCGACGCCGACCTCACGGAGATTTCCGACCTCGCCCGCGCGGCGGGCTACGAGGTGGTCGGCGAACTCACCCAGACCCGCGAGGAGGACGCCGCGTTCCACTTCGGCGAAGGGAAGGTCGGCGAGTTAGCGTCGCTTGTCGCGCGCGAGGACGCCGCCGCCGTCGTCTTTGACAACCGACTGGGCCCCTACCAGACGTACAACATCGCCCAGAAGCTCCCCGACGACGCGGAGGTCATCGACCGCTTCACCCTCATCCTCGAAATCTTCGGCCAGCGGGCGAACACCCGCAAGGCGCAGTTACAGGTCGAGCTCGCCGAGCTCCGCTACGAACTGCCCCGCGCCGAGGCGAAGGCGTCGCTGGCGAAGCGCGACGAGCGCCCCGGGTTCATGGGTCTCGGCGAGTACGACGAGAGCCGCGAACAGGACATCAAGGCCCAGATTTCGCGCATCAAGAACGAACTGGACGCCATCGCGGACAAAGAGGAGACCCGGCGCGAACAGCGCCGCGAGTCCGGCTTCGACCTCGTGGCCCTCGCGGGCTACACGAACGCCGGGAAGTCGACACTGATGCAGCGGCTCGCCGCCGACCTCGAAGTCGGCCAGAACGACGACCTCCACCCGGACCTCGACCCGACCGCCGAGTCCCAAGACAAGCTGTTTACGACCCTCGGGACGACCACGCGCCGCGCCGAGACGGGCAAGCGAGACGTGCTTCTCACCGACACCGTCGGATTCGTCTCTGACCTCCCCCACTGGCTCGTCGAGTCGTTCAAGTCCACGCTCGATTCGGTCTACCGGGCCGACCTCGTGTTGCTCGTCGTGGACGCCTCCGAGCCCATCGAGGAGATGCGGGAGAAACTCGTCACCAGCCACGACACGCTCTACGAGCGCAACGAAGCGCCCATCGTGACCGTGTTCAACAAGGTGGACAAGGTCGCGGCCGAGGAACTCGAAGAAAAGCGCGCGGCGCTGTCGGCGCTCGCGCCCAACCCCGTCGCCGTCTCGGGGCTGACCGGCGAGAACGTCGAGGAGTTGGCCGCCCGCGTCGAGGACGAACTGCCCGCGTGGAAGCACGAGCGCCTCCTGTTGCCGATGGCAGACGACACGATGAGCCTCGTCTCGTGGCTCTACGACCACGCCCACGTCGAGACCGAGGAGTACGAGGGCGAACAGGTCCACATCGAGTTCGAGGCGCGCCCCGCCATCGTGGAGAAGGCCCGGGCGAAGGCCGCCGACCTCTCCGCGCCGGCCGACTCGGCCTGAGTCGCATGCCCCACGCTGGGGTCACCGAGGCGGGACTCGGCTCAGTCGAGCGTCTCTTTTTCCTTCGTGACGACTTCGACGTCCGAGATGCGCGTCCCCGGATACTGGCCGTCGTCGTCTTTCTCCGCGGCTTTCACCATGTCCCAGACGACGTTGAGGCCGGTCGTCACGCCCTCTAACGCCTCCATCTCGCAGCCCGTCTTCCCGGTCGTGCCGACCGTCACGGAGAGTGTGACCGACTCGTCGGCCACCTCGAACTCGGTGTCGACGTTCGTGATGGGGATCTGGTGGCACATCGGAATCGTCTCCCACGTGTGCTTGACGGCCTGAATCGCACCGATTCGAGCCGTCGCCAACACGTCTCCCTTCCCGATTTCGTCGTCGCGGATAGCCCGAACGGTGTCGGCGCTGAGATGGATGGTCCCGCGGGCGACCGCCCGGCGGCGCGTGTCGGGCTTCGCGCCCACGTCGACCATCTGGACGTTGCCGTCCTCGTCGACATGGGTCAGGTCGCGGTCGTCGCCGTCGGCCAACTCGTTCGACTCCGACCCGGCGTGCTCGTCGCTCATGCTTCGTCACCTCGCAGAGCCGTGGGCAGTCGTTCGAGCAGGTCGGTCGCGACGAGGCCGCTGCCGAACGCCTCGGCGGCGAGGTCACCCGCGCGGCCGTTCGCGTAGGCCGCGACGGCGGCCGCGTGGAGCGGGGGCAGAACGGCCGCGAGCGCGCCGGTCGCGCCCGCCAGCACGTCGCCGGTGCCACCGACGGTCATTCCGGGGTTCCCGGTCCGGTTGACGCGGACCGCCTCGCCGTCGGAGACCACGTCGTACGCGCCCTTCACGAGGAGCGTGTGACCGAGGTCGGCGGCGAACTCGCGGACGAGGTCGCTCCGAGTCTCCCAGTCGGCGTCGGTCTCACCGCCCATCTTCCGCAGCTCGCCCTGATGGGGCGTACAGATGAGGGTCGCCTCGGTGTCCACCTCGGGGACGACCTGCAGGGCGTCGGCGTCCACGACGGCGGTCCCGTCGTAGGCGGCGAGGAACTCGCGGACCGCGTCGAGCGACTCGTCGGCGTCGCCGAGACCGGGACCGAAAACGACCGCGTCGCGGTCAGCGGCGAAGTCGAGGAGGTCGGGGACGTGTTGGGGCGCGAGTCGGTCGCCCGAGAAGCCGCGGACGATGAGGTTCTCGGAGTAGCCCTGTACCTCGCGGGCGACGGCCTCGGGGCAGGCGACGCGGGCGAGGTCAGCGCCGGCTCTGAGAGCCGACTGCGCGGCGAGCGCGGGCGCACCGGTGTACGGGCCGCCGCCGACGACGAGCACGTCGCCGTGGTCGCCCTTGTGGCTCTGCGCGTCGCGGTCGAGCGCGAGGAGGTCGCCGGGACCGGTGAACAACTCGGCGGCCTCGGGGATGCCGATGTCGGCGACGACGACCTCGCAGTCGAGGTCGCCGAGACCGGGCTTGTCGTCGTGGAAGGTGACGACGCGGTCAGCCTCGACTGCGAGTCCCGCCGCGTCGCCCGTGTCGGCGTCGACGCCGGAGGGCACGTCCACCGCGAGGACACTCGCGGAGGACCCGTTGATGGCGCGCGCGGCCGTCGCCTCGGGTTCGCGGAGCGCGCCGGTGACGCCGGTGCCGAGCATCGCGTCCACGACGAGGTCCGGGTCGCCGAGGTCGAACGCGGCCGAGTCGGTGACGGTTCGCCGGTCGGCCTCGGCCGCGACGAGGGCGTCCCAGTTCTCGCGGGCGATGTCGGTCGAAATCGTCTCGGGGCGACCGAGCAGGTGGACGGTCACGTCGTACGCCTTCAGGAACCGCGCGGCGACGAGCGCGTCGCCGCCGTTGTTGCCGCGGCCCGCGACGACTGCGACCGACGCGCCGGGGTCCGCGAGGTCGCGGCACGCCCGCGCGACGGCGTTCCCACTCGACTCCATGAGCTGTTTCCGCGGCACGCCGAGCGCCTCGGCGTTCAGGTCGACCGCGGCCATGCGTCGACTCGTAATCATACGCCCCCGTTGGCCCGGGGCCGCGTTAACACATGTGGTCGCGGGTCGGATTCGCAACGTTTGACACGGCGGCGACTGAATCCGCGGTAGTGACTCGCCGCCTCTTCGGAACTCTCTGCGGACTCGTCTTCCTCGTCAACTTCGGCCGCGTCGCGTTCCCGCCGCTCGTCGAGACACTCCAGACGCAGTTCTCGGTCGGCCCAGCGACCATCGGCGTCGTGACGAGCCTCGTCTGGCTCGGGACCGCCATCCCGCGCATCCCCGTCGGCTACCTCCTCACGCGCGTCTCGCGGTCGAAGGTCGTCCTCGGGTCGGGCACGCTCCTCGTCGTCGCCGCGGCGTTCACCGCGAGCGCGACGTCGGTGCTGACGCTCCAAATCGGCGCGTTCGGCCTCGGCCTCGCCTCGGGCGCGTACTTCGTCTCCGCGACCCCCCTCGTCGGCGAACTGTTCCCCGAGCGCGTCGGTCGCATGGTCGGCATCCACGGCGCGGCCAGTCAGGTCGCCGCCGTCGTCGCCGCGCCCGTCGTCGTCTTCATCCTCGCGTCGTACTCGTGGCGCGAGACGTTCTGGGTGTTGGCGGTCGCCGGCGCGCTCGTGACGCTCCTCCTCTACGCCGTCTCCCGAGACGGGAGCGCGGGGGCCGGCACGGGCGCGGACCGCGACTTCTCCGCCGCGCTCGGCCACTGGAAACTCATCCTCACGGGCATCCTCCTCATCGCGCCCGCGGGATTCGTCTGGCAGGGCCTGTTCAACTTCCTCGTGTCGTACATGACGCAGGCGAAGGCGTTCGACGCCGCCACCGCGAGCACGATGCTCACCATCGTCTTCGCGGCCGGCGTCCCCGCGTTCTCGCTGTCGGGCCGCCTCGCGGACAAACTCCCGCACGTCCCCTACATCTTCGGCCTGCTCGTCGCCTTTATCGGCGCGCTCGTCGCCCTGACGTACGCGCAGGGCTTCGTCGCCGTCGCCGTCGTCGTCGCGGTGCTCGGCTACGTCATCCACAGCCTGTTTCCCGCGCTGGACACGTTCATGCTCTCGTCGCTCCCCAGCGACGCCCGCGGGAGCGCCTACGCCGTCTTCAGCGGCGCGGCGCTCCTCTTGGAGGCTAACGGGAGCGGCGCGGTCGGCTTCCTGACCGAGGCAAACTACGCCTTCGAGGCAGTCTTCAGAACACTCGCCGGGGGGCTCGCGGTGTTCGTCGCCGCGCTCGCGGTTCTCTACGTGCTGAACCGACTGCCGGGCGTCGACCGGACCGACCCGTCGAGCGCCTGACCTCCCGAAACGGTTTACTTCCCCCACCGAAATGTCGATTGTATGTCAGGGTTGCTCCCGTCCGACGGGACCGTCGATTCGAGCGTCGAGACCGCCCCGCGCGTCCACTGGCTCGACGACGACGAGACGGAGCAGCTCCTCGGCTGCCTCTCTTGTGACACCGCCCGCGACCTGCTGTCGTGTCTGCAGGACTCGCCGGCGACGGCGACCGAACTCTCGAAGCGGGTCGAAACCTCCGTCCAGAACGCCCGCCACCACCTCGGAAACCTCATCGAGGCCGACCTCGTCCGCGTCGCCGGCACCCGCTACTCCGAGAAGGGGCGCGAGATGAAGGTGTACGCCGCCGCCGCGCCGTTCGTCGTCTGTGTCGGCGGCGAGGGCGGCGACCGAGAGGCCTTCGCCGAGGCAATCGCCTCCTTCCTCGAATAGCGTCGGTGCGCTCCGCGTGCCGGCCGGCTCTCTCGCGAACGTTCAAATACGGGGGCGCGGCCAGTCACCGACACCCCTATGGCCGTCGCAACTGGACCACAGAGCGTGACCTGGCAGGAGGTGTTCGGCCACCCGGAGGCGTACCCGGAGCAGGCCGACGGAATCGAGACCGCGATACAGACCGCCCGAGACGACGGCTTCGCCGTCGTGGAGGGCGCGTGCGGAACCGGCAAGACGATGCTCGCGCTCACCGCCGGCATCGAACTCGTCCGCGACCCCGACTCCGACTACGAGCGCGTCTTCGTCCTCACGAGCGTCAAGCAACAGTTGCGGCAGTTCGAGGCCGACCTCCGAACCATCAACGAGAACCTCCCGACCGACTGGAAACCCGTCTCGGGGCTCACGCTCGTCGGCAAGTCCGACGTGTGTCCCTACAGCCGCGAGGGCTACGGCGGCATCGACGACGCGACCGTCTACGACCGCTGTGAGGGCCTTCGCGACCGGACCCGCGGGCTCGTCGGCGACGGCGGCCGGACCAGCGCCGAGGCGCTCGCCAAGGACGCCCGCGAGCAACAGACCGGCCTCCTCGACACCGGTTCGACGACCGCGGGCCCGAACTATCTCGAAACCGCGGGCGACCCGACGCCGTACCCGAAGTCGATGCCGGAGTACGAGGACGTGGAGTACTGCCCCTTTTACGCGAACTTCCTCGCGGACCTCCCCGAAGACGGCGACCCAATCGAGGCCGTCCCCTTCGACTTCGACGATAAGGGGCTCATCGCGACCGAGGACCTCGTCTCGCTGGCCGCTGGCGCGGGGTCGTGCCCCCACTCCGTGATGGGCGCGCTGTTGCCCCACGTCGAGGTCGTCGTCGGCAACTACTACCACGCGTTCGATCCGACGACCGTCGGCACGTTCACCGGCGCGCTCGTCGACGACTCGACGTTCGTCATCTGCGACGAGGCGCACATGCTCGAACCCCGCGTCCGCGACCTCGTCTCCGTCGGCGTCGGCGACCGGACGCTCCGCGACGCCGAAAGCGAGTTCACGCGCGTCATCCAGCCGGTGAAGTTCGACGACGCCGGCAAATCCACCGTCGACGCCAAACTCGTCCGCGGGGAGCTACAGGAGGCCGACGTGACGCTCCGCGAACTGGAGGAGACGCGCGACTTCATTCGCGACCTGCGGGAGGAACTCGACCGCCGCGTGACCGCCCATCTCGACCGCGAGTACGTCGGCTGGCGCGCCGACCTCACCGAACTCGACGACGAGGAGCTGCCGCTCCGCGACCCCGAGGAGCCCGGCGTCGACGAACTCACCGAGTGGGCGGACGACAACGGGCACGACGAGGGGACGTGGGTCCGAGCCGAGGCGACCGGCTCGGCGGTCGCCCGCATCCTCGACTCGGTGGAGGAAGACGACAAGCGGCGGGCCGCGCCCGCGGCGGGCCGGGCGCTGGCGACGTGGGCCTACGCGGACCACGAGAAGCACTTCCGCGAAATCGAACTCGAACGGACGTGGGACGAGATGGAGCCGCCGGAGTCGTGGCGGCGCGCGTACAACGCCCGGCTGTCGGTCCACAACTGCGTCCCCGGCGAGGCCATCGCCGAGCGCCTCGGCGACTTCGGCGGCGGCGTCCTCATGAGCGCGACGCTCGAACCCATCGACGTGTTCCGTCGCGTGACCGGCCTCGACGCCCTCGCCGACGACGGCCGCCCGGTGGCAGAGCGGACGTTCGGCCTCGGCTTCCCCGAGTCGAACCGCGCGAGCTTCGCCGTCGACGTGCCGAAGTTCACCCACAGCAACCGCGGGCCGCCCGGCGAGGAAAACGAGACGCGGCTCGCGTACACCGACGCCGCCGTCGAGGTGTGCGAGCGCTCGCCGGGCAACGTGCTCGTCGGGATGCCGAACTACGCCGAGGCCGAGTGGATGGCGGGCGCGCTCGAAGCCCGCGTCGACAAGCCCGTCCTCCTCGACGAGTCGTCCGACGACGGGGCCACAGAGCGGCTCAAGCGCGATTTCTTCGGCGGCGAGGGGAAGGTGCTCGTGACGAGCCTCCGCGGCACGCTCACCGAGGGCGTCGACTACAGCGGCGACAAGCTCTCGGCCGCCGTCGTCTGCGGTGTCCCGCTCATCAACACGTCGTCGCCACGGACCCGCGCGGTGAAGACGGCGTACGACCGCGAGTTCGGCAACGGGTTCGAGACGGCGCTCACGGTGCCCGCGGTCAGAAAGGCGCGGCAGGCCATCGGCCGCGTCATCCGCGGCACCGACGAGGTGGGCGTCCGCGTCTTCGTGGACGCTCGGTACGCCCGCGACTCGTGGAACGGCGTCCGCGACTACCTGCCGGAACAGGAGCGCGAGGAGTCCAGACCCGTCAGTCCCGACATGCTCGGGTTCGGCCTCGACCGGTTCTGGTCGTCGGTCGAGTAGTCGCGGCCGGCGTGCCGAGGGGCAGACGTGTCGTCAGGAGAGCGTCAGCGTTCGTCGTCCCACGCGTCCCGGCAGTCGTCGTCGCAGAAGTGCCGCGCCTGCACGGCGCCGTCTTCGACCCACGTGACGACGCGGTGCGTCGGGTTGTTGGCAACCGGCTCCCCGCACGTCGCGCAGGCCGGGGCGTCTTCTGGGTCTACGTTCTCTTCCAAATCGGACGTGGGATCGACCATCGACAGCCAGATGGCGGTTCCGTGCACTTCAACCCGTCTCCGCCGGCAGAAGTCGCCCGACGGGGCGGATTCCCCCGCGGAACTGTGGAATCCACACCCGTGCGAGGGGAACCGAAGCTATGTATCACTCCGTACTCCCACTTGGTGCAACGTTTTGTAACCAACGGATATTGTCAATCACTACCACACTTAGTGAAGGTTATGTAATCACCGTCGCGTGTGTATAGGTGACGGCGAATGTCAGAAGTGCCCGCCTCTCAGGATTCGGTTGCAGGGACCGCTGACCGCATCGGCGCGGATACCACCGGGGATTGCTTCCTCCATAGCGTCGTCGTCACCTATCGAGGGAGCCCGGACCAGGTCACCGTCTACCCCCGGCGCGACAGCTGCTGCGACCGAATGGAGGCGTGGCTGACCGCCGACGCCGACGCGTTCATCTCGCTCGACGAGATGTGCTGAGTCACCGCCGACGCGGTCGCCGCGCACCCGACGAGAGCGCACGTCGCCGATAGGCCCCCTCGCCGCCGCGTCGGCTCAGCCGACGAACTCGGCGTCGGACAGCGTCTTTTGTACCGCTTCTTCGCCCACCGCCGCAGCCAGCGCCTCGAAACCGGCGCGCTCGGCGCGGTCGCGGGCGTTCGCCACCAGCCGCGAGACGATGAACTCAGGCGTGGACTTGCCGACCGTCCCGAACCGCGGCTGGTAGTCCACGCGCAGTTCCAACTCGTCGGTCAGCCCCTCGGCGAAGATGCCGTCGATGCGCGCCTCCGGCGGGAGCGGGCTCAGTTCGTCCGCGAGGTGCGTGACGTAGACGCCGAACGCGTCGCGCTCGACGGTGAGGTTCACGAGGCCGTTGAGCAGGTCGGCCGCGCGGCCCGGCTCGGTGATGGCCTCGAACTCGTCGACGAGCATCAGCGTCCGTCCGTCGCCCGACAGCGGCGGGACGATAGACTTGAGCGTCGATTCGAGGACGCCCGCGTTGAAGCTCGCGTGCCGGCGGTGGAACACGACCGAGTCGAACCGGCCGACGACCGCCGACTCGGCGGGGACCGGAAGCCCCATCGACGCGAGGATGGCGACCTGCGAGAGCGTCTCCAGCAGGGTCGTCTTCCCGCCGCTGTTGGCCCCGGTGAGGACCGACACGCGGTCGCCGACCGGCGGCGTCGGCCCCGACGCGCACGCGAGTTCGTGGTCGCCGACGGCGTAGGAGACGGGCTGTGGGTCGTCGATGAAGAGGTTGCGCGCACCGCAGACCGCCAGCCCCGTCTCGGCGATGTCCGGCCGGGTCAGGTCGTACTCGTCGGCGAACCGCGCGAGCGACAGCGACAGCGCGACCTCGTCGACGGCCTCGACCGCGAGGTCAACGTCGTCGCGGGCGGCCCAGATGCGGTCGCGTAGCTCCTCGGCGACGGTCTCCTCGCGGGCGGCGGCGTCGGCTTCGAGGTCCTCGACGAGCGCCCGGAGCGACGCGCTCACGAAGTCGGTCGCGTCGCGGGCGTCCTCGGCGGCGACCGCTTCGACCTCGCCGCGCGAGAGGTCGGTCTCCTGTGCGACGTACTGGACGAACGCGGCGCGGAAGTCGTCGAGCGAGCGGACGCCCCGCGACTGGATGGTTTCGAGCACGTCGAACGAGCCGGATTGGAGTTCGTTCGCGGTGTCGAGCCGGCTCCGCAGGCTGTCGAGACGGTCGTCGGCACCCGCGGCGACCGAGCCGTCCTTGTCGACGTAGCCGAGCGCGCCGAGCGCGTCGCGGAGGGCGTCGGGGTCAGCTTCCTCCAGCGCGTCGAACGGCTCGCCGCGGAGCCCGGCCTCGCGGAGTTCGAGCGCGGCGCGGACGGCGGCGCGCTCGGTCTCGCCGGCCTCGTCGTACTCGCGGAACGCCGCCTCGACGGCATCGCGGGCGTGGTCGTCGAGGTCGGCCCACGCCTCCCGCGCCGAGAGGATGCGGTCGAGGCGGTCGCGTCGGGCCTCGACGGTCGGAAGCGGCGTCAGGACGCGGATGCGGTCAGCGGCGTGTTCGGTCAGCGCGCGGTCGCTCGCGAGCGACAGGAGGTCGTCGTACACGTCGCGGGCGTCGCGGGTCGCCAGCGCGTCGATACCGGCCTGTCCGTCGGCGCGGCGAAGGATTCGAACCGCGCGCCCGCGGGTGACGCCGGCGTCGACGAGCGCCCGCACGTCGGCCGACTCGATGGCGGCGACCGCCCCCTCCCTGCCGAGAGCCGATTCCAGTCGGTCCGAGGTCTTCGGGCCGACTCCCCAATAGTCTTCGAGTCGCATACCGGGGGCGTCTCACCGGGCGCTCTTAGGTCCATCCGTCGGCCGGTGCCGCCGCTGTTCGAGGGGTGGTCCGCGAAGAAAATATCAGTGTGACGTGACGCGCTGGTCGGTGTCGGTGTCGGTCGCCTCGTCGGGATGGAGCAGCTGTCGGCCGGGCACCGACTCCGCGTCGCGGTCGAGGTCGCGGGCGGCACCGACCGCGAGAACGGTTGTGAGCGTTCGGACGGCCCGCTCGTGGTCGGCGCGGCAGTCACGGAGGGCCATCGGGCCGATTCCGAGTTGGTGGTACGGTTCGAGGTCGGCGCTCGTGAGCACCCCGCGGTTGCGGTAGTCTGTGGCGATTTCCACGAGCAGCGAATGCACGTGAATGAGCTCGTTTTTCTTCATGGATTGCACGTATGTGCTCATCCGGCGTAAATGGCGCGGTGATGCGTGCTTTTGGTCTTGTATCTGCATCGGCTAGAAATGAATGTACGCCCTGGGGACACGAACGAAACACCCGTCGCTCGTCGGGCGATTTCGCGGAAAGGGAGTTGGGGTTTGGGCAGGGACACGTCCCCAGGGCGGAGAGAGGGGGTAGGTTGTCGATTCCGCCGTAGGGTCGTGCGGGCACGACGAGTGACCCGGGCAGGTCACTGTGGCCATATAGTCGGATGGCGCGGTCGATACTAATTCACGGCCCTACGTGGTTAGGTCTGGTTCGGGCCGACCGAGAAACGCACAAGTCAGTGGGGGTTAGAGTCGGGGTATGCACGCACGACGGGACGCCGGTTCGAGGGGTGGTCGAGACGGATGACCGACGAGTCTCCGCAGTCGGTCGACGACCCGTCTGCGACGGAGCGCGAACTGCGCCAGCGACTCGACATCCTCGCGACGTTCAACGAGGTCGTCGCGGACGTGAACGAGGCCATCGTCGACGCCGGCGGGCGCGCGGACATCGAACGCCAAGTCTGCGAGCGACTCGTCCAGACCGACGAACTCCGGTTCGCGTGGGTCGGCGTCGTTGACGAGACGACCGGCGACGTGGAGCCGACCGCGTGGGCCGGCGTCGAGGACGGCTACCTCGACGAGATAGACGTGTCGGTGTCGGCAGAGCGCCCCGAGGGAAACGGCCCGGTCGGCCGCGCGGTCCGGTCGAACGCGGTGCAGGCGACCCACAGCATCGCCGACGAGCCGGCGTTTGGACCGTTCCGCGAGCCGGCACTCGAACGGGGCTACCGCTCGGCGGCGTCGGTGCCGCTCGTCTACGACGACGCGCGCTACGGCGTGCTCACGATGTACGCCGAACACGAGCGGGCGTTCACCGCGGAGCTCGGCGAGCCGATTTCGAATCTCGGCCACGCCGTCGCCCACGGCATCGACACCCACGTCCGGCGGGAGCGCGAGCGCGAACTCGAACGCCGCGAGCAGGCGTTTTCGCGCATCGTCGAGGACATCGAGGAGTACGCACTGTTCCGCCTCGACGCCTCGGGTCGCGTCGAGAGCTGGAACCGCGGTGCGGCGGCCATCAAGGGCTACGATACGGAGGAGATACTCGGCAAGCACATCGAGACGTTCTACACCGACGAGGACGCCGAAGACGGCCTGCCAGAGCGCCTCCTCGACCGAGCACGAACCGAGGGCCGAGCGGAGAACGAGGGGTGGCGCGTCCGTGCCGACGGCACTCGCTTTTGGGCGTCTGTCACCATCACCGCCCTGACCGACGACGCCGGTGAGGTCATCGGCTTCGCCAAGGTGACCCGCGACATGACCGAGCGGAAGCGCCGCGAGCAACAGCTCGACGCGGTGTTCAACAGCACGTTCCAGTACATCGGGCTGGTCGAACCCGACGGGACGGTCCTCCGGGTGAACGACGCCGCGCTCGACCTCGTGGACGCCGACCGCGACGACATCGTCGGGTCGCGGGCGTGGGAGACACCGTGGTGGCGCGGCGACGACGAGCGTATCGCCGACCTCCGGGACGCCCTCGACCGCGCGGCCGACGGCGAGTTCGTGCGCTACGAGGTCGAGATTTCGCGGGAGAACACGGACCGGCCGGTCGTCATCGACTTCTCCGTCACCCCGGTCCGCGACGACGACGGCGAGGTGTCGCTTCTGGTCCTCGAGGGCCACGATATCACCGCCCGCAAGGAGCGAGAACGGGAGTTGCGGCGCGAACAGGAGCGACTGGAGTTCGTGAACCGCATCATCCGGCACAACCTCCTCAACGGGCTGAACGTGGTCGGTGCGCGGGCGGACATCGTCGAGGACTTCGTGGACGACGCGGGGCTGACCCACCTCGAAACGATACAGGGGCGCGTCCGCGAGATGACCGAACTCGTCGGGACGATGCGGACGTTCATGAAGGTCATCGTCGAGCGCGAGTCCCACGAGTTCCGGCCGCGTCGAATCGACGAGGCGGTCGACCACGGCGCGGAGTCGCTGCGGAGCGAGACCGACGCCGCGAGCGTCGAAGTCGGACGACTCCCCGACGTTTCGGTCGTCGCCGACGACCTGCTGGACGAGGTCATCGAGCACCTGCTGAAAAACGCCGTCCAGCACAACGACAAGCCGAACCCGGCGGTCGAAGTCGAGGTGGGGGCCGGCGACGACGCGGTCGAACTCCGCGTCTCCGACAACGGCCCGGGCGTTCCGGACGAGGAGAAACACCGCATCGTCGACCAGCGCATCGAGGACCTGTCGAACCCGGGCAACGGCTTCGGCCTGTTTCTGGTCCGCGAAATCGTCGAGAGCTACGGCGGGACGGTCGCAATCGAGGACAACGACCGCGGCGGGGCCACGTTCGTCGTCACGCTCCCGCGAGCGTGAGTTCGGCCCGCGGTCGGCTCGCGGGTCGGTTCGCAGTCGGTCACGGGAGTCCCGCGTCCGTCAGAGACGACCGAATCGGGTCACTGAACCGCCTAAATTCCACCTGCTTCGATGGGCAGATATATTACCGTTCGCCGTTACTGTGTGTTCGATACGATGGTCACCGAACGCTCGGCGCGCGAGAGCCCCGGACAGCGGGCCGCCGAGCAGGTCGTCCTCGTCGTTGACGACGACGAGGACCTCGCAGACACCTGCCGGTACTGGCTCGACGGCGAGCGGTTCGCCGTCGAGACCGCCTACGGTGGTGAAGAAGCCCTCAACCGACTCGACGATACCGTCGACGTCGTCCTCCTCGACCGCCGAATGCCGAACGTCACGGGCGACGACGTGCTCGACGAGATTCGCGAGCGCGACTTCGACTGCCGCGTAGCGATGATGACCGCGGTCGAGCCGGACACCGATATCGTCGACATGCCGTTCGACGCCTACCTCGTCAAGCCCGTCTCGGAGTCGGAGGTCAAAGAGACGGTCGAAGAACTGCTCGTGCGGTCGGGCTTCGAGTCCGAGGTCCGCGAGTATTTCGCGCTCGAATCCACCGAGGCGGCACTCGACAGCCGGGACGTGGAGGAACTCCGCGAACCCGAGGCGCTTTCGGACCTCCGCAGCCGGCTGAAGGCGGTGCGGGCCGAACACGAGGCGGCGATTCGCAACCGCGAGGCCCAGCTCGACCGCCTGAACCGAACCAACGAGCTCCTCCGCGACATCGACCGGGCGGTAATCGATGCGCGGACCCGCGACGAAATCGAACAGACCGTCTGCGACGCGGTCGCGAGCGCCCACGAGGCCGCGGTCGTTCTCAGACGCACCGCTGCCGGCACGCTCCGGTGTACCGCCGCGGCGGGCTACGGACTCGAACCCGCGGGCGTCGACCTCGACTTCGTCGACGAGGCGTTCGACATCGACGGAACGGTCGAAGACGGCTTCGCCTTCGAGGACATCTCCGAGGCGCACCGCGCGGCGGTGTTCGGCGACGCCGCCGCCGACCTCGACGCCGTGTCGGCGCTCTGTGTCGCGATCGACTACCGCGAGACGACGTACGGCGCACTCGTCGTCTACGACGAGACCGACGGCTTCGACGAGGAGTCCGTAGGACTGTTTTCCGACCTCGGCGCGACCGTCGGCAACGGTATCAACGCGACCCAGAGCAAGCAGCTTCTCAACGGCGACAGCGTCGTCGAACTGGAGTTTCAGATCGCCGGCGCGGGTGACGCCGGCGTGCTCGCCGGGCTCTCGGCGACGCTCGACTGCCGGCTCTCGCTGGACGGCGTCACCCGCGCCGGCGACGAGCTCACCTGTTTTGTCAGCGTCGCCGGCGCGTCGGGGTGCGATGCGGTCGCGGCCGCCATCGACTCGGACGACGTCTCGCAGGCCCGCGTCGTCGCCGACGGCGACGAGGAGTCCGTCGTCGAACTCCGCACCGACGCCGAGGCGGTGCTGTCGACCGCCATCGACCACGGCGCGAGCGTGGAGCGGTTGACGCTCTCCGAGGGGAGCGGCACCCTCGCGCTCCACGTCGCGGCCGACGCCGACCACGGCGCGCTCGTGGAGGCGGTGACGGCGGCCGCACCCGGCGTCTCGGTCGTCGCAAAGCGCGAGGTGGAACGGTCCGTCCAGTCGGCCGACTCCTTCCGGCGGACGCTCGACTCGAAACTGACAGACCGGCAGAAGACGGTCCTCGAAACGTCGCTCGTCTCCGGCTACTTCGAGTGGCCCCGCGGGAGCACGGCCGAGGAGGTCGCCGACTCGCTCGGCATTTCGCCGCCGACGCTCCACGAACACCTTCGGACGGCGGAGCGAAAGCTCATCGAGACGTATTTCGACGAGTTGAATCCCTCGGCGGCGGACGACTGAGGCGGACGGCTACCGACCGTCGAAAGGAGATTAGTCGAGTTTGGCTTCGGGCGCGTTGCCGACGAATCGGTCGGCGGCGTCGAAGACGTCGCCTTTGGTGACTGGCTTCGTGAGCACGGCGTCAACGGGGAGGTCGGCGAGTTCGTCGCCGGGTGTGGCGCTGAGCATGACGACACCGAACGACGCCGGGTCGACTCGGCGGCGGAGTTCTTCGAGGACGGACTCGCCGGAGAGACCGGGGAGGTTGCGGTCGAGGAAGACGAGGTCGACGTCGTCGTCGAACGCCTGGAGGGCCTCACGCCCGGAGTACGCGACTCGGACGCGGTAGCGGCGTTCGAGCCACAGCGCGAGGCTATCGGCGAGGGCGGCCTCGTCGTCGACGAGGAGGACAGTCGGCGCGTCGGGCGTGGGTGTCTGTGTCATGGCTCGGACCGTGGCTACGTCGGTGTCGCGGAGGCGGTCGGTCGGGCTCGGGCGTGGTCTGTCGAGGGTGGACGCCGGTCGGCAGCGGTCTCGCTCACGCGTCGTTCATTCGCTGGGACCGCGTGTTCCCACAGCGCGTACAGCGCGTGACGCGGTACGGCTCGCGGGAGAACTCGCGGTTCTCGCGTTTCCGGCTCTCGGTCTTGATTTCGATGGAGACGTCGTGCGGCGTTCGGGCTTCACACGACTGGCACTCTTCGACGAACTCGTTATTTCGGGGACTGCTTTTACTCTTCGACATAGAGCGGTCGTAGCAGTAGCTATGGACTGTGTGCGGTTGAATGCGGAACCTAATCGATTTGGGAGGTAGACCAATCGAGAGGCGGCGGCCGCTCGTCGGTCGAAGAAAACTACTCCGCGGGGACGATTTTCTCGTCGTACTTGTCGCGGAACTCCTGGATGAGCGTACCCATCTGGGCGTACCAGTCGTTGAGCATGCGCTGCATGTCGTCTGCGACCTCGTTGGGGTCGGTCGGGTGGTAGACGTGGTAGTAGCCGCCGTGTTCGTAGTTCACCTGTTCCTTCTGGATGAGCCCCGCCTGCAGCAGGCGCTGGATGGAGCGGTAGGCGGTCGAGCGCTCCCGTTCGACCGCTTCGGCGACCTCGTCGACGGTCAGGTGTTCGTCGGTCTCGACGAGCACCTCGAAACACCGCCGGTCGAGTTGCTTCAGTCCGTGGAGACACTCGAGGAGCCCCTCGCACTCCATGTCCGATTGCAGGTATTCGACCATCGAGCTAGCCATTATCGGTTCGGGCTACGTGGTCAGCCCTCAAAAGGGTTTGTATAGTTTGCACAACACCGGGGGAGAAACGGCGGCCCGGTGTCGCGGATTCGGGTTCGATGCGAGTGAGGTTCGCGTGCGAGCCGTCGCCTTCAGTCGGCGGTCGAACTCCCGGCGGCCGAAGGCGCGCGCATGGACTTGACGGCGCTGTAGAGCACCGCGCCGGAGACCATGAGCGCCGACCCGAGGATGAGCGCGAGACTGACGTAGTCGAGGACGCCCATGCCGAGGTAGTTCCCGGCCTGCCGCACGGCGACCGCGAGCGCGCCGAGGAGCAGCATCAGGCCGAAGTAAATCTTGATCTCGTCCTCGTCGACGATGGAGGTCGCCGCGGAGCCGACGCGCGCACCGAGCGCCGAGCCGGCGAGGAGCGGCGCGACGATAGAGAGGTCGACGCCGCCGGACTGCGCGTAGAGGAACGAGCCGATGCCGCCCGAGAACATGATCTCGAACAGGTCGGTCCCGACCGCGATAGGCACCGGGACGCCGATGAGGTAGAACAGCGCGGGCATGCGAATGAAGCCGCCGCCGACGCCGAGGAAGCCCGAGAGGAGCCCCGTGGCGAACGCGACCAGGAGAATCATCCACAGCGAGACCTTGACGCCGCCGCGGAGGGTTATCATCGGCGGGAGCGAGTAGCTCTGAATCTTCTTCGCCAACTCGGGGATGTCGTCGGCGTCGATGTCGGCGTCGCCGTCTACGTCGTGGCTGACGCCGCCACCGTTCCCGCCCTTTAGCGCCTCGTAGGTGACGAACAGCCCGATACCGCCGAGCAAGAGCACGTACGTGACGCTGATGATGTTACCGGCGAGTCCGAGTTCTTCGAGGTAGAGGACGATTTCCTTCCCGACTTCGAGGCCGACCGTGGTTCCGATGATCATCGAGATGCCGAGTTTGTAGTCGACCTGCCCGAGGTCGCGGTGCTTCAGCGTCGCGATGACGGAAGTCCCGAAGACGAACGCGAGGCCGGAGCCGACGGCCACACGCGAGGGATACCCCATGACGAGCAGCGCGGGCGTGACGAGGAACGACCCGCCCATGCCGAAGAAGCCGAACAGAACGCCGATGAGGACGCCGAACGCGACGAAGAGCGCCAGCATCCCGGCCGACATGCCGAATAGCTCGAACACGCTCACTCACCACCGATGGCCTTCCGCACGGACGGTCCGAGCGCGGCGGTCAGCGCGCCGTAGCCGACGTACAGCACCATCGCCTCGACGAGAACGACGCCGACGAGCGCGGCGGCCTGTGCGTTTCCGCTCAACGTCTCGATTCCGAACATCTTACCAGCACCCCTCGGGGCGCTCAGAGTGTATTGCACGCATCATACTTTCTTGTACATGGCTGGCTAACCGGAGTGAGGATATAACGCTTTTGGGAATACTGTACAATACCATATCGTCATTGCATACTCATAAGTTATAGATTGACCATAGAAATACCACTTAATCGGGGCATATTTTGTATCACACGACGTTACGAACATATTTCTCCGCTATCTATGACAAAATAACTGTTTGCTTATTGTGCAATACTGTATCCGAGCGTACTGAAATGGAGAAATCGCGGTCGAGAGGCACTCATCACTGCATTCACGGGGATTGCGGCGACCGCCGAACAACCCGCTGTCGGCGGAGACGAACGCCGGAGTGGGACACCGCGCGCGAGCCGCCGCCCGGATTCAACAGTTCACCGGAGCGGAGCGGCGGGGCGCTCAGTCGCCGTCGCTCTACGGTCGAGAGACGAAAAACAGGAAAGAACGAAGTCCGATTCGCCAGCGGGGCGGGTCAGTCGGCAGAGGTGCCGGTCGCGGCGCTCTCGGCGCGGCGGGCGCGCCAGAGTCCCTGCAGGTATGCGCCGACGAACATCCCGCCGATGGCGATGAGGATGGGGTAGTTGCCGACGCCGAGGCTGGCGTAGGCCGCGCCGGGACAGATGCCGGAGATACCCCAACCGGCACCGAAGACGACCCCTCCGACGACGACGTTCTTGTCGAACGATTTCAGGCGTCGGCCGTAGTCGCGCCCGGTGAGGGGCGCTCGGTCGCCGAACGCCTCGGCGAGCGCGAAGACGGTGCCGGTGACGACGGCGGCCCCGCCCATCACGAAGACGAGGCCGAAGTCGTCGAACTGGAGGAAGTCGAGGACGACCTCCGGTCGGGCCATGTTGCTGACGGCGAGGCCGAACCCGAATATCAGGCCGCCCGCGATGACGACCAGCATGAATCCGAGTCCGCGTTCGTCGTCGCTCACGGCGACACCCCCAGCGCGCTCAGGAGCTGTGCGACCCCGATGGCGACGAGCATGAACGTGGCGACGTTGACGAGCGAGGTCCGCGAGCGAGAGCCGACGCCGCAGACCCCGTGGCCGGACGTACAGCCCTTCCCGATGCGGGTGCCCACGCCGACGAGCACACCGCCGACGGCGAAGCGCCACGGCTGCACGTCAGAGACCCACCAGCCATCGCCGAACAGGACGGTGTAGAGCGCGGCCCCGGCGACGATACTCAGGGTGAACACGACCCGCCAGTCCCGCGAGGCGACGTACTTCGCCTTGTTGAACCGCGGGAGGTCGGAGACGTACGACAGCGTCGATTCGAGGAAGGTGCTCGCGCCGGCGATGATGCCCGTCCCGAGGTAGATGACGGCGGTCCCGAGTCCGATGAGGAGGCCGCCGAGCGCGTAGTGCGCGATACCGTTCGGGAAGAGCCCCTCGACGAGGAGCGGCGTCAGACCAGACATTTAGTTCGTCAGGGCTTCGTTGCTGGCCGCGCAGTTGTTCGGCCCGAGTTCGAGCTCGAAGGCGCGGTCGTCGTCCGACTCCTGCACGCCGAGGTTCGTCTCGATGATGTCGATGTAGTTGGCCGGCCGCGGCGGCATGTCCGAGAGGATGAACTCCACGAACTCGTCTTTGGGCATCGAAAGTGCGTCCATCGTGTCCTTCAGTTCCCCGAGCGTGGCGGTGTAACTGCCGTCGTCGGCGGGGATTGCCGCGTCGCTGAAGTGCGCGGAGGCGACGATAGCGTCGTCGTCGTGCGAGAGGACGCGCTCCTGCAGGGAGTCGTAGAGCATGCCGGCCGCGTCAGGCGCGCCCTCGTCACCGTCTTCGAGGTCGGGGCGGGCGACCGACTCGATGAACAGGCCGTCGCCCGTGAACAGCACGTTGTCGACCGTGTAGGTCGTCATGCCGGTCGTGTGGCCGGGCGTGTGGATGGCCTCGATGTCGGTGTCACCGACGGTGAGCGTCTCGCCGTCCGCGATGGTCTCGTAGGGCGTGTCGTAGTCGACGCCGCGGGCTTCCGCGGCCTCGGGGATGACGCCCGTGACGCCGTGGTCTTCGACCAGCGTGCGGACGCCGCTGATGTGGTCGGCGTGGATGTGCGTGTCGATGGCGTACTTCAGTTCCGCGCCGAGCGCCTTCGCGTCGGCGACGTACTCGTCGGCGAAGTAGCGAAGGGGGTCGACGACGGCGGCCTCGTCACCGTCGACGACGAGGTACGCCAGACAGCCGCTGGAGGGGCGCTGGTACTGCGCGACGAGCGCGTCGCCGTCGGTCTCCAGTTCGGTGTACTCGTAGATGCTCGCCCAGCCGTTCATGCCGCGTTCGAGCGCCACGGCGTCGTAGCCCTCCTGAATCAGGAGCCCGGCGACGTACTCCGAGGAGTGGCCCTTCGCACAGAGGACGACGAACTCCTCGTCTTCGGGCAGGTCTTCGAACAGCGACTCGTCGAGCTCCTCGTCGAGGAACTCGAAGTAGGGGATGTTGACGTGCGAAACGTTCTCGCCGTCGATGCGCCAGTCCTCGTGTTCCGACGGCACGCGGTTGTCGAGGATGGTGAGCGCCTCGCCCTCGTCGATGCGGGCTTTCAGCGTCTCGGGCTCGATGACTGGCACGTCGACTTCGAGTTCCGGCAGGTCTGGAACGGTCATGTATGCATCACCCACTATCGGTGGGTCCGACTTAAGCTTTCGGATGGTAGTTTGAGTTTCTTGCAATACTAACTCAGAATCCATCGTCAGAACGTAGTGCGATTTCGCACTCGTGCGAGCGTGCAATGGTTCTAACCCCCGTTTAGCCACCGATTCCGGCACGCATCGATGCCGAGCCCAAGTATTGTGTAGTCTACCCAAGAACCGACACACTTTTACGAAGCACCCCTATATTGTGGAATACACCCAACACAGGTGACCTCGAAAATGAGTACATACGAACCCACCGAGACCCTCGACGTGAAAGGACTGTCCTGCCCGATGCCCGTCGTCAAGACCCGCGGCGCGGTCGACGACCTCGAAAGCGGCGAGATTCTGCAGGTCGTCGCGACCGACTCCGGTAGTATGAGCGACCTGAAGGGCTGGGCCGACTCCACCGACGGCGTCTCCATGCTCGAACAGGAAGAGGCCGAGGAAGACGGCGACGCGGTCTTCCGCCACTTCATCCAGAAGGAATGAGCTCGGACGCCGACGCGCCCGTCGACGCGGGAGCCGCCTCCGTCGAAGACCTCAGAGCGCAGGTCCAAGCCCTGCAGGAGGAGGTCTCCGACCTCCGGGAGGCGACCGACGACGACGGACAGAAGTCGATGACCATCATCGCGACCAAAGGCACCCTCGACATGGCGTACCCGCCGCTCATCCTCGCCAGCACGGCGGCCGCCTTCGGCTGGGACGTCGTGGTCTTCCACACGTTCTGGGGGCTCGACATCCTCCACGAGGAGAAGTCGAAGAACCTGAAGCTCAGCGCGGTCGGCAACCCGAGCATGCCGATGCCGAACGCCGTCGCCGCGTTGCCCTTCATGGACAACGTCGCCACGAGCATGATGGAAAAGAAGATCAAGGAAAACGGGACCGCGACCGTCGAGGAGCTCATCGAGACCTCTCTCGACATGGGCGTGGACCTCCAGGCCTGCCAGATGACCATCGAACTGATGGGCTACGACGAAGCCGAGTTCTACGACGGCGTCACCACCGGCGTCGGCGCGGCGACGGCCCTCCAGCACATGGCCGACGCCGACGTGCAACTCATGATTTAGGCCGGCCCGTCGTCTCCCCCCAGCCATCCACTCACCCACCCCACCCTACTCCACCCCCCACAACCCCCGTGGTTCCTTTTCACCGTTTTTCGGACGCATAGAGAGCTGCGGCTGTGCGCCGTCGCGCGATTGAGACCGAGAAAATCAGAGTCCTCCGAGCGCGTCGTCGCCCGTCTCAGACGTTCCAGCCGTCGCCGAACGACTCGAACCGGTCGAGGTCGTGGCCGAGCAGCACGTCGCCGCCGGTCCGGCGTTCGAGTTCCTTCACTTTCTGGAGGCTCTCGAACCAGTCGCGCTCGCTCCAGAGCAGGCCGGGGCCGAGCGGCACCTCGTCCGTGTAGTTGCCCTCGACGTAGCACTCGTCGCCCGCGACGAGCACGTCGCCCTCGGGCGTCTCGATGTGCGCGCCCAGCACGCCGGGGGTGTGACCCGGCAGGTGAATGAGCCGGAAGCCGTCGAACAGCGTGTGCTCGTCGCGGTGAACGACGTTCCAGTTCAGGTCGTGGTCGAAGTCCGAGGCGAGGTACGCGATGGAGCCCTCGGTCGTCTTCGCCGAGTAGTACGCGAACTTCAGTTCCTCCTCGTGGACGTATATCGGGACGTCAGTGCCCGCGAACTCGGCGAGGCCGCCGGCGTGGTCGAGGTGCAGGTGGCTCATCACCACCGCGTCGATGTCGGCGATGTCGTAGCCGACCGAATCGAGGTCGCCTTCGAGCGTGTGTTCCGCGGCGTCGACGTACTCGAACGCCTCGTACAGCGGGGCGGGCCAGTAGCCGTCGCCCGCCTCGGGGTTCGCTCCGGTATCCCACAGCACCGTCCGGTCGGGGCCGTCGACGACGGCGTTCCAGACGACGAACTCGGCCGTTTCGTGGTCGGGACTCCGGTTCGACGCGCTCCCCATCGTGTACCCGTCGAGGACGTACCCCATATCCGTGAGAACGCGACCGCGGTCGACCAGATGGACGCTGATGTCTCCCATGCGCCGGGATTAGGACGGATCCGGCATAACAGTTCAGGCAATCAATATATGTCCGCCGGGCACTAGAGATACGCGTCGTTTCGATCCGTTCGTTCCGAGTGACGGGCGAAACGGTCGCTGCGCGCAAAAATGGAGTCGGTGTCGTGCCGACCGACTACTGGCCGGGGCCGACTTCCTCGAACGGTTGGACGATGACGAAGCCGTCGTGGCCCGCGAATTCGAGCTGGTAGGACTCGCCCGACGAGCGGCCGAGCAGGCCCTTGATGTTGATGTCGCGGTTCGACGACGGCGAGACGTTTCCGCTCCACGCGACGGTCGCGTTGGGGTCGGTCTTGGCCGGCGTCTGGAGGACGATGGGTTCGCCGTGGGTCGTGATGGCGACGTGGCCGGGGCCTTCGAGGAAGACGTTGAACAGGCCGCCGGAAGACGCCCCGGCGATGCTCGTCAGCATCTTGATGTCCCAGTTCACGCTCGACTCGAACGCGAGCACGTCGTTGCCGTTGACGCTCAGTTCCTCGCCCGCGTCGAGTTCGAGAATCTGGACCTCCTTGCCCTGGTCTGCGAGATAGAGGTGGCCGGTGCCGGTCGCCTGCATCATGACGTCGCCCTCGCCCGTGGCCTTCTTCTTGAGCATCCCTTTCAGGCCGCCGGCGGACTTCCGCTCGAAGGAGATGTCACCGGTGTAGCCGACCATCGACCCGGCCTTGGCCATGACGCTCCCGTCGAGAGCCACGTCGAGCAGTTTCGAGTTTTCGAGTTCGAAGGCTTCGCCGCCTTCGGACGGTGCGTGCGTGCTGACGAATTCGTCTAAATCCATTGGAGTCACCGAGTCGCAGCGGAGACGACTCTACCGGAGAGGCGACTGTCAGGGATATAGTTCTATCCGCCGCGAGACCTCGAAGCGGGGCGACGACCGAAGGGCGTCCGCGGTCAGTCCCGTCGGCTTCGGTGTCCGGGGTTCCACTCGACATCGAGCGCCTCGTGGGTGAAGGGGACTGCGTCCTCGCCGGCGTAGGTGGCGACCAGTTGGCCGTCGCCTTCGAGGTAGTACTTGTAGGTCGTCAGCCCTTCGAGACCGACCGGGCCGCGGGCGTGAATCTTGCCCGTCGAGATACCCACCTCGGCACCGAGGCCGTAGCGGTAGCCGTCGGCGAACCGGGTCGAGGCGTTGTGGAAGACGCTGGCCGCGTCGACGCCGGTCATGAACGTCTCGGCACGTTCGGCGTCGTCGGTGACGATGGACTCCGTGTGCTTCGAGCCGTGGGCGTTGATGTGGTCGACCGCGTCGTACAGGTCCGAGACGACCTTGATGGAGAGTTCGAGGTCGCCGTACTCGGTGTCCCAGTCGTCGTCGGTCACGGGGTCGATATCGACGTACTCGCGGGTCGCGTCGTCGCCGCGGAGGACGACGCCCTCGTCGCGGTAGCGCGTGACGACCGTCGGCAGGAAGTCGGCGGCGACGGACTCGTCGACGAGGAGCGTCTCGACGGCGTTGCAGACCGCGGGGTACTGCACCTTCGCGTCGAGGGCGATGTCGGCCGCCATGTCGATATCGGCCGCCTCATCGACGTAGACGTGGCAGATGCCCTCGGTGTGGCCGAGCACGGGAATCTGGGTGTTGTCCTGGATGTAGCTGACGAACTCCGAGGAGCCGCGGGGCATCACGAGGTCGACCATGTCGTCGAGTTCGAGCAGGCGGTCGACCTCCTCGTGGGCCTCGATGAGCGTCGCCCAGCCGTCGGGGAGCTCCTCGGTGGCGGACAGAATCGTCTCGTACAGCACGCGGTTCGACTCGCTCGCCTCGCTGCCGCCCTTGAGGATGACGGCGTTGCCGGACTTCAGCGCCAACGCGGCGATTTGGACGAGTGCGTCGGGGCGCGACTCGAAGATGGTCGCGACGACGCCGATGGGGACAGAAAGCTTGTAGAGTTCGAGGTCCTCGTCCAGTTCTCTCGCCGCCAGCGTCTCGCCGAGCGGGTCGTCCTGTTCGGCGACGGACTCGACCATCCCGGCGATGTCGTCGAGTTTCGCCTCGTCGAGTTTGAGGCGGTCCACGAGCGCCTGCGTGTACTCGCCGTCCGCGAGCATCGCCTCGGCCTCCTCGACGTCCTCGCGGTTGGCCGCGAGAATCGCCTCGCTGTTGTCGCGGATGGCGTCCGCGATGGCTCCGAGCGCGGCGTCGCGGTCGGCCGCGTCGACGTTGGCGAGCCGAAGCGCCGCCGACTGTGCCTGTTCGACCTGCGCGGTCGTGTCTCGCTCAGTCATCGAGTTCACCATCGAGGGGGAGGAACATTGTTCCCACCGATTCGCGCTCGGCTATCTTCGCCAGCACGTCGGGTTCGGTCGACTGTGCGATGACGGCGGGGATGCCGTACTCGGCGGCGTCGCGCGCGCCGCGGACCTTCGTCTGGATGCCGCCGAAGCCGCCGGTCGAACTCGCGGTGACGATGTCCTCCACGTCGCTGTAGTTGTCGCCGACGACCTCGATTCGCGCGGCGCCGGGGTCCTCCTTCGGGTTCCCGGTGTAGACGCCGCCCACGTCGGTGAGCGTCACGAGCAGGTCCACCCCGATGCCGACCGCGATGTTGGACGAAATCATGTCGTTGTCGCCGATTTGGAGCTCCTCGGTGGCGACCGCGTCGTTCTCGTTGATGATGGGCACGACGCCCCACTCCAGAAGCGTCTCGACCGTGTTCCGGAAGTTGGTGAACCGTTCGGGGTTCTCCAGGTCGTGCTGGGTGATGAGGATCTGGGCGACTTTCCGGTCGTAGCGCTCGAAGCTCTCGGTGTAGCGGTGCATCAGGAGGCTCTGGCCGACCGTCGACAGCGCCTGCGACGTTTCGAGGGTGTCGCGGTCCGCCGTGGGATGGTCGAGGCGACCGATGCCGGCACCGACCGCACCCGAGGAGACGAGAAGCACCTCCTTGCCGCGCGAGAGGAGCGATTCGATGTCGTCGACGAGCTTGTCGAGTTTGTCGTCGTCGAGGTTGGAGTCCTCGTCGGTCAGCGAGTTGGTGCCGGCCTTGACGATGACGCGGTCCGCCTCGGCGGCGGCGTCGCGGGCGGCGGCGACCGCGTCGGCGTCGGGCTCGGCGACCTCCGTCGTCCCCGTCGTCTCCGCCGTCTCGCTCAGTTCACTCATCGGCGAACTCCTCCGCGAGCTCCTTCGACCGGCGCTCGGCCGCGACGACGGCCTCGGTGACGGCCTCGTCGGCGGCGCTGTCCCAGAGGACCTCCATCCCCTCGATGGTCGTCCCGTTCGGCGAGCAGACCGCGTCGATGAGTTCGTCGGCGCTGCGGTCGTCCTGCACGACGGTCTCGGCAGCGCCCTTGAACGTCTGGGCGGCGAGGGTTTCGGCGTCTTCCTCGGAGAGTCCGCCCGCGACGCCGGCCTGCGTGACGGCCTCGATGAGATAGAAGACGAAGGCCGGGCCGCTGCCGTTGACCGCGGTTGCGATGTCCATCTGCGACTCCTCGACCTCGACGAACTCGCCCACGTCCGAGAGGAGTTCGCGGACCTCGTCAGTCAGGTCGCCGGTCGCCGCCGCGGCCATGTCACGGGTCTCGGCGGCGAGGTTCGGCATGATGCGGACGACGCGGGCGTCGGTGCGCGCCTCGACGAACGAGGTCGGGACGCCCGCGGCAATCGTGACGAGCGTCTGGTCGGGAGACAGGTCGAGTTCCGAGAGGACGGCCTCGACGATGTCGGGCTTGACCGCGACGAACACCACGTCGGCGTCGGCCGCGCGCGACACGTCGTCAGTCGTCTCTTGACAGTAGTCGGCGACCGCGGCGAGAGCGTCGGGGTCGAGGTCGCAGGCGACGACAGAGTGGCCGCCCGCCTTCCAGAGACCGGTGAGAAGGGCGCTCCCCATGTTTCCACAGCCGATAACACTCGTGCGTACCATTGGTGCTGACTCAAGGTACGACGCTCAGAAAGTAACTGCGTTCCGGTCAAGCCATGCCAAACCGGAAAACGAGTTGTCAGTTCTGGGGCCGTGACCGGACCGCCTTACAGCGCGCCCTGCCGGTAGATGAGGTTGCGCTGAATCTCGTTTGCGCCCTCGTAGATGACCGGGATGCGCACGTCGCGGTAGACCCGCGAAATCTTGTACTCGTTGAGGACCGACCGGCCGCCGTGAAGTTGCATGCCGCGTTCGGCCACGTCGACGGCCGTCTCGGTCGACTTCGTCTTGGCGGCGGCCGCCCAGAAGCCGGCGTCCTCGTTGTTTTCGACCTTCTCGGCGGCGCGCCAGTTGAGCGCGCGGGCCGCCTCGAACTCCATGCGCATGTCGGCGAGGATGTGCTGGACCGCCTGGAACTCCGAGACGTTGCGGCCGAACGCCCGCCGCTCGTGGACGAACTCCCACGCCTCCTCGATGGCGGCGGCGGCGAGGCCGAGGCTGTGGCCGCCGACGATGATGCGACCGTGGTTGAAGAAGTCCGCGAGCATGTAGAAGCCGCCGCCTTCGGTGCCGATGAGGTTCTCCTCGGGCACCTCGCAGTCGTCGAAGACGATGTGGCCCTGCTTGGAGGCACGCATGCCCATCTTCTCGGGGATGTGTTCCGCCTCGTAGCCGGGCGTGTCCGTCGGCACGATGAACATCGAGTAGTTCGAGTAGCGGTCGTCGGTGTCGGCGGTCTTGGCGTACACCGTCAGCCAGTCGGCCTCGACGGCGTTGCCGACCCAGTACTTCTCGCCGTTGAGGACGTAGCCGTCGTCGGTCTTCTCCGCGGTCGTCTCCATGCCGGCCATGTCGGAGCCGGTCTGCGGTTCGGAGACCGCAAGTCCCGAAATCTGCTCGTTTTCGGCGACCGGACGGAGCCACTTCTCCTTCTGTTCTTCGCTGCCGTAGTCCTCCATAATCTCGCACCCGAACGAGGCGAGTTGGAGCGTCAGCGCGATGCCGGCGTCGGCGCGGTAGAACTCCTCGGAGATTGCCAGAATCTGCTGGAGGTCGAGGCCCTTCCCACCGTACTCCTCGGAGATGTCCTGCGCGACGAGTCCCGCGTCCATCCCCGCCTGGAGAACCTCGTGGGGGTACTCGCCGGACTCGTAGTATTCCTCCGCGACCGGTTCGATGTGCTCTTCGGCGAACTCCCGGGCCTCCTGCTTGAGGTCGCGGGCGTGTTCGGGCACGATGGAGTCGTCGAGAAGTTCCATGTCCCGACATAGGATTGTACAGTAAAAATAGTGTATGGAACCAGTCTAAACTTCAAACTGGTTCTTCGTTAGAATTCACGACCGTCCCGGAGCTCACTCGTCCGACGGGGCCTCCGCGTCGGGCGTCTTACCCTCGATGAGCGAAGAGTCGTCGTACTGGTCTCTGAGTACCTTCTTGTCGAACTTGCCGGTCGCGGTCTTCGGCACCTCTTCGATGAAGACGACCTCGTCGGGAGCCCACCACTTCGGGAACTCGTCTTCGACGAGGGCGACGAGTTCGGCCTTGAGCGCGTCCTCGTCGACGCCGCCCTTCGGGACGATGAACGCAACGGGGCGCTCCTGCCAGCGCTCGTGGGGGACGCCGATGACAGTCGCCTCGGCCACGTCGTCGTGGGCCATAATGCTGTTTTCCAGTTCGAGCGACGAAATCCACTCCCCGCCGGACTTGATGACGTCTTTCGCCCGGTCGACGATTTTCACGTAGCCGTCTTCGTCCACCGTGACCACGTCGCCGGTCTTCAGCCAGTTGCCCTCGTAGTCCTCCTCGTTCGCGTCGGGGCGCTCGAAGTACTCGGTCGTCACCCACGGGCCGCGCACCCAGAGTTCGCCGAAGTCCTCGCCGTTCCACGGGACCTCGTTCCCGTCGTCGTCGACGACGCGCATCTCCAGTCCCGGCGCGAGCAGGCCCTGCTTAGCGCGCTTTTCGTACTGCTCTTCGGCGGGGAGTTCCTCCATTCCCGGCTTGAGGTGGGCGACGGTGCCGACCGGCGACATCTCCGTCATGCCCCACGCGTGGAGCACGTCCACGTCGTGTTCCTCGTCGAACCGGCGGATGACCGACTTGGGCGCGGCCGACCCGCCGATGATGATGCGTTCGAGCGACGAGATGTCCGCGTCGTGCTCGTCGAGGTAGTCGAGCAGGCCGAGCCACACCGTGGGCACGCCCGCGGTCATCGTCACGCCCTCCTCCTCGATGAGCTTCGCGAGGTCCTCGGGCGTCGGCGACGGGCCGGGGTAGACGTGTTTCGCGCCCGCCGCAGTCGTCGAAAACGGCAGGCCCCACGCGTTGACGTGGAACATCGGCACGACCGGCATGATGACGTCCTCCGCACCGATGTCGAGACCCGATTTGGGGAGCGTCGCCATCGTGTGTGCCCACAGCATCTGCTGGGAGTACTCGACGCCCTTCGGCTCGCCGGTCGTCCCCGAGGTGTAGCACATCCCCGCCGGTTGGTCCTCCGGCAGGTCCGGCCAGTCGTACTCGTCGGGGAAGTCGGCGACGAACGACTCGTAGTCAGTCACCGGGGACAGCCCCACGTCGTCCGGCACCTCGGAGGCCATCACGACGAACTGCTCGACGGAGGCGAAGGCGTCCTCGTCGACCGCGCCGGCGAGTTTCGGCGCGAGCGACGGGTCCACGAAGATGATTCGGTCCGCCGCGTTCTCGACGATGTACTGGATGTGGTGGTCGGGGAGAAGCGGGTTGATGGTGTGCAACTGCGCGCCCATCGAGGGCACGCCGAAGTACGTCTCGAAGTGTCGGTTGTGGTTCCAGCAGAACGTCGCCACCCGGTCGCCGTCCCCGATGCCGGCGTCCGAAAGCGCCCCCGCGAGCTGTGCCACCCGTCCCTCGTACTCCGCGTACGTGTAGCGTTCCAGCCCTTCGGCGGTCCGAGAGACGATTTCGCGGTCCGGAAAGAGTTTGCCCGCGCGCCACAGGAACGGCCGAAGCGTCTGGTTGGTAGCACCTACCATACAGTCCACTTGCAGTAAAACGTAATGATTGTTTGGACACAATCCGGCGAGACGCGGGCTGCGGATTTGGCTTCACCCGCGGGCGCGTTCACTCCTCGTCGCGGTCGGGAGCGAGTTCGTCGGCGTCGTCGTCGCCGTCGCCGTCGTCAGTTTCGCTCCCCGGACTCTCGACATCATCGCGCTCGCCGTCGTCGGCTATCGCCTCGGCATCGTCGTCTCCGCCGCGTTCCGCGTCCGCGACGGTCGCGTCGGTCTCGGCGTCGTCGATGGCGGCCCCGTCGGTTCCGCTCTCGTCGCTCGCGGGCGTCGTCTCGTCGACTTCGGCCTCGTTGTCGTCGAATTCGTCGTCGTCACCGCCGTCACCGTCATCGTGATCGGCCGCGCGCTCCGGTTCGGCCTCCGCGACCGGTTGGGCCGCGACCAGCCGCTCGCGGACCGCCTCGCGGTCGATAGTCCCCGAGACGGTCCGCGGGAGTTCCTCCGCGGTCTCGACCAGTCGCGGACATTTGAACCCGGCGAGCCGCTCGCGGCAGAAGGCGTCGAGGTCTTCGTCGTCTGGGGGGTCTTCCGGGTCGGCGGGGACGACGAGCGCGGCGACGCGCTCGCCCCACTCGGAGTCAGGGACGCCCAGCACGACGACATCGTCCACCGTCGGGTGTTCCCGCAGGACTGCAGCGACCTCGCCGGGGTCGACGTTCTCGCCGCCGGTGATGATGCGGTCGTCCTTCCGGTTCAGGACGTACAGGAGGCCGTCGTCGCCGCGGTAGCCGATGTCGCCGGTCCGGAGGCCGGCGTCGGTGAAGGCGTCCGCGGTCGCCTCGGGGTTCCGGTAGTAGCCGGGCGAGACGGTCGGTCCCGCGACGACGATTTCGCCCGGCGTGCCGGGTTCGACGGCGGTGCCGTCCTCGTCGACGACCCAGAGGTCGGTGAAAAACAGCGGTCGCCCGACGGTCCCCAGGTCGGCGAACGCCTCGTCCGGGGTCGCGGTGGCGACCTGCGAGGCCGTCTCAGTCATGCCGTAGGTCGGGTAGACCGGCACCGAGTAGTTCCGACAGCGCTCGACGAGTTCGTCGGGTGCGGGCGCGCCGCCGAGGAGCACCACGCGGAGCGAGTCCGAGAGCGTCCCCCTGCTGTCGAGCATCCGCTTGAGCATCGTCGGCACGAGCGAGACGCCCGTCACGTCGTACTTGCCGATGTCGTCGGCCGCGCCGCCGGCGTCGAACCCCTCGCGGAGGACGACGGTCGTCCCGTACAGCGGGCCGCGGAGAATCGGGCCGATGCCGCCCATGTGGTGCAACGAGAGCGTGACGAGCCACCGGTCGTCGGGCGAGACGCCGAGTCGGAACGCCCCGGCGACGGCGTTGGCGAGCAGGTTGCCCATGGTGAGTTTCACGGCCTTTGGCGTCCCGGTCGTCCCCGAGGTGAAAAGCAGGAGCATCGTCTCCGAGAGCGACCAGCCCGCGGGTTCGACCCGCTTCGGCGCGATAGACGAGAGGTTGATGACGCCCTCCCAGCGCGGGTCGTCCACGGAGACGACGGGCACGTCGGTCGTGGCCTCGACCGCCGTCGACTCGGTGGACTCGCCGCAGACGAGCGTCGTCACGTCCGCGAGTTCGACGTTGCGGCCGACCTCGTCGGGCGTGAGCCGGTCGCTGAGGGGGACGAGCACCGCCCCGAGCCGCGTCGCGGCGTGGATGAGTCGGACGTAGTCGATACCGGGGTCGAGAACGACGCCGAGGTGGTCGCCGGCCTCGACGCCGAGCGCGGCGAGCTGGCCGGCGGTCTCGTCCACGAGCGCGTCGAGTTCGCGGAAGGTCCACGAGTCGCCGGTCGCGGCGTGGATGAGCGCCTCTCGGTCGGGCGTCGCGGCGACCCGGTGGGAGAGCCAGTCGCGCATCGGTCCGGCGAACCCGCGGCCTCCGGCGTCAGTATCGTTCGCGGCGGCGTCACCATCGTCGCCGGTCGAGCCGTCGCCAGTAGCTATGTCGTCGGGAATCTCGTCCGCGAGCGCGTCGTCGTCGGCCGTGTCGTCGGGGGAGTCTCCCGTCATCGCTTAGTGCGAGACGAACTCGACGAGGACGCCGCCCGTGGACTTGGGGTGTAAGAAGGCGACCTCGTGGCCCCACGCGCCGGGGCGCGGTTCCTCGTCGATACGGTCGATACCGGCGGCCTCGGCGGTCCGGAGCGCGGCCTCGATGTCGTCGGTCTCGATGGCGACGTGGTGGATGCCGCCGCCGCGCTTGTCGAGGAACTTCGAGATGGCACCCTCCTCGTGGGGTTCGAGCAGTTCGAAATAGCCGTTTTCGAGTTCGAGGAAGACGACCGACATGCCGTCGAACGTCTCCTCGTGGGCCACGGGCGCGTCGAACAGCTCCGCGAACAGCGCGGCCAGCCCGGCGGCGTCGGGGGTGGCGATTCCGACGTGGTCGAAGTGCATGTCTCCAGTTCGTCGGGCGCAACGGATAAACCCAGACGGTTCGATACTCATGTCATGATAGTAACTACAACTGAGTCGGTCGTCGGCCGCGACATCGAGGAGACGTTGGGTGCCGTCCGCGGGAACACGATTCGGGCTCGGAACGTCGGTCGCGACATCACGCAGGGCCTCCGAAACATCGTCGGCGGCGAGCTCAAGTCCTACACCGGGCTGATGGCCGAGGCACGCGACGAGGCGACAGACCGGATGGTGGCCGAGGCGGAGGCGATGGGTGCCGACGCCGTCGTCGGCGTCCGGTACGTGACCGCCGAGGTGGCGCAGGGCGCGGCCGAGATTCTGGCCTACGGGACCGCCGTCACACTCGTCGCCGACGGCGACGCCGACGCGGAATCGGCGTCCGAGTCGAACGCCGACGTGGCGTGAGCCGACGGTGATGCCGACGACCCAGCGGGTCACCCGAGACCCACGGCGGCTCGCACACGGGTTCGTCCGACTCGCCACAGCCCGGGCCACAGTCGCCGTCTTCGCCGGACTCGCGGCGGTGTGGGCAGTCGGATTCTTCGGCGTGTTGCCGAGGGAGATTTGGGTCATCGACTACCCCGCGCTCGTGGCCGCCTTCTTCTTCGACACCCTCGCGGCCAACGAGTTCGGCGTCCGCGAGACGGCGACGTTCTACCCGGCGCTCGCCGTCTTCGGCTACCTCCAAGCGATGCTCGTCGTGGCGGTCGCTCGGGTGCTCCGGGGTCGGGTCGCCGAGTCCAATCGGTGACGAGACGGAACGAAACGAGTCGGGAACGAGAGGAGAGCGAGCGCGAAAGGACGCGTCAAGAGCGGGACGCGAGGCGCGAGTGGGCGTGGGGCGTGAGGGCGCGAAGTCGTGCAGGCGGGGTCGGCGTGGGGTTCACGGCGTTCGGTCGAGCCTCAGTCGCGGGCGGTCCGGGCGACCGTGACCTCGACGGGGACGCCAGGCACGTCGACCGTCAGCATCGAGCGGTCGGCCCGGGTGACGACGACGCGGGCGACGGCGACAATGGCAGCGACGGTGATGGCGACCGCGAGCGACGCCGCGGGGTAGGTGACGACCGCGACGACCGCGGCCATCGAGGCGAGCAGGACGGCCTGCGTCGCCAGCGAGGGCGCGGGGCGGTGATGCGAGGGGCGATAATCGGAGACGGTACGACTGTCTCGGGGGCGTTGTCGTGACATTCGTCTGGTGAGGTGGACAATCGGATGCGATACCGGGGGCTCTCCGGTCGAAGAGCCCCGCAACGCGACGGCCGCAGCTGCTCGAACAATCGAGCGACTGCTGGCGCGAACCTCGCGCCGACAGACAGCGGCCGGGCGTGTGACGGGTTTAGAATGCGATAAGCGGCATCATAAGCCTCGAATGTGGCCACACGGGGTTCGACAATAAAACTTGATAGCCGGGTGAAAGTATAGAGTTAGTGACTCGTTGGCACGGGGCGCGGGGCGGTCGTCGGCGACGCCGACCGCTCGGGAGTCGGGCGGTAGGTCAGGCCATGCCGGGTTCGTACTCGCCGAACTCCTCGCGGAGGACGCCGCATATCTCGCCGACCGTCGCGTAGGCCTTGACCGCCGTGACGATGAGCGGGAGGAGGTTCTCGTCGCCGTTCGCGGCGGCGCGGATGTCCTCCAAGGCGGCCTCGACGGCCTCCTCGTCGCGGTCGTCCTTTCGGGCTTCGAGCGACTCGACCTGCTTGCTCTCATCTTCTTCGGCGACCTCCTGGACCTCGACGGTCGGCTCTTCGTCCACCTGATACTCGTTGACGCCGACGATGACGCGCTCGCCCTCCTCTATCTCGCGTTGGCGCTCGTAGGCCACGTCCTGAATCTCTCGCTGGACCCACTGGTTTTTCACGGCGTCGAGCATGCCGCCGCGGTCGTCCACCTCGTCGAGCAGGTCGAACGCCTCGTCTTCGATGTCGTCGGTCAGCGCCTCGACGTAGTAACTGCCCGCCAGCGGGTCGATGGTGTCCGCCGCGCCCGACTCGTGGGCGAGAATCTGCTGGGTCCGAAGCGCTGTCCGGACCGACTTCTCGGTCGGCAGCGACAGCGCCTCGTCCTTTCCGTTGGTGTGCAGCGACTGCGTGCCCCCGAGGACGGCCGCCAGCGCCTGATAGGCGACCCGGACGACGTTGTTCTCGACCTGCTGGGCGGTGAGCGTCGACCCGCCGGTCTGGGTGTGGAACTTCAACTGCATCGACTTCGGGTTCTCCGCGCCGAAGCGCTCTTCCATGATTTTCGCCCACATCCGCCGGGCGGCGCGGAACTTCGCCACCTCTTCGAGGATGTTGTTGTGGGCGTTGAAGAAAAAGGACAACTGGGGGGCGAAGTCGTCCACGTCGAGACCGGCGTCGACCGCGGCCTGCACGTACTGGATGCCGTTGCCGAGGGTGAACGCGACCTCTTGGGCGGCGGTCGACCCGGCCTCGCGGATGTGGTAGCCGGAGATGGAGATGGTGTTGAACTTCGGCGTCTCCGCCGCGCAGAACTCGAAGATGTCCGTGATGAGCCGCATCGACGGCTCCGGCGGGAAGATGTAGAGGTTCCGCGCGATGTACTCCTTCATGATGTCGTTCTGGATGGTGCCGCGAAGCTCCTCACGGGGGACGCCCTGCTTGTCGCCGAGGGCGACGTACATCGCCAGCAGCACGGCCGCCGGGGCGTTGATGGTCATCGACGTGGAGACCTCGCCGAGGTCGATGCCGTCGAACACCGTCTCCATGTCGTGGAGGCTGTCGATGGCGACGCCCGACTTCCCGACCTCGCCGGCGGCCATCATCGCGTCGGAGTCGTAGCCCATCTGCGTCGGCAGGTCGAACGCGAGCGACAGCCCCGACGAGCCGTTGTCGATGAGGTAGCGAAACCGCTCGTTCGTCTCGGCGGCCGTCCCGAAGCCGGCGTACTGCCGCATCGTCCAGAGCCGCCCGCGGTGCATCGTCGGATACACCCCGCGCGTGTAAGGCTTTTCGCCCGGGAAGCCAACGTCCTCGTCGTAGTCCACGTCGGCATCGTCGGGGGTGTAGAGCCGTTCAACGACGTTGCCGCCCGTGTCGGTCGTGAACTCCTCTTTGCGCTCCCCGAAGCGGTCGAGGGTCGGCCCCAGCGTCTCCTCCTCCCACTCGGCTTTCGCCTCCCGAATCTCTTCGAGCTCGTCGGGATCAAACATGGTCGAAGATGTGGTTTGTCCCTACTTAAGCGTACGCGGGTCGGCGGATATCGGTCGCCATCTCCGACCGCGAGCGTAGCGGCCGAACCCGTGAACGCGGCCGCGGCGACCGATTTTATGTCGCTCGCGCGCCCCCTATCGGCATGGACATTCTGACCGACGAGACGCGGCGGTTCCTCGCGGCGACCGCGCCGGAACACGACGCGGTGCAGTCCGAGATGGCCACCTACGCCGACGAGCACGGCTTTCCCATCATCGGTCCCGAGGCTGGCGGCGTGCTCCGCGTCCTCGCGCATCTCGCGGACGCGACGCGGCTGTTCGAGTTTGGCTCCGGCTTCGGCTACTCCGCGACGTGGTTCGCCGAGGGCATGGCCGACGACGCCGAACTCTACCTGACCGAACACGATGCCCACGAACTCGACATGGCGCGGGACTTTCTCGACCGCGCCGGCCTCGCCGACCGGACGACGTTCCTCGAAGGCGACGCGCTCGACCTGTTTGAGGGCGTCGACGGCGAGTTCGACCTCGTGCTCTTGGACCACCAGAAACACCGCTACGCCGAGGCGTTCGACCTCGTCTCTGACCGCGTCGCCGAAGGCGGCGTCGTCGTCGCCGACAACGTGATGCGCGGCCCGGTCGACTTCGGCGCGCTCACCGACTGGAGCGAGGGCGACGCGGCGGCGCTGGACGGGGCCGACGCCGACACCCGCGGCATCGCGGCGTTCCTCGACGCGGTGCGGGCCGACCCGCGGTACGAGACCATCGTTCTCCCGGTCGGCAACGGCCTCGCGGTCAGCACGCGGGTCGAGTGAGCGCGCGACCGCCGGCCCGCGGTCCGACCGCCGCGCACCGACGTTCGCCACGCTTTTGAGCGCCCACCCCGACCCTTCGGGTATGTTTGGAGGCGGCGGGATGAACCCGCGAAAGATGAAGCAGATGATGAAGCAGATGGGCATCGACGTGACGGAGCTCGAGGCCGAGGAGGTCGTCATCAAAACGGCCGACGAGGAACTCGTCTTCAGCGACGCCCAGGTCACGCGCATGGACGCGCAGGGCCAGGAGACCTACCAAATCGTCGGCGAGCCCGAGACGCGCGAACTCGGTGCCGGTGACGACGGCGACGACAACGACGAAGTCGCCGACGCCATCCCGGCCGACGACGTGGCCATCGTGGCCCAGCGCGCCGGCGTCCCCGAAGACGAGGCCCGCGAAGCGCTGGAGGCCGAAGACGGCGACCTCGCCGCGGCCATCGCGCGACTGGAGTGATACTCCTCGTCCACGGCGACCGGGAGTACCTCCGGGCGCCCGGCGACGAGCTGCACACCGACCTCGGGATGCTCACCGTCCCCGAGGACGTGGAGGCCGGCCAGACACTCGAAACCCACATCGGCGAGGAGTTCCTCGTCCGCGAGCCGCGCGGCCCGGACCTCTTCAACCACTTCGAGCGCACCGGCGCGCCGATGATGCCGCGCGACATCGGCCTCATCGTCGGCCACACCGGCGTCGCGGCCGGAGAGCGCGTCCTCGACGCGGGTACCGGCACGGGCGTCCTCTCGGCGTACCTCGGTCGCCTCGGCGTCGACGTGACGACGTTCGAACGCGACGCCGAGTTCGCCGACGTCGCCCGCGAGAACATGCGGCTCGCCGGCGTTGAAGACCGCGTCGACGTTCGCACCGGCGACATCACCGACGAGGTCGACGACCTCGCGGACTCGAAGTTCGACGTGCTCACCCTCGACACCGAGAACGCGCCCGAGGTCGTCCGGCACGCGCCCGACCTGCTCGTGACCGGCGGCTACGTCGCCGTCTACTCCCCATTCGTGGAGGGCACGCGCGCGGCCGTCGAAGCCGCCAGAGAGGTTGGCCTCTCGGACGTGGAGACGTTCGAGACGATTCAGCGGCACATGGACTTCAACGACCGCGGGTCGCGACCCTCGACCGCCGGCGTCGGCCACACCGGCTACCTCGTCTTCGCCCGCAACGAGTGAGCGAGACCGACGCGGTCGGGCCAGCCTCTCTTTCGGCCCACCCGCCTCGCCTCACCCGACGCGGCGAATCACGCGAAACAGCTCTTCTCTGAACCGCTCCGGCTCGATGACCTCGCGGAGCGACGCCGCCGTCTCGGTGTCGCCGCCGCGGACTTCGCGGGGGTACGCGCCGCCGGTCAGGAGGAACTCGCCGTCGACCGGCGTCACCGCGAGGTAGGCGTCGGCGGCGAGTTCGACCCCGGCGAGTTCGACGGTCGCGGCGTAGCGAACCACGTCGGCCTCGGCTTCGCTCTCCGCGTCGCCCCGACCGTCGTCGGTTCTGTCGCCACCGCCGCCGACCCGAACCCGAAGCGTCCGCGACTCGACGCGCCGAACGTCCGAGAAGCCGCGGGCTTCGAGGCGCGATTCGAAGCCGGCGCTCGCGCGCTTGACGACCAGTTTCGTCAGCGCCTTCGACGGCGGCGTGTGCGGCCGGATTTCGAGGCGGGTGGCGAACAGGAAGCGCCACGGGCCATCGGCGGTCGCCGGGACGCGCTCGCGAATGGCGGCGTCCTCGTAGACGACGGTCCGGGCGACGACGCTGACGGGGCCGAGTTCGAACGGGCGGTCCGTCGCGTCGCTGACGCGGACCCACCCGTCGAGCGGCGGGAGCGTCGGCGGGGCGAGCGCGTCGGCCATGCCCCGCGTTACGGACGGAGGGCTGAAAAAGGCGAGTCGCTCAGTGGTCGTCTTCGCGCCACTTGTGGTCGCACTCGACGCAGGTGAAGAAACGCGTCTCGGACTCGTCGGCGGAGCGAATCTGCTTCATCTCGTAGCGCGCCACGTCGTGGCCGCACTTCGGACAGATGGTCTTCGTCGTCGGGCCGATGTCGGCGTTGTCCACGTCGGACATGTCGACGACCTCGCTGGACTCTTGGCCCTCGGTCGTGACCATGGACTTCTCCTTTTCGCTGTCGCGCGCTTTCTCGTGGCCGTTCGGACAGACCCAGACGCCGTCTTGCGGCGTCATCAGGGACCCGCAGTCGTCGCAAAACTCCATGATAGTACGTCCTACCGCTTGAAGGACTTAAGCGTCAGGATTGCGACGCGCTCGCGGGGTGAGCGCTGAAAAAAGCCGGTGTCGAACGAGCGGCTCAGGCGTCGCCGTCGGACTGCCCCGGTTCGCCGAGCGCCTCGATGGGCATCGCGTTGTTCAGTTCGTAGTACAGGTCCTTCGCGTCGGCGAACTCGGCCGTAAGGCAGTTCCCGACCAACTCGCCGAGGTCGGCGTTCCCGTCGGCCATGAGCACCGTCACACCGTCGAGGGAGGCCGCGGCGTCCCGGCGCGAGACCGGGTACGAGAGGTCTTCGAGGAGGGATTCGACGCGGCCGAGCGTGATGGTTTCTGTCACGATTATTCATTATACATGCAGCGCCTTAGCAGTTGCAGGAGCCGTGCTAGCACGGATTCGGCGGAGGGGAATCGGGGCTGAGTTACCGATTACGCCGTCGAAAAGGAGCTTCCCGCCCGTTTCCTATTCGAAGTCGGGGTCGCGCTTGTCGAGGAAGGCGTCCATCCCCTCGCGCTGGTCGTGGGTACCGAACAGGCCGCTCCAGACGCGGGCCTCGAAGTCGAGCGCGGCGTCTCGCGGCGCATCGTGGGACATGTTGATGGCGGCTTTCGCGCCCGCGAGGGCGTGCCGCGGCTTCGACGCGAGGTCCGCGGCGAGTTCCTCGACGTGCGAGTCGAGTTGGTCGTGAGCGACGACCTCGCCGACGATGCCGTACTCGTGGGCGTCGCTGGCGTCGATGCGCTCGCCGAAGAAGATGAGTCGCCGCGCGACTTCGTCGCCGACGAGCGCCGGCAGGCGGACGCTCCCGCCCCAGCCGGGCATGATGCCGAGGTCGATTTCAGTCTGGCCGAGCAGCGCGCGCTCGGAGGCGACTCGGAGGTCGCACGCCAGCGCGAACTCCATGCCGCCACCGAAGGCGTAGCCGTTGATGGCTGCGACGGTCGGCGCGGGGAACTCCTCCAAGCGCGTCGCGATGCGGTGGCCCTGCTCGGCGTACGCCTGCGCGGCGGGCGACCCGATGTCCTTCATGTAGCTGATGTCCGCGCCCGCGATGAACGCCTTCTCGCCCGCGCCGGTGAGGACGACCACCCGCGCGCCGCCGTCTTCGGCCTCGTCGAGGGCGTCTTCGAGCGCGTCGAGTGTGTCCGCGTTGAGCGCGTTCATCTGCTCGGGGCGGTCGATAGTAATGGTCGCCACGTCGCCGTCCCAGTCGAGTTGGAGGGTGTCCCAGCTCATAGTCGAGCCGACGCAAGGGACAGGGATAATAATTAACGTTTGCTGGTCGTGCTGAAGAATCCAGAACAACGTTATACCCCCTCCGTCGAATCCACCGATATGACGCTCTCCGACGAGGCGAAAGAACGCCTCGCCGACATCGTCCGGCTCCAGCCGACGAAGAACAAGGAGTTACAGAACCGCTGGGACCTCGAAAGCGGGAGCGAAGTCCACCGCTACCTCGAATCCGAGCTGAAAGACTACTACTACCGCGACGACAACAGCCTCATCCGCGCGACGGCCGAGGCCGCCGAACTCGTCGGCGTCGAACCCGGCGTCGAGGGCGACGACGAGGCCGAATCCGTACCGAGCGTCATCCGCGTTCCCTCGCTCGAAGCCCGCGTCTTCGAGGTCGTCGCCGGCCCCGACGAGCGCTCCGAGAGCGTCGTCAGCGTCCTCAACAAGCTCCGAGACGAGTTCGACATCGACCCCGACGTGGACGACGTGCGCCGGGCGCTCCAGAGTCTCCGTCGCAAGGGCGTCATCGAGGTCGTCTACCGGACCGTCCCCACGTTCCGCCTCGCCGTCGAGCGCGACGAGGTCGACGTGGAAGTCGTCTAATCGCCCGTTTCCGCGGTCGCTACGCTCGCCGCTCGAACACCAGCGCGTAGTGGTACGGCGGGATGTCGATTTCCGCCGTCACCGCGAGGTCGGTCGCGTCCTCGACTATCGCTGCAGTCTCCTCGGGACCGAGTCGCAGGTCAGTCGGGGGGCCCCGGGGCTCGCCGGCCACGGTCGTCTCCGACCGGGGGAGAGGCCGCCAGTTGACGACGACGAACCGACCGTCGTCGGCGAGGACCGACGCGACTTCCGTCAGGAACTCGTCGCGGTCGTCGACCCCGTGGAATGCGTTCGCGAACAGCGCCACGTCGACGGGGTCCGAGAGGTGCGTCGATAGCTCGCGGGCGTCGCCGCGGACCGTCACCACGTTGTCGATGCGCTGCTGGTCGGCGAGGTGTTCGAGTTCCGCGACCAGTCCGTCGTCGAGATCGACCCCGTACACCGGGGCTGGCGCGACGATTCGCGCCGCCGGTAACGCGAAGTAGCCGTTTCCACAGCCGATTTCGACGACGGTGTCGCCCGACGACAGCCCGAGTTCCCGAAGCGTCTCGCCCGGTGTCGGCCAGAGCTTTCCCCACCAGTCCCAGTCCGGCAGGCTCGTGTTCTGGAATCGTTCCATACCGGTCGGTCAGAGAGGCTCGAATTTAGGCGTTCTCACTACCGCGTTCGGCGCGGTCTCTGGCGCGTTCGCGCCGCGCCTCCAGAATCCGGCGCACGCCCTTGCCGGGGCCGCCCTCGATAGGCCAGCCCTTCATCCGCCACGACGGCGGCTCGGGCTCGAACGACGGACACGAGTGGGCGCACTCGCGCTGGCTCTGATAACAGTCTTTTGCGGCGCACCGCGGGACGAGCGCCCGGCCGCGCCGGTCGAGTTCGAAGTGCCGGCAGTCGGGTCGCATCGTGTCCACGTAGTTCCGCCAGCCGCGGTCGTAGGCGCGCTCGGCGAGGACGAGTCGCCGCCGGGCGTCGGCCGGGTCGGGCGAGAGCGAACTCGGGTGCCACAGCACCTCCGCCGAGTCGCCGTCGACGCCGAGGATGCCGACTTCGACCGGTAGGTCCTCCAACAGGGCGGGTTCGACCCGCCGATCCGTCACCTCGGTGGCGACCCAGACCTCGTCGGCGAGCGCCCGCGACACGTCGTGTTCGAGTTGGTCGGCGAGCGCGCGGGCGGCGCTGGCGTCGAGGTCAGGCTTGTTCTCGATGGCGACGACGCGCTCGACCCAGTCGGGGTACGGCGCGGTCCGCCGGTACTCGACGCGATTCCGCGAGCCGCGGCGCTTTTGGACCAGTCCGAGCCCCGCGGCGCGGTGGACCGCCGGCACGACGTGTCGCCACGGGAAGTCGGGTTCGGGGATGGCGTCTCGGTACCACGCCCACTCGGCGGGCGCGTGGCGGACGACGCGCAAGAGGTCCGAGTCGAAGCCGTCGGTCGAGAGGGCGCGCCGGGCGGCGAACGCCTTGGGGTCGACCTCCACGACGACGGTGTCCCAGCGGCGCTCTCGGGTGCCGAGCTGTCGGGCGACGAACGCGGGGCGCGGGCCGTCGGGGTGCCACGCGCGCTCGGCCCAGCGGCAGACCCGTAGCTCGAAGGCGAACTCGGGGTCGCGGTCGGCGGCGTCGCTCACGACCGGGAGTTGCGGCGGGGAGCCGAAGGCGTTTCGGTCGGGCGGCTTCTGAGTCCGGCCCGACGACGCCGCGGGTGTCGCCGCCCGCGCCCCCCGCGCTGAATCGCGGCGCTGTTGCTCGTGGGTGTCGCGTCTCGGGCGTCGGCCGAACCGACCGACGCTACTTCAGGTACTTGTGTTCGCCCTCGTTCCGCTCGGCGAGTTCGTCGAGGAACTCGTGGGCGCGCTCGAATATCTCGCGGGGGCCGTCCTGCGTGATGGTGTTGATGGCCTGCTCGTAGTCGCGCCACTGGAGGTCGCGGTGCTCCGTCGAGAGCTCCGCGGACGCCTCGAACGAGCGCGCGATAAAGAGGTGGACCGTCTTGTGAATCGTCGTACCGTTCGCCTCGAAGACGTAGCTGTAGTCCTCGCGGAAGCCATCGATGAGACGGAAATCTTGGATTCCCGCCTCCTCTTTGACCTCCCTGATTGCCGTTTGCTGAAGCTCCTCGTCCCCTTCGACCCCGCCCTTCGGGAACTCCCAGTCCCCGGGACGGCTCTTCAGGAGTAAGTACTCCCTCCGGCCGCGGGTGTCGCGGAAGAGAATGGCTCCAGCGCTAACCGCTTCGACTGCCATTACCCGAAATAAACGTGCCACCCTTTAAGAGGGTATCGGAGATTGTAGCGCGTTCGCACGGTCGTTCGTTCGGGATTCGGGTGGCGGAGGCCCGGAGTCCCCGGTTCGTGTAGATGCGCTTTTACCGTCGGAGCGTGCAACAAGGAGTAGTACCCAGCTATGGCCTTCGTCACAAAACTCACCTTTCAAAGCGGTGATAAGGCGGTCCTCGACCGAGTGGTCGACGACCTCAAGCAGTTCGTCGAGCGGAAGGGCGCGGAGTGCCGCGGCCCCCACTCCGACCAGCCGAAGCAGGTGAGCGTCCCGCAGTACCGGACGCTCCAACCCGGCGACCAGTTCTCGTCGTGGTCCTACCCCGTGTACACCCGTCGGCTCGAAATCCACGGCGCGGACCAGATCGCCCGCGAGGTCGGTCTCAAGGAGTTCCCCGACAGCGTCCACCTCGAAATCGAAGTCGAACAGAAGAAACCGCTCGGTCACCGTCGCTGACGGTAGTCACGGAGCGCGAAAGAAGACGCGGGTCTGCGCTTTTTGTCGTTTTTTCGACCGCTCAGGCGTCCGGCCCGAGGACTTCGACTACCTCGCCGGTACCGACGTGGTTGGTCGCGTCGAACGACGTGACCTCCAGCCGAACCTTGTCTTCGACGGCCGCGCCGCCGCCGTCTTCGACCCGGATGACCGAGTCGCCGATGCGGACGGTGAGACCGTCGCCGTTGCGCTCGCTGACGTAGGCCGTGATGACCTCGCCGGGTTCGAACGTCGGCGTCGCGGTGCGGAACGTCCAGCCGGCCAAGAGCTTATCGAGGCGGCTCATACGCGGCTCACCTCCTCACTCGTGCGGTCGGAGACGTACTCGCGGCCATAGCCGGTCCACGCGGCGAACAGGAACACCGCCACGAGGAACCAGCCGTGGAACACGTAGGGGAAGACCGACGCGGGGTTCACGAGCATCTCCGCCGTGAACCACGGCGTCGCCTCGCCGCCGACGAGGCCCTGCATGGCCCCGTAGCCGGCGAGTAGGCCGCCGCCCCACGGGAAGATGTAGCCGAGCGCCGAGGTGTTGGCGTCGAGGATGTTGGCGCGGCGGTAGCCGTTGATGTTGAAGCGCTTGCCGAGCGTGGCGACGTAGGGCGCGATGGCGATTTCGGCCGCCGTGTTGATGGTGACCGTCGCGTTGACGAGCGCCGTCCCGACGACCATCGTGGTCTCCGCGCGGCGGACCGTCGTGGCGACGCGGTCGATGACGAGCTCCTGAATCGCGTCGAAGCCGCCACCGGCGCGCATGACTTCCGCGCCCGCGACGAGCAGGAGCGTCAGGACGATAAGCGGGAAGAAGCCGGCCGCGCCGGAGTAGACGCTCCCGCCGACGCCGACCTGTCCCGCGGGGACGGTCTCGACGACGGCCCCGAGGAGGGGAAGCGCCTCGACCGCCTGCGTGAGACCGTTCTGCGGCGCGCTGAACAGGAGCATGCTCCCGGCCGAAACGTCCACCAAGTTCGCCGCGCCGAGCGTGAGGTTAAACGCCGCCGCGAGGAGCAGTCCCCACGATACGGCCTCGATGATGTGTCGACCGCGGACGGCGAGCGCGATGACCACGGCGATATCGAGGAGGTGAACGAGCCCCCACGGCGACACCGACGCGGAAACCTCGCCGGCCACGTCGACGTACGGCATGCCGCTCCAGACGCCGGGGATTCCGAAGCCGGCGACGAGGTACGCCGCGATTGCGAGTGTCGCGGCGACGACGGCGTACTTCACGCGGGAGGCGACGACGCCGCCGATGTCGGCGTCCTGCGTGACCGCGGAGACGATGGTGGTGTCACTGACGGGCGCAAGGTTGTCTCCGAACACCGCGCCGGAGAGAATCGCACCGAACAGCAACACGGGGTTCGCCCCGAGGAGGAGACCCGCCGGGAAGACGAGACTCGTGAAGGCGATTGCGGTGCCGTAGCCGGTGCCGATACCGGTCGCCAACAGTGCCGCGAGCAGGAACGTCACGGCCGGGAACAGCCCCGGACCGACGTTCAAGACCGTGGCTGCCCAGACGAGGCCGTCGACGAAGCCGCCGACCTGGATGGTCTCGGCGAACATGCCCGCCCAGAGCCACGCGACGACCGCCGTCGCGGCGACCCGGCGGGTCATGCCGGCGAAGATGACGTCCGCGTAGTCCTTCCAATCTCCCCGGACGAACAGTAGTCCCACGATAAGTCCTGTCAGCATCCCCGCGACGAGGCCGGTCGTATCGCCGATACCGAGGATACCACTCTGGAAAATCGCCCACGCGATGAACAGGGCGATGGGCAGAGCGCTCACGAGGCGCCCGCCACGGAAACTGAGCTCGATGTCCGGTTCTTCTGGCATCGTTTGTCAGAGATTGACTGTGATATATAATAGGCACGAATTTCCTCCAACTATTTCTTCCAAACTTGAGTTTCTCGGCCACAAATCGTCGGGAGCGTTTATCATCGCCGGGAGAAAAGAGTCCAGACATGAGCAACCGAGCGACGATAGATGACCTCGTCTCGCTTCGCCGCGACCTGCACCGCCACCCCGAACCCGCATGGCGCGAGTTCTACACCACCGCCCGCCTCGTCGACGAACTGGAGACGCGCGACCTCGACGCGCTCTACGTCGGCCCGGAGATACTCGACGCCGACGAGCGCATGGCCGTCCCCGACGACGCCGAACTCGACGCGTGGTTCGAACGGGCCCGCGAGGCCGGCGCGCGCGAGGACGTCCTCGACCGCCTCACAGGCGGCTACACCGGCGCGGTCGCGGTCGTCGAACGCGGCGAAGGCCCGACCGTCGGGCTCCGCGTCGACATCGACGCGCTCCCCATCACCGAGTCCGAGGACGGCGACCACCTCCCGGCCGCCGAGGGCTTCCGCTCCGAGAACGAGGGCTTCATGCACGCCTGCGGCCACGACGCCCACGCGACAATCGGTATCGGCGTCCTCGACGCCGTCCTCGACTCCGACTTCGAGGGGACGTTCAAGGTGTTCTTCCAGCCGAGCGAGGAGCAGGTCGCCGGCGGGAAGGCCGTCGCCGAGGGCGGCCACCTCGACGACGTGGACTACCTGCTCGCGGTCCACGTCGGCCTCGACCACCCGACCGGCGAGGTCGTCTGCGGCGTCGGCGGCTTCCTCGCGGTGTCGCACTTCCGCGCCGAGTTCACCGGCGCCCCGGCCCACGCGGGCGCGAAACCCGAGGAGGGAAAGAACGCGAACCTCGCGGCCGCGACCGCCACGCAGAACCTCTACGGTATCTCCCGGCACTCCGATGGACCCACCCGCGTCAACGTCGGCCTGATGGGCGGCGGCACGGCCACGAACATCGTCGCCGAAGAGGCGTTCATCGAAGGCGAGGTGCGCGGCGCGACGACGGAACTCATGGAGTACATGGAAGACCGCGCCCACACCGTCATCGAGTCGGCCGCCGCGATGAACGACTGCGAGGTCGAAATCGGGGTCGAGGGGAAGGCCCCGAGCGCCCGGAGCGACGACGCGCTCGCGGCCATCGTCGGCGGCGTGAGCGAGGGAGTCGAAGGCGTCACCTCGATTCTCGAAAGCGACGACCTCGGCGGCAGCGAGGACGCGACCTACCTCATGCAGTACGTCCAGGACCGCGGCGGCCTCGCGGCCTACGTCGGCGTCGGCACCGACCACCCCGGCGGCCACCACACCCGGACGTTCGACGTGGACGAAGCGACCATCGGTATCGCCGTCGACGTACTCGCCGGCAGCGTCAAACGAATCGCGGCCGACCGACCCTGAGCCGACGAAGACGAACCTGAGACGAGCTGAGAGCGCCGTTTGAGCGTTTTTCGGCCGACTCGACTCGTCTGAGCCGACGCGCGATCGACCGGACCGTCCGCGACGAACCGCCAGCGGTTATTTGTCCCCCCCGTGCATAGCCGCCAGCGATGGGGCTCCTCGGAGGTGAATCGACCGAAGACGCAGACCTGCGTCCGGGTCTCGCAGTCGTCGGCATCGCCGTCGGCGTCGCGGTCGTCCAAGTTGCCGTCTTCCCCGACAGCCCCGAGGTTCACTGGCTCCGGTTCGCCGTGGAACTCCTCTTGGTTCCGATTCCGCTCGTCGGTGCGTTCGTCGTCGGGAGCGTCCGCGACGTGCAGACGGTCTGGCGACCGCTGTACGTCGGAACCGCGCTGGTCGCCGTCTACGCCGTCAGCGACGCGGTCGACGAGGTCGTCGTCCAGCCCGAAGCGTTCACGCTCGTCTTCGAGGACGGGACGCTCCTCGTCGGGTCGGTCGCGCTCGCGGTCGGCGCGATCCGGTGGTCGACCCACCGCGACGCCCGCGAGACGGACCTCCGCCGCCGCAACGACCGGCTCGACCAGTTCGCCTCGGTCATCACCCACGACCTCAGAAACCCGCTGAACGTCGCCCAGATGCGGCTCGAACTCGCCCGCGACGGCCACGGGACCGAGCACCTCTCGACGGTCGCCGACGCCCACGACCGGATGGAGGCGCTCATCCAAGACGTGTTACAGCTCGCCCGAGCCGGCGAGTCGGTCGGCGAGGTCGAGCGCGTCAGCCTCGCCACCGTGGCCGCGGACGCGGTGACGAACACCAGTCTCGGCGCGTCGGGCCTGACCGTCGAGGCCGACGCGGAACTGCTCGCCGACAGGGGACGGCTCACCGCCGTCTTCGAGAACCTGTTTCGGAACGCTGTGGAACACGGTTCCACAGGCAACCAGACTACGTCTGGTGACGCCGTCGAGCATGACTCGACGGGCAGTCGGATTTCATCCGACGACGCTGTAGAACGCAGTTCGACAGGCAACCAGACCGCGTCCGACCCAGCCGAGCGCGACACGGCAGGTGGTCGACCGTCGCCCGACGAGGCACCGAACCCGGGAGTCAGACGACCGGTGCCGGACGCCACCGACGGGGGAACGCCCGGCGTCAACGTCCGGGTCGGCCCGCTGGACGACGGCTTCTTCGTCGAGGACGACGGCCCCGGCATCCCGCCGGAAGAACGCGAGCGCATCTTCGAGTCGGGCTACAGCACCGACTCGCGAGGGACCGGCCTCGGCCTCGCTATCGTCTCCGGCGTCGCCGACGCGCACGGCTGGGAGGTGTCGGCGACGGACGGCGAAAACGGCGGTGCCCGGTTCGAGTTCCGAAACGTCTCGTTTGCGGCGGAGACCGAGGTCAGTACTTCGGGTCCGCGCCCGTGAGTTCGTAGATGTCGTCCATGATGCGGTCTCGCTCGACCTTCCAGCCCTCGAGGGCGCTCGGCCGACTCGGGTAGCGGCCGTAGTGGGCCAGCAGTTCGTCGGCGAGGCGCTTGATTTTGAAGAACTCGTAAATCTGGCTCCAGTGGCCGTAGCTCGACGCCGCGGTCTGCGCGAGGAGGACGGGACCGAACGAGGTCGTCCCGGAGTAGAGCGCTTCTGCGAGCTTTTCGCCGGGGATGGAGGCGATAAGGCCCATCAGGTCGTCCACGTCAACGGCGGTCGAGAGGATGTTGTACACGTCGAGGCTGGCGTAGCGGCCGCCGAAGTGGTCCATGACGCGCTGGTTGTAACGCCAGAGCATCTCCTCGCTCACGTCGCCGGCTTCGAGCGCGATTGCAGCCTGCTCGCCGGCGTACTTGCCGGCGTAGGCCGCGCCGGCGATGCCGCCGCCGGTCGTCGGGTTGACGTGGGCCGCGGCGTCGCCGACGGCCATGTACCCCGGCGCAGTCGCCGAGTCGTAGGGCCGACGGGTCGGGAGCGCGGCACCGAGCTTGTCGATGACCTCCGCGCCCTCGAACTCGGGACGCTCCCGGAGGTCTTTCTTCAGGTCGTCGACGAGCTTCATCGGCTCCTCCGTCATCTGGAAGCCGAGGCCAGCGTTGATTTCGGTCTCGGTCCGCGGGAAGTACCAGACGTAGCCCGCGGCGACCTCGGCTGGCTTGAACACGAGCGCGTCCGACCACTCGACGGGTTCGGGAACCTCGACGACCTCGCGGTACGCCGACGAGAAGTGCTGGTAGGAGACGTTCGTGTCGAAGGTGGCGTCGGAAAAGTCTACCTTGTCCTGGAGGAGCGACAGCGAGCCAGCGCCGTCGATGACGATGTCGGCGTCGTATTCGACGACCTCGCCGTCGTGTTTGCCGACGATGCCGGTGACGGTGCCGTCGTCGTCCTGTTTCACGTCTTGGACAACCGTGTCGTAGTGGAGTTCGACACCGGCCTCGTCCGCGCCTTCGATGATGAGGCGGCCGTACTCCCAGCGGTCGATGACGGCGAGTTCGCCGGGGACCGGGATATCGAGGACGGTGTCCTCCTGCGGAATCTCGAAGCGGCCGTGGTCGACCTCGGTGTTGGTGAACGCGGGCTCGATTTTCGACTTCGGAATCGCCTCGGGGAAGGCGTCAGCGCCCTTCAGGGCGTCCCCGCAGGCGATGTGTCCCGCTTCCTCCGCGGACTTCCGCTCGACGATGGTCACGTCGTAGCCCGCGTTCGCGATGGTGGCGGCGGCGTAACAGCCGGAGGTTCCCGCGCCGACGACCACCACGTCCACGGACTGGGTCCGTGGGCTCGCCGAGGACTCCTCGGCGGTGTCGTTCTCGTCTGTGGACATGGTATCACCTCCATATCGCGGGCTGAAAACTCTTTACTCCCGCACCGACCGCGCGGAGCGAGTTCGACGGGAACCGCCCCGGCCGGGATGCGACGCTCGAACGGGCGAAATCGGAGAAACGGGAAAGAGAAAACGGAGAAACCGAGGGTTCCGGGTCGCTCAGCGGTTGTCGTCGCCGGTGTCGTAGTGCTCGCCTGCCGCCTCCGGGATGCGGGTGCGACCGACGAGCGCGAGGACGACGAGGACCGTCACGTACGGAATCGTCTGGATGAGCGAGTCGGGGATGGCGTAGCCGGGGACCTGCTGGAGGCGAATCTGGGCGGCCTCCAGCCCCGCGAAGAGGAACGACGCGCCGAACGCGCCGATGGGGTTGTAGTTCCCGAAGAGGTACGCCACGATGGCGATAAAGCCCTTCCCGTTGACCATCGTCTGGTTGTTACCGACGAACTGTCCGAGGCCGAGCGACAGCGCGGAGCCGCCGACACCGGCGAGGAAGCCCGAGAGGAGCACGCCCGCGTAGCGGACGCGGCTCACGTCGACGCCGACAGTGTCGAGCGCCTTGGGGTTCTCACCGGACGCGCGGACGTGGCGGCCGAACGCCGTGCGGTTCAGGACGTACCACGACGCCGGGACTGCGACGAGCATCATGTACACCGCGGGGTCGGCGTCGAAGAACGCGCCGAAAAACGGGATGTCCGAGAGGACGGGAATCGTCCACGTCCCGAGGGTCGTCCCGAGGTTGTCGGTGTTGACGCCGCCGTAGTAGACGGTCGCCGCGAACGGCGCGAGGCCGAGCGCGATGAGCCAGACGGCGAGGCCGGCGATGATTTGGTCGGCCTTGAAGCGGATGCAGACCACGGCGAACAGCGCCGAGAACAGCACCGACGAGAGGATGCCGGCGAAGAAGCCGATCCAGATGGCCGGGAGGCCGACGACGGTCATCTCGGGGCCGACGACGGCCGTCGTGATGACCGCGGTGAACGCCGAGATGATGAGGAGGCCTTCCAGTCCGATGTTCACCACGCCGGCCTTCTCGGAGAAGATACCGCCGAGCGCGGCGAAGGTGATGGGCACCGAGAGCCGGAGCGCCGACGAGAGCGTGCTCCGACTCGTGAGGATGGCGAGGAAGTTGCCCCAGATACTGCTCGGGAACGCGAGACCGAGGAGCGCGATGAGCAGGAAGACGCTCAGCGCCCCGCCGGCGAGGGTCGCTCTGTAAGACAGTTCGGTGTCGCGGAGCCGGTCGATAGTGGTCGTACTCATTCGTCGTCACCTCCGAGGCGGCCGCCGTCCGTGGCCACGGTCTCGCGGTCCGGTTCGAGGTCGATGGTGGAGCCGAGCATGCGGAAGAACTCGGGCATCGCGACGAACAGGATGATGAGTCCGCGGAGGACGCCGACGAGCTGCTTCGGGACGCCGGTCCCGAACTGGACCGCGAGGGAGCCGGATTTGAGCGTCCCGAACAGGAGCGCCGCCGGGACGACCCCGAACGGGTTGTTCCCCGCGAGGATGGAGACGGTGATGCCGTCGAACCCGAGCGCGGGGACGCCAGCCTGCCACTTGCCCATGACCATGAGCACCCAGATAGCGCCGCCCATGCCGCCGAGCGCGCCGGAGAGGAACATGCTCGTGACGGTCGTGCGCTTGGCGTCGACGCCGCCGTACTCGGCGGCCTCGGGCTGTTCGCCGCTCGTCCGGAGGTCGTACCCGAACGAGGTCTGTTCGAGCAGGAACCAGACGGCGACGACGAGCGCGAGGCCGAACGCGAGCGCGAGAATCGAGAAGTCGCCGCCCTGCGGGAACGCCACCGGGAGGAGCGTCGCCCAGTCGGGAATCGGCGTCGTCTCGACGACCTGCGAGTCGGGGTTACCGTAGAACTCGCTGACGAGGACGAACGCGATCTGCGCCGCGATGAAGTTCAGCATGATGGTCGTGATGACCTCGTTGGCGTCGGCGTAGGCCTTGAGCGCCCCCGGAATCGCGCCGTAGAGGCCGCCGACGAGCGCGCCGACGACAATGGCGAGCGGAATCAGAATGAGGCCGCCGACGAGCCCCGACGGGAGCAGCGGCGCGACGAAGAACGAAAACAGCGCCGTCGCGAGGCCGCCGAGGATGAGCTGTCCCTGCGTCCCGATGTTGAACAGGCCCGCGCGGAAGGAGACGGCGACCGAGAGGCCGGTGAAGATGAGGAGCGTCGTCTCCTTGAGCGTGAGCGCGAACCCGAAGTTCAGCGGGTTCCAGTTGGGGTTGAGCGGTTTGAGAATCCCCGGGCTGTTCACGAGGAACGGCTCGCCGAGCGCCCCGTTGAACAACACGAGGTACACTTCGACGGGGTCGTAACAGAAGCCGGTACCGAACAGCGTCGTCGCCGCGGTCTGGCACGTCGTGATGCGGCCGGAGACGAGGATGATGACCGCGCCGACGAGTACGGCCATGATGAGCGCGGCGAAACTGATGAGGATGCGCTCCGTCGCAGAGGCGGCCGTCAGCCGCCGGAGGACTGCCTTCGCGTTCTCGGCCGCGCTCATTTGGCGTCACCCACCGGCGGTTCCGCGTCGGTCTCGGCGGCGTTCGGGCGTTCGCCGGCCATGAGCAGGCCAATCTCTTCTTCGGTGGTGTTGCGTGGGTCTACGATGTCCATGAGTTCGCCGTCGTGCATGACGCCGAGGCGGTCCGAGAGACCCTGCACTTCGTCGAGCTTCGAGGAGATGAGGAGAACCGCCTTCCCCTCCGCTCGGAGGTCCAAGAGCCGCTCGTGGATGAACTCCATCGCGCCGATGTCCACGCCGCGGGTCGGGTGGGTGGCGACGACGAGGTCCGGTTCGCGTTCGAACTCGCGGCCGACGATGAACTTCTGTTGGTTGCCGCCGGAGAAGGACTCCGCGTCGGCGTCGGCGTGCGGCGGTCGAACGTCGTATTCGTCGATGATTCGTTCCGCGTGGTCGCGCGCGTCGGACCAATTTATCCGGCCGTCGGCGGCGAACGTCGGGCTGTGCTGGCTCCCGAGGATGCCGTTTTGGACGAGGTCGAAGTCCATCACGAGCCCGCGCTCGTGGCGGTCCTCGGGGATGTACGCCATCCCGTCGGCGATGCGGGAGCGGCGGGAGGCGTCGGTGATGTCTCCGCCCTTGTAGGAAATCGAGCCCTCGGTCGGCGTCCGCAGGCCGGTGATGGCCTCGACCAATTGCGACTGGCCGTTGCCGTCGACACCGGCGATGCCGAACACCTCGCCCTCGCGAATGTCGAACGACACGTCGGAGACGGCGGGGATGCCGCGGTTGTCCTCGGCCGAGAGGTGCTGCACCGCGAGCACCTCGTCGCCCGGTTCCTGCGGCTCGGCCTTCGGTTCGAGGAGGACCTCGCGGCCGACCATCAGCTCGGCGAGTTCCTCGTTGGAGGTCTCGTCAGCCTTGACGGTGCCGACGTTCTTCCCGTTTCGGAGGACGGTGATGTCGTCCGCGGCGTGCATCGCCTCCCCGAGCTTGTGGCTGATGAAGATAATCGTCTTGCCTTGGGCGGTCAGCTCCTCGAAGACGCGGAACAGCTCTTCGACCTCCTGCGGGGTGAGGACCGCGGTGGGCTCGTCCAGAATGAGGATGTCGGCCCCGCGGTAGAGTGCTTTCAGAATCTCGACGCGCTGTTGAACGCCGACGCTCACGTCCTCGATGGCGTCGTCGGGGTTCACGTCGAATCCGTATCGGTTCGAGAGGTCGATGACCTCTTGGCGCGCACGCTCCCGGTCGACGGTCGTACCGAACCACTTGCGCGGTTCGTTGCCGAGGACGATGTTCTCGGCGACCGTCATGGGGTCGACCAGCATGAAGTGCTGGTGAATCATACCGATTCCGGCGTCGATGGCGTCCGCGGGCGAATCGAAGTCCCGCGGTTCCCCGTCCACGTGGACGGTCCCCTCAGTGGGTTCGTAGAGCCCGTAGAGGATGTTCATCAACGTCGTCTTGCCGGCCCCGTTTTCTCCCAGAAGTGCGTGCACCGTGCCGCGCTCGACGGTCAGGTCCACGTCGTCGTTCGCCACGACGCCGGAGAACCGTTTTGTGATTTCGTCGAGATGAACAGCGGTGCTCATCTTGACCCTTTTTTCGGGGGGGTTCGCTTAAACTCGTGGGATTCGAGTCGGCGCGGGAGTGGTCCACACGGATCGTCGCGGCGGTTCTCGGGGGGTTCGAACGTTCAACCCGCGAGCATGTTCGACTGCCCGTGGTGCGAAACCGGCAACATTGACTCCAACATTTGGGGATCCTGTCGCTCGGCGCGCGGCGTCGAAAGAAATGCGAGTGTCGAGTGCGGCGTTACTCGGTCGTCGTCGGAATCTCGATGTCGCCGGCGATAATAGCCTCGCGGGACTCAGAGAGCGAATCCTTCACGTCCTGCGGGATTTCGGAGCCGAGTTCCGCGCCGTAGACGGCGGCGACGCCGTCCTCTTCGAGGCCGAGCGTCGTGGTGGAACCGCCGTTGAACTCGTCGTTGACGACGTTCTCGACGGAGGTGTACACCGCCGACTCGACGCGCTTGACCATCGACGCGAGGATGACGTCGGCGTAGTTCGGCTCGGTCTGCGACTGGTCGGAGTCGACGCCGATGGCAAACTTGCCCTGCTCTTTGGCCGCCTGGAAGACGCCGAGGCCGCTGCCGCCGGCCGCGTGGTAGACGACGTCAGCGCCGTTGTCGTACATCGAGGTGGCAATCTCCTTGCCCTTCGCGGAGTCGGAGAACGACCCGACGTAGGCCACGTCGACGGAGATTTCCTCGTCCGCGTGCGCCACGCCAGCCTCGTAGCCAGCCTGGAACTTGCGGATGAGCTCAGTCTCGGTGCCGCCGACGAAGCCGACGCTCTTCGAGTCAGCCGTCGTCGAGCCGGAGCCGGCCGAGAACTCCTGGGTCGTGATGAGGCCGGCGAGGTAACCGACTTGGAACGAGCCCTGTTCCTCGCGGAACAGGTAGCTCGCCACGTTGTCCTCGTCGACCACGTCGTCGACGATCATGAACTTCTGGTCCGAGAAACTCGGCGCGGTTTCGGAGAGCGCGGACTTCTGCGCGTAGCCGATACACGACACGAGGTCGTAGTCCGGGTTCGACGACTGCGCGAACCGGCGCTGGAACTGCGGGAACTCCTCCGCCGCCGAGGGCTGAGCCTCGTCGTAGGCGATGCCGAGTTCCGATTCCGCCTGTTCGATGCCGCGCTTCGCGGCGTCGTTGAACGACTTGTCACCGAGACCGCCGAGCGCGTAGACCATGCCGACGTTGGCCGCCGGACCGGACTCCTCGGTCGTCTGCTCGGCCGTGGTGGTCTCTTCGCCGCCGGATTCCTCGGTCGTCGTCGCCGTCGTCTCCTGGCTCCCCTCGGACGGTCCGCCCGTACAACCTGCGAGGCCCGCGATGCCCGCGACCCCTGCCGCTTTGACAAAAGAACGTCTGTCCATATCTATGAACTCCTATTGAGACAGGGGCCGCGAAAATTGCATAAAGGTGTCGTTTCGAGGTTTCAGCGCCGTCGCATCACCACGTTTGCAAATCCTAGAGAACGGGTCTACGGTTCACGTCCGCGGGCGTCGAGTTCGCACCTCACCGGTCACCTCCGCCGGGGTAAAACCGCCGGGAAGCCCGTTCAGGCGACCTCTATTTCGGCCTCGACGACGGCTGTCACCTCGTCGACGAGCGCGTCCACGTCGTCGGCCTCCGCGTACACGCGGATGTAGGGTTCCGTGCCGGACGGGCGGACCAGCGTCCACGACGCGTCGGCGAACTCCAGTCGGACGCCGTACTCGGTGTCGACCGACTCGGGGGCCATCGCGTCGGGAAGCGAGGTTTCGAGCGCCGTCATCGCCGCCCGCTTCTTCTCGTCGGGACACGGCACGCTCACTTTGCGGTACGGGCGCTCCGTGACTGGTTCGCGCAGGCCGGCCATGCCGGATTCGGCGGCGAGACGGGCGATGAGCGCCGCCGACGCGACGCCGTCTATCCAGCCGCCGAGCGACGGGTGGATGTGCTTCCACGGCTCGGCCGCGAACACCACGTCGCCGCCGCCGGCGCGGGCGCTGGCGATGCCCTCGTGGAGCGCGCCGAGGCGGACGCGTTCGACGCGACCGCCGGCCTCGCGGACCCGCTCGTCGATGCGGCCCGAGGCGTTCGGCGTCGTGACGACGACCGGGTCGTCGGCGTCGGAGACGCGGACGTAGTGCTCGGCGACGATGGCGATGACGGTGTCCTCGTGGACGACCTCGCCGTTCCCGTCGATGATGACGATGCGGTCGGCGTCGCCGTCGTGGCCGATGCCGAAGTCGAAGTCACCGTCGGCGACGAACGCGATGAGGTCCGCGAGCGTTTCGGGCGTCGGCTTCGACTCGCGCCCGGGGAAGTGGCCGTCTATCTGCCCGTTGAGCGTGACGACGCGCGCGCCGAGGTCGCGGAGGACCTGCGGCGTGCCGAGCGCGGACATCCCGTTGCCGCAGTCGACGGCGACGTTGAGGCCGTCGAGGGCCGCCCCGTGCCGGCCGGCGAACGCGACGATAGCGCTTCGGTAGGCGTCGAGGACGCCGCTCGTCCCCGTCGAACCCCAGTCGTCCCAGTCGGCCGGGGGCGCGTCCGCCTCGACCCGCGTCTCGATGTCGCGTTCGAGGTCGCGGTCGTACTCCTGCCCGTCGACGAACATCTTGATGCCGTTGTCCGTCGGGGGGTTGTGCGAGGCGGTGAGCATGACGCCGCGGCGACCACGCGAGGCGAAGGCGAGCGCCGGGGTCGGGACGACGCCCACGCGGGTCACGTCCGCGCCGGCGGAGAGCAGGCCAGCCTCGACGGCGGCGGCGAGGCCCTGCCCGGTTGTCCGTCCGTCGCGGCCGACGACGAACTCGGCGGGCGCGTCCGATTCGAGCGCGGCGAGGCCGGCGGCGCGGCCGACGCTGAGGGCGAGTTCCGGCGTGACTCGCTCCGTCGCGCTCCCGCGGATACCGGCGGTGCCGAAGAGTTCCATAGTCCAGCGTTGTGGGGGTCGTACTTAGATGCTGACGGTTCGCGGGATGCGTGCGAGGCGGGCGCACGGGGCGGTCACGGCGGTCGCGGCGGGGGATAGAGCGACGGCGACCGGGCCACCGGCGGAGACGCCGAACCGGCCGCCCGGGGCAGCACGCCTTTGGCGACGGGCGACGAATCGGGAGCCATGAGCGAACACGGTCGAACCCGCGCGCACGTCTACGTCTCGGGACACGTACAGGGCGTCTACTACCGGGCGACGACCCGCGACACCGCCCGCGACCGCGGCGTCGACGGCTGGGTGAAGAACCTCTCGGACGGCCGCGTCGAGGCCGTCTTCGAGGGCCCCCGCGACGACGTGGAGGCGATGGTCGAGTGGTGCCACGAGGGGAGTCCGATGGCGTCCGTCGAGGACGTGGAAGTCTCCTACGAGGAGCCGAACGGCGAGACCGGATTCCGCGTCGAGCGCTGACGAAACCCGACAACCGGCCGATAACATCAACGAGACGGCCAAATCGTTCAAGCGGGGTTCGGGGGACGTGTCCCCATGCGCTTCCGGAACGACACGCGGGGAATCGGCGTCGCCAAACTGTTTTTCACGCTCGTGACGAGCGTCGGACTCGGCCTCTCGATGGGCACCTCGTTTCTCATCGTCCGCGGGCCGTTCCTCGGCGGGCCGTCGCTCGACCCGTTTCCGATGATGGCCGCGCTCGCGGTGTTCATCGTCGGCATCGTCGTCCTCTCGTGGGGGTCGACGCGGCTGTTCGGCGTGGGAACCGGGATGTGAGCAGGAGCGGGAATACGTGCGGGGCGTGAGCGTGGACGCGACTCTCAGTCGGCGGTCGCCGCCGCGCCGGACTCGCGTTCGACGCCGCTGAGGGGAACGAGCGGGTCGTTGCCGCTGAAGCGATCCCAGAGGACCAGCGCCGAGGGCAACACCAGTAGCGACGCGAGGAACGAGTAGACGATGCTCGCGGCGGTGAGTAGGCCGAACTGGCCGAGGACCGAGAGCACCGCGAGGACGAGCACGCCGAGGCCGAAGACGGTCGTGAGCATGCTGCCCGCGAGCGCGCCGCCGGTGCCGCGGACTGTCCGGTCGAGCGCGGTTTCGAGGTCGTGGTCGGCGCGCTCGTCCACGAAGCGGTGGACGACGTGGACCGAGTAGTCCACGCCGAGACCGATGGTCAGCGCGAGCACCGTCGCGGTGAAGGCGTTGAACGAGATGCCGGCGAGTCGCATCGTCCCGGCGACGAACGTGACCGCGACGAGGATGGGAACGAGGTTGGCGAGCGCGAGCGACGGGCGGCGTTCGAGCCACCAGTAGACGAACACGAGGAACGCGCCGGTCCCGGCCATCGAGATGGCGAGGCTCTGCACCGCGGAGTCGAGGATGAGGTCCGAGATGGCCGAGAAGACGACGACCGCGCCGGTGGCGGTGCTCGGACCGCGGAAGCGCGCGGCCACCTCGCGGGCGTCGGCGACGACCGCGTCGTCGTCCGCGTCGGCTCGCACGCGGTAGTCCACGCGCGAACTCCGGTAGTCGTCGGCGAGATACGCGCCCGCGCGGGCGGCCGAGTCGGTGGCGAACAGCGCGTCGTACACCTCGGCGAGGTTGCGGTCGGGGATGCCGTCGCCGTCCCGGTCGTGGCGGGCGACGAGCGCGGCGAACTCGGGGTTCTCTCTGGCCTCGTCCTCGATGACGGTGAGGACGCTCGTCGAGTCGGCGCGGCGGTCCTCGACGATGAAGGTGTCCGGCGGGTCCTGTGCGACCCGGTCGAGCGTTTCGAGGTAGGCGTCGTCGGTGGGTCGGCCTTCCAGATACACCGTCACGACCCCGCTCTGGGAGGACGAAAATCGTTCTTCGAGGAACTCGATGTCGGCGACGACGCTGTAGTCGCCCGGCGCGAAGGGCTCTGGGAGGGATTTCAGGTACGCCGGGGCCTCCGCGGGCGGCAAGAAGTCCTCCTGACCGAACTCGGTGTCCACGCCGGTGGCGTACCACATCGCCGATCCCGAGAGGACGAGCGCGACGACGAGGACGACGGCGGGGGCGCGGAGGGCGGGCGCGACGCCGATCCGGAGGATCCTCCCGAGCGAACTCCCCTCGCGGCCGAGCGGCGACTGGCTGAACGTCGGAATCGGGTAGCGCTCGCGGAGCCTGTCCACCTCGACTTTCGTCGCCGGGAGGAACACGCCGAACACGAGGAACGTGAAGATGATGCCGATGGCCGCGACGACGCCGAAGTCCCGAATCGGCGTGAGGTTGCTCACGAGGTTCGAGAGGAAGCCGATGACGGTGGTCGCGGTGACGATGAAGAACGCCACGAGGAGCTGGTCTGTCGCCTGTCGCATCGCCTCGCCGACGGCCAACCCGTCGGCGCGGTCCTCGCGGTAGCGGTTGACCGCGTGGATGCCGAAGTCGATGCCGACCGCGAGGAGTAGCGGCGGCACGGCGATCATAATCTGGTTGAACGGGATGCCCGCGAGGCCAAGGAAGCCGAACGTCCAGACGACGGCCATCCCGAGCGCGGCGGTCCCCAACAGCAGGTCCACGAGGTCGCGGTAGGCGACGACGAGGAAGACGAGGATGAAGACGACGGCCGCGGGCACGACGAGGATGAGCGAGTCGGCGATGACCGTCCCGAACTCGTCGGCGATGACGCCCGACCCGAAGACGGAGATGTCGCCGCCGACGGTGGCGACGACTCGCGCGGCGGTCCGCTGAATCGGGGTGAGCGGGCTCTCGCCACCCTGCCCCGCGCCGGTCTCGTCGGCCAGCGGAATCGAGTGGGTGACGACCGCGATTGTCGCCGACGCGCTCGCCGCGGTCGGGTTGAAGTCGTCTGCGAGGAGGCCGGTAAAGCGCTCGCTGTCGGCGTTCTCGCGGACTGCGGCGGCGACCTCACGGTCGGTCGCGCGTTCGAGCGCCGCAATCTGCTCGTCGAGGTCGTCGGCGTCGGGGTCGATTGTCTCTGCGACCACGGAGGCGGCGCTGGCGGTGCCGACGACGCGGAGGTCGTCGCGGTCCGAGAGGCGCTTTTGCGCTTCGAGCATCCGCAGGAGTTCGCGCCTCGTCAGGACGTTCGGCGCGCGCTGGATGAGTTGCGTGCTCCCGGTCCCCGCCTCGAAGCGCGGCGAGAACTCCTCGGAGACGCGCGCGAACGCCTCCTCGGCCGGCACTTCCTCGGCGAACTGCTCGGTCCCCGCCTCGGTCGAGACGGCGCTTAGCCCCGCCCCGAACACCAGCGTGAGGACGAGGAAGACGAGGATGACACGCCGCGAGCGGTTGACGATGCGGTGGTCGACCCAGTCGACGAAGCGCTGGAACTCCAGTCGGGCCACGGCTCAGCGCCGCCCCCGCCGGCAGACGACGAGGAAGCCCGCGCCGCCGACCGCCGCGAGGAGGACCGCCGCGCCGACGAGCGGGACCGAGAGACCGAACGGGAGGCCACCACTGTCTTCGGGGGCCTCAACCCGGACGGGCACGCGGTAGGCGTCGGAGATGGTTGTCTCGCCAGCGCCGTCGTCGTAGCGGAAGTCGAGTTCGGCCGGGTAGTCCTTCTCCAGCGCGCCGCGGGCGGCCGACACGTCGAACACGAGCGTCGCCGACTCGCCGGGCGCGAGTTCGACCACGAACGCCTCGGAGTCGGCAGACGAGAGGGGGTCTTCGAGGTATATCTTCGCGGAGATGTCGGTGAGCGTCTCGTCGCGGTCGTTGACGACCGTCACGCGGAGTTGTCCGTTCCGGCCCGGCGCGACGGTACCCTCGTCGACGGTCACGCCGAACTCGGGGGTCGCGGCGGCGACGGCGACCCGAAGGTCGATGTCGTCGCCGGTGCGCCGGTCGCCTCCGGCGTCACGGTAGGCGACCGTCGCGGTGAACTGCCGAGGGCCGGCGTCCGCGTCGTCCGAGATTCCCACGTCGAACGAGAACGGGACGCGCTCGCCGGGTTCGAGGTCGCCGAGGGCGAACTCGGTCTCGGTCGCCGTCGCGCTCCCCTCGGGGAGCGAGAGCGTCACGACCGCGTTGCGCGCGAGAGCCGTTCCGTCGTTGACGACGACGCCCTCGATTCGGCCCTCGTCGCCGACGCGGAGCGTGCTCGTCACGTCCGCAACCGAAAAGGACTGCTTAGGCGAGGGAATGAACCCGGCGGCGAGGTCGGGGTACTGTCGGCGCGCGCCGTCGGGGTCCTCGTAGGCGATGGCGACGCCGAGGACGTAGCCGCGGACGGACGCCTCGGAATCGAGCGTGGCGTCGTAGACGAAGGTCCGGTTCTCGCCGGCAGGCCAGTCGACGGCGAAGCTGCTCGCGGTCTGTGCCCCGTCGAAGCTCACGTCGGCCGACTGAGCGGTCACCGCGACCACGGCGTTCCGCGCGTCGAGTTCGCCCGTGTTCTGCAGGGTCAGCGCGACCGCGCCGCTGCCGCCGACGGGGACCGACGAGTCCGCGCCGACGACGGCGAACCGCACTCGCTCTTCGATTCTGATGGGCACGTCGAGGCGGTAGACGCGGCGGTGGGCGTTGTCGAACTCGTAGAACACGTCGAGGCGGAGGTTGTACTCGCCCGCGGCGACGTTCTCGGGGGCCTCGACCCGGAAGGCGACCTCGCGGGTGTCGCTGTCGTTCATCGTGCCGACGAACAGGTCGCCGGTCCTGACGGTGAAGGGCGTGCTGCGCGGGTCGAGCCTGACGCGGACGTTATCGGCGGGCTTCGCTACGTCCTCGGTGTCGACCGGGTCGTTGGCGAACACCACTCGTACCGTCGTCTCGACGCCGGGTTCGACCACCGGGTCGACCACGTAGGCGCGGAAGACGGGGACGTTGTTCGGTTCGGCTTGCTGGCCGGCGACGGGTGTCGGGAGCGCGGCAAGGACGAGCAGTACGGCGACCAAGACAGCGGTGTAACTCTTCATCGTGACTCCCGGCGGGCGGCACCGACGGCGTCCGGGTCCGCGGTATCGGCGCGGGGGCGGCGACGGACCGACCCAACTGGTCCCTGATACGTCCCCTGCGGAGAAATACGGTGTTCGGCCTCCGCGAGACTGTCAGCCGGGTGAGAACGTTCGCGTCGTCGGTTCCGGTGACCTCACCGGTGACGACTCACGCGGTCCGGTCGACGCCGAGTTCGGCCATCGCGCGGACCACGACGTGGGCCTCTACGAGGTCGCGTTCCTCGACCATCGGGTCGTCGGCGTCGTCGATGACGGCGCGGGCCTCGGCGAGCATGCGGTCTTCCTGTTCGGTCTGGTCTGGTTCCTCGCGGGTGCTGTTCAGGAGCGCCTCGAAGTCCTCACGGATGCTGAAGTCCGCACGGGCGACGTTACACCGAGAGAGGGGGTGCATGCCGAGGTCCAAGACCAACTCGGTGACGAGTTCCCAGTCGCTCTCGCAGAACTGGAGCGTCACGTCGCCGACGATGTCGCGCCACGCGATGGGAGCCGCGTTCTCCATGAGCGTCACCGCCCGCGGCGGGACCGCGATGCGGGCGACCGTCTTCGGGTCGTCGCAGAGACAGCAGGGCTGGTCCGTCCTGCCGGTGTACATACGCGGGGTTAGGATGGGTCGTAGATGTAGCTTCGGGCCGGAGACGCGAGGCTCGGAATCAGACGGGAACAGGGCTACAAGCCGGTTGGAGCCGACGCTCAAGGCGTTGAAACGGTCGGGTTCGAGCCCGGGGCGGGGACATCGAACCCGAGTAGAGGCAGCGGGAGGCGCGACCGACTGCGTGCTGGCACTGAATCACGCATTGGGCTGGGCTGGGTATTCTGTGGTGGCGACAGTGGTCGCGCCACTTACTCGATTGAACACTGTACATAAATATCTTCTCCCCCTGAGAATACCCACTACTATTGTTGGCTATATACTAGTGTGTTTCAAGATATCACAGATAGTTATGCATGATTGTCAAACCCAAAATCCGCCCCGAGAGCCTTCGTCGGAACGCGAATCGCCATCTCCAGTCCGGCGGCGTCCCGCGGCGGGTCGCTCGGGAGCGTTGCGAGGGGTCGCCGGGCTGCGGCCGCGAGGACGAGCGCGTTGAGCACGTCGTCGCGGGCCACGTCGCGACGGAGCGTCCGGTCCAGCGTCTCGCGGTAGGCGCGCTCGGCGTCGACCTTCGGCGCGTCCGTCGCGTCGGCGTTCGAACCGTGGTCGCCGACTCCGTTTCTCTCCTCGCCTCCGGCGAACGCCGTCCGAAGTACGTCGAGGCGGCGAGCGCGGCCCTCGGGCATCGATTTCGAGTCCGAGAGCGGTTCGCCGGCGAAGGCGGCAAAGGCGAGTTCGGGATGGGATTCGAACACTCGGTCTCTGGCGCGCGGCGTCTCCCGGAGGACGGCGTCGACCTCGCGGATTTTGGGCACGAGGTGCCACGCCTGAATCGAGAGTCCCGCCCCGGTCCGCTCGCGGTTCGCCGCGCTGGCCGCCTCGTGGGAGTCGGCGTCGAGGACGGCGCGGACGGGGGCGAAGAAGACGGTAGCGCGCCGAGCGCCGAGCAGTTCCCGAGCCTCGCGGTCGCATGCGCGGCGGTCGGAGTCGGGCAGGCCGATAGGGATGTCCACGAGTACCCGCCCAGCGTCCCGCTCGCGGGCGAGTTTCCAGACGGCGGCGAAATCAGAGACGACCCGCACGGAGAGACCGCCCGTGTCGGCGACGGCGCACACCCAGCCCGACCGGCAGCCGTCGACGCCGATAACGGGGGAAACGCATCGCTGTGGCACGAGTCGAGTTACGCCGTCGAGCGAGAGAAAAGCTCTGGGTTCAGGAATCGAGAGCCACAGCGGTCATCTGCCGACAGGTGTCGCGCAGTTCACCGAGCGTCACGTCGATGCTCGCGTCGAGCGAGACGAGCAGTTTTACGCCGTCGTTGAGCGGTACCCTGACGATGAGTGCGTCGTCGATGGCGAACGCGACGAGCTCCGGACCCCCGATTGGGAGGTCTTCGAGCGGTTGGTCGATGGCCTCCTCGTTCGTGAGCGTCGCGACGAGCGTCTTGACGGTGTCTTCGTCGTAACGGTCGAGAAGCGACTGCTCGAAGAAGCGAACCCGCGTCTGAACCGGCTCGCACCACACGATTGCCCGGAGCGCATCTCCGTACGCTTCCTGTAGACCAGATGATAGCTCTGGCGCGGGGAACTCACCCGATTCGACGACGGTAATGTCCGCTTGTTGGTCGAGTGCGACCCGCTCGTAGGCGAGTTGGCCGAGGTCCGTCAATCCGTAGAGTCGCCCTTTCTGCTGTGACTCGGGTACCAACAGTTCGACGATGCCCCGCTCCCGCAGCTCGGAGAGCGCTCGAGACACGTGCGGCTGTGCGAGGTCGGTCTCCGCGGCGATTCGAGAGGGCAGTCCCGAACCGTGCTCCGAGAGGTACCGACACACGGCCAGTCGGTACCGGGAACTCGCGATATACCCCGCGGAATCCCACGTCTCGGTCATAAATGAGACTCTCCGCTGGTTGTTTTCATCATGATTGACACGTCCCGTACTGATATGCAATGGCAAGCGTGGTATATCTTTCGAGGGTTGGACAATACTACCATATACGTACCATATATCGGCTGAGAACGGGACGCACTCCCACTTACTTGCCCAGAGTGTGACGATTCAGTCACCGAAGACCGAACTCTTTGCGGACGTACCAACGTGGAGTGACGCCGACGTAACCGGATACCTGCACGGTTACCCGGTGACATGTATGCCAGCAAACACATATATCAGTTCGGTCTCGTACCAGGTAACGCAATGATAGTAGTACCCCCGACGACGGACCGCCACACGACCACCGACGCGACGGAGGTGCCGAGATGAGCGTCGCGCTCCAGTTCGCCGCCCCCGGCGCGGACATCGCGTTCCTCCTCGCGCGCGTCCTCTTCGGCGCGGTGCTCGCGTTCATGGGACTCAACCACTTCCTGAACCTCGACCACATGACCGGCTACGCGGAGATGAAGGGCCTGCCGGCACCCCGCCTCGGCGTCGTCGTCTCCGGCGGGATGCTCGTGTTCGGCGGTCTCGGTATCGCCCTTGGCGTCTTCCCCGCGCTCGCCGCCGGGGCCGTCGCCGTCTTCCTCGTCGTCGGAACGCCGGTGTTCCACAACTTCTGGGCGGTCCCCGAGGACCAACAGGAGTCCGAGATGACCGGCTTCCTCAAGAACGTCGTCATGCTCGGCGGCGCGCTCGTCTTCCTCGCGCTCAGCGGGACGACGTGGTCCTACGCCATCGGCCTGACGCTGTTCTGACCGCCGACGCAACTCACGACACGAACCCTGACGCGCGTTCCGACGCGACCTCGGCGGACTCCCGAGGCGTCACCGCCCCACAGATTCATCGGCGTCCGAACCCACCATATACCCATTCGTGACCGACGCAATACCGGATTCGACACATCCTCGTCACCTGCCGAGTAGCCGATCCCGACCGCCCGCGGCGGGGGGTCGCTGATGGACGGCGCGCCCGACGCCTTCGGCTCCCCGTACCGCCTGCTCTCGGGGGCCGTCGTCCCGCGCCCCATCGCGTGGGTGAGCACCCGCGGCGACGACGCCGACAACCTCGCGCCGTACAGTTTCTCCACCGTCGCCAGCGTCGACCCGCCGGTGCTCGTCTTCGCGCCGGTCGGCCGCGGCCCGTCGCTGAAGGACACGCCGCGAAACGCTATCTCCCGCGGCGAGTTCGTCGTCAACGTCGTCACCCGCGACCTCGTGGAAGCGATGAACGAGACCGCCGCGACGGTCCCGCCCGGCGTGGACGAGTTCGAACACGCCGGCATCGAGAAGGCCGAGGCCGTCCGGGTCGACGCCCCCCGCGTCGCCGACGCCAAAGTCGTCTTCGAGTGCACCCTCTACGACAGCATGGAGGTTGGCTCATCGACGCTCGTCCTCGGCGAGGTCGTCCACGCGCACGTCGCCGACGAGGTGCTGACCGACGGTAAACTCGACACGAGGAAACTCGACGCGGTCGGCCGCCTGGCGGGCAACGAGTACGCGACGACCGACGACCGGTTCGAACTCGTCCGCCCGGACTAGCCCCTTCCGACGGAACCGCTCCGACGACCCTCCCGTTATCGAAAATTGATAATGGGGCGCGAAGATTTATCGCGGGATACGGAGTCTGTCGAACCAATGAGCGACGTGTCGTTGTCGAGCGTACTCTCGTTTCTCGAAACCGATGACGCCGCGACCGTCGTCGAGCGGGTCCGCGCGACCCGTGGGGAACGAACGAAACGGAGCGTCCGCGACGGGCGGACGTTCCTCTTTGCGGCCCCCGAAGGCGAGTCACAACCGACCGAGGTCGTCTGGATAGACGTGGAAGCCGCGTTCGACGCCCGGAGTGTCGAGGCGTTCGCTGAGCGCTGCGACGACCGCGGCATCGACGGGACGCTCCTGACGACCGGCGACGAAGCGCAGGCCGCGGAGACGCTCGCCCTCGCGTTCGCGACCGACGAGCAGCTCGACGAGCCCGACGAGGACGGCGACCGGGCGCTCCTCGTCGACCCCGACGAGGTCGAACGCCCCATCGACCTCGTGGCGCTTCCCGACCTCGTGGAGGCGCTCGAAGACGCCGACCTCGACGAGGACATCATCGACGAGTACCACGAGCCGCACGAACCGGAGTTCGAGGACATCGTCGACGAGATTGACGCCGAGGAAGCCCGCGCTGCGGCCGAGGCGGACGCCGCGTCGGACGCGGGGTCCGGTCGCGCGCTCGCGCTCCTCGTCGCGGCCGTGGTCATCGCGGCGGTCGCGGCGGCGTTCGTGCTGTTCGGGCCGTTCTGAACGGCGTTTGGGGTCGCTTACTCACACATTCTGCCTTCCCTGCGACCTGTCTTCCCTGCGACCCGTCTCACCCGCGAGCGCGACGCTTCGCGAGCCGCTCGATTCTGCGCAGCGCGAGCGCACAGACCGCGGCGTACGGCCCTGCGAGAACCGGCACTTCGAACCCCGCCTCGCAGCGGTCGGCCCCGACCGACTCCACTCGGTGTCCCGTCGCCGGAATCCCGGCCACGTGCCACGTCCACCGATGGGACTCGTCGTCGCACGTCTCGATGCTGAACGGCACCCAGACGCCGGCGACGCGGACCTCGCCGCGACTGCCTGCCTCGATGCGCCCGTCGACGCCGCGGACGGCCGACACGCTCGGCCCCCAGTCGGGCCAGTCGGCGACCGACACCAACACGTCCCACGCCGCCGCCGCGGGAGCCGAAATCCGCCGGGAAACGACCAGTCGCCGCCCCTCAGGCGTGCGCTCCACCCGCGTTCGGGTCCGGCTCGACTCACCCCTCATATCTCCTAGTATGCTAATAAGTCGTAATATAATATCGCCGAAATCTTTATCCGCGAACCGTGGTAGCAATTACCAAGGCAACACATGAGCAACACAAGTGACCGCCCGAATGCGACGATGCGAGACGTCAGCCACACACCGCCGACAGGCGAGAGTGTCACGAACGTCTGGGAGCGAGGACACGAATCCGAGTCCACAGAATAGCCGGGCAGAACCAATCGCACGACGACGAACAGCAACGAACCACACGCATCGAATCGACCGACCAGCCAACTAATCGAACCGTAACGAACCGACCGAACAGCAACGAACCGACCGAACAGCAACGAACCGACCGAACAGCAACGAACCACTCGCACCGAACTCGACCAACCAGCCAACCAATCGAAACGAACCCAGCGAATCAACCACGAGACAGCCAACACGATACAACGACCCACGTAACCGACCGATCGACCGACTGCATCGAACTCGACCGCCTCCCGCTGGAGAGGGAGAACGTGCGTCCTTCCTGCGCACCGTTGCGACCGACTCGCGCCGGCCGTTCCGCCGGCGCGCACTCGATTTCCGACCGACTGTACCCGTCCGACCGGCTGGACTCGTTACCCGCCGGAGCCGACACCTATCGGGACGTTTAACCCCGAGTCCGACGGGCGTTCGAACATGAAGGCCACCGCCAAGGCCCACCCGATTCAGGGCCTCGTGAAGTATCACGGGATGCGAGACACGGAACGCCGGATGCCGTACCACGACAGCATCAGCGTCTGTACGGCACCGAGCCACACGAAGACGACCGTCGAGTTCCTCCCCGACGCCGACGAAGACGTCTACGTCATCGGCGGCGAGGAAGTCGAAGGGCGCGGCGCGGAGCGCATCCAAGCCGTCGTCGACCGGGTCCGCGAACTGGCCGGCTTCGACCACCGCGTCCGCCTCGAAAGCGAGAACTCCTTCCCTTCGAACATCGGGTTCGGCTCGTCGGCGTCCGGGTTCGCCGCGGCCGCGATGGCGCTCGCCGAGGCGGCCGGCCTCGACATGACGCGCCCCGAAGTCTCGACCATCGCCCGCCGCGGGTCGGCGTCCGCCGCTCGCGCCGTCACGGGCGCGGTGTCGCACCTCTACTCGGGGATGAACGACACCGACTGTCGCTCCGAGCGCATCGAGACCGACCTCGAAGACGACCTGCGCATCGTCGCCGCGCACGTCCCCGCCTACAAGGAGACCGAGCAGGCCCACGCCGAGGCCGCCGACAGCCACATGTTCCAGGCGCGGATGGCCCACATCCACGCCCAGATAGACGACATGCGCGACGCGCTGTACGACGGCGACTTCGACGCCGCCTTCGAACTCGCTGAGCACGACTCGCTGTCGCTCGCGGCGACGACGATGACCGGCCCCGCCGGCTGGGTCTACTGGCAGCCGCGCACCATCGCCGTCTTCAACGCCGTCCGCAGGCTCCGGAACGAAGAAGACGTGCCGGTCTACTTCTCGACCGACACCGGCGCGAGCGTCTACGTCAACACGACCGAGGAGCACGTCGACCGCGTCGAGAAAGCCGTCGCCGACTGCGGCGTCGAGACCGACGTGTGGGGTGTCGGCGGCCCCGCCGAAGTGCTCGACGAGTCCGAAGCGCTGTTCTGAGCGGTCGCGAACGCGCCGGCTGCACCCGCCGTCACCCTCTTTTCTCTCGCGCCCTACCCGTCAGTCATGCGTGTCCTGGTTCTCGGTGCCGGGTACGCGGGCCTCACGCTCGCCCGCGACCTCGAACGCCGACTTCCCGCCGACGCCGACCTGACCGTGGTGAACGACTCCCCCCACCACCTCGTCCAACACGAAGTTCACCGCGCGATTCGGCGGCCGGCGGTCGCCGACGCGATTCAGGTTCCCCTCGACGAGGCGCTCGACCGCGCCGAGGTCGTCGTCGGCCGTGTGACGGGCGTCGACCGCGACGCGCGGACCGTCCAACTGGCCGAGGGCGACGCCCTCGACTACGACTACTGCGCGGTCTGTCTGGGCGCTGAGACCGCCTACCACGGCATCCCCGGTCTCGAAGCCCACTCGGTCCCGCTGAAGCGCGTCGCCGACGCCGAAACCATCCGCAAGCGGTTCCTCGACGACTGCGACGAGGGCGGCACCGTCGTCGTCGGCGGCGCGGGGCTGTCGGGCGTGCAGGTCGCCGGCGAGCTCGCCGCCCTCCGCGACGAGGAGGACGCGCACGCCGATATCGTTCTCGTCGAACAACTGGACGCCGTCGCGCCGTCGTTCGCCGAGTCGTTCCAGCGGGCGGTCCGCGACGAACTCCTTGACAGGGGCGTCGAGATTCGGACCGAGACGACCGTCGAGTCGGTGACGGGCGCGACCGTCGCGACCGACACCGGCGACATCGACTACGACCTACTCGTCTGGACGGGCGGCATCGCCGGCGACGACGCGATGGGCGGCGAGCGACCTTTCGTCAGGGCGGACCTCCGACTCGACCGGCGGACGTTCGTCGTCGGCGACGCGGCCCGCGCGGTCGACGCCGACGGCGAGCCGGTCCCCGCGAGCGCCTCCGCGGCTCTCCGGGAGGCGAAAACCGTCGCCGGCAACGTCGCGGCGCAGGTCGAGTTCGAACTCGACGGCGACGGGAACGACTTCGCGCCGCGGCCCGACCCCTACCGGTTCGAAGTGCCCGGCTGGATCGTCTCGGTCGGCGACGGCGCGGTCGCGCAGGTCGGCCCGAGCATCTTCCGCGGGAAGGCCGCGAAGGCGATGAAGGCAACCGTCGGAGCCGGCCACCTCACCTCGGTCGGCGCGATTTCGCGAGCGGTCGACCTCGTCGACGAGGAACTGCACGCCTGACGCCGCCCCCGACAGAAGCGCTCCCGTAGTCGAGGGGTTCCCCTGAGAAGTTCTTTATCCGATGGCGGAGTATCGCCGTCCATAGTCAACGATGCCGGGCACCATCTCCGAGACGACGCCTCCGAGGGCACCGCTCGAACCGTGACTGACGAGCGAGGTGTTCGATGAACTGGCAGCACACCGCCTACGCCTACCCGATGGTCTTCGCGGCGGTGGTCGCCGGCGTCCTCTCGGCCTACGCGGTCCAGTTCGTCCGCCACCGCGGGCGGAACCCGACCGTCGTCTCGTTCGCCGTGCTGACAGCCGCCGTCAGCCTCTGGACCGCGACGACGGCGGTCAAGCTATTCCTCGTCGACCCCGGGGCGAAACTGCTCGCGTACAAGTTCCTCCACGTCGGTGCGATGGCCGCCGCGCCGACGTTCTTCGTCTTCGCCCTCGCGTACACCGACCGCCGGGAACTGCTCGACAGGCACGTGGTGGCGTCGCTGTACGTCGTCCCCGCGGTGTTCCTCGTCGTCCTCTTCACCAACCCGCTGGAGTTGGGCTACACCGGCTGGGAGCTGTCGACCGTCGACGGCGTGACTATACTCTCCGTCGCCGACGGCCCGGTGAGCGTGTTCGGCCTCGTCTACGGCTTCGTCCTGCTGTTTCTCGGACTCGGCATCATCGGTCAGTACGCCCTCGAACTCGACCGCCCCTACCGGACGCAGGCGACGCTCCTCATCGTCGGGATGCTCGTGCCGTCGGTCGTCGCCGCGCTCGAACTCACCGGCACGCCGCCACTCGCCGGAGGGATCAATCTCATCCCCGCCTCGCTCGCGGTCCCCTCGGTGACGTTCGGCATCGCCGTCTACCGCTACAAGCTCCTCGACATCCTCCCGCTCGCCTACGCGACCGCCGGCGCGCACTCGGCCGACGGTCTCATCGTCCTCGACGCCAACGAGGTCGTCGTCCACGTCAACGACCACGTCCGCCCGCTGTTGGGCACCGGCGACCCGCTCCTCGGCCGCTCGGCGAGCGAGGCCCTCCCGAACTACGACGACCTCGGCGACGGTCGCTCGTCGTGCGACGTACTGGTCGAGGGCGAACGCTACGTCGAGTTGACGCGCATCCCGCTCGACCAAGCCGGCGACCCACTCGGCTGGGTGATTTCAGTCCGGGACGTGACGCCGCGGAAGCACTACGAACTCGCCTTGGAGTCGAGGAACGACGAACTGGAGGTGCTCAACCGCATCGTCCGCCACGACATCCGAAACGACATGCAGCTCGTGACGGCGTACATCGACATCGTCCTCAAACACGAGCCGCTGTCCGACGAGGCGCGGTCGCAGTTGGAGACCGCGCTCCGGCGGGCGCTCAACACCGTCGACCTCACCGACGTACTCGGACAGTTGATGCGCGCGACGAACGACGACGAGCGCCGCCGTCACCTCGACGTCGGGGCCACGCTCCGAGAGGCCGTCGAAGACGTGCGCGAGGGCTATTCGAACGCGATGTTCGAGGTCGGCGACCTCCCGTCTGCGACGGTGTCCGCTAACGACCTGCTCGACTCCGTGTTCGTGAACGTCCTGAAGAACGCGGTCGTCCACAGCGACCGCGACGAGCCGTCGGTCGCCGTCTCGGCGGCGGTGGACGACGGGTGCGTCACCGTCCGCATCGCCGACGACGGCCCAGGCATCTCCGACGAGCGGAAGTCGGTCGTCTTCGGGAAGGGCGCGAAGGGGCTCGAAAGCCCCGGCACCGGAACGGGACTGTACCTCGTCGAGACCATCGTCACGAACTTCGGCGGCACCGTGCATATCGAGGACAACGAACCGCGGGGGAGCGTCTTCGTCATCGAACTCCCGCTCGTGACCGTCGAAGCCGCGGACTGAGCGACCCGGTCGCGGCTGGCGCACCGTCCGTCGGATCAACTCACCGCACGTTTCCCGCTGTGTGACAACTGTTATCGGATATGTATGTGATTAACAATCATGGAATATTCGCTCTCGGACGAACAGCGGGCCATCCGCGAGGAGGTTCGACGGTTCGCCGAAAACGAGGTCGCACCGGTCGCGGGCGAGTACGACGAGGCCGAGAAGTACCCCGCTGAGGCCGTCCGCAAGGCGTCGGAGATGGGGTTGACTGGGGCGCACTTCCCCGTCGAGTACGGCGGCGTCGGCTACTCCTCGCTGGAGAACGCACTCGTCACCGAGGAACTGTTCGCAGTCGACCCCGGAATCGGGCTCTGCATCACGAGCGCCGGGTTCGGCGCGGAGGCCATCATCAGCTTCGGCACCGACGACCAGAAAGAGCGCTTCCTGCCGCCCATTACCGAGGGTAAATCCGTCATGGGTGCGGCCATCAGCGAGCCGCAGGCGGGGTCCGACGTGACCTCGGTGCGGACCCGCGCCGAGAAGGACGGCGACGAGTGGATCATAAACGGCACCAAGATGTGGATAACGAACGGGAGCGTCGGCGACTACTTCGTCGTCATGTGCCAGACCGACCCCGACGCGGACGACCGCTACGCGGGCTTCTCGCAGCTTATCGTCGAGGCCGACCGCGACGGGTTCTCCGCGGACAAGATAACGGGGAAGATGGGCATCCGCGCCAGCGATACGGCCGAACTCGTCTTCGACGACGTGCGCGTGCCCGAGGAGAACCTCGTCGGCACCGAGGGGATGGGCTTCCTCCAGCTCATGCAGTTTTTCGACGAGACCCGGACCGCGGTGGCCGCGCAGGCGGTCGGCATCGCCAAGGGTGCCTGCGAGCGGGCGCTCGACTACGCCAAAGAGCGCGAGCAGTTCGGCCGCCCCATCGGCGACTTTCAGGCGATTCAACACAAGCTCGCGGAGATGCACACCGCGACCGAGGCCGCCCGACAGTTGACCTACAAGTCGGCGTGGAGCGTCGACAACGACGAGGACCAACTGACTGCGCTCGCGTCGATGGCTAAGGAGTTCGCCTCGAACGTCGCCACCGACGTGGCCGACGAGGCCGTCCAGATTCACGGCGGGGCCGGCTTCGTCAACGACCACGACGTCGAGCGGCTCTACCGCGACGCGAAAATCACGCAGATTTACGAGGGTACTACGGAGATTCAGAAGAATATCATCGCCCGCGAACTGCTCGGCAAGGGGTTCTGAGTCGGGTCTGAGACTGCCCGCGGCTCGCGGCGTCTGGCCGCCGCCGCGGACGACATCACTCGTGGACGAGGTTTTACCGCCGCCGCTCCAAGGGAGAGTGTGGCACCGTTCGACGCGATTCTCTTCGACCTCGACAACACGCTCTGTACGAACGACCAGAGCGGCGAGACCATCTACGCCGGCGCGTTCGACGCCGCCGGTCTCGACCGCTTCGGCGAGCCGTCGGACCTCTGGACCGCGCTCGACGGCCCGCCGGACCACGACGACCACGAGGGCTACCTCGCCGACGGCTTCGAGCGCGTCGCGGCGAAGCACGACCGCGAGGGGGTTGACGTTCGGGCGCTGGCCCGCGGGTTCGTCGAGACGGTCGACTACTCCGCCGTCTCGTTCCGTCCCGGTGCCGAGGCCGCGCTCGCCGCCGCCCGCGACCACGCGTCGGTCGGCCTCGTCACCAACGGGCCCGAGCGGCGGCAGTCCATCAAACTCGACGCGCTCGGCATCGCCGACGCGTTCGACGCGGTCGTCTTCGCGGGCGACATGCCGCGACGAAAACCCCATCCCGACCCGTTCGACCGGGCGCTCGCCGACCTCGACGCCGAGGCGAACGCGAGCCTCCACGTCGGTGACTCGCTGGAGTTCGACGTTGACGGTGCCCATCGCGCCGGCCTCGACGCCGCGTGGTGCCCGGTCGAAACGGAGGCGGACGGTGCGAACGCCCCGGACGCCGGGGCGCACGCCCCAGCGTACGTCCTCCGGTCGCTCACCGAGTTTTTGGCGATTCTCGACGACAGGCGGTGACGACGGCTGGGGTCGCCGCCGGCCGCCCGCCCGTGCGCCGTCCGCTGGACCTTTGTTGGCGTCGCCCCTAGAGTGGCTCCATGGACCCCGTCGCAACCGTGCTCGCCCGCGAGTTTCCCGAGCGACGCGTCGCGGCGACGGCCCGCGTGCCGAACGGGAACCACAAGCGGACCGCGGTGGCGACGTTCGCCGACGGCGGGGAAGTCGTCGTCCAGACGGCGACCGACGCCGCGGCGCTGGCCCTCGAAGCCGACCTCTCGCGGGCGGTCCGCGAGCGCACGACGATTCCGGTCCCCCGCATTCTCGCGTCGGGCGCGCTCGACGGGTTCGGATACGTCGTCGTCGAGCGCGCCGCCGGCGACGAACTCCACGAGCGGTTCGTCTCGCTCGATTCGGCGGCCCGGCGACGGGTCGCCCGGTCCTTCGGCGTCGGTCTCGGCCAGCTTCACGAAGCGTTCTCTTTCGGGGGGTACGGTCGGCTCGGACGGTCGGCCCGCGGGAGACCGCGGGCCGACGGTGGCGGTTGTGGTGTCGTCGACTCGCTGACCGACCGCGGGTTCGACGCCGCGAGCGCCGACGGCAGCGACTGGGAGACGTGGTTCTCCGCCTACGCCCGCGAGGGAATCGCCGCGCTTCCGACCGAGTTCGACGGGCTTCGAGAGCGGTTGGCGGACGCCGTCGCGGCCGCGTCGCTCCCCGCGAACCCGCCGTCCCGCCTCTACCCGTGGGATTTCAGACCGGGGAACGCGCTCGTCGCCGACGGCCGCGTGACCGCCGTGCTCGACTGGGGACAGCCGATGGCCGCCGCGCCGGGGCTTGCCGTCGCCAAGGTCGAACACCTCGTCGCCGACTGGTACGTCGAAGACGGCGCGCCACTTCGCCGGGCGTTCCGGGCGGGCTACGAGTCGGTCCGGCCGCCCCCGGCGGTTCCGCGCGCCTATCGGGTCGCCGCCGTCGTCCACTCGGCGGTCGATTCGGCGGGGGAAGTCACCCGTCCCGGCTATCCCGAGCGGACCGGGGCGGCCGCGCTCGACTTCCATCTGAACCGACTCGACGCGCTGTTGTAACCCCGCTCGGAGTCGGTGCCGTCGACTCCATTCGAAGGCGCGCCGCGCCCCGCGCCGACACGAACTACTAATTCGGAGTGCGTGGTAGGGACAAGCATGGTACGAGAAGACGGCAAGCGAAACTTCGTCCTCGTCGAAGACGGCGAGGAGACGAGCGTGTTCAGCGGAACGTATCCCCGGCAGGCAGCGCTGAAGGCCGCTCGACGGCTCCACCCCGCCCCGAGCCCCGATGACATCGACGGGAAAGCGACGCTCAGGCTCCGCGAGCGGGGAACCGACCGCGTCCACGTCTACGAGGGGTGGGCGTGGACCGAGGAGAAAGACGACGACGCCCCCGAGTGGATGGACGACTACGTCACTCGGGCGAACGTCTCGAAGCAGGGTATCGAACACCTCGAGGCGTAAGTCGAGGGTTCGGCGGTTCGGGGACGACTTCGTTTTTTGCGGGTCACGGGTCGAGTTACCGGCTTAGTCGCCGGCCTGGGTTACCTCGTCGTGGCCGCCGTGGCCGTCGTCGCCGACCGACTCCGAGCGGTGGAGCCAGTAGAGGACGCCGAACAGGCCGGTGGCGAACACGTTCAACGCGAGCTTGTAATCCGCCTCGATGCGTACCTCGGCGATTTGGACGCTCTCGGGCGCCGGGATGAGCCCCGCGCCGAGGAAGACGAAGTGGATGACGACGCCCGTCAAGACCGCCGCGACGAATATCATCCCCGAGAGGACGGCCGCGAACGTCGTCCCGTAGTACTCGCGGTAGGCGTCCATGATGGGCGGGACGATGAGGTCCGCGTAGATGTAGCTCAGGACGCTCCCGAACGGCAGACCGTTCGAGAACAGGACCGCCCCGAACGGGACGTTCCCGACCGAGCAGACGAAGGTGACGACGCCGATGACGGCCCCGAGGACCGCGGTCCAAAAGACGTACACCGGAAGCCCGAACGCCGGCCCCGAGAACACCGAGGTCCACACCGACTCGGGGATGAACCCGGCGATGAGGCCGGCGAAGATGAACCCGATAGCGATTTCGTCCCAGAGCATGCCCCACTCCTTCCACTGCTTGTCGGCGAGCGCCTTCCACCCCGACAGCGACGTCGCCCGCTCGCGGACCGTCGTGTTGGCCTCCTCGGGGTCGAAGCTCTCCTTGCACGACTCCGAGCAGAAGTAGAACGTCCGCCCGTCGTGTTCGACGGAGTACTCGGTCTCGTCGGGATTCACCTCCATCCCGCAGACTGGGTCGCGGACGGTCTCCGAGCCCTCGTCTTGGACGTTCTGTCGGGCCTGTTCGACCACCTCGTCGGGCACGAGGTAGACGAAGCCGAACGCCATCAGCCCGATGAGAATGAACCCGCCGAGGATGTCGGCCACGAGGAACTGCCAGCCGAGCAGAATCCAGATGACCGCGCCGATTTCGATGACGAGATTGGTCGAGGCGAACATGAACGCCCCGAGGGTCGCCGCCGCCGATCCGCCCTTCTTGAACAGGTTCTTCGCCGTGGCGATGGCGCTGTAGGAACACGACGAGGAGACGAAGCCGAACAGCGAGCCGTAGCCGATTTCCCGCGGGCCGTGGCCCTCCAGTAGCTCCGAGACCTCCTCGCTCGAGGTCCACGCCTCCACGCCGCCGGCGATTGCGAAGCCGACGACGAGTGCCCACCACGTCACCCACGCCATGGCCGCGGTGGTCGAAAGCGCCTCTCGGGCGCTCTCGACGAGGAACGTCCCCAGCGGCTCCGTGGTCGTGAACACGCCGATGCCGACCGTCGCGAGTGCGATGACCGTGAGTATCGCGTATTCGGTCCGGTCCATGGGGGTAAATATGAGGGGAGCCGTACCTAACTCGGTTGTGCCTAGGAGAATCGGGCTTTCGACGCGGCGTGAGTTTTGATTCCGAAGACGAGTCGGCGGCCCAGTTAAGCGAGAAAGCCGAGGGTCGGTACGGCGGCTCCGACGAGCACCCGAAAGGCGAGCGGTGCGCCCGGCGGCGGGCGGTCTCTCGGACCTAGAGGATTGTGAACAGCGGTCGCTCACTTCCGTCGCTCACCGATTCCAATATTTCGCGGAGATGATTCTCCACTCACGTTGTTCGCGGAAGAATCATGGGCGCTGCAGGATTTGAACCCACGGCAACTTGGTCCGAAGCCAAGCACTCTGTCCAGACTGAGCTAAGCGCCCTACATGACTTCGTCTGTTGTGGACTGTTTTAAATGGATTGATTCGAGGCGGCGACTCCGCGCGATTTATACCCGACCTCCGAACAGTACGGGGTATGTCTCTCGGTACGCGAGCGCGCGGGTTCGTCGAACTCACCCGACCGGGAAACGCCGTCGCTGCCGGCGTCCTCACGTTCACCGGGGCGTTCGTCGCCGGGGCGGCCCCGAGCGACGCGCTCGTCGTCGTTGCGGCGATGCTCGCCACCGTGTTCGCCACGGGTGCGGGCAACGCCATCAACGACTATTTCGACCGCGATATCGACCGCATCAACCGCCCCGACCGGCCGATTCCGCGCGGCGCGGTGACCGCGGCCGAGGCGAAGTGGTTCAGCGTCGCGCTGTTCGGCGGGGCGGTCGTCTCGGCGTTCGTCCTCCCGGTCGTCGCCATCGCCATCGCCGTCGTCAACCTCGTTGCGCTCCTCGCGTACACGGAGTTCTTCAAGGGGCTCCCGGGTATCGGCAACGTCGTCGTCGCCGCGCTCACCGGCTCGACGTTCCTCTTCGGCGGCGCGGCCATCGGCGAGCCGTTGGGCGCGGTCGTCCTCTGTGTGCTCGCCGCGCTGGCGACGCTGACCCGCGAAATCGTCAAAGACGTGGAGGACATCGGTGGCGACAGGGAAGAGGGACTGCGGACGCTTCCCATCGTCGTCGGCGAGGAGGCGTCGCTGTGGCTCGGCGCGGTCGTCTTGGTCGTGGCCGTCGCGGCGAGCGCAGTGCCGTTCATCTGGGGCGGGTTCGGGCTGGCGTACCTCGGCGTCGTCGTCCCCGCCGACGCGGTCATGCTTGCTGCCGCGACGCGGGCGTTCGCCGACCCGGCCGCCGCCCAGCGCCGACTCAAATACGGGATGTTTTTAGCGGCGTTCGCCTTCATCGTCGGACGGGCGACGGCGCAGACTGGAGGAACCATATAAATGTATGCGGACGAACAATCGGTCGGATTCCGGGGAACGCGCCGACGAACGGAGGGCGTTCTATCCGCCAATCAAAAAGAATATTACCGGCTCACCGAATGGTCGTACTATCCGATGACCCTCGGCGAGCGGAAGCGTCACGCGATTGCGTTCCTCGGAGTCGATACCGTCGAACCGAGGTACCCGCATGTATAAGCTAGGCGCTGACCTCGACGTCGAGGTCGAACCGGGGACGAACCTCCTTCTCGTCGGACCGCCACTGACCGGCAAGCGCTCACTGGCGCTCGACATCCTTGCCGAGGGCACTCGAAACGGCGAGGGCGCGGTTATCGTCACGACCAAAGACGGCGCGGACCGCATTCTCAACGACTTCGGTAAGCGACTCGACTACGAGGGCAAACCCGTCGCGATCGTCGACTGCGTCACGAAACAGCAGGGTGTCGGCGAGGTCCGCGACGACGACCGAATCCGATACACGTCGTCGCCGGTCGACATGACCGGAATCGGAATCAAGCTCTCGGAGATTCTCAAGGAGTACTACCAGGACCGCGGGCTCCCGGAGAACCGTATCATGCTCCACTCGCTGTCGACGCTCCTGATGTACGCCGACCTCCAGACTGTCTTCCGATTTCTCCACGTGTTCACCGGCCGCATCCAGAGCGTGGGCGGCCTCGGCCTGTTCACCATCGACGCCGACGCCCACGACGACCGGACGATGAACACCATCAAACAGCTCTTCGACGGCATCATCACGACCCACGAGGACGCGCCGCCGGACATCCGCATCGCGGACCACTGAGACGGGAGTCCGGGTGTCCCGACTGGGACGACGGCCGCGCCGCACACCCGCCTGACGTTTTTATCCGCAGCCGGCCACGTCGTAGGTATGCCCATCACCAGCGACGACGACATCCGCGTGCTGCTCGACGCCGAGACCATCGCGGTCGTCGGCTGTTCGGCCACGCCCGGCAAGCCCGCCCACGACATCCCGGCGTACATGCAGCGCCACGGCTACCGCGTCGTTCCGGTCAACCCCTTCCACGACGAAATCCTCGGCGAGACGGCGTACGACTCGCTCGCCGACGTGGACGAGGACATCGACCTCGTGGACGTGTTCCGACCGTCCGAGGAGGCTGGCGACATCGTCGACACCGCAATCGAGCGCGCCGCCGACCGCGGCGACGTGGCGGCCGTCTGGCTCCAACTCGGCATCCGCGACGACGACGCGGCCGCCCGCGCCGAGGAGGCGGGACTCTCGTTCGTTCAGGACAAGTGCTTCAAAGTCGAGCACTCGCGGCTCGCCTGAGCGGGCGGCGGAGCGACGAGTCGGTCGGAGCCGGCCGCTGAACCGCCGTTTTTACCCTTCCCACGACTCGAAGTCGCCGTAGACGCCCTTCGAGAGGTATCGCTCCGAGGAGTCGGGGAAGACGGTGACGACGGTGTCGTACGGGAGGTCGAGGTCGCCGGCGGCGGCGCGCTCGGCCACGTCGACGGCGGCCAGCGAGTTGGCGGCGGCGCTCGACGCGACGAGGTGGCCCTCCTCGGCGGCGAGGCGTTGCATCTCGTCGTGGGTGTCGCGGTCGGCGATTTGGACGATTTCGTCCACCAGTTCGGGGTCGAACAGCTCGTTCGTCGCGGGGTCGTGCGTCCCGATGCCCTCGGTCTTGTACGACGCCTCCGCCACGTCGCGGCCGTGGAGCCGGGCGTAGAGCGAGCCTTCGGGTTCGACGGCGGTGACGAACGTGTCTTCGTGGTGCTCGCGGCCGTAGCGCGCCATTCCCATGAGCGTGCCCGCGGTGCCGCAGCCGGCGACGAGCGCGCCCACTTCGCCGTCGAGCGCGTCGTAAACCTCGGGCGCGGTCGTCTTGTAGTGCGCCTCGGGGTTGAGCGGGTTGGAGAACTGCTGGGGGACGACGGCGTCGTCGAGTTCGTCGGCGAGCTTGTGGGCGCGGTCGATAGCGCCGCCCATCCCGTCCTCCGTGGGCGTGTTCACCACGTCGGCACCGAGCGCGCGCATGAGCGTCTGTTTTTCGACGCTGAACCGCTCGGGGACGACGAACACCGCGCGGATGCCGAGCTGTCCGGCCCCGACGGCGAAGCCGATGCCGGTGTTGCCGGCGGTCGGCTCGACGATAGTGCCGCCCTCGGGGAGCTCACCCGATTCGAGCATTTGTTCGAGCATGTACGTCCCGATGCGGTCCTTGACGCTCGCGCCCGGGTTGAACGATTCGAGCTTCGCGTAGACGGGCACCTCGTCGGGCGACGCGTGGACTCTGACGAGCGGCGTCTCGCCGACGGTGTCGAGCACCGAGTCGAGAGGGTCGCGGTGCGTGGTCATACGTGGGCAAAAGTTGCCCCTGGCCCTGAACGTTTTCATCCCGATTCACCACCTCATCGACAGTCGGCTCGGGGTCGGAGCGGTTGAGGCCGGTCGAAAGCACCGTCTTTGAGACTGGAAGCGGGGCTGTGGCAGGGGACCAATGCCGAAAGCGAACGAGAGGGACGGAGGGGTCGGTCGGCCTACGCTTCGTCGGTGGCGGCGTCGCTCGACGCGTCGGCGTCGCCGTCAGACGCGTCGGCCTCGTCTCCGGCGGTGTCCTCCTCGGCTTCGGAGATGTGCGCCTGCGCGATGGCGGCGTCGAGGTCGACGCCCTGTTCTTCCGCGATTGCTTCGAGAATCGCCCGCTGTTCGGCGTTCTCGGCTTCGAGCCGGTCGACGCGCGACTTCGTCTCGTTGACCGTCTCGCGGACTTCAACGACCTGCTCGCGCAGTTCGTTGAGCTTCTTGTACACGTCTTCGGCCATCTCTGCGACCTTCTGGAGCTTCTTCGCGGTTCCTCCGAGTGCCATGTTTCGCCTCTCGGACTCGGGGCTTGTACGACTTCCGGTGCGATGTCGGAGCGACGGACGCGAACGCCGAGAGCGGAACTGAGGGACCGGACCTCAGCCGAGTTCGTTCGGGTCAACCCGGTCGACGACGAACCGGAGGCCGACGAGCGCGACGACGCCGACGAAGACGAGTCCCGCGACGGCGACCTTTGCGCCGACGCCCGCGGTCCCGAGGGCCAGTCGCGCGGCCGTGTTCGCGGGGTTCAGGGGCAGCAGCGACGCGCCCGCGAAGACGAGGAGCACGCCGATGGAGTACAGGAGTTGGGCGACCCGACGGTCGGGCGAGGTGATCGCCACCGCCGCGCCGAGGGTGACGACGACGGCCGAGAGCCCGGCGACCATGCCGAACAGCCACGGAACGCTCTCGATAGTCGACCCGTTCAGTTGGAGGAGGAGCATCCACGCCACCGCCTGCACCGGGGCCAGTCCGCCGGCCGCGAGGAGCTTCCCGTCCACGACGGCCGCGAAGCTCACAGGCGCGACCCGCAGGAGTTCGAGCGTCCCGCGGGCGACCTCTTCCGTGAGCGAATCGACCACCAGCGACCCCGAGATGAACACGGGCAGGAACAACAACAGCGGGACGAGCACCGTGTAGGTGAAGCCGAAGTACGGGCTCGACTCCGCCGCCGGCGGGAGGGAAAGCGGGTCCGTGGCGAGGAACGCGCTCCACTCTTCGCGCTCGTTGCGCTCCAGTTCGCGGAGCGCGTCGCGGAGGCGGGTGACGACCGCCGTCGTCTCCACGCCCGTATCGGGCGCGACCGCCGCGATTCGTATCCTGCCGTCCTCGCCCGTGGACGCCGCTAAGACGGCATCGACCTCCCGCTCTTGGAACGCCGTCATCGCAGCCGACGTGGAGTCGTACGGTCGCCCGCTGAGCCCGTCTTCGGACCCGACGGCGCGAAGCAGGTCCTCGACTGCCTCCTCGTCGCCCGTGACGGCCACGTCGACCTGATAGCTCGCCGCGCCGGGGTCGTACAACGAGACGAGCCCGACGACGAGGAACGACGAGAACGCCGCGACGAACAGCTGGATGGCCAGCGCCAGCACGATGGTCTTTTCCTTGCGGAGACTGCCGAGTTCGCGCCGGGCGATGGCGAGTCGCGGGCTACCCAAGGGCGTTCACCACCTGGAGGTTGTAGACGAGGTGAATCACGATGGCACCCACGAGCGCGACACCGTAGGCCGAGCGCCCCCGACTCGCCCCGAGGGCGGTCACGCTGGCGGTCACCGCGTGGAGTGCCAGCGGCGCGAGGAACAGTCCGAGGACGACGAGGGCGCTCACGCCGGTGCCGTCGCCGATACCGACCCCGGAGGGCGCGAAGGCGGTCTGTCCCAGTGTGAGCGACTGCAACCCGGCGAGTTGGGCGATAGCGGTGAACTTCTCGCCGACGAAGAAGCCGAGCCCGGAGAGCCCACCGAGGACGAGCGACGACCGGAGCGTCCGGGAAAAGCGCGCCTTCTCGAAGGCCGCGAGAACGTGGAGGCTCTTGGCCAACTCCTCGATGATCGCGACCGCGAGAAGAATCATCGGGACGGTCAGGTCCACCGGGAGGACGAACAGCACCGCGATGGCCAGCAGTTCGGCGATGAAGACGAACGGAATCGACAGCGCCGACAGGGTCGCCACGGAACGCGCCCGCGAGATTCGGCTGTCGAGCGCATCGAGGAACTTCAGCGGGACCGGCCGCTGGGTGAACATGTCTTCCTCGCGGTAGACGCCGACGCCGAGGAGGAACAACACGCCCGCGGCGAGGAGAATCGGCCCGACCGAAAACAGGAACTCGCCGAGCGGAATCGACTCGCCCGCGAGGTCGCGCACGACGAGCGTCAACGGCGAGATGAGCGCGATGGGCGTGACGTTCGTGAAGATGGCCGGGACGAACGTGTACGTCGTCAGGAACACAGACACCGTCACCGTGACGAACGTGAGTTCCTTGAACGAGCGGGCGAACATCGCGCCGACGAACGTCGACGCGAGAAACAGGAGGCCGATGGGGACGACCGCGGCCACCGAGACGACGCCACCGCCGACCGCCGCCGCGATAGCGACGGTGATAGCGACCGTGCCGAGCAGGTACGGCAGCGTCTTGCCGGCGACGATGTCGCTCGGCGAGATGGGCGCGACGAGGAGCAGTTCGCCGCGGCGGTTGATGCGCTCGTTGAGGACGCTCGACCCGTAGGCCTGAATCACGAAGTTCATCGGCACGAGGAAAGCGAATGCGAGGACGAGCGAGGCGAACGGAAACGGCGGGCTAATGCTCGCCGGCGACCCGCTGGTGTCGCCGCCGAAGAGGCCCGCTATCCCACCAAGCGACGGGGCGTCGACGCCGCCGTCGTCGGCCGCCGCGGCGTCGGACGCGTCCGGGCCGTCGGCGGATGTTCCGCCCGCGTCGTCAGCGGTTCCGCCATCGGTTCCGGTGTCGGCTCCGCCGCCACCGGTTCCGGCTCCCCCGCCGTCGCCGGTTCCGACTCCGCCACCTCCTCCACCTGCGCCGCCGTCGACGCGGCTTCCGGCCGGGACGAGCGCGGCGCGCTCGCGGTACTGGAGGTCGACGACGACCGGGAACGCCGCGGACTGGTTCTCCTCGTGGGCCATCTGTCGCTCGTTGTACGACTGGACCGCGTCGCGGAACGCGCTGTAGGCGGCCCGACCGGTCTGCGTGTCCGCGACCGAGATGTGCGTCTCGCTGAC
>NZ_LOEP01000017.1 GCF_001482285.1 Haloferax sp. Q22 | reverse complement strand
GATCTTAGACATGAATCATCGACGGTTTCCCGCTTCAACTCCCTAGTTCTAACGGTCGAAGCCAACGCTGTCCAGCGATTCACCAGAGCCAACGAATCAAATTCGACTTCGAATCAAACTACGACGCCAGTAAACCAGACCGATGGGTCGAAAGATTCGGAGGAAGTGACTGAAGACAACAAAACACCTGATTCTTCGACTCCGGTGAACGAGACGGAAACTCCGGAGACGAATTCCACTGAAACTCCGGAGACGAATTCCACTGAAACACCGGTGAATGAGACGGACACGCCGGAGTCGAACTCAACCGAAACACCGGTGAATGAGACGGACACACCGGAGACGAACACCACTGAAACTCCGGAGACGAATTCAACCGAAGCACCGGTGAACGAGACGGACACGCCGGAGTCGGACACATCCCCGAATGAGACGGAAACTCCGGAGACGAACGCCACCGAAGCGCCGGCGAACGAGACGGTGACGCCGCAAGCGAACGACACGGCGGCCCGAACTCAAGCGACCAACGGGACGGTCGAGGCAGCGCTCTCCGGCTCGGTGAGTATCACGTCGGTCAACACGACGATGTACGACGCACCGGTCGATTCGATTGCGAGCGGCCAGCCGGTGTCCGTTACTGTGGACTACTCGCTGTCCGGACAGAGTTCCTACGACATCCGGATTATCGAGCAGGACAGCACTGAACTCACGGACGATCAGGTCGCTTCGAAGACCGTCACGTCGGACTCGGGAGAGACGACCATTCGCGTTCCGGCGGACGCGCTGGACAACGCCGCCAGTGACGAGTCGTTCCTTGACCCCGGTATCGAACTTCGGGCGGTCGTGTTGCGAGGTGCCTTTCGCGACGACATCGAGTCTGCGACGGTCGACAAGGGCAGAACGAGTAGCACGATCTACCTCGCCGACGACTCGGTCGAGACGCCCGTCGTCGAAGGAGACACGACCGATGTCACGCTCTTCGGTTGGGGTTCGAACACGTACGCGGGATGGGAGCTGAGAGAGGACGACTTGATCTCGAACCCGCTCGTGGCGTCCGGAAGCGCTCGAACCAACAGTTCGGGCTACTACGAACAGGACGTGCAGTACACGCCCAGTGAGTACCGAAGCGGGGTTGGTGACCCACCGATTGAGATATTCGCGGCGTCCGACGACTCCTCCGATACCACGCGGCAGTTCACCGTGGGCGTCACCGAGTCCGACGACCCACCGGTCATCGACGACATCAGCTTCGACCCGTCGGTCCCGAACCCGCACGACAGGAACGGGAACAACGGCGAGACGGTCACGATAACTGCCTCGGCGAGCGACGATAATCGCATCAGTTCGTACGAGTGGGATGTCGACGGTGACGGCCAGTACGAGTACACCGGGGAGTCTATCGACATCGTCTACCACGACGGCGGCGACTACGACGTGACGCTCCGGGTTACCGATTCGAGCGGACAGAGCGTCATGGAGACCGAGACGCTCCACGTCAACAGGCGTCCGTACCCGGACATCAATGGACCGGGGTCGGTCGTCTCGGCACCGGCGGGCGGCAGTGCGACGGTCACGCTCGATATCTACGACTCGACGGACCCCGACGGTAGCATCGATTATTCGGGAACGACGTGGATCGTCGCTGGTATCGACGGCACCGACTTCGGGACCGAGACGTACACCGACCGCGGCGGTGAACTCCAGGTTGACCTCCCGGCGGGGGACTACCGCGTCGAGGCGTACGTCGAGGACGACAACGGGTTCCGAGCGCTGACGAATCGCGTCGGCGAGTCGGTCGAGTTCGAGGTCAACGCTCGCCCGTCGGTCCAGGCGTCAGGCCCGAACGAGGTCAACGAGGGACGGTCGTTCACCTTGCGCGCCTCCGGCAGTGACGATAACGGCGACTCCCTGTCTTACTCGTGGACGCAGACGGGCGGCCCGGGGACGGCGGAGGGAAGCGGCAGCTCGGTGACGTTCGAAGCGCCCGAAATCGACAGCAGTAGCCGTCAACTGACGTTCGAAGTCACCGCCGACGACGGGCGCGCGACGGCGAGCGACACGGTCACCGTCACCGTTCAAAACACGAACGAACAGCCGACTGCGGACCTTGCCGCGACGCCGACGGAAATCGACGAGGGCCAGTCGGTCACGTTAGACGCAAGCGGGTCGTCGGACCCGGACGGAACGAGCCTCTCGTACGCGTGGGAGGTCGTCTCCGCGCCGACGAGCGGTGCCCCGACGCCGTCCGGTTCGAGCGGCGATGTCACGCTGACGACGCCGGGCGAGTACACCTACGAAGTGACGGTGACTGACCGCGGCGGAAAGTCAGATACGGCGACGGTCACGGTGACCGTTGCCGACGTGAACCCAGCCCCGACCGCTTCACTCACCGCCTCGTCATCGACTCTCGACGAGGGGCAGTCGGTCACGCTCGACGCCAGCGATTCGTCCGACCCGGAGGGCGAACAACTCACGTACGACTGGGAGGTCGTTTCGGCACCGGCGGGCGACGCGCCGACGCCGTCCGGTGCGAGCGGCGATGTCACGCTGACGACACCGGGCGAGTACACTTACGAAGTGACCGTGACCGACCGCGGCGGTGACGGGAAGTCCGACACGGCCACCGTCACCGTGACCGTCGCCGACGTAAACCCCGCACCGACCGCTTCGCTCACGGCCTCGCCGTCGACTATCGACGAAGGCCAGTCGGTCACGCTCGACGCCAGCGACTCCTCGGACCCTGAGGGTGAGGCGCTGACGTACAGGTGGCGGGTCCTGTCTGCCCCTGTCGCCGACCCGCCGATTCCGTCGGGTTCCGGCGGGGATGTCACGCTGACGACGCCGGGCGAATACACCTACGAGCTGACTGTCGTCGACCGCGGCGGTGACGGGAAGTCCGACGCGAGCACCGTCACGGTGATCGTTGGAGATGTCAACGAGCGGCCGACGGCAGAAGTCGCGGCGTCCCCGTCGACTCTCGACGAAGGCCAGTCGGTCACGCTCGACGCCAGCGACTCCTCGGACCCCGAGGGGACGCGCCTCACGTACGACTGGCGAGTCCAGTCTGCTCCCGTCGACAATGCTCCGACACCATCGGGCGCCGGCGGGGATGTCACGCTGACGACGCCGGGCGAGTACACCTACGAAGTGACGGTGACTGACCGTAGCGGCGACGGGAAGTCTGACACGGCCACCGTCACCGTGAACGTCGGAGACGTCAACAGAGCGCCGACCGCTTCGGTCACGGCGTCGCCCGACGAAGTTCGCGCGGGGTCGGGCGTGACGCTCGATGCGACCGACTCGTCGGACCCGGAGGGCGAACAACTCGCGTACGACTGGGAGGTCGTCTCGGCACCGACGAGTGACGCCCCGGCGCCGTCCGGTGCGAGCGGGTCGGTGACGCTGACGACACCCGGCGAGTACACCTACGAGGTGACTGTGACCGACCGCGGCGGCGACGGGAAGTCCGACACGGCCACCGTCACCGTGAGCGTCTCGAACGAGACCGGAACGACAGTGAATCTCCGCTCCGATTCGGTCGCGACGACCGGCCAGCGGACGAACGTCAGCGTCGTCGTGCAGCGGGCCACGGACGGGGTTCGCTCGTACGACGTGACGCTCCACGTCTCGAACGCGTCGGTCGCGACCGTCGAGGACGTCTCCTTCGCCGGCGACCCGCAGTTCTCGAACGCGAACGTCTCCGACGGCGACGCGTCCGTTCGCGTGACCGCGGGGGCCGCGAACACGGCCGACAACGGGTCGGTCGTGATTGCAAACGTGACACTCCTCGCCGACGCCGCCGGAACCACGGACGTGCGTGCGACCGTTCAGGCGCTCGGTGACGAGAACAACGACGCGTACGTCGTCACGGCGGTCAATAACACGACGATCACCGTTGAGTCCGGCCCGCCCGCGATAGGGTCCGACCGTAACCCGCCGACCGATCCGGACGGCGACGGCGTCTACGAGGACGTCAACGGAGACGGTGAGTTCAACGTCATCGACGTCTCCGCGCTCTTCGATAACCGAAACGACGCGGCCGTACAGGAGCACGGTCGCTTCTTCGATTTCAACGGAGACGGCGCGTTCAACGTCATCGACGTCTCCGCGCTCTTCGACCAACTCTAACTACTCACGATGTCATTCCACACTCGCTCGCTGCTCGTCGGGGTCGTGTTGCTCGCTGCGGTCGCCGGGAGCCTCGCGTTCGCCCCGCTCGCACAGGCCGCAGGTGAGACGACCGTTCGCCTCTCACCGGTAAACCAGTCGGTCGAAGCGAACGACACCACGACGGTCGATATCGTCGTCGAGAACGCTTCTGAGGGCGTCCGGTCCTACGACGTTTCGGTCCTGCTCGAGCGGGACGGAGTCGCCAGCGTTGCCGATGTCGAACTTAAGGGTGACCCGGGGTTCTCCGATGTCACCCCGGGAGACGACCGCCAGCGGGTTCGCATCACTGCCGGGACCGCTGACACCGCGACCGGGTCGAACGTGACGATTGCGACCGTGACCTTCACCGCCAACGGCACGGGCACGGCGCCGGTCGCGCTCAGTGTGAACGCTCTCGGCGACAGCGACAACGTCGCGTACTCGGTGTCGCGAACCGTGAACGGGTCGCTGACGGTCGGTGACGCCGACGCCGGCGAAGATACGACCGCTCCGGTCGCAGACGCCGGCGACGACCTGACGACACCGGTCAACACGACCGTGACGCTGAACGCGAGCGGTTCGACGGACAACGTCGGTATCGACACCTATCAGTGGGACCTCGATGGAGACGGAACCGTCGAGCGAACAACCGAGACCCCGACGGTGACCACGTCGTTCGCTCGGCCCGGAACGACGGCTGTCGAACTCAGCGTGATTGACGCCGCCGGGAACACCGACTCGGACACCGTGAACGTGACCGCGGTGAGCGACTCGGAGGGCGTTACGGTGCGGTTGGACCCCGAGTCGTCCCGGGTCTCGCGGGGTAACGAGACCGCGGTCGACGTCGTCGTCGAGAACGTGACGAACGGCGTCCGGTCGTACGACATCTCGGTTTCGACGGCCGCCGGCTCGCCGGTCACCTTCGAAAACGCGACGCTCGCCGGCGACCCCGGCTTCCGGTCGGTCGATATCTCTCCAAACGGAGACCGAATCTCTATCACCGCAGCGGCGGCTGATACGCCTGACACCGGCGCGGTCACCGTCGCGACGGTGACGGTTCGTGGCACTCACAGCGGAACCGCGACGCTCGAAGCGACCGTCACGGCGCTCGGCGACGAGGATAACGAGCCGTACACCGTCGGAACCGTGTCTAACACCTCGGTGACCGTTGGACAGCGTACCGGACCGCCCGCAATCGTCGCGGACCGCCTCCCGACGGACGTTGACAACGACGGCGTCTACGAGGACATCAACGGCGACGGGAACGTCTCGGTCTCGGACGTGCAGGCGATGTTCGCGAACCGAGACGACGACGCGCTCCGACAGCAGCGCGGCGCGTTCGACTTCACCGGGGACGGCGACATCAACATCGTCGACGTGCAGCGTCTCTTCGCCGACGTTCGCGGTCGTCCCGCCTGACATCCGACACGCCGCTTCCGCGGTCGCTCGCGGCCGTGTCGTCGGCGACCGGTCGGTTTTTCTTTCTTTCGTCGTCCTGTCCGAACTCTGGGTGTGTGGCTGCGTTCCCGCCCGCCGCCGAGTCTCCGCACTCTCTGGTCGCGCCGTGGTGAGCGGTCGCCGTTCGAACGCTCGTGATGACGGAGGCTCCACACGTCGTCGACCCACAGGACGAGCGTCCGACGGTCCCGAAGAAAAGAAACGTCGTCGCGGGCGCTCCCGCGAGGGCGCAGTCTCAGTCCCGAATCTCGACGAACAGCCGCTGCACGTCGACGACGTTGACCTCGCCGTTACCGGAGAAGTCGAACTCGTCGGCGTTGTCGGTGATGGCCGGGCTGTTCCGGTTCGCGAACATCGCCTGCACGTCCGAGATGGTCACGTTTCCGTCACCGTTGATGTCCTCGAACGTTCCGTCGCCGTCCGGGTCGGTCGGCGCGGCGTCAGATGCGCCGACTGGTTCGAGGTCCACCGCGGTGAGGGTCACGCCGCTCTCGGAGCCGACGTCGTACTCGGTACCGGGTTCGCTTCCCAGCACCGTCTCCGACACCGCGAGTTCGGACGTTCCGGCGGACGTGAGCGTGACGTTCACGCGGGCGAAGGTGACGGTCCCAGTCTGCGCCGTGTCCATGCCGAACGCATCGATTGCGACCGAGTCGTTCTCCGGGCCGCGATTGATGTCGGTCCCGTTCGGCGAGCCGAGGACGGTCACGTCGGTGATCGTTCCCGCCGTGCCGTTCGTCAGGTTGAGCGTCGTTTCGAACGCGCCGACGCCCTCGGTCACGTTCGTCGCGACGAGGTCGACGGTCACCGTCTCGTTCACGCTCGCGGTCGTCGGCGTCGCGAGCGCCCGCACGTTGACCGCGTCCGGCGTCGCGTTGGTCTCGTCGTCACCCAACTGGACCGTCACGGTTCGGTCTCCGGTGAGCGTGAGCGTCTCGGTCGTCTCGACGCCTTCGAGGTCGGTCGCGTTCGGCGGCGCTTCGACGGTCAGCCGGAGGTCGCCGGCGAGTTCGACGCCGGGACGGCCCGTCGCGTCGAGCACCATCGTCCCGTTCGGAAGCGTGCTTCCGGAGACGAAGCCGACCGAACCGTTGTTGCGGTGGTCGACCGTCACGCGCGCGTTCTCGACTGGGTCGCCGCCGGCGTCGACGACGGAGACGTTGAGCAGGTGTGCCTCGGGAAGCCCGACTGTTCCGACGTCGTTCGGGGCGGTCCCCACGTCAATCGACGTCGCCGCGTAGACGTCCGGGACGGCGTCACGCGGGAAGCTCGTGCCCTGTTCGTCGTACCGCTCCTGTCGGAACTTCACGTTGTACGTCCCGTTTTCCGCGACGGCCACGCCGAACGAACCGTCGTCGGCCGTGCGAGCGAAGCCGCCGCCGGACGTCCCGTTCGTATCGCCGAGGACGACCGTGGTCCGGTTGTCCGCCGGTTCGCCGTCCGGCCGGACGAACTGGCCGGTGACGTTCACTCGGTCGGTCAACCGGACCGTGAGGTTCGTGTCCGACGTGACGTTCAGCCGCGTCCCGACGAAGGTTCCGTTCGGTCCTCTGGCCTGGACCTGCACGTTGCCGCCGTAATCGTTGGGAACCGCGTTCGGCCCGGCGACTTCGACACCCTTTGTCTGGCCGAAGATGAACTGACCGCTGTTGTCGGTCTCTCCGCTGACGGAGTCGAACACGCGGTTTCCGCCGTAGGCGACGACGACCGTCGCGTCGTCGGCCGGCTCACCTTGACGGTCGAGCACCGTCACGTTGAGCCGGCTGGCGCTCGGCAGCTCGTCGCTCCCGAGATGTGTCGAACTGTCGGCGTAGACGCGGTGCAGCGGGTAGATGTCCGGCACCCCGTCGACCTGGCTACTCGGCTGGACGAAGGAGACCTGATACGCCCCGCGGGCGGCCGTCAGGTCGTACTCGCCGTTCGGTCCGAGCGACGACACGTCGCCGTCGGTCGCGCCGAGCCGAGTGTCGAGGACGACCTCACCTGGCGGGACGGTCCCGTCGGCGGCCTCCACGAAGCCAGTCAGGTTCGACTCCGTGTCGTCCGTCTCGTTCGCGGCGAGCGTGAACGAGAGTTCCGTGTCGTTCGTCACGGTGACGCGCTGTTGTTGAATCGTCTCCTCGTACGCGTCGGAGTCCGCCGGCGGCAGGACCTCGACGGTCACGTTGCCGGTGACTTCCACGCCGGGACGGGATGCATTACTGAGGGTGAGTAGTCCGTCGGCGTTCGTCAGGCCGCCGTACACCACCCTCACGGAGCCGTTGGCGTGTCCGAGACGAATCCGCGCGTCTTCGACCGCAGTCCCGTTTTCGGCCGTCACGGAGACGTTGAGGACGTGGCCCTCGGGAATCTCCGCGTCGACGGTCGTCGTCTGTGACGTGTTGATTCGGTCGACCGCGTAGATGTCCGCGACGCCGTCGCGCGGCCACGCGTCGGCTCTGGCGGCCGACTCGCTTCCGTTGAACTGGTAGAAGCCGACGTGATACTCGGTGTCCTGAAGCACCGACTGGTCGAACTCCGCGATATCCTGCGTCGTGTTGTAGAACCCGGTGTCGTTCGTCGTCGCGGCGGCCGTCGGGGTATCGAGCGCCCCGTTGAACAGCGCGACCGTATCGTTGACCAGCGGCGTTCCATTGGTCGTCGTGATGCGGCCGGACACCGACGTGGTCTCGCGGACCGGCTCCGCGCTCTGGTTGACGTCGATGTAGCCCTCGTCCGACGAGAGCCGACCGTCTGCGGTGACGGTCTGGACCATCGCGGAGTAGCTGTCGGCTTCGGTCGTCGCCGGAATCCTGACCGTCGCGTTCTCGCCCGGCTCGAACGTCCGGGTCGTGAGCACGCGGTCTTCAGCGTCGCTATCCCACGAGTAGACGGTGAGCACGCCGCCTTCGACCGTCTCGTCGGGCACGTCGTAGTTGACTGTCACCGTCTCGCCGGGCGCGACTTCGGTGTAGCCGTTCCCGCGGTCCCCGACGCGGACGTTTATGGCGTACTGGCTCAGCGACGGCGACGTCCAGTAGTTGAAGTCCCGCGTCCGGCTGTCGGCCGCGAGCGCGACCGAGAGCTGCGCGTCCGCGGGCACGTCGTAGGTGAACGACGCCTGCCCGCTGGCGTTCGTCGTCACCAGCCCGGTCGCGAACACGCCGGCTCGCAAGCCGTTGCGCGCACCGATGTACGCGACGGGCGCGTTCGAGACGGGTGAACCGTCCGCGTCGGTGAACGATATCGACCCGTTCGCCGACTGGCCGGGTTCGGTTCCGTACTCCCCGTCGAGGTCGGTTTCGCCCTGCGAGATGTCCGTGTAGCCGTAGCCGACGACTGTGCTGTCGTCGACAGTCGTCGTCGCGCGCAGTCGGATGTTCCTGTTGTGGTAGTCCGCAAGCGATTGCGGCAGGTCGAACGAGACGCTCGCCGCCCCGGTGCTGTTCGTCGTGACGGTCCGGTAATCGAGAACCGTCGCGTCGACTCCCGAGAGCACGCGAACGTCCTGGTTACTCACTGCCGTGTCGTTTTTCTCGACGATGACCGTCGCCGTTACGCTCCCGTCCGGGCTGACGTCGCCACCCGTCCGGACCTCCACCTCTGCCGCCGGTTCGTCCGGCACCGGTTCGTCGTCCTCAGTCGTTCGGTTTTCGACTTCGAGTTCGGCGTCCTCAGCGATTCGAACGCCGTTCGTCTCGAGGGTGACGTCGTAGTGGACGCGATACTCCGTCTGGTTCGCCGGCACGTCCCACGACGTCACGAACTGGCCGCTGGCGGTCGTCGTGAGCGTCTGGGTCTCGAGGACCGTATCGCTCTCGTTTTCGACGCGCAGCGTGATCTCCTCGTTCGCCAGCGGTTCGCCCGTCTCGGTGAGAACCGTTCCGGAAATCGACGCGCGCTCGCCCGGCCGAAGCTCCCACCAGTTCGGGATGTTGACGCTACTGATGTACTCCGCAGAATCGATGGTCGCGCGCTCGGTTTCGCCGTTCGGTCCGGTCGCGCGAACGACGTACGACCCGCTCTGCGTCGTCGTGAGGTTGAGCCGAGCGAAACTGTCGGCCCCTGTCGTCACGTTCTGTTCGGTTACGCTCCCGTTGGGTGCCCGAATCTCGACGTGAACCGGGTCACCGGTCGTGGGATCTCCGTCGACGCTCGTGTGAACGGCGACGCCAACGGTGCTGTTCCGCGGCGTCGTTTGACGGTAGTACTGCGGGACGAGCTGTGCCCGCGGGCCCGCGGTAAAGCTCGCGTAGCCGGTGTATCCGCTCACGTCTGACGTCACGAACACTCGGTACTCCCCGTTATCGCGTCCGGTGAGGTCGTAGTCGACGACTGCCGTCCCGTTTTCTCCGGTCGTCACGTTGAACGTGTCCGTCCCGTTCGGCGTCTCGACTTCGACCGTGAGCGACGTGTTCGCCGGCACGTACTCGTCTGTCGTCACGTTCACCGCGCTCACGCGGATGTCGACGGTCCCATCGCTGTCGTACGAGGGTTCGCCGTACTCGTAGGCGACGCTCGCCGCCACATCGATTCCCGGGTCCGAGTCGTGGCTGACCGAACTGAGGAGTTCGTCGGACGACTCGGCGTCGCTCGCCGTGACCGTCGAATCGTCCGTGAGTTCGACGCGTTCGGTCTGCTTTTCGATGCCGCCGTCGGTCCGTACGTAGGTGACGACGAGATACTCCCCTCGCGGGAGCGACGACGTGTCCACATCACCCCCTTCGAAGTGGTAGTCTTCGCCCGACTCCGTGTCGATGAACACCACCTCGAGAACCCCGCTTTCGTTTACTGGTTGTACCTCTGTGTCCGGTGGCTGCTGAATCTCCTCTGCCGCACTAACCCCAACCAATGCGACCGAGCAGACGAACAGCACTGCCCCTAGTGTAACTGCTATCCGTGCTCGCATCAGTCGCAAGTGTTTATTGAAATAGTATAATTGTACCGTACGCTGGAAACAATTGACTGGGCCGCGATGTCGGTGAGTCTCGCGACTCCCGACCGAACCACCGCGAGAACGCCTTCGGGACCTCACAAGCGCAGAATGGGTGGATATAATAACTCTAACCTTGTTACATCAGCTGTGAACATGGCTACCAATCCTGTCTCCCGGTGACTCGCCGATGGGAATCGTCCTCTCGACTGTCACTCGGAGAAACAATTATTGGCTGTTACATGAATCTCTAACCGAATGAGTGCCTTCAGTACTCCGTGAAAATGCGGATTCGTAGGTGCTGACAAGGAACGTTCCATACAACATGGTGGCTACACACTACGAAGTGGGTGAAACAGTACCAGTAGACATCTGCTCGGTCCCCGCCGAGGAGGAAGAAATCACGTTCGCCGTCCCCGTCGACGTCTACGACGGGTACGGGAGCGCCAAGCACGTCTATCCGACAGAGCAAGTCGAACGCATCTGGGACTTGTTCGTCACGAGCGGCGACACCGACGAGGTGGCGGTCGCAGACGAAGTTCGGCTCTACACGATTCCCCACGACGCGCTCCGCTGAGTGGGTCGTGGTCGCGCTGTCGTTCCCCTCCACATCGCGCTCGACTCGCGAGCGCGAGTCGCATTCGACGACCAGACATCGGGGCCGACCTATCCGATAGTTTACCATGGGTCGAACGGTCCAGAACTCGCAGACGTGCCACTGATTCGACCAGACAGCTCAGAGACAGCTATGCGTGACTACGCGGCGACGACCGTATCGGTTCGGACCGATCGCGGCGGTGGTTGGTACCGAGCAGCTCGCGTATAAGAGACCCGAACGACGCGTTCAGCGGTTGATCCCAGAACTCAGAGACCGCGTTCCGGTCGTGGCGCGGTAAGCCGACGGCCGGTGACCACACCCGCATCAAACGTATCAACTCATCAGTTAGTTCTGCGAGTTGAGTAATAATTATCACGGTGCTCGTTGGACATATGGCTGGAACTTGAGCAGTACGTCTCCGGAGTATGGGTAGGGAGAGATACTGCATACAGTAATGAAAAATTGTGTGGGTTGTCAACGAATGGCCAAAGAGAGATACGATGCAGGGGAAACCGTACCGTCGACCATCTGTACAGTCGCCGACGACGACGAGGGGCTGACGTTCGGGGCGACAGTCGACGTCGACGAGGGAGAGGTTGCGTTCGCCGTTCCGGTCGAGGTCTACCATGGCTACGGGAGCGCGAAGCATATCTATCCGATCGAACAGGTCGAAGACGTTTCGGACCTGTTCGTAACGAAGAACCACTTCGAGGAGGTGTCCATCGCGGAGAGCGTACAGTTGTACACGATGCCGCACGACTCGCTCCGTTGATTGCGCGGCGCGCGAGTCGGCCCCCGCGTCGACCGCGACCCGCCTCGTTCGGACCCGCCCGCCTTCTCGGCGCGAAAGTCCGGTGCCGAGCCGCCGAATTCTACATGATTATCCATTGGTGTGTCTCTGTCGGAGCGAAGAGTCTACTTACCTGACCGTACCCATCACGAGCAATGACGCTCGAAGACGACGCCCGAGACTACCATCGGCGGCCGCCCGCGGGGAAAGTGGAGATTGCGACGACGAAGCCGACGAACACCCAACGCGACCTGAGCCTGGCGTACTCGCCGGGCGTGGCCGCGCCGTGTCTCGATATCGCCGACGACGAGACGGCGGCCTACGAGTACACGGCGAAGGGCAATCTCGTCGGCGTCGTCTCCAACGGCTCCGCGGTGCTCGGCCTCGGCGACATCGGGGCGCAGGCGTCGAAACCGGTGATGGAAGGCAAGGGCGTGCTGTTCAAGCGCTTCGCCGACATCGACGTGTTCGACGTTGAGTTCGACCACGACGACCCGCAGGCGTTCGTGGAGTCGGTCGCCGCGATGGAGCCGACGTTCGGCGGCATCAACTTGGAGGACATCAAGGCCCCCGAGTGCTTCGAAATCGAGGAGTCCCTGCGCGACCGAATGGACATCCCCGTGTTCCACGACGACCAGCACGGTACGGCCATCATCTCCGGCGCGGCGCTTTTGAACGCCGCCGACATCGCGGACAAGGAGCTGTCGTCGCTGAACGTCACCTTCTCGGGGGCGGGCGCGGCCGCGACGGCGACGGCGCGGTTCTACGTCTCGCTGGGCATCCCCCACGAGAATATCACGCTGTGCGACATCGACGGCGTCCTCTCGGAGTCGCGGGCCGACGCCGGCGACCTCGACGAGTACGCCGAACCGTTCGCCCGCGGCGTCGACGACGGCGACCTCGAAGACGCAATCGAGGGCGCGGACGTGCTCGTCGGCCTCTCGGTCGGCGGCATCGTGAGCCAGGAAATGGTGCGGTCGATGGCCGACAACCCCATCATCTTCGCGATGGCGAACCCGGACCCCGAAATCGCCTACGAGGACGCAAAGGACGCCCGCGACGACACGGTCATCATGGCGACCGGGCGCTCCGACTACCCGAATCAGGTGAACAACGTCCTCGGGTTCCCTTTCATCTTCCGCGGCGCACTTGACGTGCGCGCGACCGAAATCAACGAGGAGATGAAGCGCGCGGCCGCCGAGGCGCTGGCGAACCTCGCCCGACAGGACGTGCCCGACGCGGTCGTCAAGGCCTACGGCGACGGCCCGCTCCAGTTCGGCCCCGACTACCTCATCCCCAAGCCGCTCGACCAACGCGTCCTCTACGAGGTGACGCCCGCCGTCGCCGAGGCGGCCATGGAGAGCGGCGCGGCCCGCCGCGAGCGCGACCTCGACGACTACCGCGAGGAGTTGGAGGCCCGCCTCGGGAAGTCCCGCGAGATGATGCGCGTCGTCCTCAACAAGGCGGCGACGAACCCCAAGCGGGTCGTCCTCGCCGAGGGCGAAGACGAGAAGATGATTCGCGCCGCGAGCCAGTTGGTCGAAGAGGGCATCGCCGAACCTCTCCTCGTCGGCCGGACGAAAGAGATTCTCCGCACCGCCGAGGACCTCGGCCTCGATTTCGACCCGACCATCGCCGACCCCGAAAGCGGCGAGTGGAACCACTACGTCGACCACCTCTACGAGCGCCGCCAGCGCAAGGGCCTCACCCGGACGGAGGCTGCCGAACTCGTGCGGAGCGACTCGAACTACTTCGCCAGCGTGATGGTCGCCATGGACGACGCGGACGCGATGCTGACGGGGCTAACCCACCACTACCCGTCGGCGCTCCGCCCGCCGCTGCAGATTATCGGCACGGCCGACGACGCCGACTACGCGGCCGGCGTCTACATGCTGACGTTCCGGAACCGCGTTATCTTCTGTGCCGACGCGACGGTCAACCTCGACCCCGACGAGAACGTGCTCGCCGAGGTGACGAAACACACCGCCGAACTCGCCCGGCGCTTCAACGTCGAACCCCGCGCGGCGCTCCTCTCGTATTCGGACTTCGGGAGCGTCACGAACGAGGGGACGCGCAAGCCTCGCGACGCGGTCGAACAACTGCACGCCGACCCCGACGTGGACTTCCCGGTGGACGGCGAGATGCAGGCCGACACCGCCCTCGTCGAGGAGATGCTGACCGACAGCTACGACTTCGCGGAGCTCGACGAACCGGCGAACGTCCTCGTGTTCCCGAACCTCGAAGCGGGGAACATCGGTTACAAACTCCTCCAGCGTCTCGGCGGTGCGGAGGCCATCGGCCCGATGCTCGTCGGCATGGACAAACCCGTCCACGTCCTCCAGCGCGGCGACGAAGTCAAAGACATCGTGAACCTCGCGGGCGTCGCGGTGGTCGACGCCCAAGAGGAGTAACGCACGCCGAGCGGCGTCGAGCCGCCTCGGCTGGCCGCGACAGCGACCCCGTCGTGTCAGCACGAGAAATTAAATACGTTCAACCGAGTCAGGGAGTATGGTCGAGTTGGGTACGCACACGTCGGCGTCGGAACGCCGGTTCGCACTCGGGTGGGTCGGGATGGCTATCGTGATGTCACTCGCGGTGGCGGCCATCGATTTCCTCGAACTGCCGTTGCAGACGGTGTACGTGTTCGCAGCGGGCGTAACGCTTCGGGAGGTCATCGGACTGGCGGTCTGGGCACTTCGGCGCTGACGGCGAGGACGCGGTCGACTTCTCACCTCGCGGCGACCACCCTCGTCGCTTTTGTGAGTTCGCCGAGAATATCGAACCATGTTCGACCGACTGCTCTTCCCGACCGACGGGAGTGAGGGCGCCGACGCCGTCCTCGACCACGTCGTCGATATGGCCGACGCCCACGACGCGACCCTCCACCTGCTGCACGTCGCTCCGCCGAAGCCCGAGCGACGCCCGAACCTGCGCGACGAGGGAGACGAAGGCGACGGAGCGGCAGGCGAGCGCCGCCGAACCGATGGCGAGCGGTTCGTGAGCGACGCCGCGGCACGCGCATCCCAGTCCGACGCGGCGGTCGTGACGAGCATCGAACGCGGCGAGCCGTATCGGGTCATCACCGAGTACGCCGCCGAACAGGACGTTGACCTCGTCGTCATGCCGACCCACGGGCGGACGGGGCTGAGCCGCCTGCTCCTCGGGAGCACCACCGAGCGCGTCGTCCGGCGGTCAGACGTGCCCGTACTCACTATCCGACCGGACGCGGCGACCGACCTCGCGTACCCCTACGCCGACGTGCTGACGCCCACGGACGGGAGCGCCTGTGCGACCGCGGCGGTCACGTTCGGCAGCGAGTTGGCGGCGGCGACCGACGCCGCGCTCCACGCGGTCTCGGTCGTCAACGTCGCCGCCTTCGGCGCGGACATCCGCGGGCCGCTCCTCATCGACGAACTCGAAGAGCGGGCGAGCGACGCGGTCGAACAAGCGGGCGACGTGGCGGCCGCCGCGGGCGTCGAGACGGTCCGCGAGTCCGTCGGCCGCGACGTGTCGATTCACCACGGCATCCTCGCGTACATCGACGAACACGACGTTGACCTCGTAGTGATGGGCACCCACGGCCACACGGGCTTCGACCGATACATGCTCGGGAGCGTCGCCGAGAAACTGGTCCGGACCTCGCCGGTGCCGGTGGTGACGGTCAGAGAGCCACGAGACGAGTAGGTCGGGGCGTCGGGCGTCGGCCCGCAGTCGGCGGCGGCGGACGCCGGCCGCTTCCGCCCGTCAGTTCCGAAGCAGGCTCGTGACGCCCGCGGTCTCGGCGATAATCCACCCGACGAAGACGAGATACGCCGCGCCGAGCGCGTAGCACTCCAGCCGCGAGAGCGACAGGTCAGTTCGGAGCAGGCCGAACAGCAGGACGGTCGCCAGCGTCAGCACGCCCAGCATGGGGACGGCGACGGCGAAGTCGACCGGGACGCTTCCGACGATGAGGACGCCCACGGGGATGGCGACCAGCAGGTCGAACGTGTTCGACCCGAGGACGTTGCCGAGGCTCGTCGCGCTGTTGCCGTCGGCGGCCGAGCGGACGCTGACGAGCGTGTCGGGGAGGCTCGTCGCAGCGGCGACGATAGTGACCCCCGCGAGGAACGTCGGGACGCCGAACGTCCCGCTGAGCGATTCGACGCTCCCGACCAGTTGCTCGACGCCGATGAGAATGACGAGGAGGCCGCCGAGCAGGCGCGCCCACTCCCGGCCGATGCCGTCGGCGACGCCCGCCTCCTCGCTTTCGTACTCCGAAACGTCCTGCCACTGGATGAACAGGTAGAGCCCGTAGAGAAGCAGGGGAATGAGCGCTACCGGGCGGGTGAGCTCCCCCGTCAGCGCCGAGCCGTCGGGCGCGGGGAAGTAGATGACTGCCAGCGAGAAGGTGACAACGAGCGTGGCGACGGCGACCATGTAGAACTGGGCTTCCTTGTAGACGACGAGCCGACTCGTTTCGAGGTCGCCGTCGGTGGCGAGCCCCGACAGCGCCGGAATCACGAGGATGTTGAAGATGGCCGAGCCGACGATTGCGCCGACGCCCATATCGAAGACGCCCGCGGTGGCGGCGATGGCGACGCTGGCGAACTCGGGAAAGCTCGACCCGAGGGCGACGATGATTGAGCCTTGGACGACCGCGGGAAGCCCGTAGTACGCCGCGAGGTGGTCGGCGGACTCTTCGAGCCAGCCGCTGCCGACCCAGATGACCCCGGTCGTCAGGAGAATCACGACGACGTTCGCGAGCGGCGACGACGGGACGAGACTGCCGAGGACCATTGGTACTCCCTTTCAGCGACGCGGAAAAAGAACCCACCGACACGGGGTGGTCGCGCGCAACGGGTTCGGCCAGTGGCCCGTTGCGTCGTCGGCTGTCAGTCGTCGCCGTGGGCCGACTCGGGCGTGAACGTGACGCCGCCGATTTCGATTTCGTCGGGGACGCGGTCGGTGTCGTGCGCGCCGACCGGAGGGAGGTTCGCGTCGGCCGCGGGCGACGCGTCGAGGTCGGTCGCGGTCGCGATTGTCTCCATATCGCCGTCAGCCTCGCGCGCGTCTTGGTCGATGCGCATCGAACAGAACTCGACGCCGCACATCGAGCAGAAGCGCGCCTCTTTGTAGTTGTCACCGGGGAGCGTCTGGTCGTGGTACGACCGCGCCCGCTCGGGGTCGAGCGCGAGGTCGAACTGCCGCGTCCAGTCGAACTCGTAGCGGGCCTCCGAGAGTGCGTCGTCCCAGTCGCGCGCGCCGGGGAGGTCGTTCGCAACGTCGGCCGCGTGAGCGGCGATTCGGTAGGCTGCGAGCCCCTCGCGCACGTCCTCGCGGTCGGGAAGCCCGAGGTGTTCTTTCGGCGTGACGTAACACAGCATCGCCGCGCCGGCGCGGCCCGCCTCGGTCGCGCCGATGGCGCTCGTGATGTGGTCGTAGCCCGGTGCCACGTCGGTGACGAGCGGCCCGAGGACGTAGAACGGCGCGCCGTCGCAGACGTCCTGCTGGCGTTCGACGTTCTCGGCGATTTGGTCCATCGGGACGTGGCCGGGGCCCTCGACCATCACCTGCACGCCGTAGTCCCACGCGGTTTGCGTGAGTTCGCCCAGCGTGTCGAGTTCGGCGAACTGCGCGTCGTCGCCGGCGTCGGCCAGACAGCCGGGTCGGAGGCCGTCGCCGAGCGAGAACGTCACGTCGTGCTCGGCGAAGATGTCGCAGATGTCCTCGAACGCGACGTACAGCGGGTTCTGCTCGCCGTTTTCTTCCATCCACTGGGCGAGGATGGAGCCGCCGCGGGAGACGATGCCCGTCTTCCGGCCGTCGGTAAGCGGGAGGTGCTCCATCAGCACGCCCGCGTGAATCGTCATGTAGTCGACGCCCTGCTCGGCCTGTTTCTCGATGACGTCGAGGAGCAGGTCACGGGTGATCTCTTCGGGGCTATCGACGCGCTTGACCGCCTCGTAGATGGGGACGGTACCGATGGGGACCGGCGAGTACGCGACGTTCGCCTCTCGAATCTCGTCGAGGTTCGACCCCGTCGAGAGGTCCATCACCGTGTCCGCGCCGTAGTGGACCGCGGTGTGGAGCTTCTCCAACTCTTCTGTGAGGTCGCTCGTCGTCTCGCTGTTGCCGATGTTCGCGTTGACCTTCGTGGCGAACTCGCGGCCGATGACCATCGGGTCGAGCGAGTCGTGATTCCGGTTCGCGGGGATGACCGCCTGCCCCTCGGCGACCTGCTTCCTGACGAACTCGGGGTCGCGGTGCTCGCGCTCTGCGACGCGTTCCATCGCAGGGGTGACGCGTCCCTCTCGGGCGTGTTGGAGTTGCGTTGACGCCATTGATTACCTAGTGATACAACTAGCTAATAACAGTTGTGACAGCCGCGGGTCGCACGACTCCGCCGAGAGAGCGTCCGCCGACTTACTGGGTGACCAAGACGATTCCGACGACCGCGAACGCGATTCCCGTGAGTTTCGTGAGTGTGACGTTCTCTCCGAGAACGAGTATTCCGAGGACGGCCGCGACGACGAAGTACATCGCACCGAGCGTGGAGACGACTGTCGTCGACCCACGCGTGAACCCGATGTACATCGAGATGAGACCGATCCCGGTGAACAACCCGGCCACGCCGGCGAGTAGTCCCCCTCTCGCCGTGACTGTGAGCGATGCGTCTGAAACGATGATGAAGCCGAACGCGAGAAGCGCCGCGACGAGATACGAGATCGCGGCGGCGGTCCTCGGGTCGATGGACTCCGACGCGGCGTTGCCTACAATGATCCAAATCCCCCACGTCACCATCGTAATCAGGCCGAACAACACAGCCGAGTCCATCTCAGGGAGTCCCATCGCCGGCGCTTCCCCCGCGAATCAAAAGAAATCGGACCTCCATTATCGTCGGTGTATATATGGGGTGGATAGACGTGTTCGGAGAACTGGACGTTGAGGCGCACCGTTTGGGGGCGTTCGGACAATTTCGACAGCCTGAGCGAGAGTCACGTCAGGCCGCCGCGCCGACCTACTCCAGCGGGACGAACGGAATCGTCGCGCGCTGACCGGCGGCGTAGTCGAGGACCGAGGACTGCGACCGCCCGTCGGGCGTGACGAGGTCGGCGAGGAGCGGCGCGGCGTCGACCGCGCCCGCCTTCGCGCCGCCGAAGATGTACTCGCCGGCCGTCTCCGCGACTGGGCGGAGCGACCCCCGGTCTTCGGACTGGACCGCGGCGACGACTTCGAGGTCGGCGGCGTCGACGCCGTCGAAGGCGGCCCGGTCGAGCGTCAGCGTGACGGTGTTCGCGTCGGTATCGACCGCCTCGCCGAGCGTGACCGCGCTCCCCTCGGCATCGGTGAGCGCCGCGCCGGTTGCGTCGACGGCGCTCTTGGTGAAGCCGCTGAGTTCGAGGCGGTAGTGCCACGGCGCGTCGAACGTCACGTTCGCCCCGAGGTCGTCGAGGCTCTCGTCAGTCCCGCCCTGCAGTTCGGGGTCGCGCACCCACAGGAGGAACAACTGCGGCGAGAAGCCCCGACTGCTCCCGAAGGCGTTGTAGAGGTTCTCCACCTCGAAGCTGAACTGGTATCGGCTCGGCGTCTGTTCGACCGTGACCGACCGGAGGTCGAACGCCCCGTCTTCGAAGGCCGCGTTCGTCGGATAGACGTACCCGCCGGGGCCGTGGTCGTCTCCAGACGGGTCGGCGAGGTCGGCGACCGTCTCGGGCGGCCTCACCGCCACCGTCTCGTCGGCCAGCGTCTCGCCGTCCGCCGTCACGACGGTGACCTCGTACTCGCCGGGCGTCTCGATTGTGTACGAGAGCTCGTCCCGCGCGTCGGTCGTCCCCGGTCCGAACCGCACGTTCGAGGTCGCGGCGAGGTCGCCGTCGACGACGAGACGGATGGTCGTCCCGCCGATGTAATCGCCGTCGTTCGACCCCGTCGCGGTCACGAACGACTCGCCGACGAACGGGTCGTCGCGCACCTCGACTGCGACCTCCTGTTCGGGTCGCCGGTACCGCGGCAGTCGCGCGAGGTCGTCGTTCGTGGCCGGCCGGAGTCGCATCGCGGTGCCGCCGGTCTCGACCATCGACGCGAGGACGGTCGTGTCCGCGGTGACGATTGCCTCGTCGACGCGGACGGCGTCGAGGTTCGAGTCGTACGCCGCGTCGATGCCGTCGGAGTAGAGTTCGAGGACGTACGCTCCCTTGGTGTGACCGCGGCCGTTCGACCCGCCGTGGCCGCCGTTCCGGTTCTTGGTGTGGCCCTTGCGTTCGCCCGGTGCGTCGTCGAGGAAGTCCAACGGCACATCGAGGGCGCGGCCGTTTCCGTCGGTCATCGCGCCGACGAACCACTCGTCGTCGTGCTGTCGCGCGACCACCGAGTACGAGCCGATTTCGGCGTCGATGACGCGGGTGTCGCTCCACGGTCCGGCCGGGACCGACTCGACGAAGTCGAAGGCGTCGACGGTCGGGCCGAGCGTCGGGTCCGTCTCCGGGTCCGGCATTGGCTCGCCGGTCCGCGTGACGGCGACGGAATCGAGGTTGAATCCGCCCGTGTCGCCATCGCCGAGTCGAACCGCGAGCTCGTTGTCGCCCGCCGACAGCGACACCGGCGTCGAAACCGCGTTCCAGTCGTCCCAGTAGTCGGTCGGCGGAAGCGTCACCTGTCCCTGCTCGCTCCCGTCGACCAGCACCGTGGCGGTTCGCGGCGTCCCCTCGGGGACGGCGTTGTTCTCCCCGTCGCTGGCGTACCGGAGGTGGAGGTCGTACGTCGCGTCTTCGGCCACGCTCTCGACGGTCCACGAGAGCCCTGCGCCGGCGTCGACGGTGTTGGGGTCGACCGGGACGTACCGGCCTCCCTGCGCGCCCGCCCACCGCGCAGCGGTCGAAACGCCCGCTAAGTCCGCGTACTCGGCCTGCGCCACGTCGCCGACGCCGACCGTGGCGCTCCGGTCGGCGAGGTACGAACTCGGGAGGTCGGCGACCATCTGGAGGCCGCTGAAGTACGTCGGATACATCGCCAGTTGTTTGGCTCGCGTCGTCTCGATGCCTCCGGACCCGGAGTCGGTGTCGAAGATTCCGGGGGTGTACTCGACGGGGCCGCCGAGCATCCGGGTGAAGGGGAACGTCACGTGGTGGGAGGGGTCGACGTAGCCGAAGGCGTCGTACTCCTGTCCGAGGACGCCCTCGCGGGTCATGACGTTGGGGAAGGTCCGCCGTTCGCCGGTCGGCTTGAGCGGCTCGTGGACCTCCAGCATCTGCCGGTGTTTGGCCGCCTCGCGGTAGACTAACCGGTGGTGGTTCACGAGCGGTTGGCAGTGGTGGTTGTACGTCTCCCCGTCGATGGTGACGCCGCTGTCCGCGACGTACCCCGTCTTTATCGAGTTGATGCCGAGGTCGTCGTAGAAGGCGAACGGACTCGACTCGCCCGTGAGTTGCGACTCGTAGTTCGAGACGTTGCCCGCGGTCTCGTTGTGGGCGGTCATCGCCACCGGCGGGTCGAGACTGCGGCCGTACGCCGCCACCGCCTCGATGTCGAAATCGGGGTAGGGCTCGTCGAAGTCCATCGCGCTGCCGTCACCGGGATAAGTGCGCCAGCCCTCGTTCCACCCCTCCACGAGGACGCTTGGAACGCCGTGTTCGCTGGCGAAGTCCATGTACCGCTTCATGCGCTTCGTCTGCGCCCCGTGGTTTCCGGTCTGCGGACCCTGATACTGCCAGTCGGCGCGCCCGGTTATCATGAGCCACCAGACGCCGAGGAACTTCTGCGGTTCTATCCAGTCGGTCCCCTGCGGGAAGTCCGCGGGGTCGCGCGGCTCGTTGAGATTCACGACGAGCGTCGATTCGACGAGGTCGCCGGGACTCGACCCGACCTGCAGCGTCCGCCACGGCGTCGCGTGCGGCGCGCTCGCGGTCACTTTCGTCCCGTCGGGAAGCGGCGCGAGCGTCGAGCGGAAGGTGGTCGCCCCCGCCGAGACGGGTTCGACCGCCATCGCCGCGTAATCGACGAGGCTCGCCTCGTGGACGCTCAGATAGAGGTCGTCGTCGGCTCGCATCGTCATTGGGGTGTGCGCGCCGCCGAACGAACTCTCGTCGCCGATGTCGCTCAGCGGGGTCCGATCGTGGGCGTACTCGTAGCTGTTGAAGTCGTTTTCCACCCACCACGTGGTGAAGTCGCCGGCGAACGCGAACTCCGTTCGCTCGCTCGTGACGACGAAGTCGCCGAAGCCGGACGCCTCGGGAAAGACGTAGCGGAGACCGATGCCGTCGTCGAAGGCGCGGATTGCGACCGTGACGGTTCGCTCCGGCGCGGTGGTCTCCGCGAGACCGACGCGGAGTTCGTTGTAGTGCTCGCGAATCTCGTCGTACTGCCCCCACACGGGCGACCAGCGCTCGTCGACCGTCGACCGCTCGGTACCGGTGACGGCGAGGTCGGTCCCGAACGCCGGCTGGTCCGCGAACTCGAAGCCGAGCGCCGACGGTTCGACGACGGGTCGGCCGTCGGACGTGACCGCGTAGGTCGGCGTCCCGTTCGAGACGTCGACCCGGACGACGAGTGAGCCGTCGGGTGACGAGACTGTTTGTACGGGGCCGTCGTCGTCGTTCGAGACGGTGGCGGCGACCCCGTCGGGAACGTCGAGTGTGTACGACGTCGCCGCGGCCAACGACGTGAGACCACCGAGGAACTGTCTCCTACTGAACTCCGACTCGTCAGAGCTTGTATGAGATTGTTCATCAAACATTCTGAGAAAATTGTTATTCTATAACGAATAAAAATCTTATTGCCGCCTCGATAGTTGACACTCGCGGGGCGACTCGAACGCGGGCGGTCACTCTGAAGCAGTCGCGAGAAGACGGAGACGCGCGTGAGCGCCGCGACGACCCGACTCGTTCAGCCCTCGTAGCCGGCGTACTCCATCAGCTTCGCGAAGATGTCGGTGTCCATCGCCTCCTTGTAGACGACGCCGCCGAGCATGCCGCCGGGGTAGAAGTTCCCGTTCATGACGTGGTTGACCTTGTGGCAGTGCATGAGGTAGATGCCGGGTTGGGCGTCAGCCGTGAACTCTATCGTGTGGCGCTCTGCGGGCGCGATGTTCGTCACGTCCATGTCGTGGCGGGCGGCCTCGGGGACGACGCCACCGTCCTTTTCGACGACTTGGAAGCGGTGGTTGTGGATGTGCATCGGGTGGCTCATGTAGCCCGCGTTGACGTAGTGAATGCGGACGGTGTCGCCCTGTTCGACGATGATGGGCGAGCCGTCTTCGGGGTGGAGCGTCCGCGGCGCGCTCTTCCCGTTGACGGTGAACACGTCCGGCTTCCGGTTCCGGGGGTCGTAGCTCACGTTCTCGCCGGCCATCTGCCGAGGGAGCCGCGAGTCCCAGTCGCGGACGGTCATGAAGTACTCCCTGTCGGCCGGTTCGTACCCCTTCGGGTCGACGCGGAGGATACCGTACATCCCCATCTCGATGTGCCGGTGGGTCTGGTAGTGGCAGTGGTAGAGGTGCGTCCCGGGGACGTTCGCCGGGATGGTGTAGGTGTGTTTCTCGCCGGGGTCGACGCGGATGCCCGTCGTCGTCGGCACGCCGTCGTCCTTCCAGGCCTTGCGGACGCCGTGGAAGTGGACCGTGTGCGGGCGCATCCCGTCGGTGTTGTCGAGCGTGACTTCCATGTCGTTGCCCTCGGTCGTCCGGAGAATCGGCCCGGGGACGCTCGGTTCGCCGTCGTCGGCGCTGAACGCCCACACCTGCGGGAGTTCGACGGGCCCGCCCATCGTTTCGAGGGGGTGGGCCGCGTGGCGCGCCGGCGCGCTCTTGAGGGTGACTTTCCCGCCCTGCTCGTCGACCTGCACGACCTCCGGCGGACTGGTGTACGGCAGCGCCGACTCGCTCGTCTGGGCGACCGTCGTCTCGTCCGCGCCGACGGCGGCGTTACCGTCGCCGTTCGTGGGCGCTGCGCACCCCGCGAGGCCGAGCGCTCCGACGCTCCCCGTTGCGGCGAGGAATTCGCGACGCGACACCGTCGAACCGGGTGCACCGACGTAGTTGCTCATTACAGTCGGTCGTTGGCCCGGGGGAATGGAATACCGTCTCGCCGGTTCCCGCCAGTCAGGAGTTCTCCGAACATGTTCGGCGCGGTCGATACGTACCGGGCGGGGCAACGGTCGAACCGGGCGTGCCAGTTCGAATCGACGGCCATCGGTTCGACTGCACCGACGCTGGCACCCCGCGACTTTCATACGTCCCGGTGGCGTATCGGGAGCAGAACCGATGGCGCGCAGGTCGCCGCCGAGTAACCCACTCTCACGCAGATGTCGACGAATCCACTCTCTGACGCGCTCGAACCGGACTTCGAGACGGTGTTCGACGCCCTCACTAGTTCACAGTGCCGGACCGTGCTCAAGCGGCTCGACGGGCCGATGACCGCCTCGGACATCGCCGCCGCGTGCGACCTCCCGCGCTCGACGGTGTACCGGAAGCTCGAACAGATGGTCGAGGCGGGGCTCTTGGAGAAACGCGACCGCGGCCGCGACGCCGCCCGCTACGCGCTCGGCTTCGAAGAGGTGGTCGTGACGCGCGAACCGGGCGACCTCTCGCTTTCCGTGTCGTCGCCGTCGCGGTCGGCCTCGGACCAACTCTCGACGATGTGGTCGGCCGTCAGCGACCAGACCGACGACTGAGGGCTAGATCGTCGCGTCGTCTCGCGTGAGAAACGCCTTCATGACTTTCCCTTCCGCCCGGTGGAGCTTCTCGCTCGTCGTCGATTTCGCCAGCCCGACGGCCTCGGCGAGCCCGGTGAGCGTGCACGTCCGTGGCGTGTCGTAGTAGCCCTCAGCGACCGCCGTTTCGAGGAGGGCGTACTGGTCGTCGGTGAGCAGCGATTCCGTGTCTATCGACTGATGGATTGAGACGAGGTCGAACGGGATACCGAACTGGGTGAGCTGTTCGCCCAGCTCCGAGAGGTTCTCCCGCGGCGCGGTCACCTCGACTGTCACCTCGCTGTCGACGATGGTGATAGGCAGTTCCAGCGGAATTCCCACCTCGCTGAGCGTGAGAATCAACAGCGGTTCGGTCGTCTCGAACTGCACCAGCGCGCGCTCCGGCTGGGCTTCGAGAATCGTCACCGAGACGACCGAGTCGTACTCGTCGATGGTGGTGACGACCGGCTCGATGTCGGCCGCCCGTATCTCGACGAGGCCGACACCCGTCTCGTCGGCCGGCATCGCCGCGAGGACGGTGAACTCGGCGTCCGGATAGCGGCCCGAGAGGTCGGAAACCCAGACCTGCTCGGGGAGCGTGATGGAGAGTGTTGCCCGGGGCATCGGTAGTGAAACGAAGTCGTCCCCGACGGACAAAGGTAGTTCCGAACATGTTCGGCCCTCGGCCGCGTTTCGGGAACCAGCGAGGCGGGTTTTTCACCGGGCCACCGACGGTCGAGTGTCGAGCGGGGCGGGCCCACCGCCTCGCCGCACTCAATCATGAGTTCGAACGATCCCACATCTCCGACGCTCGGCCGGCGAACCGTACTTCGACTCCTCGGCGGCGCGGCCGTCTCCACCACCGCGCTGGGAGGCGTCGCCGACTCCGTGCGAGCGCAGTCGGGGACCGACCTCGACTCGTGGTTCGCACAGACCTCGAACTACGAGGGGGTGGTGGACGAGACGGGGAGTTCGACGGTGACGGTGACGGTGGGCGCGCAGGCAAACGGCGGGGCGTTCGGATTCGGCCCGGCCGCCGTTCGCGTCGACCCCGGGACGACCGTCGTCTGGGAGTGGAACGGCAAGGGCGGGTCGCACAACGTCGCCGCCAGCGACGGGAGCTTCGAGTCCAAACTCGTCGGCGACAGCGGCCACACGTTCGAACACACGTTCGACGCGGCGGGCGTCTACAAATACGTCTGTACGCCGCACAAGACCCTCGGGATGAAGGGCGCAATCGTCGTCGGCGACGCCGGCGGCGCGACCGCGACCGAGGCGGCCGACTCGACCGGCGAGAGCGAGTCGGAGTCCACCGAGAGCGCCGGCGAGGGTGACGTTGACCTCGACGCGTGGTTCGAGAACACCTCGAACTTCGACGGCGTCGAGGCGCAGACCGGCCTCCAGCGCGTGACGGTCGAGGTCGGGTCGCAGGCCAACGGCGGGGCGTTCGGCTTCGGTCCCGCGGCGATTCGCGTCTCGAAGGGGACGACCGTCGCGTGGACGTGGACCGGCGAGGGCGGGTCGCACAACGTCGTCGCCGAGGACGGGAGCTTCGAGTCCGACCTCGTCAGCGCCGGCGACCACACGTTCGAACACACCTTCGACGAGGCCGGGACGTACACCTACGCCTGCACGCCCCACGAGACGCTCGGCATGAAGGGCGCGGTCGTCGTCACCGACGACGAAGGCGGGTCGAACGCGCAGGTCGCCGAGCCGTTCGGCGACCCCGAAGCGGAGCGCCTCGGCGGCATCGCGCTGGCCGGGACGTTCGGCGCGATGCTGGCGTCGCCCGCGCTGTTCGGCGCGTTCATGTGGCTCAAAGGCGAAGGCGGCGAGTCGGCGGGCGAGACGTATCCGAAGGGGGAGTCGGAGTAAGTCGTCCGCGGGAGGAGTCGGGGGGTTTCAGTGTCGGGCCGAACTGTTTTTCTCGAACTGCGCGCTCAGAACAGCGACGCGAGCACTCCCGAGATATCAACGTGGAACCCCAACCGCTGGATTCCCTTGTATCCAAGGTAAATTCCCACGATACCCAAGATTCCGGCGAGGTTGGGCGGGGCCGGAATCGGTGTTTCTATCAGGCCGAACAGGGCTCCGGCGAAGACGCCTGCCAGCAGGGCCAAAACGAGTTGCGAGGCCATGGGCGAGTCATTCGCGTTCCCCGATAAATAGGTACAGTATCGACGCGAGCGCGGCGACCGCCGCCGCAACAACCAGGTCGCGGTCGACAGTGTGCCGGGGTTGTGACCGGACGACAGCGAACAGAACTGGGACGCTGCCGAAGCACCCACAGCCGTGTCACCGGTCCAGAACATTGTTACTGCCGCCAACGTGTTGACAACTATGCGCCGTCGCGTGTTCCTTGCGTCCGCCCTGACCGCCGCCTCCACCCTGACCGCAGGATGTAGCTCTCTCGGCCCGCAAACCGAACACACGGACCCGGTGGTCGAGCCCGACGACAACCCCCGAGACAGGGGGAAATACCTCCAGTTCGACGGGGACGGAGACGACGGAGACCTCGCCACCGTGGGCGTCGACCCCACGTCCGGGCCCCTCCCGAGACCGCTCGCCGTCTCGATTTCACACTCTCGCGACACCGAACTCCGGTCGCTCACACAGCGCTTTACGGCACCCGACGGTGACGGGTCCCCGCCGCGACTCTCGCTACGGGGGCCGTTCGAGGGTGGCCGCAGACCTCACCCGTCTGTGTCGCTGTTCCGAGACGAGACGGCCGCAGTCGTCGAAGTCCATCGGTTCGGCGAACTCGCCGACGAGACCGCGTTTCTCAACCTCGCGGTCACCGAATGGCCGGAATCGGCCCGCAGGCTCGCCGTCGACAGTACCGTGGAACTCGTCGAGACGGGGGTTTTCGAGCACACGCACGTCCTCGACGGCGAACTGGCGTTCGAGTTCTTCGCCGAGACGGATGCCGGCGACGGAACCGCTGAAACCCCGGACTCGTCGGGGTAGCTAGCCACCGGCTCGCCGCGAGTGCAGGCACCGGTCTGGACGTTCGAGACCGAGATGCGGCTACCCGACGAACACCCGCGTCACGTGCCCGCCACAACCGCATTGCTCGACGTACTCGTACGCCACGCCGTCGAACCGTTCCATGAGCGCGTCGTACAGGTACGTCTCCGGATGGCCGTGGTCGCCGTGAGTGACGAGGTTGACGTGGTGACCGGCGGTGGTGTGTTCGACCGCGGCGACCGCCTCCGCAACCACGAGGTCGCGGTCGGCGGCGTGCCGCGGGAGTTCGAGGTTCGCCGACCACGAGGTGTCGTGGACGCGGTCGGTCGCCGAGTCGGGCGTTTCGTGGTCGTGGTCGGCGGGTCGCGAGTCGGTCGTCATGACGATTCGAAGAACGGCTTCCGGCTCAAAGAGCGGCTATCCGAACATGTTCGTCCGGGCTGTTCGAGGTCGGGAACCGGCGCGTGTAGCCTATAGGAGGCGTGTGAACCACGACCTGTATGGAGATTCAACGCAAGACCATCGCGAAGGCAATCGTCGTGGTGTTCGTCTTCAACCTCGTCGTGATGGGTGCGGGCGCGTGGTTCGCCTACCAGGAGGCCCCGCCCATCCCCGACGAGGTGGTCGGACCCGACGGCGACGTCGTCGTCAGCGGCGACGTGATTCGAGAGGGCAAGACGGTGTTCCAGAAAGACGGCCTGATGAACCACGGGTCGATACTGGGCAACGGCGCGTACTACGGCGCGGACTACACCGCCGACGCGCTGGATTTGAAAGTCCAGTTCATGCGGAACTACTACGCCCAAGAGCGGTACGGTGAACCCTACGACGAACTCGACTCCGCCGACCAAGCGGCAGTCGCCGACGTGGTGAAATCCGACCTCGACGACAGCTACGAGGGCGGCGCGATACAGTACACCGCGGCCGAGGTGTACGCCCACGAGCAGGTTCGACAGGAATACGTCGAGCGCTACCACGAGGGCGACCACGAGCGCGGCGTGCCCGTGAACATGATCGACTCCGAAGAGGAGGCGCGGGCGTTCGCAGACTTCGCCATGTGGACGGCGTGGTTCTCCCACACCGACCGTCCCGACGGCACCCACTCGTACACGAACGACTGGCCGTACCAGCCCGGCGCGGGGAACGACGCCACCGCCGCCTCGATGACGTGGAGCGTCATCGCCATGGTGCTTCTCGTCGCGGGGGCGGGCCTCGGCATCTGGCTGTACAAGTCGGTCGAACTCCCCGAGCCATCGGCCGAGGATATCACGGTGCCCGAACCGGGTGACGTGAGCGTCTTCCCGAGCCAGCGGGCGGCGCTCCGGTTCATCCCGGTCGCCGCAGGGTTGTTCTTGGCGCAGGTGCTGTTGGGCGGCCTGCTCGCACACTTCTACATCGAGCGCGCCGGCTTCTTCGGCATCGAGTCGCTATTTGGCGTGCCCATCCTGCAACTGCTGCCGTTCGCCATCGCCAAGACGTGGCACATCGACCTCGGCATCCTCTGGATCGCCGCGACGTGGCTCGGCGCGGGGCTGTTCCTCCCGCCGCTTCTGACCGGCTACGAGCCGCCGAAGCAGTCGACGTACATCAACGTCCTCCTCGGCGCTATCGTGGTCGTCGTGGTCGGCGGCATGTCGGGCATCTGGCTGGGTGCGAACGGCTACATCGACGGCTCGCTGTGGTGGATTATCGGCAACGAGGGGCTCGAATACCTCGAAGTCGGCAAGCTCTGGCAGTTCGGAATCCTCGCCGGCTTCCTCATCTGGGCGGCGCTGGCCGTTCGCGGCCTGAAGCCGCTTCTCGACAAGGAGCCGCCGTACGGGCTGGCGCACATGATTCTGTACGCCGGCGGCTCTATCGCCCTCCTGTTCACCGCGGGCTTTCTCTTCACCCCCGAGACGAACATCGCCGTCACGGAGTTCTGGCGCTGGTGGGTCGTCCACATGTGGGTCGAGGGGGCCTTCGAGTTCTTCATCGTCGCCATCGTCGGCCTGACGCTGGTGTCGATGAACCTCCTGTCGCGCCGGAGCGCCGAGAAGGCGGTCATGCTCCAGGCGTTGCTCGTCATGGGGACGGGCATCATCGGCGTCTCGCACCACTACTGGTGGGTCGGCATGCCCGACATGTGGGTGCCCATCGGGAGCGTCTTCTCGACGCTCGAACTGATCCCGCTGGTGTTCATCCTCTACGAGGCGCTCGGGCAGTACCGCGCGATGTCGGGCGAGTCGTTCCCGTACCGCCTACCGTTCATGTTCATCGTCGCCAGCGGCGTCTGGAACTTCGTCGGCGCGGGCGTGCTCGGCTTCTTCATCAACCTCCCGCTCATCAACTACTACGAGCACGGGACGTACCTGACGGTCGGCCACGCCCACGCCGCGATGTTCGGCGCGTTCGGCTTCCTCGCGCTCGGCATGGTCACCTACATGCTCCAGCTCTCCATCGACGCCGAGCGCTGGGACGGCTCGTGGCTGCGCGCCGCCTTCTGGTGTTGGAACGTCGGCCTCGTGTTGATGGTGTTCGTCTCCGTCCTTCCGGTCGGCTTCCTCCAGTTGGAGACGGCGTTCACCGGGAGCTACGCCGCCGCCCGCAGCGTCGCCTTCTACAACCAGCCGCTGATTCAGACGCTGTTCTGGGCGCGGCTCCCCGGCGACACCCTCATCATCCTCGGGACGGTCATCTACGCGGCCGACCTCGTCAGAAAGCGGTTCGTCCTCCGGCAGTCCGCCGACGACCCGAGCGTCGAGGACATGGCCGTCGCCGAGGGCATCCTGGGCGACGACTAACGGGCGCGGCTCTGTCGAGCCGCCTATTTTCTGCTAGCTTTTCGAAGTCGTGCTGAGTAGCGAGCGCGAGTCGGTCTCTGGCCAGCTCTCATCTGACGAGATACGAAGCGATAGACAACCCCACAAAACTTATCAAATATTTGTTAGTGTTCTAATTCATGGATGTGGTTCTTACTAATCTAATCTGGCTCGTCGTGTTTCCGGCTGCTATCGTTACTGGGTCTTTCTATACAATACAGCGCTTGCTGAGGAGGTTGCTACAAAACCGAAGTATCGACAGTAATCGAATTGGTGTCGCTGTGTTTGTAATTAGTGTCTACTTCCTCGGACATCCACTGTATCCTTCTTTGGTCCCTCTCATTAGAGCTTCAACTCCGTGGCTGTTCTCAGTTGGAGGTGTCTACTTTACTCTTGGATTATTTTCGTTTGTACATCAGCGATACCCATACTGCTCTGCCATCGGATGTTGGCTTGCATCGCTGGTTGGAGTTGTGGTCGCTCTCCTTGCTGCGAATAGACTTCAATTCTCTGCAGTTCTTCGTCTCCTCGGTTCCAATAGTATCGAGATTTCGCTATACTTGTCCCTTTCACTCGCAGCAATGTTCCCTGTGGGTTATGTTTCTCGGCAGAGTAGTCGTAAGCCGATTATTCTCTCTCATCTACTCGTGTTCTCGGTATATGTGCTTGCGTTAGTCAACTCAATTCCACTGACAGAGCGAGTGCGAGGTCCAGCAGCGCTCGTATTCATTGTATTTGGCGTTATCGGGGTTCTGCTTGGAATACCACTATACGTTCTCGGTGACACGCTGACCCCCAGTTCGCTCGGATGACCAACTCGCACGTGATTTCCTCGGTCTATTCACCCACTTCGGTGCGAAACGAAGGATAGCGAATTACTGCATACAGCCTCTGTCTGTGTCACACCACCCCATCAGATAACAAACACACAACAGCGCAGCCGACGACTGATTCACCGTCTCTGTTTTTCCCTGACATCGGACTGCCGACTCACTCCCACGCGAGCGCCAGCCCCGTCGCGGCCCCGACGATGACCGTCCCGCCGAGGGTCGCAATCACGCCCAGCGCCCCGAGGAACAGCGGGACGACGAGAAACAGGACCGCACTCCGCACGAGCGCCGCCACCGGTCCCATCCCGACCGGCGCTTCGAACGGGCTTCCCTCCATCACGACGACTGCGAGTTCGAGTAGGTACATCGGGACCGGGAGCGCGAGCAACCCGACGAGGCCGCCGACGAGCGCGCCGCGGACGCGGGAGTTCGGCCCGCCGAGTCGCCGCCAGAGCAGGCTGGCGAGGAGGCCACCGCCGAGAAATCCTCCAGCGACGAGCACCGCCATCGGTCCGGAGGGGACGGCAGGGTCGCCGCCGGTCAGCAATTCGACCACCGGGTCGGCGAGAACGTACCAGAGCGCGAACGCGCCGCCCGCGAGGGCGAACGTGAGCGACGGGCGGCGGCGCGCGGCGGCGAGGGTCGAGGACCGAGGCATACGAGAGATTCGTCGCACCGGGAGAAGAAGTTCGCGGGCGGTAGAGAACCGACCGACGACGGGAGAAACGGGCCGAAAAGAGGTATGTGGGGCTACTCGACGACGACTGCGCCCTTCATGCCGAGCGTCTCGTGGGGCGTACAGGCGTATTTGTACGTCCCCGTCTCCTCGAAGGTGTGTTCGAACGTGTGGCCGCTGTCGCCGACGAGTTCCGATTCGAACCCGCCGTCGGCGGCGGCGACGTTGTGCGAGCCGCCCTCGCCGTTCCACTCCCAGACGACCGTTGTGCCCGGAGAGACGCGAACGGCGGCCGGGCCGTACCCGAACGCCCCACCGTTGGCCTGCGCACCCACCGTCACCGTCACCGTCGAGCTTCCCGTCTCGTCGGTGACGCCGTCGTAGTTATCGACGTTGTCGAACCAGCCGTCGAACTGCGGGGCGCTCCCGCCGCCGGAACCGCCGTCGCCGCCGGATTCGGTCGTCGGCTCCGCGGTCGATTCGGCAGTCGTCGCGTCGCCCTCGCCCCCATCGGCCGCGTTCGCGGCGTCGCCGCCGGAGCCGGAACAGCCGGCGAGCGCCGTCGACAGCGCCGCCGTCGCAGTCAATGCCGTAAAGCGCCGTCTCGTGAGGTTGGTGTCGCGCATCATCAACTGTACCTCGGCGGCGACGGATGCAAGCGATTATCCCGAACGTGTTCGGGTTGGCTCCCACGCGACGCTATTCCCGAGGCGTCAGTCGCCCGCCGACCGGGTTGCGGGCATCGGGCCGTCGTAGTCGGCGGGCACGTACCCGCAGAGCGGGTCGCTGGCCAGCGGGTCACCGGTGTGGGCGTACGCCCGCGAGCGACTGCCGCCGCAGACGTGGCGGAACTCGCACGCGCCGCACTTCCCGCGGAGGGCGTCGCGGTCCCGGAGCGACCGGAAGAGGTCGCTCTCGCGGTATCGCTCGACGAGTCCGCCGTCGCGGACGTTGCCGGCGGACGCGGGGAGGAAGCCCGACGGGAACAGGTCGCCGGTGTGGCTGACGAACGCGAAGCCGTCGCCCGCGGTGATACCGAGTCGGCGGCCGATGCCGTCGGTCGGAGGCGCATCGCTCGCGTCCCGTCGGCGCTGGATGGCGACCCGGCGGTAGTGGGGTGCTTCGGTCGTCTTGACGCCGAAGGGCGCTTCGTCGCTCACCTCGGTCAGCCACTTCATGACGCGCTCGGCGCGCTCGGGGGAAATCGAGTCGAGGACGCGCCCGCGCCCGACGGGGACGAGGAAGAACACGGACCAGAGCACCGCATCGAGGTCGGCCACGAGGTCGCAGAGCGCGGGGAGTTCGTCGACCGTCTCGGCGCAGACGGTCGTGTTTATCTGAAGCGGGAGGCCGGCATCGCGGGCCGCGCGGGCGGCCGCGACGGTCTGGTCGAAACTCCCCTCTTCTCCCCGGAAGGCGTCGTGCGACGCCGCGCTCGCGCCGTCGAGGCTGAGCGCCATTCGCTTGACGCCCGCGTCGGCGAGGTCGGCGACTGTCTCGGGCGTCAGCGAGGACGTCCCGCTCGGCGTGAGCGTCATCCGGAGGCCGAGGTCGGTTCCGTACTCTACGAGGTCCACGAGGTCGTCGCGGGCGAGCGGGTCGCCGCCGGAGAGGACGACGAGTTGGCCCGGGCCGAACTCACGGGCTTGGTCGAGCAAGCGCTTTCCCTCCGCGGTGGTCAGTTCGTCGGGGTGTCGCGCGGGCGTCGCGTCCGCCCGGCAGTGGTCGCACGCGAGGTCGCACGCCTGCGTGACCTCCCAGATGAGGACGAACGGCCGCCGCGAGGTGTCGATGCTCGACGGGTCCGGCGGGGCGGTCGCGGTCGGCGGCGCGCCCGCGTCACTTCCCGCGTCCGTATCGGTGTCGACGTGTGGCGGTCGAGACATGGCTCTGGTCGGGTGGTTTGACGGCGCGGAAGGTGAGCCCCGCCCCGAACACGTTCGGCCATAGACCGGTGGCGGCGGGACGAACACGTTCGGGGTGAACTTCCTGCTCTGGCGGCCCCACGCTTCGAACATGGAGCACGAAGCGTACCTCGATGGACTCGACGCACCGAGCGAACGAACGGTGAGTTTTCTCGACGTACGGGAGTTGCCGCCGCCGGAACCGCTCACGGAGACGATGAATCACCTCGCCGACCTCGACGGCGAGACCGTGTTCGTCCAACTCAACGACCGCGAGCCGAAGTTCCTCTACCCGAAGCTCGACGACCGGGGGTTCGCCTACTGCTCCGCCGAGCGCGACGAGGGCGTCGTCACCGCGATTTGGGAGCCGTGATCCGGCGCGGCCGCCGCCGCTCCGCCTGCGCGCCCCTCGTCAGCGCCGGCGTTGGCACCGCCTGCGTCCCGAAACGTATCAATCGTGCCTAATTTGGCATAATCGTTAATGTAATAACTCCTCACGGGTTTGTACGTGGTATGAGTTCAGACCACACGAATACCACCCACTCCGAATGGTGCCCCGACTGCGGCACGAAGATGGCCTTCACCGGAACGCAACCGGCCGGAGTCGCGCAGTTCTTCTGTGAACAGTGTCGGTACCGCCGCGACCGGTTCGTCGGCGACGACTGAACCCCCGTTCGCCTTCTCGAGATTCGCGCGCTCGTGAGCGGCCGCGCTCTTCCGCGTCTCACGGCGTGGTACGACTCGCGAAGATGTTCGGAGCGCGTCTCCAAACCGGACAACCATTGTTCGTTTATACCCGTGTTCGGGCACTCGATTCAACCGGAGGGAGACACAAATGCTATCTACGACTCGGCGACGGACGCTCCAGTGGCTCGGACTCGGTGGCGTCGCTTCGCTCGCCGGCTGCGCGACGGACGCACCGACTTCCGCGCAGTCGCTCGACGAGACGGAGGAACCGACACAGCAGAGTTCGACGAACCTGGTTGATCAAGTCGCGGCCGACCCGACGGACATCCCCGGTCCCATCGACCGGAGCGAGCCCGCCGAAGTCGACGTGACGCTCCGGCCAGAGGAGGTGACCGCGGAGATCGAAGACGGCGTGACGTTCACCTACACGACGTACAACGGGCAGGTCCCCGGCCCGCTCGTCCGCGTCCGGCAGGGGGACACGGTGAACGTGACGTTCGAGAACCCCGAGGAGAACACCATGCCGCACAACGTTGACTTCCACGCGGTCGCCGGTCCCGGCGGCGGCGCGGAAGCGACGATGACGAACCCCGGCGAGACGGCGCACCTGCGGTTCAAGGCGACCTACCCCGGCGCGTATATCTACCACTGTGCCGTGCCGAACATGGACATGCACATCAGCGCCGGGATGTTCGGGCTCATCCTCGTCGAGCCGCCGGAGGGACTTCCCGAGGTCGACCACGAGATATACCTCGGCCAGCACGAACTCTACACCGACAAGGACGCCGGCGAGGAGGGCCAGCACAACTTCGACTACGAGGCCATGCGGAACGAGGACCCGACGTACGTCCTCATGAACGGCGAGAAGTACGCGTGGACGCCCAACGGTCGGGGGCCGGCCGCGACGGTCGGACTCGACGAGACGGTCCGGGTGTACTTCGTCGACGGTGGCCCGAACCTTTCCAGTAGCTTCCACCCCATCGGGAGCGTCTGGGAGACGCTCTATCCGGACGGCTCGCTGACGACGGAGCCGCAGACGCACATCCAGACGCGGCTCGTCCCGCCGGGGAGCACGACCATCGCGACGATGAGTTCGCCCGTCCCCGGCGACTTCAAGCTCGTCGACCACTCGCTGTCGCGCGTCGTCCGCAAGGGCTGTATGGCGGTCGTCCGCGCCGAGGGACCGGAAGACCCCGAGATATTCGACCCCGACCCTGACCCGCAGTAGTGTCGCCGCACCGACCGGCAGTCACCGACTGGCCGCTGTTTTTCTATCTGTCTCTGTCGGAAGCTCCCGATGCTGAGAGCACCCGCGTGCAACGCTTGAGAGTCGGTCGCCGGTAGCCTGAGCGGTCGTGTCTCGGAAGCGACCCTCGAGAAACGGCCACAGGATTATGTCGTTCGCTTTCAAAATTCGAAGCCAAGGATGCCAGACGACAAACAGGGACGAGATGCGCAAGCGGCCAAGGAAGAACAGCGCCAGCGCGAGCGAGCGCTCCAAGAGGCGCGTGACCGCGCCGACGAACCCGAACCCGGGAAGCAACTCGGGGACCTCGACGACGCGCTCGAGATTCAGGACTACCCGACCACGACGGAGCAAGTCGTCGAGAACTACGGCGACTACGAGGTCGAAACACAGGGCGGGTGGAAACCCGTCGACGAGGTGCTCGCTTCGGTTGACAACGAGATATACGACTCCGCGGACGACGTTCGCGACCGGATACAGCGAGTAATCAACCGGAGATAAGTGCGTCCGAAGCCGTCTCTGTCGTGGCGATATTTTGAGACCCCTGCGTTCGGGGAGGTGTCCGCTCTGTCTGTACTACTCTTGGACCCGACTGCATCAGCACTTCCTTCCCGTGACCGAGACACACAGTCGATTCAGCACACCCGCTGAGACCCACCCAACGTCTGTCAGACGGTTCGTGCAAAACATAGTGGGCGTATTCACACATATTGGCGTGTCAGTCCCAGTAGCTGTCAACCGACTCGCCAGCGAGTCGTGCGCGGACGAACAGGTACGCGAAATGAACTGGGACGTAGCCGAGGCAGAAAACCCAGCCCTGCGGCTTCGAGACTAAGTCCCACGCGCGTTCACCGCCTCTTGTGGCATCCACCGAGAGCGTTTCAAAGCCGAGTATCGACTCGATAGCTGGTCCGACGACCATCACAAACACGCACAGATAGAGAATCGCCACGGCAAGAATTTCGAGCGATTGGTTAGAACTCATCGTTCCTCAAGTGGCGTACAGTAGATGTAGACCACAGATAAAGCCACTTCGAGACTGGTGGGTGGTTCAGTACGTAATCCACCGCCCCGAGCCAACCGGAGCGACAGCACCCTCGAACGCTGAGGTGAACGTGTTCGGGGGTGGGCCTACGCCCGTTGCGACCCCATTTCGGACTATGCCAGACATCCCATCCCTGTTCGGCGGCGGGTCGCAGGCCGACCGCTTCGACGATATCGACCAGTTCGTCCCGGAACACCTGCCCGACCCGGACGCCTTTCTCGACGGGCACCGCGTCCTCGACGGCGACAACCACGTCGCCGTCCACCGGGTTGCCCGCGACCTGTTCGAAGCGCGCGGCGTCTACGACGTGACGTTCGGCTACAACCTCGCGCGGCTGAACCTCGACCGGCGACACCCGGACGCCGGCTTCCGCTACGCGGAGGACTGCGACGACCCGTCGGTCCTGCTCGCGGAGTTCACGCCGACGACGCCGTTTTGCCCGCAGTCGAAGACGCTCACCGTCGGCGCGTTCCGGGCGTGGAACGGCCTCGCCGACCGCCACGACTACGACCGCGTCCGGGTCCGCGTCGCACCGATGCACCAGCAGGCCGACGCCATCAACGCAGAACTCGACGCGATGGACCCGGACGACGTGCAGGCGGCCGACGAGTCAACTCGGGACGACGGGCCGACGACGAGCGAGCGCGACGGCGACGAGCCGGCGGCACACTCGCTGTCCGAGGAGTTCGAAGCGGCGCTGAATCGGCTGTCGGGCGAAAAACAGTAGCGTCGCTCTGTTGAAATCCTCAGTCGATGATGGGTTCCTATGTGCGCGCTGAATACAGTGCGCAAGTCGGTCACGAGTGAGGGATTGTTACTGGCGTAACCGGACTGTGCGATACAGAGTGTGTAATTGTAAATTCACAGGAATTTTTGTGATTGTGAGTGGATTCAAAATCATGCGCCGCCGTCCCCTGCTCCAAACTATTACTCTCTCCGTGGCTGTCGCTGGATGTACCGCACTTGACCAAGCACCATCGGTACGCACACCGGGAACTGATTCGACAGAACCAGAAACTGCCTCAAGAAAGCCAGAAGATGATGTCGGCTGGCTTTCAATCCAGTGGAGTGAGGAGGTCGCGTCTGATATTTCGGTGGAAGTATTAGATGGATCGGGCGAAGCGGTGTTCTCGGAGACGATTCGTACTGAGAACCCGACTGAATCAAGGTCTCAAGGGTTTACAAACGTGTTTCAAACATCCGGTGAGTACGAAATCATCATCAGGGTTGCAGGAGAGATACAGACAAAAGAAGTGAAGGCAATACTGGACTCGTCATCCGGCTGGCGGGGGGTGAATGTTTACGTCACGAACGGGACGGAAATATCTATTACATCCGTCTACGAGTGACACCCTCTGTATTCAGCACGCACATTCTGTCAGGTCTAGAGGATTTCAACAGAGCCGAGGCGTCCGTTTTCGTTCGTCGTGACCCCACGGTTTAGTCGTCGTCAACCGGCGCGAACACGAGCACCGCGGAACTATCGACTGGGGCGCGCGGCGAGATGTCGCGGTCGCCGCCGAACCGCAGCAGCTCTCCAGCCGCGACCTCGTGCGTCTCGCCGTCGAGCGAGAGTTCCATCCGGCCGTCGACGACGTGGAAGACGATGTCGAAGCCGGGGTGGGAGTGCGCCGGCACCCCGTCGCCGGCTTCGAGGCGGAGCCTGACGGTTTTCGGGCGGTCGGTCTCGAAGACGGGCGCGTGCATCTGCGGCGGGAGTTCGTCGAGCGCGGCGTGTTCTGGCATCACGAGTGAGTCGTCGGCCGCGCAGTCGGTAAGCCTGCGGCCGAACCCGTTCGGGGGAGACACGACCGGGAGCGAACGAGACTGAGGGAACGAACCAGGTGAGTGACGGCAGGTGCGCTTTTGTCCTTCGCGGGAGATGACGTGTTCGATGCCCTCCATCGTGGACCAAACCGTGTTCAGCGAGCCCTCCGGCGGCCTCTTTCCTGTCGTCCAGCTCTGTGGCGCGGTCGTCTTCTCGGCTCTGTACTGGCAGTATGCCATCGTGGAACAGTCCCTGTCGGGTGGGTGGCTGCTGTTTATGATAGTCGGAACCGCCCTGTCCGGAGTCGCCGAATCGCTCCCGAAGGACCGACGACGAGCGGCCGGCGTCCTGCGTCTCGCGGCGATTCTCGTCCTGACGAGTCTGCTCGCAATTCTCTTTCTCGCGCGCGAACTGCTCGGCCTCTGAGAGAATTCGAGACGCGTCTCTGACGCACCGTCTCAGTCCGCGCCGTCGTCCGCATCGACAGCCGACGCGGCCGCGCCGCCGACCAACGATTGCGGACTGTGGAGCCAGATAACTCGCAGGAGGTTCGCGGCGAACACCGCGATACCGATGAGCACGAGCGTCCAGCCGGCCGTCTCAGCAGCCGAGGAGAGCCCGGCGAGGTCGTGTGCGATGACGGCGACGACGCCCGATCCGACGAGGCCGAAGTCGAGGCGGGCGAGGCGGGTGCTGTAGAGGTCGTCGAGCATCGGCACGGGTTCGAGGCCGAGGCGGTCGCTGTAGCGGTGGACCCAGACGATGAAGGGGACGACGTGATAGAGCGTCCCGAGCACGACGAACCCGACGAACCCGAGGAGGAACAGTGAGTCGGTACCCGGCGCACCGAACAGGCGGTCTCCGGCCAGTGGAGCCGCGAGCCACGCGGGGTGCGTCAGGACGGCCCAACCGGCGAGGGCGACGGCCGCGACGGCGTACCGGGTGAGCATGGGCGTCCAGTCGACCGACGACTCGACGAGGCGGCGGGCGAGAATCGCGGCGATGCCGAGCAGCGAGAGCGCGACGAGCGCGCCGCCCACCCGCGCGAGCGTCGGGTCAGAGACGAGTCGGCCGCCGGCGAGCGCGACGACGCCGAGTGGGTAGCCGACCTCCTCGCCCCGGCGGAGCCACACGTCGACGCCGCGGAGTTTCGTCTGAGTGAACATCGTCGCGAGTTGGTAGAGCGCGCCGACGACGGTCGTCACGACGACCCCGAAGACGGCGAGCGTGACGTGGGTCGCGCGGACGGTCCCGTGAGTCGCGCCGACGCCGGCGAAAAGCGGCCGCGTGAAGTCGACCGCGAGCAGGAACCCGAGTGCGGTGACGACCACGAGCGCGCCGATTGCGAGGCCGAAGTGGCGCTCAGTCACGTCGACCCCGTCGAGTCGAGAGAGCGTGCGCGCGATGTTGTAGGCGAACGTCCAGAAGCCGAGGAGGGCGACGGCACCGAAGACCGGCAGCAACGCGAACGCGCCGAGGAGGAAGCACCCCGCGACGCCGACGAGACCGACGCCGACGGCCCACAACTGTGCGGTCGCGAGCCGTCGGGAGTGGAGGTCGACGCCGGACCAGACCGGAACGAACTGCGTCATCGCGCCCATGATGGTGACGCACACCCAGCCCGCGACGAGGAGATGGACGTGCGCGAGGCGGGCGGCACCGGGAGCGACGCCGACGGCGAGACCGACTCGGAGGCCCACCGCGGCCACGAGGAAGCCGATGGCGACGACGAAGTGCCGGAGCGGAATCGTCATCGGTGGCTGACGAGCCGTGTCGATGTCGGCGGGAATGGCGCTCATACGCGGACTAGCGCGGCGCGGAGTCCTACCGGTGACTCCGAACATATTCGCCGAGGATGGAGAAAGGAAGGAGACGAGCCGGGACCGCGGCCACGACCCGTGGTCACGACGCTACTTTTTCGGGAACGTCGCCGCGAATTCGTCGGGCGCGCGCTGTTCGACGGTGTAGTTGTCGGCGTCGAAGGCGTCGACCTCCGCCTGCATCTCGTAGAACAGCGGCTTGGGGTCGTGGTCGTTGAGAATCGTCAGCGACTCGCCTGCGTCGAGGTCGTCGAACGCGGCGTGAATCTTCGGGTGGCGCTCGACCGGTGGAAGTTCGCGCACGTCGAGGGTGGTGTCTGCCATACACGTCGAACCTCGCGGGAGACTACCGAGTCGATTGCCCCGAACACGTTCGCCGGCACATCCGAGTCGGATCGATACTACCTGTCGCACATTGCTAGTAAATATAATGATTCTACGACTGTTCTCGGTGAAGAAGACGTTTGTCGCCGAGCTTTGACCTGTTTCGAACGAGCACTGAATAAGTTCTGAATTCGGGTTTATAGCGCTCATACTGCAGTTTTTGATTCTCTCACTATCCACTCGAACGACAGTCGTTTCTCGTGTGTCACCGACGAAAATCAGTCTGAGAGGTACGTTTATAACGATTCAATATATTGTTTACTGGTAAGCCCACACCAGCAATAACAAATTGGGCAGGGCACGGAACACACATGACAGACACATACGTCGGTTCGATCGACCAGGGGACGACCGGAACGCGCTTCATGATCTTCGATCACAGCGGGCAGGTCGTCGGCAACGCCTACGAGAAACACGAGCAGATTTACCCGAATCCGGGCTGGGTCGAACACGACCCCCTCGAAATCTGGGAGAACACGAAGCAGGTCATCACGGCCGGGCTGGCCGACGCCGGCCTCGACGCGGCGCAACTCGAAGCGCTCGGCATCACGAACCAGCGCGAGACGACCGTCGTCTGGGACCGCGAGACGGGCAAGCCGGTCCACAACGCGCTCGTCTGGCAGGACCGCCGGACGACCGACCGCGTCGAGGAGCTCCAGGCCGAAGACAAAGTGGAGTGGATTCGCGAGAAGACCGGCCTCGAAGCGGACGCCTACTTCTCGGCGACGAAAGTCGAGTGGATTCTCGACAAGGCGGAGCCGCTGAAACTCCAGAGTTCGCGCGGCGACGACCTCCGCAGTCGGGCCGAGGAGGGCGAACTTCTGATGGGCACCATCGACGCGTGGCTCATCTACAACCTGACGGGCAACCACATCACTGACGTGTCGAACGCCTCGCGGACGATGCTCTACGACATCGAGGCGCTCGACTGGGACGACGACCTGCTCGCCGAGTTCGACGTGCCCAAAGAGATGGTTCCGGAGGTTCGGCCGTCCTCGGACGAGAACCTCTACGGCCACACGGACGCCGACGGCTTCCTCGGTGCTTCGATACCCGTCGCCGGCGCGCTCGGCGACCAGCAGGCCGCGCTGTTCGGCCAGACCTGCTTCGACGAGGGCGACGCGAAGAACACCTACGGCACCGGCTCGTTCTACCTCATGAACACCGGGACTGAGGCGGTCTCGTCCGACCACGGCCTCCTGACGACCATCGGGTTCCAGCTCTCCGGCGAGCCCGTCCAGTACGCCCTCGAAGGCTCCATCTTCATCACCGGCGCGGCCATCGAGTGGCTCGAAGACGTCGACCTCATCAACAACGCCGCCCAGACCGCTGAGCTGGCGCGTTCGGTCAAATCCACCGACGGCGTCTACATGGTCCCGGCGTTCACGGGCCTCGGCGCGCCCCACTGGGACGGTCGCGCCCGCGGCACCATCGTCGGCATGACCCGTGGCACCCGCCGCGAGCACATCGTCCGCGCGACGCTCGAATCCATCGCCTACCAGACCCGCGACGTGGCCGAGGCCATGGAAGCGGACTCGGGCGTCGAACTGAACGCGCTCCGCGTCGACGGCGGCGCGGTCAAGAACAACTTCCTCTGTCAACTCCAGTCCGACATCATCCAGACGGACATCGCCCGGCCGGAGGTCGACGAGACGACCGCCCTCGGGTCGGCGTACGCCGCCGGCCTCGCGGTCGGCTACTGGGACACCGTCGACGAACTCCGCGACAACTGGCAGGTCGACCGCGAGTTCTCCCCCGAGGCCGACGCCGAGCGCGTCGACAAGATGTACGACCGCTGGCACGACGCGGTCGACCGCTCGCTCGACTGGGCGCGCGAAGACGAAGGCGAGGGGGGCGAGTGAGATGGCCATCGTGTTCGGCCTCGAAGCCATCGATATCCTCGTGCTCGTCATCGCCTCGTTCGCGGGCGGGATGTTCGGCGCGTCCCTCGGGGCGCTGCCGGCGTTCATCTTCACCGGTATCATGGTCCTCGTCGGCGAGGCTGGCAACGTCGTTTCCACGGAGTTCGTCGGGGGCGGGAGCCTCGTCGCCGACGCCGCGGGCGGCTACGGTGCCGGCATCGTCGGCCCGCTGGCGTTCGGTCCCGTCTTCGGTCCCCACGTCGCCTTCGCGGGCGGCGTCGCTGCCGCGGCCTACGCCGCGAAAAACGACGGCATGCCAGAGCCCGCCGACGGCGACTACCACCCGGCGAAGGACATCGCGTACGCGCTCGGCACCCGGCCGGACATCCTCGCGGTGGGCGGCGTCTTCGGCGTCATCGGGATGGCGATTCGACAGACCTCTGGGGGGCTCGCGCTCCCGCTCGACCCGCCCGCGGTTGGCGTCGTCGTGACCGCGCTGCTCGCCCGCGCTGCCTTCGGCTACGAACTCGTCGGGACCCCCCGCGGCAAGGGCTTCCTCGACGTGTCGCCGTTCGAGACGGGCAAAAAGCGTGAGGCGATGACCGACGGCGGGACCGCCACCGGCGGTTCGTACCGCCTCGCGGTCGAACCGTGGCTCCCGCACCAGTACAAGTGGAGCGGCGTCGCCGCGGTCGGGATGGCCGTCGGCATCCTCAGCGCGTACATCTTCGCGCGCACGGGGAGCCTGTTCATCCCGTTCGGCATCTCCGCGACGAGCCTGCTGTTCTTGAACCTCGGCGTCGAGAAGATACCCGTCACCCACCACATGAGCCTCCCGGCGACGTTCATCGCCAGCATGGCCATGCTCGACGGCGCGAGCGTCCCCGTCGCGCTCGTCCTCGGCGCGGGCTTCGGCGTCCTCGGCGGCGTCCTCGGCGAGGTGTACGAGCGCGTCTTCTACGCGCACGGCAGCACCCATTTTGACCCGCCCGCGGCCTCCATCGTGACGACCACGTTCATCCTCGGCCTGCTCGCCATCGCCGGCGTGTTCACCACGGCCGGCGCGGTGCCGCTGCCGTGAGCAGTCAGAACTGATATACCTCCCATTTCGGAACTATCATCCACGACATGGACATCGAAGCGAGGATCAAACGTCGGCAGCGCCGTGACGGTGAGCCTCGCCTCCTCGTCGATTACGATTCGCTCTCGCCGGTTGCGCACATCGACGACCCGGTGAACTGCGGGCCGGTGTTGGAGCGACTGCTCGACTACCTCGACCCGGTGTTCGACGGCCACCTCCCGCCGAACGCCTACGTCTACGGCCCCAAAGGGTCGGGGAAGTCGGCGGTCGTGACGGCGCTTTTCGACCGCCTCGTCCGCGTGTCGAGCGTCAACAACGCCGCCATCCACACGACGACCCGCGTGCAGGCGACGTTTGCGCCGCGGTTCGTCTACGTCGACGCGCGCGAGACGACGAGCGCGTTCGCGTTCTATCACGCCGTGCTCGACGCGCTCGTCGACGAGTCGGTGCCGAAGCAGGGCATCAAGACGGAGGCGCTCCAGTCGCGGCTCAAAGCGACGCTCGACGGCCCGAAGACGGGTGCTATCGTCGCCGTCGACCACCTCGAAGAGCCGGGGACGCTCGACGGCGAGACGTTCGTCGACCTCTGTGCCGGGCTTCCGAGCAAAGTCAGTTGGTTAGCCATCGGGCGCTCGTCGCCTGACGAGACGGTGCTGACCGACTACACGGCCAGCGAGATCCAGTTCGAACCGTACCAGAGTCAGGTGCTCATCGACGTGCTGATGACCCGGGCGTCGGCCGCGGGGTCTCAGCGAACGCTCGACCACCGACTGGCTCGCGACATCGCCGAGTGGGCCGACGGCGACGCTCACGACGCGCTCGCGGCGCTGTTCGGCGCGGCCGATGAGGCGGCCCGGAACAGACACCAGAGCATCACCGCCGCCGACACCGCCGCGGGAATCGCCGCAGTGCCGCGGCCTTGTGTCTCGCTCGGCCGCGTGTTCGCGCTCCCGGAGAACCGCCAGCAGGTGCTCCACGAACTCCTCGCGTTACGACCCGACCAACAGGAGTCGGTGCAGGCGACGAGCCAGCACATCGCGAAATCGGTCGACCTCTCGGCGGCGACGGTCAAGCGCATCCTCTACGAACTCGCCGAAGACGGCATCACCCGCCGGGTCACGGCGGAGCGCGTCGACCGGAAGGGGCGGCCGCCGAGCCGACTCGAACCGCAGTTCCCGACGGTCGTGTTCGAACGCTTATTCGCCGCTCAGTAACCTGTTTCCACTGAGCCACAACGAATTTGTTATAGCGAATTGTCACGTACTAGTGTGAGGTTGACTGTTAAGCGACGGTCCACCGCTGGCGTCCTCGCTATCTGTTTTGGACTCCTTTCTACAATGATCGCTGTGGACGTTATTGGTGGCTATCTCTCGATGGAAGGAATGCCAATCGTGTACGGCCTTCTGGGACTGTCAGCAGTCGGGTCTCTCGTGTCGAGTTGGTTCAGCCGAACCTCCTCGTGGAAGTCTGTGCTGCTGTACGGAGCATTGACGTTTGGCAGTTCGATTATACTGTTTCTCTATCTGTTCTCTCTCACAGCTGCATGATGGTCCGTGACTCGACGCTGGTGCATCACGAGACGCCGTCGGTTTCAACCGATTCCCAGTCCGCTTCCCAACGCGAGGCTGGCGATGACCGCAAACCCGCCCGAGGCCAGTCCGTACTTCAGGACCTGCCGACGAAGACTGCTGTTGAATTCCTCGAATCCTTGGTCAGAAAGCACCAGCGGCGTCTCGTCGCTCCCGTGGAGTACGGGCCTGCCCTGCTCAACCGTGACTTCCCCGCAGACGGCCAACTCCTCGCCATCGACGATAGCTCTCGCCTCAAAATACGTATCATCGAGGCTCTCGTCGTCGGCGCCTAGATCCGAGCCATCTACATCGGCAACGGGTACGGCAATCCAGTGGTCCTCTAGTTGGATGTACTGCGATTCCCAGCTACGCTTCGACAGCCAGGTCGATACCGTCCAATCCGAAGACACTGTTGTGATGTCGGTGCTGCCGTGGGTCTGAGCCAACCAGTCTGTGTCGATCCAGATCTCGCGTTGACCGTCGTTGACGGTAAACGTTCCAGACTCAATTCCGGATGCATACGTAATCAGATTCATATCCGCTCCGAGCTCTTCGGCATCAAGGTTGTAGTTATACGACTCGGCTTTCTTGAGCCGCCACACGTACGCACCAATCGACTCCTCCTCGTCAATCGGGACTGAGTTGCTTAGTGGCGGTGAACTCCTGACGTTCACCGTTCCCTCAATGGCGACTGTCTCGCCACCGACGAGCGTTGATGGACTCTCGGCCTCGGATACCGACATCGAATGGGAGAGCATCCCAGCGGTGATCGCTCGGGAGCCAAACCACAACGAGCTAGCAAGAATAACTACCCCGAAGATAGTTCTGACCGCCTCAACCATATTCGACTACACTGCTTGGATATACATTATAGATAGGGCAGCGAGTCCCGATACAGAGGGCCTGTCTCACCAACACTGTACATACCGAGGTAAGCGGTCCATATTGAGTGCTGAACTCATAGCCGACTCGCGCGTCGTATTCAGCACGAGTCCAACAACCACCACCAGCGGAGGACTTCAACAGCGCCCAAGTCGAAAACCCGCCGCCAACTCCGTGGTCGATGCGGTGCAACGCTTACACGCGGGGACAGAACTATACTCCGTCCACGGTATCTGTAGGTGATGACGACCACCCCGACGCCCGTCCGCGCGCCGCCCGTCGGCGTCCCGTCGAATCGCCTCGGCGCAGCCGCGACTCCGCAGGGTGTATCGAACGCATGACAGACCCATCGAGTCGGGAGGACGACGTGGTCGACGCCGTCGTCGAGACGCTCTGTGCGGCCGCGCCGTCGATTCGGGCTGGGTTGCCCGGCCGACGCGTCTACGAGGAGGGCACGAACCCGAGCGGCGAGCGCCAGTTGGAAGCCGACACCTACGCCGACGAACTGCTGTTGAAGCGACTCCGTCCCCTCGACGGCGTCGGCGAGTACGCCAGCGAGGAGCGCCCCGACGTCATCGACATCGGTGAGGGCGTGTCGGTCGCGCTCGACCCGCTCGACGGGTCGACGAACCTGAAGCCGAACAACGTGATGGGGACGCTCTACAGCATCTACGGCGAACCGCTCCCCACGGGTGGCGAGAACCTGCTCGCCGCGGGCTACATTCTCTACGGCCCGGTGACGACGCTCGTGGCCGCCCGCGACGGCGTCGTCAGCGAGTACATCATCGAATCGGGCATCAAGCGCCCGCTCCGCGAGGAACTGACGCTCCCCGACGACCCCGCCATCTTCAGCTTCGGCGGCCGGGCCAACCACTGGTTCGACGACTTCGAGGCGTTCGCCCGCGAGACCGAACGCACCGAGGGGATGAAGCTTCGCTACGGCGGATCGATGATCGGCGACGTGAACCAGATTCTCCACTACGGCGGCATCTTCGCGTACCCCGCCCAGACTGACGCGCCGAGCGGGAAACTCCGACAGCAGTTCGAGGGCTTTCCCATCGGCTACATCATCGAGTGCGCCGGCGGGCGGTCGTCGGACGGCGAGAAGTCGCTCCTTTCGGGAACGCCCGACGGCATCCACGACCGCGTCCCAGTCTACATTGGCAACGACCCGCTCGTCGAGTCGCTGGAAGCGCGACTGCACTGACGGTCCAACTCAGTCGGTGATGGAGTCGCGTTCCGATACGAGGATAGCCCACTGAACCGAGCAACTCGTTCGTTGTCGTCTGAGTGATACGCCCGTTCCGAACATGGACAGAATGTCAAATATATTGATATTAAATTCAGATTTTGTTTGTGGGATTCACTCTCTAGAATACACGTCATCGACCGGCCTCGACAACCAACCGCCGAGGCAGTTTAAGATTTATAATATTGTTCAAACAGTTGAATATGGTGGTGGTTGTGTGGCTTTCACTCGAGGGGGTACGAACTCGGGACCGAGACCGATACTGGTGGTCGACGCCGAGAAAGACGCCATTCTGGTGATAATACGATACTGTCTGGAGCGGGTAGCGTACCCAGAACGGTTTTTCGGTGTCCAGTCAGATTGGAATCAAGAAGTAACTGGCTCAGTACACTTGCAAAATATAACCAATATTAAGCCGTCAAATCCGAGCATAGTTGACGAGTTTATCACCCACATCGCTGCTATCTCAGGCGAGTCATGCCTGTTGCCAGAACAGTGGTAAAAATATAAATATTCTGATGCTATTTCTATGTGGATGGCTTTCTTACATTATTGCCTAGCAGCGGTTGGGCGTCGCGTAGTTGCTACGCTTCTCGTGGGACTGGCTGTTCCCCACCGAGTGTTCGGCGCTGTCGCCAGTACTCCATCATTCCCCTACGGACCGCTTCGTACAGAGCCAAAAGCCGCCGCCGAACCCGACCACCGTAACCGCGACGAGGCCAATGTCGACGAGCGCGATCGCGTACGCGGCAGTTCCCGGTTCGAGATACAACAGCGAAAACCCGAGGAGGAGCCCCATCACGATGCCGATTGCGACGAACAGCGGGAACCGGTCACGCTGGTCGCAGATAACGTCGACAACTGTCTCTAATCGTGCCATACAGTGTCATGTCCAGCACTGATTATCAAGCTCTCGATTCGACCGATATCGATCGGATTCCGGTCGAGATGGGAGGACGGGTTCGCACCGGTGGCCAACGGGGGACGCGGAAGCGACAACCACTCATTCACATCAGTCACCCTCCTCCGTCAGCGGGTCACTATCCCAATAGGTGTGGTTCGGGTCGTCTCTGAAGCAGGCGACGCGATGGCCAGCGGCCTCGCCGGACTGTTGGAGTTGTGGGAACTCCTCCCGACACGCCTCACGGGCTTCGGGACAGCGCGTGTGGAACCGGCACCCGCTCGGTGGGTTGACCGGGTCTGGAATATCTATCTTCCGCATCGGCGGCTCACCAGCCTCGCCCGACTGTCGGGACAAGTTCGGCGTCGCCCAGCGGAGGACGTTCGTGTACGGGTGACTGGGGTCGCCGATGAGTTGGTCTGCCGGCCCGACTTCGACCAGATTTCCGAGATACATCACCCCGATTCGACCGTCCCCGTGTTCTGCGAAGTACCGTGCGTTCGAGAGGTCGTGTGAGACGAACACGAACGAGGTGTCGAACTCCGACTGCAGGTCGAGCATGAGGTCCATCATTTCGACCCGTAAGGAGACGTCGAGTGCGCTTATCGCCTCGTCTGCGAGGATGACGTCGGGGTTCATCAAGAGGACGCGACAGAGCGCCACGCGCTGTTTCTCCCCGCCGCTGAGCTGGTGTGGGTACCGGTCCGCGAAGTCCGCTGCGGGGTTCATCCCGACGCGTTCGAGGAGCGCGTGAATCCGCTCGCGGCGTTCGTTGGTCCCGACCTCTGGGTGAGTGAGCTTGATCGGCTCTGCGAGGATGTTCAGAATCCGCCGGTTTGGGTTGAGCGAACTCCCCGGGTCCTGATGGATGATCTGGAGCGACGACCGAATCTCGTCGAACGGTATCTCTCCGCTGCCGTCTTTCGCGGCCCAGATGTCCTGTCCTTTGTACGTCACCGTCCCGCCCGTCGGTCGCTGGAGTCCGATGGTCGTCTTCCCGAGTGTGGTCTTTCCACACCCGCTTTCCCCAACGAGTGCGAGGACGTCGTTCTCCTCGATGTCGAGCGAGACGCCATCGACTGCTTTGACCACGTCCGGGTCCTCGAAGAGGTCGAACAGCCCTTGGTCTTTTTCGAAGTGGACTTCGACGTTTTCGAGTGAGATGAGTGGCTCGTCGCGTTGGTCGAACTCAGTCGACGATTCGCCGGCACGGCTCACGACTCTCCACCTCCCGAGACCGGAACGGACTCCTCGGAACGGTCGAAGTGCAGCGCAATCTCGTCTCGTGCGTCTTCCGCGTAGTGACAGGCAACGGCGTGGCCGTCGTCGAGTTGCGTGGACGCCGGGTCTTCAACTCGGCACTCTTCGGTGGCGAGTGGACATCGCGGTGCGAACGAACACCCCTGTGGAACGTTGATGGGTGCTGGACTCTGTCCCTCGATTGGTCGCATCTCTCCGAGCGGTGCTTCGATGTCGGGCGTCGCATTGAGCAACGCTCGCGTGTATGGGTGCCCACTATTCGCGATGAGTTGCTCACGGTCGCCGACCTCGATGAGTTGGAAGGCGTACATGACGGCCATCCGGTCGGCGAGTTCGGCGACCAGCGGCAGGTCGTGGGTGATGAACACCATCGTCAGGTCGTACTTCTCCTGTAGGTCCTCGAGGAGCGTCAGAATCGAACGCTGCATCAGGAGGTCGAGTGCGGCGGTCGGTTCGTCCATCACGAGGACTTCGGGTTCGAGGATGAGCGACAGGGCGATGAGTGCCCGCTGTTGCATCCCGCCGGAGAGTTCGTGTGGGTACGACGTCAGCACACGGTCCGCGTCGAGGTACAGGTCTGAGAGGAGTTCGCGGGCGAACTCCATTCCCGACGTAACGTCGGTGTCGTGGGCCTTCAGCGTCTCTCTGAAGTGTCCGCCGATCTTCATCGTCGGGTTGAACGAACTCATCGCGCCCTGGAAGACCATCGACACCTCCTCCCACCGAAACTCTCGAAGTTCGTCGTCGGAGAGTTCGAGTACGTCGACTGTGGTCCCATCGTCGCGGTGGTAGAGTATCTCACCGGACAGTCGTCCGGGGTCGGGGATGGCATCCAGCATCGAGTCGGCGAACATCGACTTGCCGCTTCCGCTCTCGCCCACGATGCCGAGAATCTCGCCGCGTTCGATAGACATGCTCACGTGGTCCAACACGAACGTCTCGCCGCCGTCGTACGTGACGGCCGCGTTGTTGATCTCGATGATTGGGTCGTCTGTCGTCATAGCTGTCGTAGGGGTCGTCGTTTCACGTTGTTTGGCAGTCATCTACAGAACCTCCGTCATGCCGGTGTCTTTCTCGTCGGCCGAAGCAGTCGACTCAGACTCCCCCGTCAGCCGAGTGCGAACGCGCGGGTTGAACACGCGGTCCATCCCCTGACCGAGGAGGATGAGGCCGACCGAGAGGCCGATAATCGCGGCCATCGGGACGAGAAGCCAGTGTGCGGCACTCCAAGAGAACAGGGCACCACCATTGTACGCGAAGTTCAGGGTGACGCCCCAGTTCTGGTCGGAGTACGGCAACACGCCGAGGAAGAACAGTCCAATCGATGCGAACACGACGTACCGGGCGGCGAACACGAAGTTGACCGTCACGTACGGCATGATGTTCGGAATCACGTCCTTCAGGATGATTCGCGGCGTGCTCACGCCCATCGTCCGGGAGGCTTCGACGTAGTTGTTCTCTCGAATCGTCAGCACCTGTGAGTGGATCGACCGGCCGAGGCCAGCCCAGTAGTTGATGTTGATGACGATTCCGAGCAGGATCGGGTTCTTGGGATTGAACGTAATCGCGAGAATCATCACCAGCGGGAGCCCGGGGATGGCCATGACGAAGTCCGACACCGACATCAACACGCGTCCCACCGAACCACCCTTGTACCCAGCGACGGTCCCGACGAGGACAGCGATACCGGTCGCCCAGAGTCCTCCCGAGGTGACCATCAGCAAGATGTCTGGAGTCGAGTGGATGATGAGTGCGGCGAGGTCCGTCCCCGACGCAGTCGTCCCGAGCGGGTACTGCATGTTCTCGAACAGCGTCAGGTACCGCGGGGCCTGACTCGTCGAGGGCTCTCGCCAGAGACCGAAGACGGCCACGAGCGCCAACGACACGTAGAACCCGATGATGAGCAGTCCGAGTTGGGTTCTGCTGTCCGACCACGCGACGAGCATCGGTTTCAAGATCGTTTCCTCGTAGAACTCTCGAAGTCGCTCCTCGCGCGTCACCGTCACCGACGACGAGGCCGACCCTCGCCAGTCGACCCCGGCACCGTCCGTAACCACTGCGCTGGACTCCGCTGCGCTGGACTCCGCTCTCTCAGTACGCTTCATCAGAACCTCCGGCACTGATTCGCGGGTCGATCTTGCTGTAGGTCAGGTCGGCGATGTAGACGCCGACGATGAGCGCGACGGTGATGACGAGGAACGTCGCCATCATGAGCGGGTAGTCGTTCGCCTTCAGCGCGGCGAACATGTAGTAGCCGAGGCCGGTGTACGAGAATATCTGCTCCAGAATGACGGTCCCCGACAAGCGGAATCCGAGGAGCAGCAAGAACCCAGTGTACATCGGAAGGATGGCGTTTCTCGCGACGTACCGAGTTGCGATACGGCGGTCGGCGAGTCCGCGGAGCCTCGCGACCCGGACGTAGTCGTTACCGAGCACCTGGATACTGTTCCCGCGCATGGCCAACGCCTGCCCGCCAATCCCGCCCAGCGTGTACGAGAAGATGGGCAAGAGACTGTGTTCGAGTGCGCTGAGCAAGAACGGGACGCTCAGTTCTTTCTCGACGTTGGTCCCAACTGTTCCCGCTGTCGGCAACCATCCCCACTGGTACGCGAAGACGTACAGTGAGATGACGGCGACGACGTAGAAGGGGACGGACATGAGGCCGATCGAGACGCCACTGAACGCCTTGTCGAACCGCGAACCTTCCCAGTAGGCCTGTAACGACCCAAGGAAGATACCGACGGCGAACATGAGAATCGTCGACACCAGGACGACGAACACCGTCCACGGCACCGCTTCGGCGATGACCTGTGCCACCGGTTCGCCCAGCGAGATTGACTCGCCGAAGTTCCCCTGCGCGACGGCACCCATGTAATCCAGGTACTGCCGCCAGAGCGGCGCGTTGGGGTTGATGTTCTGGAGATTCGAAATCCGGGCGTCGACCTCCGATGCCGGAACACCCTGCCGAAGCAGTTGCGCGCGCAACTGCGTGAAGGGGCCGCCTGGGAGGAGGCGAATCAGCCCGAACGTGAGCGTCGCGACCGCGAAGATAGTCGCGAACACCCTGGCCGTCCGACGGACGTAGTAGTTACTCATGGTTACGTTGCTCCACTCCGATTATTGCTCGGCCATGAGGTGTCCTTGGCGCGGGAGCCACTCGCTTGGCCACTTGATCGCTCGGTCGTCGCTCCCTTCCGCCGGGATGTCCCACTCGTCGTTGGTGAGCCACGACTGTTCGAGCTTCGCAACCAGCCCCAGTATTGGAAGGTTCTGGTTGTGGTGCCAGGCGACACGCTTGATGAGTTCCTCCGTCGTGGCTCGGTCTTGCGTGGTCGAAATCTCCTGTGCCACCGAGAGTGGGTCGATAGTCATCTCGCCGCCATCCATCCCGGGGACAGTCTGTTCGCCCTCCGGGAAGTTGTGGCCGCCGTCGATGTCCGGGTTAGTGAGCTGCCAGCGGAGCGGGAAGTATGGGAACGCCGACCGTGCACCACCGGGCATCCAGTAGAACGCGCCGATCTTGAAGTTGGACTCGATGTAGCCGCCGTAGAGATCTCCCGTCGGCTTCTGGCTGATTTCGAAGTCGAAGCCGAACGCGTTCAACTGGTCGACGACAGTGTTCGTCGCCGTGGTCCAGTCCGTCCAGCCAGCGGGGGTGTAGTACGTCCCACCGAGGGTTCGACCGCTGCTGTGCGTCCACGTGCCGTCTTCCTTCGAGTAGCCGGCCTCGCGGAGGAGCGCAGCGGCTTTGTCCGTCTGCGACGCCGCCACGCCGTACCCCTCGAAGGAGTCGTACGCATCACCGAGCCACGATTCCTGGTCGTCCGGGGCGATACCCGTAACCTTCGGTGCGGGCGCTTTCGTTCGCGGCCCTGCGTTATCAACGACCTGCTGGCGGTTGATGACGTGAGCGACCGCCTGCCGGACGTTTCGCTTCCCGAAGTCGGGGTCGTCGTGATTGAACAGGACACCGTACCCCCATTTCGCAGAGATAGTGACTTCTTCGACGGAGTCGGGGAAGTTGTCGACGATCTTCGGCGGCGCGAAGAGGCTCGTGACGAAATCGAGTTCGCGGCCCATCAGGCCCTGTTGGAGTGCGGTGTTGTCTGCCCGCGAGAGAAGCGAGATGCCCGCGAAGTTGATGTTGTCAGCGCCGTAGTATTCGGGGTTCCTCGTGAGTTCCCACGACTGCTTCGACTTCGACGCGACCGAGAAGGGACCGCTCGCAACCACGTCTCCTTCATATTTGAACTGCTGGAGTTCCTCGGCTTCTTTGTCGAGGAAGCGTTCGAAGGTCGGATGGTGCGCGAACAGTCGGAGTGACCCGTTGGCGAGCGTGTGTTTGATGACCTCCGGGTTGGATGGTCGCTTGAGGTTGAGAACGACGGTCTTGTCGTCTTCGCCCTGTTCGACGCTCTCGGTGAAGTCCCAAAGCGACGCGTTCATCTTCTTCATCAGGCGGAACTGTGTCAGGACGTCACGTGCAGTCACGTCTTCGCCAGTATCCCACAACAGGTCGTCGCGGAGCGTGAGCGTCACCGTCTGCCCGTCGATCGACCACGAATCGAGCGCGGCTAGCTCGAACTCACCGGTCGCAAAGTTGTAGGCCGCGAGCCGTTCGAAGACGAAGTTCCCCGCTCGTTCGTCGTAGTTCTGTGTCGCCTCCGGGTTTAGGTGTAGGTTCGTCGGGACGCCGTTGTTCGTGGCACCGACCATCTTCTTGTCGAGGACAGTCGTCCCACTCGACTCGGAATCGTCACCGCCAGTCTCGTCCCCGTTGGACCCGGTCGTGTCCCCGTTCGACCCACCGTCGTCAGTCGTTCCCCCTCCGGTGGAAGTACCGCTACACCCCGCAAGGGCTGCGATTCCGGTTGTCCCGGTTAGTTCGACGAAAGTGCGCCGGCTGATCAAGTCGCTAAAGCGGTCAGTACTGTCTGACATGGCGTACTGATAACAAACCATAGCCATTATTAATAAATATTTGGTTAGATGCGGTAGTTCGTTGTTGTAACGCTCCCGAGAGCGCCACCCGAACACGTCGGCGTCGGAGGGCACGACACGGTTTCGCGCTCGTCGCGAAACACGACCGTCTGCGCGACGATAGCCACGCGTTGGCAAATGTATAAGTAGTAGTGGTCTTCTCTTCGCTGTATGCAGTCAGAAAGCAAGCATCCCCCCTACAGAGATGAGACTCTACCGACCGACAAGCGCGTCGCGGACCTTCTCGACCGAATGACGGTCGAAGAGAAAGCCGGGCAACTCGTCGGCACGTGGGCGGGAGAGCTCGACGAGTTCAAATCGGTCGAAACGGTCGAAGACGAAATCGTCGAATCCGGAGTCGGCGCTGTTGCGTCGTTCGGATGGGCCGGGGCGCTCGACTCTCGAATCGACGACGTGGTCGAGACGGTCAACCACCTGCAAGAAGTCGCGCTGTCGAAGACTCGACTCGGCATCCCGCTGTTGTTCAACGTGGATGCTGTCCACGGTCACGCGTACGTCGCCGAAGGGACAGCGTTCCCGAACGGACTCGGGATGGCGGCAACGTGGGATGAAGACGGCGTCGAGAGCGCAGCAGCGGCCACTGCAACCGAAGTCCGAAAGTCGGGGGCACAGCAGAACTATTCGCCCACGTGTGACGTTGCCCGAGAGCCGCGGTGGGGTCGCACCTTCGAGACGTTCGGCGAGAGTCCATTTTTGTGCGGACGGATGGCGGGTGCGATGGTACGCGGATACCAGGGCGACGGTCTCGGCGACCCAACCGCCGTGGCGGCAACCGCGAAACACTTCCCGGCCTATAGCGAGCCCGCACGAGGGGAAGATACTGCCCCCGTCGAAGTGTCCTCGTACCTCCTTCGAAACGTCTTCTTACCGTCGTTCGTCGACGCGATTGACGAGGGAGTCGCGTCCGTTATGCCCTGCTACAACGCAATCGACGGGAAACCCGCACACGCCTCGCGCGACTATCTCACAGACCTTCTCCGAGGGAAACTCGGGTTCGATGGCACCGTCGTCTCGGATTGGAACGGGGTCCGAATGCTCCACGAAGACCACCACGTCGCGAGCGACCACCGTGAGTCGGTCCGAATGACTCGCAACGCTGGACTCGATGTCGCATCAGTCGATGCGGTCGCGCACGCGGACCACCTCGTCTCGCTCGTCGAATCGGGGGCGGTTGCAGAACACGTTCTCGACGAGAGCGTCAGGCGCGTCCTCGACCTCAAATTCCGGCTCGGGCTCTTCGAAGACGCGTTCGTCGATGCGAACGAAGCGCGAGATGTCGTCGGTGCCGATGCGCACCGGGCCGACGCGTTAGCGACCGCGCGGAAGTCGATGACGCTCCTGCAGAACGACGACACGCTCCCGTTGGACCCCGCTGCCGACGTCCTCGTCGCTGGGCCGAACGCGGACAACCCCATTCACCAACTCGGTGGTTGGAGTGTCCCCGACGAGGCGGGCACCGATGTCATCTCAATCAAAGACGGAATCGAATCCGTGTGTGATGGGACGGTGACCTACGAGCAGGGAACGACGATAACCGAAGCGGTCGATATCGACGCCGCAGTCGAAGCGGCGAAGGATGCGGACGTCGCAGTGGTCGCCGTCGGAGAAAACTGGTATATCCACGAGTTCGGGCCGACCGCGGAGAGCGGGACCGCTCCCGACGAGTTTCCGAACCGGACCACGCTCGAACTCCCCGATGCGCAGCGCGACCTCGTGACGGCGTTGTACGAGACGGGGACGCCTGTCGTCGGCGTCCTCGTCACCGGTCGACCGCTGGCCGTGGAGTGGATGGCGGAGCATCTCCCGTCGCTGTTGCTGGCGTACTACCCGGGGACGATGGGTGGCCAAGCCGTCGCGGAGACGCTCTTCGGGGCGTGCGATCCCGGCGGGCGATTACCGATTTCGGTCCCCCGGTCCGCGAGTCACCTTCCAACCCGGTTCAATCACTTCCCGCACCCGGCACCGATCGGCCCCGACGAGCATCTTCCGTCGTACGACCCACTCTTCGAATTCGGTCACGGGCTGAGTTACACTGCGTTCGAGTTCGGCTCGATGACCGTGACGGACGAACGGATGTCTCCCCACGGGACCACGACAGTCGAACTTCCCGTGGAGAACGTCGGGGATCGACACGGTTCGACCGTCGTACAGGTGTACGTCACCGACCAGGCTGGAACGCGCATAACCCCGGTCCGGGAACTCTGCGGGTTCGAGCGTGTCTCGCTCGACCCCGGCGCTACAGAGACGGTGTCGATTCCCATTGATGCGGCATCGATTGGGCGCGTCGACGAAACTGGGAGAGTGTCGGCGATTCCGGGTGAGTACACCCTTCGTATCGGCGAGCAAGACGTCACGATCACCGTCGAACCGAAATCCGACTGACCGACCCCGTCGCGGACTGAAGACCCCGTTCCGAGCGAGGTTTTTTGCGGCGATATCCTTCCTGGCAGTTCTTCGTCGAGAGCTCAGCCAAACGGTTCCTCCCGCTCGACGATGCGTCGAGAACAGACGCGGAACTGTCTCCTGTGAGCCGTCGCCCCGGGCTTTGTGAACGCCCTCATGGACGCCTCTGGACTCTCATTCGGTGTTTTCCGGAGGGCCCCACTTCGTGACATTCGACCACATGAAACATACATAATATTTTCATCAGGTCATATAGACTAGTGTTTGAGAAAATAACTCAGAGTACAATGATGTCTGTGAGAGTTCTCATCGTCTTAAATATGGCTTTAGAACCTCTATTCTTGATTCTCTGTTTCAGATTGATTCGAACTATAAGACATCATACACAAGCAAATTTTCTGTATAGGGTGATGAAAAATAAGTTCACTGACATCACAAACGCCTGCTTGACGGCTTCTAACGGCGTATTTGTCCGTGGCGGGTGAGTCGGTTCGTTCCTCGGTCGGGACGTGAGGTCGTGACGTCGGCTTAGCTGTCATATTCTAGAGTGTCTCTGGGCTGGAGGGCACAGTACCATTACAAAATTACGCCCGTAATGTTGGTACTGGTCGAACGCAACCGGCTCCTCGAAAAAGGGTCGGGCATCAGCGAAGTATTCATGGTGAATGATGGTGTGAGTGCGAGTATGGACCGCGAAACGCTGACGAAAGCACTCGAGTACGCGGACCTCACGTCGTACCAAGCCGACGCCTATCTCACACTCCTCGAGATGGGCGTCTCGCCTGCTATCGAAGTGGGCCGTGAGAGCGCCGTCCCCGTCTCGCAAGTGTACGACGTTCTCCGGAGCCTCGAATCGAAGGGGTACGTCGAAACGATCGAACGAGAGAAACTCTACGTGCAACCGTGTGACCCGGAGGCGGCGATGGCAGACCTCGAAACTAGGGGCGAACTCCTCAACGAGGCTGCCGAAGCGGTCCGCGAGCGATACCGGACCCCCGAGCGGATGGACGCGCGAGTCGGCGTCACCAAGCGTGTCGAGACAGCCGTCGAGAACGCACAGGAGCTCATCGACGACGCAGAAACCGTCGTGGAGGTTGCCGGGTCGTTCGAACAACTCCAGTCGCTCTCCCCAGCGCTCCAAGCGGCCCGCGACCGAGGTGTCGTCGTTCGTGCGTCCGTCTACATCGACCAGGGCGATGAACCGCCAGCAGCGTTCGACCCGAGTGGGGTGCTCTCGGAACTTCGTGTGTGCACCATTCCGGGACCGTTCCTCGTCGTCATCGACCGAAACCGGACGTGTTTCGGACCGAACACGCGCTCCGACGAAGACTACGGCGTCCTCGTCTACGACCGTATCCTGCCGTTTGTCTTTCACTGGTTCTTCCTCACCTGTCTGTGGAACCTCTACCCGACCGTCTACCTCGACGCCGAAGACCAGTTCACCTACGTGACCATCGAAGAGTTCATTCGAGATATCGTCCCGCTTTGGGAAAGCGGGTTCGAACTCGGGGCCACCGTCGAAGGCGTCGATCTTCCGGATGGAGGAGAGACGACTGTCGAAGGGAGCGTCGCCGACATCTCGTTCTACGGAGACGAGCGACCGCCGTCACGACTGGCACTGTCTGACCTGGGAGCGTACAAGAACCTCACACTCGACACGGGCGATGAAACGGCCGTCGTTGGCGGATGGGGTGCCGTCTTCGAAGACATGGAGATACGGACGATCACCTTGGAGCGTATCGACATCGGAGAGACCCCGTTCACCCACGAGAGACGAGACTGACCGGTCAGTTCTCGCCCGCTTCGAACGGCCGCCGACGGCTGCGGGACGGTTCTCCGACTCACAACACCGACGGTATTCACACACCTGATCGTGTTTCCATGACGGCTCGAGGACGAGCCCCGGTGAGACAGTCGAAACGGCGGTCAGAACGCCGATCCTCTCGACCGAACACCGTACCCGAAATCGAGTGAGATGCCGCAAAAGATTACGGGCATATCTATGTCATGGCAGTCGAGGGTGGGCGGCTCAGTCGAAGCGCCCGGCGTTCGAACTCCGCGCGGCCATGTTCATGTTCACCTCGATGATGTTGGCCGTGCTCGTGACCATCTCGGGGATGGTGTCGCGGAACTGCTCGCCCTTGATGCGACTCGTCGGTCCGGAGACGCTCAGCGCGCCGAGGACGGTGCCGTTGCGGTCGCGGATCGGCGCGCCGACCGCGCGGAGGCCCTCGATTTCCTCCTCGTCGTTGCAGGCGTACCCCCGCTCGCGGATGGCGTCGAGCTCGTCGAACAGCGCGTCGCGGTCGGTAATCGTCGCTTCGGTCTTCGCCGGCAGGCCGTGTTGGTCGACGATTTCCTCCACCCGACTGCGCGGGAGGAACGCGAGGATGGCCTTCCCGGTCGACGACGCGTGGAGGTTGTCCGGTCGCTGAATCTTCGAGCGCTGGTACTGGCTGCCGACCGCGCGCTCGCCGCGCACCTTGAGCAGGCTGATGCGCAGACCGTGCTGTTCGGTCGAGAGGTGGGCGTACTCGCCGGTCTTCTCCGCAAGCGCCTCGACTTCCTCCTTGCCGACCTGGTAGAGTATCTGCTGGTTGCGCACGTACTCGCCCAGGAGGAGGAACTGGAGGCTGAGATGGTAGCTGTCGTCTTCCTTGGCGACGAGGTTGTTCTTCCGCAGGGTCGCGAGGTGGTTGTACACCGTGGACTTCGAGAGGCCCAGATAGTCGACTAACTCGGCGACGCGCGCCCCGTTCAACTCCTCGAGCGCCCGGACGACGCTGACCGCCGTGTCCACCGTGCTCAGCGTGCGGGACGGCGCATCGGTGTTGGGGTTCTCGGGCATGCTACGAGAACGTCTATCGGGTGTCATAGCTGTTCCGAATATCTTGCAATCGAAACGTGATGGGGACAATCGGTGTTGAGACCGCCGCTCGAAGGCGGCTTCGGTCGATACTTGTCAACCCCAACTCGAAACCGGAGCCGCCCGCCACCCTCGCCCAGCGCGAGCGCGAATGTGCGTCTCCCTCGAGACACACCGGAAGTGACGGCCGCCGCCCTCGACCTCACTTGTCAGATGCGTGGAATCGGCTTCTCCGCGGATACTCGGCCGCTCGGTGACGCTATTCGCGGTCGAACCACACACGACTCGGAGAACCGTTGTATTTGATGACAACACCGCGGAGCAGAGCGAATGGCTGCAGGTTTCGCAGGGTAAACTCGATGATTCACGAGGAGAGGGTTCGACTGAAGCGGGACGGAAAAACTGTGGTTCGCGTTCGAGCGCCTCCAGACCGCCGGAATACGAACGTCTGCCCGAGAGACGGTCCAGTTCGGGGCTGCGTGCCACATATCGAGACAGACACCGCGGCCGCGACGGAATCGCGACAGAGACGCGAATCTGGCCGTGAACTGTCTGAAAACGGGACCCTAGTTCACAACGAGGCAGGCCGTCGGCCGCAACTCACGCGCCGGCGAGGCGTGCGAGCGTCCCCGCGAGAACCGACGCTGCGGTCGCACAGTCCGCCCAGTCGGTCCATTCGCGTGGGTTGTGCGAGAGGCCGTCCGCGGACGGAGCGAACAGGAGTACGGCATCGGTTACCTCGGCAACATTTGCAGTATCGTGCATCGCCGCGGAATGCATGCGTTTCGCGTCGATATCCTCGGCCGCGGCGGCGTCGTGGGCGGCGCCGACGCAGTCGTCGGCCATCTGACTGGGGCGCTGGTCGCGGTAGCGGTCGAACGTCGTCTCGACCGGGTGGGTGGTTTCGAGGCGCGCGAGCGCGGCGTCGGCCCGTTCGGCGATAGCGTTCATCGCCCGGTAGTTCACGTCGCGGATGTCCATCTGCAGCGTGACCTCTCCGGGGACGATGTTACGCGCGTTCGGGGCCACGTCGAACTGGCCGACGGTCCCCACGGCAGTCTGGCTCTGGCTCTGCGCCACATCGTCGGCCGCGGCCCGGAAATCGACGACGAACTCGCTGGCGGCGACCAGCGCATCGCGGCGCTCGTCCATCGGCGTCGCGCCCGCGTGGTCGGCCTCGCCGACGATGTCGGCCGCGCAGGTCGTGATGCCGGTGATAGCGTCGACGACGCCGACCGCCGCGCCCGCGGACTCCAGCACTGTTCCCTGTTCGATGTGGAGTTCGGCCCACGCGTCCCACGCCGCGGCGTCGATGGTGTCAGTCCCGCGGAAGCCGATGGCGTCGAGGTGGGCGTCGAGGGTCGTGCCCTCGGCGTCTCGGAACGCGAGCGCGTCGTCGGCGTCTCGCGCCCCCGTCGCCACCGACGACCCGAGCAGGCCGTGCGAGAAGCGCGCGCCCTCCTCTTCGGTGAACGAGACCACGTCGATTGGGCGGTCGAGGGCGAGGTCGGTCTCTCGTTGTTGGAGCGTCCGAACCGCTTCGAGCGCCGCGTAGACGCCGAGCGGGCCGTCGAAGATGCCGCCCTCGGGGACCGAATCGAGGTGACTACCGGCGGCGACGGGGGCCGCGTCGGGGTCGGCTCCGGCGGGAACCCACCGCCCGGCGACGTTACCCACGGCGTCGATGCGGACCGAGAGGCCGGCGTCGCGCAGTCGCTCGACGAGGTACTCGCGGGCGCGGCGGTCGGCGTCGCTCCCCGTCAGGACGGTGCGGCCGCGTCCCGCCGGCGCGTCGATGTCGCCGAAGCGGGCGTTCGCTTCGATGTCCTCGCGGAGTCGCTGCTGGGAGGCCTGCATGTGCGACTCAACTCGCAAACGATGTCTAATAATTGTGTGTGTTCGTGGCAGATTCTACGGGGCGACGGCGGCGATGACGGGTGAGACGCGCGGCTGGTCGGGGTCGAACAGCCGGGTCGAATCGCCGCGTTAGAGCGTTCGAATCGTCTGACACACTACGTCGACGCCGATGTCGAGGGCGTCTTCGTCGATGTCGAACCGCGAGGTGTGGTGGCCGAACTCGTTGCTCGCACCGATGCCGACGTAGGTCGCCTTCCCGCCGTGTTCCTGTACGCGCCGGATGAGGTAGGAGGCGTCCTCGCTGCCGCCGATGTCGAGTCGCGGGACCGTTTCGGTCACGTCGTCGAGGTCGGCCGCCGACGCGAGGACGGCCTCAACCATCTCGTCGTCGGCCGTGAACGTCGCCGTCTTTCCGTAGAGGCCCGTCTCGACCGACACGTCGTGCATGCCCGCGGCGTGGTCGAGCATGCGTCGCGCCTTCTCGAGCATGTACTCGTTCAGGTCGGCGGTCCCGCCGCGGACCTCGACGCGGAGGCGCGCCTCTTCTGCGATGATGTTCTGCGGATTGGGGGACTCGAACTTCCCGACGTTGATGCGGGTCGTCCCGTCGGCGTGGCGCGGAATCCCGTAGAGGTTCTGGACCGCGGTCGTCGCCGCGTGGAGCGCGTTGCGCCCCTCGTTCGGCGCGTTGCCCGCGTGGCTCGGCGCGCCCTCGAAGGTCACGTCGAGTTTCGCGTTCGAAAGCGGGTTCTCGTAGGCGGCGATGACCGTCCCCGTGGGGTTGCCGAGGCCGAGGTGGAGCGCGAGGAAGTAGTCGATGTCCGCGAGCAGGTCGGTCTCGCTCATCGGCTTGCCGCCGCGGCCGCCTTCCTCCGCCGGCTGGAAGAACAGTCGGAGCGTGCCGTCGAATCCGCCGTTGTCGTCGAGGTCGCGGGCGATGCCGAGGCCGATGGCGGTGTGACCGTCGTGGCCGCACGCGTGCATCTCGTTGGGGTGCGTGCTCGCGAAGCCCAGTTTCGCGGGGCGATGTTCCTCGTCGCTCGATTCGGTGCGTTCGAGGGCGTCCATGTCGACGCGGACGCCGACAGTCGGCCCGTCGCCGAAGCGCTTCTCGGCGACGAGCCCCGTGATGCCGTCCATCCGGTCCAGGTAGGCCTCGGGTGCGCCTTCCTCGCGTGCGCGTTCGACTGCGGCCGCGACCGCGTCGTCGTCGGGGACGCCCAGTCGCTCGTCTTCGGCGACGGCGTGCGGGCCGAGGTGGAGTGTGAACTCGCGGTCGTCGAGCGCGGCGGCGATGAGGGCTGTCGTGCGGAACTCCTTCCACCCGGACTCGGGGTGGGCGTGAAGGTCCTGTCGTAACTCTCGCAGGGAGAGCGTGCTGGCGTACGCCATGAAGCCGACATTGCAACCACCCGGTTAAACTGTTTGGGAAGCGGTAGCACAACGAACGCGTCCGGAACTCCATTGCGAGATAGTGCCAGGATTGTGAGGGGTTGCCAAAGCTATAAATAACGGTGTTTCATGAGCTAAGGTATCACGCGTACCGCTACAAGGGTGTGTACGTAGCTCCAGAAAACAATGGCAGACGACAACATTACCGAGATAAACATGGACAGACGGCAATTTATTGCGGCCGCGAGCGCGGTCGGGGCGACCGCGTTTGCGGGCTGTACCGGCGGCGATTCCGGCGGTTCCGACGGAACCGAGACGAGCGGCGAGAGCACCGACAGCGGTTCGTCGGGCAACTCGGGCGAGACCGTCCGCGTCAACGTCGCACTCGCCGCGGAGCCGTGGAACTTCGACCCCGCGCTCTGGACGGACACCGCGACCAGCACCATCGGCGGCCTCATCTACGACGAGGTCATCGAACTGACGCCCGACTCCGAACTCCAGCCCGGACTCGTGACCGAGGTTCCCGACCCCGTCGACGGCGGGACGGCGTTCGAGTACACGCTCCGCGAGGGCATCACGTTCCACAACGGCGACGAGGTGACCGTCGAGGACTTCAAGTACTCCGTCGACTGGATTCTCAACCCCGACAACAAGTCGCCGGTCAAGAGCCGCCTCCCGTTCGTCGAGGACACCGAAATCGTCGGCGACCGGACGCTTCGGCTCAACCTCTCCCAGCCGTTCGGGACGCTCAACTGGTGGCTCACCCGCGGCCTCGAAGGCATCGTCCCCGAAGGCTCCCGCGGCGACACCGCAGACGGCAAGGGACCGAGCGGCCTCGCGACCGACCTCACGCAGGACCCCTCCGGCGCTGGCACCGGCGCGTTCAAATTCGTCGAGTGGAAAAGCGGAAGTCACGTCCTCCTCGAGAAGAACGAAGACTACTGGAAGGAGGGCTCGCCCGCCGTCGACGAGTTCAAGTTCAACTTCATCGGCGAGGACTCCACGCGCCTCGCGAACCTCCGTTCGGGCCAGCTCGACCTGACGGACAAGGTTCCCCCGAAGGACTTCGAGAGCCTCAGCGGCCAACCCGACATCACGACCGAGTCCGTCCCCGGTAACTTCACCCAGGTACTGTACGTGAACCTCATGGAGTCCGAGGGCAACCCGATGAGCAACCGGCACAACCGCCGCGCGGTGCTGTTCGGCATCGACCGCGAGGAGATTCTCGACGAGGTGTTCTACGGGCAGGGCGCGGTCCAGAAGGGACCGTGGTACCCCGACAGCGACTGGACCTCGCCGAAGCTCAAGGAGATGCAGATGTATGACCCCGAGAAGGCCAAGAAAGAACTCGAACTCGCGGGCAACCCCGACGGCTTCGAGATGGACATCATCGCCACCAAGGGGTCGTGGTTCAAAGACGAGGCCGTCGTCATCCAGAACCAACTGTCGAAAATCGGCATCGAAGCCAGCGTCACCGCCGTCGACAAGTCCACGCTCCTCAACCAAGTGTACAGCACGGACACGTGGCACGCCGCGATGGAAGACTGGGCGCAGTCGATTCCGGTTGCCACGTCGTGGCTCGATGCCGGCTACGCCGACAACAACCACAACCACAACAACTGGCACCACCCCTCCGACGACCTCGAAGACATCTACGCGCCGAGCGGCCCCGCCGCGCCCGAAGACGCCGAGGGCGACTTCTCGAACGGCCACGAGTGGTACGTCTCGAAGCTCCGCGAGGCGCAGGCGTCGACGGACGAACAAGTACAGAAGGAAATCGTCTGGGAACTGGAGGAGTACCTCGTCGAACACGGCATCCAGATCGACATCGCCTACGTCAACAAACTCGAGGCGTGGCGCAACGCCGTCAACGACTACGACGTGGGCACGTTCCAAGACAACTACCGCTTCGTCTCGAAGGGTGAGTGACGAACAGATGCACACGCGTTCGCGCCAGCCACGTCGAGTTCCAACGGCGACCCGGGAGGTGACTCAGCCGTGAGCATGTTCCGGTTCGTCCTCAAGCGCCTGCTGTTGAGCGTTCCCGTCCTCCTCGGGGTGAGCGTCGTCGTCTTCGCGCTCGTCCACCTCGCACCGGGCGGTCCGGTGCGGGTGATGCTCGGCCCGCTCAGCAGCGAGGAACTCGTCAGGCAGATTCGACTGGAGATGGGGCTCAACCGCCCGCTGTACGTCCAGTACGGTCTGTGGATGCTCGACGCCATCCAAGGCGACTTCGGCGTGTCGTGGACGGTCCAGCAGGGGACGCCCGTGACTGACATCATCGTCGAGCGCATCCCGCTGACGGTCGAGCTGTCGATTCTCAGCATGATCACGGCGATTCTCATCGCCATCCCGGCGGGCATCATCAGCGCCGTCCGCAAGGACAAGCCCGCGGACCACGCCGCGCGCATCGCCGCGCTGTCGGGGATTTCGATTCCCGATTTCTGGCTGGGAATCATCCTCATCATGATCTTCGCGGTGCAGTTTTCGTTCCCGTGGGCGACCGGCGGCTGGACGCCGCCGTGGGTCGACCCGGTGGCGAACCTCCAGCAGTTGTTCCTCCCGGTCATCACGCTCGGGACGGCCTACTCCGCGCTCATCGCCCGGATGATGCGCTCGGAGATGCTGGACACGCTCAGTCAGGACTACGTCAAGACCGCCCGCGCGATGGGTATCGGCGCGCGCGAAATCGTCCTCAAGGACGCCTCGAAGAACGCGCTCATCCCCGTCGTGACCGTCATCGGTGTCGGACTCGGCCAACTGATGAACGGCGCGATTCTGACCGAGACGGTGTTCAACCTCCCCGGTATCGGCAAGCTTCTGATACTGGCCATCGACCGCCGCGACTACCGCATCATCCAGGCGCTCATCCTGTTCATCGCGAGCGTGTTCGTCTTCGCGAACCTCGCGGTGGACGTGCTGTACGCCTACCTCGACCCCCGCATCAGACACGATGGAAACTAACATGGCAACGACAGACCACACGGACGAGGCGGTGCCGGCCGCGCAAGCCCCCGGTACGCACCACAGTCAGTTCGAGATGTTCTGGAAGGAGTTCCGCAAGAACACCCTCTCGCTCGTGGGGACCGCGATTATCCTCACGATGCTCCTGACCGCGCTGTTCGCGCCGTTTCTCGCCCCCCACGACCCGACGACGCAGTTCGAGGCACCGGACGGCGAACACAACCCGATGCCGATGGGCACCGAGATGATCGTCGAGAACGACGCCGGCGAGGTCGTCGGCACGACGACGGCCTACCTCGGTACCGACCACCACGGTCGGGACATCCTCTCGCGCATCATCTACGGGTTGCGGACGCTGATGACCGTCTCGCTCGGCGTCGTCGGCTTCGCGATGGCGCTCGGCGTGACCGCCGGCGCAATCGCCGGCTACTACCGCAACACCTGGGTCGACGAGGTCGTCATGCGCTTCATGGACATCCTGTTTTCCTTCCCGAGTCTCATCCTCGCCATCGCGGTGCTCGGCGTGCTCGGGGTCGGAAGCACGGAGTACGGCTCGTTCACCCTCCCGAACATCGTGAAGGTCATCGCCGTCATCGGCGTCGTCTACATCCCGAGTTTCGCACGCGTCATGCGCGGGTCGGTCCTCAAGGAGATGGAAGAAGACTACGTCGACGCCGCGAAGTCCCTCGGCGCGAGCGACCGACACATCCTCGTGAAGGACATCGCCGTCAACACCCTGCCGACCGTCGTGGTCCAGGGGACGCTCTACATGGGGACGGCCGTCCTCGCCAGCGCCGCGCTGTCGTTCCTCGGGCTCGGTATCCAGCCGCCGAACGCGAGTCTCGGGCTGATGCTGTCGAACGCCCGCGGCTACCTCTACAGCGGCGAGTGGTGGTACTCGGTGTTCCCCGGGCTCGTCATCGTCGTCACCATCCTCGGGTTCAACCTGCTCGGTGACGGCCTGCGCGACGCGCTCGACCCCCGAAACGACGGAGGCGAGCGATGAGCGCCGAACCGGACGAACAGCCGGTGCTCGAAATCCGCGACCTCGTCACGCGGTTCTACACCGACGAGGGGACGGTCAAAGCCGTCGATGGCTCGTCGTTCGACCTCTACGAGGGTGAGACGCTGGGCATCGTCGGCGAATCGGGCTCCGGAAAGTCCGTGACCGCGCTGTCGATGCTCCAACTCGTCGACAGCCCCGGTCGCATCGAGGGGGGAAGCGTCCGTTACCGCGGCGACGACCTGCTCCAAAAGAGCGAGGCGGAGATGCGGTCGATTCGGGGCAACGACATCGCGATGATGTTCCAAGACCCGATGACGAGTCTCAACCCCGTGTTCACCGTCGGCGACCAGATCAGCCGGGTCATCAAGACTCACCAGGACGTGTCGGACGCGGCGGCCCGCGAGCGGACCATCGAACTCATGGCCGACGTGGGCATCCCCGAACCGACCTCGCGCGTCGACAACTACCCCCACCAGTTCTCCGGCGGGATGCGTCAGCGCGCGCTCCTCGCGATGGCGATCTCCTGCGAGCCGGACGTGCTCATCGCCGACGAACCCACGACGGCGCTCGACGTGACCATCGAGACGCAGATATTCACCGTCCTCGACAAACTCCAGGAGAAGTACGGGATGAGCATCATCCTCATCACCCACGACCTCGGCGTCGTCGCCGGGACCTGCGACCGCGTCGCCGTCGCCTACGGCGGCCGCGTCGTCGAGCGCGCTGGGGTGGACGCACTCTTCGAGAACCCACGGCATCCCTACACCCGCGGCCTCATGCGGTCGATTCCGCGGCTCACCGACGACACCGACCGACTGACGCCCGTCGAGGGCGACGTGCCAAACCTCACGGACCTGCCGTCGGGCTGTTCGTTCCACCCGCGGTGTCCCCACGCGACCGCCGAGTGCGAGTCGTACGACCCCGAACTGCGGGAGGTCGAACCCGGCCGGGAAGCGGCGTGTCTCCACGCGCGCGGCTACAACCTCTCGAAGTCGGCCATCGAGATGGAGCGTGCGGAGGCCGACGGCGGCAGTCCCGCGACGCCGGCGACCGACGGGGGTGCGTCCCAATGAGCGACGACCCGCTGTTGTCCGTCTCGGGGCTCCACAAGTACTTCACGCAGAACGACGGCTTCATCGACCGTCTGCTCGGTGCCGACGAGACCGTGAAGGCCGTCAACGGCGTCTCGTTCGACATCGAGCGCGGCGAGACGCTCGGCCTCGTCGGCGAGTCCGGTTCGGGCAAATCGACGACCGCGCGGTCGGTCCTCCGGCTGGACGAACCCACGAAGGGGACGATCAGCTACGACGGCACCGACCTGACGGCGCTGTCGGACCGGGAGATGACGGAGATGCGAAAGCGCATCCAAATCGTCTTCCAGGACCCCGCATCGAGTCTCAACCGCCGGAAGACCGTCGGCCAAATCATCAAACAGCCGATGGAGATTCACGGCCTCTACGAGGGCGAACGCGACGCCCGCGTGGACGAACTCATGGAGACGGTCGGCCTCCCGCCGCAGTACTCGAACCGCTACCCCCACGAGTTCTCCGGCGGCCAGCGCCAGCGCGTCGGCATCGCCCGCGCGCTCGCGGTCGACCCGGACTTCATCGTCGCCGACGAGCCCGTCTCGGCGCTCGACGTGTCGATTCAGGCGCAGATCCTCAACCTGCTCGAGGACCTTCAGGAGGAGTTCGACCTAACGCTTTTGTTCATCGCCCACGACCTCAGCGTGATTCGCCACGTCTGTGACCGCGTCGCCGTGATGTACCTCGGCGAAATCGTCGAACTCGCGGACGCCGACGAGCTGTTTTCGAATCCGCAGCACCCCTACACGCGGGCGCTGTTGGGTGCGATTCCCCAGCCGGTCCCGGAGCTGGCGCGGCAGCGGCAGGTGCTCGAAGGCGAGGTCCCCTCGCCGCTCGACCCGCCGTCCGGCTGTTCGTTCAATCCGCGGTGTCCCGAGGCGACAGAAGAGTGCACGTCGGTCGACCCGACGCTCGACGAGGTGGCGGGCGCGACCGGCGGCCACAAGGCCGCCTGCATTCACGTCGACGAGTTCGAGACCGGGGCGGGCGTCCCGAGCGCCGCACAAGACGTCGACGAGCGGTTCAGCATCGAGAACTTCGACGCCGAACCGACGGTCGCGACCGACGGTCGCGGACGGGGTCAGGGTGACGACGACAGATGAGCATCGCCGTCAAACCGATGCTCCGCATCGTCCTGACGTTTGCCATCGTGTGGTTCTACCGCGGGCTGTTGCCGCCGCTGTCGCCCATCGCGAGCACGGTCGCGCTGGTCGTCCTCGCGGTGCCGACGTGGGTGGTCGTGAGCCGCCTGCTGTTCAACTCCGGCGGGGCGCTGGCGATGATAGACGACGAGTTCGACCGTACCTAGTAGGTGGCTGCCGAACCATGGCATCCGTTCGAGACCCTCTGCGTCCAAGCGAATAGAGTCACGTTGGCGTTTTATAGAATAGCATAGATATAACAATAATGACTCAGAATACAACTGAGAGTCCTTTCAATGAGGGGAAATCAGATATGTCATGAATACGGGGGTAAAAGTACAACTATATTGGAATATTTGCCCGATTAGTATATATTCTGAATATCAGGAATGGGTATATTTGAAGAAATATTAAATATATACTTTTATTTTTTATAAAATAACTATATATGCTCCATAGGTGTGTTACAAATAAACAATATTCGTCTGTCCAAATCATCCTTGAGTGAAGTCCTGGGCCTTCCTCTACATCTGCGTCAATACCCACTCTCAGAGACTGCGGAGCGGATAGGAAGCAAAACACTAGAAGAGGCGATTCGAACCGAAGTTTCGAGGTTCGACGGAGGCTGTTCTATTGCGAAGCGGAGGGCGGTAGAGACGCGGCTGTTCGTCGGGTCATCACCGGTTGGAGAGTAGTTCCTCGGGGTCGAATCTGGTGGCCGCGATGTGTCGAGGACCACCATCGACGGCGACTTCATCGTCCTGTTGGTTGAAATAGTACGTGGCGAGAATCGTCCCGTCGTCGAGCACGGCCGCGCGCGGGTAGCCGAGGTCGTAGTTCGCACCGTCGTCACGGAGAATCCACTCGCGGCTCCACGTGGCACCGTCGTCGTGACTCACACGTGCGCGGATACCGTACGGTGGATGGCGATATCCGTAGATACACACGAGTGAACCATCGTACTCCAAGAGTTTGCTCGGTGCGCCAAGGTCGTTCACTCGCGAGACGAACGTCCAGTTTCGCCCGTCGTCAGTTGAGCGATAGATCTCGGTCCACTCACAGTCGACGGAAATCTTACAGCGCACGGCCGCGACAAGCGTCCCGTCGTCAAGCAGTACTGGCGAGGGACACAGCATGCGGTACTTTTCGCTCCCACCGATCTGCGACAGGAACGACCAGTTTTGTCCCCCATCGAACGACGCGTACACGATCGGCACGTCGTGGGGGTCGGTGCTGGTTTTCCCCGTTAGCATCAACAGGAGGGTGCCATCTTCACGAGTAATGTACGACGGGCGGCCCTGGATTCGCTCGAAGTCGAACATGGGGAGCCGTTTCGCATCGCTCCACGAGTCCCCCCCATCGTCGGAGAGTTTCACCCACGGCACCGCGTCAGAGGCAGCCGAATGCGGCGAAGACCAACAGGCCATGAGCGTATTCTGATTCGAGAAGTCGTGCGCCTCGATGTCCGGAATCTCGTTGTAGAGGACCTGTTCAGAGGTCTCGACGTTGTCCGAGATGACGCCGTCGTCCGTCCACGTCGCGCCGCCGTCGGTGGTGCGCATCGCACGGATGGACCCGTAGGTCTCGATACGCGCGTGGCTCAACTGATTCTGCTTATTCTCGGTCGGAGAGACGACGCTCCCGTAGCGAACGACCTTAGCGTCGTGGAGATTCTCCGGAACTGAGTAATCACAGTCGTGGTTGATGAACCCGACGACGACGCCGTCATCGGTCTTCCACATCCCGCCGTTGAACGGCCACGCTGAGAACTCATCATCACTGTGGTAGACGATAGTGTGTTCGGCACTCTCGACGCTCTTGGGTGACGCTAACATGTGTCTGTTTCACAGAGTTGGGGCGGGGATATTAAAGATATCGCAGCCGGTCGTGGAGCCGAGCTACGCACCGACGACTTCGACAAACGTCGCGTTGCAGTCCGTACATCGCATCGTCGTGATGGTTCGCGTTCGGCAGCACGTCTCTTCAGTTCGCTGCTGAATGTTCGGTTCACCGTCGCAGGTTGGGCAGCGTTCGAGGAACAGTCGAAGCTCACCGAGCGCCACGCCTCGTACTCTCGAAGACAGATCGTGCCAGTTCGGGAGCTCGGTGGCCAGCGCTACCGCACCGGCCGCGTCGGCGAGGAAGGCGGCTCGAGATGGCCACCGACCGACGTGTGCCCCATCGACGGAGATGGCGAAGTCAGCAGCCGATTCGTCGACAACCACCTCAGACGGATCAGCATCGACGAACGCGGACACCGAGAGCGCGGTGTCCACGTCGGAATCAATCGTGTCGATGGCGTTCGTCCACGCGGCGTGAAAACGGTCCGTCAGGCAGAAATCGGCCCCACCGTCGCACGGTACAAGTACGCCGTTGTCGACGAGGAGGGTGTCGTGGTCGGCGTTGGTCACGTCGACTGGCTCCGAGTGCGAATCGACGGCCGTCTGTTCCGGCCCGTGTTCGAAATACGCCATCACCCGCGAGGGAAGGTATCGCTGTGTCAGCGTCGGTGTGCCGGGTATCAGATACCCGCGGAGGCTGATGACTGCGGCCGACACCGCGAGGACGACCGCACTCAGGAGTGGCAATCCAACCCACGCGACGAGTCCAGCGAGTGCGATGGCCAAGGCGGCGTTTACGCCAGTACAGGGGAGACACCGGTTCTCGCCTGTGTACGCTGGGTTCCGGACTCGGTCGAGCACGACTGAATCACGCTGTCGCATCCAACTCATCGGTCACCTCGTCACACGTCCGGTCCGCGAGTCACGACGTCGTCCCGGGAGCCGAAGAGGTGCGTCGCCCGGGCCTCGATAGCGAGGCGGATCTCCTCGCCCTTCTCGTAGGAGTTGTCGGCCGGGAGCGTCACCCGAACCTCGCCCTGCGGTCCCTCGATAGTTGCCAGCATCTGCTTTCCGATTCGCTCGATGAGAGTGATCTCGCCTTCGAGGTCTCCGTGGTTCCGGTCAAGCGTGACGTCTTCGGGGCGGACGCCAACCGTGACTTCGTCGCCGACGCTGAGCGCCGTTGAGTCGACCACTTGGAGTTCGACGTCTTGCCCGTCGATGGCGACGATGGCCGTCTCACCGCTCGCGCGGTCGATAGTCCCGTCGAAGAAGTTCATCGATGGGTTGCCGATGAAGTTCGCGACGAACCGGTTCGCAGGTCGCTGGTAGAGTTCGTCCGGCGTCCCGATCTGTTCGATACCACCGTCGTTGAACACCGCGATACGGTCGCTCATCGTCATCGCTTCCTCCTGGTCGTGCGTCACGTAGATCGTCGGCTTCTTTACGCGGTCGTGGACGCGCTGAATCTCCTTGCGAATCTCGACTTTCAGCTTCGCGTCGAGGTCGCTCAGCGGCTCGTCCATCAGGAACGCCTCCGGTTCGTGGACGATTGTTCGCGCTAAGGCCGCCCGCTGTTGCTGGCCACCGCTGAGTTCGCCGGGGTACTTCTCCAGTAGTTCTCGAATCTGCATGATGTCCGCGGCCTCTTCGGCGTTCTCGTGTCGCTCTTGCTTCGGAACGTTCCGGACTTTCAGCGGGTAGGAGATGTTCTCTTTCACCTTCATGTGTGGGTAGAGGGCGATGTTCTGGAACATCATCGCCAGATTCCGCTTGTGAGCCGGTTTCCCCGTCATGTCCTCGCCGTCGAACCGGATACTCCCGCTCGTCGGCGTTTCGAGGCCCGCGATACAACGGAGCGTCGTCGTCTTCCCACACCCGGACGGGCCGACGAACGTGAAGAAATCGCCTTCGTCGATGCTGAAGTCGATACCATCGACGGCCGTGATCGTTCCGGACGGCGAACTGAATTCTTTTCGCAGGGAGCTAACCTCAATAGTCATTGATTGACAACCACTCACACGTTATTCGACGGGGACATTATACGTTTCGGTGAACGCAGGATCTCTGCTGCCAGAACGGACGAAAATAAGAGGGGTGTCGAAGGACCGCGTGGTCGACTGTTACATCTGTCCGCCGACTTCGAACCCTTCGAGGAGGTACTTCTGGAGCGCGAAGACGAAGATGAACGCCGGGATTACCATCATCACGCTCGCGGCCATGACCTCTCCCCAGAGAGTCTGTTTCTGAATCGTGAACATGTGGATACCCACGGTGAGCGGCCAGTTTTCACTCGTCGGCATGATGATGCGGGGAATCGTGTACGCACCCCACGCCGTTGCATACGAGAAGATGGCTACCGCGATGACACCGGGTTTCGCCATCGGTAGTGCGATCTCGTAGAACGCCCGGAACGGCGACGCGCCCGCCATCTGGGCGGACTCTTCGAGCGAGATGGGAACGTTCTGGAAGAACTTCCACATCAACCAGATGCCGAACGGCAAGGCGGTCGCAGTAACCGCCAAGATGAGGCCGAGGTGGCTGTTGATGAGGCCGATGCGACTCCAGAAGATGAACATCGGGATCGCGAGCAGAATCTGCGGGAACATGTACCCGAAAAGAATGATTCTCGCGAACGTCTTCTTGTGTGGGATGTCGATGCGCGTGAGCCCGTAGCCAGCCAGCGTCGACATCGATGTCGTGACCACGACGACGCCCACCGAGAGAATCATGCTGTTTTTGAAGTACGTCGGGAAGTTCGTCCCCTCGAACGTGTTGACGAAGTTCTCGACGGAGAATATCTGCGGTAGCAGCGTTTGCGGAACGTTGTAAATCATGTCCGTCGGCCGTAGCGCCGTACTGACCATCCAGAAGATGGGGAAGATGACGACGAACAGCTGCAGCACCAACAGGGCGTTCAGCGTCAAGTTCCACCCCGTCGACCGACCCTGGTGCGAGAGGTGCGTCAGCGGGTTCCACGGCTTGTCCACGGTCCGCTGTTTGACGTTCGACCACTTGCGTCCGATGTCGTTACGAATGCTCATTCTGCACGCACCTCCTCAGACGGCTCGAAGATCCGGAAGTACAACACTGCCGCGACCAACAAGACGAGGAACAGCACGGTCGAAACGGCCGCGGCGATGCCGAGCCGACTCGTCCCGAAGGCGATGTTGTACGCGTAGATGGGTGCGGTCGTCGTCGCTCCTCGCGGTCCTCCTTGCGTGAGGACCCAGATGTAGTCGAAGGTGTTGAACATCCACACCGCACGCAGCAGCAGCACGATAAAGAACACACCCTTCAGGTTCGGCAGGGTGATATCTCGGAATCGCTGGTAGGCCGTCGCACCGGACATCTTCGCCGCCTCATAGAAGCTCTCGGGGATAGCCTGCAGTCGAGCGAGCACCATCACCGTGACGAAGATAGAGTCTTTCCAACTACTCGTGAGAATCGCCGCGAGCATCGCCGATCCTTGGTCTCCGAAGAACGACACGTACCCTTGGGTGAGACCGATCTGGACGGCGAGCTGGTTGACGATTCCCCACTGCGAATTGAGCATCCAGAGCGCCATGAAGCCGATGACGGCGTTCGGGATGAGGTACGGGAGAATTGCGAACGTGCGCGCGATATTCACGAACTTGAACGACCGGTTGAGCAATAGCGCGAGAGTCGTCCCGAAAATCACCTGAATGACGACCGAGCCACCCGCGTATATCACCGACCGGTTGAGCGCATCGTAGAACGAGTCGCTCGTCAGGAGCGACTCGAAGTTCGCAGTCCCGATCCACTGCCACTCGTTCGAGAAGGCGTTGATGTTGAAGAAACTCGCGCCGATGACGCCGATAATCGGAACGAGATTCACGAACGTGAAGAGTAGCATCGGCGGGAGAATCGTCAGCGCGGCCAATACCTTCTTTTTTGAGAGGAACTCGAACACCTCGTCTCGTAACTCTCGAGCCCGGGAGCCATGCTTGTTGATTGTACTCATGGAACGTGCCAATTCTTCATGAACCAACGGTAAAAACCTTCCCATCAGTACAGTCACAGCTGTTCGAGAGACGAACGAAGACTCCAGTCACCCGATCCACTGTCTTCTCGCGTCCCCCCATAGATTATTATAGGATCACCCGAGAACGTACTGACGATCATGGTATTTAGCGAGCCAAGAGTAGGCTTCGGGACGTGGCAGAACACTGATCCGGAGGCCTGTGCCGAAAGCGTACGAACGGCACTAGAGATGGGCTACCGACACATCGATACCGCACAGCTGTATGAAAACGAAGCCTACGTGGGCGATGGAATCGAACGAGCGGACGTCGACCGAGAGGAGATTACCCTTGGGACGAAGCTCTGGCCGGGCGACCTCGCGTCCGACCGGGTCCCCGACGCAGTCGCCGAGAGCCTCGACCGCCTTGGCGTGGACTATCTCGACATCCTCTACGTTCACTGGCCAGCGAAGGACTACGACGCCGCCGACACGCTCGGCGCGTTCTCGGAACTCCGAGACGAGGGACTGATTCGGCATATCGGTGTCAGTAACTTCACTCCCGAACTGCTGGACGAGGCGCAGGCGGCCTGCGACGCCCCAATCGACGTCAACCAGGTCGAGCTTCATCCACTCCTCCCGCAACCGAACCTCCTCGAGTACTGTCGCGGTCACGACATCGAAGTCGTCGCCTACTCCCCGCTCGCCCGCGGGAGGGTCTTCGAGATTCCGGAGATCACCGACATCGCCCGCGAAAACGGCCTCAGCCAAGCACAGGTCGCCATCGCGTGGCTGCTCTCGAAAGACGGCGTTAATCCCATCCCGAAGGCGTCGAGCGAGGCGCACATCCGTGGGAATCTCGAAGCCGCGGAAATCGAACTCACCGCGGAAGAACTTGCTCGGATCGACGACATCGACCGCGAGCTTCGGATCGCCGACCGAGACTGGGTCGACTGGTAACCTCGAACGCTCGGCGCGAATCGAACCGAGCCGAGAACTGTTTTTGCGGTCGTGCTGCGAGCGGGACTCGAGAACTGGAACTCCCACGGCAGAACCGACGCCAGCGACGACGAGTGTCCGCTCGACGATCGTCGGCGCGTTCGTCTCAAGGGGAGCGGCTATCGAAGACGCGGGACGGGTCGCTGAAAGGGCCCATCCAATCGGCAGGCTGTTTCGAGGTCTGACGGACAGACCGGTCAGTGCTGGCCGAGTTTTTCCGTCCTAATCGTCGGCGTGGACGATTTCTCTCGTTCCTCGGTCGTGCATCTGTGAGACTGCGTCCTCAATGGCCGCGCGCTTCTCGTCACCGTCTTCGACTCCGTCGAAGGGATGGAAGAGACAGCCCGCATCGCGTCCGAGCACGTCGATCGCCGTTTTCTCGCCAGCGGGGAAGTTCGATTCGTAGTTCTCCATCGCGGCGCGGATGAGCGGGACGAGCGCGAAATGAAGGTCTCGGGCACGGTCGTAATCGCCACGTTGTGTGGCTTCCCAGATTTGGACGGAGATGCGTGGACAGACACTACTGATACCCACGATCCCGCCGTTGACACCCAATGTGTACGTTGGGAACTGGCCGATGCTCATCCCGCCGAGCACGAAGCCGTCATCGCCGATGGCTCGGAGATAGTGCGTCAGATTGCCGAGCGTGCTGCTGACTTTGATGCCGACGACTTCCGGGATGTCCCGGACGAGGTCACCGACGAGTTCCGCGTCGAGGTCGAGCAACGACATGACGTCGTAGATGACGATTGGTAACTCGGAAACGTCCGCAATTGCGCGGTAGTAGTCGCGGATCGAGTCGTTGTCGGCCATGTGCGAGCCGACGTACCCCGTCGGTGGCATCGCCATGATGAAGTCCGCACCCGCGTCACGAGCCAGTTCCGCTTTTACGGTGGCCTCGCGCGTCTGTCGTGCGATGACTCCCGCGACCACGGGAACGTCGCCGTCCACTTCGTCGACCGCGACGTCGTAGAGTTGCTTGAGTTGGTCGTCGGTCATTCGCATCCCTTCGCCGGTGCTTCCGCCGACGACGACGCCTGAGACGCCAGCACCGAGATGGTAGCGAATCTCATCTCTGAACGCGTCTTCGTCCAACTGACCGTCGGCGTCGAGCGGGGTGATAAGCGGTGGATTTACGCCGTGTAGTTCGTGTTTCATCTGTTTGTTGAGGTCGTATGTGAGTCGATGTGTGGATTCGAGTGTACTTGGAGGCTGGTCTGCTGGTCTCTGGTTACGGGTTCCTCGACAGGGTGAGGTGAGCGTGCCTGTGGCCGATGTGTCTACGCATGTATTCTCATGGCCCCTTCGCCTGGTTCAGCGACTCGCGAGCCTTCGCTGCGACTTGGTCGACTGCCTTGCCTGGGTCCATGTCCTCGCTGATCACGAGTGAGATGGCAGTCGAGCCCGGCCGAGTCGTGAAGATGGAATCGACGTACGGGTTCGGCGGACTCGTCTCGTGTGCCGGTGGAATCGCGTCGGTCACCGACTTCCACGCCTCGATATCCGCGTCGGTGTAGGAGTCCGGAAGCTTCTCGCGCATGTCGATCTCCTCTTTCTGTTTCGGGTACAGCGGCGCGTTCTGAATGTTGATGTAGCGCTCGTAGTACTCCGGCTGGAAGATGAACTGATCGAGGAACGTCTTGGCCATGTCCGTGTTCGACCCCTGGAACGAGCAGATGGACTTGATGACGCCGAAGAACTTCCCCGGTCCGTCCGGCCCCGGGATCGGAGCGGCGCGAATATGCTCGTGGAAGTCACGCTCGCGTTCGATGGACTGAATCTTCGGCCGCGCACCACCGTACGTCGTATGCGCCGACGACTCAGTATGAAGTGCGTTGATCCGCTCTTCGCAGCCGATGTCCGAACCGGGGCCGGTGTAGGGCTGGAGCTGCTTGCGGAATTCGAGCATTTCGATCCAGCGCTCGCGGTTCTCTCCTTGGTCGATCGAGACCACAACCTCACCGTCATCGTTTCGAGTCGCCATGTTCGCACCGTTACTTCGGAGGAAACACTGAGCGACGAGTTCGCTACAGTAGTGCGTCGACCACGGAAGCAGCGTCGCGTCGGTCACCTCGTCCGAACCACTGGCTTCCTCCATCCAGCCAACCATGTTCTCCCAGGAGTCTGGTTTCGACTCGGCGATGTCCTCTCGGTACCACTGCAGGTACGGAATCGCGAAGAAGGGAATCGTGTAGTGTTCGCCGTCGCGTTCGAGGAACGACCGCTCGTGGGGCATGCCTAATCGGTCCGTGACCGTCTCGACTAAGTCGGTCATCGGAGCGAGCGTCCCTTGGTTCTGGAGTTGCGTCGATTGCGTCACCGATGTCGGGAACAGCTCCGGCGGGTTGCCGGACTGAATAAGCTGAATGATACGCTCTTGAATGCTCTGTCCCTCTGCGCCGCATTCGAGGGTGACGGACGCGCCCGTCTTGTTTTCGAACTCGGCGAACGCGTCTTCCCAGACGCGCTTGAACACGTCCGAACACTCGTCGGTGACAACGCGCATCTCGCGCCCGCTGTAGTCAGGCCAGCCGTTTTCGTTCACGGTCCCCGTGGTGGTTCCGTCGCCGGATCCCGAACCCGAGCCTGAGCCCGAGCCGTCTCCCCCACCACCGCCAACGCAGCCTGCAAGCCCTGCGACTGCTGAGCCCCCCACGGCCTTGAGGACGGTTCGGCGTCTCGTAGCGGTCCTATCACTGTCTCGGCATTCGTTCGATGCCATGGAATTACGCTTCTTGACTGTAATGTAAATACATTTCTAATCCTTGTTGACATTTATCATGGCACGGCCGAACATTCATAGGCTGGCAACCAAGACTCAGACGGTATGACCGAGTTGAACGCAGTTGTTATTGCAGACGATATCACCGGAGCGAACGACACCGGGAGCCAGTTCGCCAGCCGTGGGTATCGGACGAACGTGGTGTTCGACCCAAGCGCACCGACGAGCTGCGACGTCCTCGTCGTCGATACGGAGACACGGGAAGCACCACCGGCAGCGGCGTACGAAACGGTTCGCGCCGCCGTGTCACAACACGACACCACGCTTCTGTACAACAAGCTCGACTCCACGCTCCGCGGGAACGTCACCGACGAACTGGCGGCGGTGCTCGACGCCGCGACGCCCGACATCCTGTTGCTTGCACCGGCGTTTCCCAGTAACGGGCGGACGACCGAAGACGGCGTCCAGTTGGTCGACGGTGACCCCGTGCTCGAGACGCTTACCGACTCAGAGAACCTGCCTGCAACGTCGTCGGTGGTCGAGCTGCTCTCATCGCTCGCGTATCCCGTCGAAACACTCCCGCTGGACGTCGTAACCAAGGGAACAGGACACGTCCGGTCGAAACTCGCCGAGATAGACCGCAACCGCGACGGGCCGGTAGTCGTCGTCGCCGACGCCACAACTCACACCCACCTTCGGTCGCTTGCCGACGCCGCCAGCCGACTCACAGCCACCGTCGCCTATGCGGGGAGTGGCGGACTCGCGGGGGCGTTGTCGCGTTCGACCGCAGTAAGTGGGGGCCAATCGGTCCTCGGCGTGGTCGGGAGCGTCAGCGAGACTTCGTTCGGGCAACTCGCGCGGGTTCCGGACCAAGCGATCGTTGCGCTGGACCCCGAGACGATGCTCGAGCGTCCAACGGAAGCGGCGTCCGAAGCTGTCGGCCCGGTTCTCGCCGCGCAGCGCGCTCACGGATTCGCCATCGTCACGTCGGCTCCGTCTTCTCGCGCCGTCGACGTAGTGACCCGGAACGCGGACGCGCTCGGACTCGACGAGCACGCCGTCAAAGATCGAATCGCGACGACGTTGCGTGCGACCGTCCGCGGAGTCCACGAGACACGGCCGTTGACCGGTCTGTTCACGACTGGTGGCTCGACGACCATCGCGGTACTCGACGAACTCGACGCGGAGTCACTCGAACTGACGGGAATCGAACTCGCCGACGGCATTCCACTCACCCGAATTCGCGGTGGAGCGGCCGACGAGACCCTCCTCGTGACCAAGGCGGGGTCGTTCGGTGACCCGACGACAATAGTTAATTGCCTCGACTTCATCGGTACGCCGTGATGACAGCAGTAGAGCGACCTCTCGTCGGCGTGACGATGGGTGACCCCGGTGGCATCGGAAGCGAAATAATCGTCGAAGCAGCACCCGAGGTGACCGAGGACGCAAGCCTCGTGGTCATCGGCGACGCGGACGTGATTCGGCACGCAGTCGACCAGTGTGATAGCGACCTGTCGGTCGAAGCGGTCGAGTCCGTCGCAGACGTTCGATCCGACCCATCGACGCTGTTCGTACTCGATCTCGACAACGTCGCGTCGCTGACCTACGGCGAAATCGACGAGGCGTACGGCCGCGCCTCGCTTGAGTACATCGAACGCGCGATCGAACTCGCCATCGCAGGCGACATCGACGCCATCGCGACGGCCCCGATTCACAAGCAAGCGACAGCCCAGGCGGGAAGCGAATTCGCGGGCCACACCGGGATGCTCGCGGCGTACACCGAGACAGATAACTATTCGATGATGCTTATCGAGGGGGGGCTTCGCGTCACGCACGTGAGCACACACGTCCCGCTTCGCGAGGCGTGCGACCTCGTGACAACCGAGAACGTCCTCGACACCATCGCTGTCACTAATCAGGGGTTACACGACCTGGGAATCGACGACCCGACGATCGCCGTCGCTGGCTTGAATCCTCACGCCGGCGAGGGGGGACTCCTCGGGACGGAAGACGACGACGCCATCGAACCGGCCGTCGAACAGGCCCGTGAGGCTGGTATCGACGCCGAAGGGCCCATTCCGCCGGACACCGTCTACGTCAAGGCAGCCGCTGGCGCGTACGACTGCGTCGTCTCGATGTACCACGACCAGGGACATATCCCGATCAAGATGCTCGGCTTCGACAGCACCGACACGGTCAGCGGCGTCAACATGACGGTCGGACTGCCGATCATCAGAACGAGTGTTGACCACGGGACGGCGTTCGATATTGCGGGACAGGGAATCGCCTCCGAGTCCAGTATGGTCGACGCGATTCGAACCGCCGCTCGCGTCGCCATCGAGCGAGCGTGACAGGTACATAGAACCCGTCAGGTGGACTCGGCGGAATTTCCAACCAGCGTGGAAATGGTGTCTCGTCGGTTATGCGTGTTCTATCTTGAGTTCGATGATGTTGGTTCCATTGAGAATCTTGTGTGAGAGTTCTTCTTCGACGCGGTCGTCCCGAAGTTTGTTCGAGGGGACGGTCACGCTGATCGCGCCAACGGGGTTTCCTTCGATGTCCTGAATCGGCGCGCCGACACAGCTGATTCCGACGTCTCCTTCGTCTCGCTCGATCGCGTACCCGCGCTCTCGGGTCGCTTCGAGTTCCTCGAAGAGCGCCTCACGCGTATGGATGGTGTTTTCGGTGACCGCTCGAAGCCCCCATTTGTCGACGATATCGTTCACCTCCTCGTCGGAGAAACACGAGAGGATGGCCCGCCCGAAAGCCGGTCGATGGAGGTACGAGTGCTTCCCAACGGGTGCGAGGTCGACAGCAGCGTTGTCGCCGCGTGCCATGAATATCACGACACCGCGGCCGTTCTCCTCAATCGCGAGATTGACCAGTTCGCCAGTCTCTTTGGCCAGGTCGTGGACGACCTTCCGTCCATGTCGGTAGACCGGAAGCCGTTCTCGAATCTTGCCCCCATAGTGGAGGAACTGAAGCGAGAGTCGGTACTTGCTCCCTTCCTTGACGACGTAGTCGTTCTCCCGAAGCGTCTGCAGGTGCACGTAGACGGTGCTCGTTGGAAGTCCAGTTCGCTCCGAGAGTTCCGTCACCCCTAGCGAGTCCTCCTCGACCAGTGCCTCGATGAGTTCGAGAGACCGTTCAACCGCCTCCAGCGTTCGTGGTTTGTTGGTTGCCATACGATAACACACCATTTCCAACCTGATTAAATATTTGGGTTCAGGACACGGTTCGGAACGGTCACTATTGCAGAAGCGAGGCCTGATCAAGAAAGCGTCTCTGTATCGGGTCGTTGCCCGTTTCATCAGCACCGTTTCGGATAGTGCTCATTGTCTCCATCCCGGGGGTAAGCGGTGTGTCGTAATCGCTCACGAGGAACCTCTTTCCAAACGGTCTCCTGCGTCGCGAGCGAGTGGATAGTTCGCTTGTCTTTCCCGTTATAATGCCACGATTACGAATAAAGGCAGTCGAAACGGACATTTCCACTTCAGTTGGAAACACTAGTCGGGTTGGCTCACGTGGTCCCCAGATATTCCCGGTAATACCCGTGCAAGCACGCGGTCTCGAGCGTTGTCTGGGTATCTCGGCGGCAAGCAAGCGACCAACGGGCACGTAACCCGTTGGGGAAGTCGCTGCTGGTTGGTTTCGCCGTGTGTTCGGTTCCATGCGTGTTGGAAACTGTTTTCACACCGAGTTCTCACGTGATTCGGTCAGCTGCGCGATGGACATTTTAGATTACAAGTGTATGCTTGTAACTCTCCCGAGGTTCATTTCACGAAACACGGGACGTGCTCGTAGTCTCGATCTCACCTTCGACGCGATCGTCTCGGTGCTCATGTCTGCGCCGTCGGTGTCGCCGGTTGTCGTACAGCCGGCAGGCAAAGCCGGTGCGTTCGGCGTCACTCCCGTTGATAGAACTCCGCGATGTCCCGCCATCGGTCGAAGTACGCCTCTTTTTGCGTATCGAAGTCTGCGCCGACCGATGGGTCCGGCTCGATAACGCCACGCTCTCGGAGGAGGTTTTCCGCTGCTGTTTCGACATCGCTGTAAATCGACGTGATGAGCGCGGGGGCCATGACCGCGCCGGCGGTCGTCCGCGGCTCCATCTCGACGACCGGACGGTCCCAGATCGACGCGCGGAGCGTGTTCCACCAGTCGTAGTTGCCGTCGAGCGTCGGCGTCCCGTCGTTGATGACGAGCACGCGGTCGATGTCGGTGTCGAAGTGTTCTTCGACCAGCGAGATGTAGGTCCACTCGGTCAGGATGATGCCGGTAATGAGCCCGCGCGCCAGTCGGCCGTGGACCTCCTCGGTCGACAGGGAGTTGTCGTAGTTGAGACCGAGGAGCGACCCCGCGACGTCGGCGTCGAAAAACGGGCTTCGGTTGCCCTTGAGGAACATTTCGTAGCCCTGTCCGCTCGGGACCTGTCGGGCGAGTTCGAGCCCGCGCTCCGGCGTACAGTTGAGGATGCGGTCGAAGAACCACCGAAGGAGGTTGCCGGTGTCGAACGACGCGCCGGGAAGATAGCCGTCGATGGGGTGACGGTGGTAGTACAGCGCCGGGTGCGGCGAGACGGATTCCGAGACGTACTTGACGACGCTCGACGCGCCGAAGGTGATGCTGAACTCCCCCGTTTTGACGCCGCCGTTCGCCAGCACCGACGCGTTGCCGTCGGTGAGCCCCTGAAAGAGTTTGATGCCCTCGAAGCCGGTCCGCTCGGCTAACTGACCGTCGGCGACGCCGATGAACGACCCCGGGGGTCGAATCGCCGGAAAGAGCGACCGAGGCAGGTCGAGCGTCTCGAACAGCGACTCGAACCACGTGGGAAGGGGCGTCGTCACGTCGGCACCGAACTTCAACGCGTTCGTCCAGTCGGTCTCGATGTCGTGCCACGGCGTCGACGCGTCGAACCGGAGCCGATACAACAGCCACGTCGTCGGACTGAGAATCCACTCCACCCGCTGGAACTTTTCGGGGTGTTCCGCGCGAAGCTTCAGAATCTTCGGCAGGGGACTGGTCGGAGAAAACGCGATGTTCTGGTTAATCGAGAGACTGGACAGGTCGAGGTCGCGGAGCTTCGATGCCTGTTCGGGCGCGGAATCGAAGTACATCTGCGGCGGGAACACCGGCTCGCCGTACTTATCGACGAGTACGGCCGTCCCCGACGTACTCGCAACCGAGCCGATACCGGTCTGTGGCAGCGCCGGTGCCGCTTCGTGGAGCGCTCGCTCCCACGCGAGCGTCGTCTGCTCGGCGACCGGCGCCTCACCGCCGGCGAGTCGTTCGCCGTCGGTGCTGTACACATCGACGTGCACGCTCGCAGTACCGAGATGAACGCCGACCAGTTGCGGGCTCTCCATACCACGGGGTCACGTAGGACGCAGTTAAATCCTTCCGAGGGTAGTAACCCGTCGAGCGCGCGAGCGCGCAGTGTGGCCGACTGACCGCAGCGGAGTTTATTTGATGAGTGTTAGCACACCATCTGGGCGAGAGCACGTTCAATTGACATACATTTCGATGACGCTGTCATTCCGAGAGTTGACACCGAAATATGAGAAATAAACGGACAAACACGAACTATCGTCGGCATTCTATCCATTCCGTATCTAAGAACAGTGGTTCACTCTGACTGAACCGCATCGTCGGGGCCGGTGGCGGCCTGCAAGCGTAGTCGGAACGGGCATTACAAAAATATACATGTAATCTCTAGTGGTTCGCGTGGAGTTCGATGACGTTGGCGGCGCTCTGGACGATGTCGGGAACCTCGTCGGTGAACCGTTCGTTATTCATGCGGCTGACGGGCTGCGAGACGCTGATTGCACCCAGGACGGTCCCGTCTTTTGCGATGATGGGTGCGCCAACGCACCGGAGCCCTCGGATGAGTTCCTCGTTGTCCACGGCGTAGCCCCGGTCACGGACCGTCGCCAACTGCTCGTCGAGTTCCGCTCTGTCGGTGATTGTCTGGTCGGTTTCCGCGGGAAGGCCGTGTTCGTCGATGATGTCGTCGACGCGCTCGGGAGGGAGGTGCGCCAGTATCGCCTTTCCGAGTCCGATAGCGTGGAGCGGCCGTCTGAGGCCGGGATAGATGTCTAAATCGACCGCTCGCTCACCCTGTTCGGAGGCGAGATAGACGCCCTGTCCGTACTCCTCGACCATCAGGTTCGCGAGTTCGCCGGTCTGGGACGCCAATCGGTGGACCTCGCGTTTCGCCACCTGATACAGCGAGTGGCGGTGCTGTACGTATCCCCCGAACTCGAGGAGTCGAAGACTCAGATCGTAATTGGTCCCGTCGCGGACGACGAACTTCTCGGCTTCGAGCGTACTGAGGTGGTTGTGGACGGTACTCTTGTTCATCCCGAGTTCCCGTGCGAGGAACGTGACGCTACTCGACCCGTGTTCTCGAAGCGCGTCGAGCACCCGAATCGTCTTCCGACTCGTCTCGACCCGGTGGGGCGTGTTCTCTGTCATGAGCGAGGTGTCGTCGAGGCAGCCGTAAATAGTTTGTTCCATTGAGTAGAACAGCCGTTCGACTCGGTGAGACAGCGGGACAGACCGTCGATACCGGTCGAGCGGCGGAGCAAGAAGCGTGGAACCGAGGTATTTGGTGTCTAAGGGCCGCTGTGCGGTGTTCGGAACACTGTCGGCAAAAACTATTTACGCTCACTCTCTGAGCTACGGTGTATGGAGATACAGACAGAGAGCTTCTCCATCGAGAGCCACAGCAGGTTCGAGATTCTGAGCGTCACTCCCGAGGTGGAAGCGACCATCGAGGACCTCGGCGTGACCGATGGGCTCGTGTACGTGTCGACGCCGCACACGTCTGCGGCGCTTTCGACCAACGAGTACGAAGAGAAGCTTCTCGACGACATGATTGATAAGTTCAAGGAGATTGCCCCCCCGGACGAGGGCTACTACCACGACCTCGACCACATCACCGCGGGCGAGCAGCCGAACGCTCACGCGCACCTCATCTCCGCGATGATCAAGCGTCCGGTCCTTCTCGTTCTTCGCGACGGGGAACTCGACCTCGGGACTTGGGAGGAGGTCATGTTCTTCGAACTGTGCGGCCCGCGCGAGCGAACGGTTACCACGACGATTCTACAATAACAGCCATGACGGACCAACGACTCGGACGATCGGTGACTGTTGCTATCGACCACGGCCTCCATTGGGGTTCCCTCGAAGGGTTCGAAGACCCCGCGGCGCTCCTCGACACGGTACTGGACGCCGGGCCCGACGGTATCCTGGCGAGCGTGCCCTTCCTGAAGCGCTTCGAGGACCGAATCAACGCCGCCGACGTGCACACTATCGGCACGCTCGACCTCCTGTACGACTCGACGATGCCGGGCGACATCGAGAACGCAGAGATCCACTCACAAGTGTTTAGCGTCGAAGACTGCGCCGAGGTCGCCGACGCCGCGAAGGTCGCGCTCGTCTTCGGCCGGGAGGACACCGACGTGCTGAAGGAGAACGCCGAGTTCGTCGCAGCCGCGGCCGAGGACTGCGACGACGCGGGGATTCCGCTTATCGTCGAGCCGACCCTCTGGGGCCAGCGCGTCGACGACGAGTTCGACACCGACTACCTCGTCAACGCCAACCGCCTGGGCTTCGAACTCGGCGCGGACATCCTGAAGACGCCGTATCCACCCACGGGCTTCGAGCGCATTGTGGACAACGCGCCGGTGCCGACGTACATCGCCGGTGGCCCCACCGTCGAGACGGACCGAGAGGTGCTGGAGATGGTCCACGGTGCCGTGGAGGCCGGCTCGGAGGGCGTGATGTTCGGCCGAAACGTCTGGCAGCGGGACGACCCCGCGGCCATCATCGACGCGCTCTCGGCCATCGTCCACGAGGGCGCGACCATCGAGGAGGCGGAGACGTTGCTATGACCCGCCGAACCACCTCCCGAACTCACTCATGAACCTTCCGTACCCCCACTTTCAGGTCAACTTCAAGGTGTACCCGGACACGAGCGGGGAGGACGCGCTCGCGTTCGCGCGGATGCTCGAAACGATAGAGGCGGAGACCGACGCGCGCTTCGTGTTGACGCCGCAACTGCCGGACATCCGGCTGATAACCGAACACACCGACCTCGCCATCACCGCGCCCGCGATGGATGCCGTCGAGCCCGGTCGCGGGATGGGGAAGATCCTCCCGGAGACCATCGCGGACGCGGGGGCCGACGGTGTCGTCATCAATCACGCGGAGAACCGCGACACCCTGTCCGACCTCGTGTGGAAAATCGAGCGCTGCCACGACCTCGGCCTCGACTCGGTCGTCTGTGTCGACAGCATCGAGATGGGTCGCGCAGTCGCTGAGTTCGACCCCGACTCGATGATATACGAGATGCCCGAAGACATCTCGTCGGACCGCGCGATCACGCAGACCCACCCCGATCGCGTTCGCGACTTCATGTCGATGGTCGAGGCGGAGAACCCGCGTACTCGTGTCCTCGTCGGCGGCGGCATCTCGACCGCCGAGGACGTCCGCCTCGCGTTCGAACAGGGCGGTCACGCGACCGGTGCCGCGTCGGCCGTATCGCTCGCGTCGGACCCGGAGTCGCTCCTCCGCGACATCGCCGCGAGTTTCCCCTGAGACGGTCGCCGACAGCGGGCCGCGCCGTCTCGCGCCGCGCCGTCTCGCGCCGCGCCGTCCCGCCCCATTCGGTGACTGCGGCGCGTCAGACCGGCGCAATCTTTTTAGTGGTCATCGATGATGTGCAATACACGACAATGACAGCGAAAAACATCCTCGTAGTGTGTGGCACATCGGTCGCGACGTCGACGGTCGTCAAGGAAGCGCTGAAAGAGAAGCTCCCCGCGCGGGGCCTCGACATCGGCACCATCGCCAAGGCGAAGGCGACGGAAGCTCCCGGCAAGGTCTCGTCGGGGAACTTCGACCTCATCGTCACCACGACGCAACTCAACCAAGACAAGTTCGACATCCCGGTCATCCACACGACGGCGTTCATGACCGGTATCGGTCAAGACGAAGTCCTCGACGACATCGCCGCGGCGCTCGAAGACTGATTGACACGTCGGCGACGCGGATTTTTCACGAACGATAGCAATGTTTATGTGGGCTCACTCTCATCCTGAGACAGGGTTGTGAGTTAATAGCATGGCAGTACCAGAAGTACTCTTACAGAGTGGTGTGAGTTCCCTGTTGAATTCGATCAACAGCGTAATCCAATCGTTGGGCGTGAGCGTCCTCCTTCCGATAATCATCTTCCTCATCGCGCTCGCGTTCCGGGTGGACGTGTTGAAGGCGGCGCGCTCGTCCATCCTCATCGGCATCGGTTTCATCGGCATCAATCTCGTCATCGGGCTGTTCAGCGAGAACATCAGTCCGCTGGCCCAACAGATGGTCGAGGTGACCGGCATCACGCTGCCGGCGGTCGACGTCGGTTGGCCCGCCGCCGCCGCCATCGCCTTCGGTATCGCGGAACTCGGCGTCTGGATGATTCCGCTGTTCGTCGTGATGAACCTCGTCCTCTTCGCGATCGGGTTCACTTACACGCTCAACGTGGACATCTGGAACTACTGGCACTTCGCCTTCATCGGCGGGCTGGTCTACATGAGCACGAACAACTGGCTGTACTCGGTGGCAGTCGGGCTGACGCTGGGGCTGTTCGTCCTCGTGGCCGCGGACTGGACGCAACCGGCCGTCGAAGAGACGTTCGACACGCCCGGCATCTCCATTCCACACGGGACCTCGGCACCCTACGCCGTCGCCGCGATTCCGATTCACTGGGCGGTGGATAAGACGCCGCTCGGGAACATCGAAGCCGACCCCGACGCGATTCAAGACCGGTTCGGCATCCTCGGTGAACCAATCTTCGTCGGTCTCGCTATCGGACTCGTCATCGGTATCGCCGCCTACAGTAACGCGCTCTTCGTCGCCGAGAGCTGGTACGCCATTCTCACCGCCGGCATCTCGTTCGCCGCGGTGATGCATATCCTCCCGATGATGGTCGGTATCCTCATGGAGGGGCTGACGCCGCTTTCGGAGTCGATTCGGAACTACATGACCTCGCGGTTCGAAGACCGCGACATGGCGATCGGCCTCGACTCGGCTATCCTCATCGGCCACGAGTCGGTTATCGCGTCCAGCCTGCTCATCGTCCCCATCGCCATCGTGATGTCGATCATCCTCCCCGGCAACGACGTCCTGTGGGGGATCGACCTGGCGACGTTCCCGTTCTTCTTCGCGCTGATGGTTCCCATCATGAACGGCAACATCGTGAAGATGGTCGTCACGGGGACCATCCTGCTCATTCCGCTGCACTACATCTCCTCCGCGGTGGCTCCCCTCCTGACGCAGGCGGCGGGAAGCGCGGGCTTCGACCTCGGTGGCCGCGGGCTCATCACGTCGCCCGTCGCTGACGCGGGGTCGCCCGCGACGGGCATCCTGGCCCTCATCCCGGCACCGGTCGCACTCGCGGTCGCACTCGTCATCGTCCTCGGCATCTGGGTCGCGCTTCGGATGTGGCCCCAGCGGATGTACATGGTCGCCGGCGCGTCCGAAGAGAAAGCGCGAGAGACCGTCGAGCGTCGTCACACCGGCAAGGGCGGTGGCCTCCTGCCCAACAAAATCGGCTCGAGCGTCGACGCGACGGGCGCAGAGGGTCGCTCGGACGACTGACCGCGCAGTTACAGTTACAGTCTCCCGTCGGCGTTCGCGACTCGGCCGCGACGAGCCGCCGCGGTTCGCGGCACCGACGGCGAACCGGCACCAACACTTTTCTCGGAGACCCGCGTACGACTCATCGATGCGAACCGAAAGCCTCGAACTGACTGGCGAGACGGACGAAGCGGTCCTCACAGAACTCGGCGCGTACGCCTACGACCAAGGCTGGGCCGACGAGAGCTACGCGGACGCCCTTTTGGAACGCGAAGCCGACTACCCGACGGGACTCGACATCCCGACGATGGGGTTCGGCATCGCCATCCCCCACGCCGACCCCGACCACGTCACAGAACAGGCCGTGCTCCTCGGACTGCCGCCCGCGGGCGAGTCGGTCGCCTTCCGAAGCATGGACAACCCCGACGAGCGCGTCGAGGCCGAAGTCGTCGTGTTGCTTCTCGTGACAGACACCGACGGCTACTCGTCGTTCCTCTCGAACCTCGCGAAGCTCTTCCAGGCCGAGGAGTTCGCCGAGTTGACGAAGCGCCGCGACGCCGACGGGCTGCTCGACCTCGTCGTCGAGCGCTGTGTGGATTTCGACGGCTGAACGAACTGAAAGAACACGCCGTGGGGTCCGCTTCATCTCGGACGAGCGGCCGGTCTTCCGACCCTCAGTCGATGAGCGCCCGAACGTCCTCGCGGGTCTCGGCGCGGAGGGCTGTCTCGGCGAGCGCCGCCGCCGACTCGTCGTCGACGGCCCGGACGCCCGCTTTCACGTCGGGAATCGTCACGGCGCTCATGCTCAGCTCGTCGAGGCCGAGTCCGACGAGCAGTTCGGTGAGGTCCGGGTCACCGGCCATCTCGCCGCACATGCCGACCCAGGCGTCGCCTTCGTGGGCGGCCTCGACCGTCCGCGCGATGGCGCGGAGGACCGGCGGGTGCAGCGGGTCGTGTAACGAGGCGACGCGGTCGTCGTCGCGGGCCGCGGCCATCACGTACTGCGTGAGATCGTTCGTCCCGATACTGAGGAAGTCGAGGCGCTCGGCGAACTCGCGGGCGAGAAAGACCGACGCCGGCGTCTCGACCATCGCGCCGAGTTCAGGAACCGCGTAGTCGACGCCCGCGTCGTCCAGTTCCACGGCGATTGCGTTCACTTCGTCGAGGAGCGCGTCGAGTTCGGTGACTGTCGACACCAGCGGGAACATCACGGCGAGCTGCGCCGGCCCGGCGGCCGCGCGCAGAATCGCGCGGACGTGTTCTTCGAACAGCTCGGGTCGCTCGCCCGGTGCGAACCGGACGCCACGAACGCCGAGGAACGGGTTGTCGCCGGGGTCGGAGTCGACGTACGGAATCGGCTTGTCGCCCCCGATGTCGAGCGTTCGGACGACCACGCGCGACCCGTCGAACGCCTCGCACACCTCGGTGAGCGCTTCGTACTGCTCGTCTTCGTCCGGCGGCGCCTCCCGGTCGAGAAAGAGGAACTCCGTTCGAAAGAGCCCGACGCCGTCCGCACCGCGCTCGCCGGCCGCCACCGCTTCCCGCGGTGTTCCGACGTTCGCGGCGACTTCGACGTGCCGCCCATCGGCCGTCGTGACGGGGTCGTGTCGGACCGTCGCACCGTCCGATTCCCGCGCCGCGGCGACGGCATCGGCGTCCGGGTCGACGGTCACGTCACCCGTGGTCCCGTCGACGACGAGCCGTGTCCCATCGGCGAGGTCGAGCGCGTCGGGGTCGACGCCGACGACCGCCGGAATCGCAAGCGACCGGGCCATGATGGCGGCGTGGGACGTGCGCCCGCCCTCGACCGTGACGAACCCCGCGACCGCGTCGGGGTCTAACTGCGCGGTGTCGCTGGGCGTGAGTCGTTCGGCGACGAGCACCGTCCCCTCAGGGAGCGCCGAGAGGTCGACTCGGTCGCGGTCGAGCAGAATGCGGAGCAGTCGGTCGCGGACGTCGCGGAGGTCGTCCGCGCGCTCGGCGAACATCCCATCCGCGTCCTCGAAGGTGGCGATCGGGTCTTCGAACGCCCGCGAGACGGCGCGCTCGGCGGTGACGCCGTCTTCGTTGATTGCGGTTTCGACGCCGTCGGTAATCTGCGGGTCGGCGAGGAACTGCTGGTGTGCGTCGAATATCTCCGCTTCGTCCGCGCCGACGCGCTCGGCCGTCCGAGAGCGCTCGCGAGCGAGTTCGTCCGCCGCCGTCTCTCGTGCCTCTTCGAACCGCCGACGTTCGGTCTCGGGGTCGGCCGCCGACCGCTCGTCGTCGTCGAGGTTGACCGTCGAATCGTACTGGACGACCGTGCCGACACCGAGTAGCGGCGTCACCCCGACGCCTGAGATTCGGCGGTCGCTCATCGGTCCCTCGTAGCTATCGCTGAATACGCTGGGCTTGCGAACATCGCACGCGTCTAGTCCGCGTCCGCCGGCAAAAACCCTCTCCAAGCGGTAAAGCCTTTAGTACCGGCGTGGGAAATGGTCGCACGGATGGCAGCGAAATCAGCGACAGTAGTCGTAGAGCACGAGACCGGTCTCCACGCGCGCCCCGCGTCGATGTTCGTCCAGACGGCGTCGAAGTTCGAGACGGACATCTCCGTGCGGAAAGCCGGCGGGGAGACGGAAGTAGACGCCAAAAGCAGCATCGCCGTTCTCTCGCTCGGCGTCGGCCCGGACGAGGAAATCGTCATCACCGCCGACGGCAGCGACGGCGAACAGGCCGTCGAGCGACTCGTCGAACTCGTCCAGAACGACTTCGACCTCGGTACGTAGACGACCGCTCGGACTCGTGGTCGACCCGGCGCTCGACGACGTGGTGGGCGCGACGAGTGACTACAAAGCCGTCTGCAGTCGCGTCGGTGCTTCGACCGCAGAGGGAAGCGGCCTCACGGAATCGGTTCGGTTCCCAGCCGATTCTTAGACAGAAAATTTATAAATTCTGTTAGTATTCAGATATTCTATGATTTCAGCGGACAGTCTATGAGCGCGCGATATATTCCGGAATGACGCGCTGAAAGTGGCGTTAAACGCTGTTTTAGATTTTAGACGGTCAGGAACCGCGATTTGGCGTTTCGATATAGGAAACTGAGCGTATCGTTGGCTTCGAACGCACCAATCGGGGTTTCTGAATATCTATCTCTACACCGACGATACCTAATTTTCTAGATATCTTATATGTATGTCTAAAAAATATTGTTTGTCGTCGGGTCGTCGGTCAGGGCGACGACTACTCGGTGGTCGTGTCGTTCGTCGCGGCCGGCGGGCTGGTGTCGCTCGGCGGTCAACGTGGTCAGAAAAACACGTGCTGAAGTGGGGTCTTGTGGCGTGGCGACGCGTTAGTGGAGCGCTCTCCACACCAGACCGAGGAGGATGAACGGCGTGAACGGAATCATCAGCACCGCGATTCCAGCGACGATGAGCGTTCCCATCAGCCCCATCTGAATGTTCGAGTAGTCGGTTCGAACGGGATTGACTGCGCGGGCCATACCTACTCGTCCGTTCCCCTCATACATAACGTGACTGGATAGTTAATATATAAATAGGCGTGGCGACGGCGCGGCAGTCACGGGTAAAAAAACACGACGCAACGGTGGGCTTACGAAAAAATTCGAGGCGAAAGCCTCGCCTTTCAGGGCGGGGATGAAGCCGACCAACAGTATTCAACCGCCGTCGATGACATAGACGGGGTTCCAACGCAATTTTTAAGCCGTCCGACCATGATAGTATGCATAGCTGGTGAAGAGTACCCGTCACGCGAAATACGAACTCTACTACCACATAGTGTTCGTGCCGAAATACAGGCGTTCGCACCTGACGGGGAAGACGAAGGAACGTCTCGAAACCATCTTCGCGGAAATCTGTGAGGACAAGGGCCTCGAACTGGCCGAGTCCGAGGTCATGCCCGACCACGTACACCTGTTCATCGGGAGTCCGCCCAAGAACGCCCCGTCCCTCATCGTCAACTGGGTCAAGGGCATCTCGGCGCGGAAGTATAACCAGCGGTACGACGACCGCGTGAAGTGGACTCGTTCCTACTACGTCGGTACCGCGGGGAGTGCCTCGAAGGGCGCTGTCGAACAGTACATCGCTGAACAGGAGGGTGGCGACGAATGAAGCGCGTCAACACCTTCGAGGTCGACCCACAGACCGAGAACGACAAAGAGTGCCTCCTACGGCTACTCGATGCCTCAGCCTCCCTGTGGAACGAACTGACCTACGAACGTCGTCAAAGCTACTTTGGCGACGGTGACGTGTGGGATACCTCCGAGTACCGAGGACGCTACAACGGCGTCGTCGGAAGCGCGACTGTCCAACAGGTCACGCGCAAGAACAGCGAAGCGTGGCGGTCGTTCTTTGCCCTCAAGGAGAAAGGCGAGTACGCCAACCCACCATCGTACTGGGGCAACGAAGAGAACGGACGCGAACTCCGCACCTACATTCGGTGCAACCAGTACACGATTGAGTGGAGGAAGCGTAGCCGTCTCGAAATCCCTGTCGGGCAAGAACTGAAAGACCAATACGGACTCGGCTACCACGAACGACTCCGCCTCGAAGTCCGAGGCAACCCGAAGTGGGACGGCAAACAAGGTCGTCTGGAACTTGAGTATGACGAAGTGAGCGACACGTTCAGGGCTTCCCAACCAGTCACCGTACCTGATTCTCGACTGGATTCACCACTGGCTTCTCACGAAGCCGCCCTCGACGTTGGCGCAAACAATCTCGTCGCGTGTTCCACGACTACTGGGAACCAGTACCTCTACGACGGTCGGGAGTTGTTCGGACGGTTCCGCGAGACGACAGACGAAATCGCCCGCCTACAGTCGAAACTCCGTGAAGGACGATACAGTTCCAAGCGAATTCGACGGCTGTACCGACAGCGGACGAAGCGTCGTGACCACGCACAGAACGCGCTGGTACGCGACCTCGTTGAACGACTGTACGACGAGGGCGTGGCGACGGTGTACGTAGGCGACTTGACCGACGTGCTGAAAACGCACTGGTCGGCCAGGGTGAACGAGAAAACGCACAACTTCTGGGCGTTCAAGAAGTTCATCCACCGTCTCGCGTGTGTCTGTGAGGAGTACGGCATCAGCCTCGAAGCCGAGTCGGAAGCGTGGACGAGTCAGACATGTCCTGAGTGTGGCGACCACGAGGAGACGGTTCGCCACGGGGACACGCTGACGTGTCCGTGCGGATTCGAGGGGTACGCTGACCTCACGGCGTCTAAGACGTTCCTTCGAGAGAACAGCGAATGCGAAATCAGGCCGATGGCACGGCCCGTGCGATTCGAGTGGGACGACCACAATTGGTCGGGGAAACCATACCCTCACGAAAGTCCCAAAGAAGTGCGCACAAACCCGAAAGTTGCCCCCGTGGAATCGGCATAGCCGAACCCCCAACGGAGGAATCCTCGCGCTTTAGCGCGGGGAGGATGTCAAACCCGGCTCGGCTCCGGTGCGCGGAGCGCCAAGAGCACGCCGACGACGGCGACGCCGCCCGCGGCGAAGAACGCCGGCTCGTACCCCGCGTAGTCGATAATCGCGCCCCCGGCGATGGGCGCGGCGAACGCGCCCAAGAGCCCGACGCTCGTCAGGATCGAGACGGCCGTGGTCCGCACCGAGGGGGCGACGAGTTCGGCGATGTACGAGAAGATGAGCCCGATCACGAGTTGGATGGCGAAGCCGACGACGACGACTCCGACGACGACCGCGTCGAGTCCCGAGACGAACGCGAACGCGACGATTGCGGGCGTGGCGACGGCGAACGACGAGACGATGACGCGACGGCGACGCCCGCCGAACACGCGGTCGGTAATCACGCCGCTACTCGCCCGCGCGACCGCGCCGATGGCGGGGAACAGCGCGGTCAGGAGGCCGCTCGCCGCCAGTGAGATTTCGAACTCGCTGGCGAGAAAGCTCGGGAGCCACGTGTTGACGAAGAGATACAGCGAGTAGGCGAGAAAACAGAGCGCGCAGACGGTCCAGACCGCCCGGCTGGCGAACAGTTCGCTGAGCGCCGCCCGGTCGGGCGCAGGTGCGTCGACCCCGGGCACGCGGCGGCGCGTCGCGAGCGCGAAGAACACGACGCCGACGACGGCGATGGCGGCGTACAGCGGGAGAATCGCCGGCCACCCGGCGGCGTTCGCGATGAGCGGGCTCCCGAACTGGCCGAGGGCGAACCCGACCGGCGCGCTCGCGGTGAACACGCCGACTGCGGTCGCGCGTTGTTCCGGGGGGACCGCGCTCCCGACGACGTTCGCGCCCGCGTTCCAGAACGTGACGTATGCGAGGCCACCGAGCACCCGCGAAACGAGGAGCCAGCCAAACGCGCCCGCGGTGGCCGCATACCAGCCCCAGCCGCCGGCGACGACGAGCGCGACGGTCGCCAATCCGACCACGCGGCGCACCGAAAAGCGGTCGAGGACGACGCCGATGGGGACGCTCGTGACGACCGCCGTCGCGTACATGATGCTCACGAGCCAGCCCGCCGCGCTCGAACTCAGGCCGAGCGACTCCTGAATTGCCGGAAAGACGCTTGCCGGCGCGATTTCGTAAGCCGCCGCCGCCGTCGAAAGCAGGAAGAAGCCGACGACGATGCCCAGTATCTCGCGTTGCGTGCCCGCCGTGTCCGGTGTCGTACTCACGGTTTTCATATCTGCTCGGCGTGGGCTGAAATCGTTTGTCGTTCTGCTGTGCTGAGCAGATGAGCCACACGCTAGTTTTGTGCTTTTTGTCGATTATTATCGCTCTTCGAGCATGGTTTGCCCCGAGGTAATTGACACATATTAATACAATACTCCAACACTAGTGTAATCCATTTTCGCTCCATTATCTGGGACGACTGTCGATGTGAAACACTATAAGAAAATAAATAACGGTAAAAATAGTTGAGATAGCTTATTTGAAGTGTAAACATGTATCTTATTGGAGGCATTCCGAGACATATGGTGACAACTACGTTCTCCTGGGTTTGACTGACCCAGACCTGAAAACTAGTATCCATATTGTTATTTATTTCCAATATTGATAGATGCAGTTACTATCTCGTAGCGAGAGAGAATAGGCTTGTGAAAACACGACAACGTCGCGCAGCTGTCCATCAACACGAGACACGAAACGCCAGTACATTTTTGAGTTCGTGGTTAAGAGTATCGACCGATGTTTGCAAACAAGGCTGCCCTTGCAGCCACATCCGAACACGAACTTGTACTCGACTGCCTCGAGGCGGGGATTCGCGCTGCACACCCGCAGTCGGTTATCGAACAGACTGTTTCGGTGGTAGACAACACGTTACACGTCGGCGAACACGACTACGACCTCGACGACTACGACCGCCTGCTCGTGTTGGGTGGTGGCAACGCCGCTGGTCACGTCGCTGCAGCCCTCGAGACGTGCTTGTCCGACCGAATCGATGACGGACTGGTCGTAACAGACGACCCTGTTTCACTCTCGAGGGTCAGCTGTGTCGAGGGGTCTCACCCGATTCCAGATGCGTCCGCCGTTTCAGGGACGGCTGAGCTATTGGAACTAGCGTCGGACGCGACGACAGACGATCTCGTGCTCAGCATCGTGACGGGTGGGGGGAGCGCTCTTCTCCCTGCTCCCGCGGGTGCGCTCACCCTCAGTAACGTACAGGCAGTCACCGAGACACTTCTCAGGGCCGGTGCGACTATTGGGGAGATCAATACGGTTCGAAAACATCTCTCGGCAATCAAGGGAGGTCGTCTCGCGGTCGCTGCCTCGCCAGCGGATGTCATCGGGCTCGTGTTCAGCGATGTCGTCGGGAACGATTTGGGTGCAGTGGCGAGCGGCCCCGTCTCACCGGACCCGACGACATACGACGACGCACAAGCGGTGTTCGACCGCTACAACATCGAACCGCCTGAACCGGTTGTGCGCCACCTCAAAGACGGCTGCCAAGGAGAGCACCCAGAAACGCCTACAGAAGACCACCCGGCCTTCGCTGGTGTGGACGTTCACGTCTTGGCAGATAACGGAACCGCGCTAGAGAGTGCCGCTGAAGTCGCTCACGAACACGGGTACGAGCCGATGATCTTGTCATCACATGTCCGAGGCGAAGCGAGCGAAATCGCGAAAGTACACGTCGGTCTCGCAGAGGAAGCGCTCGCCGCGAAACGACCGGTCGAGCCACCGGCGGTCGTCCTTTCCGGCGGCGAAGCAACAGTAACCGTCTCGGGCGACGGACATGGCGGACCAAACCAAGAGTTCGCGTTGAGTGCCGCACTCGAACTTGAGACACCAGGCGTCGTCGTTGGGGCGGTTGACACCGATGGCATCGACGGCAACACCGACGCCGCTGGGGCACTCGTTGATGCCGAGCTACTAGATGACCGAGAGGCTGCACGAACTGGACTCACACAAAACGACGTCTATCCACACCTTGAGGCCGCTGGGGCACTGCTTCGCTCGGGGCCGACTGGGACAAACGTAAACGATCTTCGTGTAATGGTGATCACGTCGACGTGAGTCGTCTCGAGGCACTCGCCTTGACTATCTGTGTAGATACGACGTTCTGTTTTTCCCTACGTGAGCCGTGGGCCGCATGAGAATGTATCAACCGTGACCCAGCATCGGGCCGGCCGGCGGGTGTCTACGAAACAACAGGTACTATATAAAATTCCATTTTGCGGAATATAATAATTGTTGGTGGTCTATGTTGCAAAAGATTACAATATTATGTCTGTAATATGTGGCACGAACGTCGCTTCACTCGCACGACAGTCGTGCTACTGATATTTCATATTGAGTTCTACCTCGTTGACGACTCCCAGGAGTTTGTCTGGCAGTTCTTCGCGGTAGAATTCGCCTTTGAATCGATTCTGCGGACCAGAGATACCGATGGCACCCAACGGTTGTCCGTTCGGCTTGAGAACTGGGACTGAGACGGACCGGAGACCGCTGATATACTCTTGGTCGTTGAAACTGACGCCCTCGTCTCTGATCTCGCGTAGTTCGTCGTAGAGCTCGTTTTCGTCCGTGATGGTGTTCTCGGTGACTTTTGGGAGCCCATGACGCTCGATAATGCGAGAGATTTGGTCATCGGTCAGTTGAGCGAGAATCGCTTTTCCGCCAGAAGTCGCGTGAATCGGCATTCGCTTTCCGAGCTGCGTGTTCGTCTGAACGGCGTGTTCTCCGGTCTCGCGATAGATGTACACGAGATAGCCGTGCTCTTCGATCATGAACTGAGCGCGTTCATCAGTCTCTGCGGCGAGTGCTTTGACCTTCGGTTCGATCTGTGCGAACGCATCGTGACGGTTGTTTACACCCATACCGATGTAAAGAAATCGGGAGCCGATATAGTAGATATCTCCCGTCTTCATCACGTACTCTCGTTCCTCAAGTGTCTTGAGGTGACGGTGAACTGTGCTCTTGGGCAGCTCTAACTCGGTCGCCAGTTCCGACACTCGAGCCCCATTTCGGTCTCGTAGTTCCTCGATAATCCTGAACAGCTTGTGTGTCGTTTTCATGTTTTGTGTTTCCGTTAGTCTCGATTCTCGACGGTTATATATAAAGTTTCACCATGTGGAACAGAACACTCGGAGTCTCACTTCGGATTGGCGCGCGTGTCTCGCCGTACACACGTAGTGTTCGTGTGAGTCATACTCACACATATTCACTCAACAATCATTACGGTTGTTCGCGTGTCCATCCATCCGTCTTCGAACGCAGCGAAGTGAGACCCCATACTGGCCGCCAATCAGCATCGAGTGTGTCATAATACGGAACTTTATATACGAACATACTAGGTACGAAGTACAATCGGTGACTATCATAAAAAACGAAACGTCCGTCAGTTTGGTTTCGTTACGCTTCGTCGCCGACGGTCCAGGAGTCATCCCACACGTCTTGTTCCTTGTAGAACTCAGCAACACCCGGGTGAACCGGATGTTCTGGAATGACTGCGGTGGCCATATCTGCCGGGCATTCGTCTTTAGTTAAGACTCACACCTCGGTTGCGTAGCAGTAGCGAGCGTCTCTTGTAAGATCGGTCGTTGCTTGTGGATCTTCTGTGCGTCCTCGATCAGCCGCTCCAACAGCGGCGGTGGCGAATAACCGAGGTGCTCACCGAGTTCGTGGAGAATGAGCTGGGCGTGCGACCGGAAGGTCGCCGCCCAGCGTTCCGGCGGAAACACGAGCTCATCGTCAGCCTGTTCAGTGACTAGATCCAACAGATCACGGCTCACAAGCAGTGACAGCAACGCTGCGTACAGCAAGATCTTCACCACGTGCTCGTTACTCGTGTCGAACTCATCCAGTTCGTACTGCGTCTTCAACTCACGGAACAGCAATTCAACTTCCCACCGACACCGGTAGATCTGCGCTAAATCAGCCGGAAAGAACTCCTCTCTCGACAGATTTGTCACGTACAGATGGTAGTCGTCGGCGTCCTCGTTGCGGACGCCGACGACGCGGAACCGCTTCGTATCCAGCGACCGCGTCCCGTTGTACGGTCCTCGTTTGAACTCTACTTCCACCTCTACATCGATGTACTTCCGCGAGAGGTCGTCGAGAACATCGCGGAGCTGCTTCCCCTCTAAGGGAATGGCGCGCCCGCGCCATTCCCGTAATTCAGCCGTAATCACCGGGTTTGCGTTCTGTTTCAGCCGGCTCACGAAGTAACCGCCGTTCTCGTCGATCCGCACAAACCGGCGGTACTTGAAGTACGCAAGATCGAACAACACGAGGCGGTTCTCAAGCCACGATCCGGTCTTGAATAGCGTGCTATCGTGTGTTTTCTCGTCGGTCACGTCGATCCGTTCAATCGTCTGCTCAGTGGCATTGTGGAGCAGGTGGAGCTTCGCTCCAGCCTGCTCCTCGTGGCGTGCTTCGAACTGATCTGAAAGAAACTCGTGTAACCGCAACACCGTTCCATCAGCAATCATCACATCTCTGAATCGGTCGATATCAGCGTCAACGGCGTTAGGAACAGCGACCTCGTCGAGACCATGTTCGACGAGGTCGCGGAGGTATTCCGCAAGCTCCGGCGTCAACCGCTGATAGAAGCCGCCCGGTGAAATCGTCTCGTCGGCAGTCGAGTTGTAAGATCGTCTAAAGCCAGCGAGTGTTCGGCTTTCGCCTGCGGCGAAGCCGAACACAAATGCCCAGACGAAGGCCGGAATCTGGAGCTTGCGGTCACGTTCGACCACGCCGAGTTCCTCGGCGTGCTCTTTGAGGAACTCGGAAGGAAACAGTGTAGTGAGCCGACGCATAATCCGAGATGAGGAGCCGTTGTCGTGCACAGACTCGGCTTCCTCACTCTTTCCGAAAGATGCCTCGATAAGCCGCCGCAGTCACGCGGTTTCTCGCTTAACTAAAGACGGATGATCTGCCGGGTCAGAGTGGTCAGCGTACGTCTGGTCGGCCTCTCGGATCGTCTCGCCGTGTTCGTGACTGATCCGAGCCAGTTCGTGTGCGGCGTCTGCTGGCACTTCCGGGCCGAGCAGACACTGCAGGTCAAGATTCCAGCTGACGATCGAGTCGGTAACCTTCGTGACCTCCTGATTCCACCCGTACGGCTCGATTTCGGCTAAACGTGCGCCGCCGACCTCTTCGATGGCCTGTTTGAAGTCGTCGGCGACATCGACGAGATAGACGTCGTTTCGAGCGTCGATCTGCTTTGCCCAGCCAGTCAGTTCGACGCGATTCGACCCGTACACCGCAACAGCGTCAACGCGTCCCTCTTCGATCGCACCAGGGATGTCGCTCGTGTTGACGTTGATGATGTCGACCTCCTCCCACATTCCGGCGACTCGCATCACCTCTTCGGTGAGTAGTCGCGTCCCGAAGCCCGGCTGAATCGGGTAGACGGTTTTGCCCGCGAAGTCTGCGGTCGATTCGATTCCAGAGCCTTCAACGGCAACCCAGAAGATGTCGAGACCGTTGAACCGGAACGACTGATAGCCGATGTTGTCGACCGGTTCATCGTTGAATCGGTCCGTTTCGTTGACCGCTTTGTTGATCGTGTTGTTGTCCGTCGCGATGGCAGGGATGTTGCCTTGGTCGTACTGGTACATGTTGGCGACGTTCCCCTGGGTCTGCTCGACGGTCATTCGGAGGGAGTCGCTGTGCTCGTTGAGTGCTCGAGCAAGTGCTTGCATCGAGTTGAACGCCGTACTCCCCTGTGAGGAGCCGCCCATCCGTAGTTGGTACGAGCCACCGCCAGAGCTGCCGTCTGATCCCGAATCATCGCTCGAGCCGCCGTCCGACCCTGAATCGCCGCCGGATCCACTGCCGGACCCACTATCGGATCCGCTGTCGCCACCGAGACAGCCGGTGATTGCAACGGTCCCGGCACCCGCAGCGGCTGCTTTGAGAATACTCCGTCTAGTCCGTGCGCTGTGTGCTTGCTTAGACATCCGCTCTTGACGTTCATGTACATCAATTATAAATCTTATTGTTAATTCCAATATTTGATTGGTACTCAAAATATCGTCAGGGGGTCGGTCCTGTGGCAGCCGGATTGGGATCGAGATACCCCCTTGGTTGGTCGCCACCCAAATATTTTTATCAAGATAGAGCATCAATCGGACCGATGTCGTATGACATAGCGGTGATTCCAGGCGACGGTATCGGAATTGAAGTGACAGAGGCAACCGAGCCACTTCTCATCGAACTTGCTGCGGCCCACGGCGTCGAGATCAAGACGACGTGGTTCGACTGGGGAAGCGAGCGGTATCTCGAAGAGGGTGCGCTCATGCCCGACGACGGTTTGGAGACGCTCAAAGAGTTTGACGCGATTCTGCTCGGTGCGGTGGGTCACCCAGATGTGCCGGATCACGTTACGCTCCGTAACCTTCGCCTCCCGATCACCAAGGGATTCAACCAGCACATCTGCAAGCGCCCCTCGTATCTCTTTGATGGGGTCGAAAGCCCGCTTCGTGGCTACGAGGGCGGCGATATCGATCTCGTTGTCTACCGGCAGAACACCGAAGGCGAGTACGCCGACGTCGGTGGACGCGAACACCAAGGATTCGGGAACGAAGTCGCAGTCCAGTCAGCGGTCTACACACGCGAGGGGACCGAAGCGATCGTCCGGGCCGCGTTCGAGGCCGCGACAGAGCGGAGTGGAAAACTAACCAATATCACGAAGTCGAACGCACAGGCTTACGGGATGGTGTTCTGGGACGAAATCGTCGAGGAGGTTAGCGAGGAATACCCGGACATCACCGTCGAACGACTCCTCGTCGATGCCGGGAGTATGGACTTCGTTCGTCGTCCCAACGAGTTCGACGTCGTCGTCGCATCTAACCTGTTCGGCGATATCCTCACCGACATCGGTGGCATCATCTCCGGGAGTCTTGGGATGGCCCCGTCGACGAACATCAACCCAAGCGGGGAATTCCCCTCGATGTTCGAACCGGTTCACGGGAGCGCCTTCGATATCATGGGAGAGGGCATCGCGAATCCGGTCGGGATGCTGTTGTCGATGTCGTTGATGTTCGAGCATCTCGAAGAGGACGACCTCGCCGAGACGCTCTGGGACGGCGTCGGTGCACAGCTAGCAGATTCGGACGCACCGCGGACCCCGGACATCGGTGGCTCGGCAACGACACTGGATGTTGTGGGCGACCTCGAAGAACGACTCCTTGAGTAACCCATGTATCACGTGCTACTTGCGGTCGACGGGAATGAAGACCGGACAGCAGCCGCAGTCGACGCAGTTGCCGATCTCCCCGCTGCCGAGTCAGTCGTCACCGTCACGATCCTCAACGTGTTCGAGGAGTTCGATGCAATCGACGACAGCGGTGGACACGTGACGTCGGAGGAACTCTTCGAAAAGTACGATCCGCCATCGAGCGTAACTGTCGCCCGCGAAAAACTGGACGAGCACGGAATCGACTGGACGTTCGAGGCGGCTCACGGCGACCCAGCGGCGACGGTCGTACAGACTGCAGCGGATTGTGACGCCGACGCGATTGCCATGGCGCCCGCCAGTCGCTCTCCGGTTGGGAAAGTGCTCTTCGGGAGCGTCACACAGGGTGTCCTGCTTGACGCCGAATGTCCAGTCATCGTTGCCTAGTTCCTGACCGCCCGACAGCCTACAACCTGCCCCACTCCCGTTTTCGTCAGCTGAGATTGCCTCCCAACGACTTCAGTCACGCTCCCCGGAAACTGAGAGCCGATGTACTCGGACGTCTCAGGTGCGGATTCGTTTGTCTGCTGTCACGCGAGACGTCGCCATATGACTGAGTCTACCATAACTAATTTATATGTTTGAATCTACTGTGAGAATGAACCATGGTAGCAAGACGTATCCAGCGATTGAGATCAACAGACCTGGAAGACGCGGTGGGTGGGACGGTAACGCTCGCTGCTCTCGCGTTGTGGGCACTCGTTATCTTCTATGCCTACACCGTGTCGATGCCGCGGGCACAGTATGGTGTCCTGTTCATTGCCGGTGCAATCGGGGTGTACATCCTCAACGAACTCGAAGACGTCATCGCTGATCGGGACTATCTCGACGCAGCCCTGTTACTCGGGTCGTTGGTGATCACCATTGCCATCACCGTCTACGTCAACCTGCACTTCAGGGAACTGTACATCGACCGTGTTGGCTACGCGTTTCCACACGAGTACGCCTTGGCAGCTGCATTCCTCGCAGCAATTGTCTACCTCTCATGGCGTTCGTTTGGGCTGACGTTCCTTAGCATCCTTGTGGGTGCGCTCCTGTACGGCTACTTCGGTGATCTGATTCCCGGAATCCTCGGGCACAGCGGGTTGAGCTACAGTCGACTGCTCCTCTTGCTCGCACTCGACATCACCGGCTTCTACGGCTTCCTGACTCAGTTAGTCGCGGCGTGGATCGCGCTCTTCTTGCTTTATGCGGGGCTGCTGGAGAGCTACGGTGCGTTCGACCTCATCTTCCGTGGAGCCGTCCGAACGTCGAAGTACATCGACTCGGGCGTTGCACAGACCGCTGTCGTCGCAAGTGCGGTTATCGGTTCGATCAACGGTTCACAGACCGCAAACGCCGGTATGACCGGGTCGTTCACAATCCCGATGATGAAAGAAAACGGTATCAAGCCCTCGACAGCAGGGGGGATTGAGGCGGTCGCGTCCACGACTGGACAGGTCCTTCCACCAGTCATGGGTGCGGGTGCGTTCATCATGGCCTCGCTTCTCGGCATCAGCTACGTGACCGTCATCACCGCGGGGCTCATCCCGGCGATGATTATGATGGTGTGTATAATTCTCGCGGTCCACTACATCGCGAGCAATCAGCTCGACTCGATTGACGTTGACGCAGTCCTCGACGAACTGGAGGTCCGGACTCGTCGTGACACGATCGTCGACACGGTCAAGTTCATCATTCCGTTCGGCGTGTTAGTGTACACGCTCGGCGTCATTCAGCTAACAGTGATGACATCCGCGCTGTACACCGCAATCACGATGTTGATTACTGGCATCACATTCCCTGTCTTCCAGGCGGCGTACGAGTCACGCTCGGTGACGGCCGCGACTCGAGAGACGCTCTCGGACACGGTGGCTGGCTTCCGGCGTGGAGCGATCATCACGGCACCCATCGCCATTATTCTCGCGGCGATCAACGGCGTCGTTGATATTCTGATGACCACGGGCGTCCCCGGAATCCTCACGCTCTCGATGATGGATATCTCGGGTGGCATCATGCTCGTCGCCGTTCTTATCTCGATGGTGATCTGTATCCTCCTTGGCTTGGGGATGCCGACGACTGCCGCCTACACCGTCGTGGCACTCCTTGTGGCCCCAACGCTCGTCAGTCGCTTCCTGGTCCCCGATCTGGCTGCCCACTTCTTCGTCTTCTACGGCGCGATTCTCTCGGGGCTCACGCCACCGATTGCGACATGTGCTGCGGTCGCCGCCGGTATCGCGAATGCTGACTTCGTCGAGACGTGCTACGAGGCCATCAAAGTCGCCGCCCCACTGTTCGTCTTGCCGTTCTCGTTCATCTATCACCCTGTCATCGTCTCAGGGGTACTCAGTGGCGGTGCCGTCTTCACCGGGCTGCTCATCTTGCTGGGTGGCATCAGTATCATCCACGGAATCAACTACCGCTTTGGCTACGGCAAATTGGCGCAACTCGGCACTCGAGTGGCGTTCTTTGTGGTTGGTGTCCTCACGATGGTGTATCCCAACTCGACAGTTCAGTACGCGGGCGCTGGCGTGATTATCACGCTCTTCGTCGTCCAACAGCTCGCGACTCGTAAAGTTGCTGTCGGTGACTCCATCAACAATTAGGCGCATCAATGTACAAACGGCAACACAAGACGCCGACCGGTAACGGGTAGCTGGCGAGTCACGTACCATCCCGTCGAGGTTACTTCCGAGGACAGTTGTCGTCTCTTCCCACACAGCACGTATTGTGGGTGTCCTCATACGTGGTTACTACTCTTAGTTGACCACGCTTCTTAAATGTATCTTCGGATATGGGTAGATAAATACCTAATATAGTAATGTTGTTTCTGTGCATGTTTACATTAGCGCATTATTCTCGAGACTGTGCGTACTGAATAAGGGACTGCAGATAGTCGCTGCTATCTGTACATGTCTACTAAAGATACTCAATAGAAGTACTAGAATGTCGAATTTGTTGCTCTATTGGGAGCAGCAAAAACTGGTCTTGCTTCTCGCTATTGCTTATTTATTGCACTTCTATCATCTGTACTAAGTGTCTATATCCATATAATATCGACTCAGTCGTCGCCACCGAGCGCCTGCTCGATGGGCGTGTCCCCACCCGTGAGGTGCATCGTCTCGCCGACCGTCCGGTCGATATCGAGACAGGCGACGACCGCTTGGGCGACGTCGGCTCGCGGAATCTCGGGCGTGTCGTCACGTTCGTCGAGGGTCAGCGAGACGGTTCCGGTGCCCTCCGCGTCGGTGAGCCTCGTGGGGCGGAGAATCGTGGCGTCGAGTGACGACTGTTCGAGGTGGTCGTCCGCGCAGCGCTTGGCGACCAGATACGGGCGCAGGGGCTCGGGGCCCGCGAGCGGGTCGCCCGCGCCGACCGAGCTAATCATCACGAAGCGGTCGATGCCCGCGTCGACACAGGCGTCGACTACCCGCCGAGCGCCCCAAAGGTCGACCATCAGCGTCTTGTCCGCGCCGGTCGATCCGCCGGAGCCGGCGGTGAAGACGACCGCGTCGGCCCCGTCGAGCGCCGCGTCGAAGTCGTCTTCGAGGTCGCCCAGTCGTGGCTCGCCGCCGCGGTCGCGGACCGCCTCGAACTGCGATTCGTCGCGGACGACGCCGATGGGGTCGTGGCCGGCGTCCGCGAGTCGCGGGAGCAGTTCCCGTCCGATACCGCCGTTCGCGCCGATGACTGCGACCTGCATCGTTCGCCGTCACGTAGTCGCCCCGGCCAAATAGGGGCTGGGTTCGGCGAAGGTGGTGCGCCCCCGACCCGAGGCGGAGCCTGCCGCCGCGTCGAACCGGACGGTGCTGCTGGAAACAACACCGTCCTTACCGTCGCGGGTCGGTGTTCGGGTATGCGCGAAACGAACCGCGAGTGGATTTTTGCCGAACGGCCCGAAGGAGAACCGGACATGGACAGCTTCGAACTCCGCGAGGGCGACCTCCCGGAGCCGCGACACGGGGAGCTGCTCGTTCGCGTGCGGTATCTCTCCGTCGACCCGTACATGCGCGGGCGGATGCGAGACGCGGAGTCGTACGCCGAACCGTGGTCGGTCGGCGACCCACTACAGGGCGGCGTCGTCGGCGAAGTCGTCGAAAGCAAAAGCGACGCGTACGACGCCGGCGACTTCGTGACCGGCAACGGGACGTGGGCCGATTACAGCGTCCTCGACGCGAGCGAGGTCGCGCCCGTCGACCCATCCGTCGCGGACCTGCCCGCATATCTCGGCGTGCTCGGGATGCCCGGCCGGACGGCGTACTTCGGCCTACTCGAAGTGGGCGACCCCTCGCCCGGCGAGACGGTCGTCGTGTCCGGCGCGGCCGGTGCAGTCGGCTCCGTCGTCGGCCAGATTGCCAAGTTCAACGGCTGTCGCGTCGTCGGCTTCGCCGGCTCCGACGAGAAGGTGTCGTGGCTCACCGACGACCTCGGCTTCGACGCCGCAATCAACTACAAGGATGTCGACGACTACCGGGCGGCGCTCGACGACGCCGCGCCCGACGGCGTGGACGTGTACTTCGACAACGTCGGCGGTCCCATCACCGACGCGGTGTTCACGAAGCTGAACCTCGACGCCCGCGTCGCCGTCTGCGGACAGATCGCCCACTACAACGACGAGGACGTGCCGACCGGCCCGCGAAAGCTCCCGCAGCTCATCGCGCCGCGGGCGAAAGTGCAGGGACTGCTCGTCGGCGACTACGCGACCCGGTTCGAACAGGCAAGCGAGCAACTCGGGTCGTGGGTCGCGTCGGGCGACCTCGAACACCGCGAGACGGTCGTCGACGGCCTGGAGAACGCGCCCGACGCGTTCCTCGGCCTGTTCTCCGGCGACAACATCGGCAAGCAGGTCGTCGACGTGTCCGAACCCTAGCGTCAGCGCCGACCGCCGGTGAGGCGACGGCCGCGCCCCGTCGTGTCACTTGTTTTTAGCCCGGCCTAAACTTCGAAGCACCTATATTGGTTTAGGTGGGCCTAATTCGTATGAAACAGACCGACGAGAACGCGGGGCCGACGCGGAGAGACTACCTGAAGTACGGTGGCGCGCTTCTCGGTGGCGGGGTGCTCGCGGGCTGCGCCGGGCAGTCGGGCGACGACGGGACGGCGACGACGACCGAGGCCGCCACGGCGACCGAAACCGAGACGGAAGCCACCGAGACGACGACTGAAACCGAGACGGACGACTCCGGCTACACGGCCGAACTGTCGCCGGTCGGGACGGTCACGCTGGACGAACCGCCGACGAACGTGTTCACCCACTTCCCGTGGTTCCCGGACATGGCGAGCGCGCTCGGGCAGGGCGACACCGTCAACAACCTCTGGTGGGACGGCACCGTCGCGGGCCTCGAATACTTCACCGCCGGCTTCGACGACTTCGAAATCGAGTGGGCCGACGCGGCGGGCGAGTACGGCTTCACAGAAAAGTCAAGGCGGATGCTCCGAGGCTTGACCTCGGGGAGGAAGCCGACAACTCGGTACACAAACCACGCTACGAAGGCAGGCCGACTCCCTACTATTAAATAACCACAGGGAAATATGTGAAACACAGTGGGATACCGTCGAACCGCCGTCATCAAACTCGACACTCCCGAAGGGGCCGACCCACTCCTCCGCGAGACAGTCGAGCAGTTCAAACACTGCGC
>NZ_LOEP01000016.1 GCF_001482285.1 Haloferax sp. Q22 | reverse complement strand
TCCCGTCGCGCTCTGTTACTGTGATAGACCGCCGAGCGACAGCGTCCGTCGGTTCCGTTTTCTCCGGACCTGAGGGGTCTCTATCCCTGACGAGCATCGGAACATGCCCTCGGATACGCGTATCTAGTCGGGTTAGGAAAACAACATTTTCTTAGTCGAGCGGTGCGAGACGCCTCGCATGGACGTTCTCGGTATCGTCGCCGCCACGGTCGTCTTCGGCGTCGCCGCCTACAATTTCGTGACGAGCCTCGGCGGCCGATTCGCGAGACTCCTGTTCGGTAGTCTGGGACTCGTCGCCGGGGAGCGCTCTACGTCGTCGAACAGTTCGGCATCGCGGCGTCGCTCGGATTGGACGTGGCCCGCGGACTCCAACTCGTCGCGGCCCTGCTCGTTGTCTCGGTGGTGGTCGATTTACTCGCCCGTCGCGTCGATGCTGGCGATGCTGGGTCGTCGTGAACACCCCGACCCCCCACTATTCTCATTACGTGTCGCCCAGTTGCCTCGTGTATGGTCTTCGCATCTGACTCCCCGTTCGGCGGACGGTTCGAACAGACGATAGACGATGCGGTCGTCTACGGCGACGCCGAGATGGAGTCCGTGCTCCACGAGGGGCCGGTCCGCGTGCTCGTCAACGGCTGGGTCGAGGTTCCGGGCGGCCGGTATCTCTCCCCGCACGCGGTCCACCACATCGACGCGCGAGTGTCCGAGTGACGCCGGCTCTCAGACGACTGCCAACTCCCGGCCGCACTCGGGGCACTCGTCGTCGACGATAGTCACCGGTGCGTCGCAGTCCGGACAGAACTCGCGGTAACACGCTCTCTCCCCCATACGTACCGCTACCACGGGACCGGTGGTGAACGTTGGGGCGGACCGGAGGGGCGAGCGTCGGCCGACCCGTCACTCGTCGGCGACGTCTTTTCCCGGGTCGGCGAAGTTCGCGCCGAGCTCGGCACCGTAGCGCCGGGCGTAGACGCCGGGGACCGCGAGGAGGTCGCTCGGCGCGCCGGATTCGACAACGACGCCGCCGTCGGCGACGTGGACGCGGTCGGCGTCGCGGACGGCGGCCGCGCTGTCGGTCGCCACGACGAGCGGCGTGTCGGGCCGCCGCATCGCGGCGAGGGTGGCCCGGAGGTTCGATGGGGAGGAGCTGTGCGGCGCGCGGACGAGCGGGCCGACGCCGGGGAGGAGCGTTCCCGCGAGCGCCGCCGCCTCGGAGATGCGGGGCGCGACGACGGCCAGAAACGGCGGTCGATTCGCGGGCGTGGTCGCGTCCGAGGCGGCGGCGTCCGCCGAGGGCTCGGGAGGGGACATACACGCTGATAGAGGCTGTCACGGGAGATAAGTATAGAGACGGGTACCGGTGTTTCACGAACTGTGCCGGACGTTTCATAGGGATTTGTCAACTTCTGTTGCAAATCAGTTGCCGATACGACCGCTGTCTCGCGACGTCAGGCGACGGTGCGGTGCGGGCGCTCGATTAACGGCGTCCCAACCGACGGATGAGCTGACAAAGCGGCGGCTAACGGGCGTGAATCCGCAAAAAACGGTGTGAATTCGGCCGAGCGATTCGAGTCGATGCGAAGTCAGGGTGTGGGTGTGAGTGGTGTAGGCCTATCTGGGGGTTCTCACATCGCACCGCCCATGCCGCCCATACCGCCCATGCCACCCATGCCGCCGCCCATGCCGCCGGGCGCGCCGCCCTCGTCGTCGTCGCCGCCGGTCTGGCCACCGGAGAGGTCGCCAGCCGCGATGACGTCGTCGATGCGGAGGATCATAACAGCGGCTTCGGTCGCGGACTCGATAGCCTGGGTCTTGACGCGGAGGGGCTCCACGACACCCTCTTCTTCCATGTCGATGACCTCGCCCGTGTAGGCGTCGAGGCCAGCTGCGAACTCGCCGCCGTCGTGGCGCGAGCGCAGGTCGACGAGGGAGTCGATGGGGTCGAGACCGGCGTTCTCGGCGAGGGTGCGCGGGATGATGTCCAGCGCCTCGGCGAACGCCTCGACGGCGAGCTGCTCGCGGCCGCCGACGGAGTCGGCGAACTCGCGGAGCTGCAGGGAGAGCTCCGTCTCGGGAGCGCCGCCGCCGGGGAGGACCTTCCCGTCTTCGAGCGTCGTGCGGACGACGCCGAGGGAGTCCTCGATGGCGCGTTCGAGCTCGTCGACGACGTGCTCGGTGCCGCCGCGGAGGATGAGCGTGACGGACTTCGCGTCCTCGACGTCCTCGACGAAGATGCGCTCGTCGCCGCCGACGTCCTTCTGTCCGACGGAGCCAGCGAAGCCGAGGTCGTCGGCCTCGATGTCGTCGAGACTGCTGACGACGCGGCCACCCGTCGCGCGGGCGAGACGCTTGAGGTCGGAGGACTTCGTGCGGCGGACCGCGAGGATGCCCTCCTTCGCGAGGTAGTGCTGCGCCATGTCGTCGATGCCGTCACCGACGAAGACGGCGTCGGCGCCGACCTCGACGAGCTTGTCGACCATCTCTTTCAGCTGCTTTTCTTCCTGGTCGAGGAACTGCTGAAGCTGGTCGGGGTCCGTGACGTTGACTTCCGCGTCGATTTCGGTCTCGCGGACTTCCAGCGCGTCGTCGAGGATGGCGATGTTCGCGTCTTCGACGGCGTAGGGCATGTTCTCGTCGACGCGCTCTTTGTCGACGATGACGCCCTCGACGAGTTCGGAGTTGTCGATGGTGCCGCCGACGACCTTCTCGATGGAGACGTTGTTCGTGTCGATGCCGTCGTCGTCCTTGACGGCCAGCACGGCGTCGACGACGAGTTCGGAGAGCAGGTCCTTCGCGGACTCCGCGCCCTTACCGGTCATCGCCGTCGCGGCGATCTTCTGGAGGGTCTCGCGGTCGTCCTCAGTAACCTCGATAGCGTTGTCCTCGAGGACTTCCTTGGCCTTCTCGGCGGCCTGGCGGTAGCCCTGTGCGATGGTGGTCGCGTGAACGTCCGATTCGAGGAGCTCCTCGGCCTGGTCGAGGAGTTCGCCGGCGATGATGACGGCCGTCGTCGTACCGTCTCCGACCTCGTCCTCCTGGGTCTCGGAGACTTCGACGATCATGTTGGCCGCGGGGTGGTCGATGTCCATCTCCTTGAGGATGGTGACGCCGTCGTTCGTGACGACGACCTGCCCACCGGAGTCGACGAGCATCTTGTCCATTCCCTTGGGGCCGAGCGTCGTGCGTACGGCCTCTGCGACGGCCTTCCCGGCCGTGATGTTCATCGACTGCGCATCCTGACCGGATGTGCGCTGCGAGTCTTCACCCAGAATGATCATGGGCTGACCCTGCTGCATTCGCTGGCTCATAGTCATCGCCTGATTGTTTGTGATTCTATAAAAAAGCTTCGTTTATTGGTATGCCAAAACGCAACACGGTGGGGTGGTCGAGACCCGGTGACGGCGGTCGATTACGCGGCTTTATCTATGGTACTCGGCGGGTCGCCTCGCCAGTCTCGAAGCGAGTGCGGTGAAAAGACGATGCGGGCGAGTGCCGTGTCGCGGTGGACTCGTCGGCGGTGGCGTCTCAGTTGTTCTGCCGGACGTTGAAGCCCTGCGTCAGGTCGTTGTGCTTCCGTTCGAGGAAGGAGTACACCGCGCCGTGGGGCGCGCCGTCGAGAATCATCTCGACGGCCCGGCGGACGACTTCGACCTCCTCGGGCTGGCCGATGATGCCGAGTGTCGAGCCGTAGATAACCACGTCCGCGCCGGTCAGCTCCTCCATGAGTTCGCGGGTGCGGCCGTTCTCGCCGATGAGGCGACCCTTCTGTCGCCGCATGTCGTTTTTGTTTCGGGTGTGCCGGTCTATCTCGATGAGTTCGAACATCATCATGTCGTCGTCGAGGAGCGCCATCGCGTCCTCCGGGGCGAAGCCGCGGCCGACCGCTCGGACCACGTCGGGAGCGACCATGCCGAGTACGGGGTCGCCGACGCTGTCGATTGCGACGCTGCCGTTCTCCGAGTCAACGTCGAGTCGGACTTCCGCGCGACTCTCTATCTCGCGGAGCGTCGAGCCACCTTCGCCGATGAGAACACCGATACGGTCCTGCGGCACCTTGACGTGCTGCATATCACCCGATACCCGTCGGAATGGTTTAAGCGTTCGCTCGCCGGGTCGCCGCGTGTCTCGGTCGCACACCCGTCTCGCGGCGGGTTCGCGTTTCTCCTCGGTTCCGGCTCAGTCTTTGTCCTCATCTTCTTCGGCCGTGACGAACTCGTACAGCGAGTCGCCGTCGGCGTCGGCCCCCTGCCGCCGGAAGAAGTTGGCCACGTTGCGGCAGTCCCGCCGGAGGAACTCCTCGGCGTTGGGGTGGTGGACCGTGACAGCCTGTCCGAGGTCGATGACGACGAGTTCGCCGTCGTGGATGATGAGGTTGTACTCCGAGAGGTCGCCGTGGACGAGGCCGGCGCGGTGGAGTCGGCGCATGTACTCGCGGACGACTTCGTAGGCGGTCTGGGGGTTCTCGACGCGCACCTCCGAGAGCCGCCGCGCCCGGTCGTCGACGACGCCGACGAGTTCCATCACGAGGACGTTCCGCTGGACCGCGATGGGCTTCGGCACGCGCACGCCGGCGCGCTGGGCGCGTTCGAGGTTGGCGAACTCCTTTCTGACCCACGCGCGGACGACCTGTCCCTTGTCGTGGCCGATGTTCTCGAAGCGCGGGTCGCCTTCGAGGTAATCGCGCATGTGCCGGAAGTCCGAGGCGTTGATGCGGTATATTTTGACCGCCACGTCGGAGTCGTCGCCACCGAGCGCCTCGAAAACGTTGGCCTCCTTCCCGGTCGAAATCGGCCCGCCGAACGCGTCGATGTACCCGTCTTGGACGAGTTTGTAGATGGCGGCGAAGGTCGCGTCGTCGAACACCGACTGCTCGACTTTGAACTGGTCGGCGTCCTTCAACCGCATCCGGAACTCGTCGAAGTCGCGGTCCTTGCGGCGCGCGATGCGGTCTGCCTCGTCGTCGGAGACGTCTATCTCCTCCCACTCGTCGCCGAACGCCTCGCCCTCCTGGGGTTCGACCATGCCGAACTCGTCAGTCATTGGACTAGGGCTACGAGAGGCGAGATGAAAAGGGCACAGGCTCCGGCTTCGGTGTCGCTCGGCGAACGGTCGACGCTGTCTCGAACGCGTTACTGGATGTGGCCTTCGCGGCGGAGTTGGTCGGCCTCGGACTTCTCGTAGCGCCACGACACGTCGGCCTTCTCGTCCTGCCAGTCCCACGGCTCGACGAGTACCACGTCGTCCTCTCGAATCCAGATTCGCTTCTGCATCCGCCCGGGAATGCGAGCGGTCCGCTCGACGCCGTCGGCACAGCGGACGCGAATACGATTGGCCCCGAGCATGTTCGTCACGACGGCGAACACTTCGTCGTCGTTCGGCATTCGAAGGTCTCGGCGGCTCTCGTTCTCGTCGTCGCTCATGCGCGAGCGTTCGACGTGAGCATGGTTAAATCCGCCGACGTTCGGCCGGTAGGAAGCGTCCGACGGAACGACGCGTTTAGGACCGTCCCGAAACGCCGTCGTTGTATGCTCGACAAACTCGGCACGAAGGGTATCGCCGGCGTCGTCTCCTTGCTCTTGGGTATCGGTATCGTCGCCTATCAGGCCCCCGTCGTCGCGGCGGGTCTCGCGTTCGTCGTCGCCGGCCTCGGACTCGTCGCCAGCGGCCTCGCCGAGGGCGTGATGAAGATGTTCGGCATGGCCTGAGAGCCGCAGGTTCCCCGCCTTACAGCGATTCGCGGAGGAACGAGAACACCCGTTCTCGGGCCGCTGGATAGTGGTACGACGAGTGCAAGAAGACGTGGTCGGCCGCGCCGACGGCGTCGTATTCGACTTCGTTTCCGGCGGCTTCGAGCGCGTCCGCCAACCGGGCGCTCTGGTCCGGCGCGACGACCGAGTCCTCGCTCCCGTGGAGCAACAGCGTCGGCGGCGCGTCGGCGTCGTCATCGACGTAGGTAATCGGCGAACACCGACGCAACTCGGCGGCCGACGGCCGGTCATCGAACAGCGGCAGCGACTCCCCGGCGCGCTCGTGGTCGTCGGCTCGGAGGTCGTAGACGCCGGAGACCCCGACCGCGGCGTCAATTTCGGTCCGCCGCCCGAACTCGTCGTCCGAAAGCGCCGCCAGCAACGCGAGGTGCGCCCCCGCGGAGTGGCCGACGACGGCGACAGTGTTCGGGTCGATGCCGAACTCGTCGGCGCGGTCGACGACCCAGTCGATACCTTCGCACACATCTTCGATTTGCGCGGGGAACGTCGCTTCGTGACCCAGTCGGTACGACACCTCGGCCGCGACGAACCCCTCGTCGGCGGCGTCGAGCGCCCAGCGGGCGAACTGGCCGGTCGAGCCGGTCTCCCACGCGCCGCCGTAGACGAAGACGACGAGGGGGCGGGGTGAGCCGGCCGTTTCGGTTCCCTCGGCTGTCGGGGAGTTGGGGCAGTACACGTCCGCGGTCAGCGTGCGCTCCTCGCGGTCTGTGACGGTTCGGTTTCGATGAACGAGAACGTCGGAAGGGTTGGACATACCGACTCGTCGGGCCGGTGACTTCTATCGGTTTGGGAGACGGCGAGTCACGAGCCGTCGAGAAGGGTACAGTTCCGGTGAGGCGCGGCGATTACTCGGCTATCTTCGCGCGACCGGGCTCGATGAGTTCGTCGAGGTAGTCCGCGAGCGCGCCCTTCGCGTCGGCGGGGTGGAGTTCGCCGGATTCGAGGTCGGCCTCCAGCGCCTCGTAGTCGTCGTATTCGAGGTTCCCGCCGTACTGCTCGGGGCGCTCGACGACGACTCGCTCGAAGCGCGGGAAGACGTGGTACTCGAAGATTTGGAGGACGGGGTTCTCGCGCTCGTCACCGTCCTCGGTCGGGTCGGGGTCGGCCGTCGGCGGGCAGAACGCGCCGTTGACCTTGTCTTCGATGTCCTCGGTGGAGTCCTCCATCGAGATGGTGACGCCCTCGGAGGAGGACATCTTACCGATGCCCGTCCCGAGGTCGGCGATGAGCGGCGTGTGCATGCAGGTCGGCGACTCCTCGCCGATGCTCGGGAGCGTGTCGCGGGCGAGCATGTGGACCTTGCGCTGTTCCATCCCGCCGATGGCGAGGTCAACGTCGAGGTAGACGATGTCGAGCGCCTGCATGATGGGGTAGACCGCCTGCGCGACGGTGACGCCGTCGCCGCTTTTGATTTCGGCCATGGCGCGCTCGGCGCGCGAGAGCGTCGTCTCCAGTTCGAGCGCGTGCAGGTCGAGGACGTAGCTCTCGTCGAGCTGGTACTCCGAGCCGAGGACGAACTCCGTCTGGCTCTCGTCGAGGCCGTAGGCGATGAACTGCGCTTTCATCCGCTCGGCCGTCTCGCGAATCTCCTCGAAGGTGCCCTTGCCGTTGAGGTAGGCGTGTACGTCGGCCAGTAGCACGACTACCTCGAAGCCCGCCTCTTGGAGGTCGATGAGCTTGTTGGCGGTGAGCATGTGACCGATGTGGAGGACGCCGGAGGGCTCGTAGCCCACGTACGCTCGCTTGCCCTCGGGGTCGTCGGCCAGCGCGCGCACTTCGTCCTCCGTGACCACTTCGGAGGCGTTCCGAGTGATCAGGTCGTATGCGTCCATACCTGTTCGGTGTCGGTGATGTGGGATATGACTTCTGGAAGCCGCTCGCGGGCGAAACGGACAACACGAACCGGTCCTAACTCCGGGTGATGTCCGACTCAGGAACCACGACGCGTGCGCCCGTCATCATCTTCGCCGCGCTCATCCTCGTCGTCTTCGGCCTGCTCGCGGCCATGTGGGCGTCGGTTCGCGGCGGCGACCTCCTCCCGTACATCCTCGGCTTCGCGGTCTACTTCCTCGCCGTTCACATCTACCTGCCCTACCGCGTCCACAAGGACGCGACGTTCAAGGGCCGAAACGCGACGTTCTGGGCCGCCTTGGCCTTCTTCGTGCCGCTCGTCGGCGCGGCGCTGTACTTCGTCGTCGCCGTCGTCGTCGGCCACGACGCGACCGCGGAGTAATGTCCCTCGGCGGCCGCGGCTCTCGTCACGGTCTTCAGTGGTGCCAGAATCGATTTACGAACAGCCACGCATCCCGTCGATATGCCCTCCGCCGACGCGACACCAATCCGTCGATGGCTCATGGTCATCTCGCTGTTTCTCGCCCTCCTCACGTACCTCGTCTCGTCGAGTACACCCGGAGTCTACCTCGACAACGTCATCCATCTCGTCTCTGGCGGTGCCGCGTTAGTTATCGGCCTCCTGTTGGCCGTCTCGCTCGTTCGAGCGTGGCCGCGGGAGCGAAATCGCGAATGAGCCCCGTTCGCGCGTCTCACCTTCGGCCAGTCACCGCCGGTTCTCGGCGCGGTGTTCGGAGATAATCTGGTCCACCATCTCCTCGCGCTGTTCCTTCTGTCGCTCCTCGGCGCGGTCCTCCCAGTCGTCGATGGCGGCGGCCACCTCGGACTCCTTCGCTACGGCGAGTTCGTCTATCTCCTGAATCGTCACGCCGTCGGCCGGTGCGACCGGAACGTCGGCCTCGAACAGCACCTCGTCCGCGACCTCCGAGAGATTGCCCGACCGGAGGACGACCTTGGGGTCGAACTCGGCGAGTCGCTCGGCGGTCGTCCGCCCGGCCCCGCTGGCGTCGCGGAGGTAGACCACGTCGCCCGCGGCGATACCGTACTCCTCGACGGTGTGGTCGAGCGCGCCGTTCGTGAACTGCTCGACGATTTTGACCGGCACCAAACTGCCATCGGTGTTCACGTCCGCGAAGTTCGAGTGGTCGAGCTTCCACAGCGACTTCAGTTGGTCGAGCTTGTCTGCGAGTTCCGCCTTGTCGGATTCGAGCGATTCGACTTTCCGCTCTAACCGACCGTTCTCGCGTTCGAGCCGGGTGACCTCGCGGCGCTCGCGGGCCTCGCGGCGCTCCTCGCGGCGGGCGTCGGAGAGTTCTTCCTTGTACTCCTCGATGGTCTCGTCTTTCTCCTCGATGGTCGATTTCAGGTCCTCAACGTGCGATTCGAGGCGCTCGACCCGCGACCGCAACTCCCGAATCTCGCGTTCTTCGGGCGTGAGTTCGGGCTCCTCGTGGGCCTCCTCGTCGGCGTCGTCGGGGTCGCCCCCGTCGGCGTCGTCGGCCATCTCGCGGAGGACGGCCTCGACCGACTCCTCGCTGACGAGCACGCGGGCGATGACCTCCTCTCTGTCCACGTCGGCTGGCACCTTCCGGGAGATGCGTTCGAACTGGTCTTCGTGGTCGTCGAAGGCGAACAGCGCCGCCGCGAGGGCGTCGCGTTCGTGGTCGTTCTCGTAGTCGATGTCGCGGGTCCGGTGGAGCTTCTCGTCCACGGGGATGTCGCTCGTCGGGGCCCACCCGGCGGCGTCGAAGCTCCGGCGGAACTTCTCGACCGTCTCGGGCATCGGCTGGACGTCGGCGGCGACCAGACTGGGCCGGCCGCGCTCGATGAGCCACTCGATGACGGCGGCGGTGTCGGCGGTGCGCGTCGAGTGTACGTCGAGGACACGGCCGTCGAGGCCGACGACGGCGACGGCGGTGGTCGTGCCCGGGTCGATGCCGACGATGACGCGGTCGCGGCGCTTCACGAGCGGTTCGAACTCGATGCCGTCGCGGCGCTCGCGTTCGATTTCGACGCGGGTGTCGCCCGAGCGGTGGGTCGATACGGGGATGTCCTCCGGCCGCCCCTCGACGGTGAAAAGCGCCTGCGAATAGCCGCCGTACTTCTCGGTCACGTCCCGCTCGTAGTCGAGGTTGGCCTCCTTCAGTGCGGATTCGACCTCGCGGGACTGCTGTTTGACCGACCCGTGGATGCGGCGCGTGTAGCGGTCCTGACTCCACCCGCCCTTGCCGGTCGAGCGGCCGCGAGAGACCTTCACGGTCGTCGTGTTCTCGAAGGCGGCGACCTCGTAGCCGACGTTGGCGAGGGCGAGCCGGGCCGCGGCCTCGGCCTCTTTCATCGGGTCTTTGCCGTAGGGGACGCCGTGACGCGAGGCGACCCGCGAGAGCGGTTCCGGTCGCTCCGCGCCGGTCACTTGCACCAACTGCGTCCCGTGGGGGAGCCACCGCAGGAAGCGGACTAAATCGTCCTTGTCGGTCGCCAACTCGTACATGTTGTCCGTGGCGACGACGCGCGGTTCGTCGCGCTCGATGAGTCGGCGTAACTTTCGGAAGGAGACCACGTCTCGTTCGATTCGGACCTCGTCTGACTCGGTGTCTCGGGTGTCCAACACGACCAGCGCGTACGACGGCGAGTCGCCGCGGATATCGCCGCTCTGGATGTCGACGCCGAAGACGACCGAGTCGAGCGCACTCGTCCGGTCGTTCACGACGGCGACTAGGGTCGCGCCGAATATATACTCCACGCCGGTTTCGAGCGTCGACTCGCCCCGAGTGTCGCGTTTGCGCGGCTCGGCCGGAAACGCCGCTGTCGTCGGCGACACCGCCGCCGCGACCGACGTTTGACACGAAACAAACAAGTCTCGGCTATTTGAAATGGGACTGATGAGTTCTGATATCCCCGACCCGCCGTCGGTGACCTCCCGTTCGCTGACGCGCATCGCCCTCATCGGTGTCGTCGCCCTCCTCCTTATCGCCGCCCCCATCGCCGGGCTCCTCGCGTGGGAACCCGTCGAAGAGGGGAACGTCAAGGTCGTCAAGAAGTGGGGCGCGACCACCGGTACCGTCTTCGAACCCGGCGCGCACTTCGTCAACCCCGTCTCGCAGTCGACCTCGTCGCTGTCGGTGCGACCGCAGTCGTACACGATGTCGTCGTCGACGAGCGAAGGCGACAGACGCGGCGACGACGCTATCACCGTCCTGACCGAAGACGGCCTTCGGACGGACATCGACGTGACCGTCCGCTACCGCATCGACGCCGGGCAGGCCGTCGAGTTCTACCGCAACTACCGAACGCTCGAAACCGCCGAGGAGCGCCTGATTCGGCCGTCGATTCGGTCGGTGCTCCGGACCGAGGCCGGTCGGCTCCCCGTCACCGTCATCTACACCGGCGAGGGCCAGACCCAGCTGAAGGCCGCCGCCGAGCGGGAACTCGCCGAGGAGTTCGCCGACGACGGCCTCATCCTCGAAGCGGTGCAGGTCCGCAACGTCGAACTCCCCGCCGAGTACGCGCAGGCGGTCGAACAGAAGGAGATCACCGAACAGCGCCGCCAGCAGAAGCAGGACGAACTCGCCGTCGAGGAGCTGGAGGCCGAGCGCAAGCGCATCGAGGCGCAGGGGCAGGCCGACGCCAACCGCATCCTCGCGGAGTCGCTGTCCGACGAGGTGCTGGCTCAGAAGTACATCGAGAAGCTCGACGAGACGGACACCGTCTACATCCCGGTCGGCGACGGCGGCTACCCGCAGTTCGTCCGGTCGCTCGATAGCGACGGGTCGTCCTCATCGAGTTCGTCCGCTGGTTCATCGTCGGACACTACCTCGGCGTCGTCGAGGTCGTCGACCTCGTCGACCTCGTCCGGTTCCGAAAACGAGACGAGCAACTGACGCCGTCGATGCGTCCCCTCCGTGAACTGGCCGTCGTGGTCATGTTACTCGTCATCGTCGGCGTCCTCGCGCGTTCCGGCGTCGGCCGGTTCGTCCTGCCGGTCGTCGGCCTCGTGGTCGCCGCGGCGCTCGTGGTGCTCCTCTCAAAACAGCCGGCGTACGCACGGACAACCGTCGGTCCGCGGACGAGAATCATCGAGTCGGTCGTCGCATCGGCCGACGCCGCCTGCGTCGAGTGCGGGTCGCCCGCGACGACGCGCCGGCGCTACGTCAGCGAGTGGGTCGTCCTCGGGGTCCCCGTCGTCCTCCTCGACGACGGCGAGATCCCGGTCTGCGACGCCCACCGAGACTGAATCACCTTTTTTGCGTGTCTCGCCGACTGGCTACTCGCCGGTCTCGGCCCCGCCGCCGTCGCTGTCGGCGTACGGCACCTCCAGTTTCTGACCGTCTTCGGCGACGAACGCCTCGCCGTCGTACACCTCGCGGGCCTGTTCGAGAAGCGGGCTCGGGTCGGCGGCGTACCGGGCGGAGATGTGCGTCAGCGCGAACCGCCGAACGTCGGCGTCGCGGGCGATTCGGGCGGCCTCGCGGGCGGTCGAGTGCGCGGTCTGTTTCGCCCGCTCCGCCTCCTCGTCGGTGAACGTCGCGTCGTGGACGAGCAGGTCGGCGTCGCGGGCGACCTCGACGGTCGATTCGAGCGGGCGGGTGTCGCCGGTGTAGACGACGGTTCGTCCGGGTCGGGGGTCGCCGACGACCTGCTCGGAGCGCACGACGGTCCCGTCTTCGAGTTCCACGTCCTCACCGGCGTGGAGGCGGCCGAACGCCGGGCCGACGGGGACGCCGAGTTCCTCGGCCTTCTCGCGGTCGAACCGGCCGGGGCGGTCGTCCTCGACGAGGGCGTAGCCGACGGAGGCGGTCCGGTGTTCGGTGTCGAACGCGCGGACCTCGTAGTCGTCGGCGCGGTAGGCGACGTTCCCGGGGCGGACCTCGTGGACGGAGACGTGGAAGCCGGGCTGGTAGCCGCCCGCGTGGACGAGCTTTTCGAGGTGGCGTTTGCTCCCCGGCGGGCCGTGGATGGCCAGCGAGGCGTCGCGGTCGTTGAAGTCGAGCGTCTGAATCAGGCCGGGGATGCCGAGGATGTGGTCACCGTGGAGGTGGGTGACGAACAGGTGGCTGACGCCGAACCCGGTCCCGTAGCGCATCATCTGGCGTTGGGTGCCCTCCCCGCAATCGAACAACAGGCGCTCGCCGTCGCGGTTCACGAGGAACGCGCTCGGCGCACGCGCCGTGGTGGGGACGGCCCCGCCGGTCCCGAGGAAGGTCGCGCGCATGGACATGCACCACAATGATAGCGGCGGGACTAAACGTGCGTCGAATCGGTCGCGGCCTCGGGGCTCGCCCACAGGAAACCCGAGTCCACCCGACGCCCCGGACCGACCGATTCTTACCCGACCGTCTGCTACCGGAGTCCAATGGACGCGCCGCTGTGGACCGAGACGCACGCGCCGGGGCTCGAAGACCTCCCACAGCCGGAGGTCCGCGAACGCCTCCGACGCGCCGTGGACGAACCGATGAACCTCGTCGTGCAGGGCCCGCCGGGCGTCGGCAAGACCGCCGCCGTCCGGGCGCTGGCTCGCGAGGCGCATTCGGACCCCGAAAACGACCTCATCGAACTCAACGTCGCGGACTTCTTCAACCGGACGAAAAAGCAGATTCGCGCCGACCCGCGGTTCGAGCAGTTCCTCGACGGCCGCAGTCGCATGGCGAAACGCGACATGATAAACCGCGTGCTCAAGGAGTCCGCCAGCTACGCCCCGATGTCCGGCGAGTACAAGACCATCGTCCTCGACAACGCCGAATCCATCCGCGAGGACTTCCAGCAGGCGCTCCGCCGCGTGATGGAACAGCACCACCGGACCACGCAGTTCGTCATCACCACCCGCCAGCCCTCGAAGCTCATCCCGCCGATTCGCTCGCGGTGTTTCCCCATCCCCATGCCCGCGCCGGACGACGACACCCTCGAAACCCTCCTCGCCGACATCCTCGACGCCGAGGGCGTCGACTACGACGACGGCGGTCTCCAGTTCCTCACCGACGCCTCTAACGGGAACATCCGTAAGGCCATCCTCTCAGCCCAGCGGACGGCCACCGAGGCCGACGAGGTCACCATGTCCACGGTCCACGCCGCCCTCGGCGACGTGGGCTTCGACGACGAGCTGAAGACGCTCCTCATCAACGCCCGCGAGGGCGACATCAAGGACGCCCGCAAGACCCTCACGACGCTCCTCGACGACGAGGGCTACGAGGGACAGGAACTCCTCCGAGACATCCTCCGCGTCGCCGACTCGACTCCTGAGCGCTTCGCCGACGGCGAACTCGCTCGCCTGCACGAACTCGCGGGGCAGGTCGACCTCGACATCTCGACGGGCATCGACGACCGCCTGCACATTACCCACCTCCTCACGAGTTGGGGAGCCGAAGTCCGCGGCGAGGCATAGATGCAGTTCGCACCCGGCTACCGACGGTTCGCGCTCCCTGCCTTCCTCGGAGCGGCAGTCGCGGCGTTCGTCTTCCCGCCCCTCGGGGCCCTGCTCCTCGCGGCGGGCGCGTTCGTCCTCTGGTTCTTCCGGGACCCCGAGCGCTCGCCGCCCGACGAACCGGGGGTGGTCGCCCCCGCCGACGGGCACGTCTCCGTGATTCGCGTCGAGGACGGTCGTGTCCGCGTGGGCGTGTTCATGAACGTCACCGACGTGCACGTCAACCGCGCGCCGGTCTCCGGTGCGGTCCGAACCGTCACTCATCGCCCCGGCGCGCACAAGCCGGCGTTCTCGAAGGACTCCGATAGGAACGAGCGCGTCGACATCGAACTCGACACCGACGAGGGCGACCACGAGGTGTCGCTCATCGCCGGCGCGTTCGCCCGCCGGATTCACTCGTACGTCGCGCCCGGTGACGAACTCGTCCGCGGGCAGAAACTCGGCCACATCGACTTCGGCTCCCGGGCCGACGTGCTGTTACCGCCGGAGTACGGCTCTGAGGACGTGGTCGTCGAGAAAGGCGAGTCGGTGCGGGCGGGCGAGACGGTGCTGGCGCGGCGATAGGCCGGACAAGCGGTCCGGGCTGTCCCGCCGACACAAGACATTTGTTCTGACTGCGAAACTACATTTCATGCAGCGCAGACGGGTCCTCGCGTCGCTCGGTTCGCTCGCTCTCCTCTCCGGGTGTCTCGGTAGTCCCTCCGAATCCGGACAGACCGCGACCACCACGGACGAGTGCGGATGGCCGCAGTTCTGCGAGGGGTCAGAACTCGTTCGCGTCCGGGTCAGCGGCGGCTTCTCCGGCGAGGTCGTGTTGAAACCCGCGTGTCGCGAGGGCGACGTGGAACTCTCGCCCGGCGAGACGAAGACGCTCACCCGGCAGGTCGACGCCGAGACCTGCGACGTGGAACTCCTCGTTGACGGCGAGGTGGCGTACGACGGGCGGATTCAGGACTACGAGTACGTGATGTTGCGCGTCGGCTCGAACGGGAAAATATCTCTTCAGAAGGAAGAACTGTAGCGGCCTCAGTCGCCTCGACTATCGGAGTTTCTCGACGGCGAGCATCGCGACCGAGACGACGAGCGAGAGGACTGCCACCACGAGACCGAACAGGGAGTACGGGCTCGAACCGGCCGGGGACGACAGGAGCGAAAACAGCAGGAACGACGACCCCATCGCGACGATGACCATCGCTCGCGGGTCGGGGTCGTACGCCTCGGCGAGAACCTTTCGAACCGTGCGCGACATGCCTTCACTTCGTCGCGCTGGCGGATAGTCCTGTCGAGCAATTGAATAGAGCACGAACGACCACAACCGCGGTGGCGGCCGGGACCTGCGACCGAGGCCGCCGACATCCCCGCCGGTTCCGACTACCGATGCAGCAGATGTACGTACCGAACCAGCGACCGGTGGACTCGGCGCTCGAACACCCGTTCGACCTCCCAGCCGGCGTCCTCGGCCTCCTCGGCCCATGACCGGTCGGCGACCATCACGCACTCCGGGGCGACCCGGCGGACCTCCGCCAGCGCGCCGCCGACGAGGTCCGAAAGCGAGTGGCGGGCGATTTTCGACTGCCGGCCGTAAGGAGCGTCGAACACCGCGCCGTCCATCGAGTCGTCGCGGAGGGGGAGCGTGGTGGCGTCGCCGCGGATTACGTCGCCGTCGCCGACGTAGTGATGCAGGTTCTCCCGAGCGCCGCCGACCATCTTCGCTTGGGCGTCGACGCCGACCACGTCGGCACCGACTAACCCGGCTTCGAGGAGGACGCCGCCGGTGCCGCACATCGGGTCCAAAATTCGGGCGCCGGGCTCCGCGCCGGCCATGTTGACGAAGGCGCGGGCGTCTACGGGGGCCATGCTCCCCGGCTGGAAGAACGGTCGGTCGGTCGGCTTCCGGTCGGCGAAGTCGCGGACCGCCTCGACGGCGGTCCAGCCGACGAGACAGGCGTCTTCAGAGAAGTAAACCCGAAGTTCGTGGTCGGGGTCGTCTAAATCGACGCCGAAGCCGCGGTCGACGAGCGCAGACCCGAGTTCGCGCTCGGCGTCGGTCGTGCTGATACCGGTCAGTCCCCGCACATCGCGGGCGCGGACGGCGACGGTCCCCTCGCGGTCGACGTTCGCGGCCGCGACGACGGCGCGGGCGGCGTCGATGTCGGGGTCGCACCGCCCGACCAGTTCGACGACGCGGCGGGTGTAGGCGAGTTGCCTCGCGCGCTCCGGTTCGACGCCGCGGGCGGTGGCGAGGCCGGGGGCGACGACCGTCACGCCCGTCGCGGCCGACTCGGCCTCGCGGGCGGCGAAGGCGTCTTCCTCGCCGGCGAGTTCCAATCCGTACACGCTCGGACCTGACGGGCCGCGGAAATGAGGGTATCGGTCGTCGTCGCTCCCGCGAGCGCGGTGACGCACACACCGACCGATGGCGATGACGCCGAACGTGACAACCCGGCGACGACGAGACTTATACGGGTCGCTCCGAATCCACCCGCATGGCCTCTCTCGACGCCATCCTCTGGGGCGCAGCGGCGCTCGCCTACGGCCTCGGCGACTACGTCACGACCGTCCTCGGTGTCAGGATGGCCGGCGTACAGGAAGGGAACCCAGTCGTGCGACTCATCTCGGGTGGCGACCCCGGACCCGGCTCGTTCGCGGTGTTAAAACTCGTCTCAGTCGCCCTGTTCTTCGCCACCTACTGGGTGCTCAGACCGGCGGTCGCGCGCCTCGCAGTTCCCATCTCACTGACATTTCTTGGTGCGGTTGTCACCGTCCGGAACGTCCGGATTATTCGTCGCCGCGCGTAAGCTGTCAATTACTTGCACCAATCTTTTTAAACCTTAAATACGTGACTTAAATCGTTGTATGACCGACCCCAAGGACACAATCAACATCGAAAACGTCGTCGCCTCCACGGGAATCGGCCAAGAGCTCGACCTCCAGAGCGTGGCGATGGACCTCGAGGGTGCCGACTACGACCCCGAGCAGTTCCCGGGACTCGTCTACCGCACCCAAGAGCCGAAGTCCGCGGCGCTCATCTTCCGGTCCGGAAAAATCGTCTGCACCGGCGCGAAGTCGACCGCCGACGTACATGAGAGCCTCGAAATCGTCTTCGACAAGCTCCGAGAGCTTCAGATTCCGGTCGACGACGACCCCGAAATCACCGTTCAGAACATCGTCACGAGCGCGGACCTCGGCGAGAACCTGAACCTCAACGCCATCGCCATCGGCCTCGGTCTCGAAAACATCGAGTACGAGCCCGAACAGTTCCCGGGACTCGTCTATCGCCTCGACGAACCGAGCGTCGTCGCGCTTCTCTTCGGGTCGGGCAAGCTCGTCATCACGGGTGGGAAGAAGCCGGAAGACGCCGAAGCGGCGGTCGACGTCATCATCTCACGCCTCTCCGAACTCGGTCTCCTGAACGGGTCGTTCTAACCTCGTCGGGTCCTCTCGACCGCGCCGCGTAACCGGGACCCGAATCGACCGAATCTAAGTCAGTCGCGTCCCTCGAACCGATATGGACGCGCTCACCTTGCAGACGGCCGCCGGTGCGCCGGTCACGGCCGTCGCCGGAACGTTCGCGCTGTTCGCGCTGTTCCTTTCTCTCACCGCCCACATCGCCGCGCGGAACGTCCTCGGCGACGTGGAACTCAAGAAGGCGTTCGCCGTCGGGCCGGTTCCCGCGGCCATCGCCGTCGTCTTCACCACCTTCGGCTGGAACTCCTTCGTCGCGCTCGCGCTCGCACTCGGGCTCGACTTCGGCTTCGTCAAGTATCTCTACGGCCGGTCGAACCGCCTGTCGGCGTACGTGGTGACCATCCACTTCGTCGTCTCGGTGCTTCTCGGCCTCGTCCTGTTCGGTCTCATGGTCATCCTGACGACAGCGCCCTTCTGAGGTCGCGCTCGCCGTACCTTCTCGCCGTACTTTCTTGCCCGCGGCCGCTGAATCATCCGTCGTGTCTCCCCGTCGCCTCCTCTGGAACGACATGGAACGCCGGCCGCGAGCCCCGTTTCGACTGCTCGCAACGCCCGTCGTCTTCGTCCTCGTCTCGCTCGTAGTCGCCGTCTCGTTCTCGGCCGCTCTCGGCGGTCTCGCCGAATCCAGTCGACTCGTCGCGCTCGTCGTCTCGCTCGTCTCTGTCGGGGCGAGCGGCCTCGCCGCACTCGTCGTCGCGCGGTACGTCGACCGGCGGACCGTCGCGGATCTCGGTCTCCGGTTCGACCGCGAGTGGGCGGTCGACCTCGTGTTCGGCCTCGCGCTCGGAACGGGGCTGATGACCGCTATCTTCGTCGTCGGCGTCGCCGCCGGCTGGATTGCGGTCTCCCCCGCCCCGCTCGGCGTCGACCGACTGCTCGGCGTCGGCTCGCTCCTCGCGTTCTTCGTCGTCGTCGGCATCGCGGAGGAACTTCTGCTCCGGGGTATCGTCCTCACCGACGTCGCCGAGGGCCTCCGCTGGCGGTTCGGTCCGGATGTCGCGGTCGCCGGCGGCCTCGCGGTCTCGTCGGCGGTGTTCGGCGTCGCTCACTACACGAACCCGAACGCGGGGTTCGCCAGCACGACCAGCATCACCCTCGCGGGCGTCATGCTCGGTCTCGGCTACGCGCTCACCGGCGACCTCGCCATCCCGACGGGAATCCACATCTCATGGAACTTCGTGCAGGGCGGCGTCTTCGGCTTCGCGGTCAGCGGCCTCGACTTCGGCACGTCGCTCGTCGAGACGACGGAACGGGGCCCCGACGTGGTTACCGGCGGTGCGTTCGGCCCCGAAGCCGGCCTGCTCGGCATCGGTGCGATAGTGCTCGGCGCGGTCTGTATCGCGGCTTACGTCCGGGCGCGCCGCGGAGAACTCGGGTTCGAGCCGTCGGTCACGGTTCCGGACCTGCGCTGGAAGAAATAACACGCACGACGGGCACGCGGCCGCGTCACTTACTCGACTAACCGCTCGATTTCGGTGACGAGGATGCCGCTCGCACCGACATTCTTCAGGTCGCTGACGACCTCGAACACGTCGCGTTCGTTCACGACGGCGTGGACGGCGACCGTCGAGTCGCCGGCGACGTCCATCACGGTCGGGCCGCCGAGGCCGGGGATGACCTCCTTTACCTCGTCGAGTTTCTCGCGCGGCGCGTTCATCATCAGGTAGCGCTTGCCCTCCGCGGAGCGGACCGATTCGAGCGCCATGAGCAACTGCTGGACCTTCGGGTCGTCGACCACGTCGGGGCGGGCGAACAGCCGGACCGACGACGACAGCACCTCGTCGATGACCGCGAGGCGGTTCACCCGGAGGGTCGTCCCGGTCGAGGTGATGTCGATGATGGCGTCGGCCATCTCGACGTGCGGGGTCAGTTCGGTCGCGCCCGTGACCTCGACGACTTCGGCGTCGATGCCCTCCTCCTCGAAGTAGGTCCGCGCGATGTGCGGGAACTCGGTGGCGACGACCTTGCCCGACACGTCTTCGACGGTCTCGATGTCGCCGTCCTCGGGCGCGGCGAGGACGAGCCGACACTTGCCGTACTCCAAGTCGAGCAAGTCTTCGAGTTCGTGGCCCGACTCGCGGACCTGGTCGAGGCCGGTGATGCCGACCTCGGCGGCCCCGTCGCGGACGTACTCGGGGATGTCGGCGGCGCGGGCGAACAGCACGGTCACGTCGGGATCGACGGTCCCGGCGTAGAGTTTGCGCTCGGCACCGTTGTCGAGGTGCAGTCCCGCACGCTCCAGGAGTTCAATCGTCGGTTCGTGCAGGCGGCCCTTGTTGGGCACGGCGATTCGCATACCTCCCCGTCACGTCCCGGAGGTAATTGACTTTCGCAAGCCGGAACGGTTTTTTGACACATCTGTGAAGTGTCAGCTATGGCTCCCGCTACGTTCGCCGGCGCGCTCGTCGGCGTCTCCCTCCTCGGTGCCGGCTGGTCGCGGCTCAGCGCCGCGTTCCACGAGCGCCGCGGGTCGTCCGTCCAGCGGTTCAGAAAACGGGTTCGAAGCAACTGGCTCTACGCCGCCCTCCTGTTCGTCGGCGTCGTCTGGTGGACGGACGCGGACCGGGCGCTCCTCGCCGCCGTCGGCCTCCCGGTCGACTGGCCGTGGGCCGTTCTCGGCTGGGCGCTCGTCGCCGTCGGTGCCGCGGTCGTGGCGACCGTCTCGTACATGGGCGCGTTCCCGGTGGCGAGGCGCGTGCGAGACGCCGATATGGGCGCGGGGGCGGCGGCCGCGAAGATGTTCCGCTACCAGCTCTTCATCGCGGCATTCGTCTTCTGCGTGGTGGCCGTGCTACAAGTCGAATTCCGGGTCTTGGGGACCGGCGGCCTGCTCACCCTGCTCGCGTTCGTCGCCGCCGCATACGTCTTTTCGGCACAGCTCGTCGGCGTCTCGCAGACGACGGCGGCCCCCGACGACGCGACGCGCGAGCGACTCGACCGCCTGTGCGACCGCGGCGGTCTCTCGGTCGCTCGGGTTCGCCTCCTCGACGGCGGCGGCCACCGCTCGGACCACCTCACTCGCGGCCCGGTCGGTCGGAAGACGCTCTTTCTCACCGACTCGCTGCTCGACCGCTACGACGACGAGACGGTCTCGGCGCTCCTCGCGGTCGACGCCGGACGCGTCGCTCGGTACGTCTACGAGCTTCGGCTGTTCACCGTGACCGCGGTCGGCGCGTTCGTCTTCTGGGGCGTCGCGTGGTCGCCGTTCGGGTTCGCCCTGTCGTTCTTGGCGTTCGCCGGAATCGGCGTGATACTGCTCGTGACCGGCGAGTACGCGAGCAAACGGCTCATCTATCGGGCCGACGAGGCGGCGGCAGAACGGGTCGGACGCGCGGCCGTCGCCGACGCGCTCGACGCGACCGCCGACGAGGTCGACACCGGCCGCGCGGGGTCGTTCCTCTCGTTCGAGCCGTCGCTGGCGTCGCGGATTGGTCGGCTCCGAGACGCGGGCGGCGCGGGCGAGACGGAAGCGTAAGGTCGCCGCTTTGCGGACCCGCGGCTACCCTTCGACGAGGTGGTCGAGCAGGCGGTCGAACCGGTCGACGAACCGCTCGGGGAGCGACGGGGACACGTCGTCTAACAGTCGGGTCGTCCGCTCGGGGTGGGTGAGGACGAGCGTCACACGGTTGTGCAGGTCGCGTTCCTTCCGAACCACGTCGCGCTCGACGAGGTGGTCGAGGTGCCACTCCAGCGTGCTGCGGGCGACGCCGATGTCGTCGGCCACGTCGTCGGGGCGGGCGTCGCCGTGTTCGAGGAGGTGGCCGAGGATGTCGCGGGCGGTCTCCCGGCGGACGAGCGCGAGCGTGCCGCGCTCCCACGCGTCGAACTCCGGGGGGAAGTAGTGCGTCCGCCCGTAGAACTCGGCGCGGCGGACCGTCTCGTCGGAGAGCAGTCTGCGGACGTGGTGTTGTACCTGGCCGGGGGCGAGGTCGAGCGCGCGAACGAGCTCGTTGAAGTGGACTCCCGGACTGTGCTTGATGTGGTCGGCGACGCGGGTTCGTGTCTCACTCATGGGTCGTTGACCCCCACCTCGCGCTCGATGCTCCGGGCGTAGTAGATGGCCGCGAGGACGAGGCCGGCCATCACGAGGTCCAAGAGGTGTTCGACCACGTGGTGGTCGAACTCGGAGAGGACGCCGGTGAGCGTCAGCGCCGCGACGGCCGCCCGCGACGCGAACGCCAAGAGCGCCAGCGCGACGAGCAGGTGCGACCGCGTCCGCCGCCGGAGGAAGACGGCGACGCCGAGCGCGGCCAGCGTGACCGACGAGACGCCCGCGAGGACGACGACCGCGGTCATCCACGGACTGCCTTGGACGTGCCCCGGAACGAGCGCGAGGTTCCACGGGGGCTCCATATCCCCTCATACTGGGGGTCCGACCCTAAGAGGACGTGCTCGTTCTCGATTTTCGGGAATCGGACTACCGCCGGTATTCGGCCCGCTCTCCGGCGAAATCGACGGTCGGCCCTCGCGGCCGCGAGACGGTGGATTCACCACCCCGCCGACCCGAACGAGCGACATGAACACGCTCCGAATCGCGGGCGGACAGGTGCTCCGCCCCGACGCGACGGTCGAGGACGCGGACGTACTCGTGGACCGAGACGAGGGGACTATCCTCGACATCGGCGCGGAACTCGACGCCGGGGCCGACGAGACGCTCGACGCCGAGGGCTGTCTCGTCACGCCCGGTCTGGTGAACGCCCACTGCCACGTGGCGATGACGCTCCTGCGCGGCTACGCCGACGACAAGCCCCTCGACGCGTGGCTCCGCGAGGACATCTGGCCCGCGGAGGGCGCGCTCACGCCCGAAGACGTGCGCGTCGGCGCGGAACTCGGCCTCGTGGAGATGATTAAGTCTGGGACCACCGCGTTCGCGGACATGTACTTCCACGTCCCCGAGGTCGCCGATGCGGTCGAGGAGGCCGGCCTCCGCGCCCGTCTCGGCCACGGCGTCGTCACGCTCGGCAAGGACGACGCGGACGCGCAGGCCGACATCGACGAGAGCCTCCACGTGGCCCGCGAGTTCGACGGCGCGGCCGACGGCCGGATTCGGACCGCCGCGATGCCGCATTCGCTGACGACGGTCGCCGAAGAGTACCTCCGCGAGTTCGTCGCCGACGCGCACGACGAGGGCATCCCGGTCCACTACCACGCCAACGAGACGACAGACGAGGTCGATCCCATCGTCGACGAGCGCGGCGAGCGCCCGCTGTCGTACGCGAAGGAACTCGGCATGCTCACCGCCGACGACTTCCTCGCCCACGGCGTCCACGTCGATGACGCGGAAATCGACCTGCTCGCGGACGCGGGCACCGGCGTCGTCCACTGCCCGGCGTCGAACATGAAACTCGCCTCCGGCATGGCTCCCGTCCAGAAACTGCTCGACGCGGGCGTCGCGGTCGGTCTCGGAACCGACGGCGCGGCCTCGAACAACGACCTCGACATGTTCGACGAGATGCGCGACGCCGCGATGCTCGGCAAACTCGCCGCGGACGACGCCAGCGCCGTCGCCGCCCCCGACGTGGTGCGGATGGCGACCGCCGGCTCCGCCGACGCCATCGACCTTCCCGGCGGCGCGCTCGAAGTCGGCGGCGCGGCCGACCTCGCCGTCGTCGACCTCGACGCGCCGCACCTCACGCCCGCGAACGACCTCGTGAGTCACCTCGCGTACGCCGCCCGCGGCTCCGACGTTCGCCACACCGTCTGCGACGGGCGGGTGCTGATGCGGGACCGCGAGGTGCTGACGCTCGACGAGGACGCCGTGATGGCCCGCGCCCGCGAGGCGGTCGCATCGCTCCGCGAGCGCGTCTGAACCGTCGCCTCCGACTCCGCCGCATCATCTCCGACCTCGCTACCCGGCCAACTCGATGCGCAGTCCGTCGTCGGTCACGCTGACCTCCATGCGCTCGAACGTCCGGTGGTACTGCGCGACGTGTCGCCCGTCGCTGTGGTCGACCATGATGGACTTCTCGAACAGCGACGCCTCGTGGAGTCGCTTGACCTCCCGGTAGGCCGTCGACAGCGGCACGTCGGCCCGACAGCTCAGCTCCTTGACCGTCAGCGGCTCGTCGGCGACGCGGAGGAGGTCCGGAACCGCGGGGGCGCTCATCAGGGCGAACAACTCCTGTTCGGCGACCGCCTTGCCGTTATCTATGACGAGCATCGACCCTCGGCGGTACAATCTCTCCGTTGACACTTGTAGATTCGGGGGCGGCGACCGCCTTCGGTAGGGTTTTCGGACCCCTCTCCGAACCCACGGGTATGAGCGAACACTACGCTCCCGTCTCCGAGCACCTCGACGACGTCGAGGCCGCCCGGACCGAGGGACGACGCAAGATGGACTGGGCGCTCCAGCACATGCCCATCCTGCAGGAGCTCCGCGAGCAGTTCGAGTCGGAACAGCCGCTCGACGGCGAGGTCGTCGGCATGGCGATGCACGTCGAGGCGAAGACGGCGAACCTCGTCGAACTGCTGGCGCTCGGCGGCGCGGAAGTCGCCATCACCGGCTGCAACCCGCTTTCGACCCACGACGACGTGTCGGCGGCGCTCGACGCCAACGACGACATCACCTCCTACGCCGTCCGCGGCGTCGACGAGGAGGACTACTACGCGGCCATCGACGCCGTCATCGCCCACGAGCCGACCGTCACGGTCGACGACGGCATGGACATGGTCTTTACCATCCACGAGGAGTACCCCGAACTCATCGACACCATCGTCGGCGGGGCCGAGGAGACCACGACCGGCGTCCACCGCCTGCGCGCGATGGACGAGGACGGCGAACTGAACTACCCCGTCTTCGCCGTCAACGACACGCCGATGAAGCGCCTGTTCGACAACGTCCACGGCACGGGCGAGTCGTCGCTGGCGACCATCGCCATGACGACGAACCTCTCGTACGCCGGCAAGAACGTCGTCGTCGGCGGCTACGGCTACTGCGGCAAGGGCGTCGCCAAGAAGGCGTCCGGCCAGAACGCGAACGTCATCGTCACCGAGGTCGACCCCCGCCGCGCGCTCGAAGCCCACATGGAGGGCTACGACGTGATGCCGATGGAGGAGGCCGCGAAGGTCGGCGACGTGTTCATCACGACCACCGGCAACCGCGATGTCATCACCCGCGAGGACTTCGAGAACATGAAAGACGGCGTTCTCCTCGCCAACGCCGGCCACTTCGACATCGAAATCGACCTCGACGCGCTGTCGGACCTCGCCGTCGACGAGTACGAGGCCCGCGACGGCGTCGACGCCTACGAACTCGAAGACGGCCGCCGCCTGAACGTCCTCGCCGAGGGCCGCCTCGTCAACCTCGCGTCGCCCATCGCGCTCGGCCACCCGGTCGAGGTCATGGACCAGTCGTTCGGCGTGCAGGCCGTCGTCGTCCGCGAACTCGTCGAGAACGGCGACGACTACGACGCCGGCGTCCACGACGTGCCCGACGAACTGGACCGCGAGGTCGCCGAAATCAAGCTCGAAGCCGAGGGCATCGAATTCGACTCGATGACCGACGAACAGCGCGAGTACATGGGTAGCTGGGCCCACGGGACGTAAGCCGACCCGCGCGCTCTCTCGTTTCTCACAGCCGTCAGCGACCGCGTTCGGTCCACTCGCCCGCCCGCCAGACGCACGCGACGCCGCCGATCCACGCCGCGAGTCGCATCGCCTCGATGGCCGCGTCGGAGGGCGCTTTCCAGCCCCAACCGGTCGGGACGCGCTCGCTTTCGACCGGTTCGACGACGTAGTACCGGCCCTCGAACGCGACGTAGTGCGTCTCCGGTTCGTACAGTTCCGACTCGGTCACGGTGCTACTGCCGTTTCGGATGGCCTCGCGGACGTACCGCGGCGACTCGTCGAGGTCCTCCGCGAGGGTTCGTTTCACCGTCTCGGTCGAGACCGGGTGGGGCGAGAGCGTGAGGGTTCGCCCGTCGAGGGTCGCGTTCGGTTCGAAGTAGCGGCCGTCAGCCCGGACGTAGTCGAACGACCAGAACTCGGGGTCGACGCCGCGGTCCGGATCCAGTTCGAGTTCGACCGGGTCGCCGCGGACCATGTCGATGATGGCGGCGCACTCCGCCGACTGGAGGGGGTTCCAGCCGCACGATTTGACCCGGTAGAACGCGTCCGAAGTGTGCGGGAGGTAGTCCACCGCTGAGGCCTCGTAGGTGTACGTCTTCTCGTAGGAGACGCCGTCAGGATAGAGGTACAGCGGGTTCGCGAGGAGGGCAACCCCGAGGAGGAGAAAGACGACGGCGAGGCGGTTCTCGCGGTTCATACGGGCAGTAATCCCCCAGCCGACAGATAGCTCTGGTGGCGCGGTCCCTTCGCGTCGGCCCTTAGTGTGCGGCCATCTCCGAGAGGACGTTGACACAGTAGACGCCGGCGAGGATGAGAAGCAGGCCGACGACGCCCGTCAAGTCGACCGGTTCGTCGAACACGACGACGCCGATGGCCGCGACGCCGACGATGCCCAGCGCGGCCCACGTCCCGTACACCACGCCGATGGGGAGTTCTTCGAGCGTCAGCGAGACGAGGTAGAACGCGAGACCGTAGCCGACCACCACGCCGAGACTCGGTACGGGCTTGGAAAAGCCCGCGGACAGTTTGAGTGCGGTCGTTCCGACGAGTTCCGACGCGATTGCGCCGGCGAGTAACACGTACGGGCTCATGTTCGTCGGTCCCGCCACGACCCGGATGAGCGTTCTGCAATCCCCCGCCACTTGCGGTCCGTTGCTCGCGCCGAACAAGAAATATCAAAATACTAACTTGTGGGCGAGGGAATCCCGTCTATGACCGAACTCGGCGAACTCGGCCTGTCGAACTACGAGGAGAAGGCGTACCGGACGCTCCTCGTCACGGGTGCCGCGACGGCCGCGACCGTCTCTGACGCGAGCGGCGTCCCGAACGGTCGGGTCTACGACGTGCTCAACGGGCTTCGGTCGCGCCGGCTGGTCCGCGCGCAGTCGACCCAGCCGACGCGGTACGTCGCCGTCGATCCGGCCGCGGCGGTCGAGCGACTGCTGGCCGAGCGCGCCGCGGAACTGCGCGAGGAGTGGACGCGGTATCGCGACGTGGCCGACGCGGTCCGGTCGAACCTCCTGCCGACGCCACCGGCCGACGGGAGCGTCTGGCTCGGCCGCCTCGGCGGCGACAAGATGCGGACGGCGATGCACGAGCACATGCGGGCGGCGACCGGGTCCGTCTCGGCCGCGGTCGGTCCACCGTACGAGCGGGCCTCGTGGGAGACGCTCCGCACGGAGTTCGACGCGTTCTTCGAGGGCGCTCGCGACGACCTCGACGTGTCGTTGCTCCTCAGCGACCCCGTGCTCGACTCGCTCCCCGACGAGTTTCGGGAACTCGTGGCGTCGAAGCCGCAGACGGTTCGAGTCCGGTGCCTGCCGCACCTGCCGGTCTCGTTCGACGTCGTCGACGGGACGGTCGCGTCGGTCGACATTCCGCACCCACAGTCGGCCGCCGACCGCCTCGGCGTCGTCGTGGTGACGGACGCAGCAGTCGTCGACGAGCTTGACCGCCAATTCCGGGCGCTGTGGGGAGACGCAGTCCCACTTTTCGAGTGACGCCGTGCCGGGGCAACTGCGCTCCCGGACGCCGGTCGCCCCATTTATCACCGCCCGCGGCCGACTCCAGACCATGTCTTCGAACAGAAAGGGAGACCGACGCGAGCGCGAACTCGTCAACCGCCTTGACGAGGCCGGCTTCGCGGTCATGCGCGCGCCCGCCTCCGGGAGCGCGACGACGCGCGAACTCCCCGACGTGCTCGCGGGCAACGGCGAGGTGTTCTACGCCATCGAGGCGAAGGCCTCCAGCGGTCGCCCCATCTACCTGAGCGGCGAGGAGGTCGAAGCGCTCGTCTACTTCTCGCGGAACTTCGGCGCGAAGGCCCGCATCGCCGTCCGATTCGACCGCGAGGACTGGTACTTCTTCCACCCCGGCGACCTCTACGTGACCGACGGCGGGAACTACCGCGTGAAAAAGGAGACGGCGCTGGCGGAAGGCGAGGACTTCGAGTCGTTCACCGGCGGCCCGACTCAGACCAAGCTCGGCGGCGACTGAGGTTGCGGCGCGGATTTTCTGGCGCTCGCGCTCACGCCCGAGCGAGTCGCTCGCCGAGCGTGCGAGCGCCGACGAACCCGCGCTCGACGCGACTGAGCCGCGAGGCGGGGAACCGGTAGGCATGCAGTTCGCCGAGGTCGGCGAGGCCGGCGTTCACCGGCAGCGAGTCCAGATACACGGCCTCGAAGGCTGGTTCGTGGTCGCCGTAGTCGCGGTTGCTCTCGTACTCCGAGACGAGGCGTCCCGTCTCGGTCGGCGTCTCGTCGGCGCGGGTGCCGAGCGCCCGCGTGACGACGAGGAGGCTCCCGCTCTCGCGGTCGTGGACGAGGTCGCCGGCGCGGTGTTCGTGGTCGGGACAGAGCTGGGGCCCCGTCGCGTCCATCGGGACGAACGTCTCGTCGCCGCAGACGGCGCAGGTGGCGCTCCGGCGGCCCGGCGGTGGGACCTCGCCGCGGGTGATTTCGATGGCGACCCGGCGGAGGTGCTTACAGCGGGCGTGCCGGATGGCGTTGTCGGGGCAGGTGCAGGTGCGTGCCTCCACGTCGACGACGTAGGTGCCGCCGTCGGTCTCGACGACGTAGCGCCCGTCGCGGAGCGGCCGGACGGCCATCGGTTCGACGCGGGCGCGGCGGGCGCGCCCGACCAGTCCGTCGGACGGGAGCGTGGTCTTGCGGCGCACCGGGCGGCGAGTCGACGCGGGTGTGTGTGCGATGTGCGTCATGGTGGTGCGGGATTCCGACCTTACCAGCGGCTGTTTGGGGTCAGTTTCCGTCACCTGAGAGTAGGTTCTCGAACGACCTAAACCCTCGTTTCGCGTGGAAAATCGGGCGTGTGAGTGGCTCTCGTCGGGCATCCGCCCATCGAAGACCTTTTAGAACGGCCGCGGATACGTCGTCGCATGGCTATCGAAGCGGAGATGCGGCGGAAGATTGCCGTCTCCATCGTCGCGGTCGGGGTGTTTATCGCCCTCATCGTCGGCATCGGTGCGACCTACAACCAGAGTGGACTCATCTCCACCGGCGGGTTCGCACTCGTCGGCGCTATCACGGCGTTCGTGCTCGTGATGGCTGGTATCGGCGTTTGGCTGTCGCGTTCTTCCTAATCCGATCGGTCGGTTTCGGCGACCCGGTCGCCGTCGCGCCAGCGCCCGACGCGGAGCGGCGGGGCTCGCAGGTTGGATACGTCGTCAGCACGGACTCCGTCAGTCGGCGGCTTCGTCCATGGCGGCCGCGTCCGCGTCGTTCGTCGCCGTCTCGAAGTACTTCATCGGGTGCTTGATGGTGTCACAGCGGTCGTCGCGGTTCACACAGAGGTCGTACGCCTGCATCGTCTCGCAGGTCGGCGGCGCGTACTGCGACCCGCTGGAGTCCGAGAGGACGGTCGCCCGCTTTTGCAACTCCTCGGCGTTCGCGTCGCCGACGACGCCCCCGACCGCCTCGGGTTCGAGGCCGACGCCGACGAGGAACGCCGCGAGCGCGAACGCCGCCTCGTTCGGGAGGTCCTCGCCGTCTTGCGCCCGCGCCAACAGCGCCTCGACGCAGGGCGGGAAGTGGTCGGGGTCCACCGAGTCCACGTAGACGACGTTGACCGCGCCGCGGTCCGAAAGCAGGTTCCGCAGGCGCTCGACGTGGGGTTTGAGCGCGTCGGCGAGTCGGTCGCCCGCGTCGCTGCCGCGGACGGCGAAGGGAAGCCCCTCGGCGACTCGGCGGCGGACCGCCTCGCGGAGCAGTTCCGAGAGCTCCTCGCGGGTGACGCGGACCGCCCCGTCGGCCAGCGAGCGGTTGACGAGCCGCCACTCTGCGCCCCAGTCGGTGTCGGAGTAGGTGAGGTACGGCCCCACGTCGACCCAGTAGTGTTCGGGCGCGCGGCGGCTGTTCCGGTTCCGGTTCGATTCGGCCCGCACCGCGCCGTCGAGGTCGAACTCGCGGAGGAAGTCGTCGAGGCTCGCGCGGGCCTCGCCGTGGACGTCGTCGTCGCCGGCGTCGAAGTCGGCGAGCATGCGCTCGTAGGCCGTGTCGGCCTCGGCGCGGGCGTACTTGTCCACCGCCGCGGGTGTCTCGACGAGCGAGACGATGATGCGCGAGATGGGGTACGAGAGCAGTTCCGTCTGGGTGTCCCATCCGTAGGCCTCGTCGGGGTCGGGTTCGACGGTGCCCTCCATGAGGGCGCGTTCGACGCGCTCGACGCCACGCTCGACGGCCGGGGCGTCCTCGGCGACGAGCGTCGCAATGGCGACGTCGGCCGATTCGACCGCCTCTCTGGCCGCGGCGAAGAACGGGTATCGGGCGTGGAGCGGGCGCATCCGCATACCGCCACGTTCCGGGTGCCCACCGATAAACGCGACGGATTCGGCGGTGGCGGGCGCGGCCCGTGCGGCCGAGTCTCGTGACGGGCGCCGGCGACGACGGCGCATCACACAACCTATTACCGACCACTTCCTCAGGCTCTCACGTGCCGCACTTCGACTACCCGTGTCCGGACTGCCGCGCCACGACCAGTCTCCACGACGCCGACTGCCGCTTCGAGGGGACGCCGTGGGTCGAAGTCGAGCGGGCCTACGTCGACATCGTCTCCGTCCTCGCGGGTGGCCCGTGCGACGAGGAGACGCTCCGCCGCGAAGCGCCGGGCGAGTGGGGGCCGCTCCAGCAGGCCGCGCTCCGCCGACTCAAGCGCGACGAGCGGGTGTCGGAAGCGAACTCGGGCGTCCTTCGGCTCCTCACCGCCGAGGAGTTCAGAGAGGAGGTGTCCGAGCCGACCCGGGAGCCGATGCGGACGCTCCACCAGTACGGGAGCGTCCCCGGCTGTCACGACAACGCCGTCTTCGCCATGATCGCGTGGTACGAGATGGTCGGCCTGTCGTGGCCCGAGACGCGCGAGAACGTCGTCAACTGGCTCCGCGACACCGGGACGTGGGACCGCGGCGGCTTCGAGGAGGCGACGCCCGCCGAACTCGTCGAGAAGAAGCGCCACGTCTACGACGCGGGCTACGGCTGGAAGGAAAAGGCCGTCTCGGCCAAGCGCGTCATCGACAGATACCGTTCCTGAGCGCCGACCCGGTCGGTCCTTCGACCCAACGTTCCCTTCGATTCTCGCGCTAACTCGGCGCAACCGTTAGGCGTTTCTCGCGCGTCTGTGGTGTCGTGAGTGCCCCCGAGTCCGCCGTCTCTGCCGACGCCGAGTTCCCCGAGGAGTCGCGGGGAACGCGACGCGACCTCGCGGTCGTCATCGCCGTCGTCTTCATCGACCTCCTCGGGTTCGGCGTCGTCATTCCCATCCTTCCGTTCTACGTCCGGAGCTTCGGCGTCAGCGACGTGTACATCGGGTTTCTGGCGGCGTCGTACTCGCTCATGCAGTTCCTCTTCGCGCCCGTCCTCGGTCGAATCTCCGACCAGCGGGGCCGCCGGCCGGTCATCATGCTGTCGCTCGTCGGGAGCGTCCTCGCGTGGACGGTCTTCGGCGTCGCAGGCGAAATCGACCTGCTGTTCGGGACGGGGCTCGCGGTGGCGACGCTGTTCGCCTCGCGGATGCTCGCGGGCGCGATGGGCGGCAACATCGCCACGGCGCAGGCGTACATCGCCGACATTACGCCACCTGCGCGGCGGGCCGGCGCGCTCGGCCTCGTCGGCGCGTCGTTCAGCCTCGGGTTCATCTTCGGGCCGGCTCTCGGCGGTCTGATGGCCTCCGACCCGGTGGTCGCGCTCGCCCGCGACCTGCTCCCGTCGTTCGTGCCCGCGACGCGCTTTTCGCTGCCGAGTTTCACCGCGGCGGCGCTCAGCCTCGTCAGCCTCGGCTTCGCGTTCGTCTTCCTGCGCGAACCGGAGCGCACCCGCGCGCCGGCCGGCACGCCCGCGACGACGCTCGTCTCGCAGTTCCGCACCGCCCTCGCCGACGACGACCTCCGGGGGCTCGTCGTCTCCTTTTTCGTCGTCTCGGTCGCCTTCTCGGGGATTCAGGTCATGTTCATCCCCTTCGCGGCCGACGTGTACGGCTACGGCGAGACCGAGACGGCGCTGTTTCTGACCTACATCGGCCTGCTCGGCACGCTGAATCAGGGGGTCGTCGTCGGCCGACTCGCCCGGCGGTACTCGGAGGCGAAACTGGCGGTCGTCGGCGCGGTCGGGCTCCTGCTCTCGCTCGCGCTGCTCCCCTTTTCGCCCGACATCGGGGCGGTGCTCCCCGCGGTCGGCGGCCCGCCGTGGCTCACCCGCGAACTCGTGGCGCTCCTCTTCGTCGGGGCGCTCCTGTCGTTCGGCAACGGGATGCTGAACGTCTCGCTGTCGACGCTCGTCTCCACGTCGGCGTCGGCCGACCAGCAGGGTAACGCCTTCGGCGTCACGCAGGGCGCGGGAAGCCTCGGCCGGACGCTCGGCCCGCCGTCGATGGCGGCGCTGTACGTCCTCGCGTACTGGTCGCCGTTCGTCGTCGGGGCCGCGCTCATCGTGCCCGTGGTCTACGTCCTCGCGTCCGTCGCGCGGCGACCGCGGGCGGAAACGGAAGCGCCCTGAGTGTCCTGATGTCGCGGTCGCGACGCGACATCGCGGCCGAGATACGGGTAAACCGTCGCTCGAATGTCGTCGCGGCCCGCAAGTGTTACGAGCGCCGAGTCTGAGGTCTACCCGTGCCTTCGGTCGCCGCCGTCTCGCCGCTGGTCGTCCTCTGCCTCGTCGCGGCGCTCGTCTCCGTCTCCATCGCGGTCGTCGCCTGGCGCGAGGGAACCGAACCCGGTTCGAAGTCGCTGTCGGTCCTCCTGTTTTCGGCGGCGCTCTGGGCCGGCTCCTATGGCGTCGCGCTCACGGTGTTCGACCCTTCGCTCCGGTTTTGGTTCCAACTCCCCATCGACGTCGCGCAGGCCGTCATCGCGCCCGCGTGGTTCGCCTTCTCGCTTTCCTACACCGGCCGCGGCGAACTCCTCTCGCGACGGCTCATCGCCGGACTCCTCGTGTTTCCGGCCATCACCGTCGTCGCGCTGGCGACGAATCCGAGCCACGGCCTTCTCTGGACCGACTATCGCATCGTGCCGGTGTTCGGTGCGGCCACGGTGCGGTTCGACCCGAACCTCTGGTACTACCTCCACGCGGTGTACGGCTACGTCATCATCGGCTCCGGGCTCGTCCTCATCATCGAGATGCTGGTCGAACGGCTCTCGCACTACCGCGAGCAGGCGGTCACCCTCGCCATCGGCTCGACCGCGCCGACGGTCGCCCACGTCGCCCACACCTTCGGCATCGGCCCGCTTCAGATGGTGAACTTCACGCCCATCGCGCTCGCCGTGACGGGCGCGACGTTCGGCCACGCGCTCTACCGGTTCCAGCTGTTCGGGCTCTCGCCGGCGACCGGTCGGCTCGGCCGCCGCGCCGCCATCGACGACGTGGCCGTCGGCATTCTCGTCCTCGACCGCGAGCACCGCGTGGTCGACGCCAACGAGACCGCTTCGTCGCTCCTCGACCTCGACCCGGCCTCGGCGTTCGACCCGCTGTCGTCGGTGCTTCCGGGCGTCGACCTCGACGAGGACCGACAGCTCGTGGACGTGACGGTCGACCGTCGCCGCCGGACCTACGAGGTGACGCTCTCGCCGGTCACAGACCAGCACGGCCGCCGACTCGGTCGGACCGTCACCGTCTCCGACGTGACGGGGCGGGTCCGCCGCCGACAGCGCCTCGAAGTCCTCAACCGCGTCCTCCGGCACAACCTCAGAAACGACATGACGGTCGTCATCGGCTACGCCGACATGCTCGCAGAGCGGCTCCCGGCGGACCAGCGCGACCCCACCGACACGATACGGGCGCGGTCGAACAAGCTCCTCTCGCTCGGCGAGAAGGCCCGGACCGTCGAGCGGGTCATGGCCGGCATCGACGGCGGCAGCCGCTTCGACGTCGCCGCGACGGTCCGAACCTGCGTCGCCGAGGTCCGCGCGGAGTTCGACGCCGGCTCGGTCGACGTGGACGCACCCGAGTCGCTGTCGGTCTCCGGGAGCGAATCGGCGGCGAAGCTCCTCGTCCGCGAACTCGTCGAGAACGCGCTCGAACACGGCGGCGACGACCCGACCGTCTCCGTGTCGGTCCGGGCCGTCGACGCCGACCTCGTCGTCGTCGTCGAAGACGACGGCCCGGGCGTCCCCGACTACGAGCGCTCCGTGGTCGAGACCGGCGGCGAGTCACCGCTCCAACACGGCAGCGGCCTCGGTCTCTGGGCGGTTCGGTGGACGGTCGACGCGCTCGGCGGTGACCTCTCCTTCGACGTGAGCGGCAGGCGAGAGGAAGCGGACGGCGGAGCCGGAGACGCGACCGACGAGTCAGCGGGTCGCGGCGACACCGGCACGACGGCGACGGTTCGACTGCCGTACTGGTGCCGGGACGAGACGGCCGACGCCGTCGCTGACAGGTAGGAGTCAGGAGAAGCGAGTGGGACGGCTCGGATGGTCGGTGAACGACGCGGTGGCCGAAACGTCCGCTCAGTCGCTCTGGATGCGCGGGGCGAGCATGTACGTGATGGTGCCCATCCCTTCCGCGATCTGGTAGTGAAGCTTGACCGGGAACTCCTCGCCGAGTTCGACGGTGACCTCGGCGTCGGTCGGAATCGCCTTGTTCATGTCCTTCAGGTAGTCCAGCGAGAACAGCGAGTCGGCAGCGCCGGCTTCGATGCTGATGAGGTCCGCGGGGGGAAGCGACAGGTCCACGTCGTCGGTGTCGCCTTCGGCCTCGATGTGGAACGTCTTTTCCGCGCCGTCGACGCGGAGGCGGATGTGGTCGGAGACCATGTCGGCCGCCTTGATACCGCGGTCGAGGTGCGTCCCCTCGAGGACGATGTTCGCGGCGAGGTCGAGGTCCGGAATGTCGGGTTCCTGGCGAATCGAGTCGGGGTCGATGAGCGCGAGCGTGTACGACAGCCCGTCGATGCGGATGTTGAGCTTGCGCGTCTCCTCGTCGAGCGTGAGGTGGATGAGGTCGCCCGAGCCCGCCATCCCGGCGACCTCTTCGAGGCGCGAGAGGTTGACGCCGATGACGCCGCCGTCGGCTTCGTAGGATTCGAACGCCGCCGCGTCGAGGGTGAGGTCCACCATGCCGACGTTCGCGGGGTCGACGGCGCGGATGGAGAGACTCTCCTCGTTGAGTCGAATCTTACACTCGTCGACGAGGACGCTCACGGAGTCGAGCGCGTCCCGGAGCGTCGCGGCGCTCACGATGGCCTTGAACATATGTGCCGTCGTACGACAGCGGTCTTAAAAATACTCCTGATTTGGACTCACCGCAATATGATGTTCGCACGCTCTCCCGCGTGCGCGCTCCCGCGAGCACCCCACCTTCCTGTCTGCTCCCCATGCGTGTTGTTGTCACTGTTCGACTATACAGCTAATCGGCCGATTTCGGGCGTCTATGGCTTCAAAGGACTCAAATAGCTGATTGTGTAACTCCCGGCTATGGCGAACGACGAGACGAAGACAGCCGCCCGCCGACGAGGTGCCGAGAGATGAGCGACGCCGCCGACGCCGACGCGACTTCGACCCGCGTCGCCTTCGTCTGCGTCCAGAACGCCGGCCGGAGCCAGATGGCGACCGCATTCGCCCGCCGGGAGCGCGACGAGCGCGGTGTCGGCGACCGAATCGAGGTCGTCACCGGTGGTACCGACCCCGCCGAGCACGTCCACGACGAGGTCGTCGAGGTCATGGGTGAGCGGGGGTTCGACCTCGCCGACGAGACGCCCCGCGCAATCGAGCAGGACGAGATTATGGACGTCGACATCGTCGTCACGATGGGCTGTTCGGCCGAGGGTATCTGCCCGATGACGTGGCGCGGTGACGCCCGCGACTGGGACCTCGACGACCCGGACGGACAGGACCTCGATGCGGTTCGAGCGATTCGCGACGACATCGAGGGGCGCGTCTCGGCGCTGTTCGACGAACTCGTCGGCGACGACTGAGCCCGGCCGCCTCGACCCCCGTGGCTCCCGTGACGTGGCATTGTTCCGCACGATTCACGGCGCAAGCCGAAGCCGGTATACGGCCTGATACGCTACTGATGTCAAGACCATGGCGCGCAAGGACCACTACTACAACAAGGCCAAACAGGAGGGCTACCGCGCCCGTTCGGCCTACAAGCTGAAACAACTCGACGGGGACGCGGGCCTGTTCGGCCCCGGCAACACCGTCGTCGACCTCGGTGCCGCCCCGGGCGGGTGGCTGCAGGTCGCCTCCGAGGCGGTCGGCGACCACGGCAAGGTCGTCGGCGTCGACCTCCAGCGAATCCGCGGTATCGACCGCGACAACGTCCAGACGATTCGCGGCGACATGACCGAAGACGAGACGAAAGAAGAGTTAACGGCCGTCATCGGCGAGCGAGGGGCCGACGCCGTCGTCTCCGACATGGCGCCGAACATGACCGGCGAGTACTCGCTGGACCACGCCCGCTCCGTCTACCTCGCCCGGCAGGCGTTCGAGGTCGCACAGGAACTGCTCGCGACCGGCGGCGACTTCGCCGTGAAGGTGTTCGACGGCCCGGACGTCGCGGACCTCCGCGCCGACATGGAACGAGAGTTCCAGTACGTCCGGTCGATGCGCCCCGACGCCTCCCGCGACAGCTCCTCCGAGCAGTACCTCGTCGGCAAGCACTTCCTCACCGCGCCGGTTCGGAAGGGCGACGAACTCGACGTGGAAATCGTCGACGTCGGAAGCGAGGGCGACGGCATCGCCAAGGTCGAGGACTTCACGCTGTTCGTCTCCGGCACGGAGGCGGGCGACACCCCGACGGTCCGCGTCACCGACGTGAAACCGCGGTTCGCCTTCGCTGAGCCAATCGACGACTGAGCGCGCCGGGTTCCCGCAGTTTCGACTCCCGCGTCACCGTGCCTCGTTCTCCGCGGAATTTGTGCCTAATTTCGGGCAAGCATTATTATCAGTTGACACGACTTCGTTGCTGAGTCCCCATGTCAGCAGACACCACGACCGCCGAGTCGCGACCGTTGTTCACCGGCCTTCTCTCGGGAATCGCCCCGTACGTCGCCATCGTCGGGGCGCTGGCCTCGACGTACGTCCACCTGTCGATGGCCCCGATGTTGCTCCAGTTCGACCAGGCGCAGGCGATACTGTTCGTCCTCGCGGGCGTCGGTTTCCTCGCGGGCATCGCCGTCTACCTGAGCAGGTTCTGGCGGCGCGAGTTCTACCTCGTCGCCATCGCGTTCGCGCTCGCCCAAATCGTGGCGTGGGTCGTCATGAGCGGGCGGGTCAGCGACATGGCGATTCTCTCGAAGGGCGGCGAGGCCGTCTTCGCCGTCGCGGCGGCGTACCTCTACCTGAACGACCCGTCGGACACTGACGCGGCAGTCTGAGCGCGCGCTGTCGCTCTCGTCGGCTCCGCGTCGCAGCGTCTCGTCGCCTACCCGCTTTTTCAGTCGTACACCACGAGGTCGAGTCGAAGCCCCGTCCGACACCCCTTCCAACCGCCGCGGCAGGCTCCGGTGGCGAGAATATCACCGAACGACGTGTACGTCCCGCAGTTTGGACAGCGGACCCCCATCTCCATCCCGTCCCGTTCGGTGAGCCTGTGGCGGTGCTCGTCGGCCATACACCGTGTGGTATGCTACCAAAAGAGATAAGCCGTCCGTCGTCCCGAGAACGCCTCAGTCCGCGACCCAACCGTCGGTCGAGGACTCGTCGTCGTCGCGCAGGAGCGCGACGGTCCCGTAGACGAACGGGGTATCGACGATCGCGATGAGGAGCTTCAGGAGGTACTGGCCGACGGCGAGGCCGACGAGGACGTTCCACGGGAGGGCGTTCCCAATGCCGAGGACCGTCGGCGCGACGTAGAACGCGACGCCGACGAAGATGACCGTGTCGATGGCCTGACTCGTCGCCGTCGAGACGATGTTGCGGAGCCAGAGGTACGAGCCGTCTGTCATGTCGCGGATGCCGTGGAAGACGATGACGTCCCAGTTCTGACTCACGAGGTACGCGAGCAGGCTCCCGGCGACGATGTTCGTCCCCGAGGAGAGCACCGTGGCGAACTGCCCGGCGAACTCGGGGTTCGCGGCGGGCGCGGCGATGGTGCTCCAGACGAGGCCGAGGAGGACGAAGTTCATGGCGAAGCCGACGTTCACCATAATCTGCGCCGCCCGGCGGCCGTACAGTTCGGAGTAGCAGTCGGACGCGAAGAAGGTGAGCGCGTACGCCAGCGCCGCCCCGGGCATGAGGATGGCCGCGCCGACGTACGGGAGTTCACCTATCGCGGCCGGCAGGGGAATCGCGAGCAGTTTCGACGCCGTCAACTGCGCCGTCGTCAGCGCGGTGACGAACAGGCCGACGAGGGCGACCTGCCCGACGGCCGACCGCCCCTCACTCATCTTCGGCGAGGCGGTTGTGTCGGTCGTCTATCTCGTCGAGGATGTCGAGCGTCTTCCGGATGGACGCCCGAACCGCATCGCTCCGGTTTACGAACTTCTTGTCGTCGCCGACGTGCTCGTCTAAGTCAGCGAGCAGTTCGTCGGGAATCTCGACGCTTATCTTGGCCATACTCTGCGATTCTCACGAGAATACTTAACGCCTTTTCAACGGTCGCAGCGGCGATATTTGGCGCGTTTTTCGGGTCGACGGGTCGGCGCGGCGGTCGCTCCGAGGACCATCCTCACTCCGCCGCGCCGCGGGCGGGCGAGAGGTCGCGCCGGCCGCCGACCGTCAGCACGAACAGGATGCCGAGACCGACGCCGTAGGCGGCCATCAGCGGGAGCGTCACCATGAACATCGTCGTGATGCTCGCGGGGGTGAACACCGCCGAGATGGCGAGGATGAACACCGTAACCTCGCGCCAGCGCTTCCGCATCATGCGGTAGCTGATGCCGGCGGTGTTGAGAAGCACCATCAGGATGGGGATGTCGGCGAGGAGGCCGATACCCGCGGTGGTGAAGAAGATGAGCCAGAAGAAGTTGGTGATGCGGTAGGAGATTATCATGTTCGCCGCGATGGCGTCCTCGACGAGGAACGTGATGACCGTCGGCGCGACGTAGCTGTAGCCGAGCGCGAAGCCACCGAGGAGGCCGCCGACGAGCGCGCCGGTCCACAGGAAGACGGTTCGGCGGCGCTTGTGGATGATGTTGCGCTCGCGGAGTGCGGGCCACGCGAAGTACGCGACGAGCGGGAGCGTCGCCAGCACGGCCAGAATCGTCGAGAACTTCACCTCGAAGATGAGCGCCTCCATCGGGTGGAGCGCGACGACGTTGAGCACTTCCTCGGGCGTCACCGCGGCGGGGAGTCGGCCGAGGAAGTCCTCGTAGACGTCCCTGATGCCCCCCGTGTAGAGCCAGCCGAACGTCGACGCGAGGACGAGCATGAACCAGCCGACGACCCAGAACGCCCGCGAGGTGACGGAGTCGACGATGAACGCGATGTCGGTGTAGTAGCCGCCGATGTCGTCCTCGTCGGTCTCGCCCCCGGTCAGTTCGGAGAAGAACGCGCCGCCCGCGCGGGTCGTCCGGTCTTCGAGTTCGCCCGGCTCGTCTTCGGCGTCGGCCGCCTCGGCCTCGCGGTCCGCTTCGGCCTCGTCGAACCGGTCGATGAGGGCCTGCGCTTTGGCCTTGTCGCCGTCATCGATGGCGGCGGACGCGAGGCTCATAATCTCGTCTTCGTCGCGGTCGGCGAAGACCTCGGGCGGCGCGGCGCGGACGCCCGCCACGTCGAGCGCGGAGAGGTCGAGCTTTGAGGGGTCGCCGACGCCGACTTCGGTCCGTTCGAGCCGTTGGATGTCGCGGTAGACGAGGTAGGCGAGCCCGAACGCGAGGCCGACGACGCCGCCGGCGACGACGAACGCGCCCAACACGAGTTGCGAGCCGGGGTCGAGGAACACGTAGTCGCTTCCGACCGCGGCGAGTCCGTCGTTGACGTGGTCGACGCCGCCGTACTCGTAGAAGGCGTAGACGAGGAGGCCGCCGACGACGGCGACGCCGGCGAGGAGGTTCCAGTGGTGAGTCGCTGTCGCCTTGATGTCCATCTTCTCGCTGCCGCGTTTGGCCGTGACGACCACGCGAGCGAGATAGAGGCTGAAGGCGTACAGCGTGATGACGGGCACCGCCCACATGATTTGGGTGAACGGGTCCGGCGGGGTGAACAGCGCGCCGAACGCGAAGATGCCGACGACGGCGTGCCGCCACTTGTCGCGGAACAGTTCGTAGGGGACGATTTCGGCGTAGGAGAGCGCGGTCATCGCGAGCGGAAGCTGGCTCGCGAGGCCGAACGAGAGCGTGAGCAGGAAGATGAACTGCGCCCACTTCACGATGGAGTAACTCGGCGTGAAGCCGGCCGACAGCGCGTTCTGCGCGAGGAACGCGAACGTGAACGGGAAGAAGACGAAGTAGCCGTAGGCGACGCCCGCGGCGAACAGCACGACCATCGTCAGCCCGATGAGTGCGAGTTTCCACGGTGCGACGGGCGATTTCGGCCACGCGCCCCGGGCTTTCAGCGCGTCTCGCGAGACGTAGATGAACGGGGGGAGCGCGAAGAGAATCCCCACGACGAGGCCGATTTTCGCCTGCAAGAGGATGACGTCGAACGGCGTCTGGGCGATGATGCTGACGTTGCCCGAGACGCTGGCGTCCATCTGTGCCTTGGTCACGCCGCGGAAGAACTCCCAGACGTAGAGTCGGAGCGCGTAGAACGTTCCGAGGAACCCGACGAGGAAGACGATAAAGACCTTCTGGAGGTCTTTTTGCGCCGCTCGGAGCATCGCACCGGCGGTCTCGCGGCCTGCCGCGATGGTCTGTTGGGTGTCCTCGTCGAGGGCGCTGGACATACGTACGTGGCGAAAGCAGTCTGGCGGTTATCAATCTTTTTCACCGCGGGCGCGATTTCGACTCTCTCGACGCGCCTCCTCGGCGCGATGCGAAAAGACCTATAACTGGCCGGAAGCGTAGGACACCTGAATGGCGGACGAGGAGCGCGACACAGGGCTCTCTGCGGCCGACGACGAGACGGACGCCTCGGACGACGCCGACCAGCGCTCGTCCGACGAGTCTGACGACGACGGGGCTTCGTCGTCCGACGGTCCGGTTTACGGTCGAGTCACCCCGCGAGACGAGACCGTTACCGACGGGTCTGCCGACGACGCTTCCGACGACACCGATACCGACGAGACGGAAGACGACGCCGGCGACGCCGACACTGATGCGGCCCCCGAAGGCGACGCGGACGATTCTGATTCCGAAGGCGACGCGGACGATTCCGACTCGGACGACGGCGTCGAGGACTCCGACGCTGATGACGATTCTTCCGGAAGTACCGGTGATAGCGACGATGCCGACAACTCCGACGACGAACCACGTCTCCTCGCCGACGACGAACACACCTCGCACGTACCCGAGGGGACGTACGACGATTCGAGCGACGAGTCGGCCGACGACGCCGGACCGGACGCGGCGGCCGACGGCGCGAGTCCGGCGCTGACCGGCGAAGACGAGGTGGGCGGCGTGGCTCCGTCGTCCGTCTCCGTCGAGGATGCCGAGTTCGACGACCCCGAGTTCGAGGGCGACGACTTCGACGACGAAGACGTTGGTGGCCTCGTCGGCGAGGCTCCCGAAAGCGACCAGGAGATGCCGCTGACCGCGCACATCGAGGAGATGATTCGCCGGCTGGCGGTCGTCCTCGGCGTCGCCGGCGCGATTACGCTCGTGCTCTTCCCCGGCGCGGACATCCTCAACGCGCTCGTGGACACGCAGGCCGCTTTCGGCATCCACATTCCGAGCGCGACCGACGTTATCAACTTCCTCTGGAACTCCCACATCCCCGGCGCGGACACCATCGTGGACCGCCGGCCGCGGCTCTACGGCCCGCTCGAACTCATCCTCACCAAACTGAAGGTCGCCGGCCTCGCCGGCACCGTCATCGGTCTCCCCGTGTTCGTCTACGAGACGTACCTGTTCATGCGCCCCGGGCTCTACCCGAAAGAGCGCAAGTACTACCTCGCGGCCGTGCCGACGAGCCTCATCCTCGCGCTCGTCGGCGTCCTCTTCGCGCACTTCGTGGTGCTCCCGGCCATCTTCGCGTACTTCACCTCCTACACCGAGGGGACCGCAGTCGTCGCGTTCGGCCTCAAAGAGACGTTCAACCTCATCCTCATCCTGATGGGCTATATGGCGGTCGTCTTCCAGATTCCGCTGTTCGTGGAACTGGCCATCATGATGAACCTCGTCACCCGGCAGTGGCTCGAAGACCGCCGCCTACTGTTCTGGGGCGCGTTCCTCGGCCTCGCGTTCCTCGTCAGCCCCGACCCGACCGGGATGGCCCCCATCATCATCGGCGCGACGATGATTGTCCTGTTCGAGGGGACGCTCGCGGCCTTACGTTGGACCGGAAACTGACCGGATTCTCGTTTCTCCCTCGCCTCTCCCTCGGCCCGGTTGTTCCTCCTCGTTTCCGCCGACTGCCGACCGCCGACCCTCCAGAAGACCTATCTCAGAATGGTTAGAAAACATACACGATGACCGACCTCGTCGCCCTGTCGGTGGTCGCCCTCCCGCTCTGGTTCGCCGTGAGCGTCTGGGCCGGTATCGATGCGACTAGACACAGTTCGCATAACGCCTTCCTCTGGGGTCTCTCGGTGTTCGTCGGCGGGATTCTGGGCTTGGCGCTGTACCTCAACCTCGGGCGCGACGAACCCGGTGTGGGCCGCCGCGCGGGTCAGTCGGCGTCGCCGAACGGCATCCCTTCCGCCCGCACCGAGACCGTCTCCTGCCCGAACTGCCACTCGTTGGAGGAAGCCGACCGGGATACCTGTCGCTTCTGCGGCGAGTCGCTGTAGCGCGCCGAATCCTCCCGAGACGGCGGGGAATCACGTCTCGTCCGACGACTCCGCTGCCTCCCGTCTCTCGGCCGCGACGGTCCCCTCGACGCGCGTCTTCAACCCCTCGTTCATGGCGACGAACCCTGCCCGCGTCTCCTCGCCGACGAACCGCAACAGGAGTCCGGCGAAGACGCCGGAGAACGTCTCCGCGTGCTCGAATCGGGTGCGTTCGCCGCCGTCGAGCGGTTCGAGGTGGAACCGGTGTTCGCCGTCGAACAGCCCCGGGAAGACGAGGTGGCCGAGCCAGCGCAGTTCGCGGTGCTTCTCGCAGTGGACCACGTCGGGTTCGAACTCCGACTCGCGGCCGCCCGGCGGCCGGAGGTGGACGGTGAGCGTTGCGCCCTCGTTCGGGCGCCCGGCGATTCGCATGAAGGGGTTCCACTCGGGGTAGCGGTCGAAGTCGACGAGGGTCTCCCACACCCGTTCTGGCGGGGCGTCTATCTCGATGCTCGTCACGATTTCGTGTGCCATACCTAACAGTTGGCGCGCCGAGACCGTGAATCTCGCGCGGAACGTTCATTGCCGGTGGGGAGAGAGACGGACGTATGGCAACCCTCCTTCTCGCCCGACACGGCGAGACGACGTGGAACCGCGCCGGGCGCGTACAGGGGTGGGCCCCTGTGTCGCTCACCGAGCGCGGCCGCGCGCAGGCCGACGCCCTCGCGCGCCACGTCACGGACTCCTACGAGGTCGACCGCCTCGTCTCCTCCGACATCGAACGCGCCCAAGAGACCGCCCGCCCAATCGCCCGCGAACTCGGCCTCGAACCTGTCCTCGACTCCGCGTGGCGCGAGCGCGACGTGGGCTCGCTGCAGGGACTGGCGTTCGACGAACTCACCGACCGGTACCCGCAGTACGCCCTCTCGGCGGTCGGCGCGCCCGCCGCCCGCGAGCGCCCCCCGAGCGGCGAGAGCCTCGTCGAGGTCCGCCGCCGCGTCCTCAACGCCCACGAGGGGCTGGCCGACTCGCTCGACGCCGACGAGACGGTGCTCGTCGTCAGCCACGGCGCGCCGATTCGGCTGTCGCTCGGCGAGGTGAAGGGACTCGATATCGTCGAGACGATGCTGTCGCAACCGCTCGACAACGGCGGGCTGTGCGAACTCGAAGTCGAGCTGAGCGACGACGGTGACGAACCGTTAGTCCACGTCGTCGCCGAGAACGAGACGCATTTTCTGACGACGTAGGCCGGTTCGGCGGTCTGGTCCGCGTTTCTGACTGCTGTCTCTCAGTTACTTCCGCATCGGGTAGTCCTGCGCGAACACGTCGTCCACGAGAAGGTTGTCGCCCGCGTCGGCGTCCGCCTCGGCCGCGGGGCTGACGCTTCCCGTCCGGTAGCCGTGGAGATCCAGCGTGACGTGGTCGAAGCCGGCGTCCTTCAGGTGGTCGCGGGCGGCGCGGACGAAGTCGGCGTCGAGGGCGCGGTCGAGTTCCTCCGGCGCGACCTCGATGCGGGCGAGGCCGTCGTGGTCGCGGACGCGGAACTGCTCGAAGCCCCACGTCCGGAGAATCGTCTCTGCTCGTTCGACCCGCGAGAGCCGTTCCTCGGTGACTTCGAGGCCGGTCGGAATCCGCGAGGAGAGACAGGCCATGGAGGGCTTGTCGGCGACCGACAGGTCGTAGTCGTCGGCGATGGCGCGGACCTCCTCTTTCGTGATGTCGTGGGCGAGAAGCGGCGACAGCACCTCCAACTCCTCGACAGCGCGGAGGCCGGGGCGGTGGCCCTCGCCGGGGTCCGAGGCGTTGGTCCCGTCGCAGACGGCCTCGATGCCGCGGTCGCGGGCGGCCTCGTACATCCGGCCGAGGCGCATCGTCCGGCAGTGGTAACACCGGTCGTCGTCGTTGGCGACGAAGTCGGGGTTGTCCAACTCGGAGAACTCGACGGTCAGGTGTTCGATGCCGATTTCCTCGGCGACGCGCTTCGCGTCGTCCAACTCGGCGTCCGGCAGGGTCTCGCTTTTCGCGGTGCAGGCGACCGCGTCGTCGCCGAGCGCCTCGTGGGCGAGTGCGGCGACCACGCTGGAGTCCACGCCGCCCGAAAAGGCGATGAGGACGCTCTCGCGCTCCGCGAGCGCCTCACGTACTGCGTCGGCCTTCGCCGCGACGTCTCGCTCGCTCATGGCCTCCCTTCCCGGCCGACGGTCAAAAGCCCCTCGCCCCCGGCGCGAACGACCGCGAAGGGCGCACGCGCCGCAAAACCGGTCGTGACAGACGTTCCCGCGTCGGCGTGACCCGCCCGTCGTCCCGGAGTCACCACCCCGCGACTTTTTGTCCTATGCCGCGATAGGTCCGGCCGAATGGACTTCGAGACCATCCCGGGCGTCGGCGAGAAGACCGCCGCCGCGCTCGCGGAACTCGACGACGCCGAGCGAGCGCTCACCGACGGCGACGTGGCGGCGCTCGCGCGGGCACCGGGGCTCACTGAGGGCAGGGCGGCGGCCATCGCCCGTGGGGCGATTCGCCGCGACCACGACGACCCCGGCGGCTTCCTCGCCACCGACCGCGCCTCGGAAATCTACCGCGACGCGCTGGGTCTCCTGCAGGCGCGGACGGTGACGACGTACGCCGAGAAGCGACTGGAGACGCTGTTTCCCACCGGATCGGCCTCGCGCATCGAGGAGGTCCGGGCGTTCGCCGCCGACGCGACCGACCTCGACCCCGACCCCGACGTGCTCGCGGCGCTGTCGGGCGTCGAACCCCTCGCGGACCCGAAACCGCGTCGCGTCCGCGAGCGCTGTATCGCCACCGCCGACGCGGAGCGCTACGCCGCCGCCAAGGAGGCGTTTTCCGAACTGTCCATCGAGGTCGTCGAGGACGGCCGCGACATCGCCGAACTCGCGCGGTCGTACTCGACGGTGGTCGTCCTCGACGAGTCGTTCGCCGGCATCGACGTGGACGGTGACGTGCGCGTCCTCCCCGACGCCGCCGAGCGGACTGACGAGGTCGTCCCCGAGCGACTGCTCGCCTTCTTCGCCGCGAACCGCGAGGCCTTGCAGGCGGCCGCCACGGTCCACGAAACGGCCGAACTCGACCCGCCGTGTGACCTCGCCGCCCTCCGCGACGCCCTGTCCCGACTGGCCGACGACGGGACCGTCCTCGGCGACGACGAACTCGAACGCCTCTCGAACGCGGTGGACGACCTCGACACCGCCGTCTCGACCGCCGAATCGGTCGCCAACGACCGCCTCCGCGACGTGATTCGCGAGCGCGACGTGACCATCGAGGGGACCGACTTCCTGTCGCTCGTCGAGCAGGGCGCGCGCGTCGATTCCCTGCTGTCGCGCGAACTCGAAGACGAGTTCGACGAGGCGCTGGCAGCCGCCCGCGACCACCTCGTGGAGTCGCTGTCGCTCCGCCCCGGCGAGGCCGACCTCACGGAGCGGGTGTTCCCCGAGGACCCGTCGTTCCCGCTCGGCCACGACGAGGAGGCGGTCGGCCGGCTCCGAACCGAACTGAAGGCCGCCCGCGACCGCCGCGCCGCGAAACTGAAAGCAGACCTCGCCGCCGACCTCGGTGACCTGCGCGCCCCCGTCGAGACGCTGGTCCGCGACGCGCTCGAACTCGACGTGCGCCTCGCCGTCTCTCGGTTCGCCCGCGACTTCGACTGCGTCTTCCCCGAGTTCACCGGCGCGGCCGGAAACGACGGAGGCGGCTCGTTCGCCATCGAGGCCGGCCGCTCGCCCCTCCTCGACGTGGACTTTGTGGATGTCGACCCCGTGGACTACGAGGTGTCGGGCGTCACGCTTCTCTCGGGCGTCAACAGCGGGGGCAAGACCTCGACGCTCGACCTCGTGGGCCTCGTCGTCGTCCTCGCACACATGGGACTTCCCGTCCCCGCCGAGTCGGTCCGGCTCTCGCGCTTTTCCGAGCTTCACTACTACGCCAAGTCGCAGGGCACCCTCGACGCCGGCGCGTTCGAGAGCACGCTCCGCGACTTCGCCGCGCTCACCGACGGCGCGGCCGACCGCCTCGTCCTCGTGGACGAACTGGAGAGCATCACCGAACCCGGCGCGTCGGCCAAAATCATCGCCGGCATCCTCGAAGAACTCGCCGAACAGGGCGCGGCGGCCGTGTTCGTCTCGCACCTCGCCGGCGGCATCCGCGAGGCCGCGGACGTGTCGGTCGCGGTCGACGGCATCGAGGCCGTCGGACTGGAAGACGGCGAACTCGTGGTAAATCGGTCGCCCGTCAAGGACCACCTCGCGCGGTCGACGCCGGAACTCATCGTGGAGAAACTGGCCGGCGAGAACGAGACCAGCTTCTACGGGCGACTGCTGGAGAAGTTCGACTGACGCCCTCGTCCGCGGCGACACACGATTTATTTATCCTCTCCGACAACTTCGCCCGTGCCCTCCGACTCGCTCTCCCCCGAGGAACGACAGCAGTACGACCTCGTCTACCACGCCACGAAGAACGCCATCTGGGACGTGCTCGGGACCGCGGTGTACCTGGTGTTTCTGGTGTTCGGCGGGCTCCTCGTGCTGTCCGTCTTCGTGCTTCCGGCCCTGGGGGCGCTCTCGCGGACCGGCGGGACGCCGGTCGCCCTCGGTATCGGCGCGGTCGGACTGATTTTGATTGTCGCCATCGGCTACCGAATCGTTCGGCTCCTTCAGTAGGTGACGTATCGGCTCGCGACCTCCCACCGGACCGCGGCGACGACGCCGGCCGCGCCGAGCAGTATGGCGACGAGCGAGCCGACCGTCGTCGGAGCGGTGTAGTCGGTGCTCGCGTCGAACTCGAACGCGTGGTAGGTGCCGTCGCGCTCGACGAGTTCTGGGAGGTTTCCGGGGTCGTCTTCGAACCGAAGCACCTCGCCGGCGAGGGCGCGGTCAACGGCCCGCTGCTCCGACTGCGAGAGTTCGCTGTACAGCGGGGGAACCGTTTCCGGCGTTTCCGACAGTTGCTGCTCGTAGCGATAGCTGTAGTCCTCGTCGGCGGCGAAGCCGAACCCGAGCACGCCGCCCCCGACGAGTGCGAGCGAGACGAGCAGCGCGGCGAGCTGTGTGCGAGTTGCCATGATCCCACATTTATTATTGGAAAATTAACTATTTTGGCTCGGGTCCTGATGAGCTGTCGGTCCACGGGGCACACAGAAATGACGACGCCCGTCCGCCCCCCGTCGGACGCCGCCGCGGTAAACGATTAAGTCCCCCGCGCGTGGTACTCTACTCGATGAGGGAGGACCCCGAAGAGGGGATGCTGTCGTGGGACGAGACCGTGTTCCGCGACGAACACGTCTTCGAAATCGACCACGTTCCGGAGACGTTCAACCACCGCGAGAGCCAACTGCGGAGCCTGAAGTACGCGCTTCGGCCCGCGATCCGCGGCTCTCGCCCCCTGAACACGATGGTGCGTGGTCCGCCGGGGACGGGCAAGACCACCGCGGTCCAGAAACTGTTCGGCGAGTTGGGCACGCAGTCCGGCGTCCGGACCGTCCGGGTGAACTGCCAGGTCGACTCGACGCGCTACGCGGTGTTCTCGCGCGTCTTCGAGCATATCTTCGAGTACGAACCCCCGTCGTCGGGCATCTCGTTCAAGAAGCTGTTCGGCCAGATAACCGACCGCCTCGTCGAGGACGACGAGGTGCTCGTCGTCGCGCTCGACGACGTGAACTACCTGTTCTACGAGAACGAGGCCTCCGACACGCTCTACTCGCTGTTGCGCGCCCACGAGGCGCACTCCGGCGCGCGCATCGGCGTCATCATCATCTCGTCGGACCTCTCGCTCGACGTCATCGACGAACTCGACGGGCGCGTCCAGAGCGTCTTCCGGCCCGAGGAGGTGTTTTTCCCCCGCTACGACGTGGACGAAATCGTCGATATCCTCCGCGGGCGGTCGAAGCGCGGCTTCCACGAGGACGTTATCGGCGCGCCCGAACTCGACCAGGTCGCGGAGTTTACCGCCGACAGCGGCGACCTCCGGGTCGGCATCGACCTGCTTCGTCGCGCCGGGCTCCACGCCGAGATGCGCGCCTCCCGAACGGTCGATATGGAGGACGTGGAGGCTGCCTACGACAAGTCGAAGTACGTCCACCTCTCGCGGTGTTTGCAGGGGCTTTCGGACCCCGAGCGCGAACTCGTCCGGGTCGTCGCCGAGTACGACGGCGAGCGCGCCGGCGCGGTGTACGACGCGTTCAACGAGGAGACCGGCCTCGGCTACACGCGCTACTCCGAGCTCGTGAACAAACTGGACCAACTGGGCGTCATCGAGGCCCGATACACCGAAATCGAGGGACGCGGCCGCACCCGCGCCATCTCGCTCGCCTACGACGCGGACGCGGTCTTAGACCGCCTCTGACGCCGCCGCTTTCGGGACCATTTTTACTCGCCGGCCGAGTCGGCTGAGCCATGAAGACTACCGGCGGAACCGACGCGCAGAAGCGCCGCGCCGCGGAGGCGGCGGTCGAAGCGGTCGAAGACGGAACCGTCGTCGGCCTCGGCACCGGCAGCACCACCGCCTTCGCCATCCGCGCCATCGGCGACCTCGTCGCCGACGGCCTCGACGTTCGGGGCGTCCCGACCTCCTTCGCGTCCCGCGAACTCGCCCGCGAGTGCGACATCCCCATCGCCGACCTCGACGAAGTGGACGCCATCGACCTCGCCATCGACGGGGCAGACCAGGTGGCGACGACCGACGGCGCGCTCGTCAAGGGCGGCGGCGCGGCCCACGCCCGCGAGAAAGTGGTCGACGCCTTCGCCGAACGGTTCCTCGTCGTCGCCGACCCGTCGAAGACCGCAGAAACGCTCTCGCAACCCGTCCCCATCGAGGTGCTCCCGTCGGCGCGGACGACCGTCGCCGCGGGCGTCGCTGACCTCGGCGGCGAGGCGACGCTCCGCCGCGCCGAGCGCAAGGACGGTCCCGTCGTCACCGACAACGGGAACCTCGTCCTCGACTGCGAGTTCGGCGCGATTCCGAACCCCGAATCGCTCGCGGCCGACCTCACATCGCTCCCCGGCGCGGTCGAACACGGTATCTTCGTCGGCCTCGCGGACGCGGTCTACGTCGGCACCGACGACGGCGTCGACGTGGCCGAATTCTGACTCGGTTGGTCCGGCGCTCGAACCGAATCTGGCAGACAGAGTGGTCCGGCGCTCGAACGGACGCCCTCGACGGCCTCGGCTCACGGGGCGAGTCGACTCACTTCGCGGGACACAACCGGCGCTCACCGGCCGGCGATAAAAGAACGAGAGGTCTAAAGACCGAGTTTACAGGTCGCGGGGCTGGACCGTCTTACGGTCGTTCTGCTCAGCGCGGCGAGCAGCGTCTTCGAGAAGCTCCTTGACTTCCTCGTCGAGAGCGTCGTAGAAGTCCGAGGCCACGTTCTTGTCCTTGAGCGCTTCCTTGACGGCTGCCTTGACAATGAGGTCTGCCATACAGGATGTCCTACCAATTCTCCTTTAATAAACTTTCCTATATTGGACGTTAATACCGCCGGATTTGGGGGTTATGGCGCTTCTATGAGGACGGATTTACCGGGAACAATCTCCACTTATATATGCTTTATCCCCGAGAGGGCGGAACGACGGGTATGAGTACGCCTCGGCCCAACGTGCGGCCATATGCGCGACATCTTGGAGGCGGTCGCGGACGGTTCGCTCTCGCCCGCCGAGGCGGAGGTACGACTCTCCGGGTACGCGACGACCGACGCGGGCCGGTTCGACGCCGCCAGAGAGACGCGGCGCGGCGTTCCCGAAGCGATTCTCGCGGAGGGGAAGACGCCCGACGAGACGGCGACGCTGGCCGTTGCGGCGGTCGAAACGAGCGGTCGAGCGCTCGTCACTCGGGCCGACACCGCGCACGCGGAGGCCGTCGCCGACGCCCTTCCGGACGCCGACATCGATCGCGACGCCCGGGCGAAGACCATCGTCGCGGCCGCGCCGGACTTCGAGCGCCCCGACCTCGACGCGACTGTCGCCATCGCCACCGGCGGCACCTCCGACGCCGAGGCCGCTGGCGAGGCGGCCGCCGTCCTCCGCGAGATGGGGGTGAGCGTCGAGCGAATCGAGGACGTTGGCGTCGCCCACCTCGGTCGCGTGCTCGACAACCTCGACACGCTCCGCGAGGCCGACGTGGTCGTCGTCGCCGCCGGCCGCGAGGGGGCGCTCCCGACCGTCGTCGCTGGACTCATCGACACGCCGGTCATCGGGCTGCCCGTCTCGACGGGGTACGGCCACGGCGGCGACGGCGAGGCGGCCGTCCTCGGGATGCTTCAGTCGTGTACCGTCCTCTCCGCGGTGAACGTGGACGCCGGCTACATCGCCGGCGCGCAGGCCGGACTCATCGCCCGCGCGGTCGCCGACGCCCGCGACGACGACGCCTGACCGGGCGTTATCTGCACCTCGTGGTCGTGCGCGATTTCGCGTGCGTACGCACACGCGCGATGCCCTCATATGAGTGGGGTACTGTGTATCACACACCGGCTTGGTGGCTGCCGGACCGCAACAATGCCAGTCTGTGACCACTGCGGGTCACACGTCTCCGAGCGCTTCGCACGCGTGTTCGCCGACAAGGACGGTCAGGTTCTCGCCTGTCCCAACTGCTCGGCGAACGCGGGTATCGCGGAGGTCGCTCGACAGCGTGCCCGCACCGCATGACCACTGAAGCGACAAAAGACCACCACGCGAAGCCAACTCCTCGTGCGCGAGGTCGGGCGTAGGGTTCATACCCGCGCCCCAGAACCATTCTCTCGTGCACTTCGTCTACGTCATCGAGTGTAGCGACGGCTCGCTGTATACCGGGTACACGACCGACGTGGAGCGACGCGTCGCGGAACACGACGCCGGCGAGGGCGCGAAGTACACTCGCGGCCGGACGCCGGTCGAACTCGTCCACGTCGAGGAGTTCGACTCGAAATCGGCCGCGATGTCGCGCGAGTACGAGATAAAACAGCTCCGCCGCCGGGAGAAACAGCGACTCGTCGAGTCGTGAGGGCGCCCCCCACCCGTCGGCTCGTAACGTAGTTTTTTGCCCCGCCGCGGAGTGGTGCGCGTATGGACGAAATCTCATTCGGGACCGACGGGTGGCGCGCCACGCTCGACACCTTCACCGACGACCGCGTCCGCATCGTCGGACAGGCCGTCGCCGACTACCTCGCCGACGAAGGTTTCACCGCCCCGGTGCTCGTCGGCTACGACGCCCGCGAGACCTCGCCCGGCTTCGCGGAGTCGCTCGCCGAGGTCGTCGCCGGCAACGGTTTCGACGTGCTCCTGCCCGAGCGGGACTGCCCCACCCCGCTCGTCGCCTACGCCATCGCCGAGCGCGGCCTCTCGGGGGCGCTCATGGTCACGGCCTCGCACAACCCGCCGGAGTACAACGGCGTGAAGTTCATCCCCTCCGACGGCGCGCCGGCGCTCCCCGACGTGACCGACGCGGTCGCCGAGCGACTCGCCGAACCGGACCTCCTGCCCGAGTCCGAACGCGGGACCATCGAGCGCGTCGACGTGGTCTCGCCGCACGCCGACCACGCCATGGACCTCGTCGGCGACGACCTCTCGGACCTCACGGTCGTCTACGACGCCATGCACGGCAGCGGCCGCGGCGTCACCGACGCGCTCCTCGAAGCCGCCGGCGCGGAGGTCATTCGCCTGCGCTGTGAGCGCGACGCCGACTTCGGCGGCATCTCGCCGGAACCCTCGGCCGAGAACCTCGGCGGCCTCGCCGAGGCGATGGCCGAACATGACGCGGACCTCGGTGTCGCCAACGACGGCGACGCCGACCGCATCGGTATCGCCACGCCCGACCGCGGCGTCCTCGACGAGAACCTCTTTTTCGCCGCCGTCTACGACTACCTGCTCGAATCCGACTCCGGACCGGCCATCCGGACCGTCTCGACCACATTCCTCATCGACCGCATCGCCGAGGCCCACGGTGAGGAGGTGTTCGAGACCGCGGTCGGATTCAAGTGGGTCGCAGACGGCATGCGCGAACACGACGCGCTCATGGGCGGCGAGGAGTCCGGTGGCTTCTCGGTCCGCGGGCACGTCCGCGAGAAGGACGGCGTCCTCATGGGCCTGCTCGCGGCCGCTGCAACCGCCGAGGAGGACTTCGACGCCCGTCTCGACCGCATCGAGGCCGAACACGGCGAAATCGTCGCTGACAAGATAAGCGTCGCCTGCCCCGACTCCGAGAAGGCGCGCGTCATCGGCGAGCTAGAGGACGTGCTCCCCGAGACGGTCGCCGGCCGCGACATCGCCAAGGTCGTCACGCTCGACGGCTTCAAACTCCTCTTAGAAGACGGTTCGTGGCTTCTCGTCCGCCCCTCGGGGACGGAGCCGAAGATGCGCGTCTACGCGGAAGCCGGGAGCGAAGACGCGGTTTCGTCGCTCCTCGAAGCCGGCCGCGAACTCGTCGAACCGCTCGTCTGAGCGGGCCGATATCAGGGCTCTCGCGTCTCTTCTTCGTCGCCGACCGGTCTGACGACCCCGCGGTACGCCGGCGTGAAAAGCGGGAGCGTCTCCGCGTGCTCGGTCAACGAGACGCTGTCTCCCGCGGCCTCGACGAGGTCCGCGGCCTGAAGCTTCGGCAGGTGGACGTGGACGATGCCGACCTCGGCCTGCTGGACGACCTGCACGTCCACCTCGTCGGGTGGGAGGTCGGTCGTCCGCACCGCGAGGGCGACCGCGAGGTCCCAGACCGACGCCGGCTCCGACCGGTCGTGGAGATACTCCAACACGTAGCGGCGCGACGGGTCGGAGAGCGCGTCAAAAACGCGGTCCCAGTCGGTCAGGATACGCTCGCTCCGGTCTCGCTTTGCCATGGGCTTGACTCCCTAGCGCTTGACGACCAGCGGCTAAATCTGTGTCGGTTGGTAACATTCAACAACTACGGGAGGCCGCTACTCGTCCCGCAGGACGCCACGAAATCGGTCGTCGCCCGCGCCGGTGTCTGCGACCGCTCCCTCGTCCTCATCTCTATCCCCATCCTCCTCCCCATCCCCACCCCGCACCTCGATGTCGAATCCGAGCGACTCGTAGAACGGTCGGACGCCGCCGTCGAAGTCGGCGGCGAGTCGCCCCCGGCGGTCGAGCGCCGCCCGGACGAGCGCGGTTCCGACGCCTCGCCCGCGGCGACTCGGGGAGGCGGCCACGGCGTCGATGTAGTCGCCGTCGAGCACCAGCGCGCCGACCACCCGGCCGGACGCCTCGGCGACGAGGCAGTCGCCGGCGGCCAGTCGGTCGCGGACCTCATCCGCGTCGGCTTCGAGCAGTCCGGCGTCGAGGACGCGCATCACGCCTACCAGTTCGTCGGGGTCGCCCTCGCGGACGCGGACTCCGTCGTCGCGTTCGAGGGTGGTGGTTTCGAGGTCTCTCTCGGTGTCGTCCATGTCGCCGACTACCCGCCCTTGATGAGGCGGAGCACCTTCACGCGGTCGACTTTGACGGGCTGGTCTTCGGGGACGGGGCGACCGTCGACGAGGACGGTCACCTCGTGGGGGCTGAGGTCCACCGCCCGCACGAGGTCCGCGTAGGTCCCGTCGTCGCCGACGGCGACCTCGCTGGTCTCCTCGCCGACGACCTCGACGGTCACGTTCATGGTGGCTCGTGGGGCGGGCGCGGGTTTCAGTCCGTCGGCTTCGGCCGCCCCGACGGCCCCGCGACCCGGCTTCGCCCCGCCGACGGATCGGTGTCACGCCGGCTCTCCGTCTCGCACGGTTTATGTGCGGGGCGGTCGGTAGAACGGATATGAGCGAGGCCGCGGAGTCGGGCGACGCCCCGGCGGGTCGTGAAATCTGGATCGAGAAGTACCGACCGCAGACCTTCGACGACGTCTACGGGCAGGACGACATCGTCGAGCGCCTGCGGAGCTACATCGAGCGCGACGACCTGCCGCACCTCCTGTTCGCGGGACCGGCGGGCGTCGGCAAGACCACCTCCGCGACCGCCATCGCCCGCGCCATCTACGGCGACGACTGGCGCGGCAACTTCCTCGAACTCAACGCCTCCGACGAGCGCGGCATCGACGTGGTCCGCGACCGCATCAAGAACTTCGCGCGCTCGTCGTTCGGCGGCCACGACTACCGCGTCATCTTCCTCGACGAGGCCGACTCGCTGACGAACGACGCGCAATCGGCGCTCCGCCGGACGATGGAGCAGTTCTCCGACAACACGCGCTTCATCCTCTCGTGTAACTACTCCTCGAAGATTATCGACCCCATCCAGTCGCGCTGTGCGGTGTTCCGCTTCTCCCCGCTCGGTGACGACGCCGTCGCGGAGCAGGTCCGCGACATCGCCGCGGCCGAGGACATCGAGCTCACCGAGGACGGCCTCGACGCGCTCGTCTACGCCGCCGGCGGCGACATGCGCCGCGCCATCAACTCCCTGCAGGCCGCCGCGACGACCGGCGAGGTCGTCGACGAGGAGGCCGTCTACATGATCACCTCGACGGCCCGCCCGGAGGATATCGAAGAGATGGTCCGAGCCGCCATCGACGGCGAGTTCACGACCGCGCGAAAGCAGTTAGAGACGCTCATCGTCGACACCGGGATGGCCGGCGGCGACATCATCGACCAGCTTCACCGCTCCGTCTGGGAGTTCGACCTCGACGAGCGCGAGGCCGTCCGCCTCATGGAGCGCATCGGCGAGGCCGACTACCGAATCTCCGAGGGCGCGAACGAGCAGGTCCAACTCGAAGCGCTCCTCGCGTCGCTCGCGCTCTCGCAGAACTGAACTGAAGCACTCGGCCGCGCCGGCCGCGGCGCTCTCCGGTCTCTCCTCGTTTTCGCCTCACGCCCGGAACTCGAAGCGCGCGCCGCCCGCCGTCCCCGAAGTCACGATAGCCGACCAGCCGTGGGCCTCGGCGATGGATTCGACGATTGCGAGCCCGTAGCCGATGCCGTCGTCGCCGGTCGTCTCGCCGGGTTCGAACACCTCGTCGCGGCGCTCGGGGTCGATGCCGGGGCCGTCGTCTTCGACGTAGAAGCCGCCGTCGACGCCACCGACCTCGACGCGAACGTCGGGGCCGGCGTGTTCGACCGCGTTCCGAAACAGGTTGGCGAGCAGTTCGGCGAGGCGGTCCTCGTCGGCGTCAACGACGACCGACTGGCAGGTGACTAACTCGGCGTCGGCGGTGTCGGTCGTCGCCCACGCCTGTCGGGCGACCGCCCCGAGGTCCACGCGCTCCGTCTCGTCGACCAGTTGGCCGCGGCGGGCGAGCGACAGTAGGTCGTCGATGAGTTCCTCCATCTGTTCGAGCGCCCGCTTGGCCGTGTCGAACCGCGACTCATCGCCGGTCTCGCGGGCGAGGTCAAGGTTCCCGCGGGCGACCGAAAGCGGGTTCCGGAGGTCGTGGCTCACGATGTTCGCGAACTCCTCCAATCGCTCGTTCTGTCGCTTTAACTCACTTTCGCGGGTCTTCCGCTCCGTGATGTCGGTGTAGATGGCGTAGCCCGACCCGCGCTCTTCGCCGGGCGACAGCGGGACGACGTTCAGGATGAACTCGCGGACGCCGGCTTCGGTCCGGCGGCGGACCTCCCCGCGGTAGCTCTCGCCGGCGGCGACGAGGAGTTCGGGGATGGTTTCGTCCGCGCCCGGTTCTGGTACTGGGTCCGGGTCGGGTTCCGGCGGGACGATTCGCCCGAGGAGGTCGCTGCCGACCACGTCGTCGGCGTCGTAGCCGAAGGCCGACTGGAACGCCCGGTTCACGTCGCGCACCGTGAGCGCGCCCCCCGCCACGTCGTAGGCGACGGCGGCGTCGGAGACGTGTTCGAACAGCGCGGTCGACCGGTCGCGTTCCTCCCTGAGCCGCGATTCCGCGCGGATGCGCTCGGCCGTGACCGCGACGTGCGCCATGAGGAGTTCCGTCAGTTCCGCGTCTCGCTCGTCGAACGCGCCGGGCGTGAACGTCGTCGCTTGGAAGACGCCGAGGTCCCCGATGGGGACGCTCAGGACCGCGCGGTACATCCGCTTGACCGGCCGCGCCTCGGGGTGGTCGCGCACGTCGTCGGTGATGTCGGTACTCCCCGACAGGTACACCTCGGCCGCGATGCCCCCGTCGTCGAGGGGGACGCGCTCCGCCCCGTCGGCCGGCGCGTCCGACGAGATAGCCGCCGGAACGATGTAGCCGTCCTCGACGACGCCCACGTAGCTGATGTCGAACTCGAGGATGTCGTCCGTGATTTCGACGGTCCGCTCGAACAGTTCGTCGAGGCTCGTCGCCGCGGCCAGTTCGGTGGCTCCCCGGTGAAGGCGCTCTATCTGCTCGCGGCTCTGTCGAAGCGCGGCCTCGGACTCGATGCGGCTCCGCGTCTCGGAGACGTACGACACGAGGAGTTCGGCCAGCGTGAGGTCGGTCTCGTCGTACGCGCCGACCTCGTTGGAGATGGCCTGAAACACACCGTCGTCGCCCAGCGCGACGCTCACCGCCGAGCGGTACGCGGGGTCGTCGGGGTCGGCCGCGGGGTGGTCGCGCACGTCGTCCACGAGAAACGAGCGTTTGGTCCGGTGCGTCTCCCCGAGCAGCCCCGTGTCCGAGGGAATCGGTCCCGTTCCGGCCATGTCGTCGTTGTTGGCGGTGACGTAGAAGCTGTCTCCGTCGTGGACGAAAAACGAGGTGTTGTCGAACTCGAGGATGTGCTCCGTGAGGCCGATGGCGCGCTCGTAGAGCTCCTCGACCGTTTCGGCCGCGATGAGGTCCGTCGTCCCCTCGTAGAGCCGCTTGAGCCGGTCCCACTCGGCGTCGTTTCGGGCCGTTGCCACCGCTTCGGCGTCTCTGTCGGTGGTTGATGCGAGCACCCATCGAACCTGCGATTCGAGCCCGGAGCGGTCGCCGCGGTCGACGTAGGCGTCGAACCGCTCGGGTCGCTCGACAGTGGCTGGAGGGGCGTCGGTGTACAGAATCGTCGGCACGCCGTCGGGAACCGTCGCGTCGGGGTCCGTGACCACGACGCAGGCGGCGTCGAACGGGTCGCTCTCGTCACTCGTTGACGCCACCGTGATCCCGTCGCCGAGGTCGATATCGTCGAAGTCGTCGTCCACGAAAACCGTTGGTTCCGTCGCGTGCACGGCAGTCCTCCTATCGAACGATAACGAGAACTATAATCGTTGCGGCATGTTTCCAATGACCAAGAACGACCCGTGCGTCGTTCGCGTCGGGGTCGTGGCCGGGACGACGTGCCGAATTACTCAGTTTAACGACCAGAAGCCGTAGTTGAGTACGGTGGCGAAACACGTCCACAGGAGGTAGGGGGCCAAGAGCGCGGCGGCGCGTCGGTCCACGGCGGCGAACTCGCGCATCGTCGCCAGAATCGCGAGGAGGAGGACCGCGATGACCGCGAGGCCGAGCGCGGGCGACTGCAGTCCGAAGAACGCCGCGGACCACGCGACGTTGACGACGAGGTGGCCGACGAAGACGGCCAGCGCCCGTTCGCGGCGGGGGTGGTCGCGCCGGGAGACGAGCCACGCGGCGACGCTCATCAGGGCGAACAGCGTCACCCAGACTGGACCGAACACCCAGTTCGGCGGGGCGAACCACGGGCGGGTGAGCGTCGCGTACCACGACCCGATTGCGGTCACGGTGAAGACGCTTCCGAGCGCGCCCGCGAGTTGCGCGAGGACGACCCACGCGAGCAGTTCGACCGCCGGCCGCCGCCGGAGCGAGGCGAGTTCCATACTCCTCGTTGGCTCGGGAGGGAAAAGAACGACACGGCCCGTGCGGGCGAAATTGAGGGGAATCGGGCGTCTGCGCCCATTTCCCGGAACTGTTTTACCCGACGGTAGACCAGAGTTTGGCAATGAGCGAACTCGAAGCGGAGTACCGCCTCGACTACTTCGAGGAGGAGGGCTTCTACCGGAAGCAATGCCCCGTGACGGGCGTCCACTTCTGGACACGAGACCCCGACCGCGAGACGTGCGGTGAACCGCCCGCCGACGACTACACCTTCATCGACAACCCCGGCTTCGACGAGGAGTACACCCTCGAAGAGATGCGCGAGAAGTTCCTCTCTTTCTTCGAGGAACACGACCACGAGCGCATCGACCCCTACCCGGTCGCCGCGAACCGCTGGCGCGACGACGTGCTCTTGACGCAGGCATCTATCTACGACTTCCAGCCGCTCGTCACGTCCGGCGAGACGCCGCCACCGGCTAACCCGCTGACCGTCTCCCAGCCCTGCATCCGGATGCAGGACATCGACAACGTGGGCAAGACCGGCCGCCACACGATGGCGTTCGAGATGATGGCCCACCACGCGTTCAACGCCCGCGAGGAGGCCGGCGACAAGTACGCCTACGAGGGCGAGGTCTACTGGAAGGACGAGACGGTCCGTCTCTGCGACGAGTTCTTCGAGTCGCTCGGCGCGGACATCTCCGAAATCACCTACATCGAGGACCCGTGGGTCGGCGGCGGCAACGCCGGTCCGGCTTTCGAAGTCCTCTACCGCGGCGCGGAACTCGCCACTCTCGTCTTCATGTCGATGAAGCAGGACCCGGAGGGCGAGTACGAACTCAAGGACGGCAACACCTACTCGCCGATGGACACCTACATCGTCGACACCGGCTACGGACTCGAACGGTGGACGTGGGTGTCGCAGGGGACGCCGACGGTGTACGAGGCCGTCTACCCCGACATGATAGAGTTCCTGAAGGACAACGTCGGCATCGAACACACCGACGAGGAGGAGGAACTCATCCACCGCGCGGCGAAGCTCTCTGGCCACCTCGACATCGACGAAATCGACGACCTCGCCACCGCGCGCGCCGAAGTCGCGGGCGAACTCGGCGTCGACGAGTCCGAACTCACCGCGCTGCTCCGCCCGCTCGAAGACATCTACGCCATCGCGGACCACTGCCGCACCCTCGCGTACATGTTCGGCGACGGCATCGTTCCCTCGAACGTCGGGACGGGCTACCTCGCCCGCATGGTCCTCCGGCGCACCAAGCGCCTCGTGGACAACCTCGGCGTGGACGCCCCGCTCGACGAACTCGTGGACATGCAGGCCGAGCGCCTCGACTACCAGAACCGCGACACCATCCGCGACATCGTCCGCAGCGAGGAGCGCAAGTACAGAAAGACGCTCGAACGCGGCTCCCGCAAGGTCCAGCAGCTCGCCGACGAGTACGCCGACAAGGACGAGCCCATCCCGCTCGACGAGCTTATCGAGCTGTACGACTCCCACGGCATCCAGCCCGACATGGTGCAGGAAATCGCCGAGGAGCGCGGCGCGACCGTCGACATCCCCGACGACTTCTACTCGCTCGTCGCCGACCGCCACGAGCAGGTCGACGGCGAGGACGAGGCCGCGGAGCGCGACGACCGCCTCGGCGACCTACCGGCGACGGACAAGCTCTACTACGACGACCAGGAGCGCACCGAGTTCGAGGCCGTCGTTCTCGACGTGTTCGAGCGCGAGGAGGGCTACGACGTGGTCCTCGACCAGACGATGTTCTACCCCGAGGGCGGCGGCCAGCCCGCCGACCACGGCTCGCTCGCCACCGACGACACGACGGTCGAAGTGACCGACGTACAGATAGCGGGCGACGTGGTGCTCCACCGCACCGACGACGACCCCGGTAAGGGCGAGTTCGTCCGCGGCCAACTCGACGCCGAGCGCCGCCGCCGGCTCATGCGCCACCACACGGCGACCCACGTCATCGGCCACGCCATCCGGACGGTCCTCGGCGACCACATCCGGCAGGCCGGCGCATCGAAGGGCGTCGACCGCTCGCGGCTCGACGTGACCCACTACGAGCGCATCACCCGCGAGGAGGTCAAGCAGATCGAGCGCGTCGCCAACGAACTCGTGATGCGGAACATCCCGGTCAAACAGGAGTGGCCGGACCGCCGCGACGCCGAGAAGAAACACGGCTTCGACCTCTATCAGGGCGGTATCCCGCCGGGCGAGCAGATTCGCCTCATCCACGTCGGCACCGACGTGCAGGCCTGCGGCGGCACCCACGTCAAGCGCACCGGCGACATCGGGGTCATCAAGGTGCTGACCACGGAGCCTGTTCAGGACGGCGTCGAGCGCGTCGTCTTCGCGGCGGGCGACGCGGCCATCGAGGCTACCCAGCGCACCGAGGACGCGCTGTACGGCGCGGCCGACGTGCTCGACGTGAACCCTGCGGACGTGCCCGAGACGGCAGAGCGCTTCTTCACCGAGTGGAAGGAACGCGGCAAGACCATCGACCGCCTGAAGACGGAACTCGCCGAGGCGCGCGCCGCGGCGGGAGCCGACGAAATCGACATCGACGGCACGCCCGCCGTCGTCCAGCGCCTCGACGGCGACGCGGACGAACTCCGTGCGACCGCGAACGCGCTGGTCGAGGAGGGCAAAGTCGCCGTCCTCGGCTCCGCCGCGGGCGGGAGCGCCCAGTTCGTCGTCGGCGTTCCCGACGGCGTCGGCGTCAACGCCGGGCAGGTCGTCGGCCAACTCGCCGGGAAGGTCGGCGGCGGCGGCGGCGGCCCCGCGGACTTCGCGCAGGGCGGCGGCCCCGACGTGGACGCGCTCGACGACGCGCTCGACGAGGCTCCCGACGTGCTCCGCGCGGTTCTGAACGCCTGAGTCGGTCGCGCGCCCGACCCGAGTTCGCTTTCAGTTTCAGTTTCGGTTTCGGTCTCGCTTTCTCGGCGTCCGCGAGACGGACGCCCTAAGTCGCTCGCCCGCCGAGCCCACGGTATGCCCACGGCAGTCGCGGACGGGGTCGAACTGTACTACGACAGCGAGGGCGACGGCGAGACGGTTGCCTTCGTCGGCGACGCGGGCTACGGCGCGTGGCAGTGGGGCTGGCAGCACGCCGCCGTCGCCGGCCCCTACGAAAGTCTCGTGACCGACCTCCGCGGAGCCGGCCGCTCCGCCGCGCCCGCGGGGCCGTACTCGGTCGAGACGCTCGTCGCCGACCTCGTGGCCGTCCTCGCGGACGCGAACGTCCGGAAGGCTCACCTCGTCGGCTTCGGCCTCGGCGGGATGGTCGCGCTGGAGGCCGCGCGGACGACGAACCGCGTTCGGAGCCTCGTCCTCGTCGGCACCGCCGCCTCGGGAGCGGAAATCGACCCCGAACCGCTCTCCGCCGCGCCCGACGACCTGGCCGCGCTCCGCGAGTCGCTCGCGCCGGCGCTCTCTGAGGAGTTCCGCGCGGAACAGCCGGACGTGGTCGAGCAACTCGTCTCGTGGCGCGAACGGGAAGACGCTAACCCCGAGGCGTGGGCCGCACAGGCCGCAGCCGTCGTCGACTACGACGCCGGTCCGCTCTACGAGGTGACGGTTCCGACGCTCGTACTTCACGGCGGCGACGACCCGGTCTGGCCGGTCGAAGGCGGTCGCGCGCTGGCCGAGGGACTCCCGCGCGGCGAGTTCGAGTCGTTCGCGGGCGCGCGCCACCTCGTCACCGTCGAGCGGTCGCGCCTCGTCAACGACGCGCTCGTCTCCTTTCTCGAATCGCTCGACGACGACTGAGCGGCGCTCCGGCGCGTTCGCTCCGGCTTCGTCGCCGACGCGCCCCGTCCGAGGTGCCGGCAGAGAGCGTTCCGGGCGCAACTTCTTTAGAGCCGCACCGACTGTCTCTCCACGATGACCCGCCCGCGACTCGCGTTCTTGGACGCCTCTCACGGCGATTCGAGCACGTTCCGAAACTTCAGGCGCGAACTCGACGCCGATCTCGTCGAGTTCGACGTGACCGACGGCCGCCTCCCCGACCACTTCGACTACGACGGCGTCGTCATCACTGGCTCGTCGTCGTCGGTCTACTGGGACGAGGCGTGGATTCGGAACCTCGTGTCGTGGGTCGCCGACGCCGACGAGCGCGGGCTCCCCCTCTTGGGCGTCTGTTTCGGCCACCAGGTCGTCGCGGCGGCCCTCGGCGGTACCGTCGAGGATATGGGCGAGTTCGAACTCGGCTACAACGAAGTCGAGCGGACTCACCCCGACACCGAGGACGACATCCTCACCGGTATCGACGAGCGCTTCACCGTCTTCACCTCCCACGGCGACCGAGTGACCGAACTCCCGCCGGGCGCGGAACTCCTCGCCCAAAACGAGTTCGGCGTCCACGCGTTCCGCCGGAGCCACGCCTTCGGCGTCCAGTTCCACCCCGAGTACGACACCGATACCGCCGAGGCTATCGCGAGGCAGAAGGACTTCCTCCCCGACGAGCGGCTCCGGTCGGTCATCGACGGCATCACGCCGGAGAACTACGCCGCCGCCTGTGAGGCCAAGCGCCTGTTCGACAACTTCGTCACCTACGTGAACCGGGCGAACGCGGGTTCGGTCGAATCGGCGGCCTGAGCGTTCTGACAGTCGCGAGCCGTTTTTTGCGTCGTACCCGAGCCGTACCCGAGTCGCTGCCGAGTCGTGCCCGTCCGGCTTTCGTCCCCGACTTTTCGGTCGTCCGTCCCCCGCGAATCTCGCCCGAGCGAATCGCTTTTCACCGCGCCGGGCGCAGAGTCTATCATGCTCGATTATCTGGAATTGGAGGGCGACCTGACCGGCGAAGAGAAACTCGTCCGCGACGAGGCCCGCCGCTTCGTCGACGAGCAGGTCAAACCCGACATCGGCGAGCACTACGAGGCCGGGACGTTCCCGACCGAACTCATTCCGCAGATGGGCGACCTCGGCTTCTACGCCCCCAACCTCGACGGCTACGGCCTCCCCGGCCTCGGCGAGCGCGCCTACGGCCTCCTGATGCAGGAACTCGAAGCCGGCGACTCCGGCCTCCGGTCGATGGCGAGCGTGCAGGGGTCGCTCGTCATCTACCCCATCCACGCCTACGGCTCCGACGAGCAGAAAGAGCGGTGGCTCCCGAAACTCGGGTCGGGCGAGGCGGTCGGCTGTTTCGGCCTGACCGAACCGCAACACGGCTCCGACCCGTCGGGGATGGAGACCCGCGCCGAGCGCGACGCCGACGGCTACGTCCTCAACGGCTCGAAGACGTGGATTACGAACTCGCCCATCGCGGACGTGGCGGTCGTCTGGGCGCGCGACGTGTCGGCCGAGGGGTCACCCGTCCGCGGCTTCCTCGTCGAGACCGACCGCGACGGCGTGACGACGAACAAAATCGAGGGGAAACTCTCGATGCGCGCGTCGGTCACGGGCGAAATCGGCCTCGACGACGTGCGGGTTCCCGAGGAGGGCGTACTTCCCGGTGTCGAGGGGATGAAGGGGCCGCTGTCGTGTCTCACGCAGGCGCGGTTCGGCATCGCGTGGGGCGTCGTCGGCGCGGCCCGAGACGCCTTCGAGGACGCCCGGCAGTACGCGAAAGACCGTGACCAGTTCGGCGGCCCCATCGCGCGCTTCCAACTCCAGCAGGGCAAACTCGCGGAGATGGCGACCCAAATCACGAACGCGCAGTTGATGGCCCACCGCCTCGCCGACCTCAAAGAGCGCGGCGACCTGCGACACCAGCAGGTGTCGATGGCGAAGCGCCATAACGTCCGCGTCGCCCGCGAGGTGACCCGAACCGCCCGCGAGATGCTCGGCGGCAACGGCATCACGACCGACTACTCGCCGATGCGCCACATGGAGAACATCGAGACCGTCTACACATACGAAGGGACCGACGACATCCACACCCTCGTCCTCGGCGCGGACCTGACGGGAATCGAAGCATTCCACTAGGACTGGGGAGCGGATGCCCCCGTGGCTTTCGCGGTCGTGCGTGACGTATGACAACAGTACACATACATTTATACCTCCCCGCCCATAGGATACGATAGAGGCCCCACAATGACCACATCGGCCCAGGACCGTCCGACGGCGCTCGACCTCTCACGTGAAGAGACGTGGGTCGTTCACGCCGCCTTGCTCGACGCCATCGAGCGGGCGGTCGATGCAGACGAAGAGCCGACACCGGCCCCCAGCCTGCTCGCGCGGGTCGAGGCCGGCGACGAAGATTTCGACAGCGCCGAACTCGACTATCTCGTAGACGCCCTCCGTACCTATCGGAAACAGGCGCCCGTCCGGGACGACCACCACATCTCGCGCGTCCTCGAACACATCGAGGCTGCGCGGGTATAGCTCCCCGACCCGACGCTACCCGCTGATTTCCTTTCGATTCCACCGATGCCCCGAGCGGCCGCGCTCGAACCTCACTGTCCTCCCGTCTCGCGCAGTAGCAATTCTAGTTTGACATTACGATATGGAAAATAACTTATCTGACCTCTGAAAAGAGGTGGTCGATGCGACCCTCCAATCGATCCGCGCTACTGACGACGACCCTCCTCGTCGCCGCTGTCCTTGCGGCGGCGGTGATGCCCGCGGCCGCCGCCTCGGGCCACTACGAGTTCACAGACGACGCGTACACGGCTGAACAGGGCGAGGTGGTCTCCATCACGCTCTCCGGCGCGGCGGACGCGAACAACACGTCCGCGGCGCTCGCCGGCGAGAACAACACCGTCCCGCTCCGCATCGGCGGCGAGGACGTGAACTTCGCCGTCAACGCGACGGTGGTCGACGAGGACCGCGACGGCAACGTCACCCTCGAACTGAACACCTCGACGGCGGGACAGACCAACGCCTCGTCGTACCTCACCGCCGCCGGCAACGACTCGGTGAACGCGACGCAGACGACCGAGACGCTCCCGGCGACGCTCAACGCGGGCGACTACTCGCTCGCGCTCGGCCCGGCGAACAACTCGACCGACACGGCGACGCTCTCGCTCCAGGCGGCGGAGACGACGACCGAACCGGCAGAGACGACTGAGACGACCGAGTCGACCGACACCGAGACGACCACGACGGCGGACGAAACGAACGAGACGACGACGAACGCGTCGGCGACGACCGACGCGACCACCGCGACCGGCACCAGCGACACCGGTATCCCCGGATTCGGCGCCGTGCTCGCCGTGGTGGCGCTCCTCGCGGCCGCTTTCCTCGCGGTTCGTCGCTGACGCGCCCCGGCGTCGGTCGGGTACCGACTTCGATTCCGATCTCGGCCCGACTCCAAAACGACCCTCGACCTCGACTCCGTCCCCGATTTTTCGCGTCGGCGATGCGGACGTTTTAGTACGCGGTACGGCCAACGCCCGGCAATGGCTATCGACTCGAACTTCGACCAGAACCGTGAGCGAGCGGGCGAGGAAAACGGCGTCGCCGTCTGGGGCCCCGTCGAACCGCCGGAGAAACTCGGCATCCACGGCACTCACGTCGCCGTCGACTACGACATCTGTCTCGCGGACGGCGCGTGCCTCGAAAACTGTCCCGTGGACGTGTTCACGTGGGTGGATACCCCCGACCACCCGGTGAGCGAGCAGAAGGTCGAACCGACCAACGAAGACCAGTGTATCGACTGCATGCTCTGTGTCGACATCTGCCCCGTCGACGCGATCGACGTGGACGCCTCGCGGCAGGCCTGACACGAAGACCAGACGTTATCTCTCCCCGCCGCGTCGCGTCCGCCATGGGTCTCATCCACACCGCCCTCGTCGTCTCCGACATCGACGCCACGCTCGACTTCTACGCCGATCTCGGCCTCGAACAGACCAACGAGTTCGAACTCGACGGCGTCCGGAACGTCTACGTCGGCAGCGACGACACCGACATGGAACTGCAGTTCAAGTACGACCCGACCTCGACAGCACGCGTCGAACCCGCGGGCATCGACCACGTCGCCATCGAGGTCGCCGACGCCGACCGCGCCTTCGAGGACATCGTCGAGGCGCAGTCGCCCGAGGTCGTCAAGCCGCCGGTGGACATCGACCCAGCGAACGCCCGCGCGGCGTTCGTGAAGGACCCCGACGGCTACGTCGTCGAACTCGTCGCGCTCGAAGACTGAACTCCCTCGCGCTGTCGACCGTCTTGCACGCTGATTTTCGCCGACACCGACGCCTCGACCACCGACGGGGTCGTCGCGGCGAACAGCTATTTGTTACCAGAGCGTCAATACGAAGTCGCTATGTCTGAGGACGTAACCGCGCTGTTGAAGCGCGCCTATCAGGACGAGATCGAGACCGTGATGAACTACATGACGAACTCCATCGTCCTCGACGGCGTCCGGGCGGAGGAGATAAAAGGGTCCCTCCAGACCGACATTCAGGAGGAACTCACCCACGCCGAGCAGCTGGGGAACCGGCTGAAGCAACTCGACGAGAAGCCGCCGGGCTCGGCGTCCTTCGAGGCGCGCCAGCACGACCTCCAGCCCCCGGAGGACAGCACGGACGTGCTCGCCGTCATCAACGGCGTCCTCACGGCCGAGGAGGACGCCATCGAGACCTACCGCGCGCTCATCGACGCGGCGGAGGAGGCCAACGACCCCGTCACCGAGGACCTCGCGGTGACCATCCTCGCCGACGAGGAGGCCCACCGGACCGAGTTCCGCGGCTTCAAGAAAGAGTACGACCGCGAATAGGCCCACCAGCCGCCGACGCCGACCGGCGGGCCACTGCGCGACGGTTCGACGGCGCTCCGAACTCACCATTTTTCGAAAAACGTGTCAGTATTGACCCGTATCTAACAAATTATCATCTGTTACAAAAGTAGTACTCCCAGTTCTTCGAAACGGAGCTTTGTTTTTATCAACCGCTCGGCCGAACGACCGGTATGAGCACTGAACGCGGCAAAGGTACGGTCGCAATCGTCGGGGGTGCAGGCGCAGTCGGGTCGAGCACGGCGTTCGCGCTGATGGAGAGCAGTCTCGTCGGCGAAATCGTCCTCGTCGATATCGACGAGGAGCGCGTCGAGGGCGAGGCGATGGACCTCAACCACGGCTCGTACTTCACGTCGCCGGTCCGCGTCCGGACGGGCGACTACGAGGACTGCTGGGACGCCGACGTGGTTATCGTCACCGCCGGAGCCAGCCAGAAGCCCGACGAGACCCGACTCGACCTGATGGAGCGGAACGCCGACATCTTCGCCGACATGATTCCGCAGATTACCGAGGGGTTGAACGACGACGCCGTGATGCTCATCGTCACCAACCCCGTCGACGTGCTGTCGTACGTCACGTGGAAGGTGTCGGACCTGCCGGCCGAGCGCGTCATCGGCTCCGGAACCGTCCTCGACACGTCGCGGTTCCGCCACGCGCTCAGCCGCGAGTTCGACCTCGACTCGGCGAACGTCCACGCCTACGTCGTCGGCGAGCACGGCGACAGCGAGGTCCTCGTCTGGAGTTCGGCGAACCTCGGCGGTATCCCGTTCGAGTCGTACGCCACCAGCCACGGCGTCGATGACGTCGACGCGCTCAAAGCCCGCGTCGAAGAGGAGGTCCGCGAGGCGGCCTACGAAATCATCGAGCGCAAGGAACGGACGAACTACGGCGTCGCGCGCTCCGTGGCCGCGACCACCGAGCGCATCCTCGGCGGCGACAACTCCATTCTCACCGTCTCGACGCTGGTCTCTGGAGAACACGGCATCGACGGCGTCTACATGAGCCTCCCGTGTACCGTCAACCAACGCGGCGTCCGCGACGTCCACGAGTTCGACCTCTCGGAGGTCGAGACGGCGGCGCTCCGCGAGTCGGCGGGCGTCATCCGTGAGTCCATCGACCGCTTGGACTTAGAATAGAATCGGAGAGAAGAGACGAAAATAGCACAGCCGCGTCGCCGACTCAGTCGGCCGACGCGGGCGTCGTGTCCGTCCCCGTCTCGGTCGTCGCGGCGGCCTTCGCATCGAGCGCCTCCACGACGAGTTCGGAGATATCCACGATGTCGATGTCGTCCTCGTAGTCACCGGTCTTGCGGCCGTCTTCGTACATCGTCGCGCACATCGGGCAGGCGACGACGAACCGCTCCACGCCGCCGGTCGTGTCGTCGAGCGCCTCGCGCAGGCGCTCTTCGGACGGCTTCGACTCCTCTTCGTGGTCCATCCAGAGGCCGCCGCCGCCGCCGCCGCAGCAGAACGACTGGTCGCGGTTGCGCGGCATCTCGGCGAGTTCGACGCCGGTCGCACGGATGACTTCGCGGGGCGCTTCGTACTCGCCGTTGTAGCGTCCGAGGTGACACGGGTCGTGGTACGTCACCGTCTGGGCGGCGAGTTCGTCACCAGCGAGGCCGAGGCGGTCGTCGCCGACGAGGCGCTCGACCAGTTGGGTGTAGTGGTACACCGGGTAGTCGAACGAGTCGTCCATCTCCGGGTACTCGTTTTTGAACGTGTTGTACGAGTGGGGGTCGGTGCAGACGATTTTGTCGAACTCGCAGTCGGCCATGGCGGCGACGTTGTCCTCGACGAGCATCTCGTAGAGACCCTCCTCGCCGACGCGGCGCACGTCGTTGCCGTCGTGCTGTTCGTCCTCGTAGAGGATGCCGTAGGAGACGCCCGCTTCCTCGAGGATACGGGCCAGCGAGCGGGCGACGGCGCGGTTGCGCTCGTCGTAGGAGGGGTAGTCGCCGACGTACCAGAGGAACTCGACCGATTCGTCGCGGGCGTCGGGCACCTCGAAGTCGAGGTCGTCGGTCCAGTCGGGCCGCTTGCGCTGTGGGTCGCCGAAGGCGTTGCCGTTCTGGAAGATGTTCATCATCGCCTCCTGGACCGGCTCTTGCTGTTGGCCCGTCTCGGTGAGCCGGCGGTTCATCTCGGTGAAGTGCGTGAGGTGTTCGATATCGACCGGGCAGGCGTCCATACAGGCCATGCAGGCCATGCAGGACTCCATCGACTCGGCATCGACGACGGAGGTGCCGCCGTCCGCGACGATGTCGATTGAGTCGCCGCCGGCGTCGACCGACTCGCGGTAGGTCTTCAGGTCGAGAATCACGTCCCGCGGGTCGAGGTTGCGGCCGGAGGCCTTCGCCGGGCAGGCGTCGGTACAGCGGCCGCACTTCGTGCAGGCGTCCATATCGAGCATCGCCTTCCACGAGAAGTCGTCCTCGGAGACGTAGCCGATTTCGTCCGGCGGCGTGTCGGCCGGCACTTTCGGGAGGCGCGTGCCCGCCTTCTCGTCGGCGGTGACGATGTTGGCGAAGGAGGTGAGCATGTGCAGCGGCTTGGCGTAGGGGACGGCCGCGACGAACGCCAAGGCGAGGAGCGCGTGGGACCACCAGCCGAACCAGTAGAGCGTCTCCGCGAGGCCCTGGCTCATGCCCCCGGCGTCGAACACGAGGGCGACGAAGTAGCCGACGAAACTCACCGTCTCGAAGTCGGGGAACTCGGTGCCGACGATGCGGATGCCTTCGAGGACGTAGCCGCCGACGCCGAGCAAAAAGAGCGTCCAGACGAACGCGGCGTCCTCGAAGCCGGTGTGTTTGCCCCACAGCCGCGGGTGTCGGACCCCGTAACGCCGCCAGAGCGCCATCCCGACGCCGACGACGAACAACAGGCCCATGAGGTCCATGACGAACGAGTACGAGAGGTAGAAGTCGCCGACGAAGAAGGAACTGCCCGTCACCCGCCGCCACACGTCGATGTCGATGGCGAGGATGGTCGTCCCGATGAGGAGCGTCAGGAAGCCCCACATGATGAACGCGTGCATCACGCCGGCGAACCGGTCGCGCTTGAACTGCTTTTCGTTGGAGAACACCACCTTCGCCGCCCGAACCGTCCGCCCCGGCAAGTCCGACAGCCGGTCGAACGGGTCTTCGCCACCCCGCGCGTATCGAGCGAACCGCTCGTACACCCCGTAGAGGAAGACGAGCGACGCGATGGCGGCGAGGCCGTAGAAGAGCGCCTCGCCGACCGGACTAATCGTCCAGAACGTCTCTCGCGTAACATCCGCCTGTGCCGCAAAGTCCATAATCAATCACCGGAGAACGGAGGGTTAAATCTTGCCACCCGAGGCGTGTCGGTCGGCGGATTACGAGCGCTCCGGCGACCTCAGAACGCGAGGCTGGCGAGGAGCGCGGCGGCGAGGACGAGTCCGGGCGCGTCGCGCCGGCCGAACCGAATCTCCGGGAGCGTCGGGTTCCACGCGAAACACCGCGCGCGGAGGGCGAGCGCGAGCGCGTCGGCCCGCGCGAACGACCGCCGGAGGCCGCCGGCGGCGACGAGCGAGAGCCGTTCGTCCAGCCGTCGCTCGCTCCCGAGGCGGGCCGCCTGCGCCTCGCGGACGCGAAGCAGGTCGCGGCGGACCAAGGGGAGAAAACGGAAGACGAGCGCGACGCCGACGCCGAGCGCGACGCCGACGCGACCCGGGACGAGCCGCTGAATCGCCGCGCGGGACTCGCGAACGGGCGTCGTCCTGACGTACGCCGCCGCGACGAAGAAGACGAGTAGCACGCGGACGCTGGCGAGCGCCGGGTCCACGGCCGCCTCGGGGTCGAACCACGGCGCGCCGAGGCGGGCGGCCTCGACGACCGGACCGAGCGCGAGGAACGGAATCGCGTAGCGGAGGTCGCTGAGGGCGGACACCGGCGACGCGTCGGCGGCGCGGAGACAGCCCGCGGCGACGACGCCGAGGGCGACGAGCCCGGTGGGTGTGGTATGCGCGAACCCGGCCGCCGCGAAGCCGACCTGCACCGCGAGTTTGGTCCGCGGATCGAGTCGGTGGGCGAAGGTGTCGCCCGGTTCGTAGGTCAACACGGCGGGCGAACGTCGAGGTCGGGAAGGCGGTCTGCGGCCTCGTCGGGCGCGGCGTCGAGGGCGACGTCGCCGTCGGCGAGGACGACCACGCGGTCGGCCAGTTCAGCCACGTCGCGCAGGTCGTGGGTGACGACGACGAGGCTCGTGCCCTCGGCACGGAGGTCCCGGAGGCGGGCGAGCACGGAGCGCCGGGCGGGTTCGTCGAGGCCGGTGAACGGTTCGTCCAAGACGAGGTGGTCGGGTTGCATCGCCAGCGCGCCGGCGATGGCGAGGCGTTCGACCTCGCCGCCGGAGAGAGCGTCAACTCGCTCGTCCTCCCGGCCGTCGAGGTTGACCGCACCGAGTGACTCTCGGACGCGGCGGTCGATTTCGTCGCGGTCGAGGCCGAGGTTCTCCGGGCCGAACGCCACGTCGGCCCCGACGGTCGCGGCGACGAGCTGGTCCTCGGGGTGCTGGAACACCATCGCCACCGCGGTCCGGGCGGCGACGAGGTGGTCCGAGACGGAGCGGCCGTTGACCGAAACCGAGCCCTCGTCGGGGTCGAGCAGGCCGTTGAAGTGCCGGACGAGCGTGGTCTTGCCGGAGCCGTTCGCGCCCGCGACGATGACGCACTCGCCGTCGTCGATGGCGAGGTCGACCCCGTCGACCGCGACCGTGTCGCCGTACCGGTGGACGAGGCCCTCGACGCGAATCATCTACTGGGCGGCGATGGCGTCGGAGCGGACGATGCCGACCGCGGCGGCGATTTTGAACGCCTCGGCGGGGATGAACGCGGCGGAGGCCGTCCAGAAGGCGGATTCGAGGCCGACGCTCTGGACGTACGCGAAGCCGAGCGTCCCGAAGGCGTAGACGACGACGGTGCCCGCGACCATCGCGCCGACGAGTCGGACGGTGCGCACGCGGTAGTCGCCGACGCCGATGCCGCCGTGGACGACGAGGCCGACGATGACCGCGGCGACGGGGTACGACCAGAGGTAGCCGGCGGTCGGCCCGACGAGCGGCGCAAGCCCGGCGGAGCCACCGGCGAACACCGGCGCGCCGAGGCCGCCAGCGGCGAGATAGAGCGCGATGGAGCCGCCGCCCCAGACGGGGCCGAGGAAGATGCCCGCGAGGAAGACGACGAGCACCTGCATCGTCACCGGAATCGGCGAGACGGGGTTCGGGAACGAGACGTAACTGCCAGCGCCCATGAGCGCCGCGAACAGGGCGGCGCGGGCGATGTTGCCGACGAGTTCGTCGCCGACGAGTTCGACTGACTCGTGTTCGGTTGCCATGCCCATCGCTGTCTCGTAAACCCTGTTTAAATTATCGGTTTACAGAGTGTGTGGGCGAGGTCGGTCCTCGGTCTCGTCGGCCGGTTCGAGTCGTCTCTCCGGCGCTCGGCGGCTCTCGGGTCAGCATCATTAAAGACGCTGGACGTGCCATTCTTCGGGTATGGACGAGAAGACCGCCGAACTCCGCGACATCTTCATCGAGGCGACTGGGTCGGACACCGTGACCGAACAGCAGTCCGAGTCGCGCGGGTCGCTCGCCGACGTGGACGACCCCGAAGCGGTCCGCGAGCGCGTCCGCGACACCGTGGCGACGATGCGCGAGCGCTACACGTTCGACACCGAGTTCGACGACGACGCGCTCGTCGCGCTCGTCGTCGGCTTCTTCGACGGCGACGCGGACGCCGACCTCGCGGTCGAACTCGACGCGTCGCCCGAGGCGGTTCGCACCGCCCGGTTCGACCTCCATCTCGTCCGCGACGCCGACCGCGAGTTCCCGTTCGACGCCGACCGCTTCGACAACCTGCTCATCGACGGCGCGGACGACGAGACCATCGCCGAGACGCTCGACGTGCCCGTCGAAGTCGTCGCCGAGTGCCGTCCCGTCGCCGAGGCCGACATGCGCTCGACGCGTGTCAACTACCGCTTCCGCGACGAGTTCGCGGAGCTGTTGACCGACGACGACCTCTCGAATCGGATGGCCGAGGACGCCCGCCGCGACGGCCTCCGCGAGGCGACCGAGGACATCGAGACCGACGTGTCGCTGTAGCGGGCGGCCGCTGTGACCCTTCGGGCCGCACGAGTCCCGGTGCGCGGCCGACCCGTCGGGACGACGGAGGGTCGGCCGAACGACGAAGGTTCTTAACCGATTGGGGACATACCCTTGTGCGATGGCGCAGGCCCCCCAGAACCGAGACCTTACAGAGCGGTTCATCGAGTTCTACCGCAATTACTATCGAGAGGAAATCGGAAAACTCGCACAGCAGTACCCGAAAGAAAAACGGTCGCTGTACATCGATTACGACGACCTCTATCGGTTCGACGCGGAACTCGCGGACGACTATATCACGAAGCCCGGCCAGTTCCAAGAGTACGCGGAGGAGGCGCTGCGCCTGTTCGACCTCCCCGCGGACGTGAAACTCGGGCAGGCGCACGTCCGGATGCGCAACCTCCCCGAGACGGTCGATATCCGGAACATCCGGGTCAACGACGACCACATCGGGACGCTCATCTCGGTGCAGGGAATCGTCCGGAAGGCGACCGACGTGCGCCCGAAAATCACGGAGGCAGCCTTCGAGTGCCAGCGCTGCGGGACGATGAGCTACATCCCGCAGGGCGACGGCGGCTTTCAGGAGCCACACGAGTGTCAGGGATGCGAGCGTCAGGGGCCGTTCCGCATCGACTTCGACCAGTCGAACTTCATCGACTCCCAGAAACTGCGCGTCCAGGAGTCCCCCGAGGGCCTGCGCGGGGGCGAGACGCCACAGAGCATCGACATCAACCTCTCGGACGACGTGACCGGCAAAGTCACCGCCGGCGACCACGTCACCGCCGTCGGCATCCTCCACATCGAACAGCAGACCTCGGGCAACGAGAAGACGCCCGTCTTCGACTACTACATGGAGGGCATCTCGCTCACCATCGAGGACGAGGAGTTCGAGGACATGGAGATATCCGACGAGGACGTGGCCGAAATCGTCGAACTCTCGAACGACCCGGCCATCTACGAGAAGATGGTCGAGTCCGTCGCGCCCGCCATCTACGGCTACGAGCAAGAGAAGATGGCCATGATTCTCCAACTGTTCTCGGGCGTCACGAAGCACCTGCCCGACGGGTCGCGGATTCGCGGCGACCTGCACATGCTGTTGATAGGGGACCCCGGTACTGGGAAGTGTGTCGACAGTGATACGCGAGTCACGCTCGCCGACGGGCGCGACGTGTCGATTCGAGAGTTGGTCGAATCGAACCTCGACGATCCGAAACCAATCGACGACGGCGTCTGGGACACCGCGGACTTCACCGTCCCGTCACTCGGCCCCGACGGAACGCTCACGCCGCGTCAGGCGACGAAAGTCTGGAAGCGAGAGGCCCCAGACCGGATGCTCCGTATCCAGACGAACACCGGCCGCGAAATCGAGGTCACTCCCTCCCACCCGTTGTTCACCCGAACCGACGGAATGACGACCGCAGTCAGGGCGGACGGCCTAACCGAAGGAGCGTTCCTCGCGGCACCGCACTCGCTTCCGGCGACGGGTCGAGACGAACTCGACGTCGACTTCCGCCGGTCGAAGTCGCATAACGCGATTCGACTCGAACTCCCAGACGAGTGGGAGCCCTGGCTCGCTCGGCTCATCGGCTACATCGTCGCTGAGGGGTACGTCGAACAGCGCGACGATGCGACCGGGTTCGTCTCCGTAACGAACAACGACCGCGAAGTGCTCGACGACGTGGCAGACGCGTTCGACCGTCTCGGCGTCAACCACTTCGAGCGGTCCCCGCACGAAGGAAAGAGCGCGCGTGAGGTCATCTGTGGGTCTGGCGAGCTCGTTAGCTTCCTCGAAAACCTCTCCCCGACGCTCTTGGCGGGCTCGGCCGAGCAACGAATCCCGGAACAGCTCATGTCGGCGAGTTCGAACACCGGCCGGGCGTTCCTCCGCGCGCTCATCGAAGGCGAAGGCCACGTCTCGGCGAGCCAACGAGAGATAACGGTCGCCTCGATGAGTCGCGAACTCCTCGAAGACGTCCGGACGCTCCTGCTCACGGCTGGTATCCGGTCGCAACTGCGCCCACGACAAAACGGGAGCTACCGGCTCCGAATCAGCGGTGACGACTTCGAGACGTACGTCGACGAAATCGGATTCGTGACCGAACGGAAGTCGCTCGCAACCGCCGAATTCGTGGGAACCAACGGGAACACGAACACCGACTTGATTCCCGCCGGCGGAGAGCTTCGGGAACTCCGCGAGGCGCTCGGGCTCACGCAGGCCGAGTGTGGCCTTCCGCGGTCGACGTACCAGCACTACGAACGAGGCGACCGCACCCCGAGTCGCGGAAGCCTCTCCCGTGTCGTCTCGGCGTTCGAAGATGTACTGCAGAGCCGAGACGGCGAAGAGTCACGAGCGGTCGCTGATGGGGGCCGCTCGGTTGCAGACCGCGTCTCTGAGCTCCGGTCGCTCGTCGATGGCAACGTCGCATGGGAGCGGATTCAGTCGATAGAGCGCGTCGAACCCGCCGAAGAGTGGGTGTACGACCTCGAAGTGGAGGGAACACACAGCTACGTTTCCAACGGGCTCGTCTCGCACAACTCCCAGATGCTGTCGTACATCCGCCATATCGCGCCCCGCTCGGTCTACACGTCCGGTAAGGGTTCGTCCTCGGCGGGTCTCACTGCCGCGGCCGTCCGCGACGACTTCGGCGACGGCCAGCAGTGGACGCTCGAAGCCGGCGCGCTCGTCCTCGCGGACAAGGGTATCGCGGCGGTCGACGAGTTGGACAAGATGCGGCCCGAGGACCGCTCCGCAATGCACGAGGGGCTCGAACAACAGCAGATTTCGGTCTCTAAGGCCGGCATCAACGCGACGCTCAAATCGCGGTGTTCACTCCTCGGCGCGGCAAACCCGAAGTACGGCCGCTTCGACCAGTACGAGCCCATCGGCGAGCAGATCGACCTCGAACCCGCGCTCATCTCCCGGTTCGACCTCATCTTCACGGTCACGGACGACCCCGATCCCGACGAGGACTCCAAGCTCGCGGACCACATCCTCAAGACCAACTACGCGGGCGAGCTGAACACCCAGCGGACGAACGTCGCCAACTCCGAGTTCACGGAACAGCAGGTCGACGCCGTCACCGACGAGGTCGCGCCCACCATCGACGCGGAACTCCTCCGCAAGTACATCGCTTACGCGAAGCGCACCTGCTATCCGACCATGACCGACGAGGCGAAGCAAGTCATCCGCGACTTCTACGTAGACTTCCGTGCCCGCGGTGCCGACGAGGACGCACCCGTCCCCGTGACCGCCCGGAAGCTCGAAGCGCTCGTCCGGCTCGGCGAGGCGTCCGCCCGCGTCCGCCTCTCGGACAAGGTGACCCGCGAGGACGCAGAACGCGTCACGGGCATCGTCGAGTCCTGCCTGCGCGACATCGGTATGGACCCCGAGACCGGCGAGTTCGACGCCGACATCGTCGAGACCGGCCGGTCGAAGACCCAGCGCGACCGCATCAAGAACCTGCTCGAACTCATCCGTACCATGCAGGAAGAGTACGAGGAGGGCGCGCCCCACGAGGAGGTTCTCGAACGCGCCAACAGCGAGCTGAACATGGACGAGAAGACGGTCAACGACCAGCTTGACAAGCTCAAGATGAAAGGCGACATCTACGAGCCCCGCGGGGACGTGTACCGCGCGACCTGAGCGGCCGCCCTCGATTTCTCGACTGTCACGAACTCCGTACTGTTCCGACGAGCGGACATTCTCGAACACGTGTCGTTTATTTACACCAACACTCCTATGTAATCTGAGAATCATGTAGTACGCATGAATCGTCGAGCGTATCTGGCGACCGCGGGTGCACTCTTTCTCGCGGGATGTTCGTCAACGGACGGTGGGGAGACGACGACCGAGGAGCCGACGACGGCGGCGACAACGACGACGGCGGCGACAGACACGCCGACGCCGACCGAGGAGCCGACAACCACGACCGAATCGACGACTGAGACGGAAACGGAGACTCCGGACCAGGTGACTCGCATCCTCGGACTCGCGGTGGAGGACCTCGACGCCGCGGTCGAAGACTTCGCGTCCGTTGCGGGCGACGACGGCGGGTTCCACGACCTGAACGCCTCGATTCCGTTCTCCTTCGAGGACACCGCGGAGTCGTTGTACCTCGCGCGCGGCCACTTTAACACGCTCTCCCAGTTCGACCTGACTTCGGCGCAGGAAGACCGTCTCGTGCGCCTTCGGGACGTGTTCTGGTTCCTCTGGTGGACCGGGAAGACCCACGAGAACTCGAATCAGGCCTTCTACCGCACCAACAACGCGGTCTCCAGACTGTACGGCGAGGAGTTCAGCCGCATCGACACGCAGGTCGAACAGATAGACGAGGCGCTCGCGCCAGCGCGAGACACCCTCGAACGGCTGACGGACGAGACAAAGGCCGAGAACCTCGACGAACTCACGACCCTCGAACCCGCCGACTACGGGCGCAAAGTCGACTCCTTCGAGCGGGAGTTCGGGCAGATCTCGGCCTTCGCCGACGACATCCTCTCGTTCCGCAACGCCATCCGGCGGTTACAGGACGGGTTCGACTGGTATCTCGGCGAGGATTACGGCGACGCCTCCCGGTCGTTCTTCCGTGCGATGAGCGCGTTTGAGGACGTGAATGCTCGGGTTTCGGAACGCGACCCCGTGGCGGCGATTGCCGAGCGCTCCGAGGAGTTCGTCTGCCTCACCGACGCGATGGCCCGGGCCAGCGAGGTGCTCGACGAGGCGGCGACCGCGGGCGACAACGATATCCCCGAAAAGCAGCCCGACCTCGAAAGCGAGGCGCACGAGGCCTTCGAGGACTGCGACCTCGTGGCGGAGCACTTCACGTTCGTCGCCGACTTCTTTGAGGAGCTCCCAGACGAGCGAGCGTGAGACGGCCGTTCGACTCGCGATCCGTCTGCGGCCGACCCGCGCGGAACCGACGAACTTAGTGGAGCGTGCGGCGACGGGACAGACGACCGATGGACCGAATCTCCGCCATCCGCAACATCGAAGACGCCATCCGCGACCTCGAATCGGGCGACGCGGACCTCGCCAGCACCGAGCGGCGCGTCGTGACCGTCCTCCGGACGTTCGCGACGGAGTTCGAAGACGACGCCGGCGACGGGACGCTCGACGCGTGGACGGCCGTCGGCGACGACCGCGCGGAGGGACTCGTCGTCCTCGCCGCCGACGAGGCCGACGCGCGGACGCGGGTCAGAGACCTCCTCAACGAGGCAGCCGGCGACGCCGACGACGTGACGTTCTCCGTCGAGCGCGTCTGAGGCGAGTCGCGCGGAGGTTCGAATCCGGTAGGCGCGCCACGCGCACCACCGCCGCCGTTCCCGTCCGTGACAGCCGATTGACGCGAGAACGCCGCTGTCGAACGATTTTTCTCCCGACTCCGTGACCCAGCGTGCGTGCTGTTGGTCGTGACCTACTCGCAGGCGGCGCGGACGACGCTTCGGAACATCTGTCGGACTCACGACGAGGTCGTGGCCCGTCGGCTGGGTCGCGCCGCGCTCTTCGACGAGACGGAGTTGGCCGCCTTCCTCGCGCTTCGGCTTCGGGAGAAACACGACGAGGCCGTGCAAATCGAGCGAACCGAACCGTTCAACGAGTTCGCGGCGGTCCCCGATACGGTCCGCGAGGCCGCGGCCGCCTACGAGGACCGCGAGTCCCCGGCGACGCCGTACAGCAAGTTCGCCTCGGGCACCGACCACCCGTCGGCCGCTGAGATGCAGCGCCGCGAGCTATGAGGCTCCGACTCCCCGACGGGACCGTCCGCGAAGGGCCGGCCATCGACCTCGCCGACGGACCGTTCGACGTCGGTGCCGCCGAGGTCGTCGCCGCGATACGGGCGGACGACGGGGACGACGGGGACGACGCGACCGGCGCGCTCCGAATCGACTGTCCGCAGCCGGGTCCCGGGCACGACCGCCTTGGTCGGATTCCCGTCTCGAAGTCGACACCGTCCCGCGGCTGGCTCCTCGCGGCAGTCGGTCGGTCCCGCGGGCTTCGCTCTCCCGTCGCCGACGACCTCGCCCGACTCGAAGCGAAACTCGCCGAGCGTCGCGACCGTGCGGCCGAGGAGTCGGAAGCGGACGAACGCGAGCGCGCCGACACGTCCGCGGCCGCGCTCCGCGAGGCCCGCCGCCGGGTCGCCGCCGCCGGCGAGGACGAGTCTCGACTCAGAGAGCGCGTCGCAACCCTTCGCGGTCGGGTGAATGCTCACCGAGACGCCGGCGACGACGAGGCGACTGAGACAGCGCAATCGGAACTCGTGGCGGTCGCGACCGAACTCTCCGAGGTCGAAACCGAACGCGTCGCGGCCGAACAGCGGCTTTCGGCGCTCGAACGGGCGGCCCGAACCGAGCGAGACAGTCGCGAGGCGAGACTCAAACTCGAAGACGCGGTCAAGAACCGGCGACGGGAGGCGCGGGCGTACTTCGCGGCCGAACTCGGCGATGAGTTCGAGGCGGCGCTCCGGTCCCTCGCGTCGGTTTCGGCGACGGCGACCCCCTCGGGCGGCTCCCCGGACGAGCCGAGCGACCTCGCGTCGGACCCCGTCGCGTGCGCGCTGGCCGCCGTCCGCCTCGCCGACCTGTCCGCGCCGGTCGTCGTCTCGTGCGGCCGGTTTTCGGATGCCGAGGCCGCAGCGAACTGGCTCGACGCGTCGGTCGTCAGATGCCGGCCGAACGGCGGGTGAGCGAGCCACGTCGGGCGTTGATTTATATACGAAGCGGCGGCCAGCCCCGCCATGCACTCCGATATCGACGTGACCGTAGACGACGGTGTTGCCCTCGTCTCGGTCCGAGTCCACAACGACGCACCGGTCGACCGTCGCGTCAGGCTTCGCAACCGACTCGACGGGTCGGTGCTGCCGCCGCGTCGCGCCGGCGTTCCCGAAGCCGGCTGGGACGATGACGGGTTCGAAGGTGTCGTCCCCGCGGGCTCGACGGTCGCGCTCGGCTACGCTGTCTCTCCGTCACCGACGGCCGGCTCTCCGGGGGTTCGAGACCTCCCCGACCGCGCGGTCGACGTGAGCGCGCTCGGCCGCGCCGACGGCGCGGAGCGGACCACGGGCTCAACGCCCGACGATGCGGTTCGAACGCTCGGTTCGGCGCGGCCGCCGGCCGATGCAGTTCCCGTCGCTTCTGACCTGCCGACGACGACGCCGGAGTCGGAGACGTCCGAACCGACACCCAGCACGACGAGCGACGCGTCAGATGGGGAGCGCCGCGACCCGCTCCCGAGTCCCGCACCTCGGACTCGCTCCGAACGTCCCGAACCGTCCGAACAGCCCACGGACGCCGACGTGTCGGCGGCGGTCGGGTGCCCCGTAGAGCGTGGTCACGAGACTGAGCAGTCACTCGAAGCGGAGCCGCCGGAGCCGCTGGGTCCGCTCACAGCGCTCGAGCGTCGCATCGACCTCGCCGAGCGATTGGACGGCGCGTCGGTCGCGGACGCCGCGGCGACGCTCTCGGAGGCCGATGCCGGCGTCGAGGCGCTCGAATCGCTCGATTCGGACCGCGAGCGCCTTCGTCAACTGGCGGCGCGCGCGACGGCGCTCGCGGACCGCGCGGCCGACGCCGACCCCGACGTGGACGCGCTCCGGAGGCTCGCGTGATTCTCGCGGTCGTCTCCGGGAAGGGCGGCGTCGGGAAATCGACCCTGTCGTTCGAACTCGCGGCGGAGCTAGGCGCGGTCGTCGTGGACGCCGACCTCGGGATGGCGAACCTCCCGTACGCGCCCGGCCCAGATCTCCACGACGTGCTCGCGGGGCGCGCGGATCCGCTCGAAGCCGTCCGCTCGGGCGGCCCGGTCTCGATTCTCCCGTGCGGGCGGACGCTCGCCGGTGCGCGGGCGGCCGACGTGCGCCTCCTCGCCGACGCGCTTCACGCGGTCGAAGCGGCCTACGGCGACGTGGTCGTGGACTGTCCCGCGGGGATGCGCGCCGACGCCGGCGTCCCGCTCACCGTCGCCGACGCCTGCCTCGTCGTCGCGTCACCGAAGGGGTACGCACTGGCCGACGCGGTGCGGACCCGCGAGCTGGCGCGCGAACTCGACTGTGGGCTCGCCGCCGTCGCGGTCAACCGCGTCGTCGACGAGGTGCCGCTCGACGCCTTCGCCGACGTGCTCGGCGCGCCGGCGACGGCAGTCCCCGCGGACTCTCGACTGTCCGAGGCGGTCGAGCGGTTCGAGCCGGTCGTCGCGTCGTCGCCGAAGAGCCTTCCCAGTACTCGGATTCGGGAACTCGCGGACGCGGTCCGCGTAAGCGGTCGGTAGAAACGTCGTCTCGTTTTCGGTCCGTTCGTGTGGTTCGTAGTTCGATTCTCGCGTCTCGTTCGCCGTCGTCTCAGTTAGCGAGTCCCGTCGCCTGTCGGTGTCGGCTCACTCGCGGAGCGCCACGTACGTCTTGCGGAGCGTCACGGGCGTCACGTCGGCCACGTCGGCGGCCTCGGCCTGCGTGCAGTCCTCGCCGCGGTCGCGAGCCGCGGTGTAGAGACACGCCGCGGCGACGCCGCAGGGATTCTTGCCGCCCACGACGCCCTCGTCGCGGGCTTCGGCGACGTACTCGCGCGCCCGGCGCTCGGTGTCGCTGTCGAGGTCGAGTTTGGTCGCGAACCGCGGCAGGTACTCGGTCGGGTCGGCGGGCGCGACGGGGAGGCCGAGGTCGCGGTTGAGCGCGCCGTAGGCCGCTTGGTGTTCCGCCTCGGTGGCCTTCGACACGTCGCAGACCTCCTCGACGCTCCGGGAGACGCCGGCGACGCGGCAGGCGGCGTAGACGCAGGCCGCGGCGAACCCTTCGAGCGAGCGCCCGCGCAGGAGGTCCTCGTTCTGGGCGGACTCGAACAGCGAGCACGCCTGGTCCCGGATGTGGTTCGGCAGCGACAGCGCGCTCGTCACGCGGCGAATCTCGGTGAAGGCGTACACCTGATTGCGCTCGCGCTTGGTCGAGATGCGAGCGCGGTTGTGCTGGCGGCGCATGCGGGCGAACTGCCGGCGCTTGCGGCCCTTGATACGCGTCGAGCGGCCGATTTCGGTCGACAGCCCGCGGTCGTGGCGCGAGCGGGTGAGCGGCGCGCCGGTGCGGGCGGGGTTCCGGTCGTCGTCGGCGAACGAGCGCCACTCGGGGCCGTGGTCGATGCGGTACTCCGAAACGACGAGACCGCAGTCGGTACAGACCGTCTCGCCGGCTTCGAAACCGAGGTGTCCGTCGCATTCTGGGCAACCCTGGTGGGAACGTGCTTCGCTCATCACAATTGAAAATCGGTCGCGAACGGGTATTTAAACACGGGTTGAATCGGGGGTAGAACCCCGATTACTGCCGCTAGAACCTACCGGTAATCGGTAGGTTACAGACTCAATTTTGATACTGATTAGGAACGCTTTTACTCGGTAGGCGCGGACCACCGAGCGATGGGACTGTCGGATATCGCCGCCGCGTTAGAGACGACGACGACTGAGCAGCGTTCGCGCTGCGTTCCGACTGTCGACGACACCGGTGTTTCCCTCCGCGAGCGCTTCGAGGCGCACGCAGACGCGCTCCCCTGTGCGCCTGCGGCCGCGGAGCGGGTTGTCGAAGCACACGGGTCGGGAACGTCAGTCGGCGAGAGCGCGAGCGACGCAGGCGTCGCTCCGGTCACGGCGGCGAAAGTCTTGCACCGTTGCGGCGAAGCGGGCGTGATTCCCCTCGCACCCGAGGCGCGACGTATCGTCCGCGATTGGATCGACGGACGAATCTCGCGCGCCGACGCGCTCGCGCTCACCGGCGCCGAGCCGTCGGAGTTCGCACTCGCGACGTACGTCGAGACGCACGACCCCATCGACCCCCTCGTCGAAGCCGTCGAGGGCGCGCTGACCGACCGCACCGATGCGGCCGTCGCGAAGCGCGACTCGCTGGCCGAGACCATGAGCTCGGTCACCGACATGCAGTTCTGACGCGGGATACGCCTCCCCACCTCCCGTTTTCACGCTCGCGAGCGGCGGCGCTCGCCAGCCGTCTGTCCGTTCTCTCGAAACTCGCTCGTCGCGTCGCGCGATTCAGCGACGGATGTACTCGCCGACCGAGGTGAGCACGCCGCCGGCGGCCGTCACCGAATCGAGTTCCACGTCGAGGAGGACCTCCGCGACCGCGGCGACGCCCGCCGCGAGGTCGGCGTCGTCGCGGCACGCCGGCGCGTCAGCGATGTCGTTCGCCTCGGTCTCGGGAACGACCACGTCCGCGTCGCCGAGCGCGCCGAACGTGGAGACGACCGCATCGATGTCAGCACCGATGTCGGCGGCCCGAGCGCTGAGCCGACCGACGGCGTCGGCACCGCGGTCCGTGGCGGGCGCGACGAGCGCGACGCGGTCGCACGCCGCGGCGGCGGCGACGGTCTGATTCGACGCGAGGAGCGGCGCGTCGACGAGCACGTGGTCGAAGCTGTCGGCGGCCTCGGCGATGCGACCCTCGAACGCCCGCGCGGCATCAGGGGTCATCGCCCGCGCGAGTCGCTCGAACGGGGCCGCGGCGGGGCAGACAGCGACGCGTCCCTCGGTGTCGGTTTCGAAGTCTACCAGCCCCGACTCCAGCGGCACGTCCGCTGCGTCGGTGACGAGCGACGTCGCGTCAGGGTCGAGCGCTCCCGAGACGTAGTCCGAGAGCCCCTGCGTGGCGAACGCCGCGTCGAGGACCGCCACGTCGCGGCCGTCGCTCGCGAGCGCCGCGGCGAGTTCGAGCGTCAGTCGGGTCGTCCCCGCGCCGCCGGCGACGCCGACGAGCGCGGTGGTTCTGGGGGGAATCGGCATACCGCGACTGGTCGGGTTCTCGAATTAATAGCTTCGGTCGGCCGGAATTGGTGTCGCCGGACGATACTATTCAGCTCACAGAGATGATTTTGACGGCCGGCGGTGGGGCTAGACCGACCACTCGTCGTCGGCCGCTTCAGGGTCAGACCCCGGCACGGCGTCCGTACAGGCCCGGTAGAAACAGACCTTGTAGGTTCGCCCGACGAGCGTGGTGGCCGTCGAGCCGACGGCCACGACGGCGATATCGACCGCCGACATCGGCGCTTGGAACGCCGTCACCGCGCCGGCGACGGTGGTCGCCCCATCGAGGCTGACGAGCCAGAGGACCGGCAGGTCGACGACCGAGGTCACGGCGGTCGCGACGACCGCGTAGCCGACGACGTGCCGGAGGTTGCCGAAGACGAAGTCGACGCTGCGGCTGAGCGACCCGCCCGCGGTCTTCCCGTCGAGGACGACGGCGGTGTCGAAGAACGTGAAGATGTAGATGACGGCTACCATGGTGACGCCGGCCACGCCGAGCGCCCCGAGTTCGACGAGCGTGAGGCTCGCGGAGCCGTTCAGCACCGCGTTGAATCGGTCGAACCCGATGTAGCCGAGGACGCCGCCGCCGACGACCATCGCGACGACGACCACGACGAGGCCGGCGAGGAGCGTCGCGCCGAACAGGCTGACGTAGTAGCGCTGTGCCGCGGTGGACGCGCGCAGGTCGGTGTCAGAACCGGGGCGCGCGCCGTCGGCGACGGTGTAGAACGCGCCGATGAGCGCCGGCACAGCGAGGAGTTGGAGGAGCGAGCCGACGGCACCGGTTGGACCGGAGGCGCTGTTCAACGCGCCGATGAGCCCGAACGCGAGGGCGAACGCGACGAGCACCGGCGTCTCGGTGACGATTCGGAGGGCCGTCCGAAACGATTGGAGGACTGTCACGACAGCCGGTACTCGCGGCGGCCCTATGTGTGTTTATGTCGACACGATTGGCGGAGAGAAGGAGAGTCGGCTGGAACGAGACCCGAGTTAGCCCGAGATGGCCGCCTCGATGTCGGCAAGTTCCTCGTCGGAGAGGTCGGGTCGCTCGCCCGCGACGGCGTGGATGGGACTGCCGCCGTCGCCCTCGAACCGCGGGACGATGTGGACGTGGACGTGGTCGACTTCCTGGCCGGCGGCGGGGCCGTTGTTGATGCCGATGTTCGTCGCGTCGGCGTCGACGCCCGCCTCGACGCGCGGGACGAGGTCGTTCACGGCGGCGAAGAGGTCGGCGGCCGCGTCGGCCGGCACCTCGTCGAGTCGGGCGTGGTGCTCCTTCGGAACGACGAGCGTGTGGCCGGGCGCGAGCGGGTTGGCGTCGAGGAACGCAAGCGAGTGGTCGGTCTCGTGGACGATTCGGCCGGGGATGTCGCCGTCGACGATGGCGCAGAAGATGCAGTCGGACATACGTGGCACGTCGATTGGCGAGGAAAAGAAAGTTCGGACCGGTTCGGCGTCAGGGTCGTATCAGTACCGCTCCGCGGACCGTTCGCGGTCGCCGGCGTCGCTGTAGATTCGGTCCCTCTCCTCGTCCTCGTCGCCTCGGGTTCCATCGTCAGCGCGCTCACCGCCGACCCGCGCTCGAAGGCGCGTCAGTCGCTTCTTGACGCCGGCGACGAACAGGTCCATCGCCTTCAGGATGGGACGGAAGACGACTTCGAGAATCAGGTCCGCGATGAGGTCGCCGAGCATCGGTGTGGTCGAACTATGTCAACCCTCGGCCATGAATATGTGGGGTGTCGAGCGGCGCGGTCGGTGCAGTTGGCGGTCGTCGCGGTCCGCGTCGGCGACGCGGCGGATTTAGGGGAGAATCGACTCCAAGTCGGCCAGATACTCGTCTAACTCGTAGCCGAGTCGGGAGAGCCACACGTCGCGGTAGGAGGGGTGTAAAAGCGGGACCACGGTGTAGCCGAACCGCTCGCTCTCGACGGGTTCGAGGACGGTATCGAGGAAGCCGTCCAGCGAGGCGTCGTCGAGCGCGAGAACGCTTTCGGTCGCGTGGCGGCCGGTCGGGACCACCACGTCGGGGTCGACGGCTTCGAGTTCGGCGACGAGGTGGTCGCGGCAGTTCGCCTTTTCGGCGGCGGTGGGCGCGCGGTTCGACCCCTCGCCGTCCGAGGGAAAGCACTTGACGGCGTTCGTGTAGAAGACGCCCGACTCGTAGCCGACGACGGCCATCGTCTCGCGGATACGGCGGCCCGAGTGCCGGGCCGTGTAGGACATTCCGGTCCAGTTGCCGCCCCGCCAGCGGTCGGCGTCGGGGTTGCCCGCGCCCGGCGCTTCGCCGACGACCATCACAGTCGCGTCGTCGGGGCCGACGCCCCACGAGATGCGGTTTCGGCACTCGACGAGCGCCGGACAGCGCGCGCAGTCGGACTTGAGGACAAGCGTCTCGTCGTCGTCAGGGAACCGCGGGTCGGCGTCGGCCATCTACTCCGTCAGGGGGAGCACGATGCCGAAGATAATCGGCGAGAACAGGACCAGTGCGATGCCGATCCACTCGGCGTCGAAAAACAGCGTGCGCTCCCAACCGGGGATGGAACCGCCGCTCATGGCGAGGGCGACTTTCGCGCCGACAGCGCCGAACAGGAACAGCGCGAGCCCCAGTCCGAGGCCGGTCTTGGTCATCCGCGGGTAATCGATGTCTCCGTAGCGTCCCATGTTACTCCGAGATACGGGGACTGGGAAAACCGTTTCGAGAGACTGTGTGGTCTGTTACCGTTCGAGTTCGTCGGCGACGGCGGGCGCGACGGACACCTCGCTCACGTCGCGCTCGATGGTGTCGGTGCCGACGACGCGTTCGATACCGGCGCGTGCGAGTTTCGTGCGGGCGTTGCGGGCGAGAAGCGGGTGGACGGTCGCACAGAAGACGCGCTTTGCGCCGCCGTCGGCGAGGACGGTCACGGCCTCGCTCATGGTCGACCCGGTGGCGATGATGTCGTCGGTGATGACCACGTCGCGGCCCTCGAAGTCGGCGTCACTCGGCGTGATTTCCACGTCGGTCCCGGAGTGGCGCACCTTCTCGAAGTAGTCGGTCTCGCCCTCGCCGTAGGCGTCGCGGACGGTCTCTGCGATGCCGATGGCTCCCGAGTCCGGTGACAGGAACAGCGGTTCGTCGAGTTCGGGGAGCGGTTCGGCGAGTCGCCCGGCGGCGTCGACGATGTCGACGGGCACGTCGAAGAAGTCGGCGACGGCGTCCTCGTGGGGGTTGACGAGCACGACGCGGTCGGTCGTCGTGCTCACGGCGCGGGCGACCGCGCGGGCCGAAATCGGGTGGCCGGCCTCGAACGCCTTGTCTTGTCGGGCGTAGCCCATGTACGGGATGACCGTCGTGACTTCGGACGCACCGGCCTCGCGGACCGCGTCCTGCAGTTGGAGGAGTTCGACGTAGGCGTCGTTGCTGGCGGTGCTGGCGACGATGGTGGCGGCGTCGGCGTCGAAGCCGGGGACCGCGGCCAACGTCTCGCCGTCGGGGAAGCGGTCGTACTCGACGGCCGCGAGCGACTCGCCGAGTTCGGAAGCGAGCGCGGCCGCGAGTGCCTGGGAGGATGCGCCGGGTACGAGCATACCCGTTCGTCTCTCGTGGGGGGTAAAACCGCTTTTCGTTGCGTTCAGCCCCGTCGCGTGTCAGCGAACCGCGACGCCGACCGTGTCCAATCCGAGCACCTGCGTCCGCCAGTCGCCTCCGGTCAGCCGAACGCAGAAGCTCCCCGCGTCGGTGACGGCGTAGGCGGCCCGAGCGTCGTGGGCGAGCGCGACGACCGTCTCGTCCAGCGGAATCGGTGCGTCGTCCCACGCGCCCGCCTCGTCGCCGCGCGCGACGACGCCGTCCGGTCCGACCGCGTGGGCGCGGCCGTCCGGCATCGACGCGACCGCCGAAAACGCCCCGTCGAGCGTGTCCATCCAGCCGTTTCCGAGCGCGTACAGCCCCGAGTCGGTCGCGGCGAGCGGGGTTCCCGAGTCGCCGCCGAGACGGCCCGCGGGGTCGGACACGTCGTTCACGTCGTCGAGGCCGACGTGCGAGAGACCGTCGTCGCCGATACGGTAGACGCCGTCTTCGGCCGCGACGAGGCTCCCGTCGAGGGCGCGGACCGATTCGGCCTCGCCGAGGTCGGTCCACCCGGACTCGTCGAAGCGGGCGACGCGACCCGAGTCATCCGCGGCGACGACGCGATTGCGGTGGAAGCCGACGGCCGTCGCGGGGCCGAAGTCGAGTTCGTGGTAGTCGTCGTCCCGCGCGAGCAGCACGTCCTCGTCGGTGGCGACGGCGACTTCCCCGGGCGACCCGGCGGCGTCCCGCGCGGTGCACCGGCGGTCGACGCGGAAGCCCCCGACGAGGTCGTCGGACACGTCCACGGTCACGACCCCGACGTCCGCGGCGACGTACACCGTCTGCTTGTCGGACTTGTCCGCGTACACTCGCTTTTCGTCGATAGAGAGGTCGAAATCAGCCATCCGTTGGCCCGAGGTTCGCGGCGGGGTTCGGAAAGGATTGTGGTCGTTCTCGCGGCGCGGCGACGGGCCGAACGAGCGCGTCGTTGAGAACTGAGGTTACAGAAATTCCCGCACGTCGGAGTACCACATGTCGTGGTGGTCGAGCTCGCCGAGCGCCTCGGCCACGTCGACCGCGAGGACGTGCCAACAGCGCTCGCCCTCGTCGGGGTCGAGGTTGTACTGGGAGTCCTTGCAGGTACAGCCGCGGTCTTCGACCACGTACTCGTCGTCGTAGCCGACGACCACGTCGAAGTCGCGGTAGCGCTTCACCCGTCGCTCGGAGACGGCCTCGATGGCCGTGACGCCCCGGTCGCCGTGGGCGTCGACGATGGCCTGCACGATGTTCGGCGAGAGCCGCCCGGTCTCCGCGAGCGCCGCTCGCCAGTCGTCGGCCGAATCCACGTCCCCGACTTCGTCGGTGGCGGTGAAAACGCATTCGATGCCGCAGGGTGGACCGACCGCCGCAATCGAATCGCGCAATCGCGTCGCACAATCGCATCGCAACCGGTTTCCGCCCGCGCGGGGGACTGCGGGTATGCACGTGAGCGAGGGAGGCGTCGAAATCGAGGTTCCCGACGCCCGCGACGGGGCGTCAGCGGGGACCGGCGACGATGTCTTCTACAACCCCACACAGGAGTTGAACCGGGACATCACCGCGGCCGTCCTCCGCGCCTTCCGCGAGCGCGAACCCCGCGCCGAGAGCTACCTCGATGCGATGGCCGCCTCGGGAATCCGGGGCGTCCGCGCCGCCGCCGAGGGCTACGACGTGACCTGCGCCGACCTCGACACCGACGCCGTCGAACTCGCCCAGTCGAACCTCGACCGCGCCGGCAACGGCGGCGAGGCGGTCCACCGCAACGCCAACGCCCTCATGTACGACTCCGTCTTCGACGTGGTCGACCTCGACCCCTTCGGCACGCCGATGCCCTTCGCGGACCCCGCCTTCGCCAACACCCGGGACCTCGTCTGCGTCACCGCCACGGACACCGCCCCGCTGTGCGGTGCACACCAGAAAAGCGGAATCCGGAAGTACGGCTGTCTCCCGCAGAACACCGACTACCACCCCGAGATGGGCCTTCGGACGCTCCTTGGCGCGATGGTCCGCACCGCCGCTCGCTACGACAAGGCGGCCGTCCCAATTCTCTCGCACGCGACGCGCCACTACGCGCGGGCGTATCTCGAACTCGACGAGCGGGCGACGAAGGCCGACGAACTCCTCGAATCGACCGGCTTCGTCTATCACTGCGAGGACTGCCTCCACCGCGAGGCAGAGCACTCGCTCATCGCCCACCCACCCGAGGCGTGCGCCAACTGCGACTCGACCCGGATTCTCGAAGCCGGCCCCATCTGGCTCGGTCCCGTCTCCGAACCCGCGTTCGCCGAGGCCGTCCGCGACGAGGTGACGGACGACTTCGGGACCGCCAAGCGCGCCCGAAAGCTCCTCGACACGCTCGCGGTCGAACTCGACACGCCGACCCACTTCGACCAGCACCGCCTGTGTAAGCTCTGGGGGCGCTCGGCCTCGAAGATGGAGACGTTCCTCGAAACCCTCCGCGACGCAGGCTACGACGCTACCCCCGCGCACTACCACGGAACCGCGTTCAAGACCGACGCGACGGTCGCGGAGATTCGCGAGGCGACCGCCGCGCTCGACCCCGAGGCCTGAGAGCAACCCCGCGGCCCGAGCGCCCCGAACCCGAGCAACCGCCCCCGGAACCGCCTCACGCCGCCGCGTCGGCGAGTAGCTTCTTTGTCTCCCGTGTCGTTTTGGTGATACGTGAGCGCCAAGATTCGAACCGCCGTCCCTCTCGCACGGACCGTCGTCGACACGATTCGGGAGAAGGAAATCTCGTTTCTCGCGGCCAGCATCTCGTACTACGCGCTCGTCTCGCTGATTCCGCTTCTCGTCCTCGGCGTCGTCGTCGCCACCGCGGTCGGCGGCGCGGAGTTGCAGGCGCAACTCCAGTCGCTCGTCGAGCAGTATCTCGTCCCGACCGGGCAGGACCTCGTCGAGGAGGCCCTCACGGACCGAACCGGACAGGGAAGCGTCGGGGCGGTGAGCCTCGCGTTGACGGTCTGGGGCGCGCTGAAGCTCTTTCGTGGCCTCGACATCGCTTTTTCGCGGATCTACGGCTCCGAGGCGGGCGGTATCCTCGACCAACTTCGCGACGGCACCATCGCCCTCGCCAGCATCGGCGTCGGCACCATCGGCGTCGCGGTGGTGACCGCGCTCCTCGGCCTCCTCGACGTGCCGTTTCTCCAACTGCTCTCGCCGCTTCTGTTGCTGCTCACGCTCTGTGCGGCGTTCTTCCCGCTGTACTACGTCTTTCCCGACGCCGACCTCTCGCCGCGGCAGGTCGTCCCGGGAACCGTCCTTGCGGCTGTCGGCTGGACCGTCCTCGGGATTGGCTTCGGCATCTACGCGTCGGTGGCCGGCGCGTCGGTCGCGGGTGCGCTGGGGACGCTCCTGTTGCTCGTGACATGGTTCTACTTCTCGGGGCTCATCCTGCTTTCGGGCGCGGTCGTCAACGCGGTCCTCGCGGGGGTCGGCGGCGACGCGCCGCCCGCGGAACCGCGTGACACGCCGGGGGGACCGCCCGGAGTGGACCGGCAGGTACAACATACGGGAGGCCGACATGACGCTCGTACGGATATGAGCGACGACCGAGGTGACACCGATGGGCCGCGGACGGAGGACGCCGGCGACGCGAAGACCGGCGCGTCCGTCTCCCCGCGCGGCGCTCCCGACATCGAGGAGCTGGAATCGCAGGTCGAGGAACTCCGGGCCGACCTCGACGCGTTCGAGGACGACGTGACGGACCGGACGGTCGAAAAGCCCAAGCTCGAAGCCGAGTTGAAGCGCTACGTCCGCCGCCGGATGCGCCGCGGCAAGGCCCGCGGCTGGGGTCCCTACCTCGTGCTCGGCTACGGCGTCGTCCTCACGCTCGGCGCGTTCTACTACCTCCAGTCGGACCTCATCGCGGTCGTCGCCATGCTCATCATCTTCCTGTCGACGCTCGGGCTCTACGTCCTGTTCGTCATTTTCGGCATCGGCCTGAACGCGCTCGGCCTCCCCGGCCGCGCCGTCGACGCGGTCCGCGAACGCCGCGGCTGAGATGTTCCGGTTCGCACTTCCCCTCCAGACCCGCGGCTTCGGCGAGCTAGCGCTTGCGGACGCACCGGACGCGCTCGTCTTCCTGTTCGGGCTCGTCACCCAACTCGGCGACCAGTGGTTCTTCTTCGTCGCGTTCACGTCGCTGTACTGGCTCTGTCGCCCTCGAATCACGGCGCGCCCGCGGCGGACTGCGGCCTCCTTCGTCGGCCTCGCGTTTATCTCCCTGTCGCTGGTGACGGCGCTCAAAGTCGGCTTCGCGCTCCCCCGCCCGCCGACGGCCGACATCGCCTCGGCACCGAACTGGCCTGCCCCGCTCGCGGACCTGTTCGTCTCGTTCACGACCGACGACGGCTTCGGGTTCCCAAGCGGGCACGCACTCGGGACCACGGTCGTCTACGGGGCCGCCGCGCTGCTGCTCGACGTGTGGGACCGACGGCGACGCGTCCTCGCCGCCGCGGCTATCGTCGCAACAGTCGCACTCTCCCGCGTCGTCATCGGGGTTCACTACGGTATCGACGTCGTCGTCGGCGTGCTCCTCGGGCTCGTCGTGTTGAAAACCGTCTTCACCGTCGCTGCCGCAGACGACGCCCCCGGCCACCTCGACCCGACGCGACTGTTCGCACTCGCGGTCGGGCTCAGTGCCGTGGCCCTCGCAGTGGTCGTCGCGAGCGGGGCGTCGCACCACACGGCAAACGCGTCTGCCGCTCTCGGTGGGTCGCTCGGCGGCCTCGTCGGCTGGTCCCGGCTTTCTGACCACGAGTCGCTGCCGACACTGTCGCTTCCGGCCGCATTCGTGTCGCTCCTCGCTGCGGGCGCGCTCTGGGTCGCTGCCGACGCGCTTCAGGTGGTTCCAATCGCGATTCTCGCGACCGGAACTGCCGTCGCGTTCATCCTCGTCGCGCCGCGGATACAGGGCCGACTGAGCAACAATGCGGCGGCTGGGGAAGCTGCCGGACGGTAGTCGAACAGGGTACCGATTTAGGACGCTAGTCGGGCGGCGAAGAATGTCCACGGGTCGCTGTCTTCCCCGTCGCCGTCTGCTTCTTCGGCCTCGGTTTCTGCGTCTACGTCCTCAGCCTCGGTTTCTACGTCTGCGTCCTCGGCGTCAACGTCTTCTCCGTCTCCTTCGTCCGGGTTCAACGTCTCTGGCGCGCCCCACGTGTCGGTGACGCGGAACCCCGCGTTCTGTAGTTGCGCGCGCGTCTCGTCCGCACCGGCGATGTTCCACTCCATTCGAACACCGCTTTCGAGCCAGTCGGGGTTCTCGCCAGCCCACTCGTCCGACCCTTCACACAGGAGGACGCGGCCACCGGGCCGAAGGACCCGCGCGAACTCGTCGATGACTGTCTGGTGGTCGTCCATCGGAACGTGAATCAGCGACCAATAGGCAACGACGGCATCGAAGGTGTTCGATTCGAACGGGAGTGTCGTCATATCCCCCTGCAGAAGCGGTGCGTTGGGGACGTTCTCGGCGGCCCGCGACAACTGCCCGCGCGAGAAGTCGAGTCCAACCGGGTCCGCTTCGGACGCCAACCGAGACAGAATCGGTGTCCCCTGCCCGCAGCCCGCGTCGAGTACGCGAGGTGACGCAGAGAGCGAATCGAGAAACTCCGCGAGAATGTCTGTTCCATCTCCATCACCAGTGCGCTGTTCGGCGTACACTGGAGCCAAGTCGTCGTATCCCCGACGAACGTCGTCTTTGTTCACTCTCACTGACCACTGGTGGCTCTCGATGTTGTAAGTGCCTTGTGCTGTTCTGAGAACAAGTCATCTGACTATCCGCCCGGTTCTGCCGCTCTCGGTGGTGGGGTCCGAAAGATAAGAGACTGCGTGGAGTTCGTCGCGCTTAGAACGTCTCGAGGTACCGGTCGAGTTCCCACTGGGAGACGTCGACGAGGTAGTCCTTGAACTCGGAGCGCTTGGCTTCGACGAACTTCTCGTAGACGTGGTCGCCCAGGGCGTCCTGGATGACTTCGTCCTCTTCGAGGGCGTCGACGGCGCCGCCGAGGTCCTTCGGGAGCGTCTCGATGCCGTACTCTTCGCGCTTCTCCTCGTCGAACTCGTAGATGTTCTCGCGGACCGGGTCGGGACAGTCGAGGTCCTTCTCGACGCCGTCGAGACCGGCGTGGATGAGCGCGGCGAACGCGAGGTACGGGTTACAGGACGGGTCGGGGAAGCGGGCCTCGATACGCGAGGCGGCCGGCGTGCGGGCGGCCGGCTTGCGGATGAGCGCCGAGCGGTTGCGGTCGGACCACGCGATGTAGACCGGCGCTTCGTAGCCGGGGACGAGGCGCTTGTAGGAGTTGACCGTCGGGTCGGCGACGGCCGTGATGGCAGGCGCGTGCTCGAGGATGCCCGCGACGAAGCTCTTGGCCGTGCCGCTCAGGTCGAACTCGTCGTCGCCGTCGTGGAACGCGTTCTCGCCGTCCTGGAACAGCGAGATGTGGGTGTGCATGCCGGACCCGTTGATGCGCGGGATGGGCTTGGGCATGAACGTCGCGTGGAGGTCGTGTTCGGCCGCGATGGCGCGGACGACGGACCGGAAGGTGGCGACGTTGTCGGCCGTCGAGAGGGCGTCGTCGTACGTGAAGTTAATCTCGTGCTGACCCTCGGCGACCTCGTGGTGCGAGGCTTCGATGTCGAAGCCCATGCTCTCGAGGCCGTAGATGATGTCACGGCGCACGTCGGACGCGAGGTCCTTCGGGGCGAGGTCGAAGTAGCCGCCGGCGTCGTTCGTGACGGTCGTCGCGCGGCCGTTCTCGTCTTCTTCGAACAGGAAGAACTCCGGTTCGGGGGCGACGTTCACGTCATAACCAAGCTCCTCGGCGCGGGCGATTGCGCGCTTGAGGACGCCACGCGGGTCGCCGCTGAAGGGCTCGCCGGTGGACGTGTTGAACACGTCACAGATGAGACGGCCTGCGGCACTGTTTTCCTTCTTCCGCCACGGGAGGACGGCGAACGTCGACGGGTCGGGTTCGAGGCGCATGTCGGACTCCTGAATGCGCACGAAGCCGTCGATGGAGGAACCGTCGAAGTAGATGCCCTCAGTGAACGCCTTTTCGGCCTGCGAGGCCGGGATGGAGACGTTTTTGACCGTTCCGAGAATGTCGGTGAACTGGAGTCGGAGGAAGTCGACATTCTTCTCTTCGATCTCGTCGATGACTGCCTGTGCCTCGTCGCTCAGGCCGCCGTCGGTGAGTGCGTTGTCTTCCGTCATTTTCCTGAACACGCGATTCGAACACCCGCACTATAAAGACCTTTCCGCTTAATGCAATTCCCCGCACCTTGCCACAGAATTGGATATTCGTAAAATTCTAATGCCCCGGGACGGTGTGTAGATGTAATGACGTACGAAAACCTCGACGCGAAGCTCATCAACGCACTCCTCGGCGACGGCCGAGCGAGTCTGCGAAGCCTCGCCGAAGAACTCGACGTGTCGGTCACGACCGTCTCGAATCACCTGCGAGATCTCGAAGACGAAGGCGTCATCGAGGGATACACGCCCCGCGTCAACTACGACGCGCTCGGCTACGACGTAACCGCCGTCATTCAACTCAAAGTCGAGGGCTCAGCGCTCCCCGACATCACCGAACGCCTCCGCGCCGAAAAACAGATGATCTCGGTGTACGAGGTCACCGGTGACTACGACATCATCGCCATCGGCAAGTTCCGCGACACCGACGGCATGAACACGCAGATCAAGAAACTGCTCACCGACGCGGACATCCGCGAGTCCAACACCTCGGTCGTGCTCAACTCCGTCACCGAAAACGAGCAGTTCGAACTCGACCTCGACCAGTAACGCCGTCAGACGATTCGCGTTTTCACGTCTCGCATCTCCGACTTACAGTAGGGGCACCGATACCTCGTGTCGAAGCCGTCGGGCGTCGTTTTCGTCGTGGTCTCTATCTCGTGAACCGCCACGTCGCGTCCACACTCCCGGCACTGAACCGCTGGCATCGATTCGTGTTCGTCGATTATTCGAAATAAACCTACTGGGGTATGTGTATTGTTGTCACACTCCTGTCTATAGACGGAAGGGCACCGCTTCGACTGGAGAATCCGCGGGCTTCGGTCGATACGCTCCGTCCGAACCCCACGTTTCCGTGTCGATTTCGGCGGCTGTTAGAAGGCTCCTGTTTCGACTGGAAAACCCGACGACGCAAAGCGATTCTCCGGGAGATAAACTGGAGACGAAATGTTGCGAGTTGTCCGCGAACGGGAGAGCGCGTCGCCGACCCGGTCAGAACTCGTCTTCGAAGACGAACGTGCCGTTCCGCTGGACGACCTCGCCGTCGACCTCGATGACCGACTCTTCGGACATGTCGACGATCATGTCGACGTGCTCGGCGCTCTCGTTGAGTTCGTTCTCTTCGCCGACCGTCTCGGGGTACGCCGAGCCGACGGCCATGTGGACGGTGTCGCCCATCTTCTCGTCGAACAGCATGTTGTAGGTGAACTGGTCGATGCTGCGGTTCATGCCGATGCCGAGTTCACCGAGGTAGCGCGCGCCCTCGTCGGTGTCGAACACGCCGTCTAAGACCTCTTCGTTCCCCTCGGCGGAGTAGTCGACGACCTCGCCGTCCTCGAAGCGGACGCGGACGCCGGAGACCTCGCGGCCCTGCCGGTACAGCGGCAGGTCGAAGTAGACCTCGCCGTTCACGGAGTCCTTCACGGGCGCGGTGAACACCTCGCCGCCGGGGAGGTTGTGTTCGGCCGTGTCGTTGATGGCGGTGTTGCCGGCGATACTCATCGTCACGTCGGTCTCGTCGCCCGACTTGATGCGGACCTCGTCGCCGTCGTTGAGGATGTCGACCAACTGCTGTTGGAGTTCGCCCTGTGCGTCCCAGTCGAGGGTGACGGCGTCGTAGACGAAGTTCTCGTAGGCCTCGGTGCTCATGCCCGCGAGCTGGGCGCTCCCCTTCGCGGGGTACTGGGTGAGACACCAGCGCTTCGAGAGCATTTCGCCCTGCACCGGTTTGTACGCGCGCTTGTACGCGGCGTTCGTCTCCGGCGGCACGTCGCTCTGTTCGGTGGCGTTCGTCTCGCCGCGGACGCGAATGATGACGTCCGTCTCCTCGTAGAGCGCCAGCACGTGCTCGGGGGTCTCGTAGTCGTCGTCGCCGGCGCGGAGGAACGCGCGGGTAAACCGCGGGTTCGCGTCCATCGCGACGACGTTCGCGCCGCGGTCGCCGAGCAGTTCGTGAATGGCCGTGACGAGGTCCTCGGCCACCGAGGGCGCGGAGACGACGACGTTGTCGCCGGCCTCGACGCTCGTGGAGTGGTCGACGATGGTCTGTGCGTGCTCGCGGATGCGCGGGTCCATACCGCGTCGTGTGTGTCCCCGGGGCAAACACCTTTCGAAGCGCAAATATTGCGACACCGCGGGGAAACGCCCCGCGGACCACCGTTTATTTCTCCGTCGGCGCGGTCTCTCCGCGCATGATCGACCTCCGAAGCGACACCGTCACGCTCCCGTCCGACGAGATGCGTGAGGCCGCCCGCGACGCCGACGTCGGCGACGACGTGTACGGCGACGACCCGACCGTGAACGAACTCGAAGCGCGCGCGGCCGAACTGGTCGGCACGGAGGATGCGCTGTTCGTGCCGTCGGGGACGATGGGCAACCAAATCGCCGCCCGCGTCCACGCCGCCCCCGGTCAGGAGGCGCTCGTGGACGCGAAGGCGCACGTCTACAAGTGGGAGGTCGGCGGCTTCGCCCAACTGTCGGGCCTGCAGGTCCGCGCCTACGACGCCGGCGAGCGCGCCGCGCCGACGCCCGAACAGGTCCGCGACCACGCCCGCGAGGAGTCGCTTCACGTCGCCGGCACGGGCGTGCTGTGTCTCGAAAACACCCACAACGCCCGCGGCGGCGTCGCGATTCCGAAAGCCGATATCGACGCCGCGGCAGCGGCGGCTCACGACCTCGGAATTCCCGTCCACCTCGACGGCGCGCGCCTGTTCAACGCCTGTGTCGCCCTCGACGAGGACCCGACGGCGATGGTCGAACACGTGGACACGGTGATGTTCTGTCTCTCGAAGGGGCTCGGCGCGCCCGTCGGCTCGGTGCTCGCCGGTTCCGAGGCGTTCATCGAGGACGCCGTCCGCGTCAGAAAGCAGTTCGGCGGCGGTATGCGACAGGCCGGCATCATCGCCGCGCCGGGGCTCGTCGCGCTCGACAATATCGACCGCCTCGCCGACGACCACGCGAACGCGACGGTCCTCGCCGAGGGTCTCGACGCCGTCCCCGGACTGTCGGTGCCGACGCCCGATACGAACATCGTCGTCGTCGATTCCGAGGGTGCGGGGCTGACGGCCGACGACTTCGTCGAACTGTGCGACGACGCGGGCGTCCTCGGCGGCACGTTCGGCGAGTACCACACCCGCTTTACGACGAATCTGAACGTGTCGCGCGCGGAAGTCAAAGAAGCAGTCGAGCGGGTCGCACAGGCGGTCGAAACGCGGTAGGTGTCCTCAGCCAGTCGCAAGCGCGACGACGAACCACAGCACGCCACCGAGGGCGAGTGTGATACCTACCCCCGTTGCCAACTTCCGTTGGAGCTTCTCCGCCTTCGCTGGTGCCTCCACTCCCGGGGCGAAACGAGGTTTTTCGCCGACATCGGCCGCCTGTAGATGTAGCCGCCGGCGGCGACGAACATGACCGAGGGGGCGATTTGCGTGAGGTCCATCTACAGTTCGGGTTCGATGTAGACGAAGTGAACCCGGTTGTCGGCCGCCTTGAGTTCGGCCTCGATGTCGCTGATGTGGTCGTCTATCTCCTCGGTGTCGAGTTCGGGGTCGAAGCTCACGTCGAGGGCGACGAGCAGTTTCTCCGGGCCGACGTACGACGCGCGGAACTTGTCGATGTGTGCGACGTGGGGGTGCTCGCGGACGAGTCTCCGAATCTCCTGTTCTTCGTCCACGGGGACGCTCTCGCCGATGAGCAGGCGCTTGTTCTCCCACGCGAGCGCGATGGCGAAGCCCATGAGCAGTATCCCGATGAGGAGCGCCGCGCCGGCGTCGAACAGCTCGTTGCCCGTGAGTTCGGTGAGGCCGATGCCGACGAGTGCAAGCATCGCGCCGGCGAGGGCGACGGTGTCCTCGGTGAACGCCGTGAGCGTCGTCACGTCGCTCGTCTCCCGGAACGCCTCCACGAGACCGCTCCACTCGTACTCCTCCATCTGCCGGCGGAGTTCGGCGTTCGCCTTCAGGAAGGCGTAGCTCTCGAAGGCGATTGCGCCGAGGAGGATGGCGACGTTGACCAACACAGGCTCGATTTCGAAGCCGAGCAGGAAGAGCGCCTCACCGCCCCCGCCGTGGCTGGGGTGCATCAGGGCGTCGTAGCCGTGTTTGGCTGACTCCCAGCCGGCGATACCGAACAGCATCACGGAGACGAGAAACGAGTAGAAGAACTGCGATTTCCCATAACCGAAGGGGTGCGACTGCGTCTCGTCGCGCTTGCTGTCGCGGATGCCGATGAGGAGGAACACCTGGTTACCGGTGTCGGAGATGGAGTGATACGTTTCGGAGAGCATGGAGGGGCTCCCGGTCGCGAGATAGCCGAGGAACTTGAGAATCGCAATCGCCCCGTTCGCGAAGAGCGCGGCGACGACGACGGACGTACTGCCTGCCATGTCGTGGGCCACTCCCCCCGCTCGGATAGAGCTACCGACGAAGAACTGGGACACCGCTCGCCGACTGCGGCGACCCCGTCCGCCCCCGACCAGCCTCGACCGGTCCCGACGACCCGACACCGCAGTCGGTAGGTTTCAATCCCTCCGGCGCTTACCCCGGCGCATGCTCGTCATCGTCTCCGACACCCACAGCACGGACGGCCATCGTCTGACGAACCGAACCCTCGACGCGGTCCGCGAGGCCGACCTCGTCGTCCACGCGGGCGACTTCATGCGCGAGTCCGTCCTCGACGCGTTCATCGACGAGGCCGACAGCTTCCTCGCGGTCTACGGCAACAACGACGGTCCCGAGATTCGCGACCGGATTCCAGTCGCGCGAAACGTCACCTACGGCGGCGTCGAGTTCGCGGTGACTCACACCCGCCGCGGCGGGAACACCGCGCTTTCGATGTTCGGCCGCGAGCGCGGGGCCGACGCGGTCATCTTCGGCCACAGCCACCGGCCGGGCTTCGACGGTACCGGGCCGATTCCGCTCCTCAACCCGGGGAGTCACGCCCAACCGCGGGGCAACCGCAAGGCGCACGCGGAACTGGAGGAACTGCCGGACGGCGGACTCCGCGGGCGACTCGTCACCGTCGACGGCGACATCTTCGAGACGTTCCGTATCGTCCCTGACGAGTGATGCAGTGGAGTCCGGCGGAGGGCCGGAAGAATCAGCGGGAACAGGCTGGGGAAGCCTGTTGGGGACAGTCCGAGGCCGCGCGAGACGACGGGGTGAGGGGCAGGGGCACGGATGGCAGTCCCGTCGCCGTTGGGGGCCACGCGCGACCTCGTACTCACTCCTACGGGTGACGGTATCAAATACGCACCGTAAGCTCAAACAACCGTTTTAGTCACGCAGCACGCCCACCGCGACCCACGCGAGAAGCACGGTCAGCCCCCCGAGGAAGAACAGCGTCCCCGGCGAGAGCGACCCGATAGTCTGGGCGAGTCCGCCCGACCCGCTCGTGAGCTGCGCCGCGGTCTCCGTAGCCGTCTGTGCGGCCGTCGTGTCCGGAACCGCCGTCGGCGTCGGCGTCGCGGCCGCGGTTTCCGCGGCGGTCTGTGTGGCTTCCGTTACCGTCCGCGTCGACTCGACCGCGGTCCGGGTCGCCTCCGCGGTCTGCGTCGTCGAATCCGCCGTCGTGGTCGCTTCGGCGATGCTGAACCCGCCGTCGCCGTCGGTCGTCGTCGCGGTTTCGGTAGCTGTCTGCGTCGCGGTCTGCGTCGTCGAGTCCGCCGCGGTCGTTGCGTTGGCCGAATCGGCCTGATAGGTCGCGTTGAGGTCGCCTCCCGACCCGCCGCTCTGGCCGGCCTCGGAACCGCCAGCGCCGTCCGCACTGCCGGCCGAGTTGCCGAAGCCGAACGGGAGCACCGACCCGGTTCGAGCGAGTCGGTTTACCACGGCCGCGCCGATACCGAGGACGCCGACCCCGCCGATGAGGCGCGTGAGCGCGCCTTTCAGTCCCTTCGTCTCGTCCTCGCGCCCGGCGACGACGACGAGCGCCCGGTCCGCGGGCGTGTACACCTTCATCTCGCGGCCCTTCTCGGAGTACCTCGTGTCCGCGACTTCGATGAGGCCCGCTTCCGAGAGGTTTCCGAGGTGGTACTGGACGTTCTGGAGAGACGTGTCGACCTCGGTGGCGAGGTCGGAGGGCGTCGCCGGCGACTCGTGGAGCGACGCGAGGACCGACCGGGCGGTCGACGAGGAGATGGCACCGAGCAGGTCGTCGGCCTCGTCGCTGTCGAGGCCGATAACCTTGGGGTCTCGGTCGTCCCGGTCGTCGTCCGGGTCGCCCGGGCTGGAGGGGATGAGGTCGGCCATCGAATCCGCGTTACTCGCGTTTTCTCATGAGTGTTCGTATTCTTTCACGACCCGTCGCCGAAATTGCTATACCTCGTGCCCGCCGAACCCATCCACATGACCGACCCTTTGGTCGTAGACGGCCTCGTCGACTTTCTCGCGGGGAATCCCGTGTTCGTCGGGCTGCTCGTCGCGTTGTTGCTCTTCGTCTTCTTCGGGTATCTCCTCGTCCGTCGGACGCTCCTCGGCCTGAGCGAGGGGTACGACGAGGCGCGCCGCCGCTGATGGACGGGACAACAGCCGACGCCGACGACCGCCGGGGTGTCGCCCCGTGGTAGCCGCCGCGACGCTCGCCACGTTCGTCGTCGCCGCTCTCGCCAGCCTGTTCATGGCGTGGGCCATCGGCGCGGGGTCGTCGGGGTCGACGCCGTTCGCGCCCGCGGTCGGAGCCAACGCCATCTCGGTGATGCGCGCGGGCTTCATCGTCGGCCTGCTCGGCTTCGCCGGGGCGTTCCTGCAGGGCGCGAACGTCACCAACGCGGTCGGGACGGAACTCATCGGCGGCGTTACGCTGACCGCGGGGGCTGCGGTCGTCGCGCTCCTCACCGCGGCGGTGCTCGTCGCGCTCGGCGTCTTCGCGGGCTACCCCATCGCCACCGCCTTCACCGTCACCGGCGCGGTCGTCGGCGTCGGCCTCGCCATGGGTGGCGACCCCGCGTGGGCGAAGTACCAGCAAATCGTTTCGCTGTGGGTTCTCACGCCGTTCGTCGGCGGCGGGGCGTCGTACGCGACCGCCAGACTCCTCCGCGCCGACGGCGTCTCCGAGCAGTGGACCGTCCCCGCGCTCGCCGGACTCGTCGGCCTGCTCGTCGCCAACATGGAGTTCGCGGGGCTGGGTGGCGCGTCGGGTTCGGCCTCAGTCGCCCGGGCCGCTGCAGTCGAACTGACCGACCTCGCCGGTCTCGGCGAGACGGTTTGGTTCGTCGCCGCCTCCCTTTTCGTCGCGCTCGTCGCGGCCGCGATCGTCGGTCGCTGGGTGACGACCGACAAGACCCGCGGTCAGCGGCGATTCCTGCTCGTCCTCGGCGGCCTCGTCGCCTTCTCGGCGGGCGGCAGTCAGGTCGGCCTCGCCATCGGGCCGCTCGTTCCCCTGCTGGACGCGGTCGCGGTCCCGCTCCCGGCGCTCCTCGTCGGCGGCGGAGTGGGCCTCCTCGCTGGGTCGTGGACCGGCGCGCCGCGCATGATTAAGGCGCTCGCGCAGGACTACTCCTCGCTCGGGCCGCGGCGCTCCATCGCGGCGATGATTCCCTCGTTCGCCATCGCCCAGACCGCCGTCGCCCTCGGCGTTCCCGTGTCGTTCAACGAGATTATCGTCAGCGCCATCATCGGCTCCGGCTACGCCTCCGGCGGGTCGGGCGTCTCCCGGCGGAAGATGCTGTACACGGTCCTCGCGTGGGTCGGCTCGCTCGCGCTCGCGTTCGGGCTGGGCTACGGCGTCTTTACGCTCGTGTCGAGCGTACTCGGTCTGTGAACGTTCGTGGGCTCCGCGTCGCGCTCGCCACCCTCGTTTCTGCCCTCTGGGCCGTCTTCGGCGTCTACCACGTCGCGATGGCGGTCGTGACCGGCATCTCGCTCCGCGGGTTCGCCTTCGGGAGCGTCGGCCTCGGTGCGTTCGCGCTGGCGATTCGCTTTCGCGGGCGGGCGCGACGCCTCGGCGACGGTACCGCCGACGCGACCGGGTTGGCCTTCCTCGCGCTGGTGTCGCTGGCGCTCGTGGTTCTCTCGTTTACGCTCCTCGGGTGAGTCGCGCCGACGACGGTTCGAAAACGAGTTCAGTTGGATGTCGGGACGAACGGAGTTCGGATCGGGACGAAACGGGTTCGGTCGGGTTGGACCGGTCAGGGCCGGTCAGGTGTCGGGCTCGACTTCCGCTTCCTCGTCGCCGCCGTCCTCGTCGTCGCCGTTGCCGTCGGTCGCTTCGATGCCCGCGTTGGTCCGGATGCGCGCTTTCATGATGCGCGTGTTGTCGACCTGCTCGATGCGGATGACGATGTCGTTGTAGCTGATCTCCTCGCCTTCCTCGACGAGGCGGCCGGCGCGGTTGAAGATGAAGCCAGCGAGCGTCTCGAACTCCTCGCCCTCGGGGAGTTCGATGTCGAGCATCTCGTTGACCTCGTCGATGTTGACCTCACCGCGGACGAGGTAGGTGTTCTCGTCAACCGCCTCGAACGGCTCTTCTTCGTCGCCTTCGAGGATGTCGCCGACGATTTCCTCGACCATGTCTTCGAGGGTGATGAGCCCCTCCGTGGTCCCGAACTCGTCGATGACGACGACCATCTGCATCCGAGTGTCCTGCATCTCGGCCATGAGTTCGTCGACGTTCTTCGACTCGGGGACGTGGAGCGTCGGCGAGACGATGTCGGCGATGCCGACGCCGCGTTCGCCGTAGTACTTCTCGCGGACGAGGTTTCGGATGTTGACGATGCCGATGATGTTGTCGAGGTTACCGTCGTACACGGGGACCCGCTCGTGGTCGGCCTGCACGCACGTCTCGATGGCCTCGTCGATGGTCGCGTCCTTCGGGACGGCGGTCATGTCGAGGCGCGGGGTCATGACCTCCTTGGCGATCGTCGAATTGAACCGGAAGATGCGGTCGAGCATCTCGCGTTCTTCCTCCTCGATGACGCCCTCGCGCTCGCCCGTCTCGATAAGGTTCTGAATCTCGTCGCGGGTGACGTAGGTCGTTTCGATGGCGGTCTGACCGCCGGTGACCTTGTTGATGACGCGGGTCAGGTAGTCGAAGAAGACGACGAGCGGGAGCAACAGCAGCTCGGCGTACTTGAGGGGCCGCGCGATGCGGAGTGCCCACGACTCGGTGTTTTCGACCGCGTAGGATTTCGGCGCGCTCTCGCCGAACAGCAGGACGACTGCCGTAATCCCGAACGTCGCGATTGCGACCGCCTCTCCCTGTTGGAAACCGACGAAGACGAGCAGTCCGGTCGATATCGAGGACATCGCGATGTTCGCGATGTTGTTTCCAACCAGAATGGTCACGAGAAGCCGGTGCGGGTCGTCCTTGAGCGCTTTCACCCGCTCCGCGCCCGGCACACCGTCTTCGACCATCGAGTCGACGCGGTGTTTTGCGAGCGAGAACATCGCAATCTCGGACGAGGAGAAGAACGCCGAGAGGCCGATCAGGACGATGATTCCGATCACGCCGAGGACCGTTATCGTCGTGTCGTCCAGCGGAATGTTCGAGACCTGTGCGGCCGCGAGTGTCGTGGCTGGTGGTGACTGTAGCGGCGGCAAACCCATGTAACTACACTGTCTTGCGCGGGACCGGAATTAAGAGTTGCCCTCGAACCCCTCTCGGTCGGCGTCTCGTCCGCCCTCGTCGGCTCCGTTGGCGAACCGCGAGAACGCCGATTCGATGCCCCCGGCTCGGCGCGACACCGTCTAACTGGCCGAGGCGGTACGTCGCCGACCCGATCTTGCGGCGCGGATGCCCGCGAGCGAAGGGCTTAGGCGACGCTCTTCCCAACAGCCGTCCATGTCCGACGAGCAACCGGCGATTACGCTGTACCGACTGCAGGCGTGCCCGTACTGCGAGCGGGTCGTCCGCACGCTCGACGAGCAGGGCCTCGCCTACCAGTCGCGGTTCGTCGAGCCGATGCACTCCGACCGGAACGTCGTCAAGCGCGTCTCGGGCAAGCGCTCGGTTCCGGCCATCGTCGACGACAACACCGGCGTCACGATGTCCGAGTCGGCGAACATCGTCGAGTATCTCGAAAACACCTACGGGGAGGGAGCCTGATGGTCGACTTCGACGTCGTCGACCTCCCCGAGCACGACGCGCCGGAACCGGGCGACACCGCCCCGGACTTCACCCGTCCGCTCGTCAACGACGAATTCTGGGAGGACGCGTCTCTCTCGGACCTCACCGCCGACGGCCCCGTCCTCCTCGTGTTCCACACGATGGCAGGCGCGTTCCCGGCGACGTACGTCTGGAACGAACTCCGCGACCGCGGCGTCCCGGAGGACGTGCAGACGGTCGGCGTCTCCATCTCGTCGCCCTACGAGCACAAGTCGTTCCTCGAAGAACGCGGGGTAGACGCCCGCCTGTTCTCTGACCCCGCGGCCGGCGTCGCGGCCGACTACGACCTCGAACACGACCTCGACGGGATGGCCGGCGTCACCGAACACCGCCCCGCCGTGTTCCTCCTCGACGAGGTGCGAACGGTCCAGTACCGCTGGGTCGCCGACGAGTGGCCGGACTTCCCGGACTACGAGGAACTCGCGGACGCGCTCGCCGGCCTGTAGGCCACGCGCTCGATTCCCGTCGCGCCGTCCTGCGCTGTTCCACACCTCCGCCCCGCACGGAATCGCCGTTTCGTCACGCTTTTTCGCCCGTTGCGCGTCCGTTCGTCCATGAGCGACGACGACGTACAGCGTGCCGCCGCCGCCATTCGCCGCGGCGAGGCGGTCGTCTACCCGACCGAGACGGTCTATGGCATGGGCGCGGACGCGACGAACGCCGACGCGGTCGAACGCGTCTTCGATATCAAGGGCCGCGACCGAGACAAACCGCTCTCCGCCGGCTTTCCCGACGTGGACGCCGCGCTGGCGCACGTCGTCGCCGACGAGCGCGAGGAGGCGTTCATGCGCCGGTTCCTCCCCGGTCCGGTGACGGTCGTCGTGGAGCGACGCGACAGTCTGCCGGACGCACTCGTCGCCGGGAAAGAGCGCGTCGGCGTCCGCGTTCCCGACCACGAACTCGCCTTGGATCTCTTCCGCGCGGCCGGGACGCCCGTCACGGCAACCAGCGCCAACCGCTCCGGCACCGGGAGCATCACGCACCCCTCGCAGCTCTCCGACGAGATTCGGGACGCCGTCGCTGTGGTCCTCGACGGCGGGACGACGCCCGGCACCGAGAGCACCGTCGTCGACCCCGGTCGCGGCGTCGTCCACCGCCGCGGCGCGATGGCAGACGATATCGAGGCGTGGTTAGACGAACACGCCGCCGACGCGTAGCCCGACGGGCGTGCCAACGAGGCGACGCGTAGCAGGCGGCGTCGCCGCCTGCGGAGCCTAACCTCACCGGCCGAGCCCCATCTCACCGGCCGAGCAGCGACGACAGCGACCACGTTTTCACGCCACAACGCCCCCGGTAGGCGCACGACTCGCACTTCGAGGAGTCGCGGAGCCGCGACGGGACGAAATCGAGGTTGCGGGCGATGTGGAGCGCCCGCCGGTACGCCGCCTTGTTCCCGGTCGTGAGCCTGACCGTCCGGACGACGCCGACCGCCGGGTACTCGACCAGCGCCCGCGACACCGACGCCTCGCGCTCCCACGAAAGCGCCTTCGCCAGCGCGACGGCCCTGACGCGCTGGGGTTCCCAGACGCCGCGCTCGGGCGGTTCGCCCGGCGAGACGAGCGACGGAACCGGCGGTTGGTCGTCCTCGTCGCCGTCGTCGGGCGACCGCACGAGTTTGTGCGCGATGCCGCGGCAGTCTTTCCCCGAGAGGAGCACGTCACGGGCGACGGGGTCGGTGAGCGCGTCCCAGTCGTCGCGGTCGTGGAGGCGAGCGAGGTTCTCGCGGTACGCCGACGGCGACACCGAAATCGGTCGCGTCGCGAGTTCGTCGGCGGGGCCGTCGAGCAGGGCGGGATACTCGAAGGCGAGCGCGCGAGCGTCGCGAACCGCGGGCGGCGGCGCTCGGTCGTCGTCGCGGCGGGCGTAGTAGAGCTGTCGCGGACAGTACGCGGCGCGGGCGAGATCGGATGCGGCGACGAGGGAGGACACGGGACGGGCTGGCTCCGTTATCAGATAAGAAGGTTCGCGCGAGTGTGTCGCAGAGGCGGCGGGGTCGACCACCCCACGCGTCGTCCGGCTCGCCGCCGTGGGTGAATTAATACGGCCGCGCCCCTTGGCTTACTGACATGGCATCGACCTCCATCGGCTCGTGGTTCCGGATGACGCGTCCCGAACTCGCCGTGTTCGTCTCCGGGGTCACGAGCATGGGGTTGGAGATTCTCGCCGGTCGGATGGTCGCCCCCGAGTTCGGCAGCAGCATCTACACGTGGGGGAGCATTATCGGCGTCTTCCTCGCGGCGCTGAGCCTCGGTTACCACCGCGGCGGGCAGCGGGCCGCAGCGGCGTCGAACGGCGCGCTCGTCCGCGTCTTCATCGGCACCGCGGCCTACATCGCGGGCGTCATCCTCCTCGGCGACCTGTTCATCCAGTCGACGGCGAGCCTCCCGCTCCCGAGCCGATTCGCGTCGCTTCCGGCGATTACGCTCCTGTTCGGGCCGCCGACCTACTTCCTTGGCTTCATCAGCCCCTACGCGGCCGAACTCTCCGGGCGGTCCGACGTGGGCGCGGCGTCGGGCCACGTCTACGCCGTCGGCACCGTCGGCAGCATCATCGGCGCGTTCGCCACCACGTACTTCCTCATCCCCTCTCTGAGCGTCACCAACATCGGGCTCGTCTTCGGACTCATCTCGGTCGTGACGGCGCTCGCACTCGCCCGCCCCGACATCGGCCGCGACGAGGCGGTCTGGAGCGTCGGTATCGCCGCAGTCCTCGTCCTCGCGTCGCTGACCGGCGGCGTCGGTCTCGACTCCCGCGGAACGACGGTCTACCACACCCAGACCGCCTATCAGGAGCTCCGCGTCGCCGACGCGGGCGGAACGCGGACGCTCCACCTCGACGGACAGCCCCACAGCGCGATGGACCTCGACGACCCGACGCGACACGTCTTCGACTACACCTCGTACTTCCACGTCCCGTTTCTCCTCTCGGACGACATCGACCGGGTGCTGTTCGTCGGTGGCGGCGGGTTCACCGGCCCGCGCGTGTTCTTGGAGCAGTACCCGAACGTGACCGTCGACGTGGTCGAACTCGACCCGGAAGTCGTCTCCGTCGCCGAGGAGTACTTCGGCGTCGAGGAGTCGCCGCGGCTCAACGTCCACACGATGGACGGTCGGCAGTACCTCAGAGAGACGAACCGGACGTACGACCTCATCGTCCTCGACGCCTACCGGAAGGACAAGGTCCCGTTCCAGTTGACGACTCAGGAGTTCATGCAGCTCACGTCGGACCGCCTCGACGAGGACGGTGTCCTGTTCGCCAACATCATCTCTGCGCCGAGCGGCCCGGCCTCGCAGTTCTACCGCGCGGAGTACAAGACGATGCGGTCGGTCTACCCGCAGGTGTACAGCTTCCCCACCGCGGGGAGCGTCGCCGTCCAGAACATCGAGGTCGTGGCGACGAAAGACGAGACGCTCGTGACGGCCGAGGAGCTACAGGCGCGTAATCAGCGCCGCGACATCGGCATCGACCTCGCGGCCGAACTCACGTCCTACCGGAACGACGAACCCACCGACGACGTGCCGCTTCTCACTGACGACCGCGCGCCCGTCGATAGCCTCTTGGACCCGATGGTCGGCCAGCGATACGTCGTCCAGCGGACGAACGAGACGAACGAGAGCGAAGCAGACGCCGCCGCCTCCGCCGTCGATGCGCCTCCGGTCACCCCGTTTGTCACGGTGGTCCGCGCCTGACGACCCCGTCGTCCGGGTGTTTATTGTGACCCGAGACCCCCCGGTTTCGCATGGGAATGAGCGACACCGCGGTCGGGTCGGCGACCGGCGAACACGAACACACGAGTCGGTGGCCGCTTGTCACCACCGGTGGTGTCGCTGGACTGTACGCCGGTGCCGGCCTCTTTCTCGTGGGATCGCCCCTCGTGCCGACTGCAATTCCGCTCGTTCTCGTCGGCCTCGGCGTCAAACAGGACATCTTCCCCAGTCAGGAGCAAGTCGCACGCACTCGCGCGACCCAGACCGGTGAGTACGACCTCTACTGCGCCGAACTCTGTGGAACGGGACACAGCAGGATGCACGGGCAGGTCGTCGTGATGGCCCAATCGGAGTACGACTCGTGGGTCGACGCGAAGACCGCTTCGAGTGGCACTGCGACAGTCGAATCGGCGACGAACAACTCGACGGCATCGGCGGTGGCGAGGAATCCCTCCTCGACGCCGGCGTCGACGACGACCGACGCCGCGGTCCGTCCACCTACCGCGTAACGCTCGCGGGAGACCTGGCTATCCCGTTCTGTCGAGTGCCCTGCGGTACGCTCGCGGTCCCGCCACGGCGGCAGTTCCCAACACCATGAGCATCGCGCCGGTTTCGAGTCGCTGGCTGCTGGTGCTACCGGGCGCAATGAGACCCGTGATGAGCAGGACTCCCGCGAGGAACATGAGGCCGCCGAGAACGTCGAGTGGTTGAATTGACACCGTAATCGAGAGGATTCCCGCTCGCTGCAAAAATCTTCTCGCCGCCGTTCCGTGGGATCGGGTCGCCGACTGTTTGCGACGGAGTTTGCGTGTCTCTCGGACGCTTTGGATGCTTGACTGTCGCGCTCGCGTCGAAACACGTCGCTAGGTAAAACCGAGTTGAGACTCCTCTCTGTTGGGTTGGACGTAGCAGCAAAACGGGCCGATTTGTTCATGAACCCAATGGGACCACCCGACTGTTGAACCAAGCCGAGACCTCACTTCGTTCGGTCTCGTCGGGTTCAAATCCGTTTTTTGTCCATCCACCACGAACTCGGTGTGCTCGCACACGCTATGCGGTGCTCGGAGGTGAGTTCGCGTAGAAGTGGGACCGCCCGGATTTGAACCGGGGTCACGGGCACCCAAGGCCCGAAGTATACCAGGCTAACCCACGGTCCCGCATATACGTCTCTCCCCGTCGCGGAGTAAAGGGTTTCGTTCCGCCCCGTCAGGTCAGGGGGAAGAAGTACGCGACGCCGAGCGTCGTCACGACCCCGAGAAGCAACTGTAGCGGGCCGCCGACGCGGATGTAGTCCGTGAACTTGTAGCCGCCGGGGCCATAGACGAACAGATTCGTCTGGTAGCCGACGGGAGTCATGAAGGCTGTCGAGGCCGCGAACATGACCGCGAGGACGAACGAGAACGGGTCGGCCCCGAGCGTCGTCGCGGCCTCGATGGCGACCGGAATCATGAGCACGACGCTCGCGTTGTTCGAGATGACGTTCGTCAGGAGCGCCGTCACGAAGTAGAACACCCCGAGGACGGCGATAAGGGGGAGGAAATCACCGGTCATCACGACCAGTTCCGCGAGGAGTTCGGCGGCCCCGGAGTTCTCCATCGCGATGCCGAGCGGGATGACGCCCGCGAGGAGGAAGATGATGTCCCACTGAACGGCGTCGTACAACTCGGTCGGCCGGAGACACTTCGTGGCGACCATGGCGAGCGCGCCGAGGAGCGCGGCGACGACGATGGGCAGGAAGTTGAGCGCGGCGAGCGCGACAACGCCGGCGACGATGCCGACTGCGACGGGAATCTTCGACTCGCGGTAGTCGTGGCGCTCGATTTCCTGGGCGACGATGAAGTTGCGGTTGTTGTCGAGGCGCTCGATGCTCTCGACGGTCGCCTGCACGAGGAGCGTGTCGCCGACGCGGAGCGGGAGGTTGTCCATCCGCCGGCGGATGAGTTCGCCGCCGCGGCGGAGCGCGAGCACGGTCGCGTCGTACCGCTGTCTGAAACTCGCCGAGGCGAGCGACTCGCCGACCAGTGCCGACCCCGGTGCGACGACGACTTCGACGAGGTTCTGGCCGCGGTCGGCGAGTTCGAGTTCGTCTTCGGTGACGGTCGCCGGTACGAGGTCGAGTCCCTCTACGTCGAGCAGTTCGACGAGCGTGTTGCGGTCGGTCCGGAGGGTGAACACGTCGCCCGGCTGAATCTCCTTCGGGCCGAGCGGTTCGAGGAAGACGCTCTCGCCGCGGATCAGCTGGAGGAGGTCCACGTCGAACTCGGTTTCGACGAGCGCCCGCTGGACCTGTTGGCCGACGAGCGGGGAGTCCTCGCGGACGACGACCTCGGTCAGGTAGTCGGCCATCTCGAACTCCTCGGTGAGGTCGCGCCGGGGCTCGATTCGCGCCGGCGTGAGCCGCCGGCCGATTGTCATGAGGTAGACGACGCCGACGGCCATGACCACCGCGCCGAGCGCAGTGAACTCGAACATCGAGAAGGGCGCTTCGCCCGTGATGCGCGAGTAGACGTCGCTGGCGAGGATGTTGGTCGAGGTCCCGATGAGCGTCAGCATGCCGCCGAACATCGAGGCGTACGACAGCGGTAAGAGGAGCTTCGAGGGTGAGGTCTGCCCGCGCTCGGCGAGATCGGTCACCATCGGCAGCAGGATGGCGACCGCGGCGGTGTTGTTGATAAAGCCGGAGATGGGGCCGACGACGCCGACGGTCGCGCCGAGTTGCCGGAGTTCGCTATCGCCGGTGAACGTCGATATCTTCGCGCCTAGAAGCTGGATGATACCGGTTCGCTGGACGCCCTCGCTGAGGATGAACATCGCGAGGACGGTCAGCGTCGCCGTGTTGGCGAACCCTGAGAGGGCGTCGCCGGGGTAAGAGTCGAAGAGAACGATAGGTGCGCCGAGCATCCCCGCCGAGGCGAGCGCCTCCGAGGCGGGTTGAATCAGCATCAACGACACCATCACGCCGATTGCCGTCACGTCGACCGGCACGGGCTCGGTCGCGAAGAACGCCAACGCGACGAGGATGACGGCGAAGACGACGAGGATATCCGGCGTTATCGCTACCACGCGGTCATCGACGCGTCGGCGGCCAAAAAGCGTGCGGGATTCGGAATATCAGCCTCGGCCGAGCGTGTCGGTCGCTACCGGCCTTCCTCGTCGAGTTCGAGGTCGGCGACGATTTCGTACGGTGACGACCCCTTTCGGATGCCGTCGAGGATGGCGAACGCCTCTCTCGGCGAGAGGAACTGCCGCGTCACGGCGAGCCCGAGCGGGGTCGGGTCGAGGCCGTCGATGAAGCCCCACTCCAGAAGCTTGCCCACTGCGTGGGTCGTCGGCACCTCGCCGAGCATCCGGTTGTTGAGCGCCTTCGCTTTCTTGCCGGCGACGACGATGTTCGCCAGCGTCTCTTCGACCGCCGAGGACTGGTCGTACTCCGTGCGAACCTCTTCCATCTCGCCTTTGAGGAGCTTGAACGCGACCTCGTCTTCGGTCATCTCCATCGTGTTGTGATAGCTGGCGTCGGGTTCGACGAGCAGGTAGACGACGCCCTTGTCGTGGTAGTCGGGGCGGCCGGCGCGGCCGAGCATCTGGCTGAACTCCTGGACGGAGAGCCACTCGATGCCCATCGCCAGCGTGTCGAAGATGACCTGTGACGCCGGGAAGTCGACGCCGGCGGCGAGCGCGGCGGTCGTCACGACGGCCGCGAGGTCCTGATTGGCGAACTGTCGTTCGACGCGCTTTCGCTGGCCGTAGTCCAGGCCGGCGTGGTACGCCGCGGCGTTGTAGTCTATCTTCCGGGAGATCTCGTGACACCGCCGCCGCGAGTTGGTGAAGATGATGGTCTGGCCGCGGTAGCCCTTCGAGGACTTCGAGTCGAACGCCTGCCGCACGAGGCGGTTTTCGATGCGCGGCTTCTCTTGGCCGTCGGCGAAGGTCACGTGGCGCTCGATGGGGACGGGGCGGTCCTCGTACTCGACGAGATTGGCCCGGAGGTTCTGGGCGAGCCACTTCGGGTTCCCGACGGTCGCAGAGAGGTAAATCCACTGCGCGCCGCCGTAGCTCTCGCGGCGCTTCGCGCGGGCCTCGCAGTAGTGTTTCAGGCGGGCTATCATCCCGTCGAGGCGGTGGCCGCGCTCTTCTTCTTTCAGGGTGTGGACCTCGTCGATGACGACCGTGCCGATGTCGCCGAGGTCCTTGCCCGTCCGGAGCGCGTGGTCGATGCCCTCGTAGGTGCCGACGATGACGTCGGCGTTCGGGTCGAAGCGGTTGCCGTCGTCGTTGATTCGGCTCGCGCCGACGCGGATGGTCACCTTGCCGAGGTGGCTGTAGCGCTCCTTGAAGTCCTCGTGCTTCTGGTTCGCGAGCGCGACCAGCGGGACGAGAAACAGCATCTTCCCGTCGTCGTTCAGCATTCGGTTGATACCGGCGAGTTCGCCGACGAGCGTCTTCCCGGTCGCCGTCGCGCTCACGACGAGTTGGTCGTCGCCGTCGAGCAGTCCGTTGTCGATGGCGAGGCTCTGGACGGGGAGCAGGGTGTCGAAGCGCTCGGTCAGCATCGACTTCAGGTTCGGGTGGAGGTCGAGCGTCTCCGTTTCGACCAGCTCCACGTCCTCGGTCGTCGCACTGATGGTGTCGAATTTCGTCAGGTCGGGGTCCAACTCGCCCTGCAGCAAGTTCGTGATGCGGGTCAGGTCGCCCGTCTCGTAGAGGAGTTCCTCCAGGCGCTCTTGGGCCGCCTGCGTGAGCCCGCCCGCGAAGGAGAGTTCACCCTCCAGTTCTTGGACGGCGCAGTCGCGACAGATGTGCTCGTGTTCGGCCTTGATGGCCGTGTCGTCGGTGATGGGCGAGTACCGACCGTTGACGGCGCAGCGGCGGCAGGTCCGAACCGTCAGCGCCTCCAACTGGTAGCCGTCGAGCATCTCTTTCAGCTCGTCGCGGCCGGCTTTCGGCGTCTGTTGTGAGATGCGGATACGGGCGGCTGACCGGGCGAGCTCGACGAACTGACTCGGGTCGCGCGGCGAGTCGTTTCCCTTTCGAGTCACCAGAAAGCGCAGGGGACGAGGCCCCGCGTTCGTCTCTTTGAGTTCGAGCTTGCCGCGGAGCACCCGCTTTCCGTCCCGGCGGGCGACGACGAGGTAGTCGTCTCCCGTCTGGTGGAGAAACAGCGTGTCGACGCGGGTGACCTGTTTAGACACGGTGCCTGCTACGGCGACGTGGTATTTCAGCGATTCGCCTGCGAACGCTCTCGACAGCGACCCGCATGCGGCTCCGCACCTCGACCGCTACGGCCACCGCCCCTTGACCACGCTCAGGCGTCGGCGTCGTCGGCGAGTTCGATGGCGTCGTCGCCGTTGGGGACCGCACAGAGGAACGACCCCTCCTCGTCGGACTCGTTTCGGTACCAGTGGACGACGCCGGCGGGAATCAAAAGCGAGTCGCCGGCTTCGACCTCGTACTCTTCGTCGCCGATGCCGACGACGTACCGACCCGAGAGGACGTACTGCTCGTGTTCGACCTCGTTGGTGTGTTTCGGCACCGACGCGTCGGGGTCGAGGACGAACCGCCGGATGGCAAAGTTCGGCGCGCCGTCGGCCTCGGAGACGAGGACGCCCTTCGACATCCCGTCGGCCGCGCCGACCCGCTCGTACTCGATGTCCGCGCTCCGCTTGACCACCGGCTCCGGTCGGGAATCGCTCATGACTCCCCGTCGATTGCCCGCCCGCGTAAGCATTTCCCCGTCTCTCCGCCCTGACTGCTTAAGGCCCCTCCGGGGTTACTACGGGTATGCGAGGAATCCGCATCGGTAGCGCCTTCGGCATCCCGATAAAGTTGGATCTCACGTTCCTCATTGTTCTCCCGCTTTTCGCGTGGCTCATCGGCTCGGACGTGGCGAATCTCGCGCTCGTCGTCAACGACCTCTTCGGCGCGAACATCGACGGCGCGGCCATCTCCGCGGGGTCGATGCAGTGGGTGCTCGGGAGCGCGGCCGCCATCGGCCTGTTCGCGGGCGTCCTGCTCCACGAGTTCGGCCACTCGCTCGTCGCCATGCGCTACGGCTACGAAATCGAGTCCATCACGCTCTGGCTCTTCGGTGGCGTCGCCCGGTTCAAGGAGATACCCGAGGACTGGAAACAGGAGTTCACCATCGCCGTCGCCGGCCCGCTCGTCTCGGTCGCCATCGGCGTCGTCTCCTACGCCGGCTTCCTCCTGCTCCCTGAGTCGCAGGCCCCCGCGCAGTTCGTCCTCGGCTACCTCGCGCTGGTGAACGTCTCGCTCGCCGTGTTCAACATGCTCCCCGGCTTCCCGATGGACGGCGGGCGTGTCCTCCGGGCGCTTCTCGCGCGCAACCGTCCGCACGCGAAAGCGACCCAGATGGCCGCCGAGGTCGGCAAGGTGTTCGCGTTCCTGCTCGGCCTGTTCGGCCTCTTCTTCAACCTGTTTCTCGTCGCGCTCGCCTTCTTCATCTACATGGGCGCGTCCGGCGAGGCCCAACAGACGGTCCTCAAGGCGACGTTCCAGGACGTGATCGTCCGCGACATCATGACCGGCCGCGAGGACCTCGACGTGGTCGACGAGCGGACCTCCGTCGCGGAGCTTCTCGAACGCATGTTCGTCGAACGCCACACGGGCTACCCGGTCCTCAGAAACGGCAACCTCGTCGGTATGGTCACTCTCGACGACGCCCGCGGCGTCAAAGAGGTCGAACGCGACGCCTTCCGCGTGGACGACATCATGAGCGACGAACTGGCGACCATTACCCCCGATGCCGACGCGATGGACGCCATCGCGCTCATGCAGGAACGCGGCGTGGGCCGCCTCCCGGTCGTCGACGAGGCGGGCGAACTCGTCGGGCTCGTCTCCCGGTCGGACCTCGTCACCGCCTTCAACATCATCCGCAGTCGCGGGTCGCTCGACGCCATGCCCCGCTCCGACGCCGGCCTCGCCCAACTCCGCTGACCGGCCAGCCGCCCGCTGGCTCGGTTACTCGCCGTCCGTTTTCTCTCCGCGCGCCGCCATCACGGCCGCCTCGCTCTCGTAGAGGTCGACCGCCGCGTTCGCCCGGAACCACGCCATCGCCTCGTCGAGCACCGCCGGGTCGCCGCCGGTGAGTTTGATTCGCGTCGGCCCGCCGCTGTTGGGGTAGCTCCCGACGCCGACGCCGAACCGCTCGGCGACCTCCCCGAGTTCGCGGGCGACGGCCCCTTCCGGTGCGTCGGCGTAGCACTCCCGTGACTGCGCATCGCCCGCGAACCGCTCGGCGATGCCCTCGAACATCGGCTTCATCTCCGTGGGGATACCCGGCAGGACGTAGACGTTCCCCGCCCGACAGCCGGGTGCGAGGCCCTCTTCGTTCGGGAGTACCTCGGCGTCGGCGGGCATCGAGGCGTACCACTCCGGTTCGAGGTCGAAGTCGATGTCGGGTCGGCGTTCGAGAATCGCCGCGATGGTCGCTTCGACCTGCGTTTCGGCCTCGTCGTTGACGACGAACGCCCTGTCGAGACCGGCGGCGACGGCCTCCATCGTGATGTCGTCCGGCGTCCCCCCGAGGCCGCCGGTGACGAGCACGGCGTCGAAGGCGGCCGCCCAGTCGGCGACCGTCTCCGCGATGACCTCGTGGTCGTCGGGGACCGTCTGAATCCGCGCCACCGTCGCCCCGCCCTCGGTGAGCCGTCTGGCTAACCACGTCGCGTTCGTGTTCTCGATGTCCCCCGCGAGCAGTTCGTTGCCGACGGTGACGATGGCGACCTGCATGGCCGGGTCGTAGGACGCCCGATAGAAAGACGTGCTCGTTTCCGGTGTTCCCATCGGGTTGTCGGCGACGGCCCCGCTATCGACGGTTCGAGACGGCTCTCGCTCGGCGTTCGAGCGCCGAAAAACGAGGTGGACCGACGGCGATACTGCGGAGCGACGGTCACCCCGTCGGAACTGTTGGGCCGACGGGTGCTTCGTTGTCCTCCGGGTCGCCGCGGTTGAGTATCGCGTCGCGGATGCGGTCGAACACCGAGTTGTCCGCGCGGAGTTGGGTACTCATCCCACGTTGAATGTTGTTCAATGACATACTTGGTTCTGGTGGGCGTGTCGTCAGTTCAGGTGCGAGAATTGAACGGCGTGAGGCTCCGCCTCACGTACTCACGCTCGTTTCACTCGCGTGAACCTCGGTCGCTCTGCTCACTTCGTTCGCATCGCTCCCTGATTCAATCTCGCAGCCACACCTCACAGTACAGTTCGAGAATGGGTTCGCGCACGCTACGCGGCGCTCACCGGTCGAAATGTAAAGAAGAGGTCCAGGTGCGAGAATTGAACCCCGGTCGCTCACTTCGTTCGCTCCCCGATTCAATTCTCTCGGTTCGACGTCGCACATTCTCGTGAGTTCTCGCGGTGCTCGCTGACGCGAGCACACGCTCGAAAGAGTGAGAATGTGAAGAAGGTCCAGGTGCGAGAATTGAACCTCGGTCGCAACAAGTTGCTCCCTGGCTCAATTCTCGCAGTCGTCCCTCACAGTACATTTCGAGAATGGGTTCGCGCACGCTACGCGGCGCTCACCGGTCGAAATGTAAAGAAGAGGTCCAGGTGCGAGAATTGAACCCGCGTCTCAGCCTCCACAAGGCTGAAGGATAGTCCACTACCCCAACCCGGACACGCTGCAATCCTTCCTAATCCGCTACGACTAAAATACGTTACGCTACGGTCCCGGAATGACAGTACGTAACAGAGCTCACCCGCGTCGCCGACGCTGCGTCGGCGAGCGGGACGCTTTTGCCGCGGAGGCCCGAAGTCACGGGTAGCAGTGGCTATCACCGACAAGATTTATCTCAAAAACCACCGCCAAATCGTCTCGCAACTGGATACGAACATCCCCAAGCGCGTCTTCAGTGGTGCGACCCTCGAAATCCTCTACTCCGGCGAGGGGCTCGCCAAGGTTGACGACGCCACCCGAGACCGCCTGCTCGACTTCGCGCAGGACTTCCTCGACTGCGAAAATTCGGACGACATCTACACCGGCTACCCCGAGCGCCAGTTCATCGAGTACCTGCTCGAACTCCGCGCGCAGGGCCTCGGCCCCGACGCCATCGTGGACGTGATGAGCGACGACTACATGGTGTACGCCTACCCCGGAGACGTGCTCTCGTTTCTCGACGACGCGGTCCGGACGCTCGAATCGGTCGAGGCGCTCGCGGACGTGGAAGGAAACAGAGAGATGCAGGACGACGCGCGGCGGGCGAAGCAGGACCTCGTCGGTCCTCGCTGAATATCGGTGAGCGTGGACGCCACAGAGGACAGTACAGCGCTTAGCCGAGGCGGAACGACGGCTCGTCGCCCGTGTCGAGGTCTTCCAGTTGGATGACCTCTTCGACGTCGTCGTGGTCGTTTTCGACCTGCTCGCGCAGGTAGTTCACGTAGCCCTTGTGCTCTTCGAGCTGTTCGCGGAGGTGTTCGGCCTCCAGTTCGAGGCGCTCGTGCTCGCGGATGAAGCTCTTGGGAACCTCCACGGTCGGGGGGAACGACTCGTCTTCCCCCTCGCGCAGCTTTTCGAGTTCGTGTTTGGGGACGACCTGCACCTGACCGTCGTGGGCAACTAACGTGTCCACGTAGTCGCGGAAGACGGCGGACAGGGAGATGTCCCGCTCCTCGGCGATCTCCCGAAGGGTCTCGAACGCGTCCTCGTTGACGCGAAACGAGATGGTCTTGTTCTTGTTGCCCATGATATTCGTCGGTCCGTGGTGAGGCCACTTAATGGTTCGTCAGACGAGGGGTCGCGGGCGTCGTGATTCGTCAAAAAAGGGGCGTATGACGGTGGAAATCGGCCGTCAGTCGGCGTTTGATACGTTTGGTGGGTTCGTCGACCGGTGCGCGCCCCGCTGACGCGTCTGGTCGCGGGCGAGACGCTCGCTTACGCGCTCAGTTCGTCGGCCTGTTCGAGGCTTTCGAGCGCGGCGATGGCGGCGCGTTTGTACTCCTCGGGGTCGAGGTCGTAGTGCTCGCGGGCCATCCGCGCGTACTCGTTGCCCTCGTCGTCGAACGCCGCGATGCGGTCGAGCGTCTTGTCCGCGGTCTCGGTCACCCAGCGGTCGCGCGTGGCCGCGTCGACCTCGGTGATGGACTCGGGGCGGACGGAGACGTTGATGCTGCCGTCGTCGGTCTCGTAGGTCCGCGGCTTGCCGACGACCGCGACGTAGGCGGGCGCGTCGAGGTCGCGCAGCGCGCTGGCAGCCTCGGGCTGATACTGGCCGGCGTAGACGAAGAACGTCCCCGTCGGGTCGACGATGCGACCGCGCCAGTACTCGTTGTCCTCGCCGACGTCTTCCTTCTCGGTCAGCGTGCCGACGAGGAAGACGCGGTTCGCGCTCTCTCCCGTCGGGAGCAGCAGGTAGACGGGCGCGCGCTCGTCGTCGGACTCTTTGAACGTGTAACCGGCGTCGTTGAACTCCTGTGCGAAGACGCGCCGGGCGACCTCTCGGGTGGGGATTTCGTTGGAACTCATTTACATCGACCTCGCTTTGATGAGCAGTTCTTCTGCGTCCGCCGGCTCGCTCAGCCGCTCGACTTCGTTGGCGAGCACGTACCGACCCAGCGTCGGACCGGTGACGCGGTAGTAGAACCCCACGAGGTCACCGCGCATCTCCTCTTCGACGATGGTGGTGTCGAGGGCGTCCATGGCCATCTGCTTCGCCTCGTCCAGTTCGATACCGGTCAGCTCCTCCGTCATCTCGCGGTTGAAGATGACTTCGTGGACCTCCTCGCCGTCGTCGACGACGGCCTTGATGCGGAGGTCGAACTCGCCTTCGACGCTGCCGTGTTCGGAACAGCGCCCGTTCTGGAGGACGCGCGTACAGCCCTCCTCGGGACAGCGCTTGATGAGGCCGCTCCCGGACTGGATGTCCACGAGCGCGCCCTCGACGCTGGTCGAGTCGTCGCCGACTTCGATCTCTTCGTCGAGTTCGGTGATGCTCGTCGTCCGGTTGAGCTTCACGGAGAAGTTGCCCTGGTACTCGTCTGTGACGACGTTGCCGAGCGCGTACGACTTCCCCTCTTCGAGTTCGGGGAGTTCGGACGTGGTGAAGGCGATGAACTTCATCCGCCCGGAGTCGTCGCCGAGCAGGCCGACCTGCGCGACGGACTCGCTCCGGGGTTCCCAGAGTTCGACGACCTTCGCGCGCACGTCGACCCACTGCTCGTCTTGGTCGATGTCGTTGAGCAGGGTCTGTTCGTTCCCGCCGGAGCCGCCGGCGAGCTCGTCGCGCTCGATGCCGGCCTCGTCGAGGTAACTGTTGACGACGCTCCGCCGCGCTTCGTCGACGGGGACACGGTACTCGCTGACGAGGCTCTCTAATCGTTCTTCGACTTCGTCCGCGGACACGTCTAGGTGGTCCGAGAACTGGTCGGCTATCTCAGCCGCGTGGGTTCGCAAATCAGTCATGGTCTACCTCGCCTCCACCTTGGTTTCCATTGGGAGGCATACTGAGCTTGGATGCGTACTCATATAAAAAGTTGCAAACGGCGCAGTGAAAGTGAACGTCACGCCGGAGAGCGCGTCAGAACCGTCGCACCGAGCGAGGAATTGATAGCCTCGGAGACGCATTCGACAGCATGGACGACCGCCTCGAAAGCATCATTCGCAGCGCCGCTCGAAACGCCGGCAAGCGCTACGAGGAGGCCAAACGCGCCTATCGAGACGGTCGCGACTCGTCTCCGGCGCACTCCCTCCCGCGGGACGGTGAGGGCCGCGCCAAAATCGTCTGTCGCCGCCACGCCGAGCGCCGCGCCGTCGCCGTCGACGGGAAGGGCCGCCCCGCCTGCTTCGACCCCGACCACCCCGACTGTCAGGGCTGTGTCGAGGACATCCGCGAAGGGATGGTCGAGACGTGGTAGGCGGAATAGTCGAGCCGTGGGCAGCGATATGGTCAGCGACGTGGCCGGTGACGTAGGCCGCGACGTGGTACGGTTTTGAGGCTGTAGCGCCACCCACCGATATGGACCGACCACTCGTCGCGCTCGTCCTCGCCGGCGGCACCGGCACCCGCCTGTACCCCGCGAGCCGGAGCGACCGGCCCAAACAGTTCCTCCCGCTCGGCGGCGACCGCTCTCTCCTCGCCGAGACCGTCGCCCGCGCCGATTTCGCCGACCACGTCGTTGTCTCGACGCGCCCAGAGTTCGCGGACGGCGTCGCCCACCACGCGCCCGACGCCGAGGTCGTGGTCGAACCCGCGGCCAAGGACACCGGCCCGGCGCTCGTCTACGCGACCCACCGAATCGCCGAGTTGTACGACGACCCGGTCGTCGTCGTCCTCCCGAGCGACCACCACGTCGGCGACGGCTTCGCCGAGGCGATGACCCGCGGCGCACGCGTCGCCGCCGACACCGGCGCACTCGTCGCCTTCGGCGTCGACCCGACCCGCCCGGACACCGGCTACGGCTACATCGAACCCGGCGCGGACCGTGGCGACTACCGCGACCTCGCCGCGTTCCACGAGAAGCCGGACGCCGAGACGGCCGCCCGCTACGTCGACGAGGGCTATCTCTGGAACGCCGGGATGTTCGCGTGGACGCCAGAGGCGCTGTTTTCCGCTGCGCGCGACTCGCCGCTCGCGCCCCTCCTCGATGCCCTCGACGCCGGCGACACGGACGCCGGATTCGAGGCGGTCGAGGGCGTCAGCATCGACTACGCGGTGATGGAGCGCGCCGCCGACGCGGCGGTCGTCCCGGTCCACTTCGAGTGGGACGACCTCGGTTCGTGGGACGCCCTCGAACGAATCGTCGCCGCCGACGAGGACGGTAACGTCGCGCTCGGCGACGACCCGGTGTTCGTCGACGCCGCCGACAACGTGGTCGCTACCGACGGCGCGAACATCTCGCTCGTCGGCGTCTCCGACCTCGCGGTCGTCGCGTGGGATGACCGCGTACTCGTCGTGCCGAAAGAACAAGCGCAGAACGTCCGCGACGCGGTCTCGGTCCTCCGCGACCGCGACGCGTTCTGAGACGGGTCGAGCGCCGCGTCAGGCGCTCCGCAGTCGCCCGCCGTCGACTGGGACGCAGGCCCCGGTGACGAAGCTCGCGCGGTCACTGGCGAGGAACGCGACCACGTCGCCGAGTTCGCGCGGGTCGCCGACGCGGCCCAGCGGAATCCCGTCGGACCACGAGTCGAGGCCCTCCTCGTAGGTGTCGTGGTCGCCGCGCTCGACGGCCGCCTCGACCAACTCCTCGATGCGACTCGTCTCGTGTGCGCCCGGCAGCACCGCGTTCACCCGCACGCCCGGCGCGAGTTCGCGCGACAGCGACTTCACGAGGCCGATGACGCCGCGCCGGACCGCGTTCGAGAGGATGAGGTCGTCGATGACTTCTTTGACCGACGTGGAGGTGATGCAGGTAATCGTGCCCGCGTCGCTCGCTTCGAGGTGCGGCCGCGCCGCCCGCACGGTCCAGACGGCGCTCATGACGAGCATGTCGAACGCGCCGTACCACTCCTGTTCGGTCAGGTCGGCGAAGCCGCCCGGCGGCACGCCGCCGGCCGAGGTGACGACGTGGTCGACGCCGCCGAACTCCTCGACGGCCGCCTCGACGAGCGCCTCGACGTCGTGCTTGCTCGTGATGTCGGTCTCGACGCCGAGCACGTCGCCGTCGAGGTCGCCCAGTTCCGATTCGGTCGCCGCGAGGCGCTCCGGGTCGCGCCCGCAGACGACGACGTTCGCTCCTTCGTCGGCCAGCGCCGCGGCGCTCGCGCGCCCGAGGCCGGCCGAACTCGCCGTGACGACGACCGTGTCGCCGTCGAGTCCGAGGTCCATGTCCGGTGCGACGACCGCCGCGAGCAAAAGCGTGGGCCTCGCGGCACGACGTGGGGTGAACCGGAGGCGTCGGACGCGACGCGGTTCCAGCGCGGGTGCGCGGTCAGACTCCGTCGGCGTGCCGGCGGACCCGGACGCGCCCGTCGCTCGTGACGCCGACGAAGAGTTGTTCTTTGATTTCTCTCCCTTCCACCGCGTCGCCGGCCGCGTCGGAGACGATCTTCATCAGGTCCGGCGCGGTCTGGTTCACCTTCACGCCCGCCTCGTCGCAGGCGTCGTACACCTGCTTGGGCACGTCGTAGAGGTCGCTTCCGGCGGGGACCTCGACGCGGACCGGCGCGGTGAGCGCGTCGACGAACGTCACCGTCTCGCGGGCCTTCTCGACGTTGGCGCGGGCGCTGGCTTCGATGCTGGAGACGTTCGCCCGCGAGGTGCCGAGGGAGTCGGCGATAGTCGACTGGCGGATGTCCCGCTCGCGCAGCGCGAGCACCTCCGCTTGCCTCCGGGTGAGGACGCTCGTCTCCGGGTCGAACCCGGCTCTATCGAGGAGTTCGTCTACGTCGGGGACCGTCTCGTCGTCGCGTCCGGCGTCGCTCATACCTCGGGGTAGGTCTCGGGGGTGAAAAAAGATACAGCAGGCTGACTGTCCACGGGACGCCGCCGACGAGTCGGCGTTATTCGCCCCAGAAGTTGTCTCGGCTCCCGAGCGCCTCGGGGCGCTTCGGGCCGTTGCGACCGCTCTGCTTCTTCTCGGAGTCGGCTCCGGTCTTCTCGCCCGCGTCCGACTCGACGTCTTCGGCTTCGGGGTCCAGCGGCAGGCGCTCGACGATTTTCTTCGCGCGGGCGTGGCTCCCCTTCACCCGGTCGATGCGGACGATGGCGCGCGCGTCCGGCAGGAGCCCGTCCACGAAGACGATGAAGCCGTCTTCGGTCCGGCCGACTCCGGCACCGCTCTCGTGGATGTCCTCGACGGTGACGATGACCTCCTCGCCCGGCTTGACGGGCTGCTGTTTGAGCTCGTAGATGGGGCGCTCGTAGTGGTCGCACCACTCCGCGCCGCCGCGGTCGCCGTAGTACTGGCACCCCATGCCCGCGATTCGTTCTGAGAAGCTCGGGCAGTCGTCCGCGAGTGGACAGTCGGACATGCGGGGAGGTACACTAGGGGCACTCTAAACGCTTGCGGGTAGCCCGTCCGCCGCCGAAACGCTTTCCGTCGCTCGCTCGAACCCCGCGGTATGGCAGAACGCGTCCCCGAGTTCGCACTCCTCATCGGCGTCTTCCTCGGCCTGTCGGCGACCGTCTCCGCGGCGGTTCTCTCGGGGACGCTGTTTCGCCCGCTCCTCTTCGGTGCCGTCGTCTGTTACCCCTTCGCCGCCTTCGGCGTCCTCCGGTCGGCCGACCCCTCGGAGGCGCTCCCGCCGCGGGTCGTCCTCGGCCTCGGCGCGGCAATCGGCCTGCTGACCGCGGCGACCGCCGTCCTCGAACGCGCGACGGTCGAACCACTCGACGGCGTGTTCGCCGCGGTGGTGGTCTCACTTCCGCCTGTCGCCTACGCGGTCCGGTTCGGCGCGGACGTGAACCCGCTTTCCCCAGTCCAGTCACTCGTCTGCTGTGCGGTCATCGGCGCGGCGTTCCTCGCGCTCGCGCCCCGACTCGGAACGGTGAGCGCGCTCCTCGGGTTCGTCCTCGGACTGTCGGGGGCGCTCTACGCCGACGCCCGCGGGTTCCGGCCGACACATCGCCAACAGCGCGCCGGTATCGCCGCGGGCGTGCTCGTCGGCGTATCGGTCGCGGTCATCGGCATCGCGATGCAGCTTCCGCTCGGTCCGACGACGGCCGCGGCCGTGGCGCTCGCGCTCACGCCGAGTCTGTTCGTCGCACTCACGAGAAACCGGGCGCGGCGGAACCACCGCTTTCAGTCGTGATGGCGGCGTGAAAATCTGGACCAAAAAGAACGTAGAACTCAGGCCAGCGGCGTCCGCTCGACGACCGTCCCAGTCCCACCTTTTTCCGGAGTTCGCTCACGCTCACTCCGCAAAAATCTGGACCAAAAACGGAGACACTCAGGCCAGCGGCGTCCGCTCGACGACCGTCCCGTCGTAGGTCGGGTACTGCTCGACGATTTCGCCGTCGTCAACGTCACCGTCTTCGATCATCTCTTCGAGGAGCCACCACGCGACCTCGACATGGTTCGACTTGATGCTGTAGAACTCGTCGGGGACGCCGAGTTCGATGAAGCGCTCGGCGGGCGTGTAGGTCTTGCCGTAGACGAGCGTGCCGTCGTCCGTCACCTCGTCGAACGGGCGGCGGAGGTTGCGGGCCATGCGCTTCAGGCGGTTTCGGTGCTGGGCGGCGTCCTTGAACACGGAGGTACAGAAGTAGACGCGCTCGTGGTCGCCCATCTCGTCGAGGATGGCCTCCTTCGAGCCGTCGACCGCCGACATGTGGCCGTCCTGCAGTTCGTAGCCCTTCTCCTGCATCCGGCGGTAGTTGCCGTCTGACATCTCGAACTCGTTGATGTTGCAGAACTCCGCGGCCCCCTCGTCGAGGAAGTCGAGGAACTCCCGTTCCGCGCGGATGCCCGGGATCTCGAACGCCGGGGTGAGTCCCTCCTCGCGGGCGATGTAAAGGATGTCCTCCCACTCGGTGCCGTGCATGTCGCCCCAGAGTTCGAGCGGCGGGTGGAAGCGAATCTCGTCGAGGCCGGCCTCGGCGAGGCGGCGCATGTTCTCGCGCCCGCCCGTGATACCCGTGTAGAGGTGGATGTGATGGTCCTCGCCGAACTCGTCTTTGAGAAGCGAGATGTAGCGGCAGGTCTTGTCGAGCGCTTCCTGCGGTTCGCCGCCGGTGATAGACGAGCCGAGTGCGTCCATGCGTTTCGCCTCCTCGATGACGTCCGCGTCGGACTCGACCTTTCGCTCGTTGGCGTACACGTCGGTGACGTTCTTGCGATTCTCGCCGAGCGGGCAGTAGAAACAATCGCGCTGGTCGCAGTACCCGTAGACGAACAGCACCATCTTCCCGCCCATGGCGCACTGTTCGCATCCCTTCGAGATCATTCGATTACGGAACCGTACTTGGCGCATCGTCAAAAGGCGTCCGACTTTGTCCGGGGACCTTCCGCTCGCCGGTACGGTTATTGTTGTATATGACTGACAATATTCCATGTCTATCGGTCCCGTCGTCCACGCTGAAGGTCCGGTCCGGGTCCTTCTCGTCGACGATGACCCCGAAACCGTCGCAGACACGGTTCCGGCGCTCGAGGCGTGCGGCCGTCTCGAGATCTCGGCGGTCGACGACCCGGCCGCGGCGCTCGAGGCGCACGCCGAGTCGCCGTTCGACTGTATAGTCACCGAGTTCGAGTTCGACGGCACGGCCGGTCTCGACACGCTGCTCCGCGTCCGCGAGTCGCCGAACCCGCCGCCGGTGATTCTGTTCACGCGGCTCGATTCGGAGGACGTTGTCCGCGAAGCGTTCGCCGCCGGCGTCGCCGACGTGGTCGACAAGCGGCCGACCGACGTGCAACTCGCGGTGCTCGCCCACCGCATCTCGAACGCGGTCGTCGCGGCTCGGCAGTCGACCGAACTCAGCGAGCTGTACGCCTGGCTCCAGGTCATCGCCGAGCAGTCGCTCGTCGGCCTGTACGTGATACGCGACGGCCGAATCGAGTTCGTCAACGAGTACCTCTCGAACCTGCTCGGCTACGACATCGATGAGATAGTCGGTCGGCCCATCACGGACTTCATCGTCGAGGAAGACCGCGCCATCGTCGATGAGAGCCTGAAGAGCCGGGAGCACGGGAGCGTCGAATCGATGTCGTACACCGTCCGCGTCAGCAACCACGCCGACGAGCTGACCACGCTGGAAATCACCGGCCAGCGGACGACGGTCGACGGCGAGCCGGTCGTCGTCGGCACCGCGATGGACGTCACGGCCCGACTGGAGTCCGAACGGCTCCTCCGGCGCTCCGAGCGCCTCACCAGGCAGATAATCTCGTCGCTTCCGGACATGGTGTTCATCTCGGAGCCGACCGAACTGGACATCGTCTACATCAACGACCAGTTCGAGAACGTCTGGGGACGAGACGTGTCGCTCCTCTACGAGGACCCGCGTTCGTTCCTCGACCTCGTCCACGTCGACGACCGCGACCAACTGCGGCGGGCCATCGACGAGATGTTCACCGACATCCGAGACGGCGTCGTCGACGAGCAGTACGAGTACGAATTCCGGTTCATCTCCGAGGAGAGCGAGACCATCCGCTGGGCGAACGCCCGCGCGGTCCCACTCCTCGACGAGAACGGCGACGTGACGAACATCCTCGGCGTGATGTCGGACCTCACCGAGCGCATCAGCCACGAGCGCGAACTCGCCCAGCAGAACGCCCGACTCGACGCTTTCGCCCGCGTCCTCTCACACGACATTCGCGGGCCGCTGGCGGTCGCTCAGGGACGACTCGAACTCGCCCGTGAACTCGGCGACGACGGCCACCTCGACCACGTCGAACGCGCCCACCGGCGCATCACCGACGTGGTCGAAGACGTGCTGTCTCTCGCCCGCGACGAACGGTCCGTCCTCGACGCGGAGGAGGTCTCCCTGGCGGACGCCGCGGCCACCGCGTGGGAGATGTGCTCTTCGAACGCCGGCAACGTGCGCTGTGAAATCGGCGAACTTCCGGTGGTCGAAGCCGACGAGAGCCGGGCGACGCGCCTCTTCGAGAACCTGTTTCGGAACGCGCTTCAGCACGCCCGGGGCGACGCGCCCGACAGCGGCTCCGAACTCGTGATTCGCGTCGGTGCCCTCCCGTCACACCGCGGCTTTTTCATCGAGGACAACGGCCCCGGTATCCCGGGATCGATTCGCGACCGCATCTTCGACTCGGGCTTTTCGACCAAGGACGGCGACGGAAACGGCCTCGGACTCGGTATCGTCCGGCAGATTGTCGACTCCCACGGCTGGATAATTCGGGTCGTCGACGGCGAGTCCGGGGCGCGCTTCGAGGTGCTTTTCGACCCCGTCGGCGAGGCCGGCGCGTCCGACTGACCGGCGCGGCTTGCGGGGGCCACGACCTCGCCGCGACGGCCGTCCGTCCGCCCCGCGAGACCGACCGACCGCACCACCGCGGACGCGCCCCCGAAAGCAGATATATCCCCGTGGCATAGGAGTCAACGATGCTCTTGGTCCTCTGTGTCGACCTCGACGACGACCTCGGCCGCAAGACGGGTCTCTCGACGCCCGTCGTCGGCCGACAGCGCGTCGAGGACGCCGCGGTGGCGCTGGCAACCGCGGACCCGGAGGACTCCGACGTGAACGTCCTCTTTCAGGGCATTCAGGTCCACGACGAACTCCTCGAATCGGAGGACGAGGAGGTCGAGGTCGCGGCGGTCACCGGGTTGGAAGGCAGCGACGTGAAAGCGAACCGCGCTATCGGCGACGAGATAGACACCGTCCTCGCGAGCCTCTCGACCGGTGAGCCCGTCCACGCCATCGTCATCACCGACGGCGCACAGGACGAGTCGGTCCTGCCGGTCATCCGCTCTCGCGTCCCCATCGACGGGGTCCGTCGGGTCGTCGTCAGACAGGCCCAGAACCTCGAATCGATGTACTACACGATGAAGCAGGTGCTCGCCGACCCCGAAACCCGCGGGACCATCCTCGTCCCGCTCGGCATCCTGCTTCTCATCTACCCATTCGTCACCATCGCCAGTTTCTTCGACGTGCCCGGTGCGGTCGTCCTCGGCCTCATCTCGGCGCTGCTCGGCCTGTACACGCTGTTCCGCGGGCTCGGCCTCGAATCCGCCGTCGACGAGGCGGCAAACCGGGCGCGCAACGTCCTCTACGCCGGTCGCGTCACCATCATCACCTACGTCGCCGCCGCGGCGCTCCTCGTCGTCGGCGGCGTCCGCGGGGTCGAACTCCTCGAAACCGTCTCCGACAGCGTCGGCGGTGACCCCGCGCCGGGACTCATCCTCGCGACGCTCGTCCACGGCGCTGTCGAGTGGTTCGCTGCCGCCGGCATCACGAGCAGTCTCGGCCAGGTGACCGACGAGTACCTCCACGACCGGTTCAAGTGGCGCTACCTCAACGCGCCGTTCTACGTGTTCGCCATCGCCATCGTGCTGTACGCGCTCTCCGGCTTCTTCCTCCCCGAGGGCGTCTTCGGCGTCCAGAAGTTCTACCTCCCCGGCCTCGCCGTCGCACTCACGGTCGGCACGCTCCTCGGTGTGCTGAGCACGCTCACGTTCGCGGTGGCGGAGTCGCGCTATCCGACCGGCTCGGACGGCGAGCAACCGGCGTAATCAGTCGCGGGCGGCATCGCCACTCGGCGTGTTCTGTGGTTTTTCGGCATCGACGGTTCCGAACTCGAACTCGCCCCGTTTAGCTCTCGCGGACGATGACGAACTCCGCGAGGTCGCGGAGGTATTCAAGCGGCTCCGAGTCCTCGACGCCCGACGAGTCGAGAGCCGAAAGCGCTTCGTCGGCCTGCTGTCTGGCCCGGCGGTTCGCTTCCTCGGGGGTCAGGTCCGTCACCTGTACGAGCGACGGCCGGCCCATCTCGGCGTCCTGTCCCGTGGGCTTGCCGAGTTCCTCGGCGTCGGCCGTGGCGTCCAGCACGTCGTCGCGAATCTGGAAGGCGACGCCGACGCGGGCCGCGTAGTCGCCGAACGCCTCGACGACGTGGGCGTCGCCACCGGCGGCAACCGCACCGAGTTCGGCGGCGGCGCGGAACAGCGCGCCCGTCTTGCGGTGGGCGAGCTGCATGTACTCGTCTTCGTTGGATGGGACCGCGACCAGTTCGGTCGCCTCGCCCTCGCCGAGTTCGACCATCGACTCGGCGACGATGCGGGTGGCGCGGTCGGACGACGAGAGGAGGGCGAACGCCTCGCCGAGCAGGCCGTCGGAGGCGATGATGGCCGGGCCGTAGCCGTACTCGGCCCACGCGCTCGGCGTGCCGCGGCGGATGTCGGACCGGTCGATGATGTCGTCGACGACGAGCGAGGCGTTGTGGACGAGTTCGACGCCGACCGCGAAGTCGACGGCGTCTTCGGGGGTGCCACCGACGGCCTCGCAGGCGAGGATGGTCACGGCGGGGCGGACGCGCTTGCCCCCCGCGAGAGCGACGTGGTCGAGTTGGTCGGCGAGTTCCGACGGCTCGACCGCCGAGACGACCTCCTCGAGGCGGTCGTTTACCATCGTGACCCGGCGCTCCAGGTATTCCATTGTCGGTTCGTAGGGTTGGGTAGGGAAGTACGTACCGGATTTGGAGAAACCGCGCGACTGGGGTGCGGCGGTAGTCGGAGAAAACGCGCCCCGGAGACGTCGCTCACGAGTTCGCACCGCAAAAATCTGGACCAAAAACAGGTGGTCGCTTACTCGAACTGCTCGATGAGTTCCGGAACGACCTCGAAGAGGTCGCCGACGATACCGTAGTCGGCGATGTCGAAGATGGGCGCGTCGGGGTCGGTGTTGATGGCGACGATGTTCTCGGCACCCTTCATCCCGGCGACGTGCTGGACGGCGCCGGAGATGCCGATTGCGATGTAGAACTTCGGCGTGACGACCTTTCCGGACTGGCCGACCTGTCGGTCCTTCGGGAGCCAGCCGTTGTCGACGATGGGCCGCGACGACGAGAGCGTCGCGCCGAGCGCGTCGGCGAGTTCCTGTACGAGTTCGATGTTCTCTTCTTCTTCGATGCCGCGGCCGACGGAGACGAGCACGTCGGCGTCGGTGATGTCCACGTCGCCGCTGCCGACTTCCTCGAAGCCGGTCACGCGCGAGCGCACGCGAGATTCGTCAAGGTCGAACGAGAAGGCCTCGACCGCGGGCTCACCCGACTCCTCGGCGGCGTCCCACTCGCCGGGGCGGACGGTGACCGCGGCGCGGTCGGCGTCGACCTCGACGGTCGATTCGACCTTCGAGGCGTACATCTCGCGGGTGACGACGAGGCCGCCGTCGTTCTGCAGGCCGATGGCGTCGGTCACGAGCGGGAGGTCGAGGCGCTCTGCGACCGCGGGGGCGTAGTCGAGGCCGTTGACCGTGTTGCCCATGAGGACGTACGTGGGGTCGAGTTCCTCGAAGAGGGCCGCGACGGCCTGTACGTACACGTCGTGGTTGAACTCGTCGCCCTCGGCGACGGTGTGAATCGCGTCCACGCCGGCGAGCGAGAGCTCCTCGGCGAAGGCGTCCACGTCGCCGCCGATGACCGCCAGGTGGAGGTCGCCGCCGGTGTCGCCGACGAGGTCTGCGCCGGCCGTCACGAGTTCGAACGACACGTCGCGGAGGCTTCCGCGGCGGTGCTCGACGACGGCGAGCACGTCGCTCATTGCGCGCCCACCCCCTTCTCGCGGAGGACGGTCGCAAGGTCGGCGGCCTGCTCCCCGGCGTCACCCTCGAAGTAGGTCGCGTCGGACTCGGTCTCCGGCTCGTACACGTCGGTCAGGACGAGGTCGGACTCGACCGCCGCGGCGTCGAGGCCGAGGTCGGAGAGCGCGAGCGGCTTGATCTCCTTCGACTGGGCCTGCCGAATCCCGCGCAGGCTCGCGTAGCGGGGCTCGTTGATACCGGTCTGGATGGTGAGGACCGCGGGCAGGTCAACCTCGGTGAGTTCCTCCACGCCGCCTTCGAGCTCGCGGCGGACGTTCGCCACGCCGCCGTCGGTATCGAGGTCGAGCGCGTTCACGACCGCGGCCCACTCGAAGTCGATTGCCGAGGCGAGCGAGACGCCGGTCGCGCCGAAGCTGTCGTCGTTCGCCTGCACGCCCGTCAGGACGAGGTCGGGGTCTTCCTCCTCGACGACCGCCGAGAGGAGGCGCGTCTTCGCGCCCACGTCGAGCAGGTCCACGCCGTCGAGCGCGTCGTCCCACACGCGGACCGCGCGGTCGACGCCCTTGGCGAGCGCCATGCGAATGGTCTCCTCGGACCGCTCGGGGCCGATGGTGACGGCGACGACCTCCACGTCGTCGTCGCTCTCCTCGGCGATTTGGACGGCTTCCTCGACCGCGTACTCGTCCCACTCGTTGAGGTCGTAGTCGAGGTACTGGTCCGCCACGCGGAGCCCGTCGAGCTCGAAGTCCTCTTCGACCTCGGCGACCTCCTTGACGGTTACGAGAACTTTCATCAACGTTCACTACCGACGGGGGAGAATAAACGTTTTCGCACCGCGGCCGTCGGCGACGCCGTCGCCCGATTACTCCTCGTCTTCGTCCTCGTCGGGGAGCGAGATGAGGTTCTCGCGGCCGAGGCGCAGTTTCTCGACGCGCCCCTCGTCGGCCATCGCCGACAGGAGCTGTGAGACCTTGGCGTCGGACCAGCCGGTCTCCTTGACGATGTTCGCCTGCTTCATCCGCCCGCCGCTCCGTTCCAAGAGGAGTTCGACCCGCTCTTCGTCCGAGAGTAAGTCGAGGTTGATATCGTCGGGCGCTTCGCCTGCTTCGCCGTCGTCGTCACCCTCTTCGTCGGTGCCGAGTTCGTCGGCCGGCTCCGGCATCGGCTCCTGACGCCGCGCAGGCGTCGATGCCGACGGTCCGGCCGTGTCAGCGTCGGCCGGCCGCCGCCGGGCGAACAGGACGACTCCTGCCACGAGCACCAGGAAGATGATGGCACCGCCACCGACGAGCGTCCACGGGATGGCTCCGTCCGACCCTGTGGAAACGTAACTCACGCTTAGTTGCTCGGTCGACTCGAACGTCCGCGGCCCCTCGGCGACGACAGCGTTGTTCTCCAGCGGGATGTCCGTGTCACTGACGGCGTAGCCCGGGGGCGTCTGAATCGTGAGGTTCTGGTTCGACTGCAGCGAGGAGAGCCACGTCCCGCCATCGGCGGCCGAGAAGGCGTCCCCGACGCGCAGTCCCTCGTCGGTCTGTTCCGCGAAGTTCGTCCATGTGAACCTCAACACGAGGACGCCGGTCCCGTTTTCGACGTAGCCCGTCGTTGTCGCGTTCTGGACGGTCATCGACCGGCCGGTCTGCTCGGCGGCCGTCTGGCTGACGCGCTGAAAGAAGGCGGCATCGGGGCCGACGTCGGTGGCTCCCTGCTCGTACTCCTGTACGAACGCTTCGAACGCCGCGGTTTCGTTTCGCGTCTCGAGATCGTAGCGCATCTCGATGCGCCAGTCCGCCGAGCGGTCGTCGCGAACCCGAATCGATATCTCCGTCTGTGGCGACCGTTCGAGACTCGACTGCTGGGTGACGAGCGGTGCGCGGCCGAGGGCGGTGGGCGCTTGCGAGCGCGGGTCGGAACCGAAACCGTCGACTCCGGAGTCGTCGACTGCCGCGTCAACGCCGTGAGCGCCAGCCGCAGTCATATCTGTGGCCGCCGCCGGGACTGCGACACCGGAGACGATGGTGAGGAGGGCAACGATGAGGGCGGCGCTCCGCATACGTAAATCCGTTTCATCCGGCGATGAAAACGCTTTCCATCGATTCAACAGCGTCATACGCTGCCGAGGTGTGTTCTCCTTGGTCACTGTCGTCGACGGCGGCAAGAGGGTCATTTTAGTACCGGCGCCGTGTACCCCCACGTCGATGAAGGCCCTCCCGCTCGTCGTCGTCATGCTTTTACTGGCGTCGCCAGTGCTCGGCGCGGTCGGACCCGCCGACGGTTCGACCCGAGCGGCGGCTCTCGACGGGACGGACCCCGCGCAGGTAGAGTCGCCGTCCAACGAGACGATTCACGTCCTCGATATCCCGTCGTCTGAACTGGTTCAGGCGACGGTCGAAGCACACCACGTCGACCTCGGTCCGTCCCTCGACTTCGCCGCCCTCAGGGCCGGTGAACAGATTCAGACGGGGGCGTCCATCGAGCGCATCGAATCGGCGACTAACGACAACACCCGACAACAGCTCATTCTCGACGAGCTAAACAGCATCGAGCAGCGCGCGATTGCACTGCAAAGCGCGCAACGCTCCGCAATCGAACGGTTCAACGGGGGGGACCTCACCGCGCGCGAACTCCTCGTCGAACTCGCGCGAATCGACGCCGAGGCCCGCGGACTCAACGAGCGACGCGTCGCCCTCCGCGAACTCGCCACCGAGACGCCGGACTTCTCTATCAACTCCGGCCGGCTCGCGGCGCTCGAACGCGAGCTCGACACGTTCACCGGTCCGGTTCGGAAGTACGCCGTCACGGTCATGTCCGGCCAGTCCGACACCGCTCGGTTCTCCGTCCGAACGAGCGAGACGGGCGTCGTCCTCAGCGTCGTGGCCGACGGCGAGTACGTCCGCGAGGCCTACCGCGCCGGGCTCCGCAACCGCGACCAGAGCACGGTCTCTTACGAGGAGGCCCTCGACATCGTCGCGGAGAGTTACCCCACCATCTATTCGAGCCGCGCCGCGCAGAACGGGACCAACGTCATCAGCGCCGGCGACAGCCACCGGGTGCGAATCAACTACGACCGCGGCCAGCTGACCGCCTACGTCGACACCGGAAGCGGGCGCGTGTTCAAGGAATCGCAGACCCGACCCCTCACCTCGATAACGACCAGTGCCGTCGCGACCGAGGTCAAAGACGGCCTCACGCTCACTGTCGACCGGACCTACCCCGGCGGACCGCTCCGGATCCAACTGAACGAAAGCGGAAGCGACGACCCGGTAGACGCGAACGTCACCATCGGGCTCGAGGCCAGCCAGGAGAGTACGCTTCTCGGTCACACCGGTTCCGACGGGATGCTCTGGACCGTCTCGCCGTCGTCTCCCTACACGATTACGGTGATTAAGGGCAACTCGGCGGTCGTCCTCACCACTTCACCGACGTCGATACCCGTCCTCGTGACGAACACGACCGCGGGGACGAACGAGACCGCCGCGATGGCGTCGTCGACGCCGACAGAGTCGAGCGAGAGCGTCTCGGTCGTCTCACACGGTGCGGCGGTCGGTCCGCCGGCAGTCATCTGACCGGAGGTTCTTATGCCATGACGGGGCCACCCCGTCTCGATGTCTCGTCAGTTCCGCCGCTCGACTCGCGGCTCGTCCGTGCTTCTCGGGAGCGTGCTCCTCATCGGTCTCGTGGTCGTCGTCGCGGCTGCCGTGGGCGCGGCGGCGTTCGACGCGGCCGACTCCTCGCCGACGCCGGCCCGACCGACAGCACTATCCCTCGCGGTTTCGGGTGACACGCTGTCGCTGACTCACGAGGGCGGCGCGCCGCTCGACGTGGACTCGCTCGCGATTCGAATCTCCGTGGACGGAGCGCCGCTCGCCCACCAACCGCCCGTGCCGTTCTTCTCGGCTACTGGGTTCCATCCCGGACCGACCGGTCCGTTCAACGCCGCGGCCGACTCCCGGTGGACCGCGGGCGAGACGGCGACGCTCGAACTCGCGGGGACGAACGACCCGGACATCGAACCCGGCGCGACGGTAACCGTCCGCGTCTTCGACGGGGAGACGCCGGTCGCGGCGCTCGAAGCGAGCGCGTCGTGAGTCAGCGGTGACGAAAACGAGCGTCCGAGTCGAACGCGGCGGTCGCGTTTATTCCTCTGGTGCGCGCGCGATGGTCACGATGGCCCGCGGGCTGCCCGGCTGGCGCTGGAGGATGTGGTGTTCGATGTCGACGAAGCCGGCAGCCTCGAACATCCGGTCGGCTTCCTCCTCGTCGTAGAACAGCATGATGGCGTCCGCCAGCTTCTGGAAGACGCCGGATTTCGGGTCGTCGGGACCGACGACGAGCACCTTGCTCCCCGGCTTTACGACGCGGCGGAACTCCTCGAGCGCGGTGACCGGGTTCGGCCAGTACTCGATGGAGCCGGACGACCAGATGACGTCGAAGGAGTCGTCGGCGAAGGGGAGCCGCTCTGCGTCCCCGCGATAGAACCTGACCTCGTCGTTCTTGCCGAATTTCTCCCACGCCTTCTGCATCTGGTGGATACTCTGGTCGAGGCCGTGGACGTCGTCGGTGTAGCGGAGCAGTCCCTCGGTTCCGAAGCCGGTGCCACAGCCCACGTCGAGGACGCGGTCGCCCTGCTGGATGTCGAGCATCTCCAGCGCCTCGTCGCGCATCTCCTCGTTCCAGATGAACGGGTTCACCCGGTCGTACACCTTCGAGAGGTACTTGTAGAACAGGCGGGCCCGCGCTTTGTTTTCGAGGACTCCCATCGCGCCGGGATTAGGACTCACCGATGATAACGGTGCGGATTCGCCGCGCCGGTCGGCGTTCACGGGGGGTGAATCGCCGCGTCTCCCGAGCGTCTGTCACAGACTTTCCGCAAACACCTTATACAGCGCTTGTGCAACGTTCCTGTGATACGAGTATGCCGAGACAAGAGGTTCTCGAACGAATCAAAACGGCCGAGCAGGAGGCCGACGACATCGTTGAAGAGGCCGAGGCCAAACGTGAGGAGCTCGTCGCGGAGGCGCGTCGCGAAGCCGATGAGATTCGCTCCGAGGCCGAAGAAGAGGCCGCAGAGCTCGAATCCGAGCGTCTACAGGAGGGACGCGCGGACATAGAGTCGGAGCGGGAACGCATCCTCGAAGAAGGCGAGGACGCCCGCGACGAACTGGTTGCCGAGGCGGAAGACCACATCGACGACGCGGTCGAATTCGCCATCGGCCAATTCGAGGAGGCGGTTGATGCTCAGACCTGAGCAGATGAGCAAGGTCTCGGTGACCGGTTCCAAGGGCGTCATGCCCGAGGTCATCGAGGCTGTCCACGACCTCCGACTGCTGCACGTCACCGAATACGACGGCTCGTGGCAGGAGGAGTTCGGATTCGAGACGGGGTCGCCCATCGAAGGCGCCGAGAGTGCGTCCGACAAGCTCGTCACCGTCCGCTCGCTCAAGAGCATCCTCGGGGTCGAAGACACCGACTCCGGCCGGCAGCGCATCGTCCCCGACGACGCGCTCGGCGAGCCCCTCGAAGAGATTCGAGCCGAGGTCAATGAACTGGACGACCGCCGCTCCGAGCTCGAAAACGAGCTCCGCGCGGTGGACGAAGAAATCGACGCGATGGAGCCGTTCGTCGACCTCGGACTCGACCTCGACCTGCTTTCGGGGTACGAGACCCTGCAGGTCGTCGTCGGACAGGGGAAGGTCGAACCCGTCGAGCGTGCCGTCGTCGACGCCGACGACATCAACGCCTACGAGATCTTCTCGGGTGAGCGCACGCACGCCATCTTCGGTCGCCCGGTCGACGGTGCCGACGAGATGGCGCTCGCCGACGCGCTCGTCGGCGTCGAGTTCGCTACGCTCGAAGTCCCGGACGCCTCGGGAAGCCCCGAAGAGCACATCCGCGACCTCGAACAGCAGAAGCGCGAAATCGAGTCGAATCTCGAGACCGTCGAGTCCGAGCTTCACGACATCGCCGTCGAGGAGGGCGAGTTCCTCCTCGCGGCCGAAGAGCGCCTCGCAATCGACGTCCAGAAGACGGAAGCGCCGCTTTCGTTCGCGACGACGGAGAACGCCTTCGTCGCCGAGGGCTGGATTCCGACCGAGCGCTACAACACGTTCGCGGGCACGCTCAAAGACGAGGTCGGCGAGCACGTCGCCGTCGAGGAACTCGAACGCGCCGAGTTCTCCCGTGACGGGCACGACCACGCGCGCGAGGAAGTCACCGAGACCGGCGGCACGGCCGCCGCCACCGACGGCGGAACGGTCTCGATGTCCAGCGACGACCCGCCGGTCGTCCAGAAGAACAGCGGCGCAGTCAAGCCGTTCGAAATCCTCGTGCAGGCGGTCAACCGCCCGAGCTACTACGAGTTCGACCCGACCATCATCCTGTTCCTGACGTTCCCGACGTTCTTCGGGTTCATGATCGGTGACCTCGGGTACGGTGTCATCTACACCGCCATCGGCTTCTTCCTCTACTCGAAGTTCGACGACGGCGCGATAAAGAGCATGGGTGGCGTCACCATCGCCGCGGGGCTGTTCACGACGTTGTTCGGCATCCTCTACGGCGAGATATTCGGCTTCCACCTCATCACCGAATACTTCTGGGAAGGCGTGCTCGGGATGTCGCACCCGCCCATCGAGAAGGGACTGTCGCCGGCCACCTCTGAGTGGGCCCTCGGTTGGCTCACCGTGAGCGTCGCCGTCGGTATCTTCCACGTCAACGTGGGGTACATCCTCGACTTCTTCGAGAACTACGAACTCCACGGTGCGAAGGACGCAGTCCTCGAAAGCGGCTCGTGGATCCTCATGCTGAACGGTCTGTGGATCTGGATCTTCAGCGACGCGCTCGGTGGCGTGCCGCCGGAGTTCCTGTTCACCACGTTCGCGGCTGACGGGCTCATCCCGCTCGGCTTCTCCGGCTTCTCGTTCACCGTCGGCTGGATCGGGTTCGGGATGTACGTCCTCGGCGCGGTGCTCCTCGGGATGGCCGAACTGGCCGAACTCGTCGAGTTCGCCGCTCCGCTTTCGAACGTCCTGTCGTACACGCGTCTCGGCGCGGTCCTCATCGCGAAGGCGTCGATGGCGTTCGCCGTCAACCTGCTCGTCTTCGGCGTGTACGTCGACGACCACGGCGGCTGGCACTTCGGGCTCGGCGGAATGCCCGACTCCGCCGCGGTTGCGGCACTCGGCGCGGGTGAAACGCTGAGTTACCACGGCTACGAAGTGACCGAGGTCCTGTTCGGCGGCATCTTCCACACGGGTGCCGCGGGCGTCGTGGGCGGACTGCTCGTCCTCGTCGTCGGTCACCTGGTCGTCCTCGCGCTCGGCGTCACGAGCGCCGGCCTACAGGCCGTGCGTCTCGAGTACGTCGAGTTCTTCAACAAGTTCTTCGAGGGCGGCGGCCGCGAGTACAACCCGTTCGGGTACGACCGCGAGTTCACGACCGAAGACTGACCCTCTCCGGCGATTCTTTTTTGACTTTTGTCCGCTGGAAGCGACTGCTTTTGCAATGACGACGATTCCGCCGTCGTAGACAGACCGCTCCAGACGTTTTGGGAACCTTTATGATACGGCTGACGCCACATGCAGACGTTCGGAGACGACAATCCGGTACTCAGGAACACACAATGATTGAAGCAATTGAACCCCTCATGACTGCACTGCAGAATGAAACCGCTTCCTCGCCCGCTATCACCGCCGACGCTGCGGCGGCCCTCTCGGTCGGTATCGCCGCCTTCGCCGCAGGCTATGCGGAGCGTGGCATCGGTTCCGCTGCGATGGGTGCCATCGCGGAAGACGAGGACCTCTTCGTCAACGGGCTGGTCCTTACGGTTCTCCCCGAGACCCTCGTTATCCTCGCACTGGTCGTTGTCTTCGCGGCCTAAGCACCCCCTCTCTTTCCCATTATGAGTTTGGACAACGTCGTTGAGGACATCCGAGACGAAGCCCGCGCACGCGCAGAGGACATCAGGCAGGACGGCCAGGAACAGGCAGACGACATCGTCGCCGAGGCCGAGGCCGACGCCGAAGAGCTCCTCGAATCGCGGAAGGCGGACGTCGAGCAGCAACTCGAACGGGAGCGCGAACAGGCGCTCTCCAGCGCGAAGCTCGAAGCCAAGCAGGCTCGACTCAGCGCCCGTCGTGACGTGCTCCAGCGCGTCCGCGAGCAGGTCGAAAGCGAACTCGCCGAGCTGGAAGGCGACCGTCGCGAAGAGCTTACCCGCTCGCTGCTCGACGCGGCGTCGGTCGAGTTCGAAGACGAAGACGAGGTCTTCGTCCACGGCCGCGCCGCCGACGAGGACCTGCTTTCGAGCATCCTCGAAGACTACGACGGCTACGAGTTCGCCGGCGAGCGCGACTGCCTCGGTGGCGTCGTGGTCGAGGGCTCGAACTCGCGCGTCCGGGTGAACAACACCTTCGACTCGGTCCTCGACACAGTCTGGGAGGACAATCTGAAGGAAGTGAGTGCGCGACTGTTCGACGACCAATGAGCACTACAGGCGGCTCGAATCCCGAATACGTCATCGCTCGCGTTCGAGCGCGACGTAGTGCCCTGTTCGGCGACGAGGAGTACCGCAAACTGGTCCGTATGGGACCGGCCGAAATCGCTCGGTTCATGGAGGAATCGGAGTACGAGACCGAGATCAACGCCCTCGGGAGCCGTTTTTCCGGCGTCGACCTCATCGAGTACGCGCTGAACCGGAATCTGGCGAAGCAGTTCAACGATATCCTCGACTGGGCAGACGGCCGCCTCTACGACCTCATCGCGCGGTACCTCCGCAAGTTCGACGCGTGGAACGTGAAGACGGTTATCCGCGGTATCTACTCCGGCGCGTCCCGCGACGAGGTCGAATCCGACCTCATCCGCGCCGGCGAGTTCGACGACCGGCTCTTCTCGCGACTGCTCGACGCAGGCGAGATGGAGGAGGTCGTCAGCATCCTCTCCGGCACCATCTTCGGAGACGGCCTCGCGGCCGCCTACGAGGAGTACGAGGAAGTCGGCGTCCTCGTCCCGCTGGAGAACGCGGTCGACCGCGCCTTCTACGAGCAGTTGCTCGAGGGCCTGGTCGTCGGCGAAGAGGCAAAGCAGTACCGCGAGTTCCTCGAAGCCGAAATCGACTTCCGAAACGCCCGCAACGCGCTCCGAATCGCGCGGAGCGGTGCCGACCTCGACCCCGTCGACTACTTCATCGAGGGCGGCACGCTGTTCCGCGCGTCGGAGCTCGCGTCGCTGGCGACCAGCCCGGACGAGCTGGTGTCGAAAATCCGTGACAGCCGGTACGGCGACCGCCTCTCGACGGCCCTTTCGGACCTCGAAGAGGCAGACAGCCTCATCGGGTTCGAGCGTGCCCTCGACGCGGCGCTCTTGGAGTACGCGGACACGCTCGGTTACGTGTTCCCGCTTTCTGTCACGCCAATCGTCTCGTACATCCTCGCCAAGGAGCGCGAGGTGGACAACATCCGGGCCATCGCCCGCGGCCGCGAAGCCGGGCTGGGCCCCGATGCAATAGAAGAGGAGCTGGTCATCCTATGAGCCAGGAAATCGCAGTTATCGGCAGTCCGGACTTCACCACGGGCTTTCGACTTGCGGGCGTCCGCAAGTTCGAGAACGTCCCGGATGAAGCGAAGGACGACGAACTCGACGAGGCCGTGACGCGAACGCTGGAGGACGAGGACGTGGGCATCATCGTGATGCACGAAAACGACCTCGACCACCTCTCGCGTAACGCCCGGCAGTCGGTCGAGCGCAGCATCGAGCCGACGCTCGTGACGCTCGGCGGTTCCGGCGGCGCGAGCGGCCTCCGTGACCAGATCAAGAGAGCAATCGGTATCGATCTGATGGACGAATAACCAAACATGAGTCAGGCAACACAAGATTCCGTTCGCGAGGACGGTGTCATCGCAAGCGTGAGTGGTCCGGTCGTGACCGCCCGTGGCCTCGACGCCCGCATGAACGACGTCGTCTACGTCGGCGACGAAGGGCTGATGGGCGAGGTCATCGAAATCGAGGGCGACATCACGACTATTCAGGTGTACGAAGAGACCTCCGGCGTCGGTCCCGGCGAACCCGTCGAGAGTACGGGCGAGCCGCTGACCGTCGACCTCGGTCCGGGGATGATGGACGCCATCTACGACGGCGTTCAGCGCCCCCTGGACGTGTTGGAGGAGAAGATGAACTCGGCGTTCCTCGACCGCGGTGTCGACGCGCCGGGTATCGACCTCGAAAAGAAGTGGGAGTTCGAACCCACCGTCTCCGTTGGCGACGAGGTCGCCACCGGCGACGTCGTGGGCACGGTCCCCGAGACCGTGACCATCGAACACAAGGTCATGGTCCCGCCGGACTTCGAGGGCGGCGAGGTCGTCGCCATCGAGGAAGGCGAGTTCTCCGTCACCGAGACGGTCGCGGAACTCGACAACGGCGAGGAGATCACGATGCACCAGGAGTGGCCGGTGCGTCAGGCTCGCCCCGCCGCAGAGAAGAAGACCCCGCGCGAACCGCTCGTCTCGGGGCAGCGCATCCTTGACGGCCTGTTCCCCATCGCGAAGGGCGGAACGGCCGCGATTCCGGGTCCGTTCGGCTCCGGAAAGACCGTCACTCAGCACCAGCTCGCCAAGTGGGCCGACGCGGACATCGTCGTCTACGTCGGCTGTGGCGAGCGCGGTAACGAGATGACCGAGGTTATCGAGGACTTCCCGGAACTCGACGACCCGAAGACCGGGAACCCGCTCATGGCCCGGACGTGCCTCATCGCGAACACGTCTAACATGCCCGTGGCGGCCCGCGAGTCCTGTATCTACACCGGCATCACCATCGCGGAGTACTACCGCGACATGGGATACGACGTCGCGCTGATGGCCGACTCCACCTCCCGGTGGGCTGAGGCCATGCGCGAGATTTCCTCGCGTCTCGAAGAGATGCCCGGCGAAGAGGGGTACCCCGCGTACCTCGCCGCGCGTCTCTCCGAATTCTACGAGCGTGCCGGCTACTTCACGACCGTCAACGGCGAGGAAGGTTCCGTCTCCGTCATCGGCGCGGTTTCGCCGCCGGGCGGCGACTTCTCCGAGCCGGTCACGCAGAACACCCTGCGTATCGTGAAGACGTTCTGGGCGCTCGACGCGGACCTCGCAGAGCGCCGTCACTTCCCGGCGATCAACTGGAACGAGTCGTACTCGCTCTACCAAGAGCAGCTCGACCCGTGGTTCGTCGAGAACGTCGAGGACGACTGGGCCGAAGAGCGCCAGTGGGCCGTCGACGTGCTCGACGAGGAGAACGAACTGCAGGAAATCGTTCAGCTCGTCGGTAAGGACGCCCTGCCGGAGGACCAGCAGCTGACCCTCGAAATCGCTCGCTACCTCCGCGAGGCGTACCTCCAGCAGAACGCGTTCCACCCGACGGACACGTACTGCTCCCCCGAGAAGACGTACGGTATCCTCACCGCCATCCACGCGTTCAACGACGAGGCGTTCAAGGCGCTCGAAGCCGGCGTCCCCGTCGAAGAAATTCAGGCCATCGAGGCGGCTCCCCGGCTGAACCGCATCGGTGTGCAGGAAGACTGGGAGGCGTACATCGAGGACCTCAAAGCAGAGATCACCGAGCAGCTCCGCGAGCTGTACTGAGACCATGAAGGAATACCAGACTATCACCGAAATCAGCGGCCCGCTGGTGTTCGCCGAGGTCGACGAGCCGATCGGTTACGACGAAATCGTCGAAATCGAGACGCCCCAAGGCGAAACCAAGCGCGGACAGGTTCTCGAATCCTCCGAGGGCCTCGTCGCGATTCAGGTGTTCGAAGGCACGACCGGTATCGACAGGAACGCGTCCGTCAGGTTCCTCGGCGAGACCCTCAAGATGCCCGTGACCGAGGACCTCCTCGGGCGCGTGCTCGACGGGTCCGGCCAGCCCATCGACGGCGGCCCCGAAATCGTCCCCGACGAGCGTCGGGACATCGTCGGCGCGGCAATCAACCCCTACTCCCGCGAGTACCCCGAGGAGTTCATCCAGACCGGCGTCTCCGCCATCGACGGCATGAACACCCTCGTCCGCGGCCAGAAGCTCCCCATCTTCTCCGCGTCGGGGCTTCCCCACAACAACCTCGCGCTCCAGATCGCCCGTCAGGCGACGGTGCCCGAGGACGAAGACAGCGGCGAAGAGTCCGAGTTCGCAGTTGTCTTCGGCGCGATGGGTATCACGCAGGAAGAGGCAAACGAGTTCATGGAGGACTTCGAGCGCACGGGCGCACTCGAGCGCTCCGTCGTCTTCACGAACCTCGCGGACGACCCCGCAGTCGAGCGGACGGTCACGCCGCGTCTCGCCCTCACGACTGCCGAGTACCTCGCGTTCGACAAGGACTACCACGTCCTCGTCATCCTGACCGACATGACCAACTACTGCGAGGCGCTCCGCGAAATCGGTGCGGCTCGTGAAGAGGTCCCCGGTCGCCGTGGTTACCCGGGTTACATGTACACCGACCTTGCACAGCTCTACGAGCGTGCGGGTCGTATCGAGGGACGCGAAGGGTCTGTCACGCAGATTCCCATCCTCACGATGCCGGGTGACGACGACACGCACCCGATTCCGGACCTGACCGGGTACATCACCGAGGGGCAGATCTACATCGACCGCGACCTCAACTCGCAGGGTATCCGCCCGCCGATCAACCCGCTTCCGTCCCTGTCGCGTCTCATGGACGACGGTATCGGCGAGGGCCTCACCCGCGAGGACCACGCCGACGTGTCCGACCAGATGTACGCGGCGTACGCGGAGGGTGAAGACCTGCGCGACCTCGTGAACATCGTCGGTCGCGAGGCGCTGTCCGAGCGTGACAACAAGTACCTCGACTTCGCCGAGCGCTTCGAAGCCGAGTTCGTCAACCAGGGCTTCGACACGGACCGGTCCATCGAGGACACTCTCGACATCGGCTGGGACCTCCTGTCGATGCTCCCGAAGTCCGAGCTCAACCGTATCGACGAGGAGCTCATCGAGGACTACTACGAAGAAGACGCCGAGTCGGTCGAAGCGGAAGCCTAGACCCCGACGAACGCCGCGTTCGTCCCTCGGTTCGATTCTCCTCTTCTATTCGCGTCGTTCGTCTCCCGAGCCGCGCGGCCGCGCGCCGCCCGCGAGAACTTCCTTACGTCTCGGCCACGACGACCCCACATGGATGCCACTTCGTCTCTCGCTCGCGTCCTCGCGGTCGTCGGTCCCGCCGTCGACCGGGAGCGACTGCTGGACGTACTCTCGCCGCTTTCGGTGTCGGTCACCTCGTCGGTCGGGGCGGCGGGCCAGCGCGCCGAGGACGAACAGGTCGACTGCGTCGTGCTCGCGACCGACCGACTCGCGGACGTGGAGGCGGTCCACGGCGCGCTCGCGGTCCCGCTTGTCGTCGTCGTCCCGAGCGACGGTGACCTCTCGGCGGCGGCCGCCCGCGACGCCGGCGCGGCCGACGTGGTCCCGGTCGTCGATTCGAACCTCTTCGAGCGGCTTCCGGAGCGGGTCGAAAGCGTCGTCGCGTGGCGTCGCCGCGGCGCGGCGGCCGCGAGCAAGATAACGGAGGACCTGAAAGAACAGGCGATAGACGAGGCTCCGGTCGGCATCACCGTCGCCGACTGCTCGCTGCCCGACCGACCGCTCGTCTACGTCAACGAGGCGTTCGAGACGATGACCGGCTACTCGGCCGACGCGGCGCTGGGGCGGAACTGCCGATACCTTCAGGGACCGAACACCGACCCCGAGCGAGTCGCCGAACTCCGCCGCGCCATCGAGGCCGAGGAGGCGGCGTCGGTCGAACTGCTGAACTACCGCGCGAACGGCGAGACGTTCTGGAACCGGGTCGATGTCGCGCCACTGAGCGGACCGGACGGCGAGGTGACACACTACGTCGGCTTCCAGACCGACATCACAGAGCGCATGCGCGCGGAGGCGGCCGCCGAGCGGTACGCCGCGCGGGTCGACGAAGAGCGCGCGCGCCTCCAGACGCTCGTCGAGCACATCGAGGGGCTGCTGGAGGACGTGACGAGCGCGCTCGTCCGCGCGGAGAGCAGACAGGAGCTCGAAGCGGCCGTCTGCGATCGAGTCACCGCCGCCGGCTCGTTCGACTGCGCGTGGGTTGGCCACTGCGACCTCGCACCGGCGGTCATCGTCCCAAACGAGCGGGCCGGAACCGACACTGGATTCCTCGACGGCCTCGAAATCGACCGGTCTGACCCCAGCGACCCCACCGCCCGCGCCGCGGAGACGCGGACCGTCCAGTCGGCGACCGTCGGCGATGAGAACGTCTCCGCGGAGGCGCTCGTCCCGTTCGACTCCGTCATCGCGGTCCCGCTAGTCCACAGCGGGACGCTGTACGGCGTCCTGACGGTCTACACCGATGCTGCGGAACTCGACGACCAGGTTCGGGTGGTGTTCGGGACGCTCGGCAGGGCGGTCGGCGCGGCCATCGACGCGTTCGAGAGCCGGCGGTCCCTGCTGTCCGACGAGCGGCTCGAACTCGAACTCGAGGTGCGCGACGAGACGCAGCCGCTGGTCCGACTCGCCGCCGCGGGGAACTGCGAACTCTCGTACCGCGGTTCGGCCCAACACGACGACGGGACCGTGAGTCTGTTCGTCTCGACGGACCCCGCGACGGAGTTCGAGGAAGCCGACACCGACCTCGACGGTCTTCGGAGCGTCGACGTCCTTCCCCGCGGTGACGACGCCGAACTCTACGAACTCACTTTCGCCGACGGGTCGCTCGTCCACCTCGTCGCCGACGCGGGCGGGCGACTCGTCGACCTCGAAGTAGACCGCCTCGGCTGTCGGTTTACGGTCGTCGTCCCCGACCGCGTGGCGGGGCGGGCGCTCCTCGACGACTTCAAGACGGTCGCGGCGAACGCCGAACTCCGCTCCGTCACGAACCGGTCCGAACCGCCGGAGGCGCGCCGCGAGTTCGTCGCGAGCGTCAACGACGACCTCACCGACCGCCAGCAGTCGGCCCTCCAACTCGCCTACCTCGGCGGGTATTTCGAGTGGCCGCACGCCGTCACCGGCGACGAACTCGCGGAGACGATGGGCGTCTCGCGGGCGACGTTTCACCAACATCTGCACGCGGCGGAGCGAAAACTCATCTCTCGATTTTTCGATGGAGAACCGTACTAACGGGTATATCCGGATTTTTGACAGCTGCTCGATGTCTCCCGCCCCCGGGACGCCGACATCAGCGCCCGTGACGACCCGCGAACTGAATCGCGGTCTCGACCCACAGACGTGACGCCTTCCCGTCACGACCGGTTCCGGCCGGTCTGGCCGGCCAGACAGTAAAAGATTAACACCCCAGGCGAACAACCCCCGCCAACGATGGCCGAAGACGTCAAGCCGACCCGCAAGAACTTGATGGCGATCGAAGATCGCATCGAACTCTCCGAGCGGGGCCACGACACGCTCGAGCAGAAGCGTGACGGGCTCATCATGGAGTTCATGGACATCCTCGACCAGGCCCAGGACGTGCGGGCCAACCTCAATCAGGACTACGAGCGCGCGCAGAACAAAATCAACATGGCCCGCGCCATGGAGGGCGACGTGGCGGTCCGCGGCGCGGCCGCCGCGCTGAAGGAGTACCCCGAAATCACGACGCAGTCGAAGAACATCATGGGTGTCGTCGTCCCGCAGATCGAGTCCTCGCGCGTGAAAAAGAGCCTCGACCAGCGCGGCTACGGCCTGCTCGGCTCCTCGGCCCGCATCGACGAGGCCGCGGACGCCTACGAGCAACTCCTCGAATCCATCATCCTCGCCGCGGAGGTCGAGACGGCGATGAAGAAGATGCTCGAAGAGATCGAGACGACGAAGCGCCGCGTCAACGCGCTCGAGTTCAAGCTCCTGCCGGAGCTCTACGAGAACCAGGAGTACATCGAGCAGAAGCTCGAAGAACAGGAACGCGAGGAAATCTTCCGTCTGAAGAAGATCAAGGCGAAGAAGGAAGAAGAAGAGAAGGAAGAGCGCGCCGCCGAGAAAGCGGCGGCCGAAGCGGAAGCGGCGACGGCCGACTGACCCGACTGATCCGTTCTCTCTCGATTCCGTTCTCTTCTCGGTCGAGTCTCCGACCGTTTTTCACCGTCTCGGCGCGTAGAGACTCTCATGTCCTGTCCCGACTGCGACGGTGAACTCGCCGTCTTCGCAGTGCCCGAACCGCTAGCGTCTCACGCGCCCGAGGCGGCGCTGACCGTCGGGTTGTGCGCCGGCTGCCTCCGACTTCATCCGACGGAGACGGTGCCGACCGACGGCGACTCGCGGCCGTTCGCGGACGTGCTTCCCGAGGGCGACGCGGGCGCTGCGGTCGTGCTTCTCGTCGGCATGCTCGACTCGCTGGCGCTCAACCGCGCCGGCATCGTCGACTGCGTCGAGTTCGCCGAACGGTCTGGAATCGACGTGCATCTCACGCTCGACCGGCTCCAGCGGGAGGCGGCCGACCCGCACTTCGATGTCGCCCGTCGGCAGGCGCAGTTGGACGCGTTCCTCTGAGCGCCGCCGCTCTGTACCGTTTGACACCGTGGCGCGCGAAGACGCCGAGGAGGAGTCGCTTAGACGCCGGTGGAGTACCGGAGAATGCCGGCGATACCGCCGAACGCGTCGTAGAGCTGTTCGCCTTTCTCGAAGTCCGTGCTGATGAACTTCGTCTCGGTGCCGCGCTGGTCGGCGAGGTCCATGAGCCACTCGATGACGTCCTCGCGCTCTTTCAGTTCGGCCTCCGAGCCGCCTTCGCACTCGTGGGTGGGCGTGTTGTGACGGTGGTCGACGAGTTCGTACTCCTCTTGGCCGTCGCAGTCGTAGATGGCGATATCCTTTCGGAGGTCCTCGGAGATGAGGAGGCGGTCGACCGACCCCATCACGAGGTTCTTCCGGGTCGCCTCGAACCCGTAGGTGGACTCGTTGCCGCGGTGGAGCTTCTCGAAGAACTCCTCCATCTGCTTTTTGTCCTTCATGACCTCCTGGTCGGCCAGCGCGTCCTGACCGGCGTCGACGAGGTCGTAGAGGCCGGACTCGTCGGTGTAGGCCACGTCGAACTTCCCGACGACGAGGTCCTGCAGTTCGTGGTGGAGGTAGTCTCCGTCGAGGAACTCGTCTTTCGTCGGCGAGGGGCCGCCCACGAGGATGCCGTCCATCTCGTGTCGCTTGGGGACGAACAGGTCGTTCGCCATGCCGGCGACCTCTTGATAGAAGTTGTCGATGGCTTCGAGGCGGAGGCGGGCGAAACGCTGGGCGGACTGACCACCTTTGCGCTGCTTCCCGGGGACGAGCGACGAGGCGCTCTTGACCGGCTCGACGCGCTTGCCCTTGAGCCAGCCGACGTTGGCCTCGCGGCGGTCGAGGACGATGAGCCCGAACAGGCCCTTGTCCATGAGCATGTCCTCGAGCGGTCCGGTGAGGAAGTTCGAGTCGCAGTGGTACCGGAACGACTGAATCGGCTCCGGCGGGCTCTCCAGCACCTTCGTGACCATGTCGGTCTGGCCGCCGCCGGAGTTGACCGCACCGGAGAACATGACGATACCGCGGTCCGGTGGGAAGGTGTCGTAGTAACGGAGACGGTCCTTGATGCTCGTCAGGGCGTCTTGGACGTTCGTTCGCGTCTGCTTCGATTTGATGTTAGACGCTTCGCTGTGCTCTGTGATGACGTGTTCGACCACGTCGGAAATCTGCTTGTCTTCGGGGATGTAGATGGTGACGAGCTGCGTTCCTGACCCTTCGTACTCTCGCAGGTCCTCGATGACCTTCTTGAATTCGTACTTTCGGCGGTCCTCGCTCGCCTCCTCGGCGTCGCTACTCATCACTCCACCTAGTCCCTCCAGCGGCTAAGTAACCTTTGACTGGTCACGTTCCGCGGTATCCCGCCGCACGAGCCGCCCTACGACCCGACTTCGAGACGAGCGCGGTCGGAGAACATTTATGTGGCTGTCACGGGTGGACTTCGACGTTGGAATTATGGCCCGGGTGTACGCAGTTGCCAGCGCGAAAGGCGGGGTTGGAAAGACGACGACCACGGCCAACCTCGGGACGACGCTCGCGATGGCCGGTCACGATGTCGTCGTCGTCGACGGTGACCTCGGGATGCCGAATCTCGCCGGCGCGCTCGGCGTCGACCCGGATGGGGCGACGCTTCACGACGTATTGACAGGCGAGTCGGCGGTCGAGGCGGCCGTCTACGAGGGACCGGTAGGACTCTCGGTGCTCCCCGGCTCGAACGCCCTCGAAGCGTTCGCGACGGCGAACGCGAAGGAGCTCGAACCGGTCGTCTCGGCGCTCGAAGCGAGCTACGATATCGTCATCATCGACACCGGCGCGGGGCTGAGTGACGACACCTTCGTCCCGCTGAAGCTCGCCGACGAGGTCGTCTTGGTCTCGACGACCGAGCGCGAGGCGCTCGGCGACACCGAAAAGACCCGACAGCTCGGCGAGCGCATCGGCGCTGACGTGGTCGGCGTCGTCCTCACGCGCGTTAACCAGTCGAACCCGAACGCCGACGTGGTCGCCTCGCTCCTCGACGCTGGCGTCATCGCCGTCGTCCCCGAGGACCCGGCCATCCGCGAGGCGCTCAGCACGCAGGTTCCGGTCGTCGCCCGCTCGCCCGACAGCATCGCGGCCGCGGGCTACCGCGCCCTCGCCGAAGCGCTCACCGGTAAGCCGGTCCCGATTCCGGACGATGCGGTCGATTCGGTGGAGCCCGAGGCCACCGCGGACGAGTCGGACACGGAACCCGAACCGGCGGCCACCGCGGAATCAGCTTCCGACGTGGCCAGCGACGACGGCACGGCCGACGACGAAACGGACACGCCGGAGGAGAGTGAGCACACGTCGGTCGTTCAGGTCGATGCAGCCCCCGAAGCGGAGTCCGAGCCGGAACCGGAACCCGACGCCGAAGCCGAGACCACTGACACGGACCCAGAGTCGGCGGCCGAGACCATTGACGCCCCCGAACCGGACGACGACCTTGAGGCGTCGATTCCGTTCTCCGGCGGCTCCGTCGAGGCGTCGGACGACTCCGCCGAACTCGACGCGGACCCCGCCGAGGAGCCGGGCGAACCGGCGGTCGAAACGGATGCAGTCGCCGACCCGATGGGCGGTGACGACGCCGTCGAACCCGACGATGTCGTCGAAGCCCCAGACGCTCGTCAGGCCGCCGCCGAAGCCGGTGATGACGACGCGCCGGCCGACCCGTTGGCGGCGGACACGTCCGACGACTCGATGGTCGCCGACCCCGAACCGGTCGGCGACGTGGAACCGGAGAGTGACCCGCTGGCGGCGGACCTCGAAGCGGTCACTCGCGGCACCTCGACCGCCGACGAGGCCGCCTTGGATGTCGACGCCGACGCCGGTGCGACGGATGCGGACCCGCTCGCTGAAGGGGCGGTCGAAGAGGAGTCGGTCGGCGACCTGTCGCCCAGTTCACCGTCCGACGACGCCGTCGAGGCTCCCGAGGGGCGGGCGGACGATGCCGACCCGGTGACTGAGGGGTCCGAAGCTGAGGATTCCGAATCCGCGGAGTCCGTCCCTGCGGACTTCGATCCCGACGCCGAGGAGACGGACGCGCTCGGCGCGGACGAACCCCTCGTCGCCGAGGCCGAGCCGAGCACCGCCGACACTGATGCTGACGCCGACGAATCGCCCGAAGCCGGCGGCGACGAGGAGGGCGTCTACACCACCTCGCTCGTCGAGGAGGTCGAGTCGTTCGACGACGACGAGCGCGACGAGAAGAAAAAGGGGTTCTTCAGTCGCTTCCTCGGCTAAACGGGAAGGCCTTTTAGTCGCGTCTGCGGAAAGCCCTCTATGGCAGACTCTGAGTCCGTTCCCTTCTGGTGGATAGTGTTGTTTCTCGTCCTCGCGCTCGGCAGCGGTGCCGCCGTCGTCTTCTCGGTCGGCGGGTCGCTCCTCGCCGGGGCCGCGGCACTCCCGCTTTTCTTCTGAATCGCTCGAAAAAAGCCGTCGCCGAAGAACTCGCTTAGCCCGCGGTCACATCGACTCGGGCGCTTCCACGCCCACGATGGAGAGCGCGTTCGCCACCGCGTTCCGCGAGGCTTCGACGAGCGCGAGGCGGGCCGCGCCGACCTCCTCGTCGGCGTCGAGCACGGGGCACTCGCGGTAGAAGGTGTTGAACACCTCGGCGAGTTCGCGGGCGAACGTCGCCACGGTGTGGGGTTCGAGGTCGTCGGCCGCGGCCTCGACGACCGCGGGGAACCGCGCGATGGTCGCCAGTAGGTCGCGCTCGGCGTCGGTCGTCAGCACGGCGGGGTCGACCTCGTTCGCGTCGAGGCCGGCGGCGGCCGCCTCGTTGGCGATGCCGCAACAGCGCGCGTGGACGTACTGGATGTAGGGCGCGGACTGGGCCTCGAAGTTGAGCGCCTGGTCCCACTCGAAGGTGATGGTCTTCGTGGGCTGTTTGGAGACGATGTCGTAGCGAACCGCGCCGATGCCGACCTGCCGGGCGATGCGGTCGATGTCGGCCTCGCCGAGGTCGTCGTCGCGGGTGCGGCCTTCGAGGCGGGTCTCGACCTCGTCGCGGGCGCGGTCGATGGCCTCGTCGAGGAGGTCGTCGAGCATGACGCCCGTCCCCTTTCGGGTGGACATCGTCTCGCCGCCGGGGAGGTTGACCCACGAGTAGATGACGTTCTCCAGTTTGTCCACGTCGTTGCCGAGGATGTCGAGCGCGGCCCGGAGCTGTCCGGACTGGAGTTTGTGGTCCTCGCCGAGGACGGTCACGGCGCGGTCGTAGTTGTCGAACTTCCACTCGTGGTGGGCGAGGTCGCGCGTCGTGTACAGCGAGGTGTCGTCCGACCGGAGGAACACGAGATTCTTCTCGAAGCCGTAGTCGTCGAGTTCGAGCTGCCACGCGTCTTCCTCGTAGACGGCGTGGTCGGTCTCCTTGAGGCGCTCGGCGAGGTCGCGGGTGCTCCCGTCGAACATGAATCGCGTCTCCTTGACGAACTCGTCGAACTCCGCGGGGAGGCGTTCGAGACACTCGCGCATGCCGCCGAGCACCTGGTCGACCACGGTCTCGACGCGGGCGTACGTCTCTTCGTCGCCCTCCTCGATGCCCTGGAGAATCTCGGTGATTTCGGCTTCGGCCTGTTCGACTTCCTCGGGGTCGGCCTCCTCGAGGAAGGCGTTGCCCTTGCGGTAGTAACGGACGAGGTCGTACTCGACGCGCTCGCGCGCGGGTTCGCCGTCGAGTTCGTCCTCGTCGAACGTCTCGTAGGCCCACGTGAAGACAGCCATCTGGCGACCGGCGTCGTTCACGTAGTAGTGGCGGTCGACGTCGTTGCCGGCGAAGTCGAGCAGGTTGGCGACGGCGTCGCCGATGACCGGGTTGCGGGTGCGGCCGACGTGGACCGGACCGGTCGGGTTCGCGCTCGTGTGCTCGACGACGACGCTGTCGCCGGTCGCGGGCAGGCGACCGTACTCCTCGTCGGCCGCGGCGGCGTCGAGGGTGTCGTCGTAGTAGGCGTCGGAGACGTGGAAGTTGACGTACGGGCCCTGCGTGTCGACCGCGGCGAGGTAGTCGTAGCCCTCGACGGAGAGTTCCTCGGCGATGTCGGCGGCGATTTTCGGCGGCGGCGCGCCGACGACCCCGGCGAGTCGGAAGGCGACGCTGGAGGCGAGCGTCGCGGGTACGTCCTCCGGCGGTTCCTCGACCCCGAGGTCGTCGGTGGGCAGGTCGAGCGACGAGAGCGCCGCAGAGAGCGCCGTCTCGACCTCCTCACGGAACTGTCTGAACATGTACGCGGATTCTCGATAGGCGGCTAAAGGCCTTTCCGAACCGCCCGAGCGACCCGCGGGTCCCGCTGGCTGGGGACGTTCGTTTCCCTCGGTTTACGGGGTGGTCTTAGCACCACCTGTGCCAATACCTTACCAGTTAGGTAATAGTGGTATATCGTAAGCGGACGACATTCAAATCACGGGCGGCGACCCGCCGCTCTCACCACCCCACCCATGAGTCAATGCAACCACTGCGATGCGTTCGTGTCGAACAACTTCGTCCGCGTCTTCGGCGACGAGGACGGCAACGTCTACGCGTGTCCCAGTTGCTCGGCGAACGCGGGTATCTCACAGGTCAGCACCGAGCGGAGAGCGTCCTCCCTCTGAAGTCGCTGTTCGCCCGTCGACCTTGCCGGGTCCGAAGTTCGCGGAATCACACGCCCACCGCCACCCCACCTCACCCCACCCCACTGCCCCCACAGCACTCCCCGCGTATCCACGCACCCACACCGACTTCGGCGGTCGACACCGATCCCCCAAATCACGCGGTACGACTACGCTTCCCCCGGAACGTCCCCTTCTCACCGCGATAGACTGACCGACGGACTTACCCGTCCGCGATTGGAACTGTCGCGTATCCACGGCGGTCCCGCCCCGCCGCTTCCCTCCGCGTCAACCATCTCACTTTTGGAACGCATTCCACATACGATACGCTTATGAGGCGCGCGTTCGAAGCCGGGAGTATGTCAGAATCGGCAGTCGCCGCGGCGGTCGGGTACGACGAGTTGGCTACGCTCAAACTCGTCGCGCTCGACGGCGGGCGCTCCGGCCCGGTCAAGCTCTCCTGTTCCGGCGTCGCGAACCGACTCGACGTGTCGAACCAGACGGCCTCGCGCCGCCTCCAGCGGCTCGAAGAGGCCGACTTCATCGACCGCGAGGTCGTCGCCGACGGCCAGTGGATAACCATCACCGACGCGGGCGAGTCCGCGCTCAGAAAGGAGTACGCCGACTACCGGCGAATCTTCGAGACGCCTTCCGTGGTCGTTTTCGACGGCGAGGTCACCGGGGGAATGGGCGAGGGCCGCCACTACATCTCGCTTTCGGGCTACATGGAACAGTTCAAAGACCGACTCGGCTACGAGCCGTTCCCCGGCACGCTGAACGTCCGCCTCGACGACGACGCGGTCCGCGCCCGCGCCGGGATGACCGCCCTCGACGCGGTTCCCATCGACGGCTGGGAGGACGACGAGCGCACCTTCGGCCCGGCGACGTGCTACGCCGCCTCGGTCGCAGTCGGCGACGAGTCCTACGAGCCGGTCCACATCATCGTCCCCGAGCGGACACACCACGACGAGTCGCAACTGGAGATAATCGCGCCGGACAAACTCCGCGACGAACTCGACCTCGACGACGGCGACGCGGTCACGGTCCGCGTCGAGGAGGCGGCGTACGAATGAGCCGAACTGCCGAATCCACCGGCGACTTCGACGCCGTCTCGTGCGTTCTCGACGCCTTCCGCGCCGGCGAGCCGGTGCTCATCCACGACTTCGACGACCGCGAGGGCGAGACTGACCTCGTCTACCCCGCGGGTGCGGTCGGCCCCGCCGACGTGGCCCGGATGCGCAACGACGCCGGCGGCCTCGTCTGCGTCGCCCTCCCGAACGACGTGTCCGAGTCCCTCGGCCTCCCGTTTATGGACGACGTGCTCGACCACCCGGCCGCGTCGTCGCACGACCTCGCGTACGACTCGCGGTCGTCGTTTTCGTTCACCGTGAACCATCGCGACTCGTTTACGGGCATCACCGACCGCGACCGCGCGATGACCATCTCTCGACTCGCGCCCGTCGCCGAGGCCGCCCGCGCCGGCGAGTACGACGCCGACGACTTCGGCGGCGAGTTCCGCGCGCCCGGCCACGTCCACCTGCTCCGCGGCGCGCCGAACCTGCTTTCGGACCGGCAGGGCCACACCGAACTCGGCCTCGCCTTGGCCGACGTGGCTGGTATCCCGCCCGCGGTCGTCGTCTGCGAGATGCTCGACGACGAGACCGGCGCGGCCCTCTCGAAGGACGCCGCCCGCGACTACGCCGACCGACACGGCTTCGCCTTCGTCGACGGCGACGGCCTCATCGACGAACTCGTCTGAGCGACAGGCGACCGCCCCGGTTTACCTTCTCACGCGCGCCCGTCGCGCCACGACCACGTCGGTTCCCAGCCGAGCAGCCGCTCCGCCTTCTCGGTCGAGACGAGCGCCTCGTGGCCCGAAAGCGGCGTTCTCACCTCCGCGCCGGGGTAGACCTCCCGGGCGACTGTCTCTGACTCGACGGTCGTCGAGGTGTCGGCGGCCGCGGCCCAGAACACCTCGTGGCCCGCGAAGTCGGCTTCGAGCGCCCGGCGGACGAGCCGCGCGGCGTCCTCTTTGCCGAGGTACGAAAAGAGTGTGTTGCGCGCGGTGTGGAAGTGCCCCGCGTCCTGCAGTCCCGACAGCGATCGGTCGGCCTCGGCGAACGTTTGCCTCGCCTCCTCCTCGCTCGGCATCCACGGGAATCGGAGGCTGGCGACCGTCTCGGGAGCGTCGTCGCGGCGGACGAACCCCGCGGCGGTCTGCTCGGCGACGTACTTCCCGAGGCCGTAGGGGTTCGAGGGCGTCGCGCGGTGAGTCTCGTCCACCGGGAGGAAGTCGATTCGAGCGGGGTCGGGTTCGAAGCTCCCGCCGATGGCGCTCATGCTGGAGGCGACGACCACGCGGTCGATGCCGAGCGCGGCGGCGACTTCGAGGACGACGTAGGTCGATTGGACGTTGCTCTCGAAGACGCGGTGGCCGGGGTCGTTCGTCGGCGTCGAGATGGTTCCGAGGTGGACGAGCGCGTCGGCGTCGACGTCGCTGAGCGCCGCGGTGAGGTCGCCCGGGTCGAGCGCGCTCACGCGGTAGTCGTGGTCCGCGAGCGACGACTCGCTGTGCCGCGAGAGGTTCGTGACGGTGTAACCGCTCGCGCGGAGGTGGGCGACGACGGCCGGTCCGATATTTCCGGTCCCACCCGTGACCGCGACGGATTCGAGGCTCATACTCCGACATGGCGGCCCGCGAACAAAACGCCGGGGGCGGCGGTGGTCGGGTCGTCATGATTTTAGAGGGGGGCCGCCGAAGGCCACTACATGGGATTTGAAGAGATGGATGTCTCGACGATCTGGCAGAGTGGAGAGTACAAGGACTGGGAGGACGCGACGGTGCACGTCCTCACTCACGGTCTCCACTACGGGACGGGCGTCTTCGAGGGGGTTCGGGCCTACGACACCGACCGCGGCCCGGCCATCTTCCGCTGGGAGGAGCACCTCGAACGGCTCTATCAGTCCGCGAAGCCCTACGACATGGAGATTCCCTACACGCGCGAGGAACTCACCGAGGCGACGCTGGAGGTCATCCGGCGCAACGACCTCGACGGCGGCTACATCCGTCCCATCGCGTTCTACGGCTACGACTCGCTCGGCGTCAGCCCCAAGGACAACCCGACCGAGGTCGCCATCGCGGCGTGGCCGTGGGGCACCTACCTCGGCGAGGACGCGCTCGAAAACGGCGTCGACGTGATGGTCTCGTCGTGGCGCAAGCACGCCTCCAGCCAGATTCCGACGAACGCGAAGACGACCGGTCTCTACGTGAACTCCATGCTCGCGGGCGAGGAAGCCCGCCGCAACGGCTACGTCGAAGCCATCGTCCTGAACAAGGAGGGCAACGTCGCCGAGGGCCCCGGCGAGAACATCTTCATGGTCCGCGACGGGAAGATTTACACCCCCGGTCTCTCCCAGAGCATCCTCGACGGCATCACCCGCGACACCGTCATCACGCTCGCCCGCGAGCGCGGCTACGAGGTCGACGACAGCGCGACTATCAGCCGCGGCGAACTCAACACGGCCGACGAGCTGTTCTTCACCGGCAGCGCCGCCGAAGTGACTCCCATCCGCAAGGTCGACAACGTCGTCATCGGCGAGGGCACCCGCGGCCCGGTCACGGAGGAGCTGCAGACCGCCTTCTTCGACCTCGTGGAGCGTCGCACCGACGACCACGAAGAGTGGTTCACCTACGTCGACGAGCAGTAGCCGTAGACGCCCGCGAAAACGAGCTTCCTTTTCACGTCACTGTACCGCCGCGTCCCGATAGCGACGGCCGCCGCCGCCGAATCCTTACTCGTTGCTGGGGACGCGCCCGTCGCCGGACTCCTCGGTCACTTCGATGTTGAACTCGTCCACGTGGTCCTGTTCTGCGAATCCGGCCGAGAGGACGCGCGTGAGGGCCTCTTCGACCTTCTCGCCGGTCTCCTCGATGTCTTCGGGGTCGACTTCCATCACGAACCCGGTGGTGATGTTCGGCGCGGTCGGCATGAAGACGATCTCCTTGCCGTCTTTGGTCTTCTTCCCGGTCTTGAACGCGGTCATTCGGATGCCCGGCCACGTTTCGAGACGGACCGGCTTCTGGAGGTCTTCGGTGCCGGTGAGCGCGGTTTCGACCGCGAGCTTAGAAGCGTTGTAGACGACGCGAACGAGCGGGACTTTGTTCATGGAGGCGTCGAGGCCGGATTCGAGCAGGCGGCCGGCCGTCGTCCGCATCAGGTAGCCGACCGAGAGGACTAACAGCAGGAAAATAATAATGGAGATGACAAATCCGAGCGCCTCCGAAAGCGGCGTCACCGTCCCGTCGGTGGAAAGAATTGTCGCAACGTACGGAATCGACGTGATTCCGTTATAAAAGAAGGCGAGGATGTACAGGATGACGATGAGCGGAACGAGAACCACGAGGCCGCTGGCGAAGTCGCGTCTCCACGAGGACATTGATATCGGGTACGTGAACCCGCGGGCATAAGGGGATTTCTAGTGTGGGACGAGAGACACGCGCCGCGTTCCAGCGCTCGCTCAGACGCCGACGACGGCCCGGAGCGCGAACAGGGCGTTTTCCTTGCGCTCGCGGACCCGGCGATAGAAGTACGAGAACCACTTGTCGCCGTAGGGCGCGTACTGCCACACCTCGACGCCGTCGGCGGCGAGTTCGCGCTGGGCGTCCTCGCGCACGCCCATGAGCATCTGCACCTCGTAGTCGCGGTCGTACTCTGCACCGAGGTCGCGCGCGTAGGTTATCATCTCGGGGTCGTGGCTCCCGACGGCGATACCGCCGTCGTACTCCCGAAACAGGTACGCGAGGAGTTCCTTGTACGCCTCGTTCACCGCCGATTTCTGCTTGTGGGCGACCGCGGCGGGCTCGTCGTACGCGCCCTTGACGAGGCGAATCTTCCCCGGCACGTCGGCGAGGCGTTCGAGGTCGTCGGGCGTGCGCTTGAGGTTCGCCTGCACGCACAGTCCCATCCCGCCGTCGAACTCGCGGGCGAGTTCCTCGAAGGCGTCGAGGGTCACGTCGGTCGTCTCGTGGTCCTCCATGTCGCACCACAGGAAGACGCCGTGCTCGTCGGCCGCCTCGGCGATGCGCCGGTAGTTCTCCTCGAACACGTGGTCGCCCGCGTCGAGGCCGATTTGTGAGGGTTTGACCGACACGCAGGCGTCGATGCCGGTCGAGGCGATGTCCTCGACGAGCCGGACGTAGGCCGCCGCGTCCTCGTCCGCGGGGGCGCGGTCGTCGTAGTGCTCCCCGAGGAGGTTGAGGATGACCGCCACGCCGTCGTCGTTCATCCGTCGGGCGTGGTCGAGCGCTCCCGCCGCGGACTCTCCCGCGACGAACCTGCTCGCGATGGGCGGAATCATAACGAACGATTACGACCCTCAGCTATTGAGGGTTATCATCGATTCGGACGCGAAATCGAACGACTCCGGCGCCTCGCCCGGCGACGAACCGTCGGAACTTACATTCCTCGCCGCCGACGGGTCGGTATGGTCGTCTCTCTCGTCGCCACCGCCTTCTGGGCGATGCTGCCCGCGTACGTGCCGAACAACGCCGCCGTCCTCGCGGGCGGCGGTCGTCCCATCGACGGCGGGCGCACGTGGGGCGGCCGGCGCGTCCTCGGGGACGGAAAGACGTGGCGCGGCACCGCCGCCGGGACGCTGGCCGGGACGCTCCTCGCCGTCGCCCTCAACGCCGTCGGGCCCGCGGTCTCGGGCGCGCTCGGCGTCTCGCTTCCGACGTTCCCGCTCGCCGCCGGGTTCGGCCTCGCGCTCGGCGCGATGCTCGGCGATATCGGCGCGTCGTTCCTCAAGCGCCGCTCGGGCCGCGAGCGCGGTGCCGCGTTCCCCGGTCTCGACCAACTCGACTTCGTCGTCGGCGCGCTCGTCCTCGCGCTGGTCGCCGCGCCCGGGTGGTTCTCGGCGACGTTCACCCTGCCCGTGCTCGCGGTCGTGCTCGTGATGACGCCCGTGCTCCACGTCGTCACCAACGTCGGCGCGTACCTCCTCGGGCTGAAAAACGAGCCCTGGTGACCCACTTTTTTCTGCGTCGGGGTCGCCTCCGGCGACCCGCTCCTTGAAAAACCTGGAGGAAAAAAGGCCGCGAGACTCGGCCTTCGGCCTCGTTCGCGGTACAGTAACAGAACGATTGCTGAACCGGTTCAACCGGACCTCGACACGTCAGTTCTCCACGAACTGTCGAATATCGTCGGCAACGTCTCCTTCCTGTTCCTCAGGAACTCCTGCAAACCAGCTAAGCACCCGGTCTTCCTGTTTCTGTGTCTCCCCAATAACTACATCATCAGATATGAAACACGAAAGACCACGTTGTGCATCGTGGTGCGTCCGTCGTCCTCGTCCGCGGATTGAAACTCGATACAGCGGACGAACTCAACCTTCTCTAAGACGACTGAGGTATCGAGAAGTGACCCGGTTTCCTGTCGAGCCACAACCAGCCAGTCTTTGCCGTGTTCCACAGGGAAGGCGAGAAGTGTCCACCCGTGAGAACCATCGTCCAGCAGCAGCACGTCTCCCTTGGCGTTGGTTATACCGACAACTGCGTGGCTGTCGACCCTCTCAGCAACTGACTCGAACGCCTCTGAAGGAAGCTGTCTCGTTTCGTCGTCGAACGGAACTTCAACTCGGTTCCACAGGTGGTCCGGGTCGGAGAACGAATTCATATCTTCTCTTATAGGTAGGGTGATCTATTTCTCGGGTACGGCCGACTATTTGTGCCGCTCACCCCGAACCAACCCGCTTAAGCGCCTCCCTGAACCCTCTCGAAACAAGATGGCGAACACAGCACTCATCGAGGCGCTCCGAGCCGCCGACGCGGTCCAGTTCGGCGAGTTCGAGCTCTCTCACGGCGGCACGTCGAGCTACTACGTGGACAAGTACCTCTTCGAGACCGACCCCCGGTGTCTGAAGCTCATCGCCGAGGCGTTCGCGGAGCGCGTCGCGGACGACGACAAACTGGCCGGCGTCGCGCTCGGCGCGGTCCCGCTCGTGGCCGCGACCGCGGTCGAGACGAACAAGCCGTACGTCATCGCCCGCAAGAAGGCGAAGGAGTACGGGACGGCAAAGCGAATCGAAGGCGCACTGGAGGAGGGCGAGGAGGTCGTCGTCCTCGAAGACATCGCGACGACGGGCCAGAGCGCCGTCGACGCCGTGGAGGCGCTCCGCGAGGCCGGCGCGGTCGTTGACCGCGTCATCGTCGTCGTGGACCGACAGGAGGGCGCAGCCGAGCTGTTAGCCGAACACGACATCGAACTGGAGTCGCTTCTCACCGCCGAGGACCTGCTGGCTGACGCCGACCGCTAATACACGCTTGTGACTAATTCACTCGGAATCGGCAATCGAAGTATTCATTTTTGTGCAAGTACGAAGGCGGAGGCATGAACAGAGCAGAGAAGGCCGCACTCCAGTTGCAGGCTGTCTCCGTGCTCCGGATGCTCAAAGAGACCCGGACGTACGACGAGCTGGCCGAACTCACGGGACTGCCGGCCGGCGACCTCAACCGTTACGTCAACGGGCACGTCCTGCCCGGGGTCGAACGCGCCCGCGAGGTCGTCGAGGGCGTTGGCCGCGACGCGCTCGCCGACGAACTCGAAGCCCGCGTCCGATTCGACGACGAAGGCTACGTCGATAACTCCGGCGTCGTCTTCGACCAGTCGTTCCTCGACCTCGTCGCGCCCGTCGCGGCGAACACACTGAACCTCGAACGGCCCGACGTGATTCTGACCGCGGCGACCGACGGCATCACCCTCGGCGCGGCGATGGCGAGCTACTTCGGCGCGCGCCTCGCGTACGCGAAGAAGTCGAAAGAGACCGCCGTCGAGGACTTCATCGAGTCGCGCCAGCGCCTCGCGTCCGGCATCGAACTCACCTACTACCTCCCCGCCAGCGCCATCGACGACGGCGAGCGCGTCCTCGTCGTCGACGACCTCATCCGCTCGGGCGAGACGCAGGAACTCCTCTTGGACATCGCGCTGCAGGCCGACGCCGACATCGCCGGCGTCTTCGCGCTCATCGCCGTCGGCGACGAGGGGACGAACCGCGCCCGCGAGCTCACCGACGCCCCGGTCGGCGCGCTGAGCAGTTTCGACTGAGGCGCTCCCGCGGTCGCTCGAATAAACGGTTCAAAACTCGTTAGTTCACTTACAACTGGTGGGGAAATAGGCACTTCTGTGCCGTTCTCACACACTGAATAGGTAGTTTAACTCACGTCCGTGGATAATTCTGTTCGGGAGGATGGTAATGCTTATGTGTGCAATCGTGGGTATGCTTAGTCGTGCATCATGGGGCTCTCTGAAACCCTCGCAAACTACTTCGACGTGCATAAACACGGGTCCACGGTCAGGACCGAGATTCTCGCGGGCATCACGACGTTCCTCACGATGTCGTACATCGTCGTCGTCAACCCGTCGCTTCTCACAGACCAACCGTACATCGAGGGCGTCGACGGCATCGCCATCGCCGGGTACACGCCGGGGGAGGTTCAGTCCATGCTCGCCGTCGTCACCATCCTCGCGGCCGCCATCGCGACTATGGTTATGGCGTTCTACGCCAATCGACCCTTCGCGCAAGCGCCGGGCCTCGGCCTGAACGCCTTCTTCGCGTTCACCGTCGTCGGCGCGTTAGGCGTCCCGTGGCAGACGGCGCTCGCGGCCGTCTTCGTCGAGGGTGTCATCTTCATCGCGCTCACCGCCGTCGGCGCGCGGGAAGCCATCATCAAGGTGTTCCCCGAACCGGTCAAGATGGCCGTCGGAACCGGTATCGGGCTGTTCTTAGCGATTATCGGGTTACAGGCGATGGGCATCGTCGTCAACGACAATGCGACGCTCATCACGATGGGCGACCTCGCGTCGAACCCCGTCGCCATCGTCTCCATCGTCGGCCTGTTCTTCACGTTCGCGCTCTACGCCGCAGGTATTCCAGGTTCGATTATCATCGGCATCGCCGGCACGGCGATTGTCGGATGGGCAGTTACTGCCTTCGGATTCGTTGCTCCTGATGCGGGTCTGGTCGTAGGTGCAACGACGACAACGATTTCGCTCCCTCTGCTTGGTGCTGTTGACCTCGTTATGCCCGGTGGAGGTGCCGCCACCTACGACATCACGCCCCTCGCAGGCGCGTTCATCTCCGGCTTCGGCAACGTCGAGGCGTTCAGTTTCGCCCTCATCGTCATCACGTTCTTCTTCGTCGACTTCTTCGACACCGCCGGCACCCTCGTCGGCGTCGGTCAGGTCGCGGGCTTCCTCGACGAGAACGGCGACCTCCCCGACATCGACAAGCCGCTCATGGCCGACGCGGTCGGCACCACCGCGGGCGCGATGCTCGGCACCTCGACGGTCACGACGTACATCGAGTCCGCCACCGGCGTCGAAGAGGGCGGCCGCACGGGCCTCTCCGCGCTCGTCGTCGCCCTCTTGTTCCTCGGTTCGCTCGCCATCGTCCCGCTCGCAACTGCTATCCCGCAGTACGCCTCCCACATCGCGCTCGTCGTCATCGGCGTCGTGATGCTCCGCAACGTCGTCGACGTCGCGTGGGACGACATCACCGTCACTATCCCCGCCGGCATGACCATCCTCGTCATGCCCTTCACGTACTCCATCGCCTACGGCATCGCGGCGGGCATCGTCTCGTACCCGCTCGTGAAGGTCGCAGCCGGTGAGTACGACGAGGTCAGTGCCGGCCAGTGGGCACTCGCCGTCGCGTTCTTCCTCTACTTCGTCATCCGCACCTCGGGCATGCTGCAAGCGCAGGTCTGAGGCGCCGCTCGCGACCGCTCGGTCCCCCCGCAGGCGTGCGTTTCTCTCCGATGCGTCCGCGACACACACCACCGCCGCGTTTTTCCGCTCGGACTCCATACCTCCGAGCGATGTCTCAACTCGTCCTCTACGAACTGCAGGGCTGTCCGTACTGCGCGAAAGTGAAGAACAAGCTCGCTGAACTCAACCTCGAATACGAGTCGCAGATGGTCCCCAGCGCTCACGCCGAGCGCACGGAGGTCGAGGAGGTAAGCGGCCAGACTGGCGTCCCCGTCCTCGTCGACGAGGAACACGGCGTCGAGGGGATGCCCGAGAGCGACGATATCGTCGACTACCTCGAAGAGACCTACGGCTCGGCGGCGTAACTCCGTCCCCTCCGTCCGGTTCGTCCCACGGTGAGCGTCGCGCTCTCGCTTACTGTTCTCGTTTTCGACCCACAGCCGCCTCGTAGCTCGCGCGGAGCGCGTCCGAGAGTTCGGCGATTCGGCTCGGTTCGATATCGACGGTCGCCCACGACCCGACGACGCGACCGTTCGCCTCGAACGGCAGGACGCGGTGTCGTTCCGCCACCGCCGCTCGCGACTCGGCCGACAGCGACGTAAGCGAGAGCCCCTGCTCGGAGACGACGGCGAAGAGCGTCCCGTTCGCCCGAAACGACGGGCAGCCGAAAAGCACCGTCCGCTCGACCGCCGGCCACGACGCGGCCTCGCGCCACGCCGCGGCCGCGAGCGTTTCGACGGCGGCCCGCGATTTCTCACTCACCCCGTCGTTCCCGTTCGGCCCTCGCACGTTCGACATAGCAACCGCTACGCTGGCGACGATGATAACCATAGTACTAACCGCACGATAGCGTGCCGCGACCCTGCGGTTAGCTCTCTGCGGGGTCGCGGGTCCGCTCGCGAATCAGGTCGCGAATCTCGTCGGGGTCGTCGATGGCGGCGAGTTCCTCACAGCTGACGATGCCGGTGCCGTCGACCGACTCGCGCTTCTGCTGTTCCTCGACGAAGTAGACGGAGCGCGTCCGCGTGATTTCGCCGAGCGAAGACATGATTTGGGCGCGCTTTTCGGCGCTCCTGGTGAACGACGAGTGACCCGTGAGGACGTTCGTCTCCTTCTTGCGTCCGGCGTCCTCGCTGACGGCCTTGAACGGTGCGCGGGCGGTCGGGTGGACGGTGAAGCCGGCGCGCGTCAACACCGACAGGACGTGTTCGTCGTCGGGGTCCACGTCGGGGTCGTCGGGCGTCGGCTCGGCGTCGCGCACGTCCTCCGCGCCCGTGAGCACGTCGACCGGGTTCGAGAACGGCCGGTCGAACAGCTCTTCGAGGTGAATCGCCACTTCGATGCTCGCGTTCATGCCGTTTTCGTACTTCGAGACGGTGCGCCGCGAGACGCCGAGCTCGGTCGCGAGCTGTCCGAGGCTCCACCCGCGTTCTTGCCGCTCTTCGGCGAGCACGTCGCCGTCGAGGCTCACATACAGTCCGCCGGGGGCGGCGTAGATGAGCGGGGGAACCTCCTCGACGAACAGGTCCATGGCGGTGTCGGGGTTCAACACCGGCACGCCGTGGCGGAAGTAGACGACGCCGGGTTTGAGGTCCTCGTCTCGGGTCCGAAGCCCGACGACCAACGGCGTGGCGTCGAGGTACGAACCGAGGCGTCGCATCTCGGAGCCGGTGATGCCGTCGAACGCGTCGATGTTCCCCAGTATCTTGAGGAGCAACAGGTCCTCACCCCTGCGGGCGGCGAGGTCGAAGCTCTTCGGCCGGATGGCGATGCGGTCGCTCACGACGAAGCCCGCGTCTTGGAGCATCGCGGCGACATTACCAACCAGCGCTGACCGGGACATAGGGGGCAATAAGCGATTCGGCCCATAAAGCGTTTTCCCCGGTATCGTCGCCCTCGCCGACGTGTATCCCTTCTCGATGCCGCATTTATATAGCCGCGACCGACCCGAAAGGCGTTACTGCGCCCTCCGGCAATCTCCGCCGATGACCGTCATCGGCCTCGACGACACCGACTCCCGCACCCTCGGGATGTGTACGACCTACCTGGCGACGCTCGTCGCCGAGGCCGTCGAGGCCCACGGGGGGAACGTCGAGCGACGACTTCTCGTCCGCCTGAACCCGGCGGTCGAACACAAGACCCGCGGGAACGCGGCGCTGGCGATTCACACCGACCTCCCCGCAGGCGCGGCGTTCGACCTCGCCCGCGAGGAACTCGACCGCTGGGCCGTCCTCGACGACGACCGAACCAGTCCGGGCATCGTCGTCGCGCCGGGGTCCGCCGACACGGTTTCGACCGCCGTCGCCGACTTCGCCCGCGACGCCGTCCGCGACTTCCACGACCTCGACGCCGCGGTCGACCTCGCCGAGCGCTCCGGGTTCCTGACCGAGGGCTGGCACGGTGGGCGGGGCCGCATCGGCTCGCTCGCGGCCGTCGGCGCGTGGGCCGCCTTCGACGAGTGGACCTACGAACACATCTCCTACCGCGAGTTCCACCGCTGCGGGACGCCCCGCGAGGTCGATTTGGACTCCGTCTTCGACGCCGCCGACGCGGCGTATCCCGACGCGTGGGACACCGTGGACCGCGAGGAGGGCGAGGCCGTCTGCGTGCCGAACGCGCCGGGGCCGATTCTCCACGGCATCCGCGGCGACGACGCCGACACCGTCCGCGAGGTTGCTGCGGCCATCGACTCGGAGCCCATCGACCGCTCGGCGACGTTTCTCACGAACCAGGGGACCGACGCGCACCTCCGCGACGGCGTCGTCTCGGACCTCCGCGACGGCCGCGCCTACCGCGTCGCCGGGACCGTCGCCTCCGGCCCGGAGACGCGCGCCGGCGGCCACGTCTTTTTCGACCTCGAAGCCGGCGACTCGACGGTCTCCGTCGCCGCCTTCGAACCGACGAAGCGCTTCCGACACCGAGTGCGGGCGCTCCGCGTCGGCGACGCGCTCACCGCCTGCGGCGAGGTCGGAGACGGGACGCTCAAACTGGAGAAGTTCGCGGTCCGCGACCTCGTTCGGACGGAACCCGCGACGCCCGTCTGTCCCGACTGCGGGCGGACGATGAAAAGTGCCGGACGGAATCAGGGCTACCGGTGTCGCGACTGCGGGACCGACGCGCCCGGCAAAGTCGAGCGGGCGGTCGACCGTGACCTCGAACTCGGCTGGTACGAGGTGCCGCCGTGCGCCCGCCGACACATCGCCAAACCGCTCGTTCGCGGTGGATTCGACGCGGCGACGCACCCCGAACGCTGAGGTCGCGGCCCGCGGTTTCTGCGTTTAGGACTCCGAGTACCGCGCCCAGTCTTGAACGACGAGCACGTTCGTGTTCTCGCGACGGTCGACGAACGAACTCCCTGCGGGCGGTTTCACGTCCACGACGAGCGTTCCGTCCTCGCGGTTCGCACCGAGTTCGGCGTCGACGTGAACAGTCGCTGCCCCGCCGCCGCCGGTCTTCGCCGTCGCCACGCCGTCGATTTCTGCGGTTCCAGATTTCACGATAACCGTCGCGCCCTCGACGGGGTTTCCTTCGTGGTCGACGACGGTGAAGTCGAGGTCCTGTGCGCCCGGGCCGACCACGTCGGGCGCCGGCTTCACGTCGAGTTCCGAGGTGGCGAGGCCCTGCACTCCCGAGAGCATGTTGAGCATGACGCTCATGCTGGCGACGCCGACCACGAGAGCGACGACGAGACGGACCGGGAGCCCTTCGATGGCGCGCGTGTCTGACCGAAACGTATCGAGCATGGGCCGTCTGGCCGCGGGTTCGTATATAAACCCTCGTCCCGGGGTTCAAGTCGCATCACGGGACCAACCCGTCCCATGCACATCATCGGTCGCGAGTCGGACGACGATAGTCCAGTCTGCCGGTTCGGGAACTACCGCGCCCGCGACGGGAGCGACGGGGCGGCCGTCGGCCTCGACGTGAACCGCCCGCACGCGGCCGTCGTCGTCGGCAAGCGCGGCAGCGGGAAGTCCCACACGCTCGGCGTCGTCGCCGAGGGACTGGCGCGCGCCGTGGGCGTCGCACCGGTCGTCATCGACCCGATGGGCGTCTTCGGGGGGCTCGCCGAGTCGCCGATAGACGGGACAGTCCACGACGCGCCGACTGTCCGCGCCGACGCGCTCCCGCCGACCGCGTGGCCGGACCTGCTCGGTCTCGACCCGACCGGCCCCGCGGGGTCGCTCGTGTGGCGACTCGCGGCCGAGGAAGACTCGCTCTTGGCGATGCGCGGAGCGGTCGACGACGCCGACACCGCACCCGAAACGCGCAGAGCCGCGGCGAACCACCTCGCACTCGCCGACTCGTGGGACGTGTTCCACCCCGACGGGCTCGACCCACGGTCGCTCTGCGGTCCCGCACCCGACGTGCTCGACCTCTCCGGGCTGGACGAGACCCCCGCGAGCGCGGTCGTCCGCGTCGTCGCCCGCGGCCTCTACGACGCCCGCGTCGCGGGTTCGGTCTCTCGCATTCCGTGGGTGCTTCTCGACGAGGCTCACGCGTTCGTCGGCGGTCTCGCGGACGCCGCGCTTCGAACGCTTCTCACGCGCGGGCGAGCCCCCGGCGTCGGCGTCGTTCTCGCGACCCAGCGACCCTCCGCGCTCCCCGAGGTCGCCGTTTCGCAGGCCGACCTCCGGGTCGTCCACCGACTCACCGCTGGCCCCGACGTGTCGGCGATGGCCGCCGCCGACCCGACGTACTTCGACGAGTCGCTCCGGTCCCGGCTCCCGCGCGAACGCGGCTGCGCCCTCGTCGTCGACGACACCACGGAGACGGTCCACGACGTTCGGGTGCGTCCCCGAGAGACGCCAGACGGCGGCGCGACGCCACGGGCGGTCCCCGAGGGTGACCGTTCCGAAACCATGGAGTAGTCTGGCCGGAGAACAGCCGTATGGACCGCTCGGAACTGGCGCTGGTCGCCCTCGGTGGCTTCGCCGGCGCGATACTGCGCTACGGCGTCTCCGTCGCGATTCCCGGTGCGGGCGGCACGCTCGCGGTGAACGTCCTCGGGAGCTTCCTCCTCGGGACGTTCATCACGTCGGTCTCCTCCCGCCGGGCGCAGTTGTTCTTCGGGACCGGGCTGCTCTCGTCGTTCACGACGTACAGCACGTTCGCCGTCCAGACCGTGTCGCTGTCGCCGATGGGCGGCGCGCTCAACGTCGGCGCGAACTACGTGCTCGGCTTCGCCGCCGCCGCGCTCGGCCTCGCGTTCGGAGGGCGGCAATGACTCTCTCGCTTCTCTCGGCCGCCCTCGTCGGCGTCGGCGGGATGGCCGGCGCGGTCGCCCGGCACACTGTCGACCAGCGAGTCGTCGGCAAGTGGAGCACCGTCACCGTCAACGTCCTCGGGAGCGTCGCGCTGGGTTTTCTCGTCTCCGCGCCCGTCGGCGACGCGGCCGTGACGCTCGCCGGAACCGGATTCTGCGGGGCCTTCACGACGTTCTCCTCGTTCGCGGTCGGCGTCGCGGAACTCGCGGACGCGGGCGACTACGATACGGCGGTGCGGTACGCCTTCGGGACGCTCGTTGCGGCGTTGGTCGGCGTGGCGATTGGCGGAGCAGTCGGCGGCTTCGTCGGGTGAGTCCGGCGCTCGCGCCCGTCACCGCCCGACTGATTCGGCGGTCGCCTCGCGCTCGTCGAGGAACTGCTTGGTACCCCGCTTGACGATGAACGGGAAGCGGCGGGCGAGGTACAGCCCGATTCTGGTCGTCAGGTCGGCGGTGACGACGAGGCGGGTAGATTCGATTTTGTCGGCGAACTTCCGCCCTACGTCTTCGGGGTCACTCATCATCGACGACGGGAGCCCGAGTCGGGCCGCCGACCGGGTGGCGGTGTAAGGTGGGTGCATCACGGAACAGGAGACGTTCTCGCGTTGCAGTTCCATCCGAAGCGACCGGGTGAACGCCTCGATTGCGCCCTTCGTCGACGCGTACCCCGATAGTCCCGGCGTGCCGACGAGTCCGACGCCGGAGCTCACGTTGTGGATGTGCCCGGAGTTCCGGGCCCGCATGTGTGGTAGAACGGCCCGTATCATCCGGAGGTAGCCGAAGTAGTTCACCTCGAACTCTTCGCGCGTGTCGTCGAGCGTTCGGTCGTCGAACAGGCCGAAGTTGAATATCGCCGCGTTGTTGAGGAGGATGTCGATGTGCCCCCACTCGTCGAGAATTTCGGCCACCGCCGCCTCCACGTCGTCATCGTTCGTGACGTCGCACTCGTAGACGCGGACGCGGTCGGGAGACGCCTCCTGAAGCGGCCGGAGATTGTCAACGTTAATGTCGAGTCCGGCGACCCGATATCCCTTCTTCAGGAGCGCCGTCAGCGTGTGGTAGCCGATACCCTCGTTCGCGCCGGTTACGACGACGACTCGCCCATCCGTTGTGCTGTTCACGATACTGTACAGACGTCACGCGAGAATATGGCGGTAGTGACGCGTCTCCGGCTCTCAGGCGGTGGCGAGTCCTAGATTTGAACCTCGGTCGCTTTGCTCGCTGGCGCTCGCGTCGCTCCTTGGTTCAAATCCCACCTGTCACCGCTTACAGATTCCACTCGCTGTCGCTCGGCGACGAGACGCCTCGCTGGAGGAGTTGAAATCAGAGAAGCGCCCGAGGCGGGATTTGAACCTCGGTCGCTCCGCTCACTCCGTTCGCATTGCTCCCCGATTCAAATCCCTCTGTCTGGCGGTTACAGCACGTCGGGGTCGCAACGTGACAAGACGCGTCGCTTGGCCTGTAACGTTCGGAAAAGCGCCCGAGGCGGGAGTGCCGCGAGCGGAGCGAGTGGCACGTCGGCGAGACTTCGTCTCGCCGAGATTTGAACCCATTCACAGACGTTCCTGCTCGCTCCCTTCGGTCGCTGTGCGGGCATACGACTGTTCGTGTTCAAATCCCTTTGTCTGGGCGTTTACAGCACGTTGGGGGTCACGACGCGACAAGACGCGTCGCTTGGCCTGTAACGTTCGGAAAAGCGCCCGAGGCGGGATTTGAACCCGCGTCACGACCGTGACAGGGTCGTATGATGGGCCACTACACCACCCGGGCTTACTGAAGTGAGTTTGCGGTACGGAGAGCGCCCGAGGCGGGATTTGAACCCGCGTCACGACCGTGACAGGGTCGTATGATGGGCCACTACACCACCCGGGCCCTCCGTCTGCACTCATCCGTAGCCGAGGTTTATAGATAAGACTTACCATCTGGGTTGCCCTTGGCCCGCGGTACCGCGATTCTTGCCCCGAAGACATTTATATTGGGATACCCCATGCCAACACGTGACGATTCGCGCATCTCCGGTGCGTGACCTCCGATAGCGCCGCCTTTCTTCGAGGCAGTTGGCAAGTGTTAAATGGGTGCGTCCCAAAATCAGCCGTAGTATCCCGTGACAGCTTCTTCCAGCACCCAGCAGCACCATACATGGTAGACGTAAGCCAACACAAACTGGTTCCGGAACACACGAAACTCGACGACGAGGCCGTCGAGGACGTGTTACAGGAGTACAACGTCGAGAAGACGAACCTCCCGAAGATCAAGCTGAAGGACCCGGCGCTCCCCGAGGACGCAGAGCCCGGCGACGTCATCAAGATCGTTCGGAACTCTCGAACGACAGACAAAGCAGTCGTATACCGACTGGTGATCGAATGAACCGACAAGCGCGACGCGAGGTCTCTCGCAAGTACTTCTCTGAAGAACGGCTCGCTGAACACCACTTCCGCTCGTTTAACGCGTTCCTCGAACGCGGCATGATGGACGTCGTCGAGGAGAAGGCGACCATCGAGACCGACATCGGCGACAAGGAGGGCGAGGAACCCGTCTACGTCGAACTCGGTGGCGTCCGCGTGGAGACGCCCCGCGTCCGCGAGGCCGACGGCTCCGAGGAACTGCTCTTCCCGCAGGAAGCGCGCCTGCGCAACATCACTTACTCCGCCCCCGTGTTCATGGAGATGTCCATCGTCCGCGGCGGCGAGGAAGAAGAGGAGGTCGTCGTCGACACCGCCGAGACGAAGGTCGGCCGGATGCCCATCATGGTCGGCTCCTCGAAGTGTAACATCGCGGAGCTCTCCGACGAGGATCTCGTCGAAATCGGCGAGGACCCCGTCGACCCCGGTGGCTACTTCATCGTCAACGGCTCCGAGCGCGTGCTCATGACCTCGGAGGACCTGGCACCGAACAAGATTCTCGCCGAGTACGACACGAAGTACGGCGACGAGATTCAGGTCGCGAAGACGTTCAGCCAGCGCCGCGGTTACCGCGCGCTCGTGCTCTGCGAGCGCAACCGCGAGGGGCTCCTCGAAGTGTCGTTCCCGTCCGTCTCCGGGAGCGTCAACTTCGTCACGCTCGTCCGCGCGCTCGGCCTCGAATCCGACGAGGAGATCGTCCACCGCGTCTCCGACGACCCGGAGATTGTGAAGTTCATGCTCGAGAACCTCGAGGAGGCCGAGGTGCAGACCCAAGAACAGGCCATCGAGGCGCTCGGTAAGCGCGTCGCCGGCGGGCAGGGCAAGAACTACCAGCTCAAGCGCGCCAACTACGTCATCGACCGCTACCTGCTCCCGCACCTCCACGAGGAGGGCGCGGAGGAAGAGGAAGTGCGCATGAACAAGGCGTACTACCTCTGTCGCATGGCCGAGGCGTGCTTCGAACTCGCGCTGCAGCGCCGCGACTCCGACGACAAGGACCACTACGCCAACAAGCGCCTGAAGGTCTCCGGCGACCTCATGAAGGACCTCTTCCGGACGGCGCTCAACAAGCTGGCGCGCGACGTGAAGTACCAGCTCGAACGCGCCAACATGCGGAACCGGAACCTGACGGTCAACACCGTCGTCCGGTCCGACGTGCTCACCGAGCGGCTCGAACACCCCATCGCGACGGGCAACTGGGTCGGCGGCCGCTCCGGCGTCTCCCAGCTCGTCGACCGCACCGACTACATGGGTGTGCTGTCGCACCTTCGCCGCCTTCGCAGTCCGCTGTCGCGGTCGCAGCCGCACTTCGAGGCGCGCGACCTGCACGCGACCCAGTGGGGTCGCATCTGTCCCTCCGAGACCCCCGAGGGACCGAACTGTGGACTGGTGAAGAACTTCGCGCAGGCGATGGAGCTCTCCCAGAACGTCGAAGACGAACAGTCGCTGAAACGAGAACTCGCGTCGATGGGTGTCGAGGGTATTCCCGGCATCGACAGCGTCGACGCCACACCCGCGGACGACTAACATGGCTCAGGCACAGCGAGAAGCGAAAGTATACGTCAACGGTAGTCTCGTCGGGACCCACCCGGACCCCAACCAACTCGCGGCACAGATCCGAGAGGCGCGCCGCCGCGGCGACGTGAGCCAGATGGTGAACGTCTCCGTCAAAGAGCGCACCCGCGAAGTCATCATCAACGCCGACGCGGGCCGCGCCCGCCGTCCGCTCATCGTCGTCGAAGACGGCGAGCCGCTCCTCGACGACGACCACGTCGAGGCGCTCGACAACAACGAACTCGACTTCGACGACCTCGTCGAGCGCGGACTCGTCGAGTTCATCGACGCCGAGGAGGAAGAGGACATCTACGTCGCGGTCGACGAGGACGAACTCAACGAGGACCACACGCACCTCGAAATCGACCCGCAGCTCATCTTTGGCATCGGTGCCGGGATGATTCCGTACCCGGAACACAACGCCTCGCCCCGCATTACGATGGGTGCAGGGATGATGAAGCAGTCCCTCGGGCTGCCCGCGGCGAACTACCGAATCCGCCCGGACACCCGTCAGCACCTCATGCACTACCCGCAGCTCTCGATGGTCAAAACGCAGACCACGGAGCAGATCGGGTTCGACGAGCGACCGGCGGCCCAGAACTTCGTCGTGGCCGTCATGTCCTACGAGGGCTTCAACATCGAGGACGCGCTCGTCATGAACAAGGGGTCCGTCGAACGCGCCCTCGCCCGCTCGCACTTCTTCCGCACCTACGAGGGCGAAGAGCGCCGCTACCCCGGCGGTCAGGAAGACCGCTTCGAGATTCCGTCGCAGGACGTGCGCGGCGCGCGCGGTGAAGACGCGTACTCGCACCTCGACGAGGACGGCCTCGTCAACCCCGAGACGGTCGTCGACGAGAACTCCGTGCTGCTCGGCAAGACCTCGCCGCCGCGGTTCCTCGAGGAACCCGACGACATGGCGGGGCTCTCGCCGCAGAAGCGCCGCGAGACCTCCGTCACGATGCGCTCGGGCGAGTCCGGCGTCGTGGACACGGTCACCCTCATGGAGGGCGAAGACGGCTCGAAACTCGCCAAGGTGTCCGTCCGCGACCAGCGCGTTCCGGAACTCGGCGACAAGTTCGCGTCCCGTCACGGACAGAAGGGCGTCGTGGGCCACCTGGCACCCCAGGAGGACATGCCCTTCACCGCCGACGGCGTCGTTCCCGACCTCGTGCTCAACCCGCACGCCCTGCCGTCGCGGATGACGGTCGGCCACGTGCTGGAGATGCTCGGCGGCAAGGTCGGCGCGCTCGAAGGCCGCCGCGTCGACGGCACCGCCTTCCAGGGCGAAAACGAAGAGGAACTCCGCTCGGCGCTCGAAGAGCGCGGGTTCATGTCCTCCGGCAAGGAGGTCATGTACTCCGGCGTCACCGGCGAGAAGATCGAGGCCGAAATCTTCGTCGGCATCATCTTCTACCACAAGCTGTACCACATGGTGAGCAACAAGCTGCACGCCCGCTCACGCGGTCCCGTGCAGGTGCTCACCCGCCAGCCGACGGAGGGGCGCGCCCGCGAGGGTGGCCTCCGTCTCGGGGAGATGGAGCGTGACACCGTCATCGGCCACGGTGCCGCGATGGTGCTCCAGGAGCGCCTGCTCGACTCCTCCGACAAGGAGAAGGTCTACATCTCCGCCGACACCGGCATGGTCGCCGTCGAGGACCGCGACCAGCGCCGCATCTACGACCCGGTCACCGGCGACGAGGACAACATCCACGAGATCGAGATCAGCTACGCGTTCAAGCTGCTCCTCGACGAGATGGTCGCGCTCGGCGTCCGGCCGCGAATCGAACTGAAGGACGCGGTCTAACCACTCATGTCAATTCAGACACCCAAAGAAATCGGCAGCATCCAGTTCGGGTTGATGGACCCGGAGACGTACCGAGACATGTCCGCGACGAAGGTCATCACCGCGGACACCTACGACGACGACGGCTACCCAATCGACATGGGTCTCATGGACCCGCGGCTGGGCGTCATCGACCCCGGGCTGCAGTGCCGCACCTGCGGCCAGCACTCCGGGTCGTGTAACGGGCACTTCGGCCACATCGAACTGGCCGCGCCCGTCATCCACGTCGGCTTCACGAAGCTCATCCGCCGCCTGCTCCGCTCGACGTGTCGCGAGTGCGGTCGCCTCTCGCTCACCCAGGAGGAGGCAGACGAGTACCGCGACAAGCTCGGTCGCACGAAGGAACTCGGCGACGACTGGAGCGACGTGATGAAGTCGGCGGTCCGGCAGGCCCGCAAGGCCCACCGCTGTCCCCACTGCGGCTCGCCGCAGCACGACATCAAACACGAGAAGCCGACGACCTACTACGAGGTCCAGAACGTGCTCGCCGGGGACTACTCCGAGCGCATCGCCGAAGCGATGCAGCCGGACCCCGACGACGAGGACGACGAGGGCGTCGACCCCGTCACCCTCGCCAACGAGACCGGACTCGACGCCGAGCGCGTCAACCAGGTGCTCGCCGGCGAGTTCCGCCCGGTCGGCGACGACCGCAAGGCGCTCGAAAAGGCGCTTGACCTCGACCTCACCGAAGAGGACATGAACAAGCTGATGCCCTCGGACATCCGCGACTGGTTCGAGGACATACCGGACGAGGACCTCATCACGCTCGGCATCGACCCCGACCGGTCGCGCCCCGAGTGGATGATTCTGACCGTCCTCCCCGTCCCGCCGGTCACGGCGCGTCCCTCCATCACGCTGGACAACGGCCAGCGCTCCGAGGACGACCTGACCCACAAGCTCGTGGACATCATCCGCATCAACCAGCGGTTCATGGAGAACCGCGAGGCGGGTGCCCCGCAGCTGATTATCGAGGACCTGTGGGAACTGCTCCAGTACCACGTCACCACGTTCATCGACAACGAGATTTCGGGCACGCCGCCGGCGCGCCACCGCTCCGGCCGCCCGCTGAAGACGCTCAGTCAGCGCCTGAAGGGCAAGGAGGGTCGCTTCCGCGGCTCCCTGTCCGGCAAGCGCGTCAACTTCTCGGCGCGTACCGTCATCTCGCCGGACCCGACGCTCTCTCTGAACGAGGTCGGCGTCCCGGACCGCGTCGCGTCCGAGATGACCCAGACGATGAACGTCACCGAGCGTAACATCGACGAGGCTCGACAGTACGTCCGTAACGGACCCGAGAGCCACCCCGGCGCGAACTACGTCCGCCGCCCGGACGGTCGCCGCCTGAAGGTGACAGAGAAGAACTGCGAGGAACTCGCGGAGAAGGTCGAACTCGGCTGGGAGGTCAACCGCCACCTCGTCGACGGCGACATCGTCATCTTCAACCGACAGCCGTCGCTGCACCGGATGTCCATCATGGCGCACGAAGTCGTCGTGATGCCGTACAAGACGTTCCGCCTGAACACCGTCGTCTGCCCGCCGTACAACGCCGACTTCGACGGCGACGAGATGAACATGCACGCCCTCCAGAACGAGGAGGCCCGTGCCGAGGCGCGCGTCCTCATGCGCGTCCAAGAGCAGATTCTCTCGCCGCGCTTCGGTGAGAACATCATCGGCGCGATTCAGGACCACATCTCGGGCACCTACCTGCTCACTCACGACAACCCCGAGTTCGTCGAGACGCAGGCGCTCGACCTGCTCCGCGCGACGCGCGTGGACACGCTCCCCGAGCCCGCGGGCGAAAACGACAACGGCCAGCCCTACTGGACCGGCCAGCAGATCTTCTCCGAGCTCCTGCCGGACGACCTGAACATGGAGTTCACCTCGAAGGTCGGCGACACGGTCACCATCGAGGACGGCCAACTCACGCAGGGCACCATCGACGAGGACGCAGTCGGCGCGTTCGGCGGCGAAATCGTCGACGCCCTCGCCAAGGACTACTCGAAGACGCGCTCGCGCATCTTCATCAACGAGATTGCCTCGCTCGCGATGCGCGCCATCATGCACTTCGGGCTGTCTATCGGTATCGACGACGAGTCCATCCCGGACGAGGCGACGGCGCAGGTCGACGAGGCCATCGACGCCGCCTACGACAAGATTCAGGAACTCATCGAAATCTACGAGGCGGGCGAACTCGAGTCCCTGCCGGGTCGCTCCGTCGACGAGACGCTGGAGATGAAGATCATGCAGCGCCTCGGCAAGGCGCGCGACTCCGCCGGTGAAATCGCGGAGGATCACTTCGAGGAGGACAACCCCGCGGTCGTGATGTCGAAGTCCGGCGCGCGTGCGTCCATGCTCAACCTGACCCAGATGGCCGGCTGTGTCGGCCAGCAGGCAGTTCGGGGCGAGCGCATCAACCGCGGCTACGAGGGCCGCACCCTGAGCCACTACCAGAAAGGCGACCTCTCGGCCGAGGCCCACGGCTTCGTCGAGAACTCCTACCGCGCCGGCCTCACGCCGCGCGAGTTCTTCTTCCACGCGATGGGTGGCCGCGAAGGGCTGGTCGACACCGCAGTCCGTACCTCGAAGTCCGGGTACCTGCAGCGTCGTCTCATCAACGCCCTCTCCGAACTCGAGGCACAGTACGACGGCTCCGTCCGCGACACGTCGGGGACCATCGTTCAGTTCGAGTTCGGCGAAGACGGCACGAGTCCGGTGAAGGTCTCGTCCGACGACGAGAACCCCATCGACGTCGAGAACATCGCCGACCGCATCCTCACCTCGGAGTTCAGCTCCAACGAGGAGAAGGAACGCTTCCTCGGCGAGCGCGAACCGCCGACCAACCTCTCCGAGCACGCCGAACCGCGTGTCGACGCCCGTGCGGGGGTCGAATCCGATGACTAAGCACGACGCAACCGCCGACTACGAGTTCGTCGACGACGCCATCGTCGACGTCGTCGAGTCCAAAGAGCTGTCTCGACGCCTGAAGGACCGCATCTACCAGACCATCGAAGAGCGCGAGGGCGTCTCGCTCGAACAGGCCGGCGAAATCGCGCAGGCCGTCGAGGCGCGCTACCTCGACACCCGCGTCGACCCGCTCGACCCCGTCGGGACGGTCTCGGCGCAGTCCATCGGTGAGCCGGGGACGCAGATGACGATGAACACGTTCCACTACGCGGGCGTCGCCGAAATCGACGTCACGCAGGGGCTGCCGCGCCTCATCGAACTGGTGGACGCGCGGAAGACCCCCGACACGCCGATGATGACGGTGTACCTCGAAGACGAGTACGCGAACAACCGCGAACTCGCCCACCAGGTCGTCTGGAACATCGAGTCCACGAAGATTCTGGCGCTCGGCGACATCTCGACCAACGTTGCCGACATGGTCGTCCAGATCGACCTCAACGACGAGACGCTCCTCGAGCGCTGGCCGACCTACGACGACGAGGGCGTCGTCGCGAGCGAAATCGCCGAGACCATCGAGGACGCGCTCGGCATCAAGACCCGCCGCGAGGGGACGCTCATCGAGTTCGGCCCCGAGAGCCCGAGTTACCGCCGGCTCCTCCAACTCGTCGAGGAACTGCGCGACATCGTGTTCAAGGGCATCGAGGAGGTCTCCCGCGTCGTCATCCGCAAGGAGAACAACGAGGACACCGACGAAGAGGAGTTCGTCCTCTACACCGAGGGCTCGGCGTTCGGCGACGCGCTCGCCATCGAGGGCGTCGACGCCTCCCGGACCACCTCGAACAACATCCACGAGGTGCACAAGCAGCTCGGCATCGAGGCCGCCCGTGAGGCGATCATCGACGAGACGATGAACACGCTCCGCGAGCAGGGTCTCGACGACGTGAACATCCGCCACCTGATGCTCGTCGCAGACATCATGACGAACGACGGGACCATCGAGTCCATCGGTCGCCACGGTATCTCCGGGTCGAAGGACTCCGTCCTCGCCCGCGCCGCGTTCGAGGTCACGGTCAACCACCTGCTCGACGCCGCCATCCACGGCGAGGAAGACGACCTCGACGGCGTCATCGAGAACGTCATCGTCGGCAAGCCGATCGCGATCGGCACCGGCGACGTGGACCTGCGCATGGGTTCGCTCGACGTCGAAGACGCGGACGCCAACGCGGCACCAGAACCGTCTGACGACTGACGATGAAAGTTACGCTGTCGGATACGGCCCGCCGCTTCATCGCCCTCTTCGAGGAGGAGACGGAGGCGACCGCCCACGACTGCCTCGTGTTCGAGGACCGGGTCGTCTTCCTCGTCGCCGCGGGCGACATGGCGACGGCCATCGGCCCCGGCGGGCGGACCGTCCAGTCGGTCGAGCGGCAACTCGGTCGGTCGGTCGAACTGGTCGAGGACGCCGACACGCCGGAGGCGTTCGTCGCGAGCGCGCTCGCGCCGGCGGCCGTCCGACACGTGACTCTCTCGCGGCAGAACGACACCGTCGCGTACGTCGAGGTCGCCGAAGCCGACCGCGGCGTCGCCATCGGCGCGAGCGGGAAGACAATCGACACCGCCCGTGAACTGGCGCGTCGCCACTACGACATCGACGACATCCAGTTGACGTAGGGCGGCGGTCTGCTCGACCACACGTTTTTGTCTCCACCGACCCGCGAGCTACGCATGTCGCCGATACGACAGTCTGTCGGAGTCGCAGTCGGGCAACTCGACCCGACGCAGTTTTCGGAGTACGAGGAGCTCACGAGCGCGACCGCGGGATTCGCCGCCGCGGCGATCGTGGTCTATCTCGTCGGTCGGCTCCTCGTGGTCCCGGGCGTGACGAGGCTCGTCAGCGCCCGGAACCGGAACAACCCGACGTTGCAGTCGGCGACGGAGACCTACGCGCACGCGTTCGTCATCGTCGTCGCCGCACTCGCGGGCGCCATCGGCGCGGGCTACGCGTCGGTCCTGACCGACACGGCGCTCATCGTCGCGGCGCTGACGCTCGTCGTCGGGGTCGCCGGACAGGAGGTCATCGGCGCGCTCATCAGCGGCCTCTTTCTCGTAGCCGACCCGGACTTCAACGTCGGCGACTGGATATCGTGGCCCGGTGGCGAGGGGGTCGTCGAGGCGGTTGACTTCCGGGTCACGCGCGTGCAGACGGTGAACAACGAGACCATCTCGGTACCGAACACGGAACTCACGACGAACGCGCTCACTCGCCCGTACGGCCGAGAGCGGTACCGAATCACCGAGCGCGTCGATATCGCGTACACCGACGACGCGGAGTTGGCGCTTCGCGAACTCGTCGAGACGGCGCGGGAGGACGACCGCGTGCTCGACGACCCGGAACCGACCGCGCGCATCCTCGAGTTCGCCGGGAGTTCGATCGGCCTACAGGCGGAGTTCTGGGTCGCCTCGCCGATGGACGTGAGTCTCGTCGACGTTCGCTCGCAGTACCGTCGTCGAGTCAAGCGGCGGTTCGACGAGGAGGGGCTGACACTCGGTCCGGCGTCGGGCCGCGAGGTCAGCGGTCGCCTCGACGTGGACCTTGTCGGCGAGCGCGGCGGCGAGTGACCCCGCTGGACGGGCGCGTCGGCCCGTGTGCGCATCGTTCGCACGGGTGGACGAAACGACACAATCTCCGGGCGGTTTAGTCCCTCTTCGACGCGGAGGGGCCGTCGTTCGAATCGGAGAAACGACCTCAGATTCCTCCTTAGGGGGCGCTAATCGCTCCTGAAGCCGTCTCGTCGGATTCGAAAAGGGAGGCTTAAGTAGCTCCATCTGGAACTGTTGTTCACTATGGCGAACGGCAAATACGCCGCGCGCAAGCTCAAGCAGGACCGGCAGAAGCGCCGCTGGTCCGACTCTGAGTACGCGCGCCGTGAGCGCGGTCTCGGCAAGAAGTCCGACCCGCTCGAGGGTGCCCCGCAGGGTCGCGGCATCGTCCTCGAGAAGGTTGGTATCGAAGCGAAGCAGCCGAACTCGGCGATTCGGAAATGCGTCCGTGTTCAGCTCATCAAGAACGGAAAGCAGGTCACCGCCTTCTGTCCCGGTGACGGCGCGATTTCGTTCATCGACGAACACGACGAAGTCACCATCGCCGGTATCGGCGGCGCGAAGGGTCGCGCGATGGGTGACCTTTCGGGTGTCAACTACAAGGTCGAGAAGGTCAACGGCGTCTCGATGATCGAACTCGTCCGCGGGAACGCTGAAAAGCCGGTGCGCTAACCATGTCGGAAAGCGACGCACCCGAGCCCGAGTCCCCCGCGAGCAGCGAGGAAGCAAAGGAGAACGCGCTTCTGTTCGGCGTCTGGGACGTCTCCGAGATGGAGTACACCGACCCCAGCATGAGCCGGTACATCAAGGCGACGCCCATCGCCCACACGATGGGTCGTCACGCCTCGAAGCAGTTCCAGAAGTCCGAAATCAGCATCGTCGAGCGGCTCATCAACCGTCTGATGCAGACCGAGGACAACACGGGACACAAGCAGAAGACGAGTAAAATCGTCAAGGAAGCGTTCGAAATCGTCCACGAGCGCACCGAGGAGAACCCCGTGCAGGTGCTCATCCGCGCGGTCGAGAACGCTGGTCCCCGCGAGGAGACCGTCCGCCTCAAGTACGGCGGTATCTCGGTCCCGCAGGCCGTCGACGTCGCCCCGCAGCGCCGCGTCGACGAGGCGCTGAAGTTCATCGCACAGGGCACGCTCAGCGGTTCCTACAAGACGACGACCACCGCCGCCGAGGCGCTCGCACAGCAGCTCATCGGCGCGGCCGACTACGACGTCCAGACGTACGCTATCTCCCAGAAAGAGGAGAAAGAGCGCGTGGCCGAAGCGGCCCGGTAATCTCTCCACTCTCTTCCGTTTTTCACCGCGCCGAGTGACGACGCCGTACGGTCGGTCTGGTGGGACACACACCGTTCGTCTGGCGCCTCGTGACCGGTGCGTAGCGTAGCACTCAGTCGGCGGCCATTCCCGGGTTGACGACGTAGTGTTTCACCACGTCGACGAGCGTCCGGCGGTACTCGCTTTTCGAGGGGTCGTCGGCGAGCGTCCGGAACTGTTCTTTGAACGTGTCGAGCGACACCGACGGCGCGTCGTCGCCCGCGGCGTGGGCGAGGTCGTACAGCCGGTGGTCGGGCTCGACGAGGTCGTGTCGCTCCACGAGCGCGAGGGCGAACGCGGCGTTCACGGCCGTGATTTCGGGGTCCGAACCCGCGGTGACGAGTCGAGAGCCGGGGCGTCCGGACGCCTGCGGTCGGTCGGCGAGCGCCGCCGCCAGTTGCGATTCGAGGAACTGGACGAGTTTGTCCGCGGGCGCGACAGACAGTGTCAGGTCGTCGGCATAGATATCCTTGCAGTGATTAGCGATTTGATAGCAGTGCGCGAGCTTCCGACGCTCGACGGTTCTGCCCGCGAGCGCGAGAAAGACCGCCTCGCGCGTGGATTGGTAGTGCGAGACGTGGCCTTCCTCGTTTCGGGCCATGTGTGAGAGTTCGTGGAGCGCGAGTTCGCGGGCCATCGCGCTGGTGGCGGCCTGCCGGGAGATGTTGAGGACGTGGTGGTCCTGATAGTGGCCGGCCCACGTGCGGGAGTCGGGATCATCGCGAACGCGCACGTACACGGGGTACGAAAGCTCGAACTCGGTTTCGAACAGGTCGGCGGCGCTCAAGAACGGGTCTGCCGGTGCGCCCCCGACGACTCGGAGGTCCATTCGAGTTGAGAAATGTTATCAACCAACATGACTCTTACGCCGACCCCGGCAACGAGATTCGCGTCCGGCGGACAGTCTCACCTATCGTGACAAAAATGCTCATACCCCGGCGGTAGGACGGCTGAAAATGGGAAATCCGCTCGGCAAAAACACTACTCTTTTGACCCTCCTGCCGGTAGACCACTGTATAATGGGCCGACGAAAGAAGATCGTCCAGGAATGTGAGAAACTGATGGACAAGCCGGAGCAGATCCGGAACATCGCCATCGCCGCTCACGTCGACCACGGTAAGACGACCCTCTCCGACAACCTCCTCGCGGGTGCGGGCATGATCTCTGACGAGACTGCCGGCCAGCAGCTCGCGATGGACACGAAGGAAGACGAACAGGAACGCGGCATCACCATCGACGCCGCAAACGTCTCGATGACCCACGAATGGGAAGGCGAGAACCACCTCATCAACCTCATCGACACGCCGGGCCACGTCGACTTCGGTGGCGACGTGACGCGCGCGATGCGCGCCGTCGACGGTGCGCTCGTCGTCGTCGACGCCGTCGAGGGTGCCATGCCGCAGACCGAGACGGTCCTGCGTCAGGCGCTCCGCGAGGGCGTCAAGCCGGCGCTTTTCATCAACAAGGTCGACCGCCTCATCAACGAACTGCAGGAAGGTCCCGAGGAGATGCAGAAGCGCCTCGTCGACGTCATCTCCGACGTCAACGAGCTCATCCGCGGGATGACCGAGGAGAAGGACTACGACTGGACGGTCTCCGTCGAAGACGGGACCGTCGCCTTCGGGTCCGCCCTGTACAAGTGGGGCGTCTCCATGCCGTCGATGGAGGAGACCGGTATCTCCTTCGGCGACATCATGGAACTCGAGCGCGGTGGCGACCGCCAGGAACTCCACGAGCGCACGCCGCTTTCGGACGTCGTCCTCGACATGGTCGCGGAGCACTTCCCCGACCCGCTCGACGCTCAGCCCCGTCGTATCCCGACGGTCTGGCGCGGTGACTCCGAGTCCGACCTCGCGCGCCAGATGCGCGAAGTCGACGACGAAGGCGAAGTCGTCTTCATGGCGACCGACATCTCGATGGACCCCCACGCGGGCGAAATCGCGACGGGTCGCCTGTTCTCCGGCACCATCCGCAAGGGTCAGGAGCTCTACGTCTCCGGGACCGCGGGCAAGAACCGCGTCCAGTCCGTCGGTGTCTTCATGGGCGGCGAGCGCGAGGAACTCGACCGCGGCGTTCCCGCGGGGAACATCGCGGCCGTCACGGGTCTCCGTGACGCCATCGCCGGTTCCACCGTCTCCTCCGTCGAGATGACGCCGTTCGAGTCCATCGAGCACATCTCCGAGCCTGTCATCACGAAGTCCGTCGAGGCAGAGCGCATGGACGACCTGCCGAAGCTCATCCAGACGCTCCAGCAGGTCGCGAAGGAAGACCCGACCATCCGCATCGAGATTAACGAGGACACGGGCGAGCACCTCATCTCCGGGCAGGGCGAGCTCCACCTCGAAGTCATCACCCAGCGTATCCGCGACAACCAGGGCATCCCGGTCCGCACCGGTGAGCCGATTGTCGTCTACCGCGAGCAGGTCCAGGGCAAGTCCCACGAGGTCGAGGGCGTCTCCCCGAACCGCCACAACAAGTTCTACATCACGGCGGAACCCCTCTCGCAGGACATCGTCGACTCCATCAAGCTCGGCGAAATCTCGATGGACATGCCCGAACTGGAGCGCCGCGAGGCGCTGCAGGAAGCCGGCATGGACAAGGACACGTCCCAGAACGTCGAACACATCCACGGGACGAACATCCTCATCGACGACACGAAGGGTATCCAGCACCTCAACGAGACGATGGAACTCGTCATCGAGGGTCTCGAAGAGGCGCTCGACGACGGTCCGCTCGCCGCGGAGCCCGTTCAGGGGACGCTCCTGCGCCTCCACGACGCGCGCCTCCACGAGGACACCATCCACCGCGGTCCCGCGCAGGTCATCCCTGCGACGCGTGACGCGGTCCACCGCTCGCTCATCGCGGGTCAGGTGAAGCTCCTCGAACCCATCCAGAACGTCCGCATCGACGTCGCCTCCGAATACATGGGCTCGGCCTCCGGCGAGATTCAGGGTCGCCGCGGCCGCGTCGACGACATGTACCAGGAAGGTGACCTCATGGTCATCGAGGGCATCGCGCCCGTCGAAGAGATGATCGGCTTCTCGTCGGACATCCGTTCGGCCACGGAAGGTCGCGCCTCCTGGAACACGGAGAACGCCGGCTTCCGCGTGCTCTCGGACAACCTCCAGCGCGAGAAGATCATGGAGATCCGCGAGCGCAAGGGCATGAAGCTCGAGCTCTCGCAGGCTATCGACTACATCTAAGCGCGAGCCTTCGCGCCTTCTTTCGGTCACCGGCCCGGGAGCGACCGCAGTGTGTCACACTAACGGTCGCAGCGGTTGCTTCTCGCCGCTCCGTTTTCCGGTCGCTCGGTCGTCCCTTCAGGGGTGAATCGGACGACCGGGGGCGCCGACGTCGAGCGCCGTCAGACTCTCCGTACATTCGCTGTCCGATGAGAGTCCGAACTACGCCACGATAACGGGCTCTCGAAACACCGCCCTTGACGTAGTACTGATTGATAAATAGAACAAATAAAAACGGAGATCGGCTTCACCGCCGCGTGGAGTTCGGTTACAGCGTCAGGTCTTCCCAGGCAACGCTTCCTTCGCTGACGATATTCTCCGGTGTCATCTCGGGAGCGCCCAGAACAGCTCCGGCGTTCGGAATCGGAAGCGGTCCGTATGTGTCCGACGGGACAGCTCCGTCGCCGGATACGACGATTCGGGCAACCATCCCGAGGGTGAGGTGGGGGAGGCAAAGCACGTCGTACACGCCCTGTTTCGTAAAGCGGTAGAGCCACGAGTCACCGCCCACCACCGGAGGCGACGTGAAACCGTGTGACGTTGGAACCCGGCTCGGTAACGTGAATACCGGAGGTTCGCTGAACTTCGGATGGAACGACGTCACCGTGTGAAGCCCATGGTGGACGCGGAATTCGACGACTTCGCCGGGGCGCACGTGCAGTCCAACCGGGTCGAAGATGAACTCCGCCGGAACCTCGTTCCCTGACTCGGGGTCAATCGGGAAGTCGTCGTGGATGTTCTCTTCGTGGGTGTGAAGTTCGACGACGTGGTCGACGAGTCCCGAGGGAACGGTGTCATCCGCCGAGTACGGCGCGCCGTACACCTCGTCGATTCGGTTTCCACGGCCGCTGGTCGCGGCTGCCGTCCCCCCGAGTGCCGACACGGCTGCACCCACACCGAATACTTTCAGCAGTGATCGCCGGTCGATTCCGTGATTCTTGATGACCTCTATCAGTTCGTCGTCGCTGAGTTCGAGGTCGTCGGTATCTGTTTGTTTGGTCATCTGTTTTCCTACCGTCACTGTCCCACCGCGTGACGCGGCACGTGATGGCGTGTATATATCTACGGAAACTGAGTTTGCTACCCATCAACTAACTCGAATATTCTTCGCCTAAGGCTGACTTTCAGACGCTCGTTAGCACGACTGAAGCCGTGGGCTTCCGCCCAAATCACGTGATAATGAGCACACGGCGATCCGTTCTCTCCGACCGAGTCCCAACTGCCGCGGCCGAACTGCACTGACACCCATGTCAAATGCCAGCACGCTGTCGGCGTCGGCAAACCGTGTCGGCTACGAAGGCTTATACCGCGTGGCCGAATCACGGATACGTATGCGTAAGGGTACGTCTCTCGACTCCTGGCGCGACGACGCGAAACCACGACCGAACCGCGCGTCGCGGACAACAGCGTCGGGACGGCCCACGGGGGTGGGACAATGAGCGCACAGGACCTCGACGGCGGGAGCGACGCCGAGACCGACGGGAGCGGCGAGATGCCGAAACCGCACACGATTCGGCTCGAACTCGTCGACGAGCCCGGACAGCTTTTGGCCGCGCTCAAGCCCATCTCCGACAACGGCGGTAACCTGCTTTCCATCTTCCACGAACGAGGGAGCCTGACTCCCCGCGGACACATCCCCGTGGAGGTCGACCTCGAATGCCCGCCCGACCGCTTCGAGCGAATCGTCGAGGCGCTCCGCGACGCCGGCGTCAACGTCATCCGCGCCGGCGCGGAGCACTTCGGCGAGGAGGTAATGGTCATTCTCGTCGGCGACATCGTCGATTCCGACCTCTCGGACACGCTCCACCGCATCGAGTCCTCGGCGGACGCGACCCTGCAGGACCTGTCGCTGTCCGCCCGCGAGGGGACCAACGAGGCGTCGAGCGCCCGACTCCGACTCGCGGTCCGCTCCGGCCGCGTCGACGAGACGCTGTCGGTCGTTCGCGACCTCGCCGCCGAGAAGGGACTGCACGTCGTCGAGCCGCTCGCGGAGGGATCCCAATGAGCCTCAGACTCGCAGTGCTCGGCGCGGGCGCGGTCGGCGGCTCGGTCCTCGACCTCGCGGGCGACTACGGTCACGATGTCGTTGCGTTCGCGGACTCGTCTTCCTCCGCGGTCGACCCCGCCGGGCTCGATCCGAGCGCGGTCCACGACCGAAAGGAACGCGAGGGCGTGGTCGGCGAGGCGGACCCCGCGGCGGTGTTCGACGCCGATTACGACGTGTTGGTGGAGGCGACGCCGACGACGCTCGGCGACGCCGAGCCCGGCTTTTCGCACGTCGAGCGCGCGCTGGCCGACGACCGTCACGTCGTGCTTGCGAACAAGGGTCCGGTCGCGGAACGGTACGCCGACCTGCGCGCGCTCGAAGCCGAGAGCGAGGGGACGGTCCAGTTCGAGGCCGCTGTTGGCGGCGCGATTCCCGTCCTCTCGACCATCTCGGACCTCGGCGCGCCCCACGTGACGGCCGCGCGCGGCGTGCTGAATGGGACGGCGAACTTTATCCTCTCACGGATGGCCGCCGAGGGACTCGACTATGAGCACGTGCTCGCGGAGGCACAGGACCTCGGCGTCGCCGAGGCGGACCCGACGTTCGACGTCGACGGCATCGACGCCGCGCTGAAGTTCGTCATCCTCGCGAACGTCCTCTCCGACGGCGAGACCGAGTACGCGCTCGACGACGCCGAGGTCGAGGGCATCCGCAACGTCCCGGGAACGGCGCTCGATCTCGCCGCCGAGGACGGTCGGACAGTCCGCCTCATCGGCGAGGCGACGGCCGACGGGGTCCGCGTCGCTCCGCGGCTGATTCCGCAGGGCTCCGCGCTGTCGGTCACGGGCACGCAAAACATCGTCCAGTTGGAGACCAAACACGCGGGCCAACTGAATATCAGCGGCCGCGGGGCGGGCGGTCCGGAGACGGCGACCGCCGTCCTGTCCGACGTTTCACGCCTCGAATAGCAGACAGGCGGCCCGTACCCTCTGTTTCTTTCGACTGTCGATATCCACCGGACACTCCATTTCCGCGACCGTGGTATGGTTCCGCAAATCGCAGTACGGCGGTTAGACGGCCCGTAGCGCGTATCGAAATCGTTTTAGGGGTTTCAGCAAAAACATTCCCCACAGAGCGCCTTAGCGCGTGAACACACCAATGAGCGACAAACCCCACCAGAATCTGGCCATCATCGGCCACGTCGACCACGGTAAGAGTACGCTCGTCGGCCGACTCCTGTTCGAGACCGGCTCCGTCCCGGAGCACGTCATCGAGCAGCACCGAGAGGAAGCCGAGGAGAAGGGCAAGGGCGGATTCGAATTCGCCTACGTCATGGACAACCTCGCCGAAGAGCGCGAGCGCGGTGTCACCATCGACATCGCCCACCAGGAGTTCGACACGGACGAGTTCTACTTCACCATCGTCGACTGTCCTGGCCACCGCGACTTCGTCAAGAACATGATCACCGGTGCCTCGCAGGCTGACAACGCGGTTCTCGTCGTCGCCGCCGACGACGGTGTCGCGCCGCAGACCCGCGAGCACGTCTTCCTTGCCCGCACCCTGGGCATCGGCGAACTCATCATCGCGGTCAACAAGATGGACGTCGTCGACTACAGCGAAGACAAGTACAAGGACGTCAAGGAGCAGGTCAACAAGCTCCTCAAGCAGGTCCGCTTCAACTCTGACGACGCGACCTACGTCCCGATTTCGGCCTTCGAAGGCGACAACATCGCCGAGCGCTCCGACAACACGCCGTGGTACGACGGCGACATCCTGCTCGAAGCGCTCAACAACCTGCCGGCACCGCAGCCGCCGACGGACGCGCCGCTGCGCCTGCCCATCCAGGACGTCTACACCATCTCCGGCATCGGTACGGTCCCGGTCGGCCGTATCGAGACGGGTACCCTCAACCCCGGCGACAACGTGAGCTTCCAGCCCTCTGACGTCGGCGGCGAGGTCAAGACCGTCGAGATGCACCACGAGGAAGTCGACCAGGCCGGACCTGGCGACAACGTTGGTTTCAACGTACGTGGCGTCGGCAAGGACGACATCCGCCGCGGCGACGTCTGTGGCCCGGCTGACGACCCGCCGAAGGTCGCCGAGACGTTCAAGGCGCAGGTCGTCGTCATGCAGCACCCCTCGGTCATCACCGCTGGCTACACGCCGGTCTTCCACGCCCACACGGCGCAGGTCGCGTGTACCATCGAGTCGATCGACCAGAAGCTCGACCCCGCGTCGGGCGAGGTTGCTGAGGAGAACCCGGACTTCATCAAGTCCGGCGACGCCGCCATCGTGACCGTCCGTCCGCAGAAGCCGCTCAGCATCGAGCCGTCCTCCGAGATTCCGGAGCTCGGCAGCTTCGCTGTCCGTGACATGGGTCAGACCATCGCGGCCGGCAAAGTGCTCGAAGTCAACGAGCGATAACGATGCAACAGGCACGCGTTCGGCTCGCCGGCACGAGTCCGGAAGACCTCGACGATATCTGCGACGACGTCCGCGAGATCGCGAACAAGACGGGCGTCAACCTCAGCGGGCCGATCCCGCTGCCCACGAAGACGCTCGAAGTCCCCGCCCGCAAATCGCCTGACGGCGAGGGGACGGCGACGTGGGAGCACTGGGAGATGCGCGTCCACAAGCGTCTCATCGACCTCGACGCTGACGAACGCGCTCTGCGCCAGCTGATGCGCGTTCAGGTTCCGAACGACGTCAGCATCGAGATCGTCCTCGAAGACTAACGACGGCGCTGTCCGGACCCCCGGACCGCCCGTTCGTGACGGTCGGCCCGTCACACTCGCGGCTGTCGAGGCGCGCGTCCGGAGGACTCTGCCTCCGAGCTGACTTTCAGCGCTAAGGCGCGTGTCATCTCACTTCCGTTCGACGCGCGAGCAGACGCCCGCAGAATCGCCCGACGGAACGGGATGCTATCGCATGCCCGACCGCGGACAAAACATAGGGTATAAGTGTATCCCACGACTCCGTGGGAATGAGGGCTCGTAGATCAGTGGCAGATCGCTTCCTTCGCAAGGAAGAGGCCCGGGGTTCAAATCCCCGCGAGTCCATCCACGTTTTCACAACGTTTCTAAGGCCCGCAAGACGCCTCTCTTGCGGTCTCACGCTGTAACGTTCATCGGCCAGCGGCCGCACAAAACGTCCGCCGCGTCGAGAGTTACTGATTACTCGGCATCCGCCCCGACCACGTCGGTCGATTTTCTGGAGGGAATTGCGGCATGAATTTCCTCCCAAAGTGTCGCGACTGCGATGCCGAAATGCCGGAGCCGGTCGAGTCCGAACAGACGGCTCGGAACCTCGCCGCCTTCCACGCAGATCGGTCCGGCCACCGCGCCTACGTCGAGGAGGTCGATGAGCCATGAGCGACGAGAAGCTCCACGCCAAGTGCCTCCGGTGCGGCTGGCACGTCCGCGCGGGCGACTGGCTCGCTGCGGACCTCGTCTCGGACGCACACGAGGACAAGACGGGTCACGAGACGACGACCGTCGCCGACGGAGAACTGGAGTTCTCGAAGGCATCCGAGGTCGGAGGACCGGCATGAGCGCGGACGAACCCTCGGGGTCGCAGGGTGCAGGACCGGACCTCAGTCACCTCGAAGTCGTCGCGTTCCGGAAGTTGCTCAACACGCTCGCCGTCCCGGACGACGAAGAGCGGATGAACACGGACCTCGGTCCCATCGACGCGGCTAACCGGATCGTCGACCGCCTCGACCGCCTCGAAAACGAACTCGAACAAGAGCGGGAAGCTCGGAAGCGCGCGGAACAGCTTGCCGAGGACGCGCTGGCGATGGCCGAACAGATCGACGATGGTCGACGCCCGGACGGTGGTCCGTCGAAGAAAGAGGTCGCTATGCGCATCTCTCGTGACGAGGTTATCGTCCAGACTGCGAAGGGGAAGAACGCGGGTCCACGAAACGCGGGTGGGAAGCGTGCGGACCAGATCGGATCGGTGGCGAACTCCGGAGTTCAGGCGATGGCTCGGCCACAGCACGACCTCCGCTGGCAGTCCGTCGACGACGCTTGGACTGACCTCGTCTCGTCTTTCGAGGCGTTCCACATCGACGAGTCGGGCGACGAAAAGCGCCTCACAGTGAATCCCGAACTACTCACCGGGTCGCTGGTTCGGACGGTCGAACGCTCTGTGGGTCGGAGTGACCTCGCCAAGCGACTTGTTGGTGACTCCGAGACTGCCGGGGGTCGATAGCCGATGAAACACGCCTCGGACCGGCCACCACCAACTCAATAATTAAGAATACAGCAGTACAGCCTCTCGTAAGCAACTATTCATTAGTCGTAGGTACGTCGGTCGGAGCGTCGTCGGAGCGTCGACGGTGCGGGTTTTCTGGGGGCTTGGTGGCTTCGAGGCCGCCAACAAGTCTCTTGGTGAGTTTCTACCGTGTAAAACCGGATGGTGGTTAGCTACAAGACCGCGCGTGCGATCAGCAGCAACACAGCCACTTGGTAGAATGGTACGCCAATTATCAAGGCGACCATAACCGGGACTAGTACCACCGCCCGATTTGTTGATCGTATTGTCTGGGATCTTGTTTTGTATTTCATCTCGATCACCCTCTCGGGTGTGGTACATCGATTTTATCTCAGACCTTGGATCAACAGTATATGATTGGTGTATAGATGTATAGTTATTATTCAGAAATAGCAGAAAGTCGACGATGTTTGTCACCTGTTCTTATTGACTACGGCAAACACCCGATGATACCCTGCTAGGGACAGTACCAACCACAACGGCAGGTCAACCGTCTGCGTCAGCGCCTCAATCATCGTCGACGACCTCACCGCCGTCAGGGATGTAGACGTTCTCCAGTCGACCGATCCGCGAGCGGACGCCGCGGATGTCCTCGTGCAGCGATGCTTTCACCTCGCGGACGTACAGGCCGAGCACGACCAGGAGCAACGCGACGACTGGGTCAGTCGTCTGCAAGAGCAAGTCGGTGAGTTCACTCACCGTCACCACCGACCGCGAGGATCAGTTCGAGGAGCGGCGCGACCAGGTACAGAACGACGAGCGCCGCGAGGAAGGCGAACAAGAGCTTCGTCTTCATCTCCGCGGTGCCGTGTTCTTCCCCATCGCGTTCGACAACCACGTCGACGGCGCTCCCTTCCGAACCCCACAGACCGGGACCGAGGAGGTCGACGGTATCCTCCTGTCCGTTCAGCGTGCCGTCGTAGTCCATCACCGTGTCGTAGAGCGACCGCGCGAAGTCCCCACGGAGATATCTGTTGTTGTAGGTATCCGTCTCCGAGTCGTTCGTCTCGCCAGTACGCCCCACGTCGGCGAATCCGCCGCCGGGTTCATCGTCGAACTGCCGACCGATGGATTCGTCGACGGACCCCCCGAGGTGGTCGCCAACCCCTGCGTAGGTGTCGTAATCAGCGACTCCCCCACCGGGTTCGTCGTCGAACTGCCGGGCGATGGACTCATCGACAGAACCAGCGAGATGGTCACCGACGCCGGCGACTGCGTCGTACAGGCCCACTACGATTCACCACCGACGAGTAGGCCCACACCGACCGCAGTCACGGCCGTCGCTAGGAGGAGCGTAGTGTTGCCGAGCCCGCGGGCTTTCTGCACGGTGTCGTCGATCACCTCCGACATGGACTGCAGCGTGTCGTGAATGGCGATGTTACGGAACATATCGGCTTCTCCAGACAGATCTGCCGAGGCGGTCGAAATCGAGACTTCCCTGCCACCCAGGTTGAACGACGCCGATTCATTCGGGTCGCTTCCGTCTTGCGCGAGATCGACGAACGTCCGGGCTGTCGCCTCTGCACCGTCCTCTTTCACCTTCTCGGCGACAGATGTGACCGATGGATCGATGGTCGCAACCGAGGAGGTGTCGCCATGTTCGGCCATGACCTCCGACCCAGTCTTACCACCACTGAAGGGGTCAGAGTCGTCGTCATCGTCGTCGCTCCCACCGCCGCCGAGGTTCTGAGCGAGCTGTTCTCCGGCCGTCATGCCGTCGTTGCTGTCGTCGATATCGTCTGGTGCGATGTACATCGTTAGTCTCCCCTCTTGTCGAACGCCGGGGGTTCGGCGTTGTTTGCGTGTGCCTGTGCGATGTCGCGGGCTCGGCCGATGGGGGCGCGTCGGAGTGCATCGAGATGGTTCGGATCGACGGACCCCGGACCACCGGCAGACTCGTCGGCGAGCATCGAAAGGAGCGCATCGAGTCGCTGGTGTGCCTCCCACGCGGACCGTCCAGTCACAGTAACCACCCCCGTGCGAGGTATTCCAGAGACGGGACCTCCCCACCGCTCCCCTCGGTAAGCTCGACGCGGAACCGAGGGTTTTCGGTGTCTGAGAGTGGGATACTGTCGCCTCTGGAGACCGGCCCGGCGACTTCGGAACCGCTGGAGTCCTCGATGAAGACTTGACACGTGGAGTCTGCCGGGGTGGTCGAATCAAACACGACAGCAGTCCACGCGAACACGTCCGGTTCCGGCCACGAGACGATTGGAGACGCGGAAACAGCTTCGCCATTCACGGCGACACGCGAATAGGAATAGACCCCGTCCCCGTTGTAGCTGCCACTCCCAGCATCGAACAGGTTCGATGTTATCTCGAACGTGTCCGCGACCACCGGGAAATTGTTTGTTCCTTCCTCCGGGCGGTAGTCGCAGTACGTGTACACCCAGATTTCTTCAGACTCCGGTATTGAGAGGCCGCTGAAGGTGTGGGACCCACCGGCGGAGAGCGACGACGTACGTGCTTGTTCCCCGGACTCGACCGTCTCGACGACGGTATCACCGACCGCGGTCGCCGACGAGTCCAGGTCGACGGTGATCTCTTCGACCCGGACCTTCGGGTTGATCTTGATACCGTGACCTCCACCCCCTGTGCTTCCACCGCTGGTTATCGAGATGTCGACGGAGTCCGAAGCAGCGCGATCAAGCGAGAGGTTGCCACCGGTCGTGTGCAACCCTCCCGACACGGTAACGTCCGGTTCGTCGAACGTCTCCGCGACATCCTTGGGCGAAACCTGCGCTTTGGCTCGCCCGGCGACCCAGTTACTCACCGGCCCACCCTCCAGCGATTCTGGACGTCGTACCGTTCGGGTCACGGAACTCGAGGGAGTCGATTTCCCACTTGTCGAAACTACCCGCACCACTTGCAAGCGGGAGGTCGAACGTGTCCCCCCCGGTCGTCGTAATCCGGGCGATGACGTTTCCGCTTGTCGTGATGACGAGTTCTTGAATCGTCTCTGCCGGGTTTAGGGTGTACGGATAGGCTGAACCGTCGAAATCGAACGCATCGCCGTGGGCGTAGTTGTCCGTCTCGACGGTCCCTTGGGTGCTCGTAGCCAGAATACCGCCAGAGCCGCGAACCTCCTGGCTGAACTGCTCAACACCCATCAGAACAGCCTCCGTAGCTGGCCGAGAAAGGAGTCGACCGGGCGGGTCACACCTCCGGCTCTGTCGACGACCATGTCGACGGCGTAGTCGTAGGTGTTCGACCCGTCGATGTTGCGGACCTCGACCCCGAGGAGCTCACCTTCGTGAACCGATTCACTGGTCGGGAAAATCCAGTAGTCGTCGTCGCCGTCGACGTACTCCTTCCCTCGGAGTTCGACCAGCGGGATACGCTCTCTGTATCCCGGCTCACCCCGTTCGACGAACGGAATGATCTGGAGATCGAGGCGTGGCCCCTGGTAGATCCGAACGGCGACTTCCTCGACTGTCGCGTCTTTCTGCAGGGCGTACGTCTCGGTCTCCACGTCGTCAGGGCCGACGTTCCCGGCGAAGCGGAGGCTACTCTTGCGCTCTGAGTTGGTAGACATGAAAGAGGGACCTCCGGGTTAGTTGAGCTTCCCGTGGTAGATACGGGCGCTCGACGCGCTCGGGTCGATCTCGGCACCGTCGGACTCCTCGTCCGCGACGATGCGAAGCTGAATCCGCTGGTCCTCCCGTGCGATGGGCGCGAGGGCCGGCATGATGGGTCGCTCAGTACGCGGGTCCGCCGCGGCGTCGGCGAGGGTTTCGAGGTCGCCGATGTTGTAGCGGTGGAGCACGTCGCGGCCCTCCGAGTCGGTGATGACCGCGATAAGGTCGCCCTTGATCGCGTCGCCAGCCGTGGCGCTTCCGTTACCGCTGGCCTTCACTTGGGCGTAGATGTGCGAAGCGTTCCCCGCCTGCTTGTTCCGGTAGCCGAAGCCCCAGAACAGGTACTTGTCGGCGGGACACGACTCCTCGTAGACGACGATTTCGTTGCCCGCGCGGAGCGTCGTCTGCTTGAGCATCGCGCCCTTGACGGGCTTCGAGTTACCAGCCTCCGCGAGTTCGGTGTTGTAGGTGAGCGGCGTCGACATGCTTACTCACCTGCCACCGGGATGCCGGTCCCCTGGTCGACGCCAGTCGTTTCCTTCAGCTTGTTGTACGCCCACGTCGCCGCGCCCATGATGGCGAGGAAGATCATCACGCCGATAGTGGCGAGACCGAGGTTCTGTGCCGATTCTCCGGGTTCGTCCGTGTCGACTTCCGTGTCGAGGAACGGAACTCCAACCTTTGGCATTGCATTCGGGTCGATGGCCGGGTGTTCAAAAGCCGAAAGTGGAGTGTACAGCACTCAACGCTCAATAATTGAGTGTCGAGACTCGTTGATGTTTCATATAGTCACGCCGATAAGAACGTCTCATGCCTGTGCTTGGCTATCCGACACTCGTTTTGGGCGCTCTCGTTGCCCATCTCCGGGCTTCTGAGAGTTCCCGCCCGTTCGTCAAGAACGCCTTTCTCCTCGGCGTCGCGGGCGAGTGTGGCGTACTCAGCGGTATCGTACACTTGTCTGGTTCGGCGGGCGCGAGCATCGCCTCGGCGCTCAATTTCGTCGCGGGGGCAGTCGCATGAGCGGCGGAACCTACGAACCCCAATCGGCGACTGACCAGCAATGTGAGCACTGTGGGCTGTATTTCCGCGCTCAGGGGATCCACAACCACGAGACCTCATGCTACCTCCGAGACCACGACACGATGATTCAGCCGCTCGATGACCCGGTTTCGGTCCGGGAGACTGAGTCCGGCACACAGGACGAATCACCGGACATGGAAGTGCCGGACACTCAACCCGAGGTCGAGGCGGTGACTGACGGCGGGAACCCGGCACTCGATGCCCCTGACCCAGTCGAAGGCATCGCCACCGACGGCGGAGAGCCGGAGGACCCCGAGTGCCCCGACTGTGGAAGCGACCGATACGGCATCGTCGACGAACACCGCCGGGCGCTCCCCACGTGGGCGCACGAGTACGACTACATCTGCGCCGACTGCAAGGAGGTCTACAATGGCTGAGGGACCGCCGTCGCCCGGTGAGTCCCTCACGCCGGAGGAAGGCGTCGCGCCGTCTCACGCCGCGGCAGAGGGCGCTCCTGCAGAGGAAGCGATGGGGTCGGCATCGACCGCGCGGGAGATGCTGTTCGCCACCGAACCGCACCAGTCACTCGACGGGATGGAATCGCCGTGGGACCCGGACCGCGGCGGTCCGAAGCGACTCGTTCGCGGGTTCCAGAAGATGATCGACGTTGACGGCGTTCCGGCTATCGTCGACGTAACTGTCGGGACGCTGGAGACGCTGGTCGTCATGCGCAAGAACATCGAGAAGGCGCAGCAGGCCGGTGAGGACGACGCGGGTCACGACGAGGGCAATGCCATGGACCCGGATCTCGCGTCGCTGGTGAGTACGGAGGGCCGGTAATGGACCGGTATCACGTCACGGTCGTCGGTGACTCCGGTTCCGGGAAGACGACCTTCCTCCGGGAGATGCACGACACGTTCCCCGGTCTCTCTATCTGGATCGACGATACGGACGCCGGTGGCATCTCCGGGCGCGACCTCGACGACGCCACGACCGTCTACTCCGCAGCTGAAGCTCGCCGGGCGACTGCCTCGCGCATCCGGTGGGTGTGTGACGACGCGATGGAGGTGATAGAGCATGTACGCGCCATCGCCCACAACTACCACGAGCGCACCGGCTATCCTGTCCAAGTCGTCGTCGACGAGGCCCATCGGCATCTACCCGATTCCGAGAGTGAGTCCAGCGCGAAGGTCAACACGCTGGCCGCGATGCTCCACGAAGACCGAGACAAGGGCGTCAAGGTCGTCATCGCCTCGCAGGACCCACAGGACTTCTACTACCCACCAGTCAAGCAATGCAAATACCTCGTCTGGGTCGGTCCGCCGTCGACGTTCCACCGGGGTTTCATCCGCTACTACAACCTGAAGGACCTCGACGGCGAGGGACTTCCCTCGGAACGGTGGGAGTACGTCGTGATCCGCCCGACTGAGCCACCGAGAGCCGTCTATCACGGTGAGACGCGGGAGGTGTACGGATGATGATTGCGGCGATCAGAAACGTTTCAAAACCGCTTCACGGAGACGTATCTGCCCCTGTCCGATTTACCCTCCAGCACCCATCTCGGGTGCTGGACTTCCGTTCCCTCGACCGAGTAGCGACTGCTCGACCAGGTGATGCCGCATGAAGATCGTCCGGATGCGCGATCTCTCGCGGCACCAGAAAGAGCAACTGCAGAGCGGCGAGACCGCGGCGCTCGCCGAGGAGTTGGTCGCCGAGGTCTATGGCCTCGACCACCGACCGGACGACGCGTTCTGGTACGACTGCGTCCATCCCAACAGCGGCGCGAAGACCGAGGTCAAGTCAACTTCCGTCCGGATCGGTGAGAAGTATCCCGCGCACGGACGCTTTCGACTTCGGCACGACCAGACGCGGTCGCTACTCGCGGCAGACGCCCGGGGTGTCGCGTGGTATGCGTTCGTCCTCTACGACTTCGACAAGGGTGAGATTCGGATTCGTCGGGCAAAGCCGTCGACGGTGAGTAAGTGGGTGCGAGAGGCTGGTGGATGGAACGAAGCGGGTCACGAGGAGTTCGAGGAACAGCGAAAAATCGGGTCGCGATTTGCTGATACTTAAGCAGGGACAGGGTCGTCACGTTTGACGATGTCATACATCTGCGCAGGCTCTCCATTGAGGCCGACAATCTCAACCTCGTTTGTTCTCTCGTAGTGATGGAGTTCGTCTGCAGCGGATCTACTGATAATCTCCACCTTGCTCAAGTCAAGTGTCGTGCAACCTTTTTTGATTGCTTCCTTAACGACCTCTTCAGCATAACTCCGGGTGTTAATACTCCGGTCATTAAGGGTGTATTTTAGAGCCATAGTCGTGGTACCTGCTGATGTACGGGTATTGTACGTGTTGGTATGCGTGTACCTATCCGTATCTGTATGCCGTATATGGCACATATTGGTGTAGCAGATTATATGCTTTTCTATGGATCCAGATACTGTTTACTTCACTCGGAAAGTACGCTAGTAGTACTTCTGGTAAGAAACCTCACCGGCGGGTTCTCTGAGACGGGCGACGAAGATTGTTCCTGGCCAGTATTGTCCATTGAGTATCTGTTTGTAGTCTCCGTCGCCTTGCCGGTGTATTGCTGCGTTTCGGGACACTAGTGCGACCTCTCCATTAAATTCGAGACACGAGATATTTGTCGCATATTTCATACCTCGACCTCTATTTCTATAATCGTCTGTACTATTTTTAGTTGAGTAACCGTCTGTAGACTTTAATAGCGCATCGTAGTCGTCATTGAAATCCATGCCGTATTTCTCATAACTACCAGGAATTGTCACACCATTATCTGCAATACAGATATCGATGAACTCTTTGGACGGATAGTTCTGTACTAGAACCGATCCCTGTTTTGAGTGTGCGTGTTGATCTATGTTATCTGATATCTCTTGGATTCCGTAGAGCATTGCGCTGACTTCCTTGCTATCCCGATCTGAACAGTAGTCACCAAGCAGGTCCCAAATTTTACTGGTCACAGTTTGAACAATAGATGACCCGTTATCGTCAATTAGACGGCAGATAGGTATGTGGTTTTCATAGTCTTCTGTCGGATCACTAGTCCCAATTGGGAATTTTATCTGGTTAGTGTATTCAGAAACCAAATTATTTCGAGGTGGGAGATAATCAACATTCTTGTTGTCTTTCTTGAGGTCGTGATACAGCACATTTAGAGGTGCATAGTACGCTGGCCCTCCCCACGAAAGTCCAGTAAAATCTAGTACGATGTCCTCAGAACCACTACTCATCACCTCTTCACGGGTTTTCATCACACACCGTAGCTGGCTAACGAGGTCGTCTGCTGGTGTGTGTTCGACGGAGATAACAGTCATTGGGAAGTGATTTGTAGTACGACAGGTTCAGTAAAAACCTCTCCGCTAGCAGCGCGTTGATATGTGGTTACTGGTCGGATGACTGTCTGGATACTATGTCATGAAATGACATAACCTCGACTACTTTTTGTCGCCAGAATTGACCTCTCGCTTCCGCCGATCAACCTCCCTCCTAACAGCATGAACGACGAGATCGATCCGTTCCTCCCGTTGGTACGACTCATAGACCTCGTCGAGGATTGGATCTACCTGCTGACGCATCCGAATCGCGTGCCGAATCCATTGGCTCTTCGAGTCGCCGTAGGACAACTCGTTCTCGATTTCTTGGTTTAGCTCATCGGGGAGACTCAGGCTTGTTCGGGCCATTGGCAGGTAATCAGTTATTGAATGAATACTGGCACAGACTATTAAGCACATGGGCTAGCAAATCTGATTTTCACCGTGTAGTAATTATTAAGTTATTACGGTAATACCGTATTATGTGTATGGCACTCAGCGTGAACGTCACCATCTCGATGCCGCCAGAGATGGTCGAGAAAATCGATGCACAGAGCAAGAACCACAAAATGAGTCGGGCACAGTACGTCCGCCACCTCATCCAGCAAGCGCCTGACTCACCATTCGATGAACCAGACCTGCGGCTCACCGAGAGTCCACAGGTAGACGCTTAGAACGGGGGACTGGAGCCTTGGAAACTCACCACTCCCCCACAAACAGACAGCGGCGCGAGGCACGTAAGACTGCCGTTCGGGAGGTATTCGAGTGACTGACCTCGAACCACTCTCACCCGAGGACGGCGTCGAGCGGTTCATCGCCTACCGCGAGCCGAGCGTCCGCGAGTCGACCCTGCAGAACGCGAAGACGCGGCTGAATCACTTCCTCCGCTGGTGCGAGGTCGCTGGCATCGACAACCTCAACGACCTCACCGGACGGAAGCTCAACGACTTCGTTACGTGGCGTCAGGGCGATATCGCGCCCATCACGCTCCAGAAGCAACTCAGTAGCGTCCGCATGGCGCTCGATTTCTGGAGCGACCTTGACGCCGTCGAGGACGGGCTGCGCGAGAAGCTACACGCACCGGAACTCCCCGATGGTGCCGAGGCACGCAACATCCATCTGGAGCCGGATACCGCAGAGACGATTCTGGAGTATCTAGACCGCTACCACTACGCGAGCCGGATGCACGCCGTCATGGAGCTCATCTGGCGGACGGGGATGCGTCGCGGAACCGTCCGCGGGCTGGATGTTGGCGACCTCAACGAAGACGAGCACGCCATTCAGATCGTCCACCGACCAGAGTCCGACACCCCGCTGAAGAACGGGAACAAGGGCGAACGGTGGGTGTACATCGGTCCTGAATGGATGCGCATCCTGCAGGAGTACATCGCCGAGAACCGGCACAATGTCACCGACGACTACGGGCGTCGTCCGCTCATCACCACGAGCTACGGGCGTATCACGGGCGACACCCTGTACAAGATCGTCAACAAGGCGACCCAACCGTGTGAGTACGGCCTTCCGTGTCCGCACGACCGTGACCCATCGGCCTGCGAAGCCCGCGGAACGCATGGGTTGCCGAACAAGTGTCCATCGTCGAAGTCGCCCCACGCGGTTCGTCGAGGACACATCACGCACTACCTGTCGCGGGATGTCGAGCCGGAGATCATCTCGGAACGCTCCGACGTGTCGCTCGAAATCCTGTACCAGCACTACGACGCGCGCACCGCCCGCGAGAAAATGGAAGTCAGAAAGGAACACCTGCCATCATGAACCCGAATAACACTCCCCCGCGAGTCCATTTCCTTCCGTCACTTCGTTCCGCCAGTCAATGGACTCGCTTGCCCCCGTTCGCTTCGCTCACGGGGACCCCGCGAGTCCACTACCATTTTCGCGACGCAATACAACGAGTCGTGACTTCGTCAGGAGTCCGACGAGTATCAACTGCGTCGCGAACAGATGTACGTCCAGTTTCTCATTTCCGTCCAATGCCGAGTTGATATGCCGCGAAGTACGTACTGAGCATCGATATGGCAAGTAGAGTGCAGAACGTGCTTATAAAATAGAGAAGTTCAACGATTGAATTCGGTGAGCTGACACCCAGAAATCGTGATACGATCGCAGCGAATCCAACCGAAGGAAACGAAGCAATCATCAGTACAAATCTACTGGACCATGCGCTGGACCGCCCCAGCATGAAGTCTGTTGGAGGGGCATCCATACTATAATCATACGCAAAGAGTTGTTTTAAAATTGTCATTTCCGCCCAGTACCTCACGGCCTAGGCTACCGCTGTTTTTGTGACGCTTCCCACCGTGGCGAATACTGAGTCGTCGCGTTCTACGACTACACAATCGCGATCCGAACGAAGTACCACTCTCCCTCGTACCGGACGAGTTCGGGCCGGTCAGCGTTGCTGAACGAAAACCGGCTTTGTTCGTCGTCCGAGCGTGACTCGGCCGTCGAGCGCGCTCGGAAACATCGTTCACTTCCGCCGAATCCTACACTTTCACCCCGCTCATGGCGGACCCTCTTATCGCCTCGCTCCGAGGCCGTCGGTATGGAAACACGACGAGGCGAACCCCCGTCGGACCCAACGGCCCTCTTTCGAGCCATCGTCTCGAAACTCCGCGAGACGCGCCGCGGGGTCCACCAACACCGGATGGCGCAGGCGCTCCTCCAGAAGGACGCCAACGGCTCGCGGCTGGTCGGACTCGACGAGAACACCGAGCGGGCGGTCTTTTTCAACCCCGCGTCGCAGACGCTCGAACTGATACCGTTCGACCGGGAGGGAACTCACGAGGAGCGCGCGGAGGTGCTGTCGCGTCGGCTGAGCGACCCGTCGTCGTGGGTCGAGGCCAACGCGGCGGGGCTGTCGTGGATCCACCCGCACTTTCGGTGGGCCTGCGGGTTGGACGACGCCGGGCAGCCGTGAGTCGAGAATCGTGAGTCGCGTCCGACCGTGACCGATGTCCGACCGTGAAGAATTATACGCACGCCCCGCGCACAACACGTCCATGAACGACGAGGAACTCGACGAACTCCGGTCGTCTCTCACGCCCTACGAGTCCAGCGGGGGCGTCACCACCTACCAGAACACCGTCTCTATCGCCTGTCCGGCGTGCGAGAAACCGTTCGACGACTTGGTCGTCTGCGAGAACGACTACAACAGCCTCGAACTGAGCATGATGCTCGACCTCTGTGTGACCCAGCACGACGGCGACGTGCTGCTGTTCACGCACAAACAGGAGGAGTAACGCGGCCGGCGACGGTGGGACGCGGTCCACCGTTTCAGTCTCGCAGTTACGAGTCCGTCACCCCGTGCCCGTCTCTCCAGTAGCGGTCGGTGAATTCTCGTCGGCCAAAAACGAGTGGTTGCGCGACGACCGCCCGGTTATTCGCGCGGCGGGAGACCGTTTTCGTCGATGACCTCGCCGTCGTCGTCGACGGTGACGATACCGCGGTTGTTGACCGCGTAGGGGTCCAAGCCGACTTCTTGGAGGAACTGCTTGTAGAGCCGCTCGGCCGTCTCGGCGTCCTTCTGGCGGTCGGAGGCGCGGTCACAGAGTTCCACGAGGTCTTCGGGCACGTCGTTCTCGTGGACGATCCAGTGGTTGATGAGGTCCGACAGCCGTCGGATGGGCGAGGTGAAGTGACCGTAGATGTCGAAGTTGAGCGCGTAGTGGCCGCCGAAGGGGTCGTTCATGTACTTCGCGCGGGGCATGACCTTCAGCACGGCGCGCTGAATCTTGTTGAGGGTGCGGGAGTTCGCGCTCTCCAAAGCGTCGTTGACGGCCTTGCGGGGCTCGTCCCACGACGTGGACTTGATGCTCACGCCGTCGAGTTCGGTGATTTCGCGGAGCGCCTTGTCCCACTGGTCGGGGGTCGGCTGCGGGTGGACGCGGTACATCGCCTCGACGCCGCGGTTCCACATGAGTTCGTGCGTGACGGCCTTGTTCGCCTTCAGCATGCACTCTTCGATGATGGTGTGGGCGCGGTCGCGACTCGGGTTGAGGACCAGCGAGCCGTCTTCCTTGCGCTGCTCGTGGAGTTGGTCCGCGAGGTCGAAGACGAGGGAGTTCTCCTCGTGGAGAGGAAGGTCGGGGTCTTCCAGTCGGTTTTCACACTGCGTGTAGGTAAGCCGTTCGTTGGAGTGGATGACGGACTTGTAGATGTCGATAGACTCGAACGAGAGCGTGTCTTTCTTGATCTCCATCTCGACGGTGTGGGCGAGGCGGTCCTCCTCGGGGACGAGAGAACAGACCGTCTCGGCCAGCGCCGGCGGGAGCATGTGGATGGTGTAGGCGGGGAGGTAGACGGTGTTGCCGCGCTTGACGGCCTCGGCCCACATCTCCGAACCGGGGTGGACGTAGTGGGTCACGTCGGCGATGTGGACCCACAGCGTGTACGTCTCCTCGTTCTCGCGGATGCTTAGGGCGTCGTCGAAGTCCTGGGCGTCGACGGGGTCGGTCGTCCACGTCGTGAGGTCTCGGAGGTCCTTGCGGTGTTCCAACTCGTCTTCGATCTCCTCGTGGACGCCGTCGGTGCGCGCACGCGCCTCCGAGAGGACTTCCGGCGGGAACTTGTCTCGAATCTCGAACTCCTCGAACAGGTCCTCGCGCTTGTTCTGGAGGTGTCGCGCGAGTTCGGCGTCTATCTCCACCGGTCCTTGCCCTTCGGCGGTCCCGGCGTACGCCTGCGCGTCGTCTGACATAGTCCCGACTAGACGGGGCAGGGAGAAATGAGTGTCGGGCACGGCCCGCGACGAGAAGGAAACGATATCGCTCGCGACCGCGACCTCGTTCGCCTCGGCGGCGGTCCGACGGCTGCGCCCTCAGCGGCCGCGCTCGCCGGGCGATTCGTACCGCTCTTTGACCGCGTCGAAGTAGCGAAGCAGGAACTCCTCGTTGGAGATGCTGTGTTCTTCGATGTCGATGAGGAGGCCTTCGAGCTCCTCGCGGGGCTGGTGACAGAGCCCTCGATAACAGGACTTACAGAGGTGTTCGAACCGCTTGCCGTGCCGTTCCCAGCGGTTCCCCTCTTTGTCGTACTCGCGCGCCGCCGACCGGAGGACCGCGTCACCGCATGCGATGCACACGACACGTTTCCGGTCCCGGTTCGTCCGGGAGCGCCACATATCGTTGGAGTGGACCCAATCGTACTTAGCAGTTTATCCTGTCACAGTCTGACGCGCGTCGGACGCCGACGCGACTCGGTTCGGGTTGCTCCGAGGTGACTCACCTCGCCACGCGTCCGGTCGGCCGTCGGGAGGCGTCGCCGACCGCCCGATGCGGAGCGGTCGATTTATCGGCCGTGAGCGTCCACGACCCGGTATGAAGGTCAAGTCCCGCCACCACCTCCGAAGCGACGAAATCGACGCGCTGTGCGACTCTATCGAATCGTCCCTCGGCGTCGCCCTCGACGGCGACGCATTCGAGGCGGTCGAGTTCGCCGACGCCGACTACGAGGTCGTTCTCGTCGACGGCGAGCCGGCGGTCATGTACGTCGACGACCAGCCGTTTCTCACGGTCAAGGGCGCGAACCAGTTCCCGCCGACGACGAACGTCGTCACGGTCGACGCGGGCGCGGTCTCGTTCGTCTCCAGCGGGGCCGACGTGATGCGACCCGGCATCACCGAGGCCGACGACACCATCGAGGCGGGCGACCTCGTCGTCATCGCCGAGGAGACCCACGGCAAGGTGCTCGCCGTGGGGCGCGCGCTCGAAGACGGGGCGGATCTCGTCGGTGACTCCGGCAAAGTCGTCGAGTCCATCCACCACGTCGGCGACGACCTCTTCGAGTTCTCGGTCTGAGCCGACCCCCGGGGTCTCAGGCTCCGGCGCTCAGAACTCTCGTTACTCTTCTGCGTACTTCTCCAGCGCCGCCTCGTACCCCGCCCGCGCCATCGAGAACGTCTCTCGAAGGTCGCGCAGCGGCGTCTCCGTCGCGTCCACGCGGAGGTCGTTGTAGTACGGGTCCATCTCGCGGTCCTCGGTCGAGGTCACGACGACGGCCGCGCTCTGGATGTCGAGGTCGTCGCGCTTGTCGCCGCCCGCGGCGTGTCCCGCGCCGAGCGCGTCGATGAGCCGTTTCGCGAGCGGTTCGCCGCCGCCCACGTCCCGCTCGTAGGCGTCGGCGGCGGCTTCGACGACTTCCGCGCCCGTGAGCAGGTTGCCCGCGACGGTGTAGTCGTCGCCCTCGCGGTGGCCCGCCCAGCCGAGGCAGTCGTCGCCGGTGAAGGCGAACGTCCCCTCGGAGCCGACGCCGTGGAGCTGTCGCTCCGCCCGGCCGTCGTCGGCGTTCAACAGCGCCCGGAGGGCGTCGTCGACGGCGAGACCGTCTTCGAGGTAGTCCAGACCCTTCTCCCCGAGCTCGACGTTCGTCAGCGCCTGTGTCGCCACCGCGCCGTGTTCACTTGCAAACGGACAGAGTGCGCCGACCCCCGGCAGGCGGGTCGTCACGGCGACGCCGAAGCGGTGCTGGTCGTCGCCGTCGGCGTCGACGTACGACTCGCGGACGCAGATGCTGAAAGTCATCGTGTTCGTCTGCTCCCGCGCGCCGCGAGGTAAAAACACCCGGCGAAACGCCGTGAGTGGCGCACGCGCTGGATATCCGCCGGCGTCGCCGCTTCCCGTGGCACCGCCCTCGTGTGACGGTACTGCCGTCGATTCGTCGGGTCGACGAGGCGAGAAGTGTCTGAAAACAGACAGTCGTCTGACGTAAGAACTAACCCCGTTGTGGCCTCTCTACGTCCTATGGGTATCATGAGTAAGATTCTCGGTGGTGGTGGTTCCCGCACGACCGAGGACTACGTCGAACTCGACCTCGACGACTTCGACACCGCTCGCGGCGACGCCGGTCTCTCGGTTCACATCGCCGAAATCGGCGGGCAGCAGGACGTTATCGCCATCAAGGACGCCGTCTACGACGGCAATTTGGTCATCGCGGACATCACCCGCCACACGACCTCCGACAACACGATGGAACACATCATCGACGACCTCCGGCAGGTCGCGCGCGAGGTCGACGGCGACATCGTCCAGAAGGGCGACGACCAGATCGTCATCACGCCCACGGGCATCTCTATCTCGCGGCAGAAGCTCAACGGCTGACGGCGGCGGACGACACCCCGCTTACACTCCGATTTCTCCACGACTCGCAGACGCGAGCGATGCGGTTCGAACGGCCCGAACCGATGCCTATTCGGTCCTCTCGTTCCTAGAGTCGTCCGAATGAGCAAGGACTACATCGAGGTTCGTGGTGCCGAAGAGCACAACCTCAAGAACCTCGACGTTCGCATCCCCCGCGAGACGTTTACCGTCGTCACCGGCCTGTCGGGGTCAGGCAAGTCCTCCCTCGCGTTCGACACCGTCTACGCGGAGGGCCAGCGGCGGTACATCGAGTCGCTTTCGGCCTACGCGCGGAACTTCCTCGGCCAGATGGACAAGCCGAAGGTCGAGGCCGTCGAGGGCCTCTCGCCCGCCATCTCCATCGATCAGAAGAACGGGGCCAACAACCCTCGGTCGACCGTCGGGACCGTCACCGAACTCCACGACTACCTCCGCCTCCTGTACGCCCGCGTTGGCACCCAGTACGACCCCATCACGGGCGAGGAGGTCGGCGAGCAGTCCGCACAGGACATGGTCGACCAGATTCTCGAACTCCCCGAGGGCACCCGCGCGAAGGTCGTCGCGCCGGTCGTCCGCGATCAGAAAGGCGAGTTCAAGGACCTGTTTTCGGACCTCGTCTCCGAGGGATACGCCCGCGTCGAGGTCGACGGCGAGGAGTTCGACCTCTCGTTCGAGACGCCCGAACTCGACAAGAACTACGATCACACCATCGACGTGGTCGTCGACCGTGTGAAGGTCGCGCCCGAGGCGCGCTCCCGCATCGCCGACTCCGTCGAGACCGCCCTCGACGAGGCCGGCGGCGTGCTCAAACTCATCGTCCCCGACCCGCCCGAAGACCTCCCCTTCGCCTCCAACACCCGGTCGACCGGGTCGCTCGCGGGCGAGAGCGACGACCGCCTTGTCGTCGAGTTCTCCGAGGAGCTCGGCAATCCGAACTCGTCGTTCCGCTTTTCGGAAATCGAGACGCGGTCGTTCTCGTTCAACAGCCCCCACGGGGCCTGCCCGGAGTGCGAGGGCCTCGGTAAGGCCAAGGAGGTCGACCCCGACCTCATCGTCACCGAGCCGTCGAAGCCGCTCAAGCACGTCTTCGAGCCGTGGAGCTACAACCGGACGTACTACCGCCGCCAGCTCGACAACGTCGCCGACCACTTCGGCGTCAGCGTGGACACGCCGTTCGAGGAGCTTTCCGACGAGGTACAGGACGCCTTCCTGTTCGGCACCACCGAAGACGTGGTGTTCGAGTGGACGACGAAAAACGGCACGCGCCACAAGGAACACCCCTTCGAGGGCGTCGTCGGCAACCTCGAACGCCGCCACGTCGAGACCGACTCCGACCGGACGCGCGACCACATCGAGGAGTTCATGGCCGTCACGACCTGTCCCGACTGTAACGGCTCGCGGCTCAAAGAGCAGTCCCGCCACGTCCGCGTCGGCGGCACGACGCTCCCCGAGGTCAACCGCATGACCATCGCGGGCGCGCTCGAACACTTCGAGGGCCTCGAAAGCGACCTCTCGGAGCGCGACCGGACCATCGCACAGGAGATCCTCAAGGAGATTCGCGCCCGTCTCGGTTTCATGACCGAAGTCGGCCTCGAATACCTCACCTTGGACCGCGAGGCCGCCACGCTCTCCGGCGGCGAGTCCCAGCGCATCCGCCTCGCCACGCAGGTCGGCTCCGGCCTCGTGGGCGTCCTCTACGTCCTCGACGAGCCGTCTATCGGCCTTCACCAGCGCGACAACGACAAACTGCTCAACACGCTCGAAGGCCTCCGCGACCTCGGTAACACGCTCATCGTCGTCGAACACGACGAGGAGACGATGCGACGGGCCGACGAGATCATCGACATGGGTCCCGGCCCGGGCAAGCGCGGCGGCGAGGTCGTCGCGCAGGGCGACTTCGACGACATCGTCGCGGCCGACGACTCCATCACGGCCGACTACCTCTCGGGCCGCAAGGACATCGACGTGCCCGACGCGCGCCGCGACGGCGACGGTGAACTCGTCATTCGCGGCGCGCGCCAGCACAACCTCGACGACCTCGACGTGCCGATTCCCCTCGGGACGTTCACGGCCGTCACCGGCGTCTCGGGGTCGGGCAAGTCCACCCTGATGCACGAGATTCTCTACAAGGGGCTCGCCCGCCGGATGAACGACAACACCTCCGTCGACCCCGGCGAGCACGACGCCATCGAGGGTTACGACGAAATCGAGACGGTCCGGCTCATCGACCAATCGCCCATCGGCCGCACCCCGCGGTCGAACCCGGCGACGTACACCGGCGTCTTCGACTACGTCCGCGAGCTGTTCGCCGAGACGAAGCTCTCGAAACAGCGCGGCTACGAGAAGGGTCGGTTCTCCTTCAACGTCAAGGGCGGCCGCTGTGAGGCCTGCAAGGGACAGGGCAACGTCAAAATCGAGATGAACTTCCTCTCGGACGTGTACGTGCCCTGCGAGGAGTGTAACGGCGCGCGCTACAACGCCGAGACGCTCGACGTGACGTACAAGGACAAGACCATCGCCGACGTGCTCGACATGGAAGTCGACGAGGCGCTCGACTTCTTCGAGGCGAACTCGCAGATTCGCCGCCGCCTCCAGTTGCTCCACGACGTGGGCCTCGGCTACATGCAGCTCGGCCAGCCGTCGACCACCCTCTCCGGCGGCGAGGCCCAGCGCGTCAAACTCGCGGAGGAGCTCGGCAAGAAGCAGACCGGTGACACGCTCTACCTGCTCGACGAGCCGACGACCGGCCTCCACAAGGAGGACGAACGGAAGCTCATCGAGGTGCTCCAGCGCCTCGTGGACAACGGTAACACCGTCCTCGTGGTCGAACACGAACTCGACCTCGTGAAGAACGCAGACCACATCGTCGACCTCGGCCCCGAGGGTGGTGCGGGCGGCGGCACTATCGTCGCTAGCGGCACGCCCGAGGAAATCGCCGAGAACCCTGACTCCCACACGGGTCGGTACCTCCGCGACTACCTCCCCGACGTGGACGAGGAGGGCCCGCGCTCGGACCGTCGCAAGCCCGCGAAAGTGGCGAACGACGACTGAGCGCGCGCACCGATTTTTTCGCAGGCCGACTGTTCTTCAGCGCCGACGGTACCACCAGTAGCCGACGCCAGCGAGCGCGAGGACCACGACCAGCGCCGGAAGGACGGGGAACGTCGTCGCCGGTTCGACCACCTCGATGGCGACCCGCTGGGTGCCCGTCGAGAGCTGTCGGCCGGCGTCGTCCTCGTAGCTCACCTCGACGCCGACGACCTGCGTCTTCGGGACGGCGTCGCCGCTCACTTCGAGGTCGAAGACGACGAGACGCGTCTCGCCGGCGTCGAGCCGCGGGACGAACGCGACGGCGTCCTCGCTCGAAAGCGGCTCCTCGGCGACGAGTCTGACCGTCACGTCGGTCTGCGGCGTCGACTCGGTGTTCGTCACCGCGAGGACGAGCCGACCGTTCGAGTCGACTTCGAACGTCGCGTTCCGCGGTTCGATCGCGACGGCGGGGTCGCCGGTGCTCACAGCCGCGAGCACGTCGGTCCGGTCGGCCGCGCGCAGTTCGTCGCCCGGCGGCCGGTACTCGACGACGAACGGGAGCCGACGTGTCCCCGGCGTTGAGCCCGCGGCGAGGCCGATGGCGTACTCGAACTCGGCGACCTCCCCGGGCGCGAGCGTGCCGACGGTCACGTCGAGGTCCGTCGGCGTCAGCGCCGGGTCCTCGGTTTCGAGGCGCATCACCACGTCGCGGGCTTCGGCCCCGCCGACGTTCTCGACGGTGCCGACGACGCGGCCGACGCCGCCAACTCTGAGCGTGCTCTCTTCGACCGTCACGGCGAACGCCGGACCAGCGCCGGGGTCGAGACCGGCGACGAGCGACTGGGTCTTCCGGTCGCCCCCGGGGTTGCGGAACGAGACGGCCACGTTGAGCGAGTAGGGCCGGTCGAGGGCGTCGTCGGCGACGCGGGCGCGGAAGCTCACGCGCCTCGTCTCGCCCGGCTCCCACGCGCCGACGTAGGCCTCCGCGGCGGGCGCGCCGGCTCCGAAGGTCACCTCGGAGTCGGCGGAGGAGACGCCGACGGTCGTCGCCGCGGCGGTCGCGTCGCCGACGTTCACGAGTTCGAGCGTCAGCGTACCGGTGTCGCCGACGGCGACCGCCGCGTCCACGTCCGCGAGTTCGAAGTCGGCCCCACGAGTCGGTCTGACCCCGGCGACGACCGACCGCGAAGTCCGCGTTTGGCCGTCCTCGTCGCGGTAGGTCACGGCCACTTCGACCGAGTAGTTGCGGACGATTGCGTCGTCGGCGACGCGGGCGCGGAACTCGACGCGCTCTGTCGCACCCGCCTCCCACTGGCCGACGAACGTCTCCGCGGTGGCGACGCCGCTCCCGAACGTTATCTCCGGGTCGGTCGAGGTGACGGTCACGGTCGCGTCCGCGGCCCCGACGGGACCAACGTTCTCCACGTCGAGCGCGACGGTTCCGCTGTCGCCGACCGCGAGGGCGGCGTCGACCGCCCGGACCGCGAACGCGGGTCGACGCTCGACGACCACTTCGAGGTCTCGCTTGATGATGCGGCTCCGGTGGGTCGTGTCCACGTCGTCGCCGTCCACGTACACCGAGGCGGTGTAGTCGTAGGTGAACGTTACGGGGAGTTCGTAGGTCCCGGGCCGCGCACCCTCGGCGACGCGGAGGCGGAGCGACGCCGGCCCGGAGACGCCCTCGGGAACGGTTCCGATGGGAATCTCGCCGCTGACGACGGTAATCGGTCCCTCGGATTCGCCGCGGATGGTCAGCGCGCGCGCCGTCTGCACGAGCGCCTCGTACTCCTCGGGGCCGTCGCTCGTGACCGTCCCGCTGTTGACGACGAACACTTCGACCGTGGTCTCGGTGCCGGCGACGAGTCGGTTCTCCGGCGCGATAATCGAGAGGTCGGGACTTCCGGTCACTCGGCTGGCGGCTGCGGCGCTCCCGGTTGCGCCGGCGAGGGCGGAGAGGACCAGTAGCGTGGCGAGGAGCACGGCGCTCGCTCGCCGGACACGGCGAGTCATGGTAGGGCGACCGGCGGCCGAACCCGCCTCAGTCGCGCTAGATACGCGGTATGTAAGCTTAACAACACGCTCGGCTCTCAGTCGGCGGTAACGTCACGCAAGGGATACGTTCGGGGCGCGCCTACGTGTGAGTATGTCCGTCCCCGCTATCGACATCGACGGTCTGACCAAGTTCTACGGGGACGTTCGCGGCGTCGAGGAGCTGTCGCTTTCGGTCTCGGAGGGTGAACTGTTCGGCTTCCTCGGCCCCAACGGCGCGGGGAAATCCACGACGATTCGCCTCCTCCTCGGCCTGCTCAAACCGACCGACGGCACGGCGAGCGTCCTCGGCGTGCCGGTGGACGACCGCGCGGCCTTTCTCGACGTGCTCGCCCGCGTCGGCCACATCCCCGGCGACCCGCGGTTCTACGACGACGTGACCGGTCGCAAGACGCTCGACTACTTCGCCGGGCTCTCCGGCGACGCCCGCCGCGACGAACTCCTCGACCGATTCCCGGTGCCGCTCGACCGGCCGGTCCGGGCCTACTCGCGGGGTAATCGGCAGAAACTCGCCATCGTACAGGCGTTCATGCACGACCCGCGGGTGGTCGTGATGGACGAGCCGACCTCGGGGTTGGACCCACTCGTCCAACAGGAGTTCTACGAGTTCCTCCGCGAGGAGCGCGACCGCGGGGTGACGGTGTTCTTCTCGACGCACATCCTCGGCGAGGTCCGCGAGGTCTGCGACCGCGTCGCCATCATCCGAGACGGTCGCCTCGTGGCCGTCGAGGACATCGACGACCTGCTCGCCCGAAGCGGCAAGGTCGTCACGGTCCAGTCGCCGGACGCCATCGACCTCGCTGACTTCGATTTCCCGGAGACCATCGACGCCCGTATCGAACCGGACGGCTCGCTCCGACTCGTCACCTCGGGCAACTACGACGCCCTCGTGGACGCGCTCGAAGGCTATCGAATCGACGACCTCGAAGTCCGCGAGACGGCCATCGAGGACGTGTTCATGCACTTCTACGACGAGGGCGACGGCGCAGAAGACGGCGTTGCCGCCGGCGACAGCGCCGCCGCCGCCGACGAACCGGACGAGACCGAAGACGACGCGGAGCCGTCGCCCGCCGACGCCGAGGAGTCCGCGAATGCGTGAACTCGACATCGCGGCCTTCGAGTTTGCCCAGCGTCGGCGTGGTCTCGCCATCGTCAGCGCACTTCTCGTGGCGACGGCGGGGCTCACCATCGCCGTCTTCCCGTCGTTCGGCGAGTCGGACATCGACTTCGCCGAACTGCTGGAGTCGTACCCCGAGGAGTTCCGGGCGGCCTTCGTCGGGAGCGTCACCGACTTCTCGTCGCTCGAAGGCTACCTCGTGGTCGAACTCTACCAACTCGTCTGGCTCCTCATCGTCGGGAGCTACTTCGCCTACGCCGCGGGGTCGCTCGTCGCCGGCGAGGTGGACCGTCAGTCGGTCGAACTCGTCCTCGTCCGTCCCGTCTCGCGCACCCGGTTCGTCGTCGGCAAGTTCCTCGCGATGCTCCCCGCGGTCGCCGTCGTCGACCTCGCGCTCCTCGCGGCCGTCGTCGTCGGCGCGGGCCTCATCGACGAGGAGATTCACCTCTCTCGCCTCCTCGCGGTCCACGCCGTCGGCGGCCTCTACCTCGTCGCCTGCGTCGCGGTCGGCCTCCTCGCGTCGGCGTTCTTCGGGCGCGTCCGCCGGGCACAGGGCGCGGCCATCGGCGTCGTCTTCGGGACGTTCCTCCTCGACTCCCTGACGGTCGACACCGACTACGAGTTCCTCGGTGCCCTGTCGCTCACGCGCTATCTCGACCCCGGAGAGCTCCTCGTCGCCGGCGACGTAGACTGGGGCGGTATCGCCGTCCTCGTCGCCGTGACGTGCGTCCTCGTCGTCCTCGCGGCCGAGGTGTTCGAGCGGCGCGACCTGTCGTAGTCATAGCGCCGTCCTCCGCCACGCGCGGCCCGCGCGGTCCGCGCGCCCACCGCGAAGCCACCGCTTCGAACCGGAGCCACCGCCTCGCACCCGCGTTTTTCACCGCCGAGCGCCTATGTCACCCATGCACCTCTACGCCGCCGCCAACGGCGCGGTCTTCGCGGTCTCGGGGTCGCCAGACGACACGACCGCCCGCCGGCGACTCGGCGACCACCGAATCGAGTGCGTCGCGGCCGACTCGCACGCGCCGGATCGGGCGTTCTGCGGGACCTTCGACGCCGGCGTCTTCCGAACGACCGACGGCGGGGCGTCGTGGCACGCGGTCGGGACCGACGCGCTCCCCGAGTCGGTGACGAGCCTCGCCGTCTCCTCGTCCGACCCCGACGTGGTCTACGCCGGCACCGAACCCTCGGCCGTCTTCCGCTCCCGCGACGGCGGCGACACGTGGGCCGAACTCGCGCTGCTTTCGGACCTCGATTCGTCGTCGTCGTGGGCGTTCCCGCCCCGCCCGCACACTCACCACGTCCGCTGGATAGAACCGGACCCGACCGACCCCGACCGGCTGTTCGTCGCGGTCGAAGCCGGAGCGTTCGTCCGCTCGCTCGACGGCGGGGAGACGTGGCAAGACCGCGTGCCGTCGAGCAAGCGAGACACGCACTCGATGGCGACGCACCCCGACCGGCCGGGCCGCGTCTGGATCGCCGCAGGAGACGGCTACGCCGAGACCGACGACGCGGGCGAGACGTGGACGACGCCGACCGCGGGGCTGGGCCACGGCTACTGCTGGAGCGTCGTCGTCGACCCCGCGGACCCGGACTCGGTGCTCCTGACGGCCGCTTCCGGGCCGATGCGCGCCCACCGGGTCGAGTCGGCGGAGGCGTACCTCTACCGGCGAACGTCCCGGGACGACGATGGCAACGGCGACGGCGGCGAGTCGTGGGAACGCCTCGACGAGACCGGACTGCCGACCGGACCGGGCGCGACGCGCGCGGTCTTGGCCGCCGGACGAACCGGCGGCGAGTGCTACGCCGCGAACGACCGGGGCCTCTACCGAACGACCGACTTCGGCGACTCGTGGGCCCGAGTCGAGGTCCCGTGGGACGGGACGCGGCGGACCGCGTCGGGGCTGGCGGTCGTCGCGTAGTCGGGCGGTTTTCTCCGGTGACGGTCCGCCGCCCGAAGCGAGAAGATTCATGGGTCGGCGCGGCAACGGCCAACCATGTACGATTTCGCCGTCGTCGGCGTCGGTCCCGCCGGCGCGCGGTTCGCCCGCCGCGCGGCCGACGCGGGCTACGACGTGCTCGCGCTGGAGAAAGGCGAGGTCGGAACGCCCCTCGCGTGCTCCGGCCACGTCAGCACCGACATCTGGGAGTTCGTCCCCGACGAGGCGCGCGACCGCCTGTTCCAGAACCGCATCTACGGGGCGAACTTCCGCGTCGGCGGCCCGAACTCGAAGGCCTACCCGTTCTACAAGCAAAGCGAGGTCTCGAACGTCATCGACCGCGTCGAACTCGACCGCACCCTCGCCGACTGCGCCCGCGACGCCGGTGCCGACGTGCGCGAGGGCCACACCGTCACCGCCGTCGAGGAACTCGACGACCGGGTCCGGCTGACCGCCAGCGTGGCCGGCGAGGCCGGAACCGTCCAGTTCGAAGCGAAGATGGTCGCCGGGTGCGACGGCCCCACCTCGCGGGTCCGCCGGGCGCTCGACCTCCCCGAACCGTCGGAGACGCTCCACGGCGTCCTCGCGTTCGACCCCGACCCGGACGACGGCGACTTCGTGGACGTGCACCTCACGGTCCCGCGCTTTTTCGCGTGGCGCATCCCTCGCGGCGACGCCGGCGTCGAGTACGGCCTCGCGGCCCCGCCGGGCGCTGAGGTCAACGAGATGTTCGACGCGCTCACGAACACCTACGACGTGGAGACAGAGCACTTCTGTTCGGGAGCCATTCCCATCGGCCCGCCGGACCGGACGACGACCCGCCGGGCGTTCCTCATCGGCGATGCAGCCGCTCAGACCAAGCCGTTCACCGGCGGCGGCATCCTCTACGGGATGACCGCGGCCGACATCGCCGCCGCGACCATCGACCCCGACGACCCGGAGACGCTATCTGCCTACGAGGACGCGTGGCGCGACGAACTCTCCCGGGAGATTCGACTGGGGCACCTCGTGCGCCGGTGTTACTCCTTCCCCGAGTGGCTTCAGCGGGTCGGCCTCCGGTCGCTGTCGGGCGAAATCGGCGTCCACATGGACAAGCCGAGTTCGTTCTTCTCGCGCGAACACCTGAAGAAGCTGTTCTGAGGGATTGTCCCCCGGACGCCCCGCTCAGTTCTCGCCCGGATACGTCGGAATCCGCGCCGACACCGCGCTCCCCTCGACGAACGGGAGCGACTCGCGGGTCGCCGCCACGTCGTCGCCGGCGACCTCGACCCTCAGGTCGTCGGCGTCGAGGCCGTAGTCAACGAGCGCGAAACCGATGGGCACGTCGAGCATCGGGCTCTCGACGGCGCGGGTGACGGTGCCGACCGGCTTGCCGTCCGCCGAGACCTCGGCACCCGAATCGGGGAGGTCGTCGGCGCGGAAGCCCACGAGCCGGCGCGAGGGCCGACCGCGGTTTTCGATCTTCGAGACGAGTTCCTGACCGACGAAACAGCCCTTGTCGAAGTCGAGCGCGTTGCGGACGCCGACGACGTTCGGGACGTTGCCGCGGAGTTCCGACTCGAAAAGCGGCGTGCCGGCCTCGGCGGTGAGGCTGTCCCACGTCTGGTAGCCGACGGGGACCGAGGGGTTGCCGTAGAACAGGAGCGCGTCGAGCACGTCTTCGGCGTCCTTCGCGCGGCAGATGACGTCGTAGCCCTCCTCGCCGATCGGGTTGTCGGAGGCGACGACCGTGACGCCGAGTTCGCCGCCGATGGAGCCGCGGACGAAGGAGAGTTCGGGCTCCGGCGCGCCCGCACCCGAGAGGATGCTCGCCACCTTCTCGGTCGACTGCGGGCCGTGGACGCCGAAGACGCCGAATTCGTCGGAGGCGTCGCGGAGTTTGACGCGCTGGAGGAACGTCTTCGAGCGCCACTCCTCGACGAGCGGTTCCGCGCGGTCACGCGGGGTGAAAATCAGCAGTCGCTCGCCCGCGTTGTAGACGTACATCTCCGTCTCGATGTGACCGTCGGGGTCTAACAGCAGGGCGTAGACGCCCTCGCCGTCCTCGTCGGGGACGGTGTTGGTCACCGCGTTGTCGACGTAGTCGACCCGGTCTTCGCCCTCGACGACGACCACGCCGTAGCCGTGTTCGATGACGCCGACGCCGTTTCTGACGGCGCGGTGGGTCCGCTCGGGGCGGCCGTAGTGACTCACGACCTCGATTCCGCCGCGCGTCTCGAACGTCGCACCGTGTGCCTCGTGGATGTCGGCGACGAGTGTCATTACCCCCCGTTTCGCCTTCGGCGCGTAAAACCCTCCCACTCCCGGACGACTGGACCGGCTTTCGGTCGACAGTCCTCCGGCGGCGGCCGCAGGCGGACCGGACAGTCGAAACGAGTCCTTCTCCGCGCTGGCTCGCTCAGAGCCCGAACCGCTCGCGGAGTCTCTCGAACAGCGATGCGTCCTCTTCGACGGCTTCGCTCGGGTCCGGAACGACGCGCTCGTCGGCGTGGATGAGTACCCCCGTGTCGGCCTCCTCGACCACGATGAGGCCCTCGTCTTTCAGCGCCGACAGCGCCTCTTCGATGGTGTCGATGTCGGCGTCCACGGCGGCACGGAGTTCGAACACCGTCATCCCCTCGTCGTGGCGGTCGACGAGCGCGTCGAGCACCGCGACCTCGATGTCGCGGCGGTTCCGGAACTCCCGCCTCGCTCTCATAGCGGGTACATCGTTCGCCTCCTGTTTACTTGTACCGCCCGTCTGACGGGCGTCCGACAGGCAGGGGGTACCTTTTTGTTTCCGAATCCCGGAATCCTCGCGTAATGGGACTTACTTGCCGTCTTCTCGGGCACGCCTACGGAGACTCCGAGACGGAACGGGAGCGCGAGGAACGCGGCGACGAGGTGGTCGTCTCGATTCGAGAGATACAGGTCTGTTCGCGGTGCGGACACGAACAGGTAATCAGCGAGAACAAGGAGGTCACGGCCATCCGAACGCCCGAGGAGGTCGGGATGACGGAGGGTGAAGTCGAGACCGCGGCCGCGGGCTTCGAACCGGCGAACCCGCAGCCCGGCGTCTCCGACGCCGAGGACGCCGCCATCGAGACGGCTCCGGACGCGGAGACGCAGGCCGAGGTCGACGCCGCAGCCACCGACGCTGCTGCGGACGTCGACGCGAGCGCGGGCCCGGACCCCGCGGCGCAACAGCCGGCCGAGACCGCGAACGCCGCCGACACCCAACCCGCAGACGGGCCGGACACGGCCGACGACGCCGGGAGCGTCGACGCCCCGCCGGTGACCGACGACGGCATCATCCTCGACGACGACGAGGAGCAGTCGGCCACCCGCGACCGGACGCAGTGGCCCGACGAGGTCGACGAGGTCGAGACCGACGACCCGACGCCGCCGGCCGACGGCGACGACGCGGAGTTCATCGACGCGGACGCCGAGGCGGGCGTCGAGGCCGATGCGGCGGAGTCGGAACAGCCCCGAGAGCGAGAACGCGGCGCGTGGCCCGACGCGCCGGGTGACGACGAGGGATGGAACGCCCAGCCCGACGACGGCGAACCCGTCTCCGTCTCGTTCGGCGGCGGCCTGGCCCCGGAGGGCAACAGCTCGCCGAGCCAGCAGTCGAACGGTCAGTACGTCGAGGCGGAGGAAGACGACTTCGTCCGCGCCGACGAGTCGAACGTCGGCAACGAGGCCCCCGACGACGCCGTCGAGTACTACTGTCCGAACTGCGGGCACGCCCGCGGCGCGTCCTCGTCGTCGATGCGGGCCGGCGACATCTGCCCCGAGTGTAAAAAGGGCTACATCGCCGAGCGGGAATCCTGACCGCGGCACGCCCTCGCAGGCGTCGCAGAGTCGCGAAACAGGTAAACCATCCCCTGTCGAAAAGGCGTCCATGAAGGAGTACAAGATGCGTCGTGGGGAGACGCTCGAAGAGCGAATTCCGGACATGAAAGCGACGGTCGAAGACTACTTCGGCCCCATCACCGGCACCGAGGAGTTCAAAGGAAGCGACCTCTACGTCGTCGGCGAGCCCAAGAACCCCGTGTTCACCCGTATCGTCGCCGGCGCGGTCAAGTACAGCGGCAAGAAGGACAAGCTCGCGGTCAACTTCGAGGAGGCCGACCCGGCCGAACTCGCTCCCGAAGACCTCGAAGCCGCGGGCGAGGCCGTCAGCGCGAAGAACGACTTCCTTCTGGAGGCGACGGGCCGCGACGCGAAGTCCCGCCGCGACTCGATGAAGCGCGCGGTCGAAGACGACGCGCCCGACGTCTGAGCCGTCCGACGCGGTTCGATTTTCTCGCGCACCCACTCGTCGAGCGGCCGCGCCGCCGGCGAAACGTACATAGTGCTAGCACGTGACGCTCCGGCTGACAGCGACTTCGCCAGCCACGAACACGAATTTTTATTTCGAATGTGAGTAAAAAATCCCGGCACGGTTAAGTGATACCGGGACGAACGGGCTGGTATGGCTATCGAAACTATCCTGCTCGCGGTCGGCGCGGGCGACGCCGAGCGCATCGACAGACTCGCCGAGGAGACGATCGACGTGGCCGGGCCGACCGGCGCGACGGTCGTCATCGGACACGTCTTCACGAGAGACGAGTACGACGAGGCCCTCGACAACCTCGACTTCGACATCACAGCAGAGGAGGTCTCCGCGGACGACGTGGCCCGACGACACGCCATCGTCCGCGAGCTCACGCGACGCTTCGACGAGGCGGACATCGACTACGTCGTCCACGGCCGAGTCGGCCACCACGGCGAGAAACTCGTCGAACTCGCGGGCGAGGTCGACGCCGACCGCCTCGTCGTCGGCGGTCGAAAGCGCTCGCCGACCGGCAAGGCCGTCTTCGGGAGCGTCGCACAGGAGGTCATGCTCGAATCGCCGTGTCCCGTGACGTTCGTCCGCGCGGACACCAAGTGACGACCTGCGGTCGGCGCGACTGACGGAGTAGACTGTCGGGAGACCGGCTTCGCAGGCAACTACATATCTTAGCGCGCCGTCATCTCTCGCATGGACCACTCCATCGATTACCGCCCGTCGTTCGCCCTCCTCACCGTCTCGCTCGACGAGGGCGAGTCGCTCCGGTCGGAGGCCGGCGCGATGGTCAGCTACTCCGACGGCATCGACATCGAGACGAACGCGAAAGGCGGCCTCTTCGGGTCGCTCAAACGGAGCGTCCTCGGCGGCGAGTCGTTCTTCCAGAACACGTTCAGCGCACGACAGGCGGGTGAGGTCTCTTTCGCGCCCCCGCTCCCGGGCGATATCGTCCACCACGCCCTCGAAGACGAGACCCTGTACGTGCAGTCCGGGTCGTACATCGCCTCGGACCCCGCGCTCGACCTCGACACCTCCTTCGGCGGCGCGAAGACCTTCTTCGGGAGTGAGGGCCTGTTCCTGCTCAAACTGACCGGCACCGGCGACAGTTTCCTGTCGAGCTACGGGGCTATCCACGAGGTCGAACTCAGCGAGGGCGAGCGTTATACGGTCGACACCGGCCACATCGTCGCCTTCGACGAGACGACGAGCTTCTCGGTCGAGCGCGTCGGCGGCCTGAAGTCAACCCTGTTCAGCGGTGAGGGGCTTGTCTGTACGTTCACCGGGCCGGGGACCGTCTGGATACAGTCGCGCAGCATGGACTCGTTCCTCTCGTGGCTCATCCCCAAACTCCCGACCAACAACTCCGCGTAGGCAGCGGGTCTCGACTTACATCGGGGCGAGTAAATCTACCGAGAATCCCGCTTAGTTAAGTGGAGGGCGCATCGCTATGGGAACGATGGCGTACTACGTGGGCGTCGACCTGGGGGCGACGAACGTCCGTTCCGTGGTGGGCGACGACGATGGAACGATCCTCGGAGAGGCCCGTGATAACACTCCGCGCGGCCCGACCGGAATCGCGATCACCGAGGCGGTCCTCGGCGTCGTCCGCGAGGCGTGTGCCGAGGCGGGTATCGACCCGAGCGACGCGGTCGCGGCCGGCATCGGTGCTATCGGCCCGCTCGACTTGGCCGAGGGCGCGGTCGAGAACCCGGCGAACCTGCCGGACACCATCGACCGCATCCCGCTGACCGGTCCCCTCTCGGTGCTCTTGGAGACGGACGAGGTGTACCTGCACAACGACACGAACGCCGGGGTCATCGGCGAGCGGTTCCACTCCGACCGCAACCCCGACGACATGGTGTATCTCACCATCTCCTCGGGTATCGGCGCGGGCGTCTGCGTCGATGGCCACGTCCTCGCCGGCTGGGACGGTAACGCCGGCGAGGTCGGTCACCTGACGCTCGACCCGAACGGCTTCATGACGTGCGGGTGCGGCCACAACGGTCACTGGGAGGGCTACTGCTCGGGCAACAACATCCCGAAGTACGCCCGCGAACTCCACGAGGAAGACCCCGTGGAAACCGCACTCCCCGTGTCGGACCCCGATTTCTCCGCGGTCGACGTGTTCGAACACGCCGGCGAGGACGAGTTCGCAGACCACATCATCAACCAACTGGGCCACTGGAACGCGATGGGCGTCGCCAACATCGTCCACGCGTACGCGCCGCTTATCATCTACGTCGGCGGCGCGGTCGCGCTCAACAATCCGGACCTCGTGTTAGAGCCCATCCGCGAGCAGATGAGCGAGATGGTCATGTCGAACATCCCCGAGATTCAGCTGACGACGCTCGGCGACGAGGTCGTGGTCGAGGGGGCGTTGGCGAGCGCGATGACCGGTGGCACCGGTGACCGCTCGCGGCTGTGATGCCGAGACGACTCACCGGTGGTAGCGCAGGTGGCACCGGTGACCGGTCTCGACTGTAACGCGGCGCTTCGTCTCTCCGCCGTCGAGTTATCTCGATTGATACTCGGTGGCGCAGTCTTATAACCCCCGTCCGGGAACACGATGATGTGCACCCGACGACGCCGAGTCGCTCGGCGCGCCGGTCGGCGCGTTCCCGTTCTCGTCGAACCGAACGGTGCACGGGCGTTCCACCGGAAGCCTAGAACGGGACTGGTCGACAACCCCCACCACCATCGTCGACCGATCGACGCCGACGGGGTATCCACACCCACCCACCCACCCATCCCCATCGGCGTCGCTTCAGTTCTCACGCAACCCAGTGCAGACTGAGCGATCCCCGCTTTCCTCCGGTCCTCAGGCCTTCCCCCTACCCAAGGACCTCCGTCCGATTTTTCTCCTCGGCGCGCTCAGACTCACCGTGGACCGCCGCCAGTTCCTCCGCTCCATCGGCGCGAGCGCGGTCGCCGCCTCCGTCGTCTCCGTCGCTGGTTCCCGCCCCGTCACCGCCCATCCCGGTCCCTTCGAGCCGCTGGGTCGCATTGATATCGACGGCGCGAAAGAGACCGTGGTCTCCGCCGACGGCGAGACCGTTTTCGTCGCCGCGACCAGCGGCTACGCCGTCATCGACATCTCCGCGCCCGACCGCCCCGAACTCCTCGCCGAGCGCCGCGACCTGCTTTCCGACCGCGAGGACGGCCCCTTCCGCGGCATCTACGACGTGAAGCTCGACGGAGACACGCTCCTCGTCGTCGGCCCGGCTAACCCGATTCCGGGCGCGCCGACGGGCGCTCTCGTCGTCGACGTGTCCGACCCCACGAACCCCGAGGAAATCGCCTTCCACGAGACGGACGTTCCCATCCACAACTGCTTCGCCGCCGACGGCCGGGCGTACCTCACCGCCAACGACGCCGACCGTAACCCGCTCGTCGTCCTCGACACCGACACCGGCGACGAACTCGGCCGCTGGTCGGTCGTCGACGCCGACGACCGCTGGGCCGACGTGCCCGCCTCGGTTCGCTCCGTCCACGACGTGTGGGTCCGCGAGGGCGTCGCGCACGTCGCACTCTGGGACGCCGGCACGTGGCTCGTCGACCTTGCGGACCCCGCGTCGCCGTCGGTCCTCGGGTCAGTCTCACCCGGTGACCCCGAAGCACTGTCGGGGCTGACCGCCCGCGACCGCCGCCGCGAGAGCCGGACGCCGCCCGGAAACCACCACTACGTCGCCACCGACGACTCCGGCGACCTCCTCGGCGTTGGCATCGAGTCGTGGGCGGTCGAAGTCGAACGCGACGACGAGACGTCCGAACTCGTCGGCGGACCGAGCGGCGTCGAACTCTGGGACGTATCGGACCCGGCGACTCCGACGAGACTCTCGACCATCGACCCGCCGGCCAGCCCGGACCCGACGGTTGAGGGCGTCTGGATCACGGCGCACAACTTCGACTTCCGCGACGACAGGCTCTACACCTCGTGGTACCGCGGCGGCGTCAAGCGCCACGACGTGTCGGACCCGACGGACCCCGTCGAACTCGCGTGGTGGCGCGACCCCGAACGCGCGAGTTTCTGGACCGCGCAGTACGCCTACCCGTTCGCCGACGAGGGTGTCTTCGTCGCGTCGAGTTGGGGCGTCGGCGACGTGTCACCTGCGCTCTACACGTTCCCCGACCACGCCGGCGACCAGCGCGACCCGCCGCCCCTCGGCCCGGAGACGACCACCGAATCCCTCGTCAACACGCCGTCCCCGACCGGAAACGAGACGGCCGCGTCCACGTCGGACACCGAATCGGCGACGTCGACATCGACGACCGACGCGCCGGGCTTCGGGTTCGGCGTCGGCGCGGCGGCGCTCGGACTCGCCGGCTGGCTGGCCCACCGTCGCGGGCGGTGCGACTGAGAGAGCGACGTAGCACCCGGCGCGCTGACTCGCGTGGTTCCCGCGTCGAATCTATCACGAACGACCGAGACAGCCTTTCTCTCGTCGCCCGGCGCGTTGGGAGAACCGTTTCATTCTAATCCGTGGGGTTCGAAGTGTCGGGGTATGAGCGACGAGTCGGAGAGCCTCAAAGAGCGCGTCGAGACGTGGATGGTCGGCCAGATGCCGATTATCCAGATGCACGGCGGCAACAGCGTCGTGCGCAAGGCCGATGCGGAATCGGGGGAAGTCGTCGTCGAACTCGGGGGCGCGTGCGCCGGGTGCGGCATCTCGAACATCACCGCCCAGAACATCCAGTCGGACCTCATCATGACGTTTGACGAGATTACCGACGTGCAGGTCAAGGTCCCCAGTTCCGGCGACCACGGCAGCAGCACCGTCGAGGGCGGCCGTGGCGGCGAACTGCAGTACGGCGACGAGGGGCCGGGGCACTTCTAACCCACTTTTTTACGGCTCGGGGTCGCTTTGCGACCCACTCACCGTAAAAACCTGGAGGAAAAAAGGCCGAACCTCACTTCGTTCGGTTCGGTCGGTTCCTCGGTTCGGTAACTACTGTCTGGTAGATGCAGTCCTACAGCAGTTCGGTGACGACCCGCGGTAACTCGTCGAGGCTGTCGATTGTGTAGTCGGGCTCGCGTTCGGGTCCGCGTGATTCCGCTGAACTTCCCGAGAGATGGACCGTCGTCATACCGACTTCCGCCGCCCAGGTGTCCTCATCTATTCGGTCTCCGACCATCACACAGTCTGTCCCGTCGAGTCCGGTTTCATCTAAGAAGATTTCGAACGGTTCGACGGTCGATTTCTCGGCTTGGACACCGGTCGAACACAGTACGACGTCAAATTCATCTGCGATGCCGGCGGTTTCGAGGCGAGTTTCAGTCATCATCCGGTTTCCGTTCGTGATGACTCCTGTGACGAGGTCCTGACGGCGACAGAATCGAAGGACGGACTCTGCATGTTCGTCGAGAGATTGGTGTCTCAGCCGCGTCTGCCAGAACAATCGGTCGAAGGATGCTCGCTCTTCCGCTGTTGTGTCCACGCCCCATACGTCGAAAAATACCTCCGAGAACGCCCCGAAGTGGAACCGGCGATAGTCTCCGTGGTACTGCGCCGCGAACCGCACACTCGCTTCTCGCAAAACCGACTCGAACTTCGATGAGTCGAGTTCGTATCCTCGCTCACACAAACGCTCGTACAGCACTGATTTCGCTTTCGAGACGTCGTCCTCTCCGTGAAACAACGTCCCGCCCAAGTCGAATGCGACTGCTTCGACCATTCTTGGGAGTGGTTTCATACACCCGAGGAAATCTCTTCGTACTGACTGACGCGGCTACCCCGACAGCGCCGACTCCAGACTCGACGCCACCGACCGCGCCTTCTCGGCCAGTGCTTCCGAGATGTGGCCGGCCTCGACGGCCGCGTCGAGTTCGTCGTCGTCGACTCGTTCGACCGTCCCGTCGGCGTGTTTCACCACGTCCACGTGGAGGTCCACGTACCGAATCTGGTCGGGGAAGCACTCGACGGGCGTGCAGATGTTGACGTAGGTTCCCTTGACACCGCCGTCGGCGTCGCGGTACACCGTCGGGTACCACCATCGCCCCTCGCGGAACTTCGTGACCGCAACGTCGCCGGACTCGCGGTCGACGCCGAGGGCGTCGTAGGTGCCGCCGCCGGTCATGCCGCGCCGGAGTTCGACGGTCCCCTCGGGGTCGCGTTCCGTCACCTCGCCGGAGCCGAGCGTGATGAGGCGGCCGTCGGGCTTCCCGTGGCCGATTTCCACGTCGTCGCCTTCGAGCGGGCCGAACTGCGCGGTCACCACGCCGAAGGGGAACTCGCCGTCGCCGACCGCCTCGCAGAGGGCCTCCGCGAGGTCGACGCCGGCGGACGCCTTCGGCGAGGCGGCCTTCGTCCGGTGGTGGCCGGGCATCGTCGTCTCGACGGCCCGGCGCTGGGCGTCGAGTTCGAAGCGCGTCTCGCGGCCGAACCAGACCCACGTCGTCGCGGTGGGTGCGGCGACCGGCCGCGGGGCGTCGACGGGCTCTGAGAGCGCGTCGTCGAGTTCCGCGGCGACCTCGGCCGCCCGGTCGAGCGCGTCGTTCAGGGCGCTCATGTCGGCGTCGACGGCGTCGCGGTGCCAGCGGATGCCCCAGCCCTCGGGCGGGTCGCCGCCGAGGAGGTCCGTCATGCCGGCCAGTTCGCGGGCGGCGGCCTCGTCGCGGGTATCGACGCGGACGCCCTCCGAATCCGGTTCGAGGGTCGCCAGCCCAGCGACGGCGCGGATGTCGCCGGTCAGTTCGGCGCGACGGGAGGCCCACGGCGGGGCCGACTCGGCGACCTGCACGCGAACCTCGTCGCCGACTTCCACGCGGCCGTCGAAATCGCCGTACGAGAGGTAGCCCTCGGTCTCGCCGAGGTCGCAGACCGCGCCGCCGCCGAGGGTTTCGGTCACGCGGGCGTCGAACACCGCGCCGGTCGGCGCGGGGTCGTCCCACGCGAAGGTGTCGATGCCGAGGTCGGTGAGTCGCTCGGTGGCCGTTTCGACCGCCTCGGGCGCGCCGGTCGCGCCGACGCCCTGCCGGTTCCGGGTCGTCTCGACCGACACGTCGTGGTCCGACGAGTCGAACTCGGCGTCGAAGCGCTCCCGAATCGGGCCGGACGCCTGCACCACGTCGTGGCCGTCGTCGAGGAAGACGCTCGTGAGCGCGGTGGCGTAGATGCCGCGGACGCGGACCCTCATAGCTCGTCGGCGTCGCGGGCGAAGGTGACGCGAGCGTCGACCGTCGGACCAAGCGTGAGTTCGATTTTCTCCTCGGTGAGCACGCGGCCGCCCTCGATGGGGACGCCCCACGAGTCGAACTTGAGGTAGCCGCGGAGGTCCGCGCCGTGGGTGTAGAGGTCGACGTGGTCGACGGCGTGTTCCTGCACGTCGCTCGCGCTGTGGGCCATCTCCATGTCCGAGTAGACCGTGTCACCGTCGCCGAAGAACGCCGCGATGGCGTCTGCGTCCGATTCGACTGCGTCGCTCACGAGGTCCGACGCGGCCCGGAGGTCGTCGGTGTCGAGGCCGACCTCGCGGAGCGCCGCCTGTTCGCGGGGGTCGAAGTGCATACCCGCCCTTCGGAGCGGAGGCATTAACCTCGTACGGTCGGTCGTCGGTCGCTAGGCCGGCCAGCTAGTCGCTGGGTCGGCCGGTCGCGGGATGCCGTGGCCGAAGCTATTACCAGATGCGATACCCTTTATGCCACGTGATGGACCAGCAGGACCCAGTCGAGCAGGCGTCCGACGGCTCGGACGACCTCTACGACATCGCCACGTGGGAGGAACGAACCTCGGTTGACGGGCTCGCGGTCGCGCTCTACCGGGTGCTGGTCGCGTCGACCCGCGCGGTGGTCGTCCTCGCCGCGTTGCTCATCCTCGTCGGTATCGGCGGGCTCTCGGCGCTCACCGACCCGCAGGTCGGCGCGCTCACCCTGCTTTCGGCGCTTCCGGCGCTCGCGCTCGCCGGCTACGTCTACTACTCCGACGTGACCCAAAACGAGCCGCTGTCGATGCTCGTGGTGACGTTCCTCCTCGGCGTCCTCACGGCCACCTTCGCCGCGATTCTCAACTCGCTTCTGAGCAACGTCGGCCAGACCATCGCGGCCGAGTTCCAGCTGTCTATCGGCTTCCTCGGCAGTATCGTGTTCTACTTCCTCGTCGTCGGCCCGGTCGAAGAGACCGTCAAGCTCCTCGCAGTCAGGCTGTACGCCTACTCCCACGACAGTTTCAACGCCGTCATCGACGGCGCGGTCTACGGCGCCATGGCCGGTCTCGGCTTCGCCACCATCGAAAACGCCCTGTACATCACCCGCAACCTCACCTCGTCGGGACTCGACGTTGGGGCCGACGGCGTCGGCATCATCGCCGCCGGCGGGACGATTACGGCGGTCCGCGCGCTCGCCGGGCCGGGTCACGTCATCTACTCGGCCATCGCCGGCTACTACCTCGGCCTCGCCAAGTTCAACAAGGAGAACGCCGGCCCTATCGTCATCAAGGGCCTCATCCTCGCGGCGCTCGTCCACGCGACGTACAACTCGACGGTCGGTCTCGGCTCGTCTGTCATCGCGGGGATAACCGGTATCGGCGGTCTCGCGGCCTTCCTCGTCTACGTCATCATCTACGACGGGGTCTTCGGGCTCTATCTCATCGGGAAGCTTCGCCGCTACAGTCAGGCCTACCACAGCGCCCACGCGCCCGGCCCGAGCGCGGCGTCGTTCAGCTCCGAGCAGACAGAGTTCGAAGACTGAGTCGACGACGGCGCGGGAACGTACGAAACGAAAGAACCGGTCGCCCTACTCGGCGACCAACCGCTCGGCGTAGCCGTCGAGCATCGACTCGACGTACTTCGCCACCACGTCGACCTCGACGTGAATCGGGTCGCCGACCGCTTTTTCGGAGAGCGTCGTCAGGTCGTAGGTCGTCGGGATGATAGCCACGGCGAAAGAGTCCTCGCGGCGGTCGGCCACGGTGAGGCTGATGCCGTCGAGACAGACCGAGCCCTTCTGGACGACGTACTTCGCCAGCGACTCGGGGAGGTCGAACTCGAAGAACCAGTCGTCGCCGACGCGCTCGACGTTCGTGACCGTCGTCGTGCCGTCGACGTGGCCCTGGACGATGTGGCCGTCGAAGCGGTCGTCGGCCGCGAGGGCGCGTTCGAGGTTGACGCGGTCGCCCTCGACCACGTCGCCGAGGTAGGTCTTCTCGACGGTCTCCGCCGCGAGGAACACCTCGAACCAGTCGTCGCCGAACGCCTCGACGGTCAGGCAGACGCCCGAGACCGCGATTGACTGGCCGTGATGGAGGTCGTCGAACGCGAGGTCGGTGCGGATGCGGAGGCGGCGACCACCGTCGGTGTCTGTCACATCGACGATTTCGCCCGCCCCCTCCACGATTCCCGTGAACATACCCGCGCTTCGGACGGGTGAAGTTAATGCCTATCGTTTCCGTTTTCTATCACGTTTCTGTGGCACTCTCGCCCATACAATTTTACGCTCGTCGTCCGGAGAGTCGGTATGGACGTTCTGGCCCGACTGCGGAGCAGTTTCGTCACCGGTCTCATTCTCGTCACTCCGCTGGCCGTGACCGTGTTCGTCCTCCAGTTCGTGTTCAATCGCATCACCGCCGCGCTCCGCCCGGTCGTCCGCGAGGTGACGCCCTTCCTCGCCGGGGCGCTCAACTACTCCGGCGACATCGTGTTCATCTCGCAGGTGCTGTCGGCGCTCATCATCGCCGTGGCCATCTCGCTTCTCGGCTACCTCGCGTCGATAAGTCTCGGCCAGCGGCTCTTCGGGAGCTTCGAGCGCGGCGTTCGACTCCTGCCGCTCGTCCGCACTATCTACTTCGGCGTCCGGCAGGTGTCGGAGTCGCTCACGGAACCGACCGCCGGCTACGACCGCGTGGTGTTGGTCGAGTACCCACGGGAGGGCCTGTTCTCCATCGGTTTCGTCACCAACGAGGCACCGCAGTCGGTGTCGGCGGTGTCCGACGACGACCTGTTTACCGTGTTCGTCCCGAACAGTCCGAACCCGACCGCCGGGGCGCTCATCATGGTCTCGCCCGAGGAGATTCGCGAACTCGACATGCCGGTCCGGCGCGGCCTCAGACTGCTCGTCACCACGGGCCTGAGCGTTGATGACCCCGAGACGCTCCCCTCGGGGCCGGCGGCCTACGACCCGTCGAACGGCGACGACGTCCGGTCGGAGTCGGAGCAGCGACGGAGCGCGGGCGAGACGCAAAAGCGAGCCGAGTGAGTCGCCACGACGGCCTCACAGCCCCCAGATGAGGACGATTCCGGCAGTCGTGACGACCGTGAGTAACAGTTGGAGCGGCGCGCCGACGCGGAGGTAGTCGGTAAAGCGGTAGCCGCCGGGACCGTACACCATCAGGTTCGTCTGGTAGCCGATGGGCGTCATGAACGCCGTGCTCCCGCCGAAGGTGACCGCGATGGCGAAGCCGAAGGGGTCGGCACCGAGGCCGTACGCGGTGTCGATGGCGACCGGCAACAGGAGGACGACGCTGGCGACCGGCGTGATGACGTTCGCCAACAGCCCCGTGAGCAGGTAGAACGCGGCGACGACGGCGACGACGGGCAGATAGGTCGCGGCGACGCCGACGAGGTCCGAGAGGAGTGCGACGCCGCCGGTCAGTTGGAGCGCCCGCCCCAGCGGGATGACGCCCGCGAGCAGGAAGATGACGTTCCAACTCACCGCGTCGTAGGCGTCGCTCGCCGACAGACAGCCGAGCGAGACCATCGTGGCGACGCCGCCGAGTGCGGCGATAGCGATGGGGACGACGCCGAGCGCGGCCAGTCCGATGACCGCCGCGACGACGGCGAACGCGCGGAACGCCGTGGGCGACAGCCCGCCGTTGTCCTCGATGAACTCGTCTGCGACCTCGCTGGTCACGATGAAGTCGCCGCTGTCGCGGAGGTACCGCGCCGTCTCGTTCGTCGTCTGGAGGAGCAGCGAGTCACCGACCTGGAGGTCCACGTCTCTGAAGTGCTCGCGGATGAGGTCACCGCCGCGCCGGCGGACCGCGAGCACCGTCGCGTCGTACCGCTCGCGGAGTCGCGCCCCGCCGATGGTCTCGCCGACGAGGCCGGACTCGCGGGGGACGACGAGTTCCACGAGCGCCACGCGGTCGGGGCGGTCGAGTTCGGCGTCGGTGATCGACGCGCGCGGGAGGAACCGCAGGTCCGCCAGGTCACAGAAGCGCCGAATCGTCGCGGGGTCGCCTCGGATGGTCAGGATGTCCCGCGCCTCGACCTCGCGGTCGGAGTCGGCGGCGATGAAATGTTCGCCGCCGCGGAGCACGTCGAGGATGTCCACGTTGAGGTCGCGGTAGGTGTCGTCGGAAATCTCGCCCGCCGGGACGCCGACGAGTGGCGACCGTGCGGAGACGAGCACGCGGGCGAGAAACGGCTCGACGCCGTAGTTGCCGGTTCGGTTCCCGGGCTCGATTCGCTCGGGCAGGAGTCGCGGCGCGACCGTCAGCAGGTAGCCCGCGCCGACGACGAACACCACCGCGCCGAGGGGGGTGAACGTGAACATCGAAAACGGCGGCAGCCCGGTCGCCTCGGCGTAGGCCTCGCTGGCGACGAGGTTCGTCGCCGTCCCGACGAGCGTGAGCGTGCCGCCGAGCATCGAGGCGTACGAGAGCGGGATGAGGAGCTTCGACGGCGAGACGTTCGCCTGGTCGGCGAGGTCCGAAACCATCGGGACGAACACGGCCACGACGGGCGTGTTGTTGACGACGCCCGCGATGGGACCGGTGAGCCCGACGACCGCGGCGAGCAGTCGGTTCTCGCTCCCGTTCGTGAACGAGGCGACTGCGTCGCCGAGGACGCGAATCGCGCCGGTCTGTCGAACCCCCTCGCTGAGGGCGTACATCGAGAGGATGGTGATGGTCGCGGCGCTCGAAAACCCCGACAGCCCCGTCTGGAGGTCGACTCCCGTCCACGGTTCGAGGACGACGAGCGCGACGATGACGCCGATTGCCGTCACGTCCGGCGGGGCCGCCTCCGTCACGAACAGCGCCATCGTGACGACGACGAGCGCGAAAACGACGAGCATCCCGGACGTGACGGCGACCATGCGGGCAGTCGATTCGGAGACGGCTTAATGCTACCCCGCGTGACTGTCGGTCGCATCGACGGGTCGGTGGCTTCCGGCGAGCGAGCGACCGCGAGCCGCGCCCGCTTGTCGGTCGCGACGCTTTTACTCGCCCGTGGTGTAGCCACGGGCGATGCGACTCGGAATCTTGGAGATGGTCGGTCTCGCGGCGACCCTCATCTTCGCCATCCCCGTCGGCGGCTTCGGACTCACGCTCCTCGCCGACGGTCAGACCGTCTTCGGCGGCGCGATGCTCCTTCTCGCGGTGCTCATGGTCGCGCTCCCGAAGTTCCTCACCATGCCGCAGGACGTCCCCTCGCTCGCGGCCGAGAAAGTCATCGGCGGCGTCGCAAAAGAGCCGGACGAAGACGAATAACTACCAGCGACTCGGGTCGAGACCGGCCGGCGCGTCGCCGACCAGTCGCGGCCCGTCTTCGCCGACGACCAGCACGTCGGTCAGTTCGACCCGTCCGTGGTCCGCGTGCGTGACCGCGGACCGGACTCGCAGGACGTTGCCGGCGACGAGTTCTCGGTCGCCGTCGAGCGGCGGGTCTTCGCGGGCCGCGAGGCCGATGCCGCCGCCCACGTCTCTCGTCACCTCGTCGGCCATCGAGAAGCCGAACGCGGCGGTCTCTGCGCGGAGTTCGCTCCCGAGGAAGCCGGCGTCGTCGCCGGGGTCCGCTTCGACCAGACTGACTTTTCTGGCGGCGTCGCAGGCGACGTGCGCCCGGCGCTCCCACCCGCCGTCGGGGTCGACGACGAAGGTGCGAGCCAGCGCGCCGCGGTAGCCCGTCGGACCGCGCGGGCCGACCGAGACGACGATGGGTTCGCCCGGCCGGAGTTCGACCGGTTCGTTCTCACCACCCCGGGTTCCGGCGCGAACCGTCGTCGCGCCCGCGGAATCGACGCCCTCGACCGCGAGCGTCGCGTTCACCTGTCGGCGGAGTCGCTCGGTGGACAGCGGCGCGCCGTCCCAGGAGAGGGCGGGTTCGCCGTCGTCGCCGTCGCCGCCGTTCCCCTCACGGTCGCTGTCGGTGTCGTCGGCTTCCTCGACCGTCGCCGCCGACAGTATCGCGGCGGCGCGTCCGACGCCGCGGGTCGCCGCGCGCTGGACGGCCTCGATGGCGTCGCGCTCGGCGTCGTCTTTCACCGCGCGGGCGTCTGCGACCGCCGGGGTCGACGCGAGGTCGTAGCCCGCCGATTCGAGGTGGAGCGCGGCGTCGTGCGGAACCGTCCGCGGCGCGAGGACGGTCCCGTCGGAAGCGCCGTGTTCTGCGAGGACGGCCGCGGCGGCCTTCCCCGGCGGCCTGTCATCGACGCGGACCGAGGCGACCGGGAGCGACGGCGGTTCGACGGTCGAGGGGACTCGGAGATGCGTCTCGCCGGCGACGCGGACGAACACGAGGTCGCAGTCGAAGTCGCGACCCGTGAGGTATCGACTGGTCGGGTCGGAACCGCGGGAGACGGCGACGAAGCCGACGGCGTCTCGCTCGGAAACGGCGGCGTCGATGGCGTCGCCGCCGCGCGGACCTCCCCGCACGGGACGTTACGCCTCGGGTTCGGGCGCGGGCGGTTCCTGCGCGTCGTCGACGAGATCCTGTGCGGGGTCCTCGCGAATCTCGTTGTGGAGGAGGACGCTGATGGGGAGCGTCGGCGCGCCGGTGACGAGGTTCTCGAGGACGATGAGGCGCTCGCGGGCGCGGGACATGCCCACGTAGAAGACGCGGCGCTCGTTGTCGGTGATGAGGGGGACGGGACTCGTCGTCGCGGTGAACTCCTCGATGCCGCGGGCTTCGAGCTCCTCGTCGGAGACGGAGGCGGCCATCTGCTCGACGACCTTCTCGGTCAGGTCGGTCGCCATGAACACGTGGTCGGCCTCGCGACCCTTCGCGGAGTGGATGGTACCGACGCGGACGCGACTGGGGTCCATCCCCTCGTAGTCGCCGCCGAAGTACGCGTTGACGGACTTGCGCTGGAAGCTCGTCACCTTGCGCACCATGTCGCTCGCGGACGCGCTGTCGGGGGCGAAGGGCGCGAAGTTCTTGATCTCCTTCGTCGTGAACTCGATGTCCGTGATGTCGTCGACGCCGGCTTCCTCCTGTCTGTCGTCGATGGCGTCGAACAGGTCGTCGCGGTCGTTCGTGCCGAACGCGGAGTCCTGCAGCATGTCGGCGAGGCGGCGCGCCTCCAGCCCGTCGACGGGCTCTTCGGCGTCAAGCGCCTCGACCGCGCGGACGTACTGCGTGAGGCGGTCGGTCCACATGCGCTGGTCGGTCAGCGTCGAGAAGGGGATGCCCGACGGGAGGAACTCGTCGATGAACTGGAACATCTGGTAGCGCGCACGGAACAGCACCATCACGGTGCCCTCGTCTTTTTCGACGGTGTAGCGGACGTTCCGGGCGAGTTCGAGCATCGACGGGCTCTCGACGGCCTCGACCGCACCGCCTTCCTTGCGGGGTTTGAGGTCCTTCTCCTGTCGCTTGTCGATGTGACGAATCTCCCGGTTGACGACGTTGAGGACGTTCGACGGGAGGCGGTAGGAGTTCGGGAGAATCTCGTCGTTGTCGCGTTCGGCGTCGAGAAGCAGGTTCGGGTCCGCACCCTGCCACGCGTAGACGACCTGGTCGTCGTCGCCGGCGATGAGGACGCCCCTCATGTGGGGCTTCCACTCCTCGTACACGTCGTACTGGAGGGTCGTGATGTCCTGGAACTCGTCGATGACGAGGTAGTCGACGTTGGGGACGAGCGCGCGCTGCTTGACGCGTTCGAGCATGTCAGCGAATCCGACGAGCCCGTTTTCGCCCTTGTAGGCGCGCCACGCGCGGATAGCCTCGGGGATGTCGATGCGGTCGTCGTCGGAGGGCCACGTCGGGGTGTACTTGTTTCCTTCCTGCGCGTTTGGGTCGACTTCCGGCGGGAGGCGGACCTCCTCGACGTTCCACTGGAACGGTACGTCGTACCAGTCAGACACGTCGCGGCGGGTGCGCTGGAGCCACTGGCTCGTGGCGATGACCTTGTTCCCGATGGTGGTCGAGCGGGCGGTCCGACGGCCCGCGCCGCCGTACTCGTCTTCGAACTCGATGCTGTAGTCCTCACAGAACTCCTGTTTGTCGTTCTCGCCGACCACGTCGTTCCGCGAGAGGCTCAGCAGTTCGTACGCCTTCGCGTGCATCGTCGAGACGTTCCCCTTCAGCGACCGCGGGTTGATGTCGAGTCGCTCCGCGAGCCGGTCGCGGACCTCGGCCGCCGCGGCGCGAGTGTAAGAGACAACGAGAATGTCGCGGATGGTGACGCCGTCTTGTTCGAGAATCTCCTCGACCTTGTCGAGCAAGGCCGTGGTCTTCCCGCTTCCCGGGCCGCCGAACAGCCGGGTGACGGTCACGTCGGATTCGCTCATTGTGCACGTTCACGGCCTTATCGGTGATAAGCGACGTGCTTCGGACGAGGGCGAACGCGCCCGGAGTAGTGTAACTCGCCGGGCGTTCGCGGACGGCTCACCGAACGGGTGAGAAACCGTCGAGAACAGGTGCTTGTGGCTTGGTCAGTTCGGACGCGTCAGGCCTCCGGCACCCACCCGCAGACGGAGCAGGTTGCCGCGCCCATGTCGTGCAGGGCCCCGCAGTCGGGACACTGCAGCTTGTTATAGGATCGGTCCCAGCGTACCGGTTCTGTCTCGTGACCGCGGTCGGTCAAGAACTGGTCGAACAAGTCGTCACTGGGTGCTGAGGCCATACGTGGTATGATATGGCATACCCCTATTTAGTTCCTGCGACGACTCCGAGTCGTCGAAAATCGGGGGACTGCGGCGGACTGTCAGTCTCGCCTACAGGTCGTACAGCGCCCCGTATTTCGACTCGACGTAGTCGAGGAACGCGTCGGCGGCGAAGTCTTCACCGGTGGCTCGCTTCACGAGGTCGTTGGTCTCGTAGCGGCGGCCGTGCCGGTGGACGTTCTCGCGGAGCCACTCGCGGAGGTCGCCGAACTCGCCGTCGGCCAACTTCGCGTCGAGGTCGTCGATGTCTTCCTCGGCGGCCGAAAACAGTTGGGCGGCCATGATGGAGCCGAGCGAGTAGGTCGGGAAGTAGCCGAAGTTCCCGTACGCCCAGTGGATGTCCTGCAGACAGCCCTCGGAATCGGTGTCCGGCCGGATGCCGAGGTACTCCTCGTACTTGTCGTTCCACGCCTCCGGCACGTCCTCGACAGCGAGGTCGCCGGCGATGAGTTCGCGTTCGAGTTCGAACCGGATGACGATGTGCAGGTGGTAGGTCAGCTCGTCCGCTTCGACGCGGATGAGGTTATCGTCGTACACCTGATTGGCGGCCTCGTAGGCCTCCTCGACCGTCGCGTCGACCTCGGGGAACCGGTCTTCGAGCGTGGGGAGGAAGTGCTGCCAGAAGGCCCGCGAGCGCCCGACGTGGTTCTCCCAGAGCCGCGACTGCGACTCGTGGACCGAGAGGTTGCGGTTCTCGCCGAGCGGCGTCGCGTAGTGCTCGTCCGGCAGGCCGAGCGTGTACAGCGCGTGGCCGAACTCGTGGACGGTCGAGAACAGCGACCCGAGCACGTCGGACTCGTCGTAGCGGGTCGTCACGCGGGCGTCGAACTGCGTTCCCGACGAGAACGGGTGCGGGGCGGTGTCGAGGCGGCCGCGCTCCCACGGGTAGCCGAGCGTCGAGAGCGCGTCGCGGACGAGCGCCTCCTGGTCGTCCTCAGGGAACTCGCCCTCGAAGGCGTCCACCGCGAGGTCAACGTCGGATTCGCGGATGTCCTCTATCATCGGGACGAGCACCTCGCGCACCTCGGCGAGAATCTCTTCGGCCTGTTCGAGGGGGAGACACGGCTCGTAGTCCTCGAACAGCACCTCGTAGGGGTCGCGGTCGGGGTCGATGTGTTCGGCGTACTGTCGCTTCAGTTCGACGTGCTTCTCCAGATGCGGCGCGAATTTCTCGAAGTCGTCTTCGGCCTTCGCCTGCTTCCACGACGGGATGGCCTCCGACGACGCCGCCGAAATCTTCTCGACGAGGTCGTTCGGCACGCGGGCCGCCCGCTCGTAGTCGCGGCGGAGTTCGCGCAGCACGTCGGCCTGCTCGTCGGTCGGGTCGTCGGCCTCGGCCGCGTCGAGGAGGTCGCCGAACTCGTCGTCGGTCAGGAGTTCGTGGCTCAACGCGGAGAGCGCCGACATCTGCTGGGAGCGCGCGGGCGTCCCCTCGTCGGGCATCATGACCTGCTGGTCCCACGAGAGGATGCCGCCGGCGTTCTCGACGTTGGCGATTCGCTTGTACTTCTGGAGGAGTCGGTCGTACGCCGACTCCGAGTCGGATTCCGCGGAGGACTGTGCCATGGTACGTACGGTGGTCTCGGAGGCGTATTAAATCGCAGGAGCCGGTTATCGGTGTGTGTGTTTCGAGATTCGCCCGCAACTGGTTGCTCTACTGGCACCGACAACGTGCCAACCGGACTCACCGACACAACAGCCGTGAACAACACCGCGAAAGCCCCCGCGAGCGACGGCTCCCGCGGCGACGCGCGCTCCTCGGCCTCCGGCCTGCGGTGCTCACGCCGCCGGGGTTCGCCCTCGCTCACGGCCCCTTTCAGTCCCGCCCGGTGGTTTGTCGGGAGTCGTCGCGGATGGAGTGTTCAGGTCTCGTCGCGGGCGGGGCGTTCAGTCGTCGTCGCGGCGGCGGTTGGCCGCGCTCACCAGTCTTCCACGAGCGCGCGGTACGTCTCGTAACAGCGCTCCAGTACGTCGAGCGACACGCTCTCGTCTTTCGTGTGCGCCTCGCCGGGTTCCGAGGGGCCGTAGACGACGCAGGTCGTGCCCGCCTGCGCCAGCCATCCGGCGTCGGTCGCGTGGGGTTTCGTCGTCTGTTCAGGGTCCGCGTCCCCGCGGGCCTCGTGGACCGACTGGGCGACGTCGAGGACGCGCTCCGCGAAGTCGGCGTCGTCGCACGCCATCGGCGGGAGGTCCTGTTCGACGACCCACTCGACGCCCTCGATGTTCTCCGTCAGCGCGAGGTCGGCGAAGCCGCCGGGGACGGTCCGCTCGTCGATAGTCACCTCGCAGCGGTCGGGGATGACGTTCCACGCGCTCCCGCCGTCGATTTCGGTGACGGCGATGCTCCCCGAGACGGTGTGGCCGAGGACCTCCGTGTCTGGGAACGTCAGTCCGCGCACCACGTCGACGGCGTCGCAGGCGCGGTAGACGGCGTTTTCGCCGCTCTCGGGGACGCTGGCGTGGCAGGCGACCCCGGTCACGACGAGGGTGCTCGCCCGACGGCCGCGGTGGGCGACGACCACGTCGGTCCGGTCCGGTCCGGTGTAGTTCGTCGACCCCTCGGCGACGACGGCGTAGTCGAGTTCGAAGCCGTCGTCGAGGGCGGCGCGGACGCCCTCTCCACCGATTTCCTCGCCGACGAACGAGGCGAAGACGACCTCGGACTCGGCGTCTGCGGCGGCGTCGCGGAAGGCGAGCATCGAGGCCGCGACTGCTCCTTTCATGTCCGCCGCCCCACGGCCGTAGAGTCGGCCATCGCGAGTCTCGACCACGTAGTCACCGTCGTCGGTCGTCTGTCGGTCGGCCGGCGGGACCACGTCGTGGTGGCCGACGAGCGCGAGCGACTCGCCGACGCCGGGGTTGGCGCGGGCGACGACGTTCCCCGCGTCGTCTCTGGTCACGTCGGCGTCGGTCTCCTCGCGGAGCCACGATTCGATGCGGTCGCCGACGGCGGTCTCGTCCTCGTGGCTCGGCACCGACACGAGGGCCGCCGTGAGGTCGCGGAGTTCGTCCATGCCGGCCCGTCGGCGGGTCGCCTCAAAAGCGTGTGGCGTCCGGCAGTCCGCGCGTGTACCCGTCGCAGCCGGGGGTGACTGCCGCCGCACAGCACCCGCCGTTATCAAATTTCGAGAATGCACGACCCGGCTTATTGTGCGTTCCCCGCACGTCCGAGTATGCGATTCGTCTCGACGTACGAACGGTTGCTCTGGGGAAGCATGGACGCGCTCGGTATCTCGGATTCGGTCGAGAGAAAAGTCGTCGCAGCCGTCGCCATCCAGTTCGCGGTCTCGCTCGCGCAGGCCGCGCTCCCGTGGGTCGCGACCGGGGCGCTCCGACTCGAACTCTCGGCGCTCTTCGTGTTCGGTGCCGGCCTCGCGTTCGTCAACACGATTATCATCACGCGAAAAGACATCGTCTCACCCATCGAGTCCATCTCGTCGGCGGCCGCGGGCGTCGCCGCGGGCGACCTGTCGGCCCGTCCCCCGGACGTGAGCGGGAACGACGAGGTGGCCCGCCTCGCCGACGACTTCGGCGCGATGCACGACCACCTCTGCGTCGTCGCCTCGCAGGCGGGCGCGCTCGCCGACCAGCGGTTCGACGACCCCGCGCTCGACGAGGACTTGCCGGGCGAGTTCGGCGACGCGCTCGACCGGATGCAGCGCGACCTCGCCGACTACACGCGCAACCTCCAGCACCTCGTGGAGGCGTTCGCCGAGGCGACTTCGCGGGCGCAGGCTGGCGACCTCACCGCCACCATCGACACCGACGACTGGGGCGTCGACGACGAGCGATACGAGGAGGTCGCGGCGACCTACAACGACCTCGTCAGCACCCTCTCGTCGACCATCGGCGAGGTGCAGTCGTTCGCACAGGAGGTGTCGCAGATGAGTTCGACCGCCCGCGAGCACGTCCGCCGGGCCGACGCCGCCAGCGAGGAAGTCGCCGCCTCGGTCACCGAAATCTCCGACGGCGCGGGGGCGCAGACGGAACACCTCCAGACCGTCTCCGACGAACTCAACACGCTCTCTGCGACCGTCGAGGAGATAGCCGCCTCCGCGGACGAGGTCGCCACCACCGCCGAGACGGCCTCCGAGCGCGGCGAGGTCGGCCGGGACGCGGCGACCGAGGCGATGGAGGAGTTAGACACCGTCGAGGCCCGAATCGACCGCACCGCCGACGCCGTCGCCGAACTCACCGAGAGCATCGAGGAGATAGACGAAATCGCGGCGTTCATCGACCACGTCGGCTCCCAGACTGATCTGCTCGCCATCAACGCGGCTATCGAGGCCGCCCACGCGGGCGAGGCGGGTGACGGCTTCGGCGTCGTCGCACAGGAGGTCAAGTCGCTCGCCGAGGAGACCCGCGACTCGGCCGACGAGGTGTCCGACCTCATCGCCGACATCACCGAGCACTCCGAGGAGACGCTCCCCGACGTGCGGGAGATGAACCGGCAGGTCGCGGACAGTCTGGAGACCGTCACCGAGGCCATCGGCGAGTTCGAGACCATCGTGGACATGGTGACGGACATCGACGCCAGCGTGGCCGAGGTGAGCGCCGCGACCGACCAGCAGGCCGAGTCGGCGGCGGACATCGCCGCCCGCGTCGACGACGTGGCCAACATCTCCGAGGAGACTTCCGGTCAGTCGCGGACCGTCGTGGAGACGGCACAGGAGCAGTCCGAATCTATCGGCGACCTCGCGGACCAGACCGAGGTGTTGTCGTCGCGGGCGGCCGACCTCGACGGACTCGTCGGGTCGTTCGAGGTCGTCGATGGGGAGCGACCCACCGCGCTGGCCGACGACTAAGTCGAGGGCGCGGAACGTGGGACGCGGAACGCGGGCCGCGGTACCACCCGACGCCCCACCGGCGGTGTCACCGCTTTTATCTACAACCTTATCCGTCACCCGCCCAAACTCACGCGCATGAAGATAGTGCCGGACACGAGCGCGGTCATCGACGGTCGCGTGTCCGAGCGAGTCGACGACGGCACCTACGAGGGTGCCGACGTACTCGTCCCCGAGGCGGTCGTCAGCGAACTCGAATCGCAGGCCAACGACGGCCGTGACACGGGCTGGGAGGGCCTCTCCGAACTCCAGCGTCTCGCCGAGTTCGCCGACGACGGCGTCATCGACCTCAAGTACGTCGGCCGTCGCCCGAGTTCGGGCGAGACGAAAGGTGCCGGCGAGGGCGACATCGACGCGCTCATCCGCGACATCGCCACCGAGCGGTCGGCGACGCTCCTGACGAGCGACGTGGTGCAGGCCGAAGTGGCGCGGGCGAAGGGCGTCTCGGTCGAGTACGTCGAGGCCGCGGTCCGCGGCTCCGGCGGGCTCATCATCGAGCGCTTCTTCGACGACCAGACGATGTCGGTGCACCTCAAGACCGACACCCGTCCGAAGGCCAAACGCGGCGCGGTCGGCGAGATGCACTACCAGCCCATCGCCGACGAACCGACCGACGAGGCGACGATGAAGGAGTGGGCCGACGACATCGTTAACTCCGCCCGCGCCGCCACCGACGGTTTCGTCGAACTCTCCGAGCCGGGCATGGACATCGTCCAGTTCCGCGACTACCGCATCGCGGTCGCCCGCCCGCCGTTCGCCGACGGCATCGAAATCACCGCCGTCCGCCCCATCGTCAAGACGGAACTCGACGACTACGAGTTCGCCGACGAACTCCGCGACCGACTCGCCGAGCGCCAGCGCGGCGTCCTCATCGCCGGGTCGCCCGGTGCCGGGAAGTCCACGTTCGCGCAGGCGGTCGCCGAGTTCCTCAACGACAGCGACTACGCGGTCAAGACGATGGAGAAGCCGCGCGACCTGCAGGTCGGTCCCGACATCACCCAGTACACCGCCCTCGGCGGCGACATGGCGAAGACGGCCGACTCCCTGCTCCTCGTGCGCCCGGACTACACCATCTACGACGAGGTCAGAAAGACCGAGGACTTCTCGGTGTTCTCCGACATGCGTCTGGCGGGCGTCGGCATGGTCGGCGTCGTCCACGCCACCCGCGCCATCGACGCGCTCCAGCGCCTCGTCGGCCGGGTCGAACTCGGCATGATTCCGCAGGTCGTCGACACCGTCGTCTACATCGAAGACGGCGAGGTCCACACGGTGTACGACGTGCGCACCGAGGTGAAGGTCCCCGAGGGCCTCTTCGCGGAGGACCTCGCCCGCCCGGTCATCCAGATTCGGGACTTCGAGACCGGCACGCCGGAGTACGAGATTTACACGTTCAACCGGCAGGTCGTCACCGTCCCGCTCGGCGAGGGCGGCGAGGAGAAGGAAAGCGGCGTCTCCCGGCTGGCGAAACAGGAGATCGAACGCGAGATTCGCTCCATCGCCCGCGGCCACGTCGACGTCGACCTGAAGGGCCAGAACCGCGCGGTCGTCTACGTCGAGGAAGACGACATCTCCTACGTCATCGGGAAGGGCGGCGGGCGCATCTCGGACGTGGAAGACCGTCTCGGCATCGACATCGACGTGCGGACCCACGACGAGAAGCCCTCGTCGTCGGGACAGCACGCGGGCGCGAACGCCGGCGGACAGTCCGGCGCGTCCGGTTCCGGCGGCGGGGCCGGTGAGGGCGTCGTCGTGACGCCCGAGGTCACCTCGCGGCACGTCATCGTCCGGATGGACGGCCACGTCGGCGAGACTGTCGAGGTCCGCGCGGACGACGAATACCTGTTCACGGCGACGGTCGGCCGCGGCGGCGACATTCAGGTCTCGCGCGGCAGCGCCATCGCCGAGGAACTGGAGAACGCTATCGATAGAAAACAGCAGATTACGGTCGTTCCGGCCTAGGAGAACGGCCGAATCGTTTTCGTCGGTCGAGGCTCGACCGGATCGACACGTCGCAACAGGTCTCTTCCGACACCGACTGCGAAGCGTGCGGTGGTTCCGCGACGGTTCTGGTTACTCGGCGCAGCAGGCCTTTTCCTTGCCGCCGTCGGCTTTGGCCTGCGCCTGCTGCGGCGCGAGATCGGTCAACTGATAGAGGTTCTGTCGGGCGTCGGCGAAGTAGACGTCCTCGTCGACGATACCGATTCCCTCCAGTCGTTCGAGCGCGTAGCGAACGGTTCGCGCCGAGAGCATCGACTCTTCGACGATGCCTTTCTGGGTGAGCGGACCGTTGTATTCGAGCACTTTGAAAACAAGCTTCGCACTCGGTGGGAGGTCGTCGAGACTCTCCTCTTCTGTTCCAGCCATCGTTACGAATCGAAACGCGCTACCAGCATAAACCTTGTTGGCCCGCGACCGGCCGACAACGCTTTATCCGCGCGGCGGCGGCAGGAACGAACGCCTTTTGACGCCGGATGTCGCAGGGAAACACATGGCCACGGAAACGCAGACCGGTCTCTCCAGTCATATTCGAGGAGTGACGGTCACGACACTCGCCTGCCTCGCCGGCATCGCCGCCGCGGTGCTCTCCGGGGCTGTGGTGGGGACGAGTCCCGAGGCCGCGACCAATCAGTTGGCCGTGGGTATCCTCGGGGCATCCGTCCTCGTCCAGTTCCCGGTGCTTCGCGTCGTTGGCGTCGACGTCAACGGGTTCGGCGCGAAGGACTACATCTACGTGGTGTTCATGACCTTCGCGCTCTGGTTCATCACGTTCGCCATCCTCCTGACTTCGGGTGTTCAGATATAACGATGGCCGACGATAGTATCGCCGTCGTCGACTTAGACCGGTGTTCCCCCGACCGCTGTAGCTACGAGTGCTCGAACTTCTGTCCGCCGAACCGAACGGGCAAAGAGTGCATCACGCTCCGCGGCGAGGACGCCGAGCAGGGCGGTCCCGACCAAGTGCGTATCTCCGAGGAGATCTGCCTCGGCGAGACCTGCGGCATCTGCGTCGAGAAGTGCCCCTTCGATGCAATCGAAATCATCAATCTCCCCTCGGAGCTCGACGAGGAGCCGACCCACCGCTACGGCGAGAACGCCTTCTCGCTGTACGGGCTTCCGGTCCCCGAATCCGGCTCGGTCACGGGTATCCTCGGACCGAACGGTATCGGGAAGACCACGGCCGTCCGCGCCCTCGCGGGCGAGATGGTTCCTAACCTCGGCAACTACGACGAGGAGCCGACGTGGGAGTCCGTCCTCGACCGCTTCCGCGGGACAGAACTCCAGAACTACGTCGAGCGGGTCCGCGACGGCGAGGTCTCCATCGCGCGCAAGCCGCAGTACGTCGACCAGATTCCCAAGCAGTTCGACGGCTCTGCCCGCGACCTCCTGGAGGCGACCGACGAGCGCGGCGCGCTCGACTCCTACATCGACCGCCTCGACATCGGTCCCGTCGTCGACAACGACATCAAGACGCTTTCCGGCGGCGAACTCCAGCGGGTCGCCCTCGCGGCGACGCTCGCCCGCGACCGCGACTTCTACTTCCTCGACGAGATTTCGCCGTACCTCGACATCGGCCAGCGCGTCACCGCTGCGCGGCTCATCCGCGAACTCGCGGAGGAAGAAGACCGCGCGGTGCTCGTGGTCGAACACGACCTCGCAATTCTCGACTTGCTCGCCGACACGCTCCACGTCGCCTACGGTGAGCCCGGGGCGTACGGTGTCATCACCGACCCCAAGTCGGTCCGAAACGGCATCAACGAGTATCTGAAAGGGTACCTCTCGAACGAGAACATGCGCATCCGTCCGGAGGCTATCACCTTCGAGGAACACGCGCCGCGCGAGACGACGAAGGCCGAACCCCTCGTCGAGTACCCCGAACTCGCCAAGTCCTACGGCGACGGCGAGTTCTCCCTCGACGTCGAGGCCGGCACCATCTACAACGGCGAAGTGCTCGGCATCGTCGGTCCCAACGGTATCGGGAAGTCGACGCTCGCACAGCTCTTCACGGGCGACCTGACGCCCGACCTTGGCGAGCTCGACTTCGCGCTCGACATCTCGTACAAGCCGCAGTACATCGAAATCGACCAGCCGATGCGGGTCGACGCGTTCCTCTCGTCTATCACCGACCAGTTCGGTTCGTCGTACTGGAACACCGAAATCGCGAATCCGCTCCAGCTCAACCGAATCATGGAGCGCAACCTCACCGACCTCTCCGGCGGTGAGCGTCAACGGGTCGCCATCGCGGCGTGCCTCTCGCAGGACGCCGACCTCTACCTGCTCGACGAGCCGTCTGCCCACCTCGACGTGGAACAGCGCGTGCAGGCCACCTCGGCCATCCGCCGCTACGCCGAGAACCACGACGCGACGGTCATGGTCATCGACCACGACATCTACATGATGGACCTGCTCGCGGACCGCCTGATGGTGTTCGACGGCGAGCCGTCCATCGAGGGCCACGCCTCGAAACCACAGGAGATGCGCGACGGCATGAACGACTTCCTGTCGGACCTCGACATCACGTTCCGCCGCGACGAGCGCACTCAGCGCCCGCGCATCAACAAGCCCGACTCGCAACTCGACCGCGAGCAGAAGCGCGCCGGCGAGTACTACTACGCCGAATAGCGACTCGGTACCCGTTCGCTCGCGTTTTCACCCCTCAGTTTCTCCGTCCTTCGCTCCCACACCTCCGGCTACACGCCGCGCCACGAGTGACCCCGATGTTACTACGGGCGTTTTCACGGTCACGCTCGAAGACGGAGGTATGACGAACGATTCCCCATCCGACGGTTCGCTCACGGACGACGCCCATCTCGGCCGGGTCGCGCTTCGCGTCGGCTCGCTCGACCGCGTCGTCCCGTTCTACCGCGACGTGGTCGGTCTCGAAGTCGAGCGCGAACGCGACGGTTCGCAAGCGATTCTCTCGGCCGGTGAGACCCCCATCGTCGTCCTCGACGAAGCCCCCGGCGCCCCGGAGCGCGGCCGCCGCGAAGCCGGGCTGTTCCACCTCGCGGTTCGCGTGCCCGACCGGGGCGCGCTCGGCGACGTGCTCTCCCGCGCCCGAACCCGCGCCAGCGACGCCGGCGCGACCCTCTCCGGCGCGTCCGACCATCTTGTCAGCGAGGCGCTGTACTTCCGCGACCCAGAGGGCAACGGCGTCGAGGTCTACCACGACCGCCCGCGCGAGGAGTGGCCGTGGACCGACGACCGCCGGGTGTCGATGGACACGCTTCCGCTCGACCTCGGGTCGCTCGCGGACGACGCCGCCGGCGCGGACCGCGCGCCAGACGGCACCGACCTCGGCCACGTCCACCTCGAAGTCACGAACGTCCCCCGTTCGCGGGACTTCTACGTCGACGCGCTCGGCATGCGCGTCCGCGACGAGGGCTACCCCGGCGCGTCGTTCGTCGCCGCCGGCGAGTACCACCACCACGTCGGCCTGAACAGTTGGAACAACCGGAGCGAACCGGCCGGAGAGGGCCGCGGAATCGAATGGTTCGAAATCGTCGTCCCCGACGCCGAGACGCTCGACGCGGTCCGCGGGTCGCTCGTCGCCGCCGGCCACGAGTTCGACGAGGTCGAGCCCGGCGACGGTGATGTGACCGCCGCGGCCGCCACGACCGATTCGCTCGTCCTCTCCGACCCAGACGGAATCGGCGTTCGCGTCGTTCACGGACGCTGACGCGTCGGTTTCCCCGAACTAATCGTTTTGTCGCTGGTCGCCTAACGGGACGGTATGATATCGAGCGATTCGAGCGAGCGCCGTCGCGGGCTCACCCTCCAGAGCCCGGCGTTCGACGACGGAAGCCCGATACCTCGCACGCACGGCTACGCGACCGAAAACGAGAGCCCGCCACTCCGAATCGGCGGTGTTCCCCCGGGAACCGTCTCGCTCGCGCTCGTGATGGACGACCCCGACGCGGTGAAGCCCGCGGGCAAGGTGTGGGACCACTGGCTCGTCTGGAACATCGACTCCGACATCGACGCCATCGAGGCGGGCGAGACGCCCCCGGGCGCGGTCGAGGGAACTAACAGCTACGGCGAGACGGGCTACGGCGGGCCGAACCCGCCGGACGGCGAGCACACCTATCGGTTCCTGTTGTACGCGCTCGACACCGCTCTGGACCTCGACGCCGGTGCGACGAAAGCCGACCTGAAGCGCGCCATCGCGGGACACGTCACCGCCGAGACGCAACTGACCGGAAAATACGCGCCCTGAGGCTGCCGAAGCCGGACCTTCCGGTCAGCGGCCGCCGTCTGACTCGACGACCGCGCCCGTCCCCGTCCCCGCCCCCAGACCTGCGACAGCGCCCGACCCCGCGCCGCGGTCGCTGTCTTCGCCCGCCCGGAGCGTCACGTCGTAGCCGAAGGCACGAATCACGTCGAGGTTCGTCCGCACGTGGTCCGTGACGGCGGGAATCCGCACGCGACCCCCGGCGAGCGCGACCCAGACGAGCAGTTGGTCGGCCATGTGGCGATCCACGGGCGCGTCGCCGCGGAGCCAGTCGAGGAACGACGCGGCCGCCCGCGACCCAACTGTTTCGGCCGGCGTACCGCGCTCGCCGTAGGCGTCGAAGCCGGCGACGAGCGACGCGGAGCAGTCGCCGCCTCTCTCGTCCTCTCCGCCTCGTGCGACGACGACCACGACGGACCCGGGCGAGTCACTCTCGACCGACGAGACCGACGACCGGACCGGGAGTTCGACGCCGGCATCGGCGAGCGCGTCGCGGACGCCCTCGACCTGTCGCTCGGCTACCGTGGCCTCAGCGAGCGAGTCGCTCGCGACCGAGTAGACCCGGAGTTCGTCGGGTTCTGCGCGGCGGGACAGCGCCAGCGGCGTCGGCTCGGCCGGCTCGATGCGGAGCGAAAGCCTGCCGCCCCCGGCCGGGTAAAAGCCGCGGCGAGGCACCGAGACGCCGAACTCGACGCCGAACGCCGAACACAGCGGGCGCTTCGCGTACCGGAGGTAGTCCGCCGGCGGCGACCACCGAACGTCGGTGCCGCCGGTGACGGTGAGCGAAAGCGGGTCGTCGAGAGCGACGGCCGCGGGGAGCAGCGTCTCGCAGACGAGCGTCGCGCTCCCGGCGGTTCCGACGGCCGCCTCGACCGGGTCGGTTCGGACTCCGCGGGGCGAGAAGCGGAGCGTCGAGGAGCCGACTTCGCCGCCCTCGACGTCGGCGTTCGAGACGGCCGCCGCGACCGAGACGCAGGCGACGTGCTGGGCCTTCAGACCGGGTGTCGAGCGGTTCCCGCGGACGTTCGTCATCTCGAACGGCTCGCCGGTCACGACCGAGAGCGCGAGGGCGGTTCGCAGGGGTTGGCCGCCGCCGTCGCGCCCGTCGAGTCGGCGCATTCAGCGGACGACGGTGACGGGGCAGGACGCCCGCTCGACCAGTTCCTTGGCGACGCTCCCGACCAGTCCCTCGTAGCGCTTCGAGAGGCCGCGGTGGCCGACGAAGATGCCGTCCGCGTTCGCCTCGTCGGCGTAGGTCGGAATCGCCTCCACGGGGTCGCCGTAGAGGAGTTCCGTGGTCGCTTCGACGCCCGCGTCGGCGGCGCGCTCGGCGGCCGCTTGCAGGACGTGTTCTGCGCGTGATTCCGCGTCTTCGAGGCTCTCGGCGACGATTCGGTCGCCGGTTCTGGCGACGCCCGCCACGGGCTCCTCGCCGCCTTCGACGAGGACCTGCGGTTCGACCGCGTGGACGATGGTGACCGTCGCACCCAGCGGTTCGAGCATCGTGAGCGCGTGGTCGAGCGCTCTGTCTGCGGCCGCAGAGCCGTCTACTGCAACGACGAAGTTCATACCTGAATACAGGTGCCGAGACGAGAAAAAGGGTGAGACGAGACGGGTCGGGACGAGCCGAACCGAGACCGGTTCCCGAGCGCTAGTGGACGAGTCGACTGCAGGTGCCGCAGAGGTTCTCTTCTTTCACATCCACCTCGCGGACCGTCGGCGAGAAGGACATGACGCACTTGTTGTTGTCGCAGTGTTCGAGGCCGAGGGTGTGGCCGATCTCGTGGACGACCTCCTTGCGAACGCGGTCGGACAGCACTTCGTCGGCGGGCTTGTTCGTGATGCCGCCGTCGGTGGAGGTCTGGAGTCGGTAAGTGGAGATGACGGAGCCGTTGCCGTTGAGGTACGCGAGGCCGAAGACGTAGTTTCGGCGGCGGTAGTAGAGGTCCTTCTCCGTGATGCCGATGTTCTTCTCGCCGCGGCCGATGCGGCTCGCCAGCTCGATGAACTGCTCGGCCCGGTACTGGTTTCGGCTCCGGTCGAACGCGCCCTCGGGAATCGCCTGATTCGAGTGCACGGTCACGTCGCAGTCGTAGACGGAGCGGAGTCCGGCGGATGCCTCCCGCTTGACGGCCGCAGAAATATCCCCGATAGGCACGATATCGACGAGCATGCGAGGGATTAAGCGGGGACGCTTCTTAAATATCCCGACGTGAAAAAATCGCTTCGCGACGCGCTCGTCGCACGGTTGTCGGGGTACGACCGCGCGGTCGAAGTCGGGGTTGGTCGGGAGCCATCGGTGGCGGCCGCCCTCGCCGACCGCGGGGTCGACGTGGTCGCCGTCGACGTGCACGACGTTCCCGTTCCCGAAGCCGTCTCGTTCGTCCGCGACGACGTGTTCGCCCGCGCCGACGCCTCCGACCTCGGCCCCTACGCCGACGTCGATGTCGTCTACGCCCTGAACGTCCCCGTCGAACTCCACCGGCCCGCTGCGGAGGTCGCCCGCCGCGCCGACGCCGATTTCCTGTTCACCACGCTCGGCTACGACGAGCCCTCGATTCCGGTCGCCCGCGAGACGCTTCCGGGCGACACGCTGTACGTCGCCGAGCGGGGGCGGCGGGGTCGGCGCGCCCGGCGGGACTAGTCCGCTCGGGCCCAAGAGTAAGGCACTTGCCCGCTCGCCGCGCGGTTCCGGTATGCACGCGGACGCTGTCGTCCTCGATATCGACGGAGTGCTCGTCGACGTCGCCGACTCTTACCGGCGCGCCATCGTCGAATCCGTGGACCGACACTACGGCACGACCATCTCCCGCGACGAGGTCCAACTGTTCAAGGACGCCGGCGGCTTCAACAACGACTGGGAACTGACGTACGCGGCGGCGCTGTACGTCCTCGCTGCCCGCGAGACCGACCTGTCGGTCGCCGAGTTCACCGACGAAATCGAGACCCGCGGCGGCGGCCTCGACGCCGCCGAGGCGACCGTCGAAGCCCTGTTTTCCGACCCGAGCGTCGTCTTCGACGAGTGGGACCCCGAGGCGCTCCGCGAGACGTTTCAGGCGCTCTACCTCGGAAGCGACCTTTACGGCGACCTCGAAGACGGCGAGCCGCCGTTCGAGGCCGCCGGCTACATCCACGACGAACCCGTGCTCCTCCGTCAGGAGACACTCGACGCCCTCGGCGACCGCGAACTTGGCGTCGTCACCGGTCGCCCCAGCGCCGAGGCCGACATCGCGCTCGACCGCGTCGGCCTCGACGTGGCCGACGACCACCGGTTCACGATGGACGACTGGGAGGAGGGCAAGCCCCACCCGGCCGCGCTCGTGACGGTTGCAGAGCGCCTCGGAGCCGACTCGGTCGTCTTCGTCGGCGACACCCTCGACGACGTGAAGACGGCGCTGAACGCCGACGCCGCCGACCCCGACCGCGTCTACTACGGCGTCGGCGTCCTCTCCGGCGGCCTGACTGGCGACGACGGCCGACAGAAGTTCTCGGAAATCGGCGCGGCCGCCGTCGTCGAGGACGTGAACGAGCTTCCGGACCTGCTCGACTGATGGCTCGGACGCTGACTCCGACACCCGTTTCGACGCCGGAGGGCCGCTGATGGGACACCTCCGCGCCTTCGTCGTCACGCTGCTCGCGCTCGACGCCGTCGTGGTCGTCGTCGGGACGTACCTCCTCCCGCCGGACCCGTTCACGCAGTTGTTCCTCGTCGGGCCGCTCCTGCTTTTGGCCCCGGTGGTCGCGTGGTGGCTCGTCTACCGCGACGGCTTCGAGCGGGTGCAGGCGCTCTTCGAGTCCGACGACGACGCCTGACGCCTCAGCCGGACCGACTCCCGAACCGTGCGCCGAGGTCGTCGACCAGCCTGACGACGAGATACACCGGCAGCACCCATATCAGCGCGATACAGAAGACACCGAGCGCGGTTCCGAGGATACCGTCGAGACCCGGCGCAGTCTGCATGAAAATCAGCACGACGAACCACAGCGTCAGCGCCTGAAAGTACCTCGATTCGTTCACGCTTTCATGACAGTTCTTTGAACCCATAGCGTTTTCTCCTCGCGGACACAGGCAGAACCGACCGGTCGCACAACCCTTTAGGTCGGCTCGGTCCGGAGGTGTGAGTATGCGAATCGCACTCCTCGGTGGGACCGGCGACATCGGCGAGGGCCTCGCCCTCCGCTGGGCCTACCACACCGACCACGAGGTCATCATCGGGTCGCGCGACCCCGACAAGGCCCGCGCGAAGGCCGACGAGTACGAGACCGAACTCTCCAGCCGCGGCCGCGACGTGAAGGTAAACGGCTTCACGAACGAGATGGCCGCCGACCGCGCCTCCGTGGTCGTCCTCGCCGTGCCGCCGTACCACGTCTCCGACACCGTCGAGGCCGTCGTCGACTCCCTGTCCGAGGGCGACGTGCTCGTCACGCCCGCCGCGGGCATCAAGCGCGACGACGACGGCTTCCACTACCACCCGCCGAAGGCGGGGAGCGTGACGGCGCTCGTCGCCGACGCGGCTCCCGACGACGTGCCGGTCGTCGGCGCGTTCCACAACCTCGCGGCCGGCCGACTGGCCGACCTCGACGCCGACCTCGGCATCGACACGCTCCTCGTCGCCGACGACGAGGACGCGAAGGAGACGGTGCGCCTGCTCGCCGAGGGCATCGACGGCCTCCGCGCCCTCGACGGCGGCGGCCTCGCCAACGCCCCCGAAATCGAGGCGGTGACGCCGCTTCTCATCAACGTCGCACAGAACAACGACGGCCTGCACGACCTCGGCATCGAGTTCAAGTAGCGCCGTTCGACCCGCGCCCGACGCGATTTCTCACGACAGTTCCGACCGCGGTGCCGTCGCGGCCTCCCCGTAGAGCGTCCGCGCTACGAGCAGTCCGACGACAACCACGAGCGCGACGCAGGCGAGGTACTCGACGCGGAAGCCGACCACCTCGGCCAGCGGGACGGCCACGAGCGGGCCGAGCGTCGACCCCGAGTCGCCGAAGACGTTGTAGACGCCGCCGAGTTTCCCCACGTCGTCGGCCGGACTGAGGTCGCCGAGATAGGCCAGAAGCGGCGGGTTCGACCCGCCGACGCCGATGCCGATGAGCGCCACGCCCGCGAGCGTCGAAGGGAGCGTCGGCACGAGCGCCAACAGCGCGAACCCGGACGCGAGGACGCCCAGTGCGGGCAGCGTCAGCGCCGCGCGGTTCGACAGACGGTCGGAGTACCGCCCGACGACGAGCGTCGTGACGCTCGACGCGACGACGCCGACGGCCATCACGACGCCGCTGACGCCGGCTCCGGAGAGGCCGCCGAGAGAGATGTCGTTCGCCGTCGCGTACAGCACGGCCGTCGAGAGGAGGACGCCCGCAAACAGGAATCGGACGGCGAAGTTGACGGTGCCGACGGTGAAGATGCGGATGTCCGAGCGCACCAGCCGCGGCACGTCGCGGAGCGAACTCGCCGCCGTCACGTCGGTCTGCACGTCCGGGAGGACGGAGATGGCGACGAGGGCGGCGAACAGGCCCGCGAACCCCGCGACGGCGAACGCGGTGGCGTAGCCGAACGCGTCGGTGACGAGGCCGCCGACGACGAGACCCGCGGGGAAGCCGAGGCTCTGCCCGCCGCGCATGTAGCCGACCCACTTCCCGCGGTTTTCGCCCGAGGTGACGTGCGTGATGGTGCTGAACGCGCCGACGAAGACGAACGCCGAGCCGACGCCCCAGCAGGCCCGCGACAGGAGGAAGATAGTCGCGCTGTCGAGCGGAATCGGACCGGGGTTCAGTCCGAGGACGTAGCCGAACGGCGACAGCCCCTGCACGACGAATCCGGCTATCATCGGCCGGCGGGTCCCCATCCGGTCGAGTATCTGCCCGGCGGGCGTGTTCACGACCAGTCGGGTGAACCGGTTCGCAGAGAGGATGAGACCGACCACGAACGGCGTGATGCCGATGATGGGACCGAGCGTCGGCAGCGTCGGGAAGGCGACGCCCGCGCCGACGCCGCCGAAGAAGACGCCCGCGATGAGGCTCCCGGCGACGAACTCGACTGACGGCTCGTCGCCGCCGAACAGCCGACTCACGCGGCCGACCCTCGGGAGGCGGGCGCGGCGCGGTGGGGCGTGGGGTGCGCGGGAACGGACTGGCGGACGCGGGTTCGGGGGGCGTGCATCGAGAGAGTGCGCTATCGTGAGTCCACGCTCTTGGTGCTTTGCAATCGGGCCGTCTCGTCCGGAAACTGCGGGCGACGACCAGCAAGCGGCGACGGTCGAACGCCGACGCCGCGTTGCGGGGTGCGGCCGTGGAGAGCCGTCCGGGAAGACGGTCTCAGAACCGTGCTTTCAGCTCTTCGCGCAGGTCGTCGAGCGAGGCGTCCTTCATCGACAGCAGGACAAGCAGGTGGTAGACGAGGTCGGCGCTCTCGTAGAGCAGTTCCTCGCGGTCGTCGTCCTTGGCCGCGAGGATGGTCTCTGTCATCTCCTCGCCGAGCTTTTCGAGGACGTAGTTCTCGCCTTTCTCGTGGGTGAAAAGCGTCGTCGTGTAGGAGTCTTCGGGGAGTTCCGCCTTGCGCGACTCGATGGTCCCAAAGAGTTCGTCTAAGACCTCCTCGGTCGGGGTGTCGGCGTCCATGGTCGCACGACGGGCGGGCGCGGAAAAAGACCCTCTGGTTCGGGCGGCCGCCACTCTGCCAGCTAGCCGGTCGCTCAGGCGTCGACTTCGACCGCCAGTTCGTCGAAGAACGCGAGGTCGTGGATGCGGCTATCGGGCGTCAGTTCGGGATGGAACGAGGTACCGACGACGGGGCCGTCGCGGACGGCGACCGGGTTGCCGTCCCACTCGGCGAGCACCTCCACGCCCTCGCCGACCTCGTCGATGAGGGGCGCGCGGATGAACACCGCGGGGAACGGCGAGTCGAGGCCGGCCACATCTAGCGGGGCCTCGAAGCTGTCGACCTGTCGGCCGAAGGCGTTGCGGTCGACCGTCACGTCGAGGAGGTCGAGCGTCGTCACGCGGTCGTCTTTGGCGTCGCGGGAGGCGACGATGAGGCCGGCGCAGGTGGCGAGGACGGGTTTGCCGGCGTCGACGTGGGCGCGAATCTCGTCGTCGATGCCCTCGCGTTCGAGGAGTCGAGAGATGGTCGTGGACTCGCCGCCCGGCATGAGTAACACGTCGCAGTCGGGGACGAGGCCGTCGCTTCGAATCTCAACGATTTCGGCGTCGACGCCGTGGGCCGCAGCGGCCCGCTCGACGGCGTCGGCGTGCTCGGACACGTCGCCCTGCACGGCGACGACGCCGGCGCGTAGCGTAGTCATGGAGGGGTCTCGGGAAGCCGCGGACAAAAAGCGTCCGTTCGGCGGTCGGCGCGGTTCAGAGCGCGAGCGCGTTCAGCACCAGAATACCGATGCCGAACAGCGCTCCCGTGGCGACGACGGTCTTGGGGTCGACTCGAATCGCGTTGCGGTCCTCCGCGTCGAAGTAGCGGACGAGGCCCGCGCTCGACATCAGACCGCCGCTGTTCTGGCCCTTGCTCATGTCCCACCGTCCGTGCGTCCGCCGCGTAAACGTTTCGGCTCGCGCTCGAAACGCGCCCCGGCGCGGGCCGAAAAAACGCGCTCATCGAACGAGCCCGCTCGCGGCCGTCTCGGGGACCGACGGGTCGGAACCCGTTTTGCATGACTGGAAGCACAACCGGAGAGCCGCGGGCCCATGAGTAATCCTTATGCGCGGGGGCAGGCAAGTTGCGTCGGGATACGATGACTGTTCGACTCTTGGACTTTTACGCGGACTGGTGCGGCCCTTGTAAGACGCAGGACCCGATTCTCGACGACCTCGAGGGCGACTACGAGAACGTCGAGTTCGTCAAGGTCGACGTCGACGAAGAACAGGACGTTGCCAACCAGTATCAGGTTCGCTCGCTCCCGACGCTCATCGTCGAGAACGACGACGGCATCGTCGACCGCTTCGTGGGCGTCACCCAGCGCGACGACATCGAATCGGCGCTGAGCCAGGCCGGCGCGTAGACGCGCCGCGGACCGCCGCGTTTTCCGACCCATCCGGACGACTGCCGAGGGCGCCGCGAGCGCCGGCGGTGTGTCTCGCAAGCGTTATACGACCGGCGGCGGGACTCGTAAGCATGGCTAGTGACGCTGCGACGAAGCGGACGCTCGAGAAGCAGATCTGCATGCGGTGCAACGCGCGTAACCCCCAGAAGGCCAAGCAGTGCCGCAAGTGCGGCTACAAGCACCTTCGACCCAAGTCGAAGGAACGCCGCGCCGCGTAAGCCCGCACGCTTCTCTCTCAGGCGTCTCGCCGATACAGCGCGAACAGTACCGCGAGCAGCGCTAGCTGGACGAGTTTGTCCACGATACCGCCGATACCGAAGATGTCCGGCCAGTTGAGCGCGACGTAGAGGACCACCTGTCCGGCGGTGAAGGGGATGCCGAGCAACACCACTCGCGGGCGGAGTCGCTCGTCGCCGCGCAGGATGCCGACGATGCCGGCCGCGAAGCCCGCCGCGGCCCCGATGAACGCGATGCCGAGCGGGTCGGCGAGGTTCGCGGCCAGCGCGCCCGCGCCGAGCACGAGGTGAATCACGCCGGTCACGGCCGCGAGACCGACGCCGACGTAGTGCAGTCGCGTCAGGCCGTCGCCCGCGCCCCGGGATGTGTCGGTCGCCATCTCAGGCCTCCGGGTACTTCGGCTCGCGGCGTTCCGCGCGTTCGATGGCGCGTTCGAGCGCGTCGCGGACGGTGTCGCCGCCGGCCTCGTTCTCGAAGGGGTCACCGTGCCCGGCGTACAGCGCCTTGACGGTCGAGGGCAAGCGGTCGAGGAGCGTGTGCAGGCTGCTGATGAGGCGCTCGCGGGACTGTCCCGGCATGTCGGTGCGGCCGAAACTGCCGTCGTCGAACGCGCCGTCGTTGTAGACGAACACGTCGCCGGAGAACAGCGACCGCCCGCTCACGAGCGAGACGTGGTCGTCGGCGTGGCCGGGCGTGTAGACGACTTCGAACGACTCGTCGCCCATCTCGACGTGGTCGCCGTCTTCGAGTTCGTGGGTCCGAAGCGGGTGGTCGGCGTAGGCGTACACGTCCGGGTCGAACCGCTCGACCACCGCGTCGAGTTCGCCCACGTGGTCGGAGTGCTGGTGAGTGACGACCACCGCGTCGAGGTCGTCGGTATGCTCGGCGACGACCGCCTCGACGCCCGGCATCGTCCCGGCGTCGACGAGGACGGTTCGCTCGCCGAGGACGAGGTAGGCGTTGCAGGTGAAGGTCTCGGCGTCGGCGGTGACTGGGATGACTTCCATACCTCCGCGTACGCGCCCGAACGGAAAAAGTCGGACGGGCGAGACGTTCCCCGCGACACCGCGACTCGCCCCCAAACGTCGAACTCGTGCGACAAATCCTTTTTGGGGCTCGGTCGTGTACGTATGAGTGTATGGGATTTGGGAGCTACGACGAGTCCGAACAAGGAGACCAGAACGTCGACTTCGACGAGGAAGACGGCGTCACGACGAGTGAGGAGAAACACGAGGGCGAAGTCGATTTCGAAATCGGCGCGTCCAACGACGAACTCCTCGACCGGCTCCAGGAGATTAAAGACGAGTGAAGTCGGGGTCTCGCGCCCTCGGGGTCGCGGAATCTTCCCCCGGGGCGGCGCGCGCACCCACAGACGACGCTGACGGCGCTCATTTTTCGACAGACACGTCTCCGGAGAGTGTCCTCTGCGGCGCGGTCGTCCGCGCCGACCGGGTCGTCGACGGCCTCGCCTTCGAGACGTGCACCGTCGGCGGCGACGACGCGACCGACGCCATCGCCTCGCTGTACGCCTCGCTCGACCGGGAAGACGTGCGCTACCTGCTCATCTCCGGCATCGCCCCGGCGTGGTTCAACCTCGTCGACATCGAACGCCTCGCCACGGACCTCGACCGCCCGGTGCTCTCGGTCTCCTTCGAGGAGAGCGAGGGACTCGAACCCGCGCTCTCGGCTCACTTCTCGGGCGCGGCGCTCGACCGGCGACTCGCCACGTATCGCGCGGCCCCGCCTCGCCGCCCCGTCGAGGTGAACGGCGAGTCGGTGTTCGTCCGGACCGCGGGCTGCGACGATGACGAGGCCGCGCGGGTCGTCCGCGGCTTTACCCCGACCGGCGGCCGGCCCGAGCCGATTCGCGTGGCCCGGATGGCGGCCCGCGCCGCGCGACGCTTCGCCGGGGATTAAGCCGTCCCCGTCCTCGAACCCCGTATGGAACACATGGAGGGCCTCTGCGTGACGGGCTGTGAGCGATGCCCCGAACTCGTCGACTCGCGGAGTCGCATCGTCAACGGGGTCGGCCCCGACGACGCCGACCTGCTCTTCCTCGGGGAAGCGCCGGGCGCGAAGGAAGACGAGGGCGGCGAGCCGTTCGTGGGTCGCTCCGGCTCCGTGCTGGACGACGCGCTCCGCGAGGCCGGCCTCGCCCGCGCCGACGTTCGCATCACCAACTGCGTGCGGTGCCGCCCGCCGGACAACCGCGACCCGACGAGCGACGAACTGTCGAACTGCCGGGGCTACCTCGCCCGCGAACTCGAACTCGTCGACCCCGAGCTAATCGTCACGCTCGGGAAGGTCCCCTCGCAACATCTACTCGACCGCGGCGTCGCCATCACGAGCGAGTCCGGGTCGGTCGTGGACGCCCGCGTCGGCGACGCCTCCTACCGCGTCCTCCTCTCGGTTCACCCCGCGGCGACGCTCTACGACCGGAGCCAGCGCGAGGGCTTCTTCGAGACCATCGCACGCGCCGCCGACCTCTCGGGACTCGCCGACTCCTCGGACGGACAGGCCAGCCTCGGCGACTTCTGAGCGCGGCGGGGGCGTCTCTCCGACCTCAGGCCGACGCGTCGCGGACCTCGATGCGCTCGCCAGTCGGCTCGTCCGCCCGCCTCGCCCGCTTTTTGGCTCGGGCGTGCTCTCTGAGATGCGCGCCCGCGTCGAGCGCGGTCTTGACGACGACCATGACGACGAGCGCCGCGGCGGGCGCGCCCGAGGAGGCGACGAGGAACGCGCCGAGGATGATGGTCAGGTGGAGGACGATGACCCGGCGGTAGGGCTCGGACATCTGTTTGCCGGGCGAGATGCTTCGGTACTCCCCGCGGCCGACGAAGTTGACGGCGAACGACCCGCCGTGGCTGAGAACCGTCGCGCCCGCGGCGAGGAGCACCGCGCCGAGCGGGACGCCGCCGACCGCGCCGGCCCCGACCGCGAAGGCGTCGAACGACCAGACGAACACGCCGTGGACGACCCAGAAAATCCCGTAGTGCATGGCGAAAAAGCCCGCGATGGGGACGTTCGACGGGTAGAGGTGAAAGCCGTCGCGGGGGTCGTCGGGCGGTGAGAGTTCCACCGGCCTCCCGTTAATGGTCGCCTTGATGTTCGACCCGCCGTCGCCGCGGCCGCTGGCGGCGAGAATCTTGGGGACGTTCAGGAGGCCGACGACGCCGCTTTCGAGCCAGTAGGCGACGAGCAGCGCCTTCAGACTCCAGTCGAACCAGACGACGCCGACGAGCGGGACGAGGTTCGCGGCCACGAGCGCGGCGAGGGCGACCCGCGAGGTGGCGCGACGCGACCCCGAGGCGGCGGACGGCGGCGACGAGACGGAACGCGACGACGACATAGGCTACGCTGTGAGACGCGACGGACCGATAAAAACCGTACCGCGGGAGCGACCGTCTCGGTCGGGCCGCTGGGTTACTCCCAGATGGAGCGGGCCATCCGCTGGGGGAACTCGATGATGAGTTTGAGGACGCTCATGCCCTCTTCTTCCTCGCCGCGGATGTACGAGCGCACGCGCTGGCTCACGAACTCGACGGAGACGACGAGCACGAAGATGACGAGGATGGTCGCCATCATGTTCGTGTACTTGAACAGGCTCCGCTGGGTCTGCAGGACGTAGCCGATACCGCCGCCGCCGATGAGTCCCATGGTGACGGCGATGCGCGTGTTGATTTCGAGGATGTACATCGTCCACGCGATGAAAGGCGTAAACACCTGCGAGAGCATCCCGAAGACGACCGTCTGCCGGCGGTTCGCGCCGGTCGATTCGATGGCCTCTATCGGGCCGTCTTCGACCTCTTCGAGCGCGTCGGTAAACAGGCGGCCGAGGTTGCCCATCGTGTCGGTCCCGATGGCGAGCGTCGCCGTGAACGGCGAGACACCGCCGAGCGGGATGTAGATGAGCGCCCAGACGAGCGCCGGGATGGCGCGGATGACGCTCATCGTGCCGCGGAAGATGAAGTTAAACGGGTACGGTGTCACGCGCTCGGAGCCGAGGACGCCGAGGAGGAGCGCGCCGGGGATGCCGAGGACGGTCCCGGCGAAGCCCATCGCCAGCGTGACGATGGCCGCGCCGAACAGGTCGCGCTCCTGAATGAACTGCCAGTAGGAGCCGAAGTCGACGAACGGGAGGCCGAACAGGGTCGTCCGCGGGAAGAAGTCCCCGAGCGCCTCCTGGAACTCCGGCCAGTAGTAGAGGATTTCGGCGACCGAGAAGCCGACCTCCGAGAGCGCCTCGAAGAAGAAGAAGCCGAAGACGACCGAGATGGCGAACGCCATCCCCCACTTGATTCGCTTCGTGAGGGTAATGTCTCGGAGCGCGCGGTCGAGCGACCCGGACTGGGTTTCGGCACCACCGTCGGTTCGGGCGTCTCCAGTTCCAGTTCGCGGGCTGTCGTCCGGGGCCGCGTCGCCGCTCATGCGCTCACCTCGGTCCCTTCGCGGATGTCCGCGGTCTGGACGTCGCCGTAGATGCGGTCGATGACATCGACGGTCAGGTCCTCGCGGTAGCCGTCGAAGACGAGTTCGCCGTCGCGGAGCGCGAGGAACCGCTCGCCGAACTCGCGGGCGAGGTTCACCTGGTGGAGGCTCGCGAGCGTCGAGAGGTCGCGCTCCGCGGCCGCGCTCCGGATGTAGCCCATCACCGTCTCGGCGCTGGCGGGGTCGAGGCTGGCGACGGGTTCGTCGGCCAAAAGCAGGCTCGGCCCCTGCACGAGCGCACGGGCGATGCCGACGCGCTGTTGCTGCCCGCCGCTCATGCTTCGGGTCCGCTGGCTCGCCTGGTCGAGCAGACCGACGGTCTCCAGCGCGCGGAGCGCCTCGAACTTGTCCTCCTCGGAGTGCCAGCCGACGAGACTCCGGAGGAACGAGGTGCGGTTGAGCGCGCCGGTCAGCGCGTTGCCGTAGGCGCTGAGTTGGCCCAGCACGTAGTGTTGCTGGAAAATCATGGCCACGTCGTCTCGCGGGCCTTTGACCGGCTCGCCGTCGATTCGAATCTCGCCGGACGTTGGTTTCGTCAGGCCGTTCAGACAGCGAAGGAGCGTGGACTTCCCCGCCCCCGACTGCCCGAGGAGGACGGCGAACTCGCCGTCCTCGATGGTGAAAGAGACGTCGTCCAACGCCCGGACGTCGCCGAACGCTTTCGTGAGGTTACGTACTTCGATGGTACTCATGGTGTGTGGGCGGACTTCCCGCGTCTACGGTTCGTGGGCGCGGCACCGCCAAAATGATACTGCAATGGAATTATTTGTGAGCCGATTACTGTCCGAGGGAGATTCCGAGCGTGTCGATGACGTTCTGAATCGGCTGGTAGTCCTCGACGGTACCCGGTTCGACGCCGGTGAACCAGAGCTGTTGGTCGTCGCCGAGGTCCTCGTTGATGAGGTCGTCCTGCGTGACGCTCGTGAGCGCGTCCGTCATCGACGACTTCAGGTCCGATTCCAGTTCGGAGCGCACGATTATCGGTGCGCGGGGGATGGGGTCAGAGACCGCGAGCAGTTGGAGTTCGGGCTCCGCGGTCCCGAGGTCGCCGTCGTTCTCGGCGGAGGTGTCGAGGAACTCCTGGGGGAACTGGTCTTCCGGGACGTGTGGCGCGGTCGAGAACGCGCCCGTGCCGGCGGCGACGACCTCGTCGCGGTTGACGAGCGTCTCGCGGGCGGTCGCGTGGTCGGACCACTGACCCGTGAAGTCGACGGGCTCGCCGTCGGGGGCGTTGCCCGTGTCAAGACCGGCCTGGTTCAGCATGAAAAGCGGGAACAGCGACCCGCTCGTCGAGAGGCGGTCGGCGAACGCGATGGTCTCGCCTTCGAGGTCGGTGAGTTCCTCGATACCGCTGTCCGGCGTCGTTGTCATAATCGAGAAGTACTTCGCGGCGCCGTAGGCAACGCGGATGCCCATGACCTCGGTGACGCCCTCGTTGCCGCCCTGGATGGCGATGGTCGGCGACGAGTCGGCGAGGTCGGCCTGCCCGGACTTGAACGCCTGGTACACCGCGGCGTAGTCCGCGGCGACCGACGACTCGACGGTCACGTCCGTCTCGGACTCGAGGTATTCGAACAGCGGCTGATACTGCTGTTGAATGTCGACGTCCGATTCGGACGGCGTGAGGAGGAAGTTGACCGAATCCGACCCACCCGTGACGCTACCGATACACCCGCTCAACCCCGAAACGCCGAGCGCGCCGAGCGCACCGGTCTTCTTGAGGAAACTCCGTCGGGAAGACATGTGATTCGTCAGAACACTCAGACACACTGAGGTTAAATCTTCCTATTCTTTCTCCGTATAGGTACATAGATATAAAGTCATATTGCGTACTCTGTGAGTAAACATAGAACAGTCGGGCGATTTTGTGATACCGCAGCTGTCCCGTGGTCATCGGGCGACCGTCGCCGCGACGGAAACTCACTTGCCTCCCGGTCTCGCACGTGTACGCATGAGCACGACACAGTCGCCCGAAGAGACCCTCGCCGACGTGGTGATGGTTGACTACGGGCTCGGAAATCTTCGGAGTGCCATGCGCGGGCTTGAACGCGCGGGGGCGAACGTCGTCGTCTCCGACGACCCGGCCGACTTCGACGACGCCGACGGCATCGTCCTCCCCGGCGTCGGCGCGTTCTCCGAGGGCATGGAGAACGCCGGCCCGTTCCGCGAACCGCTCGCCGAGGCCGCCGCCGACGGGACGCCCATCTTCGGTATCTGTCTCGGGATGCAGATGCTGCTTACCTCCTCCGAGGAGGCCGACCACGCGGGCGAGGGCGAGGTCGAAGGTCTCGACTTCATCCCCGGCCGCAACGTCCGCTTCGACGAGGGACAGAAGGTCCCGCACATGGGCTGGAACGAACTCAACGTCCAACGCGACCACCCGCTCGTCGAGGGCGTCGACGGCGAGTACGCCTACTTCGTCCACTCGTACTACGCCGACCCCGACGACGAGGACGCGGTCGTCGCCTCGACCGACTACGGCGTGGAGTTCCCCGCGGTCGTCGCCAACGAAGAAGGAACTGTCTTCGGCACGCAGTTCCACCCCGAGAAGTCCGGCGAGACCGGGCTGACCATCCTCCGCAACTTCGTCGAGTTCTGCGCGGAGCGATAGGCCGAATCTGCCTGCCCCGACGGTCTTTTGTCGCCGCTTCGTGAAGAGGAGTCCATGCAGGCAGTCACGCTCGGCCCGGCGGGCACGTACTCCCATCGCGCCGCCCGCGCGGTCGCCGACGACGTCGCCTTCCGAGAATCGGTCACCTCTATCGTCCAAGCGGTCGCCGACGGGTCGTTCGAGCGCGGCGTCGTACCCATCGAAAACAGCATCGAAGGGAGCGTCACCGAGAGCCTCGACGCCGTGGCGAACTCGGACGTGAGCGTCGTCCAGGAAATCGTCACGCCCATCCGCCACGCGCTGTTGGCCCAGAGCGCGAACTTCGACGTCGTCGCCAGCCACTCGCAGGCGCTCGCGCAGTGCCGGTCGTACCTCGAAGAGAACTACCCCGACGCGAAGCTCGAAGCCGTCGCCAGCACGGCCCGCGGCGTCGAACGCGCCCGCGCGGACCCGTCGGTCGCGGGCATCGGCCACCCCGACAACGTGGGTGACGACCTCGAAATCATCGCCGAGGACATCCAAGACCAGTCGTCGAACGCGACGCGGTTCCTCGTCATCGCGCCCGAGTCCGCCCGCTCGGACGCCGGCGGCAAGAGTTCGCTCGTCGTCTATCCCAACGCCAACTACCCCGGACTCCTCTTGGAACTGCTCGAAGCGTTCGCCGAACGCGACATCAACCTCTCGCGCATCGAATCGCGCCCGAGCGGGAACCGCCTCGGCGACTACCTGTTCCACATCGACGCCGACGCCGGCCTCTACGAAGAGCGGATGCAGGAGGCGCTCGAAGAGGTCGAGGGCATCGCCCGCAACGGATGGGTTCGCGTCCTCGGGTCGTACGACACGCGGCACGTGCTGTACTGACGCGATTCCGACGCCGAGACGCCCACCCGCGTCCCATCACACCACCTCGGGCGCTCTCAAAATGTGAGTACGGGCACATCTTTCTTTGTCGTCGGCGACGTATCCAAGCCCGTATGCAACGAAACCCGTTCGACGAGATAGAAGACCTGTTCGACCGGATGGGCCGGTCGTTCGAGGAGTCCGGTATCGGTCGGTTCCAAGACATCTCCCTCGATGTCGTCGATGCCGACGAGGCAATCGAGGTCGTCGCCGACCTCCCCGGCTTCCAGAAGGACGACCTCGACGTGAGCGTCAGCGGGCGGCGACTCACCATCGCGGCCGACCACGAGGAGTCGTCCGAGGTCGACGACGACCAGTACGTCCGCCGCGAGCGGAGCCAGCGGTCCGTCTCCCGGACGATTACGCTCCCCACCGAGGTCGTCCGTGACGAGGTGACGGCCTCGTACCGAAACGGCGTCCTGACCGTGACGCTCCCGAAGGCCGAACCCGCGGGCGACGACTCGACGCAAATCGACATCGAGTGAGGCGGCTTATCTTTTGAATGTGGATGTTTCGAAGGCTGTAGCGTGCGAACTGTTATCTGCGTTCCAGCAACGATTATCTCCTCAGACGGCGTCCATATGCCTCGGTGAAAACACACATGATGCGACGTACCAACCCCTTCGACGACTTCGAGGAACTGTTCGAGCGAATGTCCCGCCAGTTCGACGAGATGGGACGACAGTTCGACCGGTCGGGCATGATGGCGCAGGTCCGCCACGAGATGGCAATCGACGTCACCGACCACGACGGCGAAATCGTCGTCACGGTCGACCTTCCGGGCTACGAGAAGGAGGACATCTCCCTATCGGTCGCTAACCGCACGCTGACGGTTGAGGCGACGCGCGAACTCGACGAGGAACGCGCCGACGGCGAGTACCTCCGCCGCGAGCGCCGCCACGAGTCCGCCCGCCGCACGATTCGCCTCCCCGAGGCGGTCGACGAGGACGGCGCGTCCGCCAGCTACCACAACGGCGTCCTGACGGTCACCCTCCCCAAGCGCGACGTCGAACCCGACGACTCCCGCCGCATCGACATCGACTGAGCGGTCGTCGTCGCTCGCACGCGTCTCTGCTCGCCGCCCGCGATGGTCCCCTCGTGGTGGATGTTCCCCGTTTCTGGGTATTCTCGGATTCCGTTTCTTTCTCCCCGTTTCGCGTCTCGAATTTCCGGTCTGTCCCGTGCCACGGAGTGGCAATATCTGCCGCAATCAGACAGCCGCGCAAGTCGAGTATAGGAGTTATTTTAGGCCGGGGTACCACTACCACGGATATGGACTACGACCCGCAGGAACTCGAAGCGCGTTGGCGGGAGCGCTGGTCCGAGTCCGGCCGATACGAGGCCGACCCGGACGCAGACGCCGACGACGCGACGTTCGTGACGGTGCCCTATCCGTACCCCAGCGGCGGGATGCACATCGGGCACGCGCGGACGTACACCGTTCCCGACGTGTACGCTCGCTACCGACGACAGCAGGGCGACAACGTCCTGTTTCCCATCGCGTGGCACGTCACCGGAACCCCCATCATCGGCGCGGTGGAGCGCCTGAAAAACCGCGAGGAGAAACAGCTCTCGGTTCTGACCGACACCTACAACGTCCCCGAGGACACGCTTTCGGACCTCGAATCGCCCATGGGATGGGCGCGGTACTTCATCGAGGAACACTACAAAAAGGGGATGCAGTCGCTGGGTCTGTCGGTGGACTGGCGGCGCGAGTTCACCACGAACAACGAGCGCTACTCGAAGTTCGTCGAGTGGCAGTACCGGACGCTCCGCGAGCGCGGGCGACTGGAGAAGGGCCTCCACCCCGTCAAGTTCTGTACGAACGAGGAACAGCCGGTCACGACTCACGACCTGCTCGAAGGCGAGAACGCGGAGTTCCAGGAGTACACGCTGGTTCGCTTCGGCTGGGAGCGAGACGGCGGCGACGTGGTCGTCCCGATGGCGACCCTGCGCCCCGAGACGGTCCACGGCGTGACCAACGCCTACATCGACCCCGAGGCGACCTACGTGGTCGCCGAAGTCGACGGCGAGACGTGGTTCGTCTCCGAGTACGCGGCCGACAAACTCGAATATCAAGCCCGCGACGTGGAGATTCTCGAAACCGTCGAGGGTGCCGAACTCGTCGGCCAGACGGTCGAAAACCCCGTCACCGGCGACGACGTGCTCGTCCTGCCGGCCGACTTCGTCGACGCCGACAACGCGACGGGCGTCGTCATGTCCGTCCCGGCCCACAGCCCCGACGACTACGTGGCGCTGCAGGAGGCCAAGGCCGACACCGACTACCTCGAATCGTTCGGCATCGACCCCGCCGACGTGGCCGCCATCGAGCCGATTCCGATTCTCGACATCGACTCCGATGACGACACGTACGGCGAGATTCCCGCGAAGTCGGCCGTCGAGAACCGAGGCATCGAGTCCTCCGACGACCCCGCGCTCGAAAAGGCGACGAAAGACCTCTACAACAAGGAGTTCCACGCGGGTCGCCTCAAGGAGTTCTACGGTGACTACGCCGGCGGCCTCGTCGAAGAGGTCCGCGACGAGTTCAAGGCCGACGGCATCGAGGCCGGTCAGTTCGACGTGATGCAGGAGTTCTCCGAGGAGGTCGTCTGCCGCTGCGGTGGCGACGTCGTCGTCGCCGAACAGGACACGTGGTTCCTCTCGTACGACGACGAGGACTGGAAGCAACTCGCCCACGACGTGGCCGACGGGCTGGACGCCATCCCCGAGAACACCCGCGACGAGTACCACCACACTATCGACTGGCTCAACGGGTGGCCGTGTATCCGCAACTACGGCCTCGGCACCCGCCTGCCGTGGGACGACCAGTTCGTCATCGAGCCCCTCTCGGACTCGACCATCTACATGGCGTACTACACCATCGCCCACCGCCTGCAGGAGATTCCGACCGAGGAACTCACGCAGGACTTCTTCGACGCGCTGTTCTACGGCCCCGAGGCCGTAGAGGACGCCCCGGAGAAGGCCCTCGACCTCCGCGAGGAGTGGGACTACTGGTACCCCGTCGACTACCGGTTCTCTGGAAACGACCTCATCACGAACCACCTGACGTTCTACCAGTTCCACCACGGCGAACTGTTCGACGAGCCGCAGTGGCCGCAGGGCATCGTCATCATGGGCATGGGCCTGCTCGAAGGTCAGAAGATGTCGTCGTCGAAGGGTCACGTCGTCCTCCCCGGCGAGGCCATCGGCGAGTACGGCGCGGACACCGTCCGCTTCTTCCTGCTCAACTCCGCCGAACCGTGGCAGGACTACGACTGGCGCGACGACCTCGTCGGCTCGGTCCACGACCAACTGGAACGCTTCTGGAACCGCGCACAGGAGATTATCGCCGATCCCGGTCCGGACGAACGGCCCGAACTGGAGACGGTCGACCGCTGGCTCCTGTCGAAGCTGCAGGACACCGTCCGCGACGTGACGACCGCGATGGACGAGTCCGAGACGCGCTCGGCCAGTCAGGCGGCGTTCTACAACTTCGAGGAGTCGCTGCGGTGGTACCGCCGCCGGACCGACCTCGACCGCCCCGCGGCGAAGTGGACGCTCCGGACGGTCCTCGAAACGCGCCTGCGCCTGCTCGCGCCGTTCATCCCGTTCATGACGAACGAGCTGCACGAGCAGTTGACCGGCACGCCCGCCGAGGACGCGCCGTGGCCAGAACCGGACGCCGAGTTCGAAGACGAGTCGGTCGAACTCGAAGAGCGACAGGTCGAGCGCCTGACCGAGGACGTGCGCGACATCATCGACGTGACTGACTCCAACCCCGACACCATCCGGGTCTACGTCGCCGCCGACTGGAAGCGCGACGTGTTCGAGACGGTCGTCGAAAACGGCGACAACGTCGGCGCAATCATGGGACAGGTCATGCAGGATCCCGACCTGCGCGAGAAGGGCAACGACGTGAACGACCTCGTGCAGGACCTCGTCGAGCAGACTCGCGGGCGCGACGAGTCGACGCTCCGCGCGCAACTCGAACTGGACGAGGCCGGCACCTACGAGCGCGCCGCCGACTTCCTCGCCCGCGAGTTCGACGCCGAGGTCGAGGTGTTCGCCGAGGACGACCCCGACATCGTCGACCCCGCCGACCGCGCCTCGAAGGCGATTCCGTTCCGCCCCGCGGTCCACCTCGAATAGTCGGGCGCGCCGCGCGTTCCGCGACCGAACCCACTTTCGGCCGAACGCGACGCTCGGAGCGGCGCGTCCGGTCGGCGTTCGACTTATCGTCTCGTCGAACTAACACTACCGCATGAGCGAAGACGACTCGCTGAGCCTCGCACAGAAGGCCTACCACACCGTCACGCCGGGGTCCCGAATGCGCCCCGACAGCGAGATGGACTCCATCGGGTGGACGATGCTTCTCATACTCATCGTCCTGTTGGTACCGTTCTTGCCCTTCATCGCCATCGTCTACGTGCTCTCGAAGGTGTTCGGCTACCTCAACGCGCAGCGTGGCCCGAACCCGTAGCTCGGGGCGTCGGACCGCAAAAGAGAAAGATGAATGCCAGCGGCGTCGCGTCGGGCGACCTTACTCGGCGAGACCGAGGAGGTCGAACGCGTAGCCGTTGTCGTTTTCGAACGCGTGTTCGTAGGCGACGTGGGCCGCTGCGACGTCCTGAATCGCCAGTCCCGTGGAGTCGAAGACGCTGATGCCGTCGGCGTCGGTGCGGCCGTCGAGGTTCCCGAGGACGATGTCGCCGATTGCGCCGTGGATGTCGTCGTCGGTGAGGACGCCCTGATTGTACGGGACGTTGATTTCGCCGGAGTGGGTGGTCTGGGCGTGGTCGTCGATGACGAGTTTGGCGTCCAAGAGCACCTCGTCGGCGAGTTCGTGCTTGCCCTCGGCGTCGGCACCCATCGCGTTGATGTGGGTGTGGTCGCCGACCGCGTCGCGCGGGACGATGGGCGACTCGACGGGGGTTACGGTCGACAGCACGTCACAGCTGGCGGCCTCCTCGATGGAGCCTGCGCGGATGTCGAACTGGTCTTCGAAGGCGTCGATGAAGTCGGCGACGCGCTCCTCGTCGAGGTCGGAGATGACGACTTCCTCGATGTCGCGGACCTCGCTGATGGCGCGAAGCTGCGTGTACGACTGGACGCCCGCGCCGATGATACCCATCGAAGAGGCGTCCTCCACGGCGAGGTAGTCGGTGGCGACAGCCGCGGCCGCGCCGGTGCGGAGCATCGTGAGTTCCGTCCCGTCGAGGAGCGCCAGCGGGAAGGCGTTCTCGGGGTCGGAGTAGATCATCGTGCCCATGACGGTGGGCAGGTCGTATTTGTCGCCGTTGTCGGGGTGGACGTTGACCCACTTGATGCCCGCGGCGTCCCAGTCGCCCGCGTCGAGGTAGGCGGGCATCGACCGGAAGTCGCCGTTGTACTGCGGCAGGTCGATGTAGGACTTCGGCGGCATCTGGGCGTCGCCGGACTCGTAGGCGGCGAAGGCGTCCTCGATGGCCGAGATGAGCTCCGGCATCTGGACGTTCTCGTGAACGTCGTCCTTGTTCAACAGCAGCGTCTTGCGCATGGAGACACGTTGCCGTACCTGCTACTTAGTTCGTTCCATTTCTGAACACAACTGCAAGTGTGTCTTAGAAAGTGAGAGAATTATCCAACTATTATGGAGTCGGTGACTCAACGTGGCCGGCTCTCGGTCGATTGTCGGGCCAGTCGCAATCGACGGTCTCCGACTGCCGCTGTATCGTGTGCCGTCGTTTTGAGGGTGTAGCTGCGGCTACTCGGCCATTCGACTGCCGTCTTCTGCCTAAAATGAAATGGTCTGTCGCGCGGTGCAGGCGTCGGGGGATGGGTGAGTGAAGTCGTTAGCCGATCTTCACATCGCGCCGCCCATACCGCCCATGCCGCCCATGCCACCCATGCCGCCGGGTGCGCCGCCCTCTTCGTCGTCATCGCCGCCGGTGGAGAGGTCACCGGCCGCGATGATGTCGTCTATCTTGAGGACGAGGTTGGCGGCTTCGGAGGCGGAGGCGACGGCCTGCTCTTTCGCGTGGGCCGTCTCGACGACGCCAGCCTCGAACGCGTCTTCGACCTCGCCGGTGAAGACGTTCAGACCGGCGCGGACCTGACCTTCTTCGTGGGCCGCGCGGAGGTCGACGAGCGTGTCGATGGAGTCGAGACCGGCGTTCTCGGCGAGCACGCGCGGGACGAGTTCGAGCGCGTCGGCGAACGCCTCGACGGCGAGCTGCTCGCGCCCGGAGACGGAGTCGGCGTAGTTGCGGAGGCGCGAGGCGAGTTCAACCTCGATAGCGCCGCCGCCGGCGAGCACGCGACCGTCGGCAACCGTGGACGCAACAACGTCGAGAGCGTCCTGGACGCCGCGTTCGAGTTCGTCGACGACGTGGTCGGTGGAGCCGCGGAGCAGGAGCGTGACGCCGTGGACGTCGTCGCCGATGCCCTCGACGTAGAACAGCTCGTCGGCCTCGTCGCGGCGGATGGAGGCGCGACCGAGGTCTGCGGCCTCGATGGAGTCGAGGTCGGAGACGACCGCCGCACCGGTGATGTTCTTGAGGAAGCGGATGTCGGACTTCTTCGTCCGGCGGACCGCGAGGATGCCCTGCTTTGCGAGGTAGTGCTGGGCGAGGTCGTCGATGCCCTTCTGGCAGAAGACCACGTCAGCGCCGGAGTCGACGATCTGGTCGACCTTCGCCTTCAGCTGGGCCTCCTCCTGGTCGAGGAACTTCTGGAGCTGGTCGGGGCTCTCGATGGAGACGTTCGTATCGATGTCGGTCTCCTCGACCTCGACGGGCTCGTTGAGCAGCAGCACGTCGGCCTCGTCGAACTGGACCGGCATGTCGTCGTGGACGGGGTCCTTGTCGATGACGGCACCGGTGAGGAGCTCGGACTCGGACGCGGAGCGACCGGTCTGCGTCTCGATGGAGATGTTCTCGAGGTCGACGACGTGGGAGCCATCGTTGGCTTCGACGGTGACCTGCCGGACGGCACGGACGATGAGGTCCGCGAGCAGCTCCTTGTTGAGCTCGGAGCTCTTGCCCGTCATGGAGGTCTCGGCGACCTTCTTCAGGAGTTCCTCGTCGTCGGGGTCGACGCGCTCTGCGATGTTGTCGATCTCCTCGCGCGCCTTCTCGGAGGCGAGGTTGAAGCCGCGGATGATGGCCGTCGGGTGGATGTCCTGTTCGAGGAGGTCCTCGGCGTTCTTGAGGAGTTCACCCGCGATGGCGACCGCCGTCGTCGTTCCGTCGCCGGCTTCGTCCTCCTGCGTCTCGGCGACTTCGACGATCATCTCGGCCGTCGGGTTGTCGATGTCCATCTCCTTGAGGATGGTGACGCCGTCGTTCGTGATGGTGACGTCGCCCATCGAGTCGACGAGCATCTTGTCCATCCCCTTCGGGCCGAGTGTGGAACGTACCGCCTCGGCGACTGCTCGTGCGGCGCGGATGTTGTACGCCTGCGCGTCGCGGTCCTTGACGCGCTGTGCATCCTCGCCCATGATGATCATCGGCTGACCCTGCTGCATTCGCTGGCTCATAGACAGGCCTTGATTGTTTGTGATTCTATAAAAAAGCTTCGCCGACGAATCGAGCACTGAACTCCGTGCGTTTGCCGCGTTATCCCGGTAAACGCGCGACAGATGCGTCCTATCGGGTGTTCGAGGATTTGCTGTGGTACGTCATTTCACACCACAATTCTGTCCCGGCCGAGCCTCTTTATACGCTACTCTTCGACCGGCTCTTTCCAGTGGACCGTCACCGTTCCGACGGCGAACGCGTCGTCGCCGTCGTCGTCGCGAACGACTCGGATGGTGTTCGAGCCCTCGACGAGGCTCGCGCCGGTCACGGTGTCGACCCAGTACTGCCAGCCGTCGCCCGGCGGGATGTCGAACCCCGAAAGCGAGTCGCCGTTGATTCGAATCTCGTGGCCGTACTCGCCCACGTCGAACGCCTGGATACCGAGGTACGGCTCTCGCGGGTCGTCGGTCGGGACGTCGAACTCGAACGTCGCCGTCTCGTCTCCGGCGTCGTCCGCCCAGTCGAGGTCGAGCGCCTCTCCTTCGGGGTGGAGGTGCGACCCGATAAACACGGTCGCGTAGTTCGCACGGTGTTGCACGCTCACACGTTCTGTTGCGCCCGATAAAAATTCGCGTGGTTGGCGGTCGCGCCGTCAGTCGTCGTCGGGGAGTTCGTCCGCGATGAACTCGCCGTCGGTCTCGTCTCTCGCGGCGTCGAGCGGGGGCTCGTCGTCGTCTTCGTCTAACACCGATAACTCTCGTTCGTACAGCCGCTCGGTGAGCTGGGTCCGCTTGTTGAGGCCCTTCTTCTCGCGGCCGGTCTTGGTGTCAGGCATTGTCAATCGTGGTATCGTATCCCATGGGGATGAATGTTTTGTCCGAACAGTTGATACGGTCGCTTCTGTGGCGCTGCCGTAGGTTGGGTCTGTGGTGGTGCCTCGGGTCGCGTCGAACTGGGGGTGCCCTGCCAGTTTCGACGTAAGTGGTCCTTGGCGAGCGGGGCGATAGACTCCGGCGACGGTTCCCGCCGTCCGGCGATTGAGGGAGAAGCTATGTGTACCTGGCACGAAGGCAAGTGATTCGAGTCGGTGTGCTCGGTTCGGGTCGGGGTCGCAGATGTGGCTTTTCAGAGAAGCGCCAGGAGAGGGATTTGAACCTCAGTCGCTCCGCTCACTCTGTTCGCTTCGCTCTCTGGTTCAAATCCAACTGAGGCGTTCTTCCGAACTCGCAGTCCGCAGCGCGACGAGACGCGCTGCTACGTGGGTTGAGTTCGGAAGAAGCGCCAGGAGAGGGATTTGAACCCCCGATCCCAGAGGGAACACGCTTTCCAGGCGTGCGCCTTACCGCTCGGCCATCCTGGCTTACAACGCAACGTTCCCGCCTGGATAATTTAAGCCCTTCCTTTCCGTTCGAGTCGCGGTTCGATGACGTATGTCACGGACCCGACGGCGACGCCGGACGCGACCGCCACCGCGGCGACCGCCCCGAACGACGCGTCGATGCCGAGTCCGAGGAGGACCGCGCCCTGCGCGAGGACGCCCACGAGGAGGAGGCTCGCTGCGCCCCACGCGAGCGCGGACCGGACGCGGCGGACCACGTTACTCCTCGTCGACGACGGCGACGGCCTCGATTTCGACGCCGACGCCCTTCGGCAGGTTGCCGACCTCGACCGCCGAGCGTGCCGGCGGCTCCTCGTCGAAGTAGGTCGCGTACGTCTCGTTCATCTCCTCGAAGTCGTCGATGTCGGCGAGGAACACCGTCGTCTTCAGCACGTCGGTCGCGTCCGCGCCGGCCTCCGCGAGGATGGCCATCACGTTGTCGAGCGACTGCGTCGTCTGCGTCGCGATGTCCTCGTCGTCGAGGAGTTCGCCGTCCGGCGTCAGCGGAATCTGCCCCGCCGTGTAGAGCAGCGAGCCGTTGGTCGTCGCCTGACTGTACGCACCGACCGCGGCCGGCGCTTCGTCGGTTTCGATGACGCGCTTCATACGCGGTGGATTTCGCCACGACGTGATAAAATAGGGTGGAACGACCGGGTCCGCGGCGGAACCTCCCCGCCGTGGTCCGTCGGGTTACACCGACTTCCCGGAGAGGCTGATGCCGGTCGTGAGGACGCCCGAGGCGAACAACAGCCCCATCCCGAGCGCGGTGACCACGTCGCCGTCTCGGAGCGCGAACCCCGCGACGGCGACGCTGACGACGACCAGTCCGAGGCCGAGGAGGGTCAGCGGTTTGGTGAGCGATTCGGCGGTGGGTTTGGTGTTGGGGAGCGTAGCCATGGTTGGATTGGTTGTGGGGGAAGGGTCGATTGCAGTCGGTCAGGAGTACGATTCTCCGGTTTCGATGGGGCCGCTGAACGTCGTGTAGAGGATGCCGAAGTAGGTAAACACGAGCGGCAGGAGGAGCGCCGACGCGACGCTCATGATGTTCAGCGGGAGCACGGAGATGATGGCGTCCGCGACGGTCAGCCCGGTCGCGGGGTCGGCCAGGGGGAACATGAGCGTCGCCACGAGCGCGACGAACGCGAACACGAGGACCGGCACGGTCCCAAACGCGAGCGTGTAGCGCCCGTCGCGGAGCGCGAGCAGGTAGCCCGCGGCGGCGGCGAGGCTGACGACGACGAGCGCCAGCGGAATCGGCGCGAGGACGCCGAGGTCGGGGCGGACGGCGACGAGGTAGCCGAGCGTGACGACGACGAGCGCGAGGTAGGCCGCTATCGCCCGCGGACCGTAGTCGGCAACGTCGCGCTGGAGGCTCCCGCGGGTCTTCATGGCGAGGAAACCGACGCCGGCGACGACGGTGAGCGCGACGACGGCGAGGCCGACGACGACGCCGGGAAGCGACAGGAGCGACTCGACGCCGAGGAGCCAGTGGGCGGCGAACACGCCGAGGAAGAAGGGCGCGCTCACGCTGCCGACGACGAACGCTCGCCCCCACCACGTCTGCCACGCCTCGTCGTGGCGCTGTTCGTACATCTCGGGGGCGAGCCCGCGGAGGATGAGCGCCCCGAGGATGGCGAACATGAGCAGGTAGTGGCGGCTGAAGAGGTTCGCGTACACCGCCGGGAACGCGGCGAACAGCGCGCCGCCGAAGACGACGAGCCACACCTCGTTGCCGTCCCAGAAGGGGCCGATGGCGGCCAAAAGCGTCTCGCGTTCCTCGTCGTCGTCGCGGGTCGCGAAGACGGCCCCGACGCCGAAGTCGAAGCCGTCGAGGAACAGGAACATCCCGAGGATGAAGAAGACGAGCCCGAACCACAACTCCTGCAGCGGCAGGCCGAAAAGCGGGTCCGTGGCGAACGCGCCGTAGTCAGTCATCGCCGGTCACCTCCGCGGGGGAGGCGGCCTCGCCCGCCGCCGTCTCGTCGACGCTCGGCGGACCCTCGCGGATGATGCGGCGAATCACGTAGGTGTAAAGCGCGAGCAGGCCGGTGTACACGACGGCGAAGCCGGCGAGCGTGAGCGTCGCTTCGAAGCCGGTGAGCCCCGGCGAGACGCCCTCGCTCGTCCTGAGGACGCCTTGGATGACCCACGGCTGTCGGCCCACCTCGGTGACTATCCAGCCGACTTCGACGGCGAAGATGCCGAGGAGCGACGACCCGACGAACGCCTTGTGCAACAGGTCGTCGTCGTACAGGTCGTCGGTCCACCAGCGATAGGCCGCCCAGAAGGCCAACAGGATGAACCAGAAGCCGGCGGCGACCATGAGCCGGAACGACCAGAAGACGATGGCGACCGGCGGGGCCTCCGTGTCGAACTCGTTCAGGCCGGTGATTTCGGCTTGGGGGTCACCCCCGCTCGCCAGCCACGACGCCCCGCCGGGAATCCCGATGCCGAGCAGTTCCTTGGCGCGCGGGTCGGTGATGTGTTCGAGGCTCGTCGGGATGGCGAAGATGTACTCCGGGACGTAGCTGTCGGTCTCCCAGACGGCCTCCATGGCGGCGAACTTCTGCGGCTGGGTCTCGTAGACGTGCCGGCCGTAGGCGTCGCCGTGGATCGCCTGAAACGGCGCGGTCACGAGCAGGACGACGAGCGCGATTTTGAGCGTCTTCCGCCAGAAGCGCGCGTCCTCGCGCTCGTCGTCGGCGTCGATGCCGCGCTGCCAGACGTGGTACGCCGCGACACCGGCCATGAACAGCGCGACCGACAACACCGCGGCGTTCTGCATGTGGACGAACATCCACGGGAACCGCGGGTTGGCGTACGCCGCGATTGGGTCGACGAGCGAGACGACGAGTTGGCCGCCCTCGCGCGCGAGTTCGTACCCCCGGGGCGTCTGCATCCACGAGTTAGCGACGAGAATCCACACCGCCGAGAGCCACGTCCCGAGGCCGACGGCGACGGCCGAAACCATGTAGAGCGCGTCGGAGACCTTCTCGCGGCCGAAGACGAACACCCCGAGGAACGTCGCTTCGAGCATGAACGCCATCATCCCCTCGGTCGCCAGCGGGCCGCCGAACAGCTCGCCGGCCGCCGTCGAGAACGCCGCGAAGTTCGTCCCGAACTCGAATTCGAGGACGATGCCGGTCACGGTGCCGACGACGAACGAGACGGCGAAAATCTTCGTCCAGAACCGCCTGAGCTGTTCGTACACGGGGTCGTCGGTGCGGATGTCTTTCCACGTGAAGTAGATGAGGAAGGGCGCGAGGCCCATGCTCATCACGGGGAAGATGATGTGGACGATGGTCGTGAGCGCGAACTGCAGCCGACTGGCGATGACTGGGTCGAGCATGGTTTGGTGGGGAGCGCCGACGACGGGGCGAACCAGGGAGCGAGGGGCGGGGACTTCCCTGTTAAAGGCCTTCGTATTGGGGGAGGGTCAATCCCCGCATGCTTCCCACGAACTGAAAACCATCGTAGGTGGTGTCTCTCGCCCGAATTCGACATAATCGTCCGGGTAAAAAGGCGAGCGTTCGTCGGGGACAGAAACGCGCTCACACTCCCGAAACGCGCCCGTCTCGGACGAACTCCGGCCGCCGACGCGCCGACCCGACCGACGGGCATATGCCGGAACAGTTCGGACTTAGCACATGAACCTCCTGTGGCAGGTCGGCTCCGTCGGGGTCGTGGCGCTCGGCGTCGCGTACCTCGTCTTCCCGGCGCGAATCCACGCGTTCGGGTTCGAGTTCCTCCGCCACACGTCTTCCGACGGGTCCGAGGGGTCCGCCCCGCCCGTCTGGCTCTACCGAGGCATCGGCACGCTCCTCGTGTTTATGGGCCTCACGCGACTCGCCTGACCCCCCGGCTTCCAACGCGGGACTCGAAGCCCGCCTCCGGCCACGCGGTCAGTCGAGGACTTCCACGTCGTAGCCCGCGTCGCGGAGCTCCCCGAGGAGCGAATCGACGTGGTCGGGCCCGCGCATTTCGAGGTCGATTTCGACTTCCGTCGCGTTCAGCGCGATTTTCCGAGAGGTGCGGTCGTGCCTGATGGCGTAGATGTTCGCCTTCTCCGCGGCGATGATCTCGATGAGCTGTTCGAGCGAGCCGGGGCGGTCTTTCAGTTCGGTCCGAATCTTGAGGTACCGGCCCGTCTCGACGAGTCCGCGCATCACGACAGTCGTCAGCGTGTTCATGTCGATGTTGCCGCCGCACAGCGCGGGGACGACGACCTCGCCCTCCTCGTAGTCGAACTTCTGGAAGACCAGCGCCGCGAGCGCGACGGCCCCCGCGCCCTCGACCAGCGTCTTCGAGCGTTCGAGCAGGTAGGTAAGCGCCACCGCGATTTCCTCGTCGGAGACGGTGACGACCTCGTCGACGCGCTCGCGGATGACTTCGAAGGGCTTGTCGCCGATTCTGCGGACGGCGATGCCGTCGGCGATGGTGTCCACCTCGTCGATGGTCTGAATCGACCCTTTGTTCAGCGAGTCCGCGGCGCTGGAGGCCTGTTCCGCCTGCACGCCGATGACGCGGGCGTCGGGGAACTGTTCCTTGATGGCCGTCGAGATACCGGAGATGAGTCCGCCGCCGCCGATGGGGACGACCACGGTGTCGAGGTCCGGGCAGTCATCCGCGATTTCGAGGCCGATGGTCCCCTGCCCGGCCATGACGTACTCGTCGTCGAAAGCGTGGACGTAGGTCCGCCCCTCCTCCGCTTCGATTTCGTGGGCTTTGGTCTGCGCCTCGTCGTAGTCGTTGCCGTAGAGCACCACGTCGCCGCCGTAGCGCTCGGTCGCTTTCACCTTCGAAATCGGCGCGTACTCCGGCATGACGATTTTCGCGTTCACACCCGCCCGCGACGCCGCGAGCGCGACGCCCTGCGCGTGGTTGCCGGCGCTCGCGGTCACGACGCCCGCGTCTCGCTCCTCGTCGGAGAGCGTGGTGATGCGGTTCGTCGCTCCGCGAATCTTGAACGACCCCGTGCGCTGGGAGTTCTCCAGTTTCAGGTACACCTCTGCACCCGTCATCTCCGAGAAGGTGTGCGAGTACTCCAGCGGTGTCCATCGGGCGACCGCTTCGACGCGCTCGCGGGCGGCGCGTACGTCGTCAAGCGTGAGCATGGTCAGAAATCACCCGTGTCTGTGTTTAATCGTTCGGGAACTCGTCCGTATCAGGGCCGTGATGTCAACCCTCATGGTCGTCGGTTGAAAACTCGGATTCGCCTCCGTCAACGCGCGCCGTCGCCGTCGCTCGCCGGTCGGGAAGGGGGAAAGGGGGAATGCACGCGTGTGACGTGCAACTGTCTTTCTGGTCCCCGTGCATATAAACGTCCCCCACCCGGAGTGAAAGTGAAAGCGCACGACAGCGGCGACCCATCGCTCGCGTATGACACTCGTCATTCGCGCGTCGCATCGAGAGTGCCCGACGGGACCGCCGCTTCCGATACCGTCAACTGCGCGAGGTCCGTGGCCTCGGCATGAACCTCGGCCGTCTCCGGCGAGTCTGGAAGCGGATCTTCTCGCTCGCGTGGCCGGTGATGGCCGAGCAGACCGCACAGACGGCGATGCGGACCGTGGACGTTGCCGTCACCGCGGCGCTCTCCCCGGCCGCCGTCGTCGCTATCGGCCTCGCCGACCTCTACGCACGGTTCCCGCTCCGCATCGGCCTCGGCCTCGGCGGCGGTGCGATTGCGCTCTCCAGTCAGGACACGGGGAGCGGCGCGGACGCCAACCGGAGCGAGGCTATCTCGACGGCGCTCCTCCTCGCGTTCCTCGCGGGCATCCCGTTCCTGATTTTCGGGTTCACGCTGGGCGAGGCGGCCATCGGCGCGTTCCCGGCGAGCGACAGGGCGGTCGCCTTGGGAACGACGTATCTCGCGGTTATCTTCGCCACCTCGCCCGCGCGATTGGTCTCGCTGGTCGGTTCGCGGTCGCTTCAGGGCGTCGGCGACACCCGGACGCCGATGCTGGTCAACGTCTTCGCCAACGTCGTCAACATCGGGCTGTCGGTCGGTCTCGGCTTCGGTCTCGTCGGCCTGCCGGCGCTCGGCGTGCTGGGTGTCGGACTCGCGACTTCCACCGCCAACGTCCTCTCGGCGGGACTGCTTCTCGTCGCGCTCGCCCGGCCCGCGTCGCCGACCTCGCTGGTCCGCCCCCGCGACCGGACGGTCGCCAGCCAACTCGTTCGCATCGCGACCCCGCGGGTCGGCGAGGGAATCGCCGCCGAACTCGCGGAGTTCCCGTTCAACGCCCTGCTCCTCGGCTTCGGCGACGCCGTCAACGCCGGCTTCCAAATCGGCCGCCGGGTCTACCAGCAGGTCGCGAGCCCGCTGGCGCGCGGCTACAACGTCGCCGCCAGCGTCCTCGTCGGGCAGGCGCTCGGGGCGGGCGACAGCGAGGCCGCGCGGTATCAGGGCGGCGCGGTGGCGCTCCTGTCAGTCGTTACGGTCGGCGGCATCGGGCTCTTCCTCGCGGCGTTCACCGAACCCGTCGTCGGCCTCGTCGGCTCCGGCGGCGGCGCGGACCTCGAGTGGGCCGTGAAGTTCGCCGTCGCCTACGGCCTCGCCGCGCCGGGACTGGCGCTCTTCGTCGGCCTGTCCGGGTCGCTGCAGGGCGCGGGCGCGACGCGAATCCCCTTCGTCGCCCGGCTGACCGGGGTGTTCGGCTTCTTCGTCGGCGCGTCCTACCTGCTCGTCGAGGTGTTCGGCTACGGCCCGCTCGGCGCGCGAATCGGCATCGTCCTGTCGTTCACGTGGATGGGGCTGTTCGCGCTGGTCGCGTTCTACTACGCCGACTGGGCGGGCCACGCCGACTCGCTCATGGTCCAACGCGGAAGCGTCGGCGTCGACGACGTGGGCGAAGACGACTGAGCGCGAGACGGCACGGGCGACGTAGGACTCGCGGAAATTGTGGAAGCGAGGAACGGGGCGACCGCGAGGGACGACGCGTCGCTCCGGGAGACGGCGAACGGGAAAAAGTCGCGTGCGACTCGTTGACTCGCTGTCTATCGCTCGTCGACCGACGGGAACTCGAGGTCTTTCTCGCCGGTGTAGCGGGCGCGGGGGCGGATGAGACGGTTGTCCTCGTACTGTTCGAGGACGTGCGCAATCCAGCCGCCGGCGCGCGAGACGGCGAAGATGGGGGTGTAGAGGTCGATGGGGATGCCCATCTGGTAGTACGTCGACGCGGAGTAGAAGTCCACGTTCGGCGCGAGACCCTTCTCCTCGCCGATGTACTCCTCGATGGCGACCGACATCTCGTACCACTTCATGTCGCCGGCGGCCTCGCCGAGCGCCTCGGACTTCGCGCCGAGAATTTTCGCGCGGGGGTCCTTGACGTTGTAGACGCGGTGGCCGAACCCGGCGACGCGCTCGCCGCGGTCGAGGGCGTCTTTGACCCACTCGGTCGGGTCCATGTCGCTGTCGTCGACGTCCTTCAGCATCCGCATGACGTTCGCGTTCGCGCCGCCGTGGAGCGACCCCGAGAGCGTGCCGATGGCGGACGTGACCGCGCTATAGAGGTCAGACAGCGTCGAGGACGTGACCATCGCGGAGAACGTGGAAGCGTTCAGACCGTGGTCGGCGTGGAGCACGAGCGCCATGTCGAACGTCTCGGCGAGCACCTCGTTCGGCTCCTCGCCGTTGAGCATGTAGAGGAAGTTCGCCGCGTGATTCAGGCTCTCGTCGGGTTCGACGTAGTCGTCGCCGCGACGGAAGCGGGCGTAGGCCGCGAGTACCGACGGCATCTTCGCCGTGATGCGCTTTGCCTTCTCGAGGTTAACCTCGCGGTCGGTCACGTCCTCGAAGTCGGCGTTTTCGTCGTACGCCGACATCGCCGAGACGAGCGTTCGGAGCGCCGCCATCGGCGACTCGTCCTGCTCTGCGAGTTCGCGCGTCACGTCGAGGACGCCGTCATCGAGGCCGCGATGGGCCGCGAGTTCGTCGGAGAACGCATCCAGTTCCTCGCGCGTCGGAAGCTCTCCGTGCCACAGAAGGTAGAGTACCTCCTCGTAGCTTGCGTCCCGTGCGAGGTCTTCGATGTCGTAACCGCAGTAAACGAGTTGTCCCGCATCGCCGTCGATGAAGCTGAGTTTCGATTCGGTGACCAGCACACCTTCCAGCCCCCGCTTCAGTTCGCCTGACATACCCAGAACGTTGCCTACCATCTCAAAAAAGCGTTATCGTTTTCACTCATATGTTATCGACCGCCATACACATACAACGGCAGCCCCGTCTGTCGATTTCGTGGGTAGCCGGTGTCTAAAATAGTGTTCGACAATTGTCGTTGTTTTCGGTGCCCTTATACGGGGTTCACCGAGGGCGGTCGCGCGCGGTTCGGGCCACCCGCGAAGTCATATCCGCCCGCGACGTAGCTCTCTCGAACCACGGTGGCACCACTATTCCTGGCAAGCCTTTTGCCGTCCCGTCGTGAAGGCGGGCGCATGAATCCGGAGGACATCGAGTACGAGCCTGTCAGCGTCAAGGCCGTCCTCGCCGAGATGAAAGACACCGCGGAGTTACTCATCGACCTCTCGTACTCCGCCGTCCTCCACGCCAACGACGACCTCGCGGCCGAGGTCCTCGACCTCGAAGAGCGGATGGACATCCTTCAGCTACAGGCGCGCATGAGCCTGATGATGGCGGCCCGGAGCCCCGAGGACGCGGAGGAACTCGCGCCCGTCCTCGGCGTCGTCGGCGCGGCCGAGAAGATTTCGGACGCCGCGGGCGACATCGCCAAGGTCGTCATCGAGGACATCGGCCTCCCGGACGCCATCCGCGCGGCGCTCCCCGAGGCGGTCGAGACGACGATCCGGTGCGAACTCACCGACGAGTCGCCGTACGCGGGTCGCACGCTCGGCGACATCAACATGGAGACCGAGACGGGCGTCCGCGTCATCGCCATCCACCGCGCCGGCGAGTGGGTGACGAACCCCGACCACGAGACGACGCTCCGCGCCGGCGACGTGCTCCTCCTCCGCGGCCGCGACGACGGCCTCCAGACCGTCCACGAGGCCGCCACGGGCCTCCGGTACGACCCGCCGGATGTGCCGGAGCCGACCATCGAGGACCTCGAGCGGGCGGTCGACTCCATCGTCCTGATGAAGGATATGAGCGAACTCGCCGTCGACCTCGCCTACGGCGCGGTGCTGTTCGACAGCGAGGGCGTCGCCGAAGAGGTCGAGGAACTCGAAGCCGAGGTGGACGCGCTCAAGTCCCGGTTCGAGGCGTGGACGCTCCGCGCGGCGAGCCGGGTCGAAGACCCCGTGTCGCTCCGTGGGCTCGTCCAACTCGCGAGCGCGACCGAGATGATTTCGGACGCCGCGCTCGAAATCGCCGAGGGCGTCCTCCGCGGCATCGACGCCCACCCGGTCGTCGCCGCCGCGGTCAAGGAGTCCGACGAGGTCATCATCCGCCTGCGGGTCGCCCCCGCAAGCGACCTCGCGGAGGCGACCCTCGGCGACCGGCGCGTCAAGACCGAGACGGGAATGCGCGTCATCGCGGTCCGCCGGGCTGGCGGCCGCGAGTGGGTCGTCTCGCCGGGGTCGGAAACGCGGCTCCACGGCGGCGACCTCATCATCGCGAAAGGAACCAGAGCCGGCGCGGAACGACTGGGCGAACTCGTCGGCGACGAGCGCGAGTTCGACGAGTAGGGCGAGGCCGAACCGACGGAACCGACGGCTCAGAGCGTTTTACTCAGTCGATACGCCGAGACGAGCGTGAGCACTGTCGCGACGAGCAGCGCCGTCGCAGAGGCGAGGACGAACGCGAGGATGAGGAACCAGCCCTCGGGTCCGAGTATCGGATACTCGCGGGTACCGGCGAACGGGCCGAACAGTTCGAGGACCCGAAAGAGGTAGGCGACGACGGCCAACGCGAGGCCGACGGCCGCCCCGATAGCGGCGTTTCGTGGCACGTCCAGCGCCTGTACCAGTCCCCCCGTCGGCGGCCGTTCGGGAACGTCGTCTGTCACGGTCGCCGGTAGCGGCCGCGAGACCATAGCGGCAACGCTTTCCTCGGGGGGTCAGCGGACCGAACCCCTAAAGGGAGGCGGGTCCGAGGTTGGCGATATGATTACCTTGGGAACGGCGAGCGCGGCCCCCGGGGAGATGGACGTGGGCCGTCTCGAAGTCGGCGAGTCCCGCGACGGCGGGAGCGTCGGCCTGCCCGTCGCCGTCATCAACGGCGCGTCGTCGGGCAAGACGCTCTACATGCAGGCGGCCTCGGACGGAGACGAACTCAACGGCGTCGGCGTCATCCAGCGGGTCGTCCCGCAGCTCGACCCCGCGGAGATCTCCGGCACGATTCTCGTCGTCGGCATCGTCAACTACCACGCCTTTCAGGTCGCACAGCACCGCAACCCCATAGACGACACGAAGATGAACCGGGCGTACCCCGGCGACGAGCGCGGCACCTCCTCGGAGCGCATCGCGGCCGCGACGTTCGCCGCCGCCCGCGACGCCGACCTCATCGTCGACCTCCATCAGGGCTCGACGAGTCAGATGATAGACGAGGTCCGCGTCCGCTGCGGTCGCCACCACCGGATGCACGCTAAGTGCCTCCGACTCGCCAAGACGTTCGGCTGCGGCTACGTCCTCGACCAGAAGGGCCCCGACGGCCAACTCGCCCGCGCCGGCCCGGACGCCGGCATCCCGACCATCGACCCCGAACTCGGCGGCTGCGTCGGCTGGGACGACGAGAGCATCGAGAAGGGTGTCCGCGGCGTCTACAACGTCCTCCGCGGGTACGACTTCCTCGACGGTGACGTGGAACTCGAAGCCCAGACCCGCGCCCGCGGCTTCGACCAGTACGGCTCGCCGGTCGGCGGCCTCGTCCGGTTCAAGCGCGACCTCGGCGAGCGCGTCTCCGCCGGCGACGTGGTGTTCGAGGTGACGGACGTGTTCGGCAAGCTCAAAGCCCGCGTCACCGCCGACCACGACGGCATCTTCTGGCGGGCACGCCGCCTCCCGCAGGTCGCTTCCGGCGAGTACGTCTGTTCCGTCGGCATCGACCTCGACACGTACTGACCCCTGACTTACTTCACCCGCACCACCTCACCCCACACCCACCCACCACCTCACTTCCCATGACGACATCACACGACCTCCCCGCTCGGCTCCGACTCGCGTGCGACGCCTGTGGCGAGACGTACGATGCGTGGCGCTGGCGCTGCACCTGCGGCGAGCCGCTGGACTTCGCGTCCGACCCGACGCCGTCTGCGGCCACCCCCGATGACGCCGCCCTCGACTACCGCGACGGCCTCTGGGCGTTCGACGAGTTCCTGCCGACCGAGCCGCACGCGACTCTTGGCGAGGGGATGACGCCCCTCGTCGACGCGGTGGAGTGGGAGGCCTCGTTCAAACTGGAGTACGTCTTCCCCTCCGGTTCGTTCAAGGACCGCGGCGCGACGACGATGCTCTCTCTCGCGTCAGAGCTCGGCGTCGAACGCGTCGTCGAGGACTCCTCGGGCAACGCGGGGGCCGCCGTCGCGACCTACGCCGCCCGCGCCGGCATCGACGCCGAAATCTACGTGCCCGCGTCGGTCAAGCCCTCGAAGGTCCGCGCCATCGAGCGCGCCGGGGCCAAGCCGGTCCGAATCGAGGGCTCCAGACAGGACGTGACCGACGCCTGCGTCGAGGCCGTCGAGGCCGACAACGCGTGGTACGCGAGTCATGCGTGGAACCCCGCGTTCTTCGCGGGCACGGCCACCGTCGCCTACGAAATCGCCGCCCAGCGCGACTGGTCGGTCCCCGACGCGGTCGTCACGCCGCTCGGCCACGGGACGCTCTTCCTCGGCGCGTACCGCGGCTTCCGCGCGCTCTACGAGGCGGGCTGGACCGACCGGATGCCCGAACTGTACGGCGCGCAGGCCGCCGGCTACTCACCCATCGCCGACGCTCGGCACCACACGCCCGACGAGACGAACGACGTGGCCGACGGCATCCAGATTCTCGACCCCGTCCGCGAGGCCGAGATTCACGAGGCGCTGGACGACACCGGCGGCGACGCCATCGCGCTCTCGTCCGACGCGGTCGAAGACGAACTCGACAGGCTCCACCGCCACGGCTTCTATACGGAGCCGACCTGCGCCGTCGCACCCGCGGCGCTCCGCGAACTGCGGCTCTCGGGCGTCCTCGACCGCGACGCCGACGTGGTCGTACCGCTCACCGGAAGCGGACTCAAATCGTGAATCAGCTCAGAACACAGCTAACATAGCGTCGCTCACGACCGAAGCCAGTCGAACAGCGACCACCCGCGCCCCGCTTTCTCGTCTCTCTCACCGGCCCCGCCACCGCGTCCCCGTGCTTCGAGGTCGCGCCGGCGCTCGCGCTCCGCGTCGAGTTCGTCGCGGAGTCGCTGGTTCTCGTCGACAGCGTCGTCGAGCCGCGCCCGGAGTTCGCTGAAGCGGTCGAACGCTTCGCGCTCGCCAACCGGCGACGCGGTGGTCGGCGGCGGTCCCCGTGGTTCACACCCGGGGTCGTCGGGCTGCCCGTCGAGCGCGCCGTCGGACCGGCTGTCTCCCCGTCGGTCCTCGTCCGTGGGCGTCGTCGCGGGTCGAACCGCGCTCGACCAGCCAGACGGGTCGTAGAACTCGCTCGTCTCTCGAATCGCGCGGTGGACCGTCTTCGCGCCGTAGGTCGACCCGTCCGCGTGCGCCACCTCGTCCCACTTCGGCCGAAAGAGCTCGCAGTCTCGAAACAGGCGGCACATCTGGCGCGCGTCGCCGGCCGTCCAGAACGCGAGAATCGAACACAGCGCCGCGTCCGCGTCGTCGTGGCTGTCGTAGCCGCTGGTGTCTCCCCGCCACAGATGGGTGAACTTCACGCCGTTCACCGCGGTCGAAGCGCGGTCGATAACCTCGCCGTCCGCGAGGTCGTTGCCCGGGCCGCTCACCTCGTCGAGGCGCGCGTCAACGGGCACACCGGACGAATCCGGAGCCACCGAGTCGACCGCCGGGGCCGGCGACGGCTCCGGGCCGGCTTCGAAGTAGGCGCCGTGAATTGCCGCGAGCACGTCGCTCCGCTCGGCAATCGCCGCGGGCGTGCCTTCGAGTCGGTCGCCGGTCGCGGGGAAAAAGCCCGCGCCGTCCGAGAGTTCGAGGTTCTCAGTTCGGTCGCTTCCCGACGGAAGCGTCCCGCGGACGAGGACGCGACAGCCCGTCCCCGAGGGATTCACCTGCGTGTGAGAGTCGAGGCGGTCGACGAGTTCCCACGCCCAGCGCTCGGTCGCGCCGGTCTCGCTGTCGCGGCACTCGCCGATGTCGACGACGACGAACGGGTCGTCGTCGGTGAAAACGTACCCCACCCCGTCGGCGGGGCCGTCCCGCGCGTACGCGAGCGCTTCGTCGAACGTCGTCCACGTCGAAACGTCGGTCACCGACGCGAGCCCGCCGGTCGTGCCCTTCAGAACCGTCGTTTCGGCACCGTCACGGGTCCGTGTTTGCCACCCGACCCAGTTGGCCCGTTCGAGGAGGTCGTCCGGGAGCTGTTCCCGCGTCGGGAGTGGTGGCGTCATCGCTACTCCTGGTCTCGGGAGGGGCGAGAAAGGTGTTTCCCGCGAGATATCTGTTTTGATAACCAAAGCGAAATACGAATCGTCCGCTCGCACGGTTCAACCCACGGAACACGAGCTGCCGTCAGCAGCTCACTCGAAAATGATTATTGCGCGCGGGGCTTGCCCGCGGATTCGGTCTCGGTCGTCTTCGCGCCCTCGTAGGTGTTGAAGCCCAGCAGGTCGTTCAGCGGGCATTTTTGGGTGATTGCCGTGGTCGCGAGGACCGCTCCGACGAGGAGCGCCGCGACCGCGACGACGAGTCCGAGGGTTCCGGCTGCGATGGTCAGGAAGCCCGCGAGGCTCGCCGCCCCGACGACGATGAGCACTGGTCCGAGGACGGCGCGCGCGATGCGATCGTAGCCGCCGACGTTCTTCTCCATGGTTGATTCACCGGCTCTAGTTACGCGCTCCGCGGCTAAATCGTAAATTGGTGGTTCCCGCGCTCGGAGAAGCGTGACTGTCACGTCGGCCGACACGTCGAGGGCTCAGTCCTACTCGTCTACCCGCGACCGCCCCAGTCTATCCAGTCTTGTTCCCAGCCGTGGCCGGCGTGCCAGCCCCGGCCCTCGTACTCGGGGTCCTCGCGTCGCGTCCGGTTTCTGACGATGCTCCCCGTCTGTTCGCCGTCCACGAGCAGCGGTTTGAACGACAGCGGGCCGAACGACTCGGCCACCTCGCCGTCCTCGACGGCGACGAGCGTCTGTTCGCCGACGCCTTTCGGCATGACGAGCCGGCCGCCGTCGGCGAGTTGCGCGAGGAGTCGTGCGGGCGGGCGGACCGCCGAGGCTTCGACGAGGATGCGGTCGAACGGCGCGTAGTCGGCCAGCCCCTCCGCGCCGTCGCGGCAGTCCACGAGGACGCCGCCGTAGCCGGCGCGCTGGAGGTTCTCGCGGGCCTCGTAGACGAGCGAACGCGTGATGTCGACCGCGTGGACGCGGGCGTCGCCGACGATTTCGGCGAGGACCGCGGCGGTGTAGCCGACGCCCGCGCCGACGACGAGTACCTCGTCGTCCGGTTGCGGGTCGAGCGCGGAGAGCAGGCGCGCGACCGTCGTCGGCGCGAGGATGGTCGTGTTCGTGTCGCGGTGCTCCGTCGGGCGGTTCTGGTACGGCGAGTCGGTGATGAACTCGTGTCGCGGGACGCTGCGCATGGCGATGGAGACGGCCTCCGGGAGCGACTCCAGCGAGTGCTCCAGGCCGTCGACCATGTCGTCGCGCAGCACCGAGTTGTCCATAGCCGAACTCGGAGGTCGGTCCTAATCAACCGCACGCTCGCCGACGACCGCCTGCAGGTCGGTCCCTGGCACGTCTCGGACCGTACAGCCGCCGAATCCGGCCGATTCGACCCACGAGCGAACCGTCGGCTCGTCGTAGAGGTCGCCGCGGCCGGTGGCGAGCGCGTCCACCGCCCGCCCCGCAGTCGCCTCGGTCGGACAGCGCCCGTGGAGACTATCGACGAACACCGCCGACCCACCGGGTTCGAGGGTGTCGTGCGCGCCGGAGACGAGCGCTCGCGCGCCGTCCGGGTCGCGCCCAGCGAAGGCGTCGCCGACGAAGACCAATCCGAAGCCCGATACCGGCGGGTCGGTCGAGTCGCCCGCGACGAGATCCACGCCGGCGCGGGAGAGAAGCGGTCGGACGACTTCCACAGTCTCGGCGTCGTCGACGAGCGTCACGTCGCGGCCGCGGGCGACGAACTCGCGGGCGAAGACGCCCGACGCACCGCCGAGGTCGAGGACGCGCGTCGCGTCGGGCGCCTCGCGGACCGCGGCAGTCACGCAGGCCCGGACGACCGACTCCTCGGCGGCGTCGTGCGCGCCGAGTCGGTTCCGAAGCCAGTCGTCCGGGAGCGCGGGCGACTCGCCGGACACCATCGTCTCCGGGAGGTCGGCGTAGAGCGAAAAGCGGTCGAGCGCGTGCGGGAGGCGACCGATGGAGCGAACGTCGCGCTTGGCGAGGAAGCCGAGCGCGCGGTTGGTTATCTCGTACTCGTCGCCGACGCGCTTGATGAAGCCCATCGCGGCCAGCGCCTCGACCGTGATGCGGGCGGCTCGGGAGTCGATACCGGCGGTCTCGGCCACAGCCTCGGCGGTGCCGGCGCTCGTCGTGAGCGCGTCGATGACGCCGCTCTCGCGGGCGGCCCACAGGAGCGCGAGCGATTCGACCGACGACTGCGACCGGTCGCGGGTAGGCATGGTCGCACCGACGGGTCGGGAGACAAAAGGTCGTGCGTTGGGCGGGCGGTGCCGCCCGGTGTTGGCGTGGCGGAGCGTTTCGGCGTCGCTTTCGCCCTTACCAGACCGACCACGCGGTCGAGGTCTGGTCGCGGGCATAGACGCGCTTCGCGTCCTTCGCGTACACCATGTCGCCGGGGTGGTCGAGCTTGCCGTGGCGGTACTCCGGAGCGTCCGAGCGGACGACAAGGCCTTCGATTTCGACCTCCTCGTCGCCGAACGCCTCCGTCTCGCCGACGACGAACTCGTAGTCGCCGGGGACGTTGACGGTGACGCTGCGGGTGTCCTCGCGCTTGCCGTCCTTCGGGTGGATGGTGACGTTGACCGCGACGTTGTCGACGACGCGGGTCCAGACGGTCTTCACGTCGGCCACCTCGGCCTCGTCGGCGCGCTGTTCGGGGCCGACTTCGATGCCCGTGATGCGCACGAGCTGAATCGCTTCGGGCGTGTCGACGATGAACTCGTCGCCGACCTCGATGGTCGTGCCGACCGGCACGGGCACTTCGGTCGAGACGGAGTCACCGTCCTGCGAGACGACGACGTTCATCTCGGTTTCGTCGGGAATCTCGACTTTCTCCTTGTGGACGTGGCCGCATTCGGTACACCGGACGGTCGAGTGACCGCCGGGCTTCAGCACCTCGTGAACGGTGGGTTCGTCGGGCGAACACGTCGGACAGGAGAGGGGGACGCGCTCGCCGGCGTCGGGTAGGCTCATACGGGTCGCTAGCCCATCAGGCCGTAAAAAGCCGCCTTTCTCCACTCGACCGTGGGTGTTGGTAGCGGGGGTGGGCGTCCGCGCCGGTGCGGAAGCGTCGCAGCCGGTCGGTTTTTGTTTTTACTAAGCCAACATTTGCACGATGTCCGGTCCGACACGTCGCCGGTTTCTCACCTCGCTCGGAGCCGCCGGACTGGCCGCGACTGCCGGCTGTGTCACCGCCGACTCGCCGACTTACGAGGGGACGTGGTCGCGCCGCGGGTACGATGACGCCCGAACCGGGTTTTCGCCCGCTGACGGACCGACCGGCGACCTCTACGTGGCGTGGCGCACCGACGTGTTCGGGGGGTATCCGACGAGTTCTCCGGTCGTCGCCGACGGGACCGTGTATCACCTGCATACCCGCGAGTACGGTGTCGCCCACGAGACGGTCGTCTCCGCGTTCGACGCGACGAGCGGGGAAGAACTGTGGCGAACCGTCGTCACCGAAGCCGAGACGCACGGCCCCGCCTCCCACCACGACTCGGTGGTCGTCGCCGACGGCCGCGTTTACGTCCGGTCGTTCGACGGGCTTCACGCGCTCTCGACCGACGGACGCCTCCGCTGGACTCACCCGGTGCCGACCACTGGAAGACCGTATCCGCGCACCGCCCCGCCGGTCGTCTCCGGCGGTCTGGTTGTGACCGCGACCTACGGGGAGCGAATTCCGCCCGTTGGCGTCGTTGCGGTCGACGCAGAGACGGGCGACCCAGTGTGGCGGGCCGGATTCGCCTCCCGCCGCCGTCCGCTGATGCTCTCAGCGGCCGGCGGAACCGTCTACGTCCCCTTCCGTGGGGGCGAGGCGGGCCTCGTCGCGCTCGACCTCGAAACCGGTGCGCGAAAGTGGGAACGGTCGCTCCCCGTCGGCGGACCCGTCACAGTCGCAGGCGACACGCTTCTCGTCCCGCTCGACGGCGACCCCGGCTTCGTCGCGGCGCTCGACCGGCGGAGTCGCGAGATTCGTTGGCGAAAGCCCGCCAGTAGGCGAACCCCTGCGGGCATCGCGGTCGCTGAAGGACTCGTCTACTACGTTGCCGACGGTGCGTTCTCGGTTCGCCGACTCGACACCGGCAAGGCGGTCTGGTCGTTCGACCCGGCGGCTTCGGTGGCGATAAGCTGGACACCAGTCGTCGCCGGGTCGGTCGTCTACGTCCCCGCACTCACCGACGCGGAAGACCCCAAGCAGTATCTCTACGCTTTCGACGCGCGGACGGGGTCGACCCTCGGTCGCGGTCCGATTCCGTTTGGACAGATGCGCGAGTCGATTGCAGTCGTCGATGGCGCGGTCTACCTCGCCCACCGCAACGAACTGCGCTGTCTCGAATCGTGCGCGCTGACCGTCGGCGGACGCTGTCTCGTCGGCTAAAATCAGCGTGTCGGCGCTCGGTCCGAACTCAGGGCCGCGGCAGGTCGACTTCCTCGCCGTCGGCGTACACCGTCGGCTCGCGGATGATGCCGTCGAGGTGGAGCGGCGCGTCGGTGTCGCCGCCGATGCCGGCGTCGTCGCCGATGGCGATGTGGACCGTGCCCGCGGCCTTCTCGTCGAGCAGGACGGAGCCGACGAGGTTGGTGACGCCGACGTTGGTTCCGATGCCGATTTCGGCGAGGTTGTAGGCGTCGTCGCCGACTTCCTCGGCTGCGGCCTCGACCTGCTCGCGGATGTCGTCGTCGGAAATATCGGTGACGTAGCCGTCTTCGACCTCGAAGCGGAGTTCCTGTCCCTCATCGAGGAGGCCGTGAGGCATCATCGTCCCGTCGACGACGTAGGTGCCCGTCGCGGACGCGGGGCTGAGGAAGATTTCGCCCGCCGGGAGGTTCGAAAACGAGCCAGCCTCCGCGATTGCGCCGGTGTCGGCGAGCCACTCGCGGTCGCCGCGGACGAACGTGATGTCCGTGCCCGTCTCGGTCGTGACGCGGAGTTCGTCGGCGTCGCCGACGGCGTCGAGCATCGCCGCGCTGTGGTCGTAGATGTCGTCGTAGTCGGCGTCGAGGCCGGTGACGAACACTTCCTCGGTGATGCCCGGCAGCGTCGCGCCGCGAGCGCCGGCGTCGCAGGCGTTGCCGCGGGCGCGGGTGTGGCTCAGGCTCTTCGTCGTCGGCGCGAGAAAGGCGTCGCAGGCCTGCATGGCGGCGGCGACCGGCGCGGGCGGCTCCTCGCCGTGTTGGTTCCCCGGCGGGTAGCGGACGATAGTCGCGTCGTCGGTCACTTCGCTGGCGACCTCGTAGAGCGCCTCGCCGATACGCTCGCGCTTGTCGTCGGTGACGACGACGAGCGACTCGTCGGGTTGGAGGTCGAGACACTGGCGGACCGCCGTCTCGCTGGCGGCGCGGAGGTCTGCGTCGGATTCGGGCATGGGGGAACCTGCGCCGGCGGCGCTGTTAGGCGTTCCCATCTGCCCCCTCGCGTTCGGCTCCCGCCCCGTCGCCCCGAATCGGCGGTTTCACTCGCCTCGGAGGTAATCAAGGGACTCACTCGCCCGAGAGTTAATTTCTAAGTATTAACCATCGAAATAACTATAGTCGGGCCCGGTCGTTTGTCACCCATGATACGAGTGGGTGTCAACGGCTACGGCACAATCGGAAAGCGCGTCGCCGACGCGGTCAACGCGCAGCCCGACATGGAACTCATCGGCGTGGCCAAGACCCAGCCCAACTTCGAAGCGCACACCGCGGGCGAACGCGGCTACCCGATGTACGCCGCGATTCCCGAACGTTCACCGCTGTTTTCCGAGGCCGGCGTCGACCTCGCCGGCGAGGTGGACGAACTGGTCGCGGAGGCGGACATCATCGTCGACTGCACGCCGTCGGGCATCGGCGCGGAGAACCGCGAACTGTACGAGACACACCACACGCCCGCCATCTTCCAGGGCGGCGAGGACGCCGACGTGGCCGACGTGAGCTTCAACGCGCGGGCCAACTTCGACGCCGCCCGCGACGCCGACTACGTCCGCGTCGTCTCCTGTAACACGACCGGTCTCTCGCGCATCATCGCCCCGCTCGAAGCGGAGTACGGCGTCGAGAAGGTCCGGGCGACGCTCGTCCGCCGCGGCGGCGACCCCGGACAGAACTCCCGTGGGCCGATAAACGACATCCTGCCGAACCCGATCAAGATTCCTTCTCACCACGGCCCCGACGTGAAGACCATCTTCCCCGACCTCGAAATCGATACGCTCGGGCTGAAGGTCCCGGCGACGCTGATGCACGTCCACGCGCTCAACGTCACGCTCGAAGACGACGTGACCGGCGCGCACGTCCGGCAACTGCTCGAAGGCGAGAACCGCGTCTACGTCATCCCGGAGGGCATGGGCATCGACGGCGCGGGTAAGCTCATGGACTTCGCACTCGACGCGGGCCGCCCGCGCGGCGACATGTGGGAGAACTGTGTGTGGGGCGAGTCTATCGGCGTCAACGGCCGGGACCTCTACCTGTTCCAAGCCATCCACCAGCAGTCCGACGTGATTCCCGAGAACGTCGACGCCATCCGCGCGATGTTCGACATCGAAGACCAGCAGACGAGCATGGAACTCACGGACCAGACGCTCGGTATCGGTATCTCCGGTAGCCCGTCTGGATTCGCTGAGCAGGCGCGCGCAGAGTTCGCGGACGACTAATCGACGAATCGTCTGCTCAGTTCGGTGCGGTCGCGGCTTTTCCACCCATTCGACTCTTTGAACTCCTTAGCAGATGGTGTAGTCAGACTCTCTGCGGTCAGTACAGGTGCGACACCGACCAGGGAAGTTGCGACTGAAAGACGTATTCAGAGTTGGCAGGGTCGCCCGAGTTCTCGTTCGTACTGCGATTTGATTTGCTCGAACAAGTTCTGTCCGAACGCTGTCCGGAGGCGAGGCGCGGCGGTAGCAAAGAACTCGTCCAAATTCTCGAACTCGGCAAAGTGATCGTTCGCCTCGGCCTCGTCGTACCGAGTTTGGCGCTCGTACTTGAGCGCTTGGAGACAATTATCGATCAGATCCATGTCCTTGACGAACTGTGCCGTCGGGGTGTCACGGGCTTCGTACTCTTCCCAGAGCGCCAGCAGTTCGCTGTCGTTGAAAGGTCCGACGAGATCGGTTACTGCGCTCCGTTCAGCTGCCTCCTTCTCGGACGTGGGAGTGGTCTGGCGTCCCTCCTCTGCGCGGGTTGCGATATCGCCCGTTCGAGCTTCGCCGAGGTCGTGAATGAGTGCCATCGTCACTGCTTTCTGACGGTCAATCTCTTCCTGCTCGGCGTAGAGCAGACAAAGCGACGCTGTCCCCCACGTGTGGGCTGCGACCGATTCAGGCGAGTCGATATTCCGAAGCACCCATCCCGTCCGAAGTTCGTCCTTCAAGTCGAACCATTCGAGCAAGGTGTCGAGTTCGTCGGTCATCATATCGTGGAGAAGGGAAGTGGCCAGTTCAACTCATCGAGACTATTCCGCCGGGTCGTCGACAGTCAGTCAATAACTCCGCATGTACTACTGAGCGGCTGTTTCACACGATAGCCCGATGAATACTAGGCGTAAGCGGGCTACCAACTCGACTCGCCGCTCACAGCGACCGCGATGCCACGTTCCCCGTGTCGAGGTCCACGACCGCGACATGGAACTCGTCGTCAGCCCCGGGAATCGGCAGGCCGCCGGGGTTGATGTGCGTCGTCTTCCCGCGGTGTTCGACCACCCGCTCGTGGGTGTGGCCGCGCAGGACGAAGTCGTACGTCCCCGAGTCGACGAGAGCATCGACCAGTCCGGCCTCGGTGCCGTGGTAGACCGCTATCTCTTGGCCGTCGAGCGTCAGGTGCGCGAAGTCGTCGTGGTAGGTGCCGAACGAGTCCACCGCCTCGCGGAGCGCCCACTCGCCGTCATTGTTGCCGCGGACGGCGTGGAAGTCGAAGTCCGCGTCGAACGGCGCGGCCGAGAAGGGCGCGACAATGTCGCCGCAGTGGACGACCACGTCTACACCCTCTGATTCGAAGTGCGAGACCGCGGCTTCGACGTAGTCGAGGTTGTCATGCGTGTCGGAGACGACGCCGAGTTTCATGCGCGTCGGTTCGGCGGCGTCGGCTATCAACGTTGGGTGACACTTTTATTCAAGCGCTCGGTGTCGCCGGTATGTCTCACTTCGCCATCGACTCGGAGGCCGAGGTATGAGCGGCGACCCAAACCGCGACGGTGACGACACCCGCGACGACGAGCCGACAGATTCGGCTGAATCGGATGTTCTCGTCCTCGAAACTAGTGACCGACAAACTGTCTTCGGCGGCGCGGTGCTCGTCGGGGGTGCGTCGTACAGCGCATCCCACACACTCGCGGTCCGCGCCGCTGGTTCGTTCCCGGCAGGCGGGGCTCTCACCGCGGTCTTGACGCTCGTCATCTTCGCAGCCGGCGTGGTGTTACTCGTCGAGGGTGCCGCCGGTATCGTCGCAGAAAAGAACGCGGATTCCTGAGCGCGGCTTCAGTCCTGCTTCAGCGCCTCGACGCCGGCGAGCGGCGCGCCGGTCAGCGCGCGGATGTACGCGCCGCCGGCGATGGAGACGTGGCCGAAGTCGTCTTCGTCCATGCCGTACATCTCGATGGCGCGGGAAGTGTCGCCGCCGCCGACGACCGAGAAGCAGTCGGTCTCGGCGATGGCGCGGAGGACGCCGGTCGTGCCGACCGCGAAGCGCTCGTCTTCGAACAGACCGAGCGCGCCCTTCACGAAGACGGCCTCGGAGTCGCGGATGATGGGGTCGTACTCGTCGACCGTCATCGAGCCGACGTCGAGGTACGCGCGGTCCTTCTCCGTGATGTTGGCGACCGCGATTTCGCCGCGGTCGTCGGTCTCGTCCTCGTAGGCGAGGTCGACGGCGAGCTTAATCTGGTCGCCGCGCTCGTCGAGCAGCGACTCGATGGTCTCGCGGTTCGCTTCCCACTGGTCGTCGAAGAAGTCCATCCCTTCGAGGTCGAAGCCCACGTCGTTGCCGGCGGCGCGGAGGAACAGTTCGCCGGCGATGCCGCCGAGCAGGAACTGGTCGACCTTGTCGCCGAGGTTGTTCATCACGTCGATGACGTCCGTGGCTTTCGTCCCGCCAACGACCATCGTCACCTGCCCGTCGAACTCGCGGGTGGCGATGGAGGAGTTGGCCTCGTACTCGGTCTGCATCACGCGGCCCGCGTAGGCGGGTAACACGAGCGGAAAGCCGACCAGCGAGGCGTGCGAGCGGTGGGCCGCCGAGTAGGCGTCGTTGACGTAGGCGTCGACGTGCTCGGCGAGCGTCCGGACGAACTCGGTGTCGGCCTTGACTTCGGGGTCCTCCTCGGGGAGTTCCTCGTCGCACATCCGCGTGTTTTCGAGCAGGAGCACCCCGCCCGCTTCGAGCGCGTCGATGGCGGCGATGGCCTCGTCGCCGTAGGTGTCAGCGACGAACCCCACGTCGCGGTCGATGTGACCCGCGAGGATGTCCGCGTGCTGTTCGAGCGAGACGAAGTCGTCGTCGCCGGGGCGGCCCTGATGGGCCATGAGGACGACGCGGTGGCCGGCCTCGGCGAGTTCGCGGACGGTCTCCGCGTGGCGGTCGAACCGTCGGTTGTCTTGGACCTCGCCGTCTTCGACCGGCGAGTTGAGGTCGAGTCGGACGAGTACGCATTGCTCCGGGTCGAGGTCATCGAGGGTCTTGAACATCGGGTGGAAGAACGTAGAGGGATTACTTAGTGGTGGGTAAGTCGCGCTGAAAGGGCGGGCGATTCGTGGAGGGGTCTACTGGTGCGTGACGAAGTGGGCGACGTCGAGCATCCGGTTGGAGAAGCCGAACTCGTTGTCGTACCACGTCAGAATCTTGTAGAGGCCGCCGTCGTTGACCTGGTTCGTTGTGTTGAGGTCGACGGTGCTGGAGAACGGCAGACCGAGGATGTCACGCGAGGTGACCTCGTCGTCGGTGTAGCCGAGGACGCCCGCGAGCGGGCCGGAGTCGGCCGCGGCGCGGAAGGCGTCGTTGATCTCCTCGACGGAGGGCTTGTCCTCGAGGCGGACGACGAGCTCGGTGAGCGAGCCGTTCGGCACGGGGACGCGAATCGCCATGCCGTCGAGCTTGCCGTCGAGCTGGGGCAGAATCTCCGTGGCCGCCTGCGCCGCCCCGGTCGTCGTCGGGACGATGTTTTCGGCGGCGGCGCGCCCGCGGCGCTGCTTCGCGTGGGGGCTGTCGATGAGGTTCTGGCTGCCCGTGTAGGCGTGGACGGTCGTCAGGAGGCCGTTCTCGATGCCGAACTCCTCGTCGAGCACCTTCGCGACCGGCGTGACGGAGTTGGTCGTACAGGAGGCGTTCGAGACGATGTCCTCGCCGTCGTACTCGTCGTGGTTGACGCCGTAGACGATCTGCTTGACCGGCTCGTCGCCCTTCGGCGGCGCGGAGATGACGACCTTGTCCGCGCCCGCTTCGAGGTGTGCGGAGGCGTCTTCCTTCGTGCGGAAGATGCCCGTACATTCGAGCGCCACGTCCACGTCGAGTTCGCCCCACGGGAGCTCCGCGGGGGACTGGACGTTGTAGAGGCCAACCGAGGTGCCGCCGATGGACAGCGAGTCGCCGTCGCGCTCGACGCCGTCGAGTCGGCCCATGACGGAGTCGTACTTCGCGAGGTACGCCATGTCGTCGAAGTCCATGACGTCGTTGATGGCGACTAATTCGACCTTCGGGTTGTCGAGGACGGCACGGAAGATGTTCCGGCCGATGCGGCCGAAGCCGTTGAGTGCCACCCGCACCACGTCCGATTCATCCACGTTCTCGCCCGCGCTGAGGTAGGATTTTTCACTCATGTTCGAGTAGTATCCATATCAATATCCCAGTTGCAGCAGTATATCTGTTTCGGTAAATCCGACTGAATCGAACGTTACCTTTCATTCGCAATCAACATTACTACAGAAACAATCACTATCGGTCACACACGAACGGGAATTGACACGCCCACACGGGGACGCGCCGTCCGTCCGTAGACGGTCGCTCGCGGCCGAATACTGGCGATTCGCTGCCAGGTGACTGTCACAGGCAGAAACGTTTTATCCTCCGATTTCATAGCGGCCTCCATGGTCAGAGACGACCGCGACGACCCGTTCGACAACATCTTCGACGAAATCGAACGGATGATGAACGACATGACCGGAGGCGACGCCGGATTCGCCTCCGAGACCCACATCGACGTGTACGATGAGGGTTCTACACTCCGACTCGTCGCGGACCTCCCGGGCGTCGACAAAGACGCCATCGACCTCAAGTGCGACGGTGAGACGCTGACTATCAGCGCCGCCGGTGACCGCCGCGAGTACGACGAACGCATCCGCCTCCCGGCCCGCGTCGACGAGCACTCCGCATCGGCCACCTTCAACAACGGCGTCCTGCAGGTCACGTTCGACCGCGCTGAGGACTCCGCCGCTATCGACGTCGAGTAGCGACTCGACTTCGCCGCGGCCCGCTCAGGACTTCTTTGCGACCCGCTCGACGAGCGCCGCCAGTCGGTCGAAAAAGCCGTCGTCGTACTTCGCGTCGTCGTCGATGGTCGGGCGGGCGTTCGTCTCCGAGACGACGACCCGCCCGTCGGATTCGAGCAGGTCCACCCCGAGATAGCGAATGTCCAACTCGTCGGCGACTGCCTCGGCGAGGTCGCGGTGTCGATTCGGGAGGTCCACGCCGACCGCCTCCGCGCCCCGGTGGACGTTGTGCTTCCAGCGCCCGCCGTCGCGCGCGCCGTCCAGCAGTCGGCGCTCCACCGCGCCGACGACTTCGCCGTCGAGCACCATCGCCCGATAGTCGCGGGCGTCCGGCAGCCACTCCTGAATCAGGAACGACTTGTCGCCGGTCGCCCGGAAGTCGTGGACGAGGCTCAGCACGTCCGCGTGCCCCGAAAGCGAGTCCGGGCCGTGGGCCTTGGCGATGCCGACGCCGCGCGTCGTGGAGTTCGGCTTGACGACGACCGGATAGTCGAGGCCCGCCGACTCGACGGCGTCGAGGAGGTCGGACTCGTCGGCCGGGTTCGAGACGCAGACGCTCCGCGGGACCGGCAGGCCGGCGCGTTCGAGCGCCGCGATGACGCCCGCTTTGTTCCGCGAGGTGAGCACGTCCTCGCGCGTGTTCACCCACGGGAGGTCGTGTCTGGCGGTGACGACCCCGCCTTCCATCGGGCGGGAGGGGTAGACGAAGCCGACGTCGAACGACTCGGTCGGCGGCGTCGAGAGGTCGAGCGCGAACTCCTTGGCGCGGAGGTGCCCCACGTCGATGCCGCGGTCGCCGAGCGGGCCGCGCATTCGCTCGAACGTCTCGCTGGAGGTGGTGACCGCCAACCGAAGCATACGCTACGAGGCGAGGTCCCGGGGGAAAAATGGTGGGTTCGAGGCGAGGCGCGTTCCGAGCACGCGCCGGCGCGAGGTCGCGAACTTACGCGACGAGCAGCTCTTCGCCGCGCTCGACGACGATGCGGCACGGCGGCGACATCTTGTTGTACGCGCGGCGGAAGGCGTCCTTCGCGGTCGCGGCGTCCTCGACGTCGCAGTAGATGGTGAACACCGTCTCGCCCTTGGGGATGCGAGCGGCGGTCCCGACGACCTTCCCGAACGACTGGCGCATCCCGTCGGAGACACGGTCCGCACCCGCGCCGGTCGCCTGCTTGTTCTCGCGGATGACGTGGTGCGGGAACTTACGCAGAATCATCTTGTACTGCTTTTCGCCCGCGTGCTTGAGCATGAGACGGTTGGCAGACAGACGCGCGGATTCGAGCGAACCGTGGCGAATCTGCACTTCCTCTTCGACCTTCAGGCTGATCTGGACGGGGTAGTCCTCGGGGTCGGCCTGCAGGTCGCCCATGTTGTGCTGTGCGATCTTCGAACCGGGGATACCCGTGATGTACTCGCGTCGGGTGTACGCCGGGTTCGTAATCTCCCGGTACATAGAGGCGGGTTTGTCTGACATGGTTACTTGTGAAACCGAAGGGTCAGGCGGGCTAAAAACGCTTCGAAGCTTCATTCGCCCGCCGCGGTCGTGTCAGGGGCTCGCACGCCGGTTCGCTCTGTTCGGGTCTGCGAACCCCATCGACCCGCACTCCCCCCGGCGCTGTCGATTCATCACCCTCGGGCCGGTGACAGCAAAGGGGCAGACTGTTCCGGCCGGGAGACAGTCTTATGCGCCGCCGTCGCCACGGTTCGGACAATGCTACTCGTCTGCGACTGCATGCCTGCGGACGGCCCCGCGTACTTCACCGACGCCCTCGCCGACCTCGCCCTCGACGGCCGCGAGGGGACCGTTCACTCGCTCCCCGACGACGGTCTCCCGACGCTCTCGAACGTCGACGCCGTCGTCCTCACCGGGAGCACTGCGGGCGTCTACGAGGCCGACGAGCGGCCGTGGCTCGACGACGCGCGCCTGCTCGCCCGCGACCTCGTCGCCCGCGAACTCCCCACGCTCGGCGTCTGCTTCGGCCACCAACTCGTCAACGACGCCCTCGGCGGTACCGTCGAAGCCGGCGACCAACGCCGCGGTATCGCCGACGTCGACCTCGGCGACGACCCCCTGTTCGATGGCGTTTCCGGGCGCATTCCGATGGTCCACGGCGACTACGTCGTCGCCCCCGGCGACCGCATGGAGACCGTCGCCTCCGCGGACTACTACGACCACCTCGCGACGCGCCACGAGGACGCGCCCGTGTGGACGGTCCAGTACCACCCCGAGTTCACGGCCGCCCTCCTCGACCGCATCGCCGACGACTTCGGCTGGCCCGACGCCGACGCAGACCGTGACTTCGACGACGTGACGGCCGCTCGAACCGTCGAGAACTTCGTCGCCGCCGCCGGCCTGGACTGATTAGGCGTCGTCGCCGTCGCCGTCTTCTTCCGATTCGCCCCCATCTGAACCGTTGGTTTCGCCGTCGTCCTCCTCGACCGGCGGCTCGCCCGTCTCGGGGTCGAGCGCGACGAACTCCAGCCCCTCGCGGTCGAGCATGTCCGCCGCTCGCTCAGTCACCGAAGGAGCGACGAGGACGCCCCGAATCGGCTCGTCGTCGCCGAACTCCCGATGGAGCGCATCGACGTACCGTCGAAGCTGACTCGCCGCCGAGGGGCCGACGCGTCGCCGTTTCAACTCCACGACGACCGGGACGCCGTCCGCGTCCTTCCCGAAGATGTCGATAGCGCCCGCGTCGCTCTGTCGCTCGGTCTCCAGCGGCTCGAACCCCGGTTCGAGGCTGTCGGGGTCCGAGAGGATGTGCTGGCGCAGGTCTTCCTCGCTGCCGACGAGTTCGAGGTCGCTGCGGTCGTTGACGGCGTAGGACGAACACTGCTCGACGCGCTCGAAATGTACGTCGAGTCGCTCGTCGGGGCTCGTGCGCGTGCTCCGGACCCGAAGCCGGCCGTCCCGGACGCTCGCGGAGTGGGTACACCCCGGCGGCTGCCAGTTGACGGGCGTCCGCTTCTCGTCGGTGTGGACCAGAATTGAGCCGTCCGGCTTCAGGACGACGAGCCGGTCGCCGGGGCCGAGTTCGCTCGTCGCGCGGCCGTCGTAGTCGACCGTGCACCGCCCGAATATCGTCACCATGTCGCCGCGCTCGAAGGCGGCTTCGAGGTGGACGAGGGCGTCGCGATGCGTCGGCCGGTGGAGTGTGTTCACCGTCATCCGGGTGTCGTCCCGCGGTTCGTCGCCGCCGGGGATAAGCCCCGCGTCGCGCGTCGGGGTCGAGCTAGCGAGCGCCGCGGCGGTCGCCAGTCGGTCGCTGGTCGCCGGTTTCCGGGTCGCTGGCAGGCTTATGCCATCTCCGAGCGTATATCTACCATGGCCCCTGACTTCGCCCAACACAACCGAATCGAGATGCCGCCGGAGGAGATAGACCGCCTGCTCCGCGAGGAGGGCGTCGGCGTCCTCTCGCTCGCCGACGACGGCGTCGCCTACGGGATTCCCCTCTCGTTCGGGTACGACGCCGAGCGGGAGCGACTCTACTTCGTCTTCCTCCGCCCCGGCGAGTCCTCGAAGAAGACCGAGTTCGCCGAGCGGACCGCCCGCGCGAGCTTCGCCGTCTGGAACGCCCCCTCGCGGGACGAGTGGGAGAGCGTCGTCGTCGACGGCGAACTCCACCGGGTTGACGACGGTGACTGGGACCGCGTCCGCGACGTACTCGAAGACAACGCGTGGTATCCGACCCTGTTTTCCGAGACGGAGCCGATGCAGGACATCCTCGGCTGGGAGCTTCGTATCGACTCCCGGTCCGGGCTTCAGCGCCGGCGCGCGTGAGCGCTCCACGGACGGTTCTCGGTCGCGAGCGCGTTCGCGCCGGTATCGTTATCGAAGCCGAGACCGTCTGAGAATTCAGCTCATGCGACGGACGACGTTCGAGGAGGGGAGGAAGCTCGCGGCCGCGGTGCGGACGCCGAACCCGTCGCTCGCCGGCGTCGCCCGTGACGCGAGCGATGAGATTCTCGACCTCGTCGACGCGCCGTTCCGGGACGTGGCCGACGCCCACGACCGCCTGTCGGCGCTCGAATCGCTCCTGTACGAGCGCGGTGACCGCCGAGCCGCCTTCCTGACCATCTACGTCCGCGTGACCGCCGAAGTCGACCGCGGCCTCGGCGGCGACGAGTTCACCGACCCCGAGTGGGTCGCCGACTACCTCGTCACCTTCGCCGACCACTACCGCCGGGCGTTCCACGCCTTCGAGCGCGGCGACCACGACGACGTGCCCGACCCGTGGCAGCTCTCCTTCGAGACGGCGCTCGCCGGGGAGTCGCTCGTGGTACAGGACGTGCTGCTCGGCGTCAACGCGCACGTGAACTACGACCTCGCGCTGGCGCTCCACGAGGTCGGCATCGACCCCGACCGCCCCGCGAAGTACGACGACCACCGCCGCATCAACCGGGTCCTCCGCAGCCTCGTCGACGAGGAACAGGACCTCATCGCCGAGCGGTACGCCGACGGCATCGCCGACATCGACGAGTCGCTGGGTCGGCTGGACGAGGCGCTGTCGTTTTTCACGCTCCGCGAGGGCCGGCGGAACGCGTGGCGCGGTGCAGTCGCGCTAACCGACGGGCGGTTCCGCCCGATCGAACGCGTCGTCTACTGGTACCTGCGGAGCCTCACGATGGGCGCGGGTCACTTCATTCTCGCGCCGAGTTCGAACCCCGCGGTGCGTCGCCGACTGGCGCAACTCGAAGCTGGTGACGGGTCGAGTACTTAAACCACCCCGGATAGCGCGGGCGGAGATACCTCCCGTTGTCTGCTGTCTATAGATGTATGAACACGTCATCTGTCTCCGCCGTCGAACAGTCGTTGACCCGAAACTCGCGCCGCAGCCACGTCCTCTCTGACCCATCGAGCGCTCTCTCGGCGCTCAGCGACGGCGACAGCCGGCGAATCCTCGCCGCCTGCGACGAGGCCCCGAGAACTGCACAGGAGTGCGCCGAACTCTGTGACGTGCCGCTGTCGACGGTCTACCGGAAACTCGACCTGCTCACCGAGGCGGCGCTCCTCGACGAGCGACTCCGTATCCAGACGGCGACGCACCACCCGCGGGAGTTCGCGACCAACTTCGACACGCTCTCGTTTTCGTTCGACGACGCCGGCGTGTCGCTCGCGTTCCGGCAGGTCGCCACCGACGGTGGCGAAGACGGCGCGGAGGGCCGGTCGCGATGACCGCGACGCGCACCGCCGCGCGGCGGACGGAGCGAACCGAGACGGCGCTCGCCTCGCCGGAGGTGGACTGATGAACGCGACGACGACGGACGACTACGACTTCACGTGTTCGCAGTGCGGCGAGGGCTTCGCCGTCAACGGCGGGATGCGCGCCGCGGTCCTCGAACGCGGCTGTCCCATCTGCGGGAGTCCCGTCTCGACCGACGCCTTCGACCCATGTTCCGCGTGAGCTTCACCTTTTGATCGCGCCCGCGCGCCCGGTCGAGGCGCTTGCTCCACCGCGACACCGGCGTTCGAAAAACAGTAGGCTACATATACGTGTGCCACACGTACTACGAACCACATGAGCGACAGCGCGGACTACACATTCGTCTGCCCGGAGTGTGCGGAGTCCATGCTGGTCAACGACTCCATGCGCGACGCCCTCCTCGAAAACGGCTGTGTCATCTGCAGCGCCGCGCTCACGACCGACGACTTCTCGACTACCTGAGCGCGCGCCCCCGCGACCGAGTCGCGACCGAGTCCGCCGATATCACCCGACTCGACTCTCTCGGGCGTCGCCGAGAAGTAACAGTAATTACGTCGGCCGCGAGTCTGGTGGTACGAACCGATGTCTCTGGACCAACAGACCGAACTCTCGCCCGACGAGATACGCGAGGTCCTGTCCCGTCACGAGACGGGCGTCCTCTCGCTCGCGAAGGCGGACGAACCATACGCGATTCCCATCTCCTACGGCTACGACGGCGAGACCGGTCGGTTCTATCTCCGACTCGTCTCCACACCCGAAAGCGAAAAACGGCAGTTCCTCACGTCGTCGCCGCGGGCCCGACTCGTCGTCCACGAGTCGAACGACGGGAGCTATCGGAGCATCATCGCCGAGGGGACGCTCGAACGCGTCGACCCCGACGAGTTGACCGTCGAACGCATCGTTCAGTACGGCAAGGCCAAGCGGCCGCTGTTCGAAATCTGGGGCGAGACGAAGCGCGACCTCGACATCCAGCTGTTCGAACTCGACCCCGAGACGCTCGGCGGCCGGGCCGTCGAACTGGACGCCGCGGAGTCCGACCAGTAATGCCCGCAGTCGTCGCCTTCGGGGCGGCCCCCGTCGCGGCGGTCGCCGCGTCCACCGGCGAACCCCGAGTCGCCCGCACGTAACACATGCCCGCCGGTATTCGCGCCACGGTCGAATTCGATTCGCCGTCGGTCTGCCCCGTCGCCTCGGTCGCCCATTCGACGGACTCCGTCGTCGATTCCGTCTCGACCAGCGTCGTCTCGACCCCCGGCGATGTCAGCGTCTCCGAGTTCGTCGTCGAGGCCGACGACCCGCCGGAGGCGTCCGCGCTCGAACCTATCTTCTCCTACGGCTCGAAGCACCTCTACCGCTACACCCACGACGGGAGCGCGGGCTGCCCGTGCGAGTGCCTCGGCGAGTTCGGCTGTCCGGTCGACCGCTACTTCGCCCAGCGCGGCAGTCTGACGCTCGTCTTCCACGCCGCCGACTACGAGCAGTTGCAGGCCGTCATCGGCGAGCTTCGCGACCGCTTCCCCGGACTCGACATCAAGCGGCTCGTGCGCTCGCCCACCGGCGACGCCCCCGGCGACAGCGTCTTCGTCGACCGCGGGAAGCTCACTACCCGTCAGCTCGAAGTCCTCCAAACGGCTTACGACATGGGCTACTTCGAGCGCCCGCGGGGTGCCAACGCGACCGAGGTCGCGGCCGAACTCGACATCAACCAATCGACGTTCTCGGAACACCTCGCCGCCGCCCTGACGAAACTGCTCGGTGACGTGCTCGAAGAGGGATAGCGACTCCGGCCCCGCCGTCCTCCCGGCGTCGGAGTATATAAACATCCCACGCTATCGTGGTTGTCCGTTGGTCCCCGTCCGGCGGCTCTACAGAAGTATGAGTCAGGCTTCGTTCCCCTTCGCTACCCGCTCTCCGTCCGCCTCGTCCGAACCCCGCGTCGTCGACGACCACGCCGCGGTCGACGCGCTCTTCTCGCTTCTCGAAGACGACGACTGCCGACGCATCCTCGACGCGACCGACGGCGTCGCTCGCTCGGCGAGCGAACTCTCGGAGGCGTGCGACCTCCCGCTTTCGACGACGTACCGAAAGCTCGACCCGCTCGTGGACGCCGGCCTCCTCTCGAAGCGCCTCCGAATCTCCCGGTCGGGCACCCACACCGCAGAGTACGAACGCACCGTCGACGACGTGACCGTCTCCGTCACCCCGTCGGGCGTCGAGGTCCGCGTCTCGCACCGCGACGTGCCGCAGTCGGCGTCGGTGACGGCCTGAACGCTCCGCTCACGGTTTTCATCCATCAGTTTCGCCGCCGGTCGCGCCGATACGACCGGGATTTGCTGTGCCTACTTAAGATTCTACTCGTCGTACGGTTGTCGTGTATTCCAACCGCATTCCAGTCCTGATTATCGCGGTCCTCGTGCTCCTCGCCGGCTGTGCCGGCGGCGCGGACGTCGCGCCGGCCGGCGACACCGACGACACCGACTCCCCCACCGACGGCGGCGACAGCGCGGATACCGGCGAGTCAACCGACGCCGACGACTTCGAGTTGAGCGACCCCGAGCGTCTCCTCCGCGACGCCGGGAGCTTCACCGTCAGTTGGTCGTACACCGGCGTCGACGCGAACGGCGTCGAGACCCAAGTCACCCGCGAGTTCTACGCCGACCTCGAAGCTGAGCAGTCGTACAGTCGCACGACATCGACGACCGACGGCCAGTCCGACGCGGGCGACGTCGAACAGTACGTCGCCGACGGCGTGACGTACGTCCGGATTGGCGACGGCGACGAGGCCACGTACACCTCTTACGAGGGATCGATGGAGGTTCTCGCCACCGCCATCGCGCTCTCGCAGGCTCGCGCGTACGGCGCTGACGACGACCTGACGTTCGCCGGCACCGAGACGTTCGACGGGGTGTCGGTCGAGCGCTACGAGCTATCGACCGCGAGCGAGGCGCTGATTCTCGCCGGCTCGGCCGCGGCGCAGGGCGAGCCCGGGAACCTGGAGGTTACGAACTTCGAGTACGCCGTCCTCGTCGACGAAGACGGCCTCTCGCGCTCCGAATCGTGGTCGTTCTCGGGACGAATGGACGACGGGACCGAGGTGAGTGGGTCGTGGGAGTACTCGCTTACGGGCGTCGGTTCGACGACCGTCGACGAACCCGCGTGGCTCGACGAGGCGCGGGCGTAAGCGGGAGTTGGTTTCGAGCTTTGGCTTTCGCTGACGCTCTCGGTTTAGAACGATCTTCTCCCGGATTTGAACCGCACTCGCAAATCGGAGATTTGCTCGCTGGTTCAGAATCCGGTCGGGTTGCAGTTTCACTGCTCACGACTCGGTCGCGACGCTCCCTCGGTAGTTCGCAGGAAAATGCCGCCTCCCGGATTTGAACCGGGGACAGCTCGATCTTCAGTCGAGTGCTCTCCCAGTCTGAGCTAAGGCGGCGCGATTCGACAGACGCGCAGGAGCGAAAAAACCATTTCGAATTGCGACGCTACGAGTCGCCGTACCCCGACTCTTCCCATCCCGTCACATCGCTCGGAATGAGTTCGCCGTTGACGTGCCACTCGCGCGGGCGGAACGAGATACCGAGCAGGGTCGCGTAGAACCCGGCGACGAACGCGACGACGATGTTTCCGGGAACGCCGCCGACGCCGGCGCTCCCGACGAGCGTCGTCCCGTCCGTGTACGCCGTGAGCTGGATGACCCACGCGACGAGCATCACGAGGAACAGCGGCAGGTACACCCGGCGGAGCCGGTGGGCCAGCGCCTCCTCGAAGGGTATCTTCATGTTCGGCGTGCGGTAGTCCTCGCCGAGTTTCTTCCGCCAGTCCTCGTCGAGGACGCCGCCGTCCGGGTCAAGCGCGTACGCCCAGACGTTCTGCTGAATCATCCGGACCCGGGAGCGCCAGATGTCGTACGCGCGGAAACGCCGCGCCTCGATACTGAGGAAGATACTCAGCGTCACCACGCCGAGGAGGATGATGTAGTGGGGGTGCGTTTGTGCAGAGAACGACCACGTTAGAATCCCGGCCATCAGCGTAATCGCCCAGTTGCTGGTTCGGTCGAGTCGCTCGCGCCACGACTTCATCCGGTGTATCTCGCCCCGGTAAAGGTGTGCAAACGACGAACCAGGGCCCATCGTCTCGTCGAAGACGCCCGCACCGATATGGGTGTCGTCCATTCCCGCGGGAGGTTCCAGCTCCCCGTCGTCGGACATTGTTGTTCGTTTGATGCACAACTACGAGAGGATAAGAGCCTTCTGGGTTCGACAGGTTCGTGATGTCCGGTCGGGACTGCGTCTACTCGCGGCGGGGAGTCCTACAGCGCAGCCTCACGGCTCAAGGGTGCGTAAAAAAACTCTCAGAAATCGATTCGTCTGTCTGCTGAATTCGGAAACCGAATTACAGGCGCGTGACGTTCGTCGCGCGCGGGCCCTTGGGGGCCTGTTCGATGTCGAACTCCACTTCCTGACCCTCTTCGAGGTCCGGACCGCCAACATCTTCCATGTGGAAGAACACGTCGTCGTCCGCGTCGTCAGTAGAGATGAAACCGTAGCCGCCAGTGTCGTTGAAGAAGTCGACCTTACCTTTCGCCATTGCAACTGTACAACGACCCTGCGGACGGATAACCCTTCCGCATGTCTGTGACTCACTCACCCGGTCGCGAACGCCGCCGCTCACGGTCGTGAAAAACGGAGGAAAGTTCGTCAGTTTGTGAATGTACTGCGGTGAACGGAAGCCTGCTTAGAGGCGGGTGACGTTCGTCGCGCGCGGGCCCTTGGGGGCCTGCTCGATGTCGAATTCGATTTCCTGACCCTCTTCGAGGTCCGGACCGCCAACATCTTCCATGTGGAAGAACACGTCGTCGTCCGCGTCGTCAGTAGAGATGAAACCGTAGCCGCCAGTGTCGTTGAAGAAGTCGACCTTACCTTTCGCCATTGCCTTTGAATCCAGCGACCTCACGCGGATAAGTCTTCTGAAGCACGCCTCTGGTTCCTGCGGTGCGGTGTAGTCGGGTCTCCGGGATCGAGTCGCTTGGATTCCACGTCGTTCGTAGTGTGTCGTTGAGAATTCGGTTGCCGCCTCCCGGATTTCTCTGGGTCCAGTCTCCCGGATTTGAACCTCGCTCGCAAATCAAAGATTTGCTCGCTGGTTCAGAATCCGGCGGGTCGCGGTTACAGTACCTGCCACGCTCGCTTCGCTCGGCGGTCAGGAACAGAAAAATGCCGCCTCCCGGATTTGAACCGGGGACAGCTCGATCTTCAGTCGAGTGCTCTCCCAGTCTGAGCTAAGGCGGCTCGCACTCTTCCGAAGCCGGACCGCATCAAAAAGACTTTCGAATCGCCCGTCGGCGCTGGGTCAGCGGTGCCGGCCGCCCGTCGCGCTCGCCCGCGCCCGCTCCGCCCGCGACCGAATCCCCTTGAGCATCTTCCGTTCCATGGCGAACTGGACCGGCTCGACGACCATCCGATTCACCGCGCGCCTACGGAGCGTCTCCGACCGGCCGCGGTATCTGATGATTAACCGCGTCGCGCCGGGTGCAACCTCGTGCAACGCGGATCAAATCCTACCACACCGCCGGGCTCTCGCCGGTCTCCCAGCCCGGCGCACTCAACACGAGAGTCCGCTCGGGTTCGACCAAGGCGACGCGGAACGACGGCGCGCCCGAGCCCGGCGGGCCGAGTCGTATCTCGTCGCCAACGTCGAGCCGCTGGTGCTGTGGTAGGATTTGATCCGCGTTGTGAATCTGTAACCCGAACAGATTCTCTAGTCGCTCGTAGCTGTAGAAGCCGCCGCGGTCCTGTCCCAACTGGACGACCCACGGCCAGACCGCCCGCGCGGGGGCCGCAATCGTAATCGCCCGCGTCGAGGTAACGTCCGCGTCGCCGACGAAGTCGTCGCCGGGGAGCCAGCCCGTCGCCTCGTCGTCGGTGGTCCCCCAGCGCCTGTGCCACGGTCGAACCGCGAGGAGGTACGTCCCGACGACGCCGATTCCCGCGAGACCGAGTGCCCGGATGAGTCGTCTCGTGCCCATTGCCTTCACCGTTCGTTCGCCCTTCGTGAGGGGGTGAGATAACCCTACCTCCGGGGCTCCGCGACCCACGCGACTGCGACCCAGAGCGCCCCGCCCACGACCGCACCGAGAAGGTTCGCCCCCGCATCGGCGACGCCGAACGACCGGTACGGCAGCACCGCCTGCACGAGTTCGATTCCCGTCCCGAACGCGGCGACGACGACGACGGCTCTAACGACTTCTTTGCGTCCCCTGGCGCGCACCGCGGCCCCGACGGTGAATCCGAGGCCGGCGTACCCGACCGCGTGGACCCACTTGTCGAGGCCGACGAGGCCGAGCGGACCCATCGGTGTGAGGCTCCCCGGCGGCGTCGGCACGACCGACGCCACGAGGACAACGAACGCGTACCCGACCGCGATAGCCGCCCGCCGAGGGTTCTCGCGGAGTCGCGTGACGGGGTTCACTACTCGGTGGTGGGTGCGTCTCGGGCTAAAAGGGTCGCGTCCTCGTGGCTCGGCGGCGACCACACGGAACTAAATAGCAGGTGGAAGACATGTTTTGACGACCGTGTCACTACTCCCCCGCTGGTTCACCTCCAAACCGTTCGCAGTACAGCTCGTCATCCTCGCGTTAGCTTTCGACCCGCTCGGGTTCGTCGGTGGCTACCTCCTCGGCCCGTCGCTGGGTGTCGAACCGATCGTCGGCGGCGCGTTCGGTCTCGTCGCCGCCAGCGTCCCGATGTCGCTGTTCGTGATGCAACGGAGCGTGTGAGTCGGGCGGATTCAAACCGCACCGAGACTCGCTACGCTCGTCGTGTTGTGCCGTCAGAAGTGGGTTCGGGCGGATTCGAACCACGCCGACTTCGCTCGGCTTCGCCTCGCTCGTCGTCAGGTTAGAATCGCCCTCGCGGAACAGATTTGTGACTCACCGTTCGGTTCGTCACAAAATCTGATGGGCTCGGGCGGATTCGAACCACTCCGTCAACCTCGCTACACTCGGTTGCCGCAAGGTTCGACCGCCCTCGGTTCACGAATTCGTGCTCGCTATCGCTCGCACAGAATTAGTGGGCTCGGGCGGATTCGAACCACCGACCTCAGCCTTGTAAAGGCCGCGTCATAACCAACTAGACCACGAGCCCTGCATCTCAATCGAACCGGTTCGCGCTCATAACGGTTTTCGTTTCGACCGGTCCCCGGAACCCTTAGACCCGCGGCGACCGTCACGTCCGGCAATGACCTCCCGCGCGCGAACCGCGCTGCTCGTCGTCGCCGTCGTCGTCGCGGTCGCGAGCGTCGCGTACCTCTCCAACCCCGCGGTCGTCCCCGGCTCGACCGACGACTACGAACGGACCACGCTCACCGTCGTCGACGACGAGACCGGCGAGACGCTGGCGACGGTCAACGCCCGCGTCGCCGACACCCGTGCCAAGCGCTTCACCGGCCTGAGCGACACCGAATCGCTCGCCGAAAACGAGGGGATGTGGTTCGTCCACGACTCGTCTGGCACCTACGCCTACGTGATGCGCGACATGGACTTCCCGCTGGACATCGTCTTCGTCGCCGAAAACGGCACTATCACGCGCATCCACCACGCCGAACTCGACCCCGAGGGAACGAGCGAGTCCGACCTCACCCGCTACCGCGGAACCGGGAAGTACGTCCTCGAACTCCCGTACGGGTACACGAACGAGACCGGTATCGACGCGGGAGACCGGGTCGAAATCGAGTAGAAGCGAAACGCCCGAGGGGCCGGCGACCGTTGACCCCACTATGACAGCACACGTCGCGGCGCTCTCCGAACTCGAAGGCTGGCGCGCCGAGGAGTTCGCGGCGCGCGTCCACTATCGCGGGGCGGACGACGCCTACAGTATCGAGTACTACGAGCCGTCGGACTGCGTCCTCTACTGGAAGGTGAAAGGCGATGGCGAAGTCGCGGTTCCCGTCGACCGCGACACGGTCCCGGACCCGCTTCGCGAGCGGGTCCGACAGGACCTCGTCGAGGCCGGCATCGACCCCGACGTCGAAGACCGAGTCGTCTGAGCGTCGGGGACGCGCCCGACTCAGCCCCGCCAGTCGGAGTTACAGTACGTCACAGATGCTGATATGTAGATGGTACGTAACTCACAACATCTGTATTTGTGCCGACGTGTTGTAGTTGAGGAGGTGTCATGTCGACTCGACTCACGAGGAGAAGAGCGCTTCGGGGGCTGGGCCTCGCCGCGCTTCCGGCGTTCACGCCGGGCGTGTTGCAACTGAGAACCGACGGGACGGGCCTTTCGGGATGCGCGCGCATCACCGAATCGGGTCGCTACTACCTCGACGGCAATATCGACTGTCTGGAGGTCCTCGCCGACGACGTCCGCATCGACGGTCGGGGGTACGCGGTCGTCGGCGAGACGACGATTTCGGGCAGTCGCGTCTCGATAGCCGACATCGTGCTGACGAAGGGCGGCCGAATCACTGATTCGAGCCGGGTGTCGATAGCGGACTCGCGCGTCGTCGGCTACTCGGGCGACGAGAGATTACAGTTCGTGTTCACCGACTCAGACCGGTGTGAAGTCGTCAATACGAGTTTCTTCACCTGGGAGCGGTGTGTGGTTCTCAGACGCACCACGCGGACCCGGTTCGAATCGTGCACGCTCACGAGCCCCGTCGTGCTCACGCTCGCGGACTCGCACCGAAACGAGTTCGTCGACTGCGAGTTCCTGACCGAAGACTTTCAGGTGCGACTCGTCAGAAGCAATCGAAACCTGTTCCGACGGAACCTCGCCGACGGCGGTGGCCCTGCCTTCCAACTCCGCGACAGCCACCGGAACCTCTTCGTCGAGAACGAGGCGAACATCCTCATCGCCGGGTTCGAACTCGTCGGGAGCGACCGAAACGCGCTTCAGAGGAACGTCGTAACGACGGGTCTCTTGGCCCACGGCGTCACCTTGGAGGACTCTCACCGCAATCGACTCATCCAGAACGACCTCTGCGGCGTCAGCCAACAGCCGGTCGTCGAATCCGGCGGTTCGACCGGGAACACGGTCCGGAACGCCCGGTGTTAATCTACCGGCTGCCCCCTCCCCCACCCGAGTACTTTACTGCGAGCGCCCCCTGAACCGTTGTCGTGCCCCCCGATACCGAAGACGACCCGTTCGAGGACCAACGAGCGCGGGTCGATAACCCGATGCGGCGGCTGTTCGCCGAGTACGGCCGCGAGAACACCTTCGAGTTCGCGGTCGGCGTCCTCGCGAGCGTCGCCGCCCGCGTGCTCGACCTCATGCCGCCGGTCATCCTCGGCCTCGCCATCGACGCCATCATCCGGCAGGACAAGTCGTTCGCGGCCGGCTTCCCCGTCCTCCCCGAGGCGTGGATAGCGCCGTACGTCCCCGCGACCAGAGACGGGCAGTTCTTCTTCGCCGTCGGCATCATCGTGTTCAGTTTCACCGCCGGCGCGCTGTTCCACTGGCTCCGTAACTGGGGCTGGAACGCCTACGCCCAGCAGATTCAACACGACGTCCGGACCGACACCTACGACCGGATGCAACTGCTCAACATGGACTTCTTCGCCGACAAGCAGACCGGCGAGATGATGTCCATCCTCTCGAACGACGTGAACCGCCTCGAACGGTTCCTCAACGACGGCATGAACTCGTTTTTCCGCCTCTCCGTGATGGTCGTCGCCATCGCGGTGGTCCTCATGTCGTACAACTGGCAGCTCGCGCTCGTCGCCCTGTTGCCGGTCCCGCTCATCGCGCTGTTCACGTGGAAGTTCGTCGATATCATCCAGCCGAAGTACGCCGACGTGCGGTCGTCGGTCGGCAAACTCAACTCCCGACTGGAGAACAACCTCGGCGGCATCCAGGTCATCAAGACGTTCAACGCCGAACCTCACGAATCGGACCGCGTCGACGGCGTCTCGATGGACTACTTCGACGCCAACTGGGACGCCATCAACACCCGTATCAAGTTCTTCCCCGCGCTCCGCATCCTCGCGGGCATCGGCTTCACGCTCACCTTCGTCGTCGGCGGCCTGTGGGTCATCAACGGGCAGGGGCCCGGCCCCTTCACCGGTGACCTCGCGGTCGGCGAGTTCGTCACGTTCATCCTGCTCACCCAGCAGTTCGTCTGGCCGCTCGCCCAGTTCGGGCAGATCATCAACATGTACCAGCGCGCCCACGCCTCCAGCGCCCGCATCTTCGGCCTGATGGACGAGCCCGCACGGTTGGCCGAACAGCCCGACGCGCCCGACCTTGCCGTCTCCGAGGGCCGCGTCGAGTACGACGACGTGACCTTCGGCTACGGCGACGGCGAGACCATCGTCGAGGACATCTCCTTCGAGGTCGATGGCGGCGAGACGCTCGCGCTCGTCGGTCCCACGGGCGCGGGGAAATCGACGATTCTCAAGCTCCTGATGCGCATGTACGACCCCGACGAAGGGAGCGTCAGCATTGACGGCCAAGACGTGCGCGACGTGACCATCTCCAGCCTCCGCGAGTCCATCGCCTACGTCAGCCAGGAGACGTTCCTGTTCTACGGGACCGTCCGAGACAACATCACCTACGGGACGTTCGACGCCGACAACGAGGCGGTCGTCGCAGCCGCCAAGGCCGCCGAGGCCCACGAGTTCATCTCGAACCTCCCCGAGGGCTACGACACTAAAGTCGGCGAGCGCGGCGTGAAGCTCTCTGGCGGCCAGCGCCAGCGCGTCTCCATCGCCCGCGCCATCCTGAAGGACCCGGACATCCTCGTCCTCGACGAGGCGACTTCGGACGTGGACACCGAGACGGAGATGCTCATCCAGCGCTCGCTGGACGAACTCACGGCCGACCGGACGACGTTCAGCATCGCCCACCGCCTGTCGACCATCAAGGACGCAGAACAGATTCTCGTCCTCGAAGACGGCCGCATCGTCGAGCGCGGCACCCACGACAACCTCCTCGCGGAAGACGGCCTCTACGCCCACCTCTGGGGGGTTCAGGCCGGCGAAATCGACCAACTCCCCGACGAGTTCGTCGAGCGCGCCGCCCGCCGGCAGGCCGAGGTCGACGCCGGCGACGACTGAGGCTTCGCGTACCACTAAGGAGGGGGGCGACACTTCTTTCGGCATGCGACTCTCCGAAGCCACTTGGACCGAGGTCGCTGACCTCGACGCCGACCTTGCGCTCCTTCCAGTCGGAAGCACGGAACAGCACGGCCCGCACGCGCCGCTCGGAACCGACGCGCTCAACGCCGAATCGGTCGCCGAGGCCGGGGCCGAGGCGTTCGACGGCGAGGTCGTCGTCGGCCCGACCATCCCGGTCGGCGTCGCCGAGGAGCACCGCGCCTTCGACGGCACGCTCTGGGTCTCGCCGGACACCTTCCGCGCGTACGTCCGCGAGACCGTCGAATCGCTCGCCCACCACGGCTTCGACCGCGTCGTCGTCGTCAACGGCCACGGCGGTAACATCGACGCGCTCGCGGAGCTCTGCCGGCGCGTCTCGCGGACGGGCGACGTCTACGCGGTCGCGTTCACGTGGTTCGACGCCGTCGGCGACCACTCCTCGGACATGGGCCACGGCGGCCCGCTAGAAACCGCACTCCTCCGCCACACGCATCCCGAACTGGTCCGCGAGGACCGAATCGACGAGGCCCGCGATGGGGGTTCCGACCGCTGGGGCGAGTGGGTCTCGGGCGTCAACCTCGCGCACGACTCCGACGAGTTCACCGACAACGGCGTCGTCGGCGACCCCGCCGAGGGTGACGCCGAACGCGGCGCGGAACTGGAATCGCTCGCGGCCGACTCGCTCGCGTCGCTCCTCGACGCGGTCGAGCGCCGGCAACTCGACTGAACGGTCCGCGGATCGGCGGTCAGGCGGTCTGCAGGTTACTCCTCTTCGTCTTCGTCGTCGTCCGCGTCGGCCGCTTCTGCCGCCTCCGCGGCGTCGGTGAGCGCGCCGCGGAGTTGCGGCATCGTGTTGGTGAGTTCCCCGACGAGTTCGTGGGCCTCCTCGACCATCTCGATAAGCTCTTGGAGCTCCTCGATTGCCGCTTCGAGGTCCTCGGGGTCGTCGAACGCCTCGGCGCGCTGGCCGATGACGTACCACTTCTTGGCCTGTCGGACGTGCTCGGCCGCGCCCTCGACGTCGAGCGAGGAGCGGAGTCCGTTGAGGACGCCGAGGACGTTGTCGGCCTCCGCGTCCCACACGTCGTCCGGGTCGGGCAGCGCCGACCGAGCCTCGTCGAGGTGTTCCTCGACGTCGGCGCGCATCTCCGCCGCCGCCTCTCCGAACAGATCGTCGTCGCCGAGCGTGCTTTGACTCATGCTCACACGTTCGGCGCGCGGGGGTTTAAAAACGATCCCGAAAGTGAAAGTGAAATCGAACGACTCCGCGGTCGTCGCGGGCGGATTCTCAGTCCACGTCGCCGAGGTAGACCGCGTCGCGTGCGCCGCCCATCTCGTCGGGGTCGTCGCCCCGAAGCCGGTCGCCGAGTGGGCTGGGGAAGAACCGCACGTCGTCGAGTTCGTCGAGCGGGAGCCAGCGCACGCCCGCCTGAACGGAATCCCGCGCTGTCGGTTCGTCCGGCTCGTCGCTCACCCGCTCGCACCAGAAGAAGTGGTCCACTTGATGGTCGTCGTCGCCGCTGCTTTCGTAGTGTGTCGATGGCACGAACTCCCTGACGTACGCGAGCGACCCGACGGTGACCTCGTATCCGGTCTCCTCGTACACCTCCCGGCAGACCGTCTCCGTGAGCAACTCACCGCGCTGCTGGCCGCCGCCGGGCGCGACGTACCAGTCCTCGCCATCGGTGCGGTACCGAATCGTCAGGAGTTCGCCGTCGCGAACGACGAGGCCGCGGGCGGCGCTTCGCGGCTGAGTCATTCGACCGACACGAGCTTCATCAGCGGGTAGCCGTCTTCCATCTCCATGCGCGTCCTGACGCGCACGCCCTCGTAGTCGATTTCCATCTCGACTTCCATGAACCGCCCCGTGAGTTCCGTGTAGTCGGCGGTCGACTCGGCGAGTTCGGCGTCCAGCACGTCGTCGAGGATGCGCACGGAGACCGACTCGCAGTACGGTTGGTTCTCGATGGCCTCGGCCATGGCCCGTTCGAGGCTCCGGGCGCTGTCGGGCGAGACCGGCGTGCCGGCGAACTGGTGGTAGAGCGTCCCGAACTTGATGCCCGCCTCGAAGCAGGCCGTCTGCGGGTCTGTGACCATACCCGGAACTCCGTCGCCCTCGGGTAAAGTTCGGCGGTTTGAGGGGTCGCGCGAGCGCGAACCGGTCCTTACTTAGCCTCTCTTGTTAGAACTTACACCGAATGGACCAGCCGGTTTTGCTGACGGGGGCTGGCGGGCGCGTCGGCCAGGCGATACTAGGGCACATCGGCGACGCCTACGACTGGCGGCTGCTGGACCGCGAGCCACTCTCCGACGAGAAGATACCCGACTCGGTCGACCCCACGGACGTGTACGTCGCCGACGTCACCGACGAGACCGCCGTGCGAAACGCCATGGACGGCGTCGAGGCCGTCATCCACCTCGCGGGCGACCCGCGTCCAGAAGCGCCGTGGGACAGCGTCCTGCGGAACAACATCGACGGCACCCAACAGATGTTCGACGCCGCCGTCGATGCGGGCGTCGAGAAGTTCGCGTTCGCCTCCTCGAACCACGCTGTCGGCGCGTACGAGACGATGGATCGGACCCCGGACATGTACCGTCCGCACCACGAGTTCCGACTCGACGGGACGGAACTGCCGCGCCCGAGTAACCTCTACGGCGTGAGCAAGGCCGCCGGCGAGACGCTCGGCCGGTACTACCACGACCACCACGACATCTCGGTCGTGAACGTCCGCATCGGTAACCTCACCCAGCACCACCCGCCGAAGGAGTACGAGCGCGGGCAGGCTATGTGGCTGTCGTACCGCGACTGCGCGCACCTCTTCGAGTGCTGTATCGAAGCCGACTACGACTACGAAATCGTCTACGGTATCTCCGACAACGACCGCAAGTACTACTCTATCGACCGGGCTCGCGCGGTACTCGGCTACGACCCGCAGGACAACTCCGCCGAGTTCACCTTCGAGGGCGAACCGCTGGACGAGGCCTGATTGCGGCGTCGGCACCTCGATTTTCGGCCCCGTTGAACGCCGATTTTCAGATGGGCGTCGTGTGAAACAGCCGGTCAGGAGGCGTACGAACGTGACGGGAGAATACTTATACAAATTCGACAAGAACGAGTACGATATGTCCGCGCCTGGTTCTAGTGCGGAGGGTTCGGGCTTTTCGCTCCGCAACGTGGTGTTACTCGTCCTTACCCTGTTCATGTTTCACCTCGGGAGAGGATGGGCGCGGGGACTCGTCGAAGGGAACTATCTGATTGGTATCGTCGGCTTGCTCCTTGCCCTCGCCCCGATAGTCTGGCTACTCTCCGTCATCAAAGAGGCATATTTCTGAACCTCCCATTGGGTGAGTCCGCTGTTAGCGTCCCGTTGTTTATCCCCGCACGCTCGCGCCGAGAAATCCCATGGCAACCGATTCGCCTCCGTCCTGTATCGACCGCACAGAGTCAAATTGTCGCCTGTTGAGGAGTTCAAAGCGCCCACCATCGTTTCTCACTCGAACAGGTCGCTCACGTCGTCTTCGCGCCGTCGCCGCCGGCGGACGTGCTCGCTCAATCGCTGAAACACCAGCCCGCGCTGTGCCTCGTTTCGCACGAAGTCGAACACCATCGCCGTGAACTGCGTCTGCGCCCCGTCGGCGACCTCCTCGCGGGCGTACTCGACCGCGTCGGCGACGACATCCACCTCGTAGCCGTCCAGTTCCTCCGCGAGCGTCTCGGCCGCGACGGCGACCGCGTCGAAATCGAGGTCGTCGTAGGTGACGACTTGCCCGTCGAGTCGGAGCGCGAGCGGGTCGTCGGCGATGGCGGGGTCGGCTTCGAGTCGTGAGAGGAACGCCCGCACCTCGGCGAGGTCGACGCCGCGGTAGTCGTCGGCAAGGCCGTCGAGGTACTCTCGGGCGCTCCGGGCGAGACCGACCGCGCCCGAGTCGTTGCCGTCGCGGGCGTGGTGGACCGCCGCGGTGAACTGGATGAGGCCGTGAAGGAACCGCTCGTCGTCGCCCCCGCGTTCGAGCGCGAGCCACTTCGCCTCCCACGCGCCGTGGGCCGCCCGATACGCGCCCGCGTTGTAGATGGCGACGCCTGCGCGAAGCGAATCGTCCATGCGAACCGTTCGCCGTCCACGAGTAAAGATTCCGCGAAGACCGGGCTCTCCCGCCGTAGGCCTTGCATACTTATGCCGCTCGGGGACTTATGTGGTATGATAGCATATGAATGCCCTCGAAACCCTCGTCCGAGGTGTCGTACGATGACCCAGTCCCCGGTTTGTATCCGCTGCGGTGAGCAGTACCTGTTCACGCGGGCGTACAAAGGCAACTACTGTCGGGACTGCCACGGGTCGTGGGCCGCGAAGCCCCGGTCCGAGGAGGCACCTCGTTCCCGCCCACAGCGGTCGCGCACGACCGCGTCGGTCCGCCGCCGTGAGGACGACGGGTCACGCGACCTCGAACCACCCTACGACGAGGCGTAAGCTCGTTTTTCCCGGTCTGTGACTGCCGAGAGCGCTCGGGAGTCCGCGTTCGCTTTCGTCAACCGCCACGTTCGTACCCGACGGGTAGGCTCCCGTTAGCGACGGTTAGGATGCTCGTTCGCCCCGTGGATTGACCCGACCGGTGGCTCTATACGCCGCCCGGACGAGCGCTACCGAAATGTCGTCCGAGTCGATTACCGTCCACCTCGTCGGGGACTCCACCATGGCCGATAAGGAGGCGAACGAGCGCCCCGAAACCGGGTGGGGAATGCCCTTCGCCGACTGTTTCGACGACGCCGTCACGGTGGCGAACCACGCCCAAAACGGGCGTAGCACCCGAACGTTTCTGGAGGAGGGACGCTGGCGTCCCGTCGTCCGCCAGTTGACCGAGACCGACTACGTGTTCGTCCAGTTCGGCCACAACGACGAGGTGCCGTCGAAAGAACAGCACACGACCAAGGAGGGGTTCGTCGACAATCTCGGGAAATTCGTCGGTGAGACGCGCGAGCAGGGGGCGACGCCCGTGTTGCTCACGTCCATCGCGCGGCGTCACTTCGACGACGACGGCGTCCCGAAAGACACCCACCGCGAGTACGCCGACCTGACCAGAGCCGTCGCGCGCGACCGCGACGTTCCGTTCATCGACATGGACGAGCGAACGCGGTCACTCTTAGCGGAACTCGGCCCCGAAGCGTCGACGGCGCTCTACAACCATCTGGAGCCGGGCGAACACCCGAACTATCTCGATGGAATCGCCGACGACACGCATTTCAGCGAGCACGGAGCGCGCCGCATGGCCGACTTAGTGCTCGACGGGGTCGAAGAACTGGACCTCGGACTGGCCGCTCACGTCGAGTCCTGACGAGCGCTGAACCCGTTTGCGGCGAAATCGCTCGCCGTTCAGGTCCGCAGAGAATGTGAACCGCCCCGAGAGAACAGAAGGCTCTCGAAGGCCGGTTCCGGAGAGAAACGTCCTGACGGAGATTTGAACTCACTCGCTCCCTCCTGTCGCTCCCTGTTCAAGTCTCCGAGACGGAGTTTCAGCGAGGAACAGACTCCTCGCTTCGCTCGTCGTGTAGTTCCAGAGAGAAACGTCCTGACGGAGATTTGAACTCCGGTCCCTGGCTCCGCAAGCCAGGAGGATAGTCCACTACCCTATCAGGACTGTCTTGCTGCATTCTTCGGTACTCGACGGTTACTTAAGACGGTTACGATGTGAACTCCCAGTGAACCGCGGGACCACGGCACGAGGCGGGCGTCGAACTCCGGGCACGCGCATCGACCACCTAGTGCGAACGACGGTTGTCTCTCACGCCGTCTCCGGCGCGTTTCCGTCCGCCGCGGCGACCGTGCGTACCGCACGCAAGGACTTTTTCGCCGGCGACCCTATCCCCGTGCGTGAATCGACGCGCGTTTCTCCTCGGAACCGCCGGGCTGTGCGCCTCGCTCGCGGGGTGCGCGAGCGGCGACAACGCGGCGGAGCAGCCGACCGCGAGCACCGAGACCGAGACCGCGTCGTCGACGCCGATAGAGACACCTCGCCGTCCGCGACTCGTCGGGCGGTCACTCACGCCCGTCCGCGCCGACGCCTGTCCGGCCGATGGGGCGCTCGCGACCGAGACCGAGACCGGGTTCTCGGTCGTCGGCTGTGTCTCGGGAGCGACCGAGTGTACCATCGCCCGACTCGCGCGGGCCGACTACGACGCGGAGTCGGATACGGCCACGCTCGTCGTTGAGGCCGTCGAGCGGACCGACGTGAAGAACTGCACCGAATCGCCGGTCGTTCGCGGCTACGAGGCGACGCTCCGGTTCGAAAGCGGCCTCCCCGGCCGGGCGGTCGTCGTCCACAACGATGCTGACGGTCGTCGCGAGGTCGCCCGCATCGATACGGACGCCTGACGGTCCGAAGGTTCAAATCTGAGGCCGCGGCCACCCCCGCTATGTCGCTCGATTCGCGCGGTCGGTTCGGCGGTCCAATCCGGAGGAAAACAACGCTTAAGCGCCGCCCTTCCCTGTTCGTCCATAGTATGAGTACGACGTTTGGTCTGCCGCGACGCGCGCGCTTCGTTCCGGGAGGTGACGCCTGATGGGCGTCATTCGGGAGGTCTACGACGACCTCGACACCGATGTCGAGTTCGAGAAGTTCGAGGCGGCGGTCAACGACAAGGTCGAACAGATGGGCGGCCTCGCCGACGAGGAGACGGCGGCGATGCTCATCGCCCACGAGCTGCGCGACGAGGAGGTACACGGCATCGCCGACATCGAACCCGGCATGGAGGACGTGAAGTTCCTCGCCAAGGTCGTCAGCATCGGCGAAGTTCGGACGTTCGAACGCGACGGCGAGGACGAAGACGGGCGGGTCGTCAACATCGAGGTCGCCGACGAGACCGGCCGCATCCGCGTCTCGCTGTGGGACGAGATGGCCGCCGGCGCGAAGGAGAACCTCGAAGTCGGAACCGTCCTCCGCATCGGCGGTCGCCCGAAAGACGGCTACAACGGCGTCGAAGTCAGCGCGAGCAAGGTCGAAGAGGACCTCGACGCCGAGGTCGACGTGCAGGTGCTCGACACCTACCGCGTCGAAGACCTCGCGCTCGGCCTCTCGGACGTGAACCTCGAAGGCAAGATTCTCGACACCGGAACCGTCCGGACGTTCGACCGCGACGACGGCACCGAGGGCCGCGTCTCGAACCTCTCGGTCGGCGACCCGACCGGTCGCATCCGCGTCACGCTCTGGGACGAGCGGGCGGACCTCGCCGAGGAGCTCGAAACCGGCCAGTCGGTCGAGGTCGTCGACGGCTACGTCCGCGAGCGCGACGGCTCGCTCGAACTCCACGTCGGCTCTCGCGGCGCGGTCGAAGTCATCGACGAGGACATCGAGTACGTCCCCGAGACGACCGATATCGGGTCGCTCGAACTCGGCCAGACGGTGGACATCGCCGGCGGCGTCATCGAGGCCGACGGCAAGCGCACCTTCGACCGCGACGACGGCTCCGAGGGGCAGGTCCGCAACATCCGCGTCAAGGACGGCACCGGCGACATCCGGGTCGCCCTCTGGGGCGAGAAAGCCGACGCCGACGTCGACCTCGCGGACTACGTCGTCATCACCGACGTGGAGATAAAAGACGGCTGGCAGGAGGACCTCGAAGCCTCCGCGGGCTGGCGGTCGTCCGTTACGGTAATGGACGAGGCTCCCGAGGGTGCTGCCGGAACCGACGCCGGCGATTCGGCACCCAGTCCGCCGAGCGACCAAGGCCTCGGCGCGTTCTCCGGTGACGGTTCGTCCGGCGGTTCGTCCGAGTCGTCCGACGGCACGTCCGCCTCGAACGGCGGGTCCTCGTCGGACGCGACCGCGACGGAATCCGCCGGCGAGTCGGTCGAGTTCACCGGGACGGTCGTGCAGGCCGGGACGCCGGTCATCCTCGATGACGGCACGCAGACCAAGACCGTCGATACCGACGCCGACCTCGGCCTCGGCGACGAGGTGACGGTCTCCGGCACGGAGACCGACGGCCGCATCAGCGCCGAGACGGTCGAGGTCCACACCGGCGCACAGCGGTAACGACGACGAAACGACAGCGCGGCAAAGCGCCGAAGCGCCGAAGCGACGGTCAGTCGCCCATGGCCCCGTCGTCGTCGGGCTATCGAACCCGACTCATCGTTCGTCCGGTTTTTCCGGGCTCTCAGAGCGAAATCCAACCGATCGGGAGCGCTGCGTGCGATAAAATACAGAAGGGGCCGCGACGGAAAGGATTATACGCCGCACGGACCCGATATGTGGGTATGAGTGTCGAGCTACCGTTCGCCCCGGTAGACGCGATTATCCGGCAGAACGCAGGTGAGTTGCGAGTGAGCGCCGGCGCCGCCGAGGCGCTCGCCCGCCGGATTCAGGACCACGGCGCCGAACTCGCGATAGACGCCGCCGATCGGGCGACGGCGGACGGTCGCAAGACGTTGATGGCCGAGGACTTCGGCGTCCAGCAGGTCGTCGACCGCGACGAACTCCTCCTCCCGATCGCCCCCATCGACCGCATCGCCCGCCTCCGAATCGACGACCGCTACCGCGTCGCGATGGACGCTCGAATCGCCCTGGCCGATATCCTCGAGGACTACGCCGTCAACGTGGCGGGCGCCGCCGTCAAACTCGCCCACCACGCCGACCGGCGGACGGTCCAATCCGAGGACATCGAGACCTACTTCTCCCTCTTCGAATAATGCAATTCGGCTACAGCGAAACGTGTCTCGACCACGACACCGGGCCGCGACACCCCGAGACGGCCGACCGACTCCGCGCGATACGACGCGGGCTGGCGAAGCGTCACGGCGTCGAGTACGTCGACGCGCCCCCAGCCGAGAAATCGACCGTCGCGGCCGTCCACGACGACGGCTACGTCGACGAGTTCCACGACTTCTGTCGCGACGGCGGCGGCAACTGGGATCCCGACACGGTCGCCGTCGAGGCGTCGTGGGACGCCGCGCTCACCTCCGCCGGCCTCGCGGAGTGGGCCGCCCGGGCCGCACTCGACGGCGACGACGGCCGCGACACGCCGTTCTCGCTCGGCCGGCCGCCGGGTCACCACGCCGTCGAGGACGACGCCATGGGTTTTTGCTTCTTCAACAACGCCGCCGTGGCCGCGCAGGCGGTCATCGACGACGGCCTCGCCGAGCGCGTCGCAATCTTCGACTGGGACGTCCACCACGGCAACGGCACGCAGGACATCTTCTACGACCGCGGTGACGTGTTCTACACGTCCATCCACGAGGACGGCCTCTACCCCGGCACGGGCGAGGTCGAAGAGACCGGCGAGGGCGACGGCGAGGGGACGACCCTCAACGTCCCGCTCCACGCCGGCGCGGGCGACGCCGACTACGTCTACTCGTTCGACGAGACCATCGCGCCCGCAGTCGAGCGGTTCGACCCCGACCTGTTCATCGTGAGCGCCGGTTTCGACGCTCACCGCCACGACCCCATCTCGCGGATGCGCGTCTCGACCGAGGGCTACGCGATGCTCACCGAGTGCGTTCAGGACCTCTGTGAGGCGACCGACGCTGCCATCGCGTTCGTCCTCGAAGGCGGCTACGGGCTCGACACGCTCTCGGAGGGTGTCGCCACCGTCCACGAGACGTTCGACGGCCGCATCGCGATGGAGCCCGACGAAGACCCCGACGAGAAGAACGTCGAGCTAGTCGACGACGTGCGCGCCGCTCACGGTCTCGGCGCGAAGTAACGGCCCAATTCGTCGCCGAACGCCTCCGCGAGCGCGGCCACGTCGTCGCCGACGAGCACGTCGTAGCCCTCCTCTCTGAGCGTCGATTCCACGTGTTTTCCGAGCGCCACGTCGAACAGCGCGTCGCTTTCGAGGAAGCCGGTCGCCGAGGTGAACTCCCGCTCGCGCTCGACCACGTAGCGGTCGCCGTCGAGGAACGGTCCGTAGTGGTCGTCGCCGTCCTCGTACGCGCCGTAAAACCCCTCGGCGTGGCGGCGGACGTGGACCGGCGGCCCCTCGTGGCGCTCGACCACCGGGCGCTCGGCGACAGAGAGTTCGGCGAAGAGGACCGCCTCGCCCTGCCCCTCGCCGTCGGTATCGGTGTCGGCGAACGTCGCGCGCCGGAACACGTCGAAGCCACGTCTATCGAGGCCGTCGGCGACGCCAGTCAGTGACTTTCTCAGTTGCGGGTAGAGCTGGTCGTCCACGAGGTCCGGGCAGTCGAAGACGACGGCGACGGCCGTGGTCCCGCGGCGGTCGAGGTGATTCCGAACGCCGTCGGCGTCGAGCGCCGGCGGATCCGGCCGGAAAAAGAGCGATTCGCGCGGGTCCGCGAGCAGGTCGCGGGCGTAGTGCTGGAGGCGGGCGACGTTCTCAGCCGAGCAGACCGCGGCGACGTTCCGTTTGGGGTCGGTTGGGTCGATGACGACGAGCGGGTCGGAAAAGCTCGGTGTCCCGTGGTTCTCCGGGTCGAACTCGACCTGCGGACTCCAGTCGGCGGCCGCCCGGAGCAACGATTCGAAGCCGCCGTGTTCGACCACGAGGAGTTCGGCGAGATAGCCCGAGAAGCCCTCAGTTCGGAGGTCGCTCCCGTACGCGCCGATACCCTTCAGAAATCGCTTGAACACGCGCACGTCGGCCGCGAGGTCGTCGTCGAGGCGCTCGGTCAGGTAGGCGTTGTGAAAGGGCGTCCGGTCGACCGCAGAGCGGATGTCCGAGGCGGTGGGAACGTCGTAACAGGGGACGAGGTCCACGTCGAAGCCGTCGTAGTCGCCTTTCACGTAGGGGTGTTCGGCGTACTCTTCGTGGCCGTCGGGAAGGACCGCGTGGCCGACTTCGAGGCCGTACGTTTCGAGCTCCTCGCGGTCGAGGTCGGCAGGAAAGCGCACAAACAGGTCGATGTCGCGGTCGCCCGAGAGCCACGTGCCGCGGGCGGTGCTGCCGACTTGGAGCGCGTCGGCCTCCACCGGCAGGTCCGCGAGAGCGTCGCGGACGCGGGATTCGAGGGCTGACGCGGCCGCCGCGAGCGCCCGACGCTCCGCCTCGTCGGGGTCGATGCGCTCGCGGACCGCGGCGACGACCGCGTCGAGGTCCGAGTTCGTCATGCCCGCTGGTTTCCCGCGGGCGGGCGAAAGCGTGACGGTGCTCCCCCGACCGCGTCAGGCGGTGGCATCCGCCAGCCGTCGGGTAAAAACGAAAGCCCTATCAAGAAACATCGAATACGAGAGAGTGCAGACGAAAGCCGCCGTAGCTCAGTTGGTAGAGCACCTCGCTGTTAACGAGGTTGTCCCAGGTTCGAGTCCTGGCGGTGGCGCTTCTCCGTTTCTCACGCCGGTGAGCGGTTCGTCTCCGATTCGCCGGCGGCGGCTTCTGATAAGACATAAGAGGGACGACGGGAAAGAATCGACCGAGGGCCCTTAGCTCAGTCTGGTCAGAGCGCTCGGCTCATAACCGGGTGGTCATGGGTTCGAACCCCATAGGGCCCATACGTTCTCCACACGGAATCGAGCCCACAGCGCATCGTCCGATTCTGTACGATACCGCCCCTGTCCCGACTGTTCGAAACACGAGTGTTCCACTCGGTAGACGTGAGTCGAACAACTCTCTTGACGGGCCCCGCCGCCGCCGCCCAGTCTGTAGAGCCGACGGCAGCGGACGGGCGACTACCTGCGAACCCCGTTCTGGCCGCGCTCCAGCGCCGCCCGTCTTCGACCGGAGTAACGAACCAGTAGTGAGCCGCGTAAATCGACACTCACGAAACGTCGCGCCAACCACTCAAAAAATACATAACTGATATGGTATATCATGACTATCTCCCGCCGACGAGTAGATTCGTCGCCCCGCGCCGTGTGTCCTTCTCACACACTCCATTCGTCGTTTTAGAAGTAATCAGCCAAGTTCAGCAAACGATGTTTTAGGCCACACGAAAAATTGTTTGTTCTCGGATAAGTATTAAGTGGCCTCAGCCCCAACTACTGATTGTAATGAGCACGCAGAAGTCCGTCCTCAAGGAAGCAGGTAGCGTCGGCGACAACCCCGTTCGGCTCGACACCGAGAAGGCCGAACAGATAATCGAAGCGCTGAACACCGACCTCGCAGACGCGTACGTCCTCTACCACCAGCTCCACAAGCACCACTGGAACGTCGAGGGCGCCGAGCACCTCCGCATCCACGAGTTCCTCCAAGAGGCCTACGAGGAAGTCGAGGAGGCAGCGGACGAAATCGCAGAACGCCTCCAGTCCATCGGCGGCGTTCCCCACGCCAGCATGCCGGCGCTGAGCGAGGCGGCAACCGTCGAGCCCGAGGACGAGGACGTCTACGACATCCGCACGTCGCTCTCGAACGACCTCGAGATGTACGGCGACATCATCGAGAGCTACCGCGAACACATCGAACTCGCCGCGGGTCTCGGCGACCACGCGACGGCGCACATGCTCCGCGAGCAACTCATCGAAATCGAAGAACACGCCCACGTCATCGACCACTACCTCGAAGACGACACGCTCGTCCAGTAAGCACCGCCGCCGACGCGTCGGAGGACGACGCCCCCGTTCCGACGTTCGACGCCTTTTGCCGAGCTGCCAGCGCCGTTCAGCGACTGCGCTCGTCAGGTCCACACTCCGCGCAACCGGGTCGAACGGAGTTACTGCGTCACGTCGACGGTCACGTCGCTCGAAATCCAGCCGTCGCTGTTGCCCGACTCCATGAACACCGATTTCCCCGGACCGCCCTTGCAGACGGATATCTCGGGGGAGTCGGGTCGGTCCGGTTCCGACGCGGATTCAGCGTTCGACTGCGTACCAGCGGCCATTACGAGGGTTTAGGGAAACCTAAAACAAAAAGGGTGCGGTTCCGCGGCGGTATTTGCGTGGCATTTGTTGACAATCACCAACATCGGGCCGAGTTTACCGCGACGCGTTCAACTCGCGGGGCTGTCGGGAGAGGGTTGCGACGCCGATTCGGCCGCCTCGGTCGCTTCGCCGCGGTTGTCGCCCCCGCGGAGCAGCGTCGCCGCGAGCCGTTCGGCAACCGTCGGGCTGACGTTTCCGACCAGTTGCATCGCCTCGTCCTCGTGGTCGTCGACGCCGAGTACGTCCCGACAGAACCGCGAGAGAATGCGGTAGGTGTCGTAGAGTTCTTCGGCGGCGTCGCGGCCCTCGTCAGTGAGTGTCGCGCCCTCGTAGGGCTCGTAGCGAACGAGCCCCTTCGCGTCGAGGTTCTGGAGGCGCTCCGTCGCAGCGGGCGGTGAGCGGTCGAGCGCGTCGGCGACGTAGCCCGGCGAAATCGGCGTCTCCTCGCCGTCCTCCCGCTCGGCGATGTACAGCGTGAGGAGGTACTGCGGCGCGCCGATCATACGCGGCGGACGAGGTGGTCGCGAACGGTCCGCTGACAATCCACGCAGACGCCCACCAGGCGGGCCGCGGCCGTCAAGACCGGATAGTCGGTCGCGCGGTCCTCGTAGAGATACTCAGCGAGAAACCGGTGGTCGATTTCGACCGACGCGGTGTGGCGGGTCGCCCCGTCGAGATGCCGCTGTCGCTCGTGAACGAGTCGGTCACACGCTTCCCGGTGGTCAGCGAGCGTCTCGTGACGCCGCCGGAGAGCGTCGAATCCCAGTTCCGAAAGCGGCGTCGCGTCCGCCCGCCCCAGCCAGTTCTCGCACTCGTCCAGCACGGCGAGCGCCGCTCGGAGTGACCGTTCCTCGGCGTCGAGCGCCCGGCACATCCCGTCGAGGCCCCGTTGCCGGTCCGTCGCCGCCGACACGACCGCCTCCTTGACCGCCGGTGTAAAGCGGCTCCCGGCGTCCGGGGAGAGCACCGTCGCGACCTCCGGGCCGAACTCCTCGCGAACCGTCACCGCGAGCGGCTCGGACCCGTTAACGTCGGAGACGCTGTGAGGCCGTATCGTCTCCGCGAACAGCTCACGGACCCGCTGTCGCCCCGGCCCAGCGCCGGCGTCTCGTCGCGTCGCCGTCGGCACTGGCGCGGTCCCGCACGCGGTCGCTCGGGCCGTCCCTGCCGGCGGGCGGTCCGACTGCGCGGCGAGCTTTCGAACGCGCCGTTCGAACCGCTCGACTGCCCGCCGCTTCGCCAGCACCTGTTCGCGCTCGCGTTCGACGCGGTCCAGCGCGTCCCTGACGCCCGCGGTGCGCTCAGTGTTCATCTCAGTCTCCCTGCGAGGGTGCCGTCGCCGCGGTTGCCTCGGAATCCGCTCTGGTCATACTATTTAGGCCAACCTAAAACAACATAGTGTCTTCGGTTTTTAGGCCATCCTAAATGCGAGTGACACGGGAGTGTCCATGCGTCGAACGTCAGTCGGTCACTCGTCGGTCGCGTCCGGGCGTTTCCCCTCCGGGACGCCCCAGCCGAGTTCGGTGAGCGACGCCACACAGACCGCCGCGACCACGACGTGCATCAGCATCAGTACGAGGATGCCCGGAACCGTCGCCCCGGGGTCGACGTACAGGAGTCCGAGGTCGGGTGCGAAAGACGCCACGAGCACCGCGACGGCGACCCTGAAGAACGTCCGGTCCGCGTCCGCGACGCGGCCCGCAAGCAGCCCGTAGACGAGCGTCGCCGCGACCGCACCGGTGGCCGAGAGGAACACGACCGGCGGGTACGAAAGCGGTGCGAACGGTTCGACGAGCCCCGTTTCGAGGACGAGCGTCAAGAGGAGCGCGTTCGCGACGGTTGCGACCGCCGCGGTCGCCGCTCCGCGACGCATGAGGTCCGTCCACGTCGGGCGGACCGCGGGTGCCACGGTTGCCATGCCATCACATAGCACTCCGTGGCTGATGAATCTACGCGTCTTCGGCGGTTCGTGATTCTCGGTGAGTCCGACGCGTGGGTCGGAGGCGGCCGGCCGCCGGTCCGACTCAGTCCCCTAACTCAGTTCTCCGACGCAGCGTCCTGACTCAGTTCTCGGTCAGGAGCCGACGGAGCACGTAGTGGAGGATACCGCCGTTTTCGACGTACGTCACCGCGGCGGGCGTGCCGACCTGCGCGGTCACGTCGAACTCGATTTCGGTCCCGTCGTCCGTCGTGGCGACCACGGTCAGTTCGTCGTTGACTTCGAGGCCGTCGTCGAGGCCGCGGATGTCGAACTGCTCGGAGCCGTCGAGGCCGAGCGACTCCCACGAGTCGCCGTCTTCGAACTGGAGCGGGAGGACGCCCATGCCGACGAGGTTGTCGCGGTAGATGCGCTCGTAGCTCTCGGCGATGGTCGCGCGGACGCCGAGGAGGTCCGTGCCCTTGGCCGCCCAGTCGCGGCTCGAACCGGTCCCGAACTCGACGCCCGAGAGGACGACGAGCGGGGTCTCCTCCTCGCGGTAGCGCTGGCTGGCCTCGAAGACGGTCGTCTCCTCGCCCGTCGGGTGGTGAATCGTGTAGCCGCCCTCCACGTCGTCGAGCATCTGGTTCTCGATGCGGACGTTGGCGAACGTCCCGCGCATCATCACCTCGTGGTTGCCGCGGCGGGAGCCGTAGGTGTTGAAGTCAACGGGATCGACGCCGTGGTCCATGAGCCACTGGCCGGCCGGCAGCTTCGACCCGAACGGACCGGCGGGGCTGATGTGGTCGGTCGTCACCGTGTCGCCGAGCGTCAGGAGACAGCGGGCGTCCTCGATGTCGGAGACGCCGGGTTTCTCCAGCGGGAAGTCCGTGAAGAACGGCGGCTCGCGGATGTAGGTCGACTCGTCGTCCCAGTCGTACACGTCGCCGGTCGGCGCTTCGAGCGCCTCCCAGCGCTCGTCGCCCTCGAACACCTCGGCGTACTTCTCGCGGAACATCGACGGATCGACGCTGTCGTGAATCGTTTCTCGAATCTCGTCGGCGTCCGGCCAGATGTCGGCGAGGTAGACGGCGTTGCCCTCGTCGTCGGTGCCGAGCGGGTCGGTTTCGAGGTCGATGTCCATCCGTCCGGCGAGGCCGTAGGCGACGACGAGCGGCGGGCTTGCGAGGTAGTTCGCGCGAATCTTCGGGTGGATGCGCGCCTCGAAGTTGCGGTTGCCGCTGAGGACGCTCGTCGTCCACAGGCCGTGTTCGTCGATGGCGTTCTCGATGGGTTCGGGCAGCGGCCCGGCATTGCCGATGCAGGTCGTACAGCCGTAGCCGACCACGTCGTAGCCGAGCGCTTCGAGGTGCGGGAGCAGATCTGCCTTCTTCAGGTACTCCGTGACGACGCGGCTGCCCGGCGCGAGGCTCGTTTTGACGTAGTCGGGCACGTCGAGCCCCTTCTCCAGCGCGTTGCGCGCGAGGAGCCCCGCGGCGACCATGACCGAGGGGTTCGAGGTGTTCGTACAGGACGTGATGGCGCTGACGACGACGCTCCCGTGGCCGATTTCGACCGTCTCGCCGCCGAGGTCGACTTCGACGCGCTTGGTCAACTCGCCGAGGTCGGGTTCCTCGGGGGCCGCCTCGGGCGTCTCCGTCAGCGCCCCGCCGTCGCCGGCGAGTTCGCCGTCGTCGCCCACTCCGCCCCCGCCCTCGCCGAGCCAGCGGACGATGGCCTCCTCGTCCACGTCGTCGACGGCGTCTTCGAACTCGCCGTAGAGGAGGTTCCGGAAGTGCGTCTTCATGTCGCCCATGGCGACGCGGTCCTGCGGGCGCTTCGGCCCGGCGAGACTCGGCTCGACGGCGGAGAGGTCGACGTCGACTGTCTCCGTGTACTCAGGGTGTTGCTCGCCGAAGAGGCCCTGCGATTCGAGGTACTCGCGGACGAGTTCGATGTGTTCGGGCTCGCGGCCCGTGAGTTCGAGGTAGTCTAGCGTCGCCTCGTCGACCGGGAAGACGCTGATGGTCGACCCCTGTTCGGGGGCCATGTTGGAGATGGTCGCCCGGTCGGGGACCGAGAGGTTCCCCACGCCGGGGCCGAAGAACTCGACGAACCGATCGACGACGCCGACCTCGCGGAGCTGTTCGGTGACGTGCAACACGAGGTCGGTCGCGGTCGCGCCCTCCGGCAGTTCGCCGTCGAGTCTGACGCCGACGACCTCGGGGAGTTTCATCGTGATGGGTTGGCCGAGCATCGCGGCCTCGGCCTCGATGCCGCCGACGCCCCAGCCGACGACGCCGATGCCGCCGATCATCGGCGTGTGGCTGTCGGTGCCGACGAGCGTGTCGGGGAGGAGCCAGCGGTCGCCGCGCCACTCGCGGTCGTGGACGACGCGCCCGAGGTGTTCGAGGTTCACCTGGTGGACGATGCCCGTCCCCGGCGGGACGACGCTGAAGTTGTCGAAGGCGTTCTGCGCCCACTTGAGCGCCTTGTAGCGCTCGGCGTTGCGCTCGTACTCCAACTCGACGTTCTTCTCGTAGGCGTCGGGCGAGCCGAAGAAATCGACCTGCACGCTGTGGTCGATGACGAGGTCACACGGCACCTCCGGCTCGACGATTCTCGGGTCCTCCCCGGCGCGGTCGGCCGCGGAGCGAAGCGCCGCGAGGTCGACGACCGCGGGCACGCCCGTCAGGTCCTGTAGCACCACGCGAGACGGCGTGAACGGGACTTCGACGTTCGGCACGTCCGGCTCCCACGAAGCGGCGTTTCGCACGTCGTCTTCGGTGACGATGTCGCCGTCGACGTTTCGCAGCACCGACTCCAGGAGGATTCGGATGCTCACCGGCAGTCGGTCGAGTTCGCAGAGGCCCTGTTCTTCTAAGACGGTCAGGTCCGCCATCTTGTACGTGGTTCCGTCGTGTTCGAACTCACGGACGGCGTCCAGCGTGTCTCCATCGCTCATGGTCGACCGATAGGGTCTCCGCGGGCTTGAATGCGGGACTCGTTCTCACACGGTCGGAATCGGGGCGAACGGTGCTCCAGAGCGGCGATGGCCGGGATCTCAGGGTTTATCCCCCGGCTCACGGGGGTCTGGGGCGGGACTTCCCCAGTTCGCCCGCGACGATGACGCCGCCGTGTTCGAGAAGCGAGTACGAACAGTCCCAGCAGCAGTACCGCAGGTCGTGGCCGCGGGCGACGACCACGTCGGCGCGCTCGCCGCAGCGATAACAGGTTCGGTGGTCCGCCGGATGGATGACGCGCATCGGCTTCGAATTACTCCTCGGGGACGCCCGCGACCCCGACGAACTCGTTGACCTCGTCTTGGACGTACCGGCGGACGCGCTCGCAGTAGTCCCACAGGAGGTCGTTGAACTGCTCGCGCTCCGGTTCGGTCAGGCTCTCACCGCCCCGCGACCACGACGATGGGATCTCCGGGTGGCGAGTGCAGACGACCGAAATCGGGTGATTCTTCGGGTGCCCCATGACGACGGCGTACTCGTCTGTCCCCCAGAGCCCGTCACCGCCGTCGCCCGCGAGCTCCGCGTCCACCTCGTCGAGAAGCTGTCGCTCCTCGGTGGTGACGGCGGCGGCGTCGCCGGCGAACAGCTCGCGGTAGGCTCGGTCGCGGGCCGTGTAGGTCCACCCGTCGAGTCGCTCGCGCGCCTGTCGGAGGAGTCGTCTGTCAGCTTCCATGAGTATCCAAAGGGGCGCCGAGGTCATAGGCGTACGCCCGCCTCGTCCGAGCGACCGGAGCGCGAACTGTACGGTTCGCCCCCGCGGCTCGACCCGCCGCCGTCGGCCGCTGTTGCTGACGAAACATCTATTGAACTCACGGCTCTCGAACGAGTATGTCCACCCCCGACGACAGCACCGGGAACGGCGGTGACGACCCCATCTCCGTCCTCTACGTCGGCCGGGACCCGGAGTTCGTCGCCCTCGTCGCGACGGCGCTCGAACGCGAGTCCGACCGGCTCGACGTCCGGGGCGAGACCGCCGTCATCGACGGTATCTCTGTCGTCGAGGACGACGGCGTCGACTGCGTCGTCTCGGAGTACCACCTCCGGGACGGCGACGGCCTCGACCTCCTCACCGCCGTTCGCGCCCGCTCGTCCGACCTGCCGTTCATCCTCTACACCGCCCACGGCGACGAGGCGGTGGCGAGCCGCGCGATTTCGCTCGGCGTCAGCGACTACGTCCGGCGGACCGCCGGCGACGAGGACTTCCATCTCCTCGCGAGCCGCGTGTTCAACGCGGTGTCGCAGCACCGCGTCCAAGAGCGACTCACCGAGTCCGACGCGCACCTCGAGACCGTCTACGGCCGCGTCACCGACGGCATCTTCGCGTTAGACGATGACTGGGCCGTCAGCTACTGGAACGACGCCATGGCCGAGCGCACCGGCGTTCCGGCCGCGGAGACCCTCAACCGGGACTTCCGCGAGCTCTTTCCCGAGGTCGGCTCCGAGATTCACGGGGCGTTCGAAGCCGCGATGGCGTCGGGAGCCACGACCCGACTCGACACCCGAATCGACGCCTTCGACGTTCGCGTCTCGGCGCGAATCTATCCCGACGACAGCGGGGTGAGCGTCTTCATCCGCGAGGTCGCCTCCGATTCCGCAGCCGCGGCGGACAGACCCGATACCGACGCTGCGAGTCCCGACGCCGGGGGAGTCGCGGACCAGAGTGACTGCGGAGCCGGACCGAACGCGGGGACGCGTCTCCCGGGCAGAGACGCCGCCGAGCGCGAGCGGCTCGAACGGGCGCTTCGCGACCTCCAGTCGGTCGCCCGCGAACTCCTCCGCGTCGAGACGAGCGAGGCGGTCGCGGCCGTCGCCGTCGACGCCGTCCGCGACGTGGTCGGCTGGCCCATCTCGGGCGTGTGGTTTTACGACCCCGACGACGACGCGCTCGTCCCGGTCGCGCAGTCCGACGCCGCCCGGCAGGTGTTCGGCGAGTCGCCCACCCTTCACCGAGACGGCGAGGAGACGCTCATCTGGGAGGCGTTCGACGCCAACGAGGTGCGGGTGTACGAGCGAACTGTCGACGGGTCGGAGGTGCAGCACCCCGACTCGCCCATCGAGTCGGAGGTCCACGTCCCGCTCGGCGAGTACGGCATCCTCCTCACCGGCGACACCCGTCGAGGGTCGTTCACCGATGTCGACGTCGAACTCCTCCAACTGCTCGCGTCAACCGTCTCGTCGGCCATCGAGCGGGCGAAGCGCGAACAGACGCTCCGCGACCGCGAGGCCGAACTCGCGGCGGCGAACGAGCGCCTCGACGAGTTCGTCTCCGTGGTGGCACACGACCTCAGAAACCCGCTTTCGGTCGCCAAGGGCTACCTCGAAATCGCGGCCGACACCGGCGACCCGGAGCACTTCGAAAAGATAGAGACGGCGCTCGAACGGATGAACGCGCTCATCAGCGACCTGCTCACGCTCGCCCGACAGGGCTCGCCGGTCACGGAGTTCGAGGCGGTCGACCTCCGGTCGAAGGTCACCCACGCGTGGAGCTTCGTCGCCACCGAGGACGCCCGCCTCGAATCGCTCGACCTCGGTGTGATCCGCGCCGACACGGGCAGGCTGCTCCAACTGTTCGAGAACCTGTTTCGGAACGCTGTGGAACATGGTTCCACAGGCAACCAGACTACGTCCGGTGACGCCGTCGAGAACGGCGGCGCGGCCACGACCGTGACCGTCGGCCGACTCGCCGACGACGCGGGCTTCTACGTCGAAGACGACGGCGACGGCATCCCCGAGTCGCTCCGCGAGCGGGTGTTCGAACACGGGTACACGACCGACCGAAGCGGGACGGGGTTCGGGTTGGCTATCGTCGAAAACATCGCCGAGGCCCACGGCTGGTCGGTCACGCTCACCGACGGCACCGACGGCGGCGCGCGCTTCGAGTTCCGCGGCGTCGAGTGGGTCGACCCCCACGGCGCCGAGTGACGGCAGTCACTCCCGCGCCGCGGTCAGTTTCTCTCTGAGCCGGTCGGCGTCGACGCGGAACTTGAACGCCGGCCGGCCGTCGACGTAGACGTAGGGGACCCGCTCTCCGTACTTCTCGCGGAGTTCCTCGTCGGTGTCGACGTTCACGAGGTCGATATCGACCGGGACGTCCGCCTCGTCTGCGACCTCGCGGACGGTCGCCTCGGCCTCGTCGCAGAGGTGACACTCCATGCGCGTGTAGACGACGATGGGGACGGGGTCGCTCATCGTCCCACGTCGTCGCCGCGACCTGTTGAGTCTTCTCGTCGGGCCCGTTCCGTGTGGCCTCTGTTCCGAGCAGTCACCTCTCGACGACTGCGTACTCCACGGAGATGCGTGCTAGAAACTCGTGTCTCCATTCCACGACCCTTCGATTCGCATCGGGCGCAGAACATGTCATTGATGTATCTTCTGGCCGATGAACTGTCGAAATCGAACGGCCATTCGGTCGGTAGAAGGAGATAACGGGCTGGTTTTCCGCCGATACTCGTTATTCCGGATGGCGATACCGGAGGCGAACTGTTGATATAGGAGAAGCGACCAGTCACAAATCGATCGAATCCTCGTATGGCGACAACATCCGAACCCGGACTCTCCGAGACGCGAATCCACGAGGTACTGAGTAATGACCGCCGTCGGATGGCCATCGAGTTCCTCCAAGACGGCGACCTGACCCTCCGCGAACTCTCGGAGCGCATCGCGGAAGCGGAGACCGGGGAGTCGCCGCCGCCGCGGAACATCCGCCAGAGCGCCTACGTTTCGCTGCAACAGACTCACATCCCCAAACTCGACGAACTGGACATCGTGAACTACGACGATGAGTCGAAGGTCGTCTCGCTGGCCGAGGCGGGCGACGTGACGGTCTACATGGAGGTCGTCCCCGAGGGCGAACTCTCGTGGAGCGAGTACTACGCCGCGCTCGCCGCGCTCGGTATCGTCCTCATGATAGCCGTCGTCGTCGGCGTCCCCGTCATCTCCGGCGTCGGCGCGCCCGGCCTCGCCTCGCTCGTCTTCGCCGCCCTCGGCGGCTCCGCGGTCTACCAGCGCTGGACCCAAGAGAACTGACGCGCTCCGTCGCCCCGATTTTCTGCCGAGTCGCTCGTACTTGACCGGACGCTCTCCCGTCGCGACGACTGGCGACGGTGGCATTTAGTCCATTCCACCACTACTCGGCGTATGCGCGACCCGACCGACCCGAACGGACCGCCGGCGGTTTGCGACGAGTGCGGCGCGAGACACTCGTTTCGGCGGCGGTACGTCACCGGCGGCGGCTGGCGGGCCGTCTATCGGTGTTCTGAATGCGGTTCTCGCGCGCCGAGCGACGGCGACAGCGACGACTGAGTCGTGGCGGGGCCGTCGCACCACCGGCGCGAACGGCCCGCGGAGACGCGTCAGCAGTAGGTGTCGCGCATCGTCCGCGCGAACAGTCCGTCTCGGTCGAGCGCGATGGCGACGAGGACGAACTCCTCGTCGAGGGGGCGCAGGACGAACACCTCGCGGGGCGCGTCGGGGACGTCGGCCTCGTCGTCGAGGCGGTCTAAAAGCGGGTCCACGGGGACGACGCCGTCGCCGAACTCGTCGAACAGGTCGCGCGCGCCGGGCTGTTTCGCGAAGACGTAGAGCACGGCGTTCGGGTCGCCGTCGGTGCCGTAGGTGACGCGCGAGCCGATAGCTTCGCCGTCGCCGGTCGCCCGCCACGTCTCGCGGGCGGCCTCGAACAGCCCCGTCGCGGCACCGACGAACCGAAAGCGGGTCCGGTCGCGGACCGACACGTCAGCAAAGCGCGGGTCGCCGTCGTCCCACGTCAGCGTGGCCTCGATTTCGTTGCCGGGTTCGAGCGCCGAGACGCGCTCTGCGAGGTCGCCGTTGTAGCCGGTCTGTGGCACGTAGGTCGGCGAGTAGACGTCGTCGACGTCGGTCTCGACGGCCGGGTCGGTCCAGTCGACGCGCTCCTCGGGGAGTTCGAGCAAGAGGAGTTCGTCTCCGTCGCGCGGACTGTGATAGACCCGGAACCGGCCGGTCGTCGTGACCTCCATATCGGCGGCTACTGGACGGACGGAAATACGCCTGCCGGTCGCCCGGCGGTCCTACCGCGAGATGCCGTCGCCCTCGTCGGCGACGACGCGCTCGACGTCTTCGGGATTGACGATGGCGATGTCCCCTTCGATAGTCCGCTTGAGCGACGCCGTCGCCGACGCCCACTGCAGCGACTCGGCTACGCTCCCGCCGGCGAGGTGCTTGGCGAGGTAGCCGCCGACGAAGGCGTCGCCGGTCCCGATGGCGTCGAACGTCTCCGCCTCGTAGACGCCCTGTTCGGACACCGTTCCGCCGGAGACGGCGAGCGATCCCTCCTCGCCGCGAGTGACCACGACGGTTTCGATGTCGTAGTCCTCGGCGAGGCCGCGAGCGACCGACTCGGCGTCGCCGTCGCGCCCGAGGACGGTCGCCGCGTCGCGCTCGGCGGCGAACAGCAGGTCGATGGAACCGAGCAGGTCGCGGTAGACTTCGGCCGCCTCGTCGGGCGACCAGAGCTTCGTCCGGTAGTTCAGGTCGAAGGCGGTCGTCGTCCCGGCGTTCTGCGCCGCTTCGAGCACGTCGGCCGTGGTCTCGCGGAGCGTCTCGGAGAGCGCGGGCGTGATGCCGCTCGTGTAGCACACCTCGGCGTTTCGGACGGCGTCGAGGTCGGTTTCGCTCGTCTCCAGCGTCGTCACGGCCGCGTCGGCGCGGTCGTAGACGACGTTCGTCGGGCGCGGCGACGCCCCGTGTTCGAGGTAGTAGAGCCCCTGTCGGGAGTCTTCGGCCCAGACGACGCCGTCGGTGTTGACGCCGTGGCTCCGGAGTTCGCCGACGATTCGCCGACCGAGCGGCGAGTCCGGGAGCTTCGAGAACCACGCTGCGTCCCCTCCGAGTCGGGTGGCGGCGACGGCGACGTTCGACTCCGCGCCGCCCGCCTGCACTTCGAGTTCACGGGCGGTTTCGAGTCGCTCGCCACGCGGCGGCGACAGCCGAAGCATCGTCTCGCCGAAGGTCACGAGTGCTGTCATGGACGGCCGTTCGCGGGCGCGATATAAACGTCCGGCGTTGCCGTCGAATGCAGCGCCTGCGGCCGATCTGGTCCCCACGCCTGCTCACGCGGCCGTCAATCGCCGGACGAGGTAGATGAACGCGATTGGGATGCTCAGAAACGGAATCGCAACGAGGTAGTAGGCGGGCGAGGGAACCCAGTCGCTCTCGCGGGCGAGGTCCAGTCGGTCGGCGTGGAGTGCCAGCGGGCCGACGACCACGGCGGCCGCCGTCCCGTAGAGGCGAATCGCCTGCCCGGCCGCGTCGGCCCACGGCGGTACGCTCGGTCCCGTCGCCGCCGTGAAGAGATACGAGACGACGAGCGCCAGCGGCCCGAAGCAAATGCCCAGAAAGACCAGCGGGTTCATCGCCTCCACCGTCTCGGTGCCCCGACTTGAATCCTCGCCGATGCTATCGGTTCCGAGAATCGGCGGTCGGGTCGCGGATAGCGGCGGGCAACGCGACCGACCCGCGCCGGCTACTCCTCGCGTCGCCGCCCGCCGTGGCCGGGGTAGTCACGCTCGAAGCGCGAGGCGATTTCGTCGCGGTCGAACTCGACGATGACCGGGCGGCCGTGTGGGCAGGCGTAGGGGTTCTCGCAGTCGTCGAGCGCCGCGAGCAGGTCGAGCACGGTGCCTTCCCGGAGCGACGTGTTGCCCGTAATCGAGGGGTAACACGCGAGGTCCGACAGCAGTTCGTCGGCGACGGCGTCGACGGTCTTCCGGCCGCCGTCGGCCTCCTCGCGGACGAACGCCGTCAGCGCGTCGCGGAGTAGACCGGGGTCAAGCGCGGCGTCGAACACCGCCGGCACGGTCCGCACCGAGACGGTCCGCTCGCCGGTCCGCCCGGCGTGGAAGCCCACCTGCGCCAGCGCCTCGCGGTACTCCTCGAACAGCGCCGCCTCGCGCGCCGTGAGTTCGAGTTCGACCGGGTCGGCCAGCGCCTGCGTCGGGGTGTCGCCTTCGACCTCGCCCTTCAGGCGCTCGTAGTTCACGCGCTCGTCGGCGGCGTGCTGGTCGACGAGGACCAACCCCTCGTCGGTCTCGGCGACGATGTAGGTGTCCGCGAGTTGACCAATGATTCGCATCGACGGAAGCGAGTCGAACTCGGGCGAGAGGTCCGCCTCCTCACCGGAGAGGTCGCGCTGGGTCGTCGGTGCGGCGATGCGCGAGGGACGACGCGGAGGGGTTCCGCTGCCCGGCTCGGTCTCCGATTCGTGGTCGCCGGACGACCCCGCCTCCCGTGTCGCCCCCGCTTCGGACCCGTCGTCGGTCGCCAGCGACGACTGCTCGGTCGTCTCCGGACCCGGCGCGAGGTCGTACTCGCGGGGCGGCGTCGGCGGCGTGGACGCTGGCGTCGAAGTGGAACCGGCCGAGTCGGTCGGCGTTTCGGCGGCTGAGTCGGATGCATCGCCGTCAGCCGGATTCTCGGCGTCGACCCCCGCCCCCCGTTCAGTTGCAGGCGTGGTGTCCGGGGTGGCGTCGTCGGTCGCGGCCGCATCCGGGTCCGAGTTCGACCGAGCGCCCGACTCGCGGGCCTCCCGCGCCGACTGCACGTCTCGTACGGACGGGGAATTCGCGTCGTCGTCTGTTTCGCCGTCCGGCTCCGCTTCCCGGACCTCGTGGGGGTCCATCGAGGTCGCGTCGTTGCCGTCGGGTGAGCCGGGTTCGATAGCCGCCTCGTCGGCTTTCGACCGACCACGCGGAGCCGACGACCGGACGAGGCCGTTGCTCAAGAGTGCGTCTTCGACCGCGTCGGTCACGTCGCGCTTGACGCCAGACTCGTCGTCCCAGCGGACCTCCATCTTCCGCGGGTGGACGTTCACGTCCACGGCGTCGGGGGCGACTTCGACGAACAGCACCGCGAAGGGATAGCGGTCGGCGTCGAGTTGGCCGCCGTAGGCGTCGAGGACGGCCTCGCGGAGCACGCGGTCCGTGACGTAACGGCCGTTGACGAACGTCGAGAGGTAGTCGCGGGTGCTCCGGGTCGTCTCGGGGTGGCTCACGAGACCCGAGACGGAGACGCCGGAGGCGTTGTGGTCGACAGGGACCATCGACTCCGCGACCTCGCGGCCGTACACCGAGAGCACGGTCGACTGGAGGTCGCCGCGGCCCTCGGTAGCGAACACCTCGCGGTCGTCGTGTTCGAGCGAGACGGCCACGTCGGGGTTGGCGAGGGCGTAGTGCGTGACGACCGCGTTGACGTGGTCGAACTCGGTCGCCGTCGTCTTGAGGAACTTCCGGCGGGCGGGCGTGTTGTAAAACAGGTCGTCGACCTCGACGACGGTCCCCTCGGGACAGCCGGCGGGTCGAATCGACTCGACCTCGCCGCCCTCGTATTTCAACTCGGTGCCCACGTCGCCGCCGCGGGGCTTCGACCGGATGGTCAGCCGCGACACCGCGCCGATGGTGTGGAGCGCCTCGCCGCGGAAGCCGAGGGTGCCGACGCCGGCTTCGAGGTCCTCGATGTCGCCGATTTTGCTCGTCGTGTGCTCGCGGACGGCGAGTTCGAGGTCTTCTTCGCTCATGCCGACGCCGTCGTCACGGATGCGGACGACCTCCACGCCGCCGGCGTCGACGGCCACGGAGATGCGCGTCGCGTCCGCGTCGAGGCTGTTTTCGAACAGCTCCTTGACGACCGAGGCCGGTCGCTCGACCACCTCGCCGGCGGCGATGCGCTGGATGGTCTTCTCGTCGAGCTGTTTGATGTCGCTCATTCGCCGTCACCGCCGTCCAGTTTCGACTGCCACGCCTGCACCTTCGACATCAGGTCCAACGGCGACGTATCGTTCACGTCGGTCGCCCGGAGTTCGTCGAGGACGGCTTCGGTCTCCGAGTCCAGCGCGGGCTCGGCGTCCGCCTCCGTCTCGGTACTCGCGTCGGCGACCGCACCGACCGACCCGTTGCCCGCCGCGCCGTTCGCGGCCGCGTCGGAGCCCGCTGAGCCGCCCGTGGCGTCACGGCCCTCGGCGACTTTCATCTGCCCACTTCCCACGTCGAAGACGGCCTGTACGGGCTCCGAGGTTCCGGACCCCTTCGCCTCGATGGCCTTCTCCTCGCGGAGCCGGTCGAGCACGTCGGCGGCGCGGTCGACCACCGGGCGCGGGACGCCCGCGAGGTCGGCGACGTGAATCCCGTAGCTCCGGTCGGTCGGGCCGTCGACGACGGTTCTGAGGAACGTCACGTCCCCGTCGCGCTCGTCGGCCGCGACGTGGACGTTGGCGACGCGGTCGAGGTGGTCCGCGAGGCTCGTCAGTTCGTGGTAGTGCGTGGCGAACAGCGTCTTCGCGCGCACTTCGTTGTGGAGGTACTCGGTGGCCGCCCACGCGATGGAGATACCGTCGTAGGTCGCGGTCCCGCGGCCCACCTCGTCTAAGATGACGAGCGAGTCCTCGGTGGCCGAGTGGAGGATGTTCGAGAGCTCCTGCATCTCGACCATGAACGTCGAGCGACCCTGCGCGAGTTCGTCCAGCGCGCCGACGCGGGTGTAGATGCCGTCGACGACGCCGACGGTCGCCGAGCGCGCGGGGACGAAACTGCCGACCTGCGCGAGGAGCGTGATGAGCGCCGCCTGCCGCATGTACGTCGATTTGCCGGACATGTTCGGCCCGGTGACAATGAGGAAGCCGCGCTCGTCGTCCATGCGGAGGTCGTTCGGGACGAAGTCGGTCGTCGTCTCCACGACCGGGTGGCGCCCGGCCTCGATGTCGAGCGCTCCGGCCTCGGTGAGTTCGGGGCGCGTCCACCCGTTGCCGGCGGCGTGGGTCGCGAGCGACGCCAGCGCGTCCACCTCGGCGATGGTCCGACCCACGTCCTGTAGGAGTTCGGCGTGCTGGGCCACGCGCTCGCGGAGGTCCTCGAACAGTTCGTATTCGAGGTCGCCGCGGGCCTCTTCGAGCCGGAGAATCTCGCGTTCTTTCTCCTCTAACTCCTCGGTGACGAAGCGCTTGGAGTTCTTGAGCGTCTTTATCTGCCGGTAGTGGTCGGGCACCTGGTCGGCGACCGACTTGCCGACTTGGATGTAGTAGCCGTCGGTCTTGTTGCGGTCGACGGTGACGTGCGAGAGGCCGTGGTCCCGCTTCTCGCGGTCGGCGAGCGTGTCGAGCCACGACTTCGCCGACTCGTGGCGCTCGATGAGGTCGTCGAGTTCGTCGTCGTAGCCCGTCTGGAACAGGCCGCCCTGCGTGACCGTCTTCGGCGGGTCCTCCGCGAGCGCGTCGGCGAGGTCGGTTCGGAGGTCGGCCGCGGCGTCCCGGTCGGGCCGCGAGACGACTTCCGCGAGCGGGGAGTCCGCGAGTTCGGTCCCCTCGATGGCGTCGGCGAGGGCGGGAAGCACCGAGAGCGTGTCCCGAACCGACAGCAGGTCGGACGCGCCGGCGCTTCCGGACGCCGACCGGGAGGCGAGTCGTTCGAGGTCGTACGCCCCGTCGAGCACCTCTCGGACGCGCTCGCGGGCGAGGGCAGCCGAGGCGAGCGACTGCACCGCGTCGAGGCGGCGAGCGAGTTCGTCGCGGTCGCGCCGCGGCCGGGTCAACCACTCGCGGAGGAGGCGGCCGCCGGGCGAGGTGACGGTGTGGTCTATCGTGTCGAACAGCGACCCCGAGCGGTCGCCGTGCATCGTCTCCGTGAGTTCGAGGTTACGCTGGGTGGTCGCGTCGAGTTCGAGCAGGTCCGAGGGGTGGTAGACCTGCAGGCGCGTCATCGACCGGAGGACGCCCGCGCCCGTCTCCTCGACGTAGGCGAGGACACCGCCGGCGGCGCGGGTCGCGAGGTCGGAGTCGAGGCCGACGCTATCGACCGTTGACGCGCCGAACTGCTCGCGGACGGCGTGGCGGGCGCGACCCGGCGCGAACGCCTCGGCGGAGAAAAGCGAGAAAGAGGCGTCGGTGGCCTCGCGCAGCCGCGAGAGCGTCTCGTCGTCGCTCCGCAGGTCCGGGCCGGGGAGGACTTCGACGGGAGCGAAACGGTAGAGTTCGGCCGCGGCGTCGTCGACGGTCTCGGCCTCGGTCACGAGGAACTGGCCGGTCGTGATGTCGGCGAACGCGAGGCCGACGCCGTCGCCGTCGGTCACGACGGCCGCGAGGAACTGCGCGTCGGCACGGGACGTTTCGAGGAGCGTCCCCGGGGTGACGACGCGCTTGATTTCGCGGCGGAGGTCGCCGGACTCGGTCTCGTACTGGTCGGCGACGGCGACCCGGTAGCCGCGCTCGACGAGCGCCTTGAGGTAGGGCGTCAGGTCGTTCAGCGGCACGCCCGCCATCGGATACGACGACCCGTGCGAGGACTTCTGGGAGACCTTGAGGTCGAGTTCGCGGCCGACCGTCTCGGCGTCGTCGGCGAAGAACTCGTAGAAGTCGCCGCACTGCATGGCGAGCAGGTCGGCGTCGGTCTCCTCTTTCAACGAGAGGAACTGTCCGACGATTCCCTGAGTAGTCATGTCCGCACGTGGGCGGGCCGGCGGATAAAACGCTACGATGCCCCGGCCGACGGGGTGCGCGCGACCCGAGTCAAACCCGCCCGCTGCGACGACCCGGTTGTATGTCGAATGGTAGCATGTCCATATTTCGTGTTCGATGTTGGACAATCCTCCCAAAAATACAGCGTATGATAATTGGCGGCCCAAAATTATATGGGGGAGTTGTCTCGGGCAATCTGTGACAGCAAGGTACGACAGACGAACGTTTCTTCGCACCGCCGCCGGCGCGGTGGGGCTCGGCTCGCTGTCCGGGTGCGTGGGGACGTTCGGAACGGAGTCCGGGGAGCCCGTTCGATTCGGGGCGATGTTGCCCGTCAGCGGGTCGCTGGAGCAGGTTGGAACGCACGGCAAGCGTGCCGCCGAGCAGGCGGTCGAAGACATCAACCGCGCGGGCGGCGTGCTCGGGCGGCCGGTCGAACTGACCACCGTGGACACGGAGGGGTCCGCGTCGGTCGCGACTGACGGCTACGCCTCGCTGGTCGACGCGGGCGTCGTCGGCTTCGTCGGCGGCCTCGTCAGCGACGTGTCGCTCGCGCTCGCTCCGAAGGCGGCCGACGACGCCGTCATGGAGATGTCTCCGGCGAGCACGAACCCGCGGCTCTCGGACGCCGGGCGCTCCGACGGGCGGAAGTTCTTCGGCCGGACCGTCCCGAGCGACAGCCTGCAAGCGACCGCGATGGCGAAGATTCTCGACGCGCCGCAGTACGCCGACGCCGACCGGGTCGCCCTCCTCACCGTCGACGGGGCGTTCGGCTCGGACCTCGGCACCGCGCTCGGCGACCAACTCGACGCGGAGGTCGTCACCGAGGTCAGCTACGACCCGGCCGCGGACGACTTCGGCGGCGTCGTCGACGAGGTGTTCGCCGACTCGCCCGACGCGGTCGGCTTCGTCAGCGTCCCCGGACAGGAAGGAGGCGTCCTCGACGCCTACGGCGCATCCGACTACGAGGCCCCGTGGGTCTTCTCGGCGGGCCTCTTCGACGGCGAGATACCGTCCTATTACGAGGGCTTCTACAGCGCCTCGCTGTCGTCGGTTCGGACTGACGGCTACTTCCACCTCTCCCAGCGGCTCTCCGACATCGCGCCCCTGCAACCCTATGCGGCGAACGCCTACGACGCCTTGTTCCTCATGGCGACCGCGGCGGAGTACGCGGGCGAGGCGTCCGGACCGGCCATCGCCGACGCCCTGCAGGCGGTCTCGGGTGGAACCGGACACACCGTCTCAGTCGGCGAGTTCGACCGGGTTCGGACCCTCGTCGACGCCGGCCGCGAACTGAACTATCAGGGCGCGTCGAGCGGGGTCGACCTCACGGCCGCGCTCGAACCGCTGAGTTCGTACCTCGTCGAGCGTGTCCACAACGGCTCGGTCGAACAGGTCGAACTCCTCCAGCGCCAGTTCTTCGAGTCCGGGGGTGACCAATGAACCCGTTCTCGCGGCTGACGAGCCTCCTCGAACGAGCGCTTCCGAACGTGATTCGCCGCCGCTACGCGGCGAAGTTCGGCGTCGTGCTCCTCCTCATCGTGGTCGTCATGGGCGGCGCGGGCGCGTACATCCACTTCGACACCAAATCCGTCGTGGAGTCGCAGACCGAGTCCCAGATTCGCGGCGCGGCGGCGACGGAGGCCAAGTCGGTCTCCGACTGGGTGTCCTCGAAGGAGTCGACCGTCTCGTTCCTCGCCGAGTCGCTTGCCGACCAGCCGGCGGGCACCCCGGCGGCCGACCACCAACGATGGCTCGAAGGGAAACTCATCCAGCTCTCCGGTGACGTTCACTCGCTCCACTACGTGGACGCCGACACCGGCGCGGTCGTCGCCAGCACGACCGACAGCGCGACCGGGCAGTCGCTCGACTCGCTGTCCGCGCCGTGGGCCGACGACGCCGCGGCGCTGGCGTCCGGCCAGTCCGTGACCGTCACCGAGCCGTACGAGTCCGGCGGCGAACCGGTCGTCGCGTTCGCCGCCCCCGTCTCCGGCGCCAACGGGGCAATCGTCCTGACGGCGTCGCTGGAAGCCGGCTCCCACCAGTTCGAATCGCCCTATGCGACCGGCGACACCAAGGTCGTCTCCGAGTCGGGAACCATCCTCTTCGACAACCGCAAGGCGTCCATCCTCGACCAGTACGCGGCCGCCGACGGCTCGTCCATCGAGGCCATCGATGCCGCGCTGTCCGGGCAGACCGGCTACGATGTCGTCTCCGCCCGCACGGGCATGGAGTCCGGCGAGTACGCAATGGCGTACGCGCCTATCACCGGCACCGACTGGGTGCTCACCTACCACGTCCCGGCCGACCGGGCGTTCGCGCTCCAGTCACAGGTGACGACGAACGTGATGCTCCTCGTCGCCTTCGCCGTCGGCGCGCTGTTCCTCGTCGGTGCGACCATCGGCCGCGGCACCGCGCGGTCGCTCTCGGTCGTCGCCCGCAACGCCGACGATATCGCCAACGGCGAGGTCGACGGCGACCTCCCGAACACCGCCCGCATCGACGAGATGGGCCGGCTGTACGACTCCTTCGAGTCGATGCAGGCGTATCTGACAACCGTCGCCGGGCAGGCCGAGGCGCTCGCGGACAAGCGCTTCGATGACCCCGTCCTCGACGAAGACATTCCGGGGTCGTTCGGCGAGTCGATGGGCCAGACGCACACGGAACTCGAAGCCCTCATCACCGAACTCGAAGCGAAGGCGGCCGAGTTCAGCGAGACGATGGCGGACGCCGCCGACGGCGACCTCACGCGCCGGATGTCCGAGGACGCCGACAACGACGCGATGAACGAGATGGCGCGGTCGTTCAACGACATGGCCGACGAACTCGAAGCGACCGTCGCGGAGGTCGTCGAGTTCGCCGAGACCGTCGCCGCGGCCAGTCAGGAGGTCACCGCGAGTTCCCAAGAGATAGAGCGCGCGAGCCGGCAGGTCAGCGAATCCACGCAGGTCATGGCCGAGGGCGCGCACGAACAGCGCGAGAATCTCCGGCAGACGACGAGCGAGACGAGCAACCTCTCTGCGACCATCGAGGAGGTCGCCTCCTCGGCGAGCGAACTCGAACGCACAGCCCAGCACACCCTCGAAGCGAGCGAGGACGGCCACGAGGCGGCCGCTAACGCCATCGACACCATCGAGACCGTCGAGACGCAGACCCGCCGAACGGTCGACCGCATCGAGGACCTCGAAGGCGACATGGCCGAAATCGGCGACATCGTCGAACTCATCACCGACATCGCGGAGCAGACGAACATCCTCGCGCTCAACGCGAACATCGAGGCCGCCCGCGCCGGCGAGGCCGGCGAGGGCTTCTCGGTCGTCGCCAACGAAGTCAAGGAACTCGCCGGCGAGACCAAGGCCTCCGCCGAGGAAATCGAGGCGACCATCGAGGAGGTCCAAGCGAAGTCCGCGGCGTCCGTCTCCGAGATGCGCGAGACGCGCGACGCCGTCGACTCCGGCGTCGACGCGGTCCAGACCGCCCGCGACTCGCTGGACACCATCGTCGAGAACGTCCGCGAGACGACCGACGGCGTCGACGAAATCAGCCGGACCACGGACGAACAGGCCGCCTCGACCGAGGAGGTCGCGTCGATGATGGACCGCGTGTCCGATATCAGTGACGAGACCGCCGAGCGCGCCGAGTCGGTCGCGGCCGCGGCCGAAGAACAGACCGCCTCGCTCAGCGAGGTCTCCGACGGCGCGGACCGTCTCGCCACCCAGTCCGAGCGGCTGATGTCGCTCGTCTCCGAGTTCACCGTCGACCACGACGCCGCGGGCCGCGACGGCGCGCTCGTCGACTCCGACGCTGCGTCGACCGTCGAACTCGACGCCCCGGCGACCGACGGTGGTCTCGACGCAGACGGCCGTTCCGACCGCATCGACGACGATCGTTCCGACAGACTCGACTGACGCCGCGCTCGCCCGTCGCAGGGCGGCCCCGCACCCCTCCGAATGGCTCGTCACCCATTCGGTCTTCTCGGGTCCCCTATTCGGCCCTCTCCGGCCCTCCCCGGTCCCCTACTCGGCTCTCCCACCCGACGACCGCGTTTCTCGACCGTTCGTGTTCCGCATCCGCTCGCCGAAGATACCGATTCAGTACCACCCAATATCAGATATGATAGCTTAGAGCGTAGCGTTATACCGGCAATCCTCGTGGGGAGAATGTATGGACCTGCTTTCGCGACTCGCGGCGCTGGTCCCGGGGGTCGGGGCTCGGACGCGGACCGACGGTGGCGCACAGGCGGACGAACGAGGGACGGTCGCGCTGGCGGCGGAGCGACTGGACACGGGTGCTCTGCTCGACGGCGTGGGGATGCCGGTGTTCGTCCTCGACGCCGACAACCGAATCATCGCGTGGAACGACCCGATTTCGAAGCTCACGGGCGTCCCCGCGTCGGAGGCGCTCGGGTCGGAACACGTGAGCGAACTGTTCTACCCGGACGGTCGGCGGGCGAAGACGCTCGCCGACAAGGTGCTCGACGACCCGCGGACCGCCGACGAAGTCCACGGGCTCGACGTGGTCGACGAGGGCCGCCGGCTCTACCGCGACACCAGCACGATGACGGACCGAAACGGCGCGAAGCGCCACATCGCCTTTACCGCCCAACCGCTGTTCGAGGGCGACGAACTGGTCGGCGTCGTCGAGGCGGTCCACGACCGGACCGACGCCGTGGAGAAACAGCGGGCGTCCGAGGCGCTCGTCGACGAGGTCTCGACCACCATCGGGAGCCTCACGGCAGGTGACCTCTCGGCCCGCGCGTCGTTCACGGACGACCGGGACGTCCTCAACGACGAGACGCTGGCGGTCGTCTCGGACCTCAACGAGATGGCGACCCGGTTCGACCGCCTCGCCAGCGAGGTCGACGCCACGACAGCCGACCTCGGCGGCGCGATTCAGCGGGCCGCGACGGCCGCGACCGACATCGAGTCGCAGGTCACGGAGCAGGCGGACCTCCTCTCGACGGGCGCAGAGGAGATGCAAGACCTCTCGGCCAGTATGGAGGAGATAGCTGCCACCTCCGACGAGGTCGCCTCGGCGGCGAATCAGGCCCGCGCAGCCGCCGAAAACGGGCAGGAAGCCGGCCAGAGCATCCGGAGCGCGACCGACCAGGTCATCGACATCTCCGACGAACTGCTCGACAGCGTGACCGAACTCCAACAGCGCATGGGCGTCATCGAGGAGGTCGTCGAGGTCATCGCGGAGGTCGCAGACCGGACGAACCTGCTCGCGCTCAACGCGAACATCGAAGCCGCCCGCGCCGGCGAGGCCGGTGAGGGATTCTCGGTCGTCGCCGACGAGGTCAAACAGCTCGCGAACCAGACCCACGAGCACACCGAGGAAATCGCCGACAGCATCGCCGAGATTCAGGAACAGGCCGACGAGACGGTGTTGGCCTCCGAGCAGTCACACGAGCAGATTCAGGTCGCTTCCGGCGAAATCGAGGACGTGCTCGCCTCGCTCTCCGAAATCGCGGACGCCGCGGACTCCGCGGCCAACGGCGTCACCGAGGTCGCCCGCGCGACCGACTCGCAGGCGACGAACATCGAGGAGGTCACGACCACGATTCAGGTGGCCCAAGAGCACGCGACGGCCGCCGAGGCGTCGACGACCGACATCACCGACGCGACGGCCGACCAGACGGTCGCCCTCGACGCGCTCGCCGACCGGGTGGACGCCCTCGTCGGCGGCGACGCGACGGCGGTCGAAGAACTGGACGCGATGGACTTCGACGACGCGGATGCCGACGTGGTCGACGACGCGGACGCCGACTCGATTCGCGCAGCGACCGACGGCGGGTCGGACGACGAGTTCGGCGGGTTCCAGTTCGACCGGTAGCGCGTCTCCCCCGAGACGACGGCGCTGTTAGAATCCTCAACTACTACTCGTTTGCTGAGACCTGCTGAATACAGCGCTCGAACCTACTGGTGGCGCTCTCGAGAGAGCGATTATCTCGTTGCCAGTCGTAGGTAGACGGGGTACCGGCATGGAAGCAGTTACAGTCGTTACACGAGCCAGTTTGGGAGAACCAGACGACTCCACCGACGTTTCACGACAAGCGATATTCGAGACCGAGGATACCATGGTGGTTCAGTCACGGGTCGCCGGTGGAGTCACAACTGGGTGGCATCACAACGGTGACCGCCACGTCTACGGGTATGTCGTGGCAGGTCACGCCGTTCTGGAGTACGGGCCGGCTGGTCAGGAATCGGTCGAACTCGACGCAGGTGACTTCGTCTACGTCCCGCCGCACACGATCAGGCGAGTGGTGAACCCGACTACTGAGGACTGGATTATCGCCATCAGCTTCGTCGGCGCTGGGCCGCCTGCCGTATCCGTTGCTGGCCCCCAGTCAGGCGTCGAATAGCAGCAACGCTTTACTGACTACGCCCGCTCCTCAGTCGAGGCCGATTGCACAGCTCTCGACGTAGTCGATGTCCTCGATGGAGTCGACGCCGTCCTCGCCGCAGACGGGGCAGTCCGGGTTCTTCCGGTACGGGACCGTCTCGAACGTCATGTCCATGGCGTCGTAAAACAGGAGCCGCCCGTCGAGCACCTCGCCCTCCTCGAGAAGGAGCTTCATCGCTTCCGTCGCCTGAATACAGCCGACCGTGCCGGGGAGGACGCCGAGGACGCCGGTCGTCGCGCAGTCGGGGACCGTCCCCGGTTCGGGCGCTTCGGGGAACAGACACCGATAGCACGGGCCGTCGGGGACGAGCGTCGTCGCCTGTCCCTCGAACTTGTATATCGCCCCGTGGACCAGCGGGATTCCCTCGAAGCGACAGACGTCGTTGAGGAGGTAGCGCGTCGGGAAGTTGTCCGAGGCGTCGACCACCACGTCCGCGCCCGCGACGACCCCGTGGACGTTCGACTTGTCCACGCGGGCCTCGACTGGTTCGACCGACACGTCGGGGTTGAGCCCGCGGACGAACGCGGCGGCGCTCTCGGCCTTGGCCACGCCTACGTCGTCGTCGCGGTGGACGACCTGCCGCTGGAGGTTGCTCCGCTCGACCACGTCGTCGTCGACGACGACGAGTTCGCCGACGCCGACCGCCGCGAGGTACTGGATGGCCGGCGCGCCCAATCCGCCCGCGCCGACGACGACGACCCGCGCCGAGAGCAGTCGCTCTTGGCCTTCCGGGCCGACCTCGTCCATGATGATGTGCCGCGAGTAGCGGTCCAACTGGGTGGCGTCGAGTGAGAGCGTCATATCCCGAGGTTGGCGTCGGCCCCGAATAAACCCGCGGCACGGGCGGAACCGTCTCCCGTGGCTCGGAACCCGGGCCGTCGCCTCCGACGACTGCATCGCCGGAAGCGACGCGCCTTTGCCGCTCCGTCCGTCACGTCGGGTATGGTCGCCGAGACGACGCCCGACGAACTACGCGAGAAACTGGCCGACGACGATGACCTCGCCGTCATCGATATCCGAGACCCCTCGTCGTACACGTCCGGACACATCCCCGGGTCGGAGAACCTCCCGGCGGCGACGCTCGGCCCCGAGGTGTTCGACCGCGAGTGGCCCGCCGAGGTGGTCGTCTCGTGTTACGTCGGCAAGAGTTCGAAACAGGTCGCCTCGGTGCTGGACAGCAACGTCGACGCGGACGTGTCCAGCCTCCGCGGCGGCTTCGACGCGTGGGACGGCGCGGTCGAAGACGGCATGGAGGGCGAGGACGAAGCGGACCTCGGTCCCACGTCGCCGTTCTGAATCGTCGACGCTTCTTTTCGGACTGCGCTTTGACTCGCAGAGCGACGTCCGTGCCTACTCACCGGGCACCGTGACGGGCGACCCGCGCCGCCGGTTTCGGTTCTGCAGATAGAAGACGAAGACTGCGAGGCCGCCGAGCACCGGCAGGAGGACGAACGCGACGAAGAATCCCACCGCCCACATGTCCGCCGTGTCCATCGCCCGACGCTTCGCGTCCCGATATAGCCACGCCGCTCCGAGGACCGCGGCGGCGAGGAGCAGCGGCCCGCCGAGTTCGATACTGACCATGCAGTCGTGTCAGTAGTTCTGACCGGCCGGAATAAGCGTACGGGCCGTCGATTCCGACGGAGACGAAGCAACGGCTCGGCGGTCGATAAAGAGAGAAGATTGGCGCGGTGTGCGGGACGTTACTTGCCGCGGCCGTTGCCGGCGCGGATGGAGGGACGGATGTGCTCCGTACCCTTGCCGCGGTTCTGGAGACCGCGGTTCTTCTTGCCCGCGTTGGTGAGACCGCGGAAGGCGCGGCCGTCGTGGGTGTCGTCGCAGATCCAGTTGAGGTCGTCGTCGTTCTGGATGGCCGGGTGCTCGGGGTCGATGAGGATGACTTCCTGCCACTTCTGGGAGCCGTCCTGTCCGACGCCGTAGGAGTTCAGCACGCGCAGATTGGGGTGCTTGCGCGAGGCGCGCTCCTCCGCGATGCGCGGGATGGACTTCCGGCGGCCGATGCGGTTGACGCCCTGGCGCTTCGTGCGGCGGCCGGCCTTGTGGCGCTGTTTGCGCGCGCCGCCCTTGCGGACGGAGACGCGGACCACGACGATGCCCTGCTTGGCCTTGTAGCCGAGCTCACGGGCCTTGTCGAGGCGGGTGGGGCGCTCGATGCGCTCGATAGCGCCCTGCTCGCGCCACTCCTGTTTTCGCTGCCACTGGAGTTCGGCCAGCTTGCCTTCCTTCGGGGTCTTCCACGCTTCCTTGATGTGGGAATAGAAGCTTCGTGCCATTGTATATCACCGCGGGCGCTTGCGATTCAGTCCGTCGGGGAATCCCCCTGAGACCACATTTCGTCCCGTTCGTGACGGGTGCCCTCTGGCGTGCCCGCATTGCCAGCGAGTTGGCGGAACTACCGGCAGGGGAGGGTTAAGGACTTCGGATTCGAGCGACGCGCGTGCCACCGACTCACGCGATGAGGCGATCGAAAAAGACGGTATCGAGGATGCGCCCGACGCGGCTCAGCCTTCCATCCCGCCGAACGACAGACCACCTTCGATGTAGCGCTGTGCGAACAGGTAGATGAGCATAATCGGCGCGGCGAACGTCAGCGCGAACGCCGAGAACCGGGCCCACGGGATGGAGTACCGGCCGACGAGCGAGTAAAGCCCGACGGGCAGCGTGTAGTTGTCCGTCGAAAGCAGCGTCTGGGCGACGACGAACTCGGTCCACCCGGTGAGGAAGGTGAAGATGAACACCGTCGCCAGCCCCGCCTTCGACAGCGGCAGGATGATTTCGGTGACGATTTTCCACGACGGCGCGCCGTCCATCATCGCGGCCTCCTCGTAGGAGACGGGAATCCCGTCCATGTACGTCTTCAGGAGCCACGTGTTGAACGGAACCGCGGTGGCGGCGTAGTACGCCGACAGCGCGAGTTTGCTGTCGTTGAAGCCGAACTGGACGAACAGGGCGTACAGCGCGATGAGGAGCGCGACGCCCAGCCCGCCGCCGATTTGGGTGAACAGCACGTAGCCGTACAGCACCTTCGAGCGGCCGATGAACTGCCGGCGCGACAGCGCGTACGCACTGGGGACGATGAGACACATCGCGAGCAGCACCGTCGGAATCGCCACGGTGAGGCTGTTCGCGAAGAACCGCTTGAACTCGGAGGTCTCCGTGACCCCGTACTGCGACACGTCGAGGAACGTCAGTTCGGGTGTCTGCAGGAACACCTCGTAGCCGCCGAGGCCGAGGCTGATGCGGTAGCTCGGGACGATGAGGTCGCCGATGACCCACAGGAACGGCTCGATTGTCGGGTCGGCCGGCCACAGGCGAATCCCGCTCGACGAGTACAGCGACGCGCCGGTGCCCGAGAAGGCCCCGACGGCGACCCAGTACAGCGGGAACAACAGGAGCGCGACGACGACCGCGGCACCGAGAGTGATGCCGGCGGTCTTCAGCACCGTCGCGGGGCTGACGCGCCCCTCGCGGATGCCTTCGAGGGTGTACTTGGCGTCCTTGACCGACTCGACGGGAGCCATTGCGGCGGCCCGCGCGTCGTCGGCGAGTTCGGCCACGATGTCGGAGATGACGCTCATGCGTCGTCCACCCCGTCGGCGAGCTGTCCCTTCTTAACGTTCAGCATCATGAACACGCCGATGACGGCCACGGCGACGAGCATGATAGCCGCGCCCTCACCGTACTTCTGGAAGCGGAACGCCTCGCGGTAGCCGTAGACGATGAGCAGTTCGTTCGTCCGCGACGGCCCGCCCTGATTGAACACGTACGGGATGAGGAACTGCTGGAACGACGCCGCGGCCGTGAGAATCGAGGCGAACAGCACGGGGCGCTTGATAGAGGGAAGCGTCACGTGCAGGAAGCGGGCGAAGAAGCCCGCGCCGTCTATCATCGCCGCCTCGTGGAGCTCCTCGGACACGTCCTGCAGGGCACTCACGGTGATGATGACCATGAACGGGTACGCCAGCCACGCCTCGGTGACGTTGTAGGCGAGGAAGGCCATCCAGCGCTCGGAGAGCCAGGCGACCGAGTCGAGGCCGGCCATCCGAAGGAACTGGTTGGCGAGGCCGAACTCGGCCGAACTGAAGATACCGCGCCAGATGGTGATGGTGAAGATACCCGGCAGGCCGAGCGGGATGATGATGAGCGCTCGCATGAACCGCTTGCCGCGGACGCGCTCGCCCGTCACCACGAGCCCGATGCCGAGGCCGACGAGCACCTTGAGCGCGACCGACGTGGCGACGAACAGCCACGTCACGCCCATCGAGTTCCAGAACTGGCCGTCCGAGAGGACCGTCACGTAGTTGGCGAGGCCGACCCACTGCTCTTTGCCCTGGAACAGCGTGGCCGGCTCCGCGTTGGTGAACGAGAGATACACCAGGTACAGGACGGGAAACAGCATGAACGCGAGGAAGACGAACAGCCCCGGCAGTACCAACAGCAAGGGTAGGTCGTCCTTGCTCACCACCGGGCTGTCCGCGACGCGCTCGACGGCGCTGTCGACGACGCTCATCGTCCTTACTCCCAGTTAGACCGGATGCTCTCTTCGGCCTTCGTGAACGCGGGTTCGAGCTCCGCGTCGCCGTTTTTCACGCTGTTGAAGGCGTCTTCGAGCGGCCCCCACACGTCGCCCATGTTCGGGTGGGTCGGGATGGGAGTGCCGAGCGAGACGGACTCCGAGAAGCCTTGGACGGCCTCGGGGAGGTCGCTGCTCGAAGCGAGTTCCTTGTGGACCGGGATGTAGCCGAACTCCTCGGCGTTCGCCGAGAGCACGTCGGTGTTCGTGGTGTACCACTCGGCGAACGCGCGGGACGCGGCCGCCGTCGCCTCGTCGCCCTCCAGCGTCGAGGTGAAGTAGAGCTGCTTGACCGTCGTGTACGGCTTGGGCTCGGCGTCGCCCTCGGGCGAGGGGAGCCGGGCGATGCCGGCGTCGATGTCGTTGGAGCGAACGTCGCCGAGGAACCACGGTCCGTTGATGGCGAACGGGGCGTTGCCTTCGAGGAAGACGGCCGCCTGCGGGTCGTAGCCCGTGTCCTTCGGCTGGTACGGGACGAAGTTGTCGAGGATGAACTGGAACCCGTCGAGGGTCGCCTCGTTCGACAGGCCGAGTTCGACGTTCGACTCGTCGAAGTAGTAGCCGCCGAAGGCGTGAGCCCACGCGCTCATGAAGTAGGCGTCCAGCGGGTAGCTGAGGCCGTACATCCCGTTTTCGGGGTCGTGGTACTCCTCCATGATGGCCGTCATGTCGGCGATGGTCTCGGGCGCTTCGTCCACCATCTCCTTGTTGTAGATGAGGCCGACGGTCTCGGCCGCGTAGGGGAGCGCGACGGTCGCGCCGTCGAACTGGACCGCCTCCTGCGCGGGGCGGGTGTAGACCGAGAGGTCCACGTCCAGCTGGTCGCTCTGGTCCGAGAGGAAGCCGTTCTGGTAGTACTCGCCGGTCCAGTCGTGGGCCCAGTCGAACATGCCCGCGCCCTGTCCGGCCGGGATGGCGGAGGTGGTCTTCTTCCGGAGGTCGGCGATTTCGGCGGGCTTGGCCGTGTGGTCCGTCTCCGAGGTGAACGTCTCGGCGTTGGCTTCGAGCGCCTTCTTCTCGGCTTCCGCGCGCTGATGCCAGAGCGTGAACGTCCCGCTCGGGCCCGCGGACTCGGTCTCCGCTCCCGCGGTGGTCTCTTCGCCACCGTCGTCGCCCTCCGCACCGCTCTGTTCGGGCGTCTGCGTCGAATCGGTCTCCGACACGCCCACGCACCCTGCGAGTGCGCCGACGGCCGTCGTGCCTGCCAGTTGCTTCAGGATTGTGCGGCGGTTCATTGGCATAACGAATCTATGATGAACTATGTGTTCATATATTTAATAGTTCGGAATGACGGCCGCATTCGCGGAGAAAATTGCCACTCTGGTGGTCGGGTTCGATTCACGATATGTGGTGTAGAGGCTTTCAGTAAGCCGAAAACAAGCGATAAAATATAATACGAACTATTGCATCACAAATTCAGAAAATAGGAAAACGATTATGGACGATGGGGACAGACAGAGAGTAATGGCACGTCTCACGCTCGAAGCGCTTCGCAAGGAGTACGACCGGGGTCGCGTCGTCGCCGTCGAGGACCTCTCGCTCGACGTCGAGGACGGCGAGTTCATCACCGTCGTCGGTCCCTCGGGGTGCGGGAAATCGACCACACTCCGCATGGTCGCGGGGTTGGAATCGCCCTCCGGCGGCACGATTCGAATCGGCGACGAGGACGTCACGGACCAGCACGCCCGCAAGCGCGACGTGGCGATGGTGTTCCAGAACTACGCGCTGTACCCGCACAAGACCGTCATGCAGAACATGGCGTTCGGCCTGCGGATGAGCACCGACCTCTCGAAGGACGAGCGCCGCGAGCGCGTCCGCGAGACGGCGGCGATGATGGGCATCGAGGACCTCCTCGACGACAAGCCCGACGAGCTTTCCGGCGGGCAGAAACAGCGCGTCGCGCTCGGGCGGGCAATCGTCCGCGAGCCTCGCGTCTTCCTGTTCGACGAGCCGCTTTCGAACCTCGACGCGAAGCTCCGCACCACGATGCGCACCGAGATTCAGCGCCTCCAGAACGAACTCGGTATCACCTCGCTGTACGTCACCCACGACCAGGAGGAGGCGATGACGATGGGCGACAAAATCGTCATCCTCAACGACGGGAAACTCCAGCAGGTCGGCCGCCCGAAGGACGTGTACGAGAACCCCGCCAACGAGTTCGTCGGCGGCTTCGTCGGCTCGCCCTCGATGAACTTCCTCGACGTGTCGGTCGAACGCGAGGGCGACCGTCTCGTCCTCGTCGGCGACGGGGCGTTCTCCTACCGCCTGTCCGAATCGTTCTCGGCGACGCTCCGCGAGGCCACCGACGCGACCGACCTCCGAGTCGGCGTCCGCCCGGAGGACGTGGTGACGGCCTCGTCCGGCGAGAACGTCGTCGACTCGACCGTCGGCGTCGTCGAACCCATCGGCTCGGACAACTACCTCCACCTCGACATCGGCCCCGACTTCATCGCCCGCGTCGACTCGGACATCGAACCCGAGACGGGCGAGACGGTCGGCGTCACCTTCGACGAGTCGGACCTCCACGTCTTCCACCCGCGGACCGGCGAGTCGCTCCTCTACCGCGAGTCCAAGCGGCGCGCGGCCCCGACGCAGCAGGCGTGAAGAAGTAGTTCGCTGTTTTCTCGCGGCGGTCCCTCGCTGTTCGACAGCCGCGTCGCCGCCGACTTACTCCCCGTCGAAGGCGTCGTCGGCGTCGAGCGTCGCCAGCGTCGCCAGCCGGAGCGCGTGCGGCCAGCCGAGCGGCGTCGCGCTGTCGGGCGTGCCGTCGTCGAAGAACTGCTCCGCGAGGTAGCCCTCGTCGGTGCACAGCGGGCCGTCGGGGAGGACGAGGTCAAGGAGCGCCCGGCCCTCGTCGGCGAACTCCCCGGCCCGGTCGTCGCCGTGTTCGGCCAGCAGGGCGGCGAGCTCGACGCCGGCGTTCGCGCCCCACGCGGTCGAGACGGTCCAAATCTTCTCGGAGGACTGCTCGCGCATCCGCCAGTCGTCGCCCTCGAAGCGGACGAGTCCCTTCACGTCGCTGTCGTCGGGGTCGTGCCAGAGGCCGTCGAAGACGGACTCGACGTGGCGGACGAGCCGGTCCAGCCGGTCGTCGTCGACGCCGTCGAGTCGGTCGTAGGTCCGGTGGGCCGACGCGAGCGCGAGCGCGGCGGAGTCGTAGCGGTCGTCGAGTTCGCCGTCGGCGACGCGGAGCGCGTAACAGCCGCGGCCCTCGCTCCAGAGGTGGTCGATACCCTCGTACACCTCGCGGGCGCGCGCCGCGGCCCGGTCAGTCAGCGCCGAATCGAGGTCAGATAGCGCGAGTTCGGCGTAGGCTTCGAGGAACGTCGCGGCGGTGTGGCTGAACCGGCCGGTCATGTTCTCCCACGCGTTCTGGCAGTCCACGGGAAGGCCGTCGTCGCCGAGGGTGTCGTCGAGGCTGTCGAGGGCGCGCGAGAGCGTCTCCTCGATGTCGGCGCGGAGGTCGTCGTCGGCACAGCGGTCATGGTAGGCCGCGAGGAAGGCGATGACGCTCCCCGTCTGGTCGGCCTGATAGTCCGCGTCGTCGCCGGATTCGAGACGCGCGTTCGCCCAGCCGGGGGCGAGCGAGCCGTCGAAGGGCCAGACGCGGTGGGGCCACGAGCCGTCCTCGCGCTGGGTGCGGCAGTAGGCGCGGGCGCTCCGCTCGTGCCACGCGTCGAGGCCGAGGTCGAGTCGCTCGTCGGACTCGAAGAGGAACGTCGAGATTTCGGCGTCGTCGCGGAACCACGTGTAGCCGTAGCCGCCGGAGTAGGCGTAGTAGGGGTCGAAGTCGGGGCCGGCGATGCGGAGGCCGAGCGCACCCGAAAGCAGCGAGAGCACGCGGATGTCGGCGCGCATCGCGGCCGATTCGCGGTGGTCGGGCACCGCGCCTTCGACTTCCGTCGCGGCGCGCTCGCGGAGGTCGTCGAGGTCGCGGGCGACGAGGCCACGGACGCGGTCCAGCGCGTCCTCGCGGCCCGTCTCGGTGTCGTCGGTGAGCAGGTGGCCGACCGCGGCCGCGCCCGACTCGAACGGGACCGTCCCGACGACCGCGCCGCTCAGTTGGCCCTCCTCGTAGCAGTCGTCGGTGCGGGGGCGCGGCAGTTCGACCTCGCCCTCCGAGAGCAGTTCGTCGAAGCCCTCGGGCACGCGTCCCTCGACGTGTTCGAACGCCGGCGACGACGCGAGGAAGTCGTGTTCCTCGGCGTGGTACGCTTCCACCGCATCCCCGTGGGTCAGTTGCCCGACGAGCGTGTCGCGGCCGTCCGGCTGGAAGTGGACGAAGGCGACGAGTTCCACGTCGGCGTCGGTCTCGAACCGGCTGACGTGGCCGTCGCCGACCGCGAGGTCGTACTGGGTCACGCCGCCGTGGGGCGTCTCGTGCTCGGTGACGACGAGCGCGCCGTCGCCCGCGTACGACTGGCTCGCGCCCTCGTCGAACCAGTAGACGCCCGCGTCGTCGCCGACGGGGCGGACGCCGAATCGGGACCGCTCGACGCCCCAGAGCCCGGACAGGGGGTAGCCGAAGTCGCGGAGCGAGCCGTCGGTCTCGACGTGGACCAGTCGGTCACCGAGCCCCGAAAACAGGCCGCTCGTCGTCCGTCGCTCGCCCGGAAACCGAGTCGGGTGGTCTGCGTGCCGCTTGTAGTCGGCCAGCGCGTCGCGTAGTTGCATTGCTGAGTCGTGGGACCCCCGCAGATAATAATCTTGGTGTAATGTTCCTTCAAACTTTCATGCGGTTTCGAAACGGTAAGGACCCCGCTCACCCGAGGTGGGGTATGCATCACCCCGGTCCGCCGCGAGTCACGACGGTCGGCCGCCCCGTCGAACTTGCCCCGAGAGCCCCCGAACGGGACGCAACGTACCGCTGGCACGTTCTCGACGCGCCCGCGGAGAGCGCCGCGACGGTCGGCTCCGGGCCGGTCGTCCACCTCTCCCCCGACGTTCCCGGTACCTACCGTCTCGAACTCGACGCGCCCGACGACCACCACGAACAGACCGTTCGCGCCTTCCCCGACGACCGCCGCCCGGCGACGATGGCGGTTCCCGCGGCCGACCTCGAACCCGCATCGCCGGACGAGGTGTCCGTCATCGGCCCGTTCAACGACCGTCTCGTCGGCCACGACCGACCGCGCCGCGTCGGCGACGACTACGTCCTCGACGTGGCCCTCCCGCCGGGCACGCACCCGTTCGGGTTTGCCCCGCACGACGACCTCGCGGAACAGGTCCGCGGCGACGTCGAAGTCCCCGGACCGGGCCGCCCACGGGTCCGACTCGACGGGCGAACCGAGGTAACTGACGGCGACGCCGACGGAGGCGAGAACTCCGACCGAACCGAACTCGTCGTCGTCGCGGACGCGGAGCCCGCGCCCGACGGAGAGGAGGCGACGATCGCCGTCGAGTTCCTGTTCGACGGCCGTGACGCGCTCGAACCCGGCGACTGCGAGGTCGGCGACGACCATCTGCGCGTCCCGGTCGAAACGCTCCGCGGATTCGATTCGTCGGAGTCGGTTCGGTTCCACGCCGTCGCGGTCCAGACGACGACCGGGTCGGGTGAACCGCACGTCCGGCACTCGGTTCTCGACACGCTGGTCGTGGACCCCGGTATCGTCGGCGACGAGTCCGGTTCTGGTCTTGCCATCTCGCGCCCCGGCGACGCGCCCGAGTGGGCGCACCACGCGACCGTCTACGAGGTGTTCGTCCGGTCGTTCGTCGGCGAGACGCCCGACCCGACGTTCGACGAACTCGCCCGGCGCGTCCCCTACCTCGAATCGCTCGGCGTCGACTGCCTGTGGCTCACGCCGATACTGGAGAGCCACACGACCCACGGCTACCATGTCACCGACTACTTCGAGACCGCCTCGGACCTCGGTTCGCGCGAGGACTTCGAGGCGCTCGTCGACCGATGTCACGACGCCGGCATCCGCGTCGTCTTCGACCTCGTCATCAACCACACGTCGCGGGACCACCCGGCCTTCCAGTTCCACTCGACCGGCGTCCCCGGCTACGAGGACCACTACGCCCGCGTTCCCGAGCGCGAGCACCCCTCCGACGTGGACTGGGGTGGCCCCGGCGCGGCGGAATACTACTTCAACTGGACGCGTATCCCGAACCTCAACTACGACTCGCCGGCGGTCCGGTCGTGGATGCTCGACGTGGTCACCGAGTGGGCGGCGGTCGTCGACGGCTTCCGCTGCGACGTGGCGTGGGGCGTCCCCCACGGCTTCTGGAAAGAGGTCCGCGAGCGAGTGAAGGCCGACGACCCCGACTTCCTGCTCCTCGACGAGACCATCCCGCGGGACCCCGCGTACCACGAGACCGAGTTCGACGCCCACTACGACACGACGCTGTACGGGGCGCTCCGCGACGTCGGCACTGGCGAGAAACCGGCGACGGCCGTCCTCGACGCGGTCGCCGACGCCCGCTGGCACGGCTTTCCCGACGACGCCGTGCAACTTCGCTACATCGAGAACCACGACGAGGAGCGCTACCGGAGCGCAGTCGGCGACGACGCGCTTCGGGCGGCCGCGGCCGCGACGTTCACGCTCCCCGGCGCGCCGATGATATACTACGGCCAGGAGACCGGCGTCGCGGACCAGCGCGGGACGATGCGCTGGCACGACGCCGACACCGACCTCGTGGATTTCCACCGGCGACTCTCCCGCCTCCGTGACGCGCACAAGGTACTCCGAGTCGGCAATGTCGAACCCGTCTCTGCCAGCGTTGCCCCCACCGGAGACGATGGTGTCGAGTCCGACCGCGTGGTCGCGTTCGCCCGCGACGACGGCACCGACCGGCTCGTCGTCGTCCTGAACTTCGACGGGGAGCCGACGACCGTCGAACTCGGCGCGGAAGTCGAGGGAACCGACCTCCTGACGGGCGAGCGAGTCGGCGCGAGCGGCGCGGCCACGGGCGATGGGGGCGTCCGCGTCACCGTCGCCGACGCGGTCGTGCTCCGCGCCGTCGGCGATTCGAGCCATTAAGTATCATGGTCGATGACAGTCCGACCATGGACGACCGGGAACTCGCCGACCTCCTGGAGCAGTTCGGGCTCTCAGAGAAGGTCGTCGACACGTATCTGACGCTTCTCGAACTCGGGGAGGCGAAGGCGAGCCAGATCGCCGACGCGGCGGGCGTCTCCAAGCGCTACGTCTACAGCGTGAGCAAGGAACTAGAATCGCGCGGCTTCGTGGAGGTCAACGACCACGTCGTGCCGACCACGATTCGGCCGCTGCCGCCGATGGAGGTCATCGAATCGCTCTCCGAGAGCGTCGAGTCCATGCGCCCCGCGCTGGAGGAGCGCTACACGGCCACCGCACGGGACCAAGAGCGCTTCGAGGTCATCAAGTCCCGCGTGACGGTGCTCAAGCGCATCGCCGAACTCGTCGGTCGCGCCGAGTCCGAAATCACGCTGTCGCTCCCCTACGACGTGCTCGACGAGGTCGAAGACGAACTCCGGGCGGCCCGCGAGCGCGGCGTGCTCGTCTCGCTCGTCGTCAGCGGCGTCGAACCGCACGACGACCTCGCGCTCGACGGCGTGGCCTCGCTGGTGCGCGTCTGGCACGAACTCATGCCCATGATGCTCACCGTCGACTCGCGAACGGGGCTCATCTCCCCCGGCGAGATGGTCGCCCGGTCGAACTCCGAATCGCAGGCCATCGTCTTCGCCCAACCGCACCTCGGCCCGGTCATCGTCGGCTCCTTCTTCGGGAACTACTGGCCGATGGCTGCAGAGGCGTACACGACCGACCCCGACCCGCTCCCGGCGATGTACCACAACTTCCGCCACGCCGTCCTGCAGGCGGCGCTCTGCGAGCGCGCGGGCATCGACCTCGACGTGACCGTCACCGGACGGATGGTCCACACCGACGGCCCGACCGAACTTCACGGCTGCGTGGTCGACATCCGCCAGGGCCTCCTCGAACCCGCGAACAACTCCTTCCCGGTCGAGAACGCCTTCGTCGTCGAAACTGACGAGGGAACCTACAGTATCGGCGGCCAGGGCGCATTCGTCGAGGACTTCGAGGCCGACGCGGTGGAGTTCACGGCGGCCGAGTAGCCTCTCCGAGTCCGTTCCTGTTCCTCCCGGGCCGTCGCATCGCCGGCCGCGTGGTGCGCTCGCAGGCCCGCCACCGAACTATTACGTGGGCCTCGCGTTGGACGCTCATGGACCGCGACGGAGCCCGCCGCCTCGCCGCGCGGACGCTCGCCGTCATCCGCGAGAAGAACGTCACGGTGACGGCCGCGAGTCTCGCGTACTACGCGTTCAACTCGCTCGTCCCGCTGACGCTCCTGCTTTTCGTCCTCGTCACGACGTACGGCCGCGTCGAAGCTTTGCTCCCCACGTTCGAACTGCTCGTCGGCGTCGACCTCTCGCAGTTCGAACCGACGCTCAGAGCGGTAAGCGGGAACTCGGCCGGGCGAGTACGCGCCGCGGCGCTCGCCCTCGGTATCTTTCTCTGGAGTTCGCTCCGACTGTTTCGCGGGATGGACAGCGTCTTCAGCGAGGTGTACGGCACGCGGAAAGAGGTCTCGGCGCTCAGGCGATTCCTCAACAGCGTCCTCGTCATGGCGACGGTCGCGGTCGGCGTCGGCGTCATCGCCGCCGCCGGTCTCGTCGTCTCCTTCCGCGTGACACAACTGTTGTGGTCGGTCGTCGCGCCGGTTCTCCTGTGGGCGCTGCTCACCGTGCTTTTCGTTCCGATGTACGCGCTGTTTCCGGGCGTCGACGTCTCCCCGCTCGAACCGGTTCCGGGGGCCGCGCTCGCGGCGCTCGGGTGGACGGCGTCGCTGCAGGCGCTCCGCCTCTACTTCGGCGTCTCGCAGAGCATCGAACTCTACGGTGCCGCGGGCGGGGTCTTGCTCATCCTGACGTGGCTGTACGTCGGCTCGCTGGCCCTGCTCGTCGGCGTCGTCGTCAACGCGGTGCTGGCGAACCGGGTCGATGCCGACGCCGACTGGTACCCCGGCGACGAGGCGGCGGGTGACGAGACGACGGGTGACGAGCGAGGCTGACGGTGGCGCGTCGCCGCGAAAAAGCGTTCAGCGTCCCCTACCTGAATCGAGGAGAGAGTCCCGCCGTTCACGGCGGGCGTGAATCCGACAACAGGGACACAACCGCCGACAATGCTCAGTCCGGGGTATCCAAATCCTTCGCCGCGTGGAGCAACATCCCTTCCCACGTCAGGCCGTGGTCGTCCTTGATTCGCTTCAACCGTTCATGCACGTCGTCGTCCACTACTACGTGGATGTTCTTCGCCATACATACATACATACATACAAAAACTAAACATACATCTGCCTTCGGATGCAAGGTGTTGGTGATGAAGCGGACCAACACCTTCGAGGTGGTTCCTCAGTCCGACGCGGACGAGGAGTTGCTTCGACGCCTGTTGGACGCTTCTGCCGCTCTCTGGAACGAAATCAACTACGAGCGCCGCGAACACTACGCCGACCCCGACGCGGACGTGTGGGAAATCAGCGAGTATCGCGGGCGCTACGGCGGCACGCTCGGCGCGTCTACGGTTCAGCAAATCGAACGGAAGAACCGCGAAGCATGGCGGTCGTTCTTCGCGCTCCAGAAGAAGGGCGAAGCCAACGGCAAGCCCGGATTCTGGTGCAACTCCGAGGACGGCCGAGAACTCCGAACGTACCATCCGTCTTTAGCTAAGCGAAGAACCGCATGACTGCGGCGGCTTATCGGTGTTACTTTTCGGAAGGAATGAGGAGGCAACGAGTGTGT
>NZ_LOEP01000015.1 GCF_001482285.1 Haloferax sp. Q22 | reverse complement strand
CGGTTTTTTGACGAACGTCGTCGTCCGAATTCATTATCCATCCTCCGACTTCAGCGAATAGTCCATCGAGACGAACGCCTCCAGGCACTCCACGGAACAGAACCTCCGACTGGTGGTGTTCGGATGCTTCCCACCAGAGTCGGTCACTTCGACGTGGTCGCCATCGTCCGACGCCGGCTTCCACAGGACCATTATCTCTTCATCCCACGGCTGGTAGGCGGAGTTGTGCGGGCGCATTTCGGCACCGCACTTGAAGCACTCTTTCACGCCGACCCACCTCCATCTATGTGAGGTGGGGTTGCTGGCGCATCGAAATCCAGTTCGGGACTGGCGGGTTCTTCGAAACGCTCGATTGATGTGGTGCCTTTCTCCGCTACTGCCGGCTCCAAGTTCAGCTCGTCAGGGTAGTCAAATCGAAGGGGGAAGCCACCCACCTCATTAGCCATCATCGCAAGCGCTTCGCTCATCCCGCTTCCCCTTGCAACGATCACTTCGTCGTTCACAGTCCGATACACGACAGCGGTTTTGGTGCCGTCCCTGTGGACAGACAGTTCCGCTATTCCATTGTGGTTTTTAATCATCAGTCAGACACCTCATTAAGCCGATCCTCTGCCATTTCGAGCGCAACGAGCGCCTTCAGTACGTCTCCCTTCGCCGTTTGGATTTCCTGCTCGGTACACGGCATGTCGTGAATCCACGAGGCCGCCGACTCGGATTCGTGCTGTGCGACGGACCACAGCTCCTCGATGGACGGCGGGCCTTCACCTTCGAATGCCTCTAATTCTGACCTAATCTGACTCTTCCAGTCGCCGTATCGCTCGGATTTTTGTGTCACGCTACCACCTCACCAGTTGCTGAAGCCGTGGAATTCGGGACATGGGACGGGGAAGATTTATCAATCGTTCTCGGACTTTTACGTGTATGACCGGCGGCACCCGCGCGGAGGCCGAACCCGCTCTTGGCGAGCAGGCCATCGCGCAGGCTGTCGCAGACGAGCCCGGCCCCCTCACGACGGACCGTGAGGACGGGCTCGATGGTGGTGGGCGTGAACACCCGCAGTCCGTCGCTCAGGCCCACATCTACCGGATTCTGACCGGACGCTCGTTCTTCGAGTTGGAGCGTCACTTCGACCGCTACCCGACGATTCGGGAGTCGCTCGGCCTCGAAGACAACCTCGATCACTCCTCGTTCTCCTACTCGATGCGCGAGCAGTTCGAGGACATGGAGACGTTCTTCGAGAGTTACGCCGACTACGTCCGCGAGCGAATCGAAGCCGGGTTCCCGAACAGCCTTACCGAGCCGCACCTCGTCGAGGTGGACGCCGAGGACGACTCCGAGCCGTTGCCGGAGATCCCCGAGGCCGCGAAGGACGAGAAGATCCGTCACGTCCGGGCGATCATGCTCGAAGAGACCGACTTCGACCGTGCCAGCAACGTCAGTTACGAGGCCGGGGGCATCCTCACACCGTTCCTCGAAGCCGCTCAGGAAGCCGACTGTCCCGCGAACGTTATCAGCGACAACGACCACGACTTCGCCATCAAGACGGCCTTCAACGCCGTCAAACAGCGCGACGCTGAGGGGTGGCACGAGGAGTTCCAGCGCGTCAACGGCCGCGTCCTGGAGGCCGCGACCGGCGCGGGGATGCTCCAGGGCGACCTGGACGCCTACATCGACGTCACGGTCATCCCATACTGGCCGCAGACCGACGACCCCGCTGAGGGTCACCGACAGGGTGAGCCGAAGAACGGAACGACCTACGGCTTCCACTTCGCCACGCTGGTCGCACACGACCAGGAGCACGACAAGGACGTCGCGGTCGCGGTCGAACCGTATACGCAGGACATCGGCCCGCACGACCTCGTTCAGCGCCTGCTCGAACAGGCCGACGAGTACGTCTCCATCGACACGCTCCGCCTGGACTCGGGCTTCGAGTCGGCGCGCATCCTGAAGCTGTGCCGAGAGCGCGACATCACGCCGTCCGTCCGGCTGAAGCGTCGGGGCGACGAACTCAAAGGCGCGCTCGCGGCTATGAGCGGGCGATTCGACGACTACGAGGACTACCCCGTCACGTCGTCCGAGCACAACCTGACCGAGAAGGTCCGCGTCGTCGCGGAGCCCGACTGGAACAACGCCAACAAGTCCGACTTCGACGCCGTCATCAGCAACAGCCAGCAGAGCCTCGATGCCTTCACGGACGGGGACGAACCGGACGTTCTGGACGTTGAGGACGTTCCGGACATCCTCTGGAAGGCCCGCCGACCGTACGGCACCTTCAACTACGAGGACAGTCCGAAGCGCATCATCCGCCGGCAGAAACAGCGCTGGCGCGTTGAGAACGCCTACGCTGAGAAGAAGACGAAGCTGATGGCGCGTACCGGGTCGCGTGACCACGGCGTCCGCGTCTTCCTCTTCTGGCTCAGCACACTCCTGTACAACGGTTGGATGCTCACCCGGAAGTTCCTCCGTGACGACTTCCCGGACCACCGACCGAAGGACCGGGGCGCGGTGGAGCTCACCACGTTCATCAAGAAGATCCTCCGCGTTGACTACGGGTAGCGCCTGAGTTTCCTCTCCGAGCTCGCAACTCGTGAGAGACATCACCGTCTGACGCCCTCGCTTTTTCTCGTTCGGTTGGCAGTTGCGGAGCTTCTCGCTCGTCGAGCGCGGTGACTGACCCCGGACCGCGCCGAGATCGTCGCCGGTTCGGGCCGAATCGGCGCTCGGCCCGGTTCGAAGTTCAACGTACTTCATCGCCGCGGTCGACCCGAGGTAGGCGACGCCGAGCGCGGCGACGCCGACGGGGAATCGGCTCACTTTCCCGGCGTTGTTCTCGTACCAGTCGTCGGCGTAGTCGCCGCCGTGGTACCACGCGTGGCCGTGGACCGTCCGCGGGGCGGAGGCGTAGCCGCCCGTGCCGCGGCCGGTCGCACCGCGGCCGCCACCGCCGCCGCTCTTGCCTTTCGCGCTCGCGACCCCGACGGGGCTGAGCGCGGCCAGTGACTGGGGGTCGAATCCCGACAGCGACGACTGGTCTGTGGCTTCGGCTCTGTAGTTTCGCTAGACGGAGACGCCGCGACTGCGTTATTGCCGTAGAAAGCGAAGAGACGGAGTGTTGTGGTATCGGAATTCCGTCTCCTCACGCGTGTTACGGTGGCTAAGGCTAAATCTGTTGTCGCTAATCCAGACGAACCCGCCGACCCCGAAGGGGGTGGCGGGTTCGCCGAGTGGGCGATGCTCACGCTGCATGCACTCCGCATCGAGCTGGGCAAATCCTACCGCGTCGCGGTGGATTTGCTCAGTGAGATGCCCGGCGTCCTCGACGAGATCGGTCTCACGCGATTGCCTCACTACACCGTTCTCCGCACGTGGTTTGCGCGGATTCCGACGAAGACGTGGCGTGCGTTTCTCGGCGCGTCAGCCGAGAAACGCACTGGCCACGCTGCTATCGATTCGACAGGCTTCGACCGCGACCAGCCCAGCCGGCACTACGCTAATCGTACACACTACCGCGTCCGGGCGCTGAAAGTCACTGCTCTCGTGGATGTCGAAACGCTGTACATCACCGACATCCATTCGACGACCTCGAAGAAACACGATGCGAAGATCGGCCCGCAGGTCGCCCGGCGCAACGCCGGCGACCTGCGGAGCCTCGCCGCCGACCGAGGCTATGACGCCAAAGCCTTCCGCGACGAACTCCGCGACAACGGCATCAGACCGCTGATCAAGCACAGGATTATGAACCCGCTCGATCACGCCCATAACGCCCGCATGGACGGTGATCGATACCACCAGCGTTCCATGTCAGAAACTGTCTTCTCGTCAATCAAGCGCACGCTCGGCGCAGCCGTGCGTGCGCGAAGCTGGTGGCTTGAGTTCCGTGAAATGCTGCTGAAAGCCACCGTCTACAACCTCCGCCGGAGCGTGAGATATCCGTGAAATCAACCGCAGTGTGTCGAAACTACAGAGCCGTGGCTTCGTAGCGTGACATCACCCACGTCTGGTCGGCGAGGTCGACGACGAGCGAGCCGTCGGACGCCTCGAAGTCGGAGACGACGCTCGATTTCCGCGGGGGAGGGGAGTTCGAACCGAGACAGCCGGCGAGTCCGCCGGCGGCCCCGAGGCCGGTCAGTCGGAGGAACGTGCGACGCTTCATGGGGACTCTCGTCTCTGTCAATCAGAAAACTAGGATAACAGTCTTGTGGTTCGATACGTCTCGCGGGAAAGAAAATCTCGTCTCCTGACGCGTCCTACGGGAGGACCACTCGGAACGCGACCCTGACGCTCCCGACGACGAGCCTGTCGAGCGAGCGCGATGCCGCGCCGAACGCGACGAAGAAGACGACCATCGCGAGGAACTCGACGAGCGGGAACGCGCCAACCGGAGATGTGCCGGCCGGAAACGCGCCGACGCCGAGGCCCGCGACGAGTCGGATAAGTGCGATGCCCGCGTCGACGGCGCGGTCGAACGTGACCGAGGCGATGAACCCGCCGACGACGGCGACGACAGCGGAGACGAGGAGCCACGGGACGGACGGGACAGCCCGACCCGACCACGCGCCGTCGGTTCGGCCGCTGTCGCCCGTTACGACCCCGAGCGCCGCGAGTTGCCGGCGGAGTTGGTCGAGCGTCGTCAGCGCGAAGACGAACCACAGCATCGCCGCGAGCCCGAAGCCGACCGTCGAGGCCGAGAGCTCGGGGAAGACGCTCGTCGCGATTTCGACGATGGTCGGCGTGGCGCGCTCGACGAACAGGAAGAAGACGGCGAACCCGAGCGCCGCGTCCACGGGCCCGTACGCCGGGAAGGGCTCGCGTCGTCGGGTGCGGTCGGGACCGGTGTTCGCGTGCACGCTCATGCGCGAGAAGACGCGCCGTGAGCGCATCAATCGGCGGTTCGATTGTCACCGTGCGGGAGCCAGCCCCCGCCGGGTCGTCGGCGACCCAGACCGGGGGTCGAGTGCGGACGCGACGCGAGAGAGAGAGCGCCCGACTGCGGTGGGTTTGCGGCCGGGTCGCCCCGTACAGCGACATCCTCAGCGCTACGCGGCGAGCGGGATGACGAGGACGAGGAGCTTCGCGTAGACGACCATGAACAGGAGCGCGAAGGGGTAGGTGTTGCCGTAGCCCGCCGCGACTTCGTCGGCCCCGGTGGCGTCGACGGCGGCCGCGAGTCCCTTCGTGTCGGTGTGACCGCCGGTGATGCCGCCGGCGGCGCTAATCCAGTCCATGCCCCAGACGTATCGCGTGAGCGCGAGCCCGGCGAGGATGGCGATAAAGCTCGTCAGCGCCGAGGCCGCCACGATTTGGAGGCCGTACTCGGCGATGGTCGCGAGGAAGCCGCCGCCGGCACCGATGCCGACGACCGCGAGGAACATCGCGAGCGTGAACGCCCGAATCTCGGAGAGGATGCCGGTGTCCATGCGCGTCGGGACGGGGCCGACCCGGCCGAAGTAGCCGAAGACGAGCGCCGCGACGAGGACGCCGCCGGTCGTGCCGAGCGAGGGCGTGCCGAACGGTCCCATCGGAATCGGAATCGACCCGATGACCGCGCCGGCGACGATGACGAGCGCGTAGCCCATCACGCTGAACGTCACCTCGGTGACCGACGAGCCCGATTCGTCGTCGTCGGTGCCGCCGATAGCCTCGTCGAAGCGGCGTTTTTCCTCATCGAGGTCCAACCGGGCGATGACGGGGTACAACTGCTGGAAGACGACGATGACGAGCACGCCGACGACGTAGCCGACGGAGTGGCCGATCTGGTAGTCCTGCCGGGCGGCCGCGGGGAGGGCCTCGATGGCCGACCCCAGCCCCGGACTGCTCGTCAGCGCGCCCGAGAACGAACCCATGATGAGCGGCGTCGACGCGTTGGGGAAGACGAACTGCGTCCAGACGTAGGTGAGCGCCAGCGCGACGGTCGGCATCAGCACCGCGACGGCGACGAAGTTGAGGCCGTACGCCTTGACGGTCCCCTCGATTTCGTGGGCCGCGATGAGGCCGACGGCGGCGACGAAAAGCGCCAGCGTGAGCCCGCTGTACGCGTCGGGGACGGTGAAGCCGAAGTGGCCGAGCACCAGCCCCGCAAAGAGCGGGCCCGCGACGCCGAACTTGACGCCGCGGACGCTGATTTTGCCGAGTCCCATCCCGACGAGCACCGCGAGGAACAGGACGAACAGCCCGTTGCCGACGAGCGACTCGACTATCACCACGGGCGCTCACCCCCGGTACCGAGACGGTGCTCGTGGGTCGTCGCGCCGGTCACAGCCGAGCGGCGTGAACGATGATGACAGACTTGTTTTCTCGGTGACATACAAGTGGGAGTTCGCGGATGCGACGGATAAGGCTTGATTCGATTCTCACGGGATGGCGACGCCGGAAAATCGCTGTACTGCAACGCACGCTATTCCTGATCAAGATCCTCCCACCCTTCAAAATGCTTGAGCCGGATACGCAACTCGAACTCCGACCATCCACACGTATCCGCGAGGTACTGTGCAAGCTACGTCGATTCTTCTTCTGTGTCGTCTGTCAGTCCGAGCTCCTCTTCTATTGTCGTCCGGTTACAGACGGCGTCGATTACTGCACCGTAGAACGCATCATTTTTCGGGAGATCTTCTTCAAACTCGATTTCGTACTCTAACGACATCTCTTTGTAGAGCCGGTCTAACCGCTTCAAACGATCCGTTCCAAGGTAGAATGTCCGTGCCTTCGTCTCACGAACTGTCTTTGAATCAGATGATGTCGATGAATCCATTGACTCTGATGATGTCGTTGAGGTAGATGATGTTTTTGATGTCGTTGAGGACGTTGTAGATTTGTCTGATTCAACTGTCTCATTGATCTCATTCACGTCATTGACTTCGTTGTCGTTGTTGAGTACCTCCTCAGTCTCTGTCTCTTCATCCTCTACGGACTCACTCTGCTCGGCTCTGCTACCGAAGCGTTCACTCATACGGTTTTGCCGATCCGTCTTCTTATCGTCAGTCATAGGGCGTCCTCCAGATGGGCAGCGAGCTGGTCGAACTCGCCTTCCATATCACAGTCTTCGGTATGTTCGAACACTGAGACTCCATTACTCCACGCCCGCTTGAGGACGACACGCTTCCGTATCTCGAAGATGGGTAGCCCCGGCTCAAAGGTTTCCTGAAACCACGTCATCATCTCTTCGGCTTCGCCATCGGGTTCGACACGGTTCGCAACGATCGCCTGCTCGGTGATTGATGTCTCATACTCGGCCTCGAGCGTGTCGATTTGATCAAAGAGAATATCGAGCGCGCGGGTTGACGTAGATTCTGCAAGGGCGGGAATGAGAACGTTCTGTGCAGCAAGGAGCGCGCTGTCAGTCAAGACGAGGAGTGAGGGGGGACAGTCATAAATGACGAAGTCGTAGCCCCCGCCGACATCGGCGACGGCCCGCTGGAGCCGTTTGCGTCCTTGCATCTCGGTGACGAGTTCGGCTTCGCCTTTGAACAGATCGATATTTGAAGGAACGAGATCCATCTCGGGATGTGTCTCGATGATCTCGGATAACGCTGTGTCTTGTGAGACGAGTACTGATCGGAGGTTCGGTTCAGGCTCTTCATAGACCTCGGAGAGGCCAAGGCCTTCAGTGGCGTTTCCTTGTGGGTCGACGTCGACGAAGAGGACGGTATGGCCTCGCTGGTTAAGTGCACCAGCGAGATTGATGGCAACCATGGTTTTGCCGACTCCACCCTTCTGGTTCGACACTGCGACGTGTTTCGTCGATGTAGACATATCTCAATGAATTCAATGAGGTCATATAAACTATACTCTCTCAACGACGTCAATGATCTCATTGACTACATTGTATCTCATCTACGCGCTTTGACTCTGCACGTCTTCTGAGCAAGGCGATTAACCAACATCTTCCCGCTCCGTCCGGTTTGTTGGTTAATCCGGATCAGAAAAATCAGTTCGTGTGGTCACCTGATATCGGTGCCAGGTTTGAACTCGGTCAGCTCCTCGATACGCTGCTCAAGCTCGTCGACTTCCTGACGAAGCTTCTCGGCATCGGGATCGTCGCTCAGCGCAAGCTGATCTTTCAGCCCTTGGAGCCGCGTTTCCTTGTGCTCCTCGTCGACGTCGGCCTTCCGGACGTACTCACTTGCTTCGATCTCGTAGACAGCCGATTCGGAGAGGTCGGTCACGTCCAAGGCGTCGTCGACCTTCTCGCGGTCGACGGCCATGATCCGCTCGCGAGGGATGCCCGCATCTTCGAGCACACCGATGACTTCGTCGTCGTCTTTCAGCGAGCGATTGCGCCGACTCGTCCGCTGGACGGAGCCGTACTGACCGTGGACCGGCTGGTCATGGTGGAGCCGCCCAAGGAGTACCTCACGCACGTCCTGGCGAAGGTCGCCAGCGTTGCGCTGGACGTCCGACAGCAACGTATAGAGATTGATGAGCACGGGCGTCTCACAGTCCTCGAGTGCGGTTGGATCGTGGCGTTCGAGGGCGTCGATCAGCAACAGCATATCAGCGTAGACATCGAGATCTGGCTCGGTGCGGTCTGCGGCGTCATCCTGGTCGTCGGCGGACTGGGTAGTGGCTCCTTTGATTAGTTGGGATGTCGTCGGCTCGTCGGTTTCTGTGAGCGTACCCTCGCGGTCGTCGATCTCGTAGCGGGGATGCAGGCTGAGTACTGCCGCGTACGGTTCGGCGTCCGGTGGGAGTCGCTGGAGTTCGAAGGTGCCGCCAGCGTCAGTGATTCGTTCGGCCAGCGTTTCGAACTGCTCGCGTTGCAGTGGTTGCGGGTCACCCGAATCGACGAACTCGATATTGATGCGGTGCTCCTGGGTGTCGGTGATGCGGAATCGCGTCTCCGAGAGAGGCGTGATGAGCGTCGCATCCGCGGCGAGCTCCTCACACTCGTCGAGGAGCGTCCGCCAGCTCGCGGTAAAGGGCATGGTAGTCCTTGGTCGTATCGCGGGAAAACCTCTCGGCTCAGCCCTTCTCGAAATTGACCTCCTGCAACGCTTCGGCTAACTGGCGGCAGTTAACCAACAATAATCGCGATACACAGATTCTGTTGGTTAACAGGGCCGCGATTCAGCGGATCACTCGTCTGCAAGCAGTGTTTCGATTGAGTCACGGAACGCTGCGAAAGCTGCTTCAGCTGACTCAGTCTCTTGCGCGCCAGTGATCACCACCTTCCCGGTAGCAAATACCAGTAGTACGCACGCGTGGTCGTGAGGTCGGTACACCAAGCCGGGGAACTGCTCAGGCTCGTACTCCGTCACCTCAAGCCCTAAGCCGATCGCAAGGGCTGACAGATTAACCGACCGCTCCATATCTGCCATACACACGTAGTTCTGGACGGTGAACCAGGCATCCTCGGCAGCCGAGACAATCCCGTGGCGATGCAGGAGGGTCAGGAACTTCTCTCGGAGCTGTCCAGCCTCGGCTTCGGATGACGCTCCGGTGATGATGTACTTCCCGGTGCGGTAGAGCGTGACCAGCGGCTCGTCGCCACCGAATCGAACGTAGGCACCAGGGTATTTCTCGGGATCGTAGTCGACGACGTCGTCAAGGTCTCGGGCGACTGCCTCAAGATCGAGTTCCACATCGAGGGCTCCCGACGCGACGACGTTGACGACTTCTACCATCAGTTGCCCACCTGCGGCGATGGAACGACAAACGCTGCGGTCACCAGGTCGGGCTCTTCCGGCGTGACGTGTTGCTCCTCGTCGAGTTGCGCAAGCTCCGCTTCGCGCTCACGACGGAGACTCTCGAGTTTCTGTTTTGCATTCCCAATCGGGGCGGACATGTCCCGCCCCTGCTCTGCACGCTGCTGGTACGTTTCGAGGCGCTCCTCCCATTCCTCGATTTGCTCGGCGAAGTAACGCTCGGCGTGTTCACGCTTGATCTCGATTTCGCGTTCACGCTCGCAGCGAGCTTCCTGAGCAAATGATTCTACCTGCGTCCAGGCCTCCATCTCGGCCGCCTGATGGAGGTCGTCAACCACTGCAGCGAGCTGTTCACAATCCGGATGGGACGCTGCATCTTCCGGTGGCATCGTCTCCACGAACTCCGGAACCTCCGTCATAATTGACTCGTCTAGCGTGGCATAGAGTGGAACGAACTTTTCGGTCACTACGTCTCCGGCCCCTGAGACGTAGCCGAGTCGGTAATTGAAGAGGATGCCCGGCGCACGATCAGCGCTCGCAGCCACTTTCGTTGCTACCTGGCCTTGGACTCGCTCCGAGTCCAGGCAAAACTCAATGAGTGATTGGACGAGTGGATGATCGAGCGAGATAAACTCGATGTCGTCCTCCACAATGGCGATCTCTTTGGTGAACGTTGCCCGTTCGTAGCGGCGGTGGACATGACTGCCATTCAGTACATCGGGGACGTCGAGTTGGAACACGTCGCCGTCCGTCCGTGCGGGACCGGGGCGGACGCCCGTGATCAAACCACCGAACTCGTCGAAGAACACCCGAACGAGCGTCTCGATATCGTTCTCGGACACCTCGCCGTGTTGGCTCCGCTCGATGACGTCCAGAATCTCGTCGTCTTCGCCCGAGAGGTCGAACCTGTCTCGGATGAGGAAGTCGTCTTCGACGGTCTGGATCGCTTCCTTGCGCTCTTCGATCGTCGCCTCAACGTCGGCAACGACCTCCTCGGTCGGCTGGCCCTCGGCAATGGCCGCCATGATGGTTTTATCGAGGTCGACGTCTTCCAACACGCGACCGAGCACGTCCGAGCGCATCCCGAGGTCAGACTCGATCTGGTTGGTCTTCTCGATGAGGAGATTCAAAATCTCGCTCTCGCGGGTGTTGGCGAAGAAGAGGTTGCGGATCTCGACGGTATGTTCTTGGCCGTAGCGGTGGAGTCGCCCCATTCGCTGGTCGATGCGGATGGGATTCCACGGCAGGTCGTAGTTCACCATGATGTGAGCGAACTGGAGGTTGAGCCCCTCCTGGGCGGCGTCGGTCGCGAGCATCAGGTTCGCCTCCTGTTCGAACTTCTCCATCTCCTCTCGTCGACGATCCTGGTCGAGATCGCCGTACACCTGCGCGATATCGTGCTCGGGGAACACCTCGTCACGCAGGTACTCCAGCGTGTCCGTGTACTCGGTGAAGATCAGGATCTTCTCGTCGGGGTCATCGGAGAGAATGCGATCGACGAACTGGCGAAGCAGTCGGGCTTTCGAGTCGGTCTCGATGTTCTTAGCTTGCTGCCAGAGCTGTTTGACGCGGTCCAGTTCCTGCTGGACTTGCGACTGATTGAGCGTAATCGTGACCGTCTCAAGCGCCTCCTCGACCCGAGCGCGTTCTGCGTCGGTGAGCGTCTCGGGTTCGGTACTATACCGCGGAATGAGGTCCTGAACCTCGTCAGGGAGGTCTTCTGCGACGGCGTCGTTCTGAATCGCCCGCATCCGGTTTTCAAGGGACTTCCGGATCGCGTAGATACTCGAGACCAGCCGCTTCTGGTAGATGACCATCGTGAACCCCGCCGCCTGGTTCTCCTCCTGCTGGGCGAGGTTGTAGTACTCGCGGATGTACTCGGTGACATCGTCGTACAGCTTCCGCTCCTCGCGAGTCATCTCGACTGGGAGTGCCTCGATGTTCTTCTCGGGGAACATTCGGGTCCCGTCGGTCTCGTACATATCATCCTTCAGCCGCCGGATCATCAGGTCCTCAAGCGCGTCAGGGCTGATCTGTGATTCGTGGCTGAAGCGGTACGGATCGAGCAGACTCACGAGGAAGTAGAACTGGTCTGATTTCCCCTTGTGTGGGGTCCCGGTGAGCAGCAGGAGCGAATCGGAGTTGTCGGCGACCGCCTCGCCGACCTGGTATCGCTGTGTTCGTTCGATGGAGTCGTCACTCGACCGTCTGGCCGTAAGGTGGTGAGCCTCGTCGAAGACCGCGACGTCCCACTCCTCGTCGAGATTCTGGAGGGCATCGAGGACGGAAACGCGGTCCGACTCGGGGTCGTCCGTCGTCTGCTTCGCGAAATCGATGGAGGTGATGATGAGGTCTTCCTGTTTCCAGACGTTCTGGTTGGGGTGGGATTTCCGGTGGGTCCGGACGGTTTCGCGGTCGTAGATGACGAAGTTGCGGTCGAACTTCTCGCGCATTTCCTCCTGCCACTGGACGGTCAGCGGCGCCGGCGCAACGATGAGCACCCGGTCGGCCCGGTCGCGTGCGATGAGCTCCTCGATGACGATGCCAGCTTCGATGGTCTTCCCGAGGCCAACTTCGTCGCCGATGAGGTAGCGGTGGTCGTAGGAGTTGAGGATCTCGTAGGCGGCTTGGACTTGATAGGGTTCGATCTCGATGCGGTTGCTGGTCAGCGAGAGGAATCGGTCGTACTTGTAGGCGAGATCGAGTCGGATCGCCCGCTCCCGAAGATCGTAATGGAGCGGGGCGTCGGATTGGCCGGCTGCGAGCCGGTCGACAAGCGAATCGAGTTTCTCGATGTGAGGGAGGCCGCTGGGGAGTTTGCGGAGCTGGCCCTCCGAGGTGTAGACGTGGAGGAGGTGCCCGCCGTTGGGCCGTTCCTCGATTTTAGTGATTTCTCCACGCCCGCCGGCGAACTTGATGTGGTCGCCGACTTTGTAACCACTCATCGACTGCTATCGGGTGCTTTCCACCATTTCGATTTTCTCCTCTTCAAGCTCGTATAGCTCATAGACGATCCGGTTTAGGAATTTGAAAAGGCGGTCATGCCTCGCGTCTAATTCTCTTACACTTTCTTTCTGGTCAAGATATATTTCAAGATCAGATTCAACATCTTGTAGAGAGGGCATGATTATCTCACCCAGTCTATCAACCAGAGAGTTCCTTTTGGTGGCTGTCTCTCGGAACCCAGCAAAACCATCACCCTCATTCGTTGCATAATCTACAAATTCAACCAACAAATCAGACTGTAATTCATCAATTCCAACAAATTCCATAACCGGATAATGGTCAGTCTCAGTATAGCCCCAACGATCTGTCTCATAATCTTCTGGATCCTCAGGTTTGTATCGTGCAGAAGCCTCTATTGTCACTTTGAGGTTTGACCGGGATATCTTGACACCTCCAATTCTGAGATTATCTCTTGTTTCAGTTGTTTCCGAAAGAATCGTTTCAGAAACCCCACTAGCCGGTTGATATCCAGAGAATTCCCGAAGCTTCTCTCCGTCATCATAAGACCCCAGATAGTCAAGAAGATTGAGATTATAGTTCCGCCTCTCTTTCTTAAGATTGGAGATTAAATCTGCAAGATGACACAGAGTATCATGGAGTACGAATTTGTTTTCTCTATCCGAGGAGATCTGTTTTAGCGCATCTTCTGCTCCTAGATCTCCTTCATAGACTTCTTTACAGACAGTCTCGATTTGGTCAGTAGAATCTGTAGTATCTTGATGCCGGTCGGTGAAGTCAATCGCGGGTATTGGAAGGCTCTCGACGTACTGAGTCTTATATCGCCTATATCCTCCCCGAACTTTCGGCGACATCCGATCAAAGAGATAATCCAATAGATTACTGTTGAGTACCGCCGTAAGGTAGCGGCTATCATATGACGGGAGAGAATTACCTCTAACAGCATAATAGACTGTGTCTAAACACGCAAATTCCCCATTTTGATCGAAGGCAAATCTATTTTCTGGGGAGATATCTGGGAATGCGATCTTTTCATTAAGCATTCCCGGGGCTTCATATCGCAGTTCATACCATTCATACCCCTGATCAACTAACCTTTCGCCATAGTTTTTCCTCTCAACAAGATCTGATTTGAAATTCTCAAGATAGGAGATAATATTCGGTATCTGTTCAGGATCCGCCAGTTCCGGCTCGCCATTTATGACATCATATGGATAGATAAGCTGTGAGAGATTCTCGGGTGATTCCATAACGAATTGCTTCACGTCCCCCCCTCTGAGAACTCGCTTTACATATTCCTGTTCAAGATCATACTCCTCTACAGTTTCCTCATCAACAATATACACTTCTGTATTTCCAGGAATCGCCCCCTGACCAATTTGGTCAGCAAATTCCTCAACAGGAACAGTGTCTGCAGCTACAACATCATCAGAAACGAATGGGTGCCAGACATCCGTTCCAAGATCGGATTGGGTGATTTCCCAGCCAGTTTCGTCAGACTTGAGAGAGCGCTCAATAGACTTTTGCTCAGACTCTCGAATATCTCGCCATGTGAATTTGTGATCAGCAGGTGGATCTGCTTTCTGACGGAGGACAATCATTGGATACGCAGTAATTTCAAACACCGGAGAATCGTGGAAATCAATGATCTCTCTTACAGTCTCTCGAGAGGACAATTTATCTCTGAGATTTGAACCATACTTTGCCTTTGTGAACTTATTTTGAACAATATACCCAGTAAAGCCGTTATCACGTAGAAGATCGGATGCAAGTTCCATAAATAGAACGTAGACATCGCCCTTCATTTTGAAAGTGTCAAAGTTATCTCTATAATAATCACGAATGTCATCAGAAAGCATCTTGAATATAATATATGGAGGATTTCCTATTATCGCGTCAAAGCCACCCTGACTTTTCTGATCGCCGCCGATAGTATAGAACACCTCAGGGAATTCTAATTTCCAGTGGAAATACTGAGAGTCACCGGCCCATTTTTGGGCTGCTTTGAACCAGTCGGTTTCTGCAATCTCCCCCCATTTTCTATCGTCTTCCAATGCAGCAGCCATATCCTCAAATACGTCATCAGGAAGATTATCTAAGCCAAAGTCACGTGCAGTTCGAACATTGGCCATAGCCTCAAGACGCTGCCGTAGTTTGTTCCGTTCGAACTCGTCATATTTTGATTCCATCTCCTTGACATCAGCAAGATCCTGGTTCTCAATTGCGATGAAGTCCTCATATATTCGCATCAGTTGCTCAATTGTACCTTTCCGGGCAACACCGAAATCGGCCAGCGATGCATTTTGACCATCGCCCCCACCTTCCGATTCTAATTCCTCAATCTCCTCAATATCACTCCCAACAAGCGAATTTCCTGTCTTCAGGTGGTGATCCAAGAAGGCGAGCGGTTGTTCGGCTGCGAGGGTCCGGAGCCAGAGCGACACCTTCGCGAGCTCGACGGCCAATGGGTTCAGGTCGACGCCGTAGATACAGCGCTGAGCGACCTGCCGACGGGCCCAGTTGATGTCGTGATCTTCGTCGACGGTCTCAATCCCCTGCTGTGCGGCCTGCTTTTCTTGGGCGTCTATGATCTCGCGAGCCAAGTAGTCGATTGCACTAGTGAGGAAGTGACCACTCCCCATTGCCGGATCGAGAATTTTCAAATCGAATATTCGATCTGCGAATTCCGCTGCAAATCCACGCTCTCCCCGGGCACTCTGTGCCATGAGGTCGTTCCGGATGTCCGTGACGAGGGGTTCGAGCGTCTCCTCCACAATGTACTCCACAACGTACTCCGGCGTGTAGTACGACCCCGTCGCTTTCCGCTCACCAGAGCCAGTCGAAAGGTGGACTTCTCCCTCCTCGACAATCACCTCGTCATCCTCGCCGGCGGGGACGTACTCACCATCTTCCAGTGCGAGCGGTTCGTCGGCGACGTCGAGCTGGTACTCGAGAAGCCCTTCGTAGATGCTTCCGAGGTGGCGGACGTCCAGCGACGAGTAGTCGACGAAGATCTTCCCACCGCCGTTGCCGTTCTGACTCCGGGTGAGCAGTTCGATGACCTCAGCGAGGTAGGCGTCCCCGACCTGGTGGTTCGCGAGGAACCGGGCTTCGCCGCTGTCGTCCTCGTCCGGGTCAGTTCTGAACAGCCCACCGTTGTACGCCGGAATATAGAGGTCCTCCTCCGGGATACCCCGCGACTTGCTGCCCTGATCGATGAGCTTGAACAGCTCGTCCAGTCGGTCCCAGAGGTTGTCTTGCCAGTCCCGATACTTCGGATTCGGGCTGTCGAGTTCTTCAGCGACGTCCTGCTTGAGCGTATTCAGACTGTAGGACCCCTCGTAGATCTCGTTGTTCGTATCGAGCAGGTCACGGCCCTCACTCTCGGCATAGAGCACGAAGATGAGCCGGTAGAGGTAGATGAGCGAACTGTCGTGAATGAGGTCGAGATCGTCCTCGGAGAGGTCGTTGTCGGGGTATTGCATGAACCCCTCCGAGAGCACCTTGATCGCCTCGTAGATGTTGTCTTGGAGGTCCGCTCCCAACTCCTGGGCGAAGACGTTGGACTCGTCGTAGACCTCGTCGAGGAAGCACTCGCCGCTGGAGTCCTCGAGGAATGCGCCGTGCCTGAAGAAGAGGTAGAAGTATTTGAAGTCCTCAAGATCGCCCTTTTCGAGAACGGTCGGCAGGTCGATCTCGTAGTAGGAGTCGAGGCGGTGGCTCGTCGGACCGTAATAGAGCCGCCACTTCTTCCCGTCGGTGAGCACGGCCCACCGCGCCGGCGTCTCCTGCAGGTAGACGTGAATCTGGTAGCTCGGGTTCTCGAAGTCCCGCTCGTGTTCCCCACTCCCTCGGGTGTCGAGTGGCCGACCCCAGCGCTTGGCGTCCGCGACGGCGACGGCGTCCTTGTAGAAATCGCCTCCTTCCTCGCGGCGCTCGAACGCACCACGGGCGGCATCCTCGGATTCGAAGAACCCGTAGTCAGGGCGTCGCTGGGTCCGACTGGTGCTCTCCTCGACCTCGAAGGGGATGCCCAGCTTCCGGAACATCGGTCGGATGAACTTCTCCTCGAGCTGGGATTCGTTGCGCTTCGAGGCCGTGTCCTTCTCGCGCTCCCAGAGGTCCATGATGTCCGCCTTGGCGTCGCGAAGGTCGGCCTCGCTGAGTTCATCCCACGCTTCCGTCTCGGGGAGGTGCTCGTCAAGGTAGTAGTTGGAGAACAGGTCGCGATTCGTGCGGTAGGTGAGTGCCGTTTGCATAGCTGATTAGCGAGGAGTAACGATGAGGAAACGGTCAGCGTCTTTGCTGTCGATGAGGGCGTGTGCGACTTCGTTTGCGTCGGCGACGTCGACTTCGACGTCATCGCCGATCTCCGCTCCGAGCGTTTCGAGTTCGGAGCCGGAAATGTTCACCCGCCCCGAGTTGCCGGAGTTACGGGCGATCGACTTACGAGTCATTCGCGATAACAGGGCAGATTCACTGATATTATATAGTCTTTACTTAGACTAGTCCGGGAATCAAACATCGAGCAGTGGGACGGATCGGACCACCCCCAGAAGCCGTCAGGGTTCGGAGTTCCGGTTTATCATAGAAGTCGTCACTGGAACACTGCTCTTCTCCGCTCAAGCGGCCTAATCGGGGGATGACACACCACCGTTTCTGATGCTCGACAGATATTTAGTGTAAGCTTGTTATAGAAGCTCCTATGCGACTGGAAGCGACCGCAAAGCAGGACGAATACAAGGTCTGGATGACCGACGCCGAACTCGAGGAGCTGCGGCGGGCCGCTGCGAACCATCGCGACGATCTCATCATTCAGCTCGGTGGCTACGTCGGCCTCCGAGCCTTCGAAATCCCGCAAATCCGCCCGGAGCACGTGAAACGCACGCCGGACGGCGATCACTACCGACTCCGGGTACCAGAGGGAAAGGACACGACCGGGAACGGCGGCAAGCCCCGTGATGCCTACCTCCCCGCGGACGTCGAGGGGGACGTTCACCGCTACCAGACTGCCGAAGATATAGCGCCAGACGATTTATTGATTGATCTCACCGAGCGCGGTATCCGCGACGTCGTGAAGCGCACGGCCGAGCGTGCGGCCGCCGAAACCGGCGACGATGACTACCAGTACGTGAGTTCTCACGATCTCCGCCGCCGCTTCGCGCAACGCCTCCTCGTCGACCGCCAGATGAATCCTCGCGTCGTGATGGCCGTCGGCGGTTGGGATAGCTTCCAGGCTATTGAACCATATCTCAATGCCCCGACGGCCGACGTCGTCAACGACGCCTTCGAGGAGGCCGGGCTCGCATGACCGAAGACGACGTCGACCCCGAGAACCCGCGACCAAACGGGCACTATCCCCGGTTTAGAGGTAATGAGTGGCACTACGTTCCGGACGAACTCGCGCAGACGATCTCGCTCGGACCGGGCGGCGACGGCGAGGAAGGGCAAGACTGGGTGCTGACGTACACGCCGGAGCAGCGAGATGAAGACGACCGCGAGAAAGTCCTCGTTCGGCTGACGCCGCGCTCGCTCCACGAACTCTACATTGAGGTGAAGGACCTCTCAAACGACGCCCGGATGCACGGCCACAGCGCCGAGTGTGACCTGTGCGGCGAGCAGGTCGATCTCGAACGAGCGATTCCGAACCCTCGTGGAGAGCCGTGCCACAAGCACTGCTGGGCAGAGTACACGGGCGCGCCCGAGTGGTTTACTGACCACGCGTAGCGAGAATGGGCGAAAACGCGAGATAGGACGACGAGGGAACCGGTTTCCGGGACGTGAGGGTGAGGGTTCAAGCCGGGAAGATGGGGTTGTGATGAGTGAACAACGCTGGTATCCGCCCTCTGCGATTATTCCGAATCCTTGCTTTCCAACCGTTCTGTGACTTCTGTGACGTCCATTTCCTCCAAGCGTTCCAAGCCGAGTCCGACGATCAGTGGGTAGAAGTGGCACATCTTCTTGGGTTCACATTAAGTGGTTCACTGATCACGCGTAGCGAAAATCGGTGAAATGGGGAATTGGCCGGCTCATCCACCAGGCTTTGCACCAGCTCGAGGCGGGGCACCGTGAAGATGTACTGGAGTCGGCTGGCGTCTACCGAGCCCCCATTTACTGTATGTATCTTGCAGAAGAACCAGGGAAGGGCTTCGCACTAAGGAGAGAAGGACTAGCAAGAATAGCAGTGAGAGACTGTTATGAGATATCTCCTTGACGGTGAACATGGTCTTCTATACACCTGAGTGGGCTGTGTTGAATCGCCATACGGCAGCGAGGTAGGCCGCTAAATCAAAGGAGTTGAAGCGGGAGAGTTCCGTTGACCATGACGCAAAGTCGAGCATCTCGGTCGTAAGACAACGCCGCAATAGCCGCCGCTCAGCCCGTTGCAACAGGCCATCGCGTTTGTGTGCAAGCCATGTGCATCACCGAAACCGTTTTCTGGCCGTGTGCAGAACTTGCACATAGAATGAGCGCGAGTGACGAACCCCGACGGGTCCACTTCCAGTCCCCGGAGTACCTCGTCGAGCGCCTCGACGCGATTGCGGACCTCTTCGACAAAGACCGGACGGCCGTCCTCGTCGAGGCGATCCGTGAGTACATCGACCAGACGGCCGACAGCGAGACGTTCCAGGAACTGGTGGCGACGAAGTACTACGACGACCAGCTCGACTTCGGGACGGTCAAACAGCTAGTCGGCGCCGAAACCGCCCAGCGGCTCCGTCTCCTCAAAGCTGATCTTGAAGACGAACCGCTCGATCTCCCAGCGCCTGCTGACGTCGACATCTACGGCGACGACGCGACGACGGCCGAGACCAGTGACGGCGACGAGCGATGAGCAGGCCGCGGCTGCGAACGGCCGTCGCCGACACGAGTGCGCTGGTCAGTCTCGCCGCCCCACGCGCCGATGCGGACTCCGACACCGAGACCGCCCCGGATCCGCTGCAGTACCTCCTCACCTCGTGTGACGTCTCCGTCCCTCCAGAGGTGGTTGCAGAGCTCCGTGAGATGGCCCAGTACCAGGACATCCACGGCGCCGCAGCGACGAATGTCCTCGCGGCTCGCGACTATTACACCGTCGATGATCCCTACGAACAAGCCGACACCCCGGACTCACGACCGACGTTCGGCCTCGACGACGGCGAAACCGACGGAATCGTGCTCGCGAACGCCTTCCACGTCGACGGCTTCCTCACCGACGAGTTCGGTGGCACGAATTTCGCGTTGATTCACGCGGTGTTACAGGGCGCCAGGATCGTCCCGACACCACGGCTCATCTGTGACTACGCCCGGAACGACCACATGACCCACGAGGACGCCCGGACACTGTTGGCAACGATTAGTGCACACCGGAGCTGGGGAAACAGCCCCTACGTTGCCCAGCTACAGGCCCGCCTCGAGTAAGCCCTCACTCCGCCATGCGGCGATGTCGGACACACTCGACACGTTCACCTCCAGTCTCGACGAGAAAGGCGTCCCCGGTTGGCGAGCAATACTGGAAATCAGGCGCGCGGGTGTCAGCGGAGGCGACCGAGGAGCTTGTAGTCGTGGTCGGGGGCGTACCGGCGAAACAGCAGGCTGTTCGACAGCACCGACACGCTCGAGAACGCCATCGCGCCGGCAGCGAGCACGGGCTGGAGCAGGCCGAGCGACGCCAGCGGGATCATCGCCGTGTTATAGCCGAGCGCCCACACGAGATTCTGCTTGATCTTCGCGAGCGTCGCATCTGAGATGCGGATGGCTTTCACCACGTCCAGCGGGTCGTCGCGCATCAGCGTGACGTCGGCCGCTTCGATGGCGACGTCCGTTCCGGACCCGATGGCCGTGCCGACGTACGCGACGGCGAGCGCGGGCGCGTCGTTGACGCCGTCGCCGACCATCATCGCCTTCCGCCCCTCGTCCTGGATGGATTCGACGGCGTCGGACTTGTCCTCGGGGAGGACCCCGGCCCGGACGTTCTCGGGGTCGATGCCGACCTGCTCGGCGACCGCGCGGGCGGTGCGCTCGTTGTCGCCGGTGATCATCATCACGTCGACGCCGCGCTCCTGTAGTTGGCTCACGGCGTCCTTCGCGCTTTCTTTGACCGTGTCGGCGTTGGCGACCACGCCCGCGAGGGTGCCCTCGTAGGCGACGAGCATCGCCGTCTTCCCCTCGTTCTCGAGGCGCTCCATCGTGTCTTGCGCGGGGCCGGGGTCGATGCCATTGTCGCGGATGAGCTTCCGATTGCCGACCAGGACTTCGCTGCCATCCACGGTTGCTTTGATGCCGTGGCCGGGGACGTTCTCGAACTCCTCGGGGTCGGTCACGTCGATGCCACGGTCCGTCGCACCCGCCACGATGGCGCGGGCGAGCGGGTGTTCGCTCCCGCTTTCAGCCATGGCCGCGAGCCCCAACACGTCTGCCTCGCTGAGCCGGTCACGAGCGGCCATCTGGCCACCATCGGCAGTCGGCTCTCCGCCGTCCGCGGTCGGTTGGCTGTCGCCGGAGCCGTCCGTCCGTTTCGCCTCCGACGCACCGCTGTCGAAGACGACGACGTCGGTCAGCTCCATCTCGCCTTTCGTGAGCGTGCCGGTCTTGTCGAAGACCACCGTGTCGACGTCTTTGGCTCGTTCGAGGATGTCCCCGCCTTTGAACAGGACGCCGTTTTGCGCGCCGATAGTCGTCCCGACCATCGTGGCGGCGGGCGTCGCGAGGCCCAGCGCACAGGGACACGCGATGAGGACCGCGGAGGCGAACACGACGATTGCGAACTCGAAGACGGTGACGGTCCCGCCGGCGACTGCGGGGCCGCCCGCGACGAGGCCCCACAGCGGGAGCCAGTCGACGAACCCGGCCAGCGCCTCGGGAAAGAGGAACCAGACGACGCCCCACAGCACGGCGTTCGCGATGACTGCGGGCACGAAGTACGCCGAGATGCGGTCGGCGACGTTCTGAATGTCGGGCTGGCGCGACTGGGCTTCCTTGACGGTCTGGACGATCTGTTGGAGCGCCGTGTCCTTCCCGACTCTCGTCGCCTCGACGACGAGGACGCCGTTCTCGTTGATGGTCGAGCCGACCACCTCGTCGCCCTCACGCTTCTCGACGGGGACGGACTCGCCGGTCACCATCGACTCGTCGACCGCCGACTGGCCGTCGACGACGGCGCCGTCAGTCGGAATCTGCTCGCCGGGGCGGACCTTCATCCGGTCGCCGACTTCGACGTCTTCGAGGGGGATCTCTGCCTCGTTCCCGTCCTCGTCGATGACAGTAGCCGTCTCGGCTTCCATCTCCAAGAGCTTCCGGAGGGCTTCACCAGCCTGCCCCTTCGAGCGGGCTTCGAGGTAGTTGCCGAGCGTGATGAACACCAGGATGAGCGCCGCGGTGTCGAAGTACAGCCCGCCAGCGATCACATCGAGTAACACGGCCACGGAGTAGACGTACGCAGTGGTCGAACCCAGTGCGATCAGCACGTCCATATTGGCGCGGCCGTTCTTTACGAGCGCCTTGTAGGAATTCCTGTAGAACGGCCAGCCGAGCACCAGTTGGACGGGCGTCGCCAGCAGGAACTCGATCCACCCGAACTCGATGCCGAGGATCGCCTCCGGCAGGACATCGCCGCCGAGGAGGAACTTCTCGGCGAGAAAGAACAACAGCGGGGCCGCGAGCGCCGCGCCGAACAGGGTCAATCGGAGCTGTCGGCGGATCTCCTCCTGTCGGGCAGCCTCTCTGGCATCGCCCTCCGAACCGCCGTCGCGTTCGCCGCCCTCCCGGACGGGCGAGTAGCCGGCGTCTTCGATGGCGTCGTAGAAGTCCGCGAGGCTCGCCTCGCCCGGGTTGTACGTGACCTGTGCCTCGTCGGTGGCGAAGTTGACGTCCGCCTCGACGACGCCGGGCGTCCGTTCGAGCGCGCCCTGGACCGTCTCCGAGCAGTTCGCACACGACATGTCGGTGATGGCGACCGTCACCGAGTCGGTCACCGGCGAGTAGCCCGCGTCCTCGATGGCGTCGTAAATCTCTCTCAGGGACACCTGGTCGGGATCATACTTCACGCTCCCCTCGTCGGTGGCGAAGTTGATGTTCACCTCCGAGACGCCGTCGAGCGAGCCGACCGCGTCGGCGATGGTTTGCGAACAGTTCGCGCAGCTCATCCCCTGAATATCCATGTGGCTTTTCTGCTGATTCATTAGGTAGATATACGGACCCCTCATTAAACCGATTTGCCCTTTCAGGTATTCAGCGGCTGTCGTCCGATAGTTTCGAACCCAAGGCCATGTGGGGTGAGCAGCTTGCTTTACTCTGCGACCTAATGCACCTGGTCGGATTTCCCCGCGAAGCGGGCCTCACACGATGGGCAGCAGAACTGGTACAGGCCCCGTCGATGCGAGTCGCCGGGCGTTTGCCGTCCGTAGCTGTCGGATTTCGAGGCCAGCCTCGTCGATGTCGTACGCACTGCCACAACGCCTCTCCGATACCGAAAGCACCACGACGAAACGCTCTTTGATTCGAAAGTCGAGCGCTCTCATTACCAAACACTCTTAGTGATAATTCGCATAAAAGAGGGGCGCGTAGTTACTCCTGAATGACGACAACCATCTCCGTCGAGGGCATGAGCTGCGGTCACTGTGAACAGACGGTCGAAGAAGCGCTTCGGGACGTCGCAGGTGTGACCGACGCGACCGCCGATCGGAAGGCCGAGCAGGCGAGCGTTGCCGGGGATACCGACGCCGCAGCCCTCGTCCAGGCCGTCGAGGACGCGGGCTACACCGCCCACGCCTGAGAGCGCCCAGCCGCTCGCAAACGAGTACCCCGCCGTCCGCTTCTGTGGCCGGTACCCCGAAGCGCCGAATCGGAGCGCCGGACAGAATAATGGGGGACGGTACCAACATTCATCCAATGAGCAACCATCCAAACCACGACCATCCCGATGGATCGCCCCCGGACTCCCGTTCGGAGGCGGCGGTCTACTGCTGCCGTGTCTGCCAGTTAGAAGCAGACGGTGGACGGCGAGCGCCAACTCGGCCATCCGAAGATACGGCCACCGACCAGGCCGGCGGGACCGCCCCGAGGTCTGAACGATCGGACGCACACGCACACCACGAGCGCGAGGCCGGGTCCGGACACAACCACGCCGAAACCGAACACGACCACACGGGCGGGGCTGCACACCACCCCGACGCAAACGACCCCGACAGAGACGACCCTGACGCAGACGACCACGGCGGGCACGGTCACGAAGGCGGGGGCGGGGACCACAAGGCCCACACCGACCACTCGGGCCACGAGCAGATGTTCCGGCGGCGGTTCTGGGTGTCGCTCGTCCTCTCGATTCCAGTCATCTTCTTCAGCGAATTCATTCAGGACGTCTTCGGCTACACGGCACCGACGTTCCCCGGAAGCGTCTGGATTACGCCTGTCCTCTCGGTGATCGTCTTCGCGTACGGCGGCGTGCCGTTCCTCTCGATGGCGTGCACCGAACTGGAGAACCGCGAGCCGGGGATGATGATGCTCATCTCGCTGGCGATCACCGTCGCGTTCGTCTACTCCATCGCCAGCCTGTTCCTCGAAGGGACGACGCCGTTCTTCTGGGAACTGGTCACGCTGATCGATATCATGCTGCTCGGCCACTGGATGGAGATGCGCTCGGTCCGCCAGGCTTCCGGCGCGCTCGACGAACTCGCGAAGCTGATGCCCGACACCGCCGAGCGCGTCACCGAAAGTGGGGATACCGAAGAAGTCCCCGTCTCCGAACTCGCGGAGGACGACGTCGTACTCGTCCGGCCCGGGGCCTCGGTTCCCGCCGACGGCGAGGTTGCCGAGGGCGAGTCCTCGGTCGACGAGTCGATGATTACGGGTGAGTCCCGGCCGGTCGACAAGGACCCCGGGTCCGAAGTGGTCGCCGGGACGGTCAACCAGGACGGCAGCCTCCGCGTTCGGGTGACCAAGACCGGAGACGAGACGACCCTCGCGGGCATCATGCGCCTTGTCGACGAGGCCCAGCAGTCGAAGTCCCGCACGCAGTTGCTCGCCGACCGTGCGGCTGGGTGGCTGTTCTACATCGCACTGAGCGTCGCCGCACTCACGGCCGTCGCGTGGGTCGTCGCGGCGGGATTCAACATCGGCGTTCTCGAACGGATCGTCACGGTCCTCGTCATCGCCTGCCCGCACGCGCTCGGTCTCGCGGTCCCGCTCGTCGTCGCTATCAACACGTCTACGGCTGCCCGGAACGGGATGCTCATCCGCGACCGTATCGCCATGGAGGAAGCCCGGAACCTCGATACGGTGATGTTCGACAAGACCGGGACGCTCACCAAGGGTGAACAGGGCGTCGTCGGCGTCGAGACGGCGGGCAACTGGGGCGAAGAACGCGCGTTCGAGGTCGCCGCGGGCGTCGAAGCCGACTCAGAGCACATGATCGCGCGTGCCATCCGGACCGCCGCCGAGGAACACGGTGTCCAGCGAGACAGCGTCTCGAACTTCGAGAACCTCCGCGGCCTGGGCGTCCGGGCCACAGTCGACGGCGACACGGTCCATCTCGGCGGGCCGAACCTGATAGAGAGACTCGGTATCGAGCCCGCCGACGAGATCGTCTCCTTCGCCGACGAGGCGGGCGCGAACGCCCAGACCGTCATCTACCTCACTCGTGCGGAGTCCGAGGTCGTGGCGGCGTTCGCGCTCGCGGACGTGATCCGCGAGGAGAGCCGACGAGCCATCGAGGCACTCCACGGGATGGACATCGAGGTGGCGATGCTGACGGGCGACTCCGAGGACGTCGCGAAGGCGGTTGCCGAGGAACTCGGCATCGACCAGTACTTTGCGGAGGTGCTGCCCGAGGAGAAAGACACCACGGTCGAATCGCTCCAGTCGGAAGGGAAGCTCGTCGCGATGGTCGGCGACGGCGTCAACGACGCCCCCGCCCTGACCCGAGCGGACGTCGGTATCGCCATCGGCTCGGGGACCGACGTCGCCATCGAGTCGGGCGACATCATCCTCGTCGACAACAACCCGCTCGACGTCGTCCGCCTCGTCCGACTCTCGAAGGCGAGCTATCGGAAGATGCAGGAGAATCTCGTCTGGGCGACCGGCTACAACGTGATCGCCCTGCCGCTCGCGGCCGGGATTCTCGCCCCCATCGGCATCCTCCTGTCGCCAGCGATTGGCGCGGTGTTCATGTCGCTGTCGACGATCATCGTCGCCATTAACGCCCGCCGGCTCAGGGGGGTCGATCTTTCGGCTTGACGACGCCGATGGTCGAGAGGGACTCGACCTCACACCCGCCGATCTGAGCGAGCAGGGCGGTCTCGACGGAACACGGGGAGGCTGCGGTCAGTACCCGGTTCCGAGGTAGGTGTGAACCGCGTTTTCCTCTTCGAGTTCGTCTACGAGGGCCACGGCGAAGTCCTCCATCGAGATGTAGCTGTCTCCCTCCTCGTCGGTCACGAGTTCGCGTTCGGCAGTCCGGTACTCGCCGGTTCGCTCACCCGGTTCGATCAGCGCCGCTGGCGCGACGTACGACCACGCCAGGCCGCTCGCCTCACTGAGGCGGTCGTATGCGTCGATGGCGGCCCGCGCAATCGCGTCCCACTCCTCAGGGAAGTCGTCCGTTTCGACGAGCATCGTCTCCGGGCCGACCATCAGCCCACCGGCGCCACCGGTCCAGACGAGCCGGTCGACGTCCGCGCGGCGCAATCCCTCGATCACGGCTTCCACCATCTCCGTGAGGCGTCCGGCCGACTCATCGTCACTCGGGCCGAGTGTCGACACCACGGCGTCGTGACCCGCGGCGAGCATCGCCACGTGATCGGGGTCGGTCGCATCTCCGACGACGGCGACGAACTCGTTGTCGTCGATTCCATCGACTGTCCCGCTCCGGGAGACGCCCGTCACGGTGTGGCCACGGTCGAGGAGTTCAGTGGCAGTTCGCTGTCCGATTCGTCCGCTCGCACCGAGTAGTAGTACGTTCATTGTGGGTGTCGAGTTCGCTGCTAGCTGTCACACGATGCCGGTGACGGAGTCCCGCAAGCCCGGTCACATTTCCATACTTGGTCATGGGACGTGACTGTTAAATAGTCCCGCGAACGTCGGGTTGACCAAGTCACACTGATGTCATCGGATGCTACGCTCGAAGCGAAATACGAAGGCTGTCCGGTAATCAAAACCCTCGAAGAGATAGGGTCCCGTTGGCGGATGACCGTTATCCACGTCCTCCGGGAGGGAGAACTCCGCTTTAACGAACTCAAGCGAGCGACAGATGCGAACTCACAGACGTTGTCCCGCGTGCTCGATGACCTGGTGGAGAAAGAATACGTCGAGCGCCGAGTCGAAGCGGGGAGTCCGGTTGCCGTATATTACTCTCTGACTCCGAAGGGTGACGAACTTCTCTCGGCGTTCGACGAAATCCACGACTGGGGGGAGAAGTGGCTCACTGGTGAAAACCGATGACCGACGGACGGTGAGACCAATCGGTCGCACCCTCTTCCGTGACAATATGGGTTCGACGGAGCCTCGAGAACGTACATTCAGTAGGTAGGATACTGGCTCGACCATGGGCGGACTCGTTCGAGCGCCGCCGTGACACTCAGTATCGCTTCCTCGCCAAACCGGTTGCCGATGACCTGTAGGCCGACGGGGAGACCGTCGTCGGTGAATCCGGCGGGGACTGACGCCGCTGGATGGCCTGTCAGGTTGCACACCCAGGTCAGCATCGCGTCGGTCGGAACGCCCCGGACCGACTGCCCATCTATCTCCGTTGGATAGCCGTCGGCGAGATACTTGCTGTACGGTGGGACGGTGAGCGTGGGCGTCACGAGCGCATCGTACCCGGCGAGTGAGTCTTGAATCCCGTCGTATGCGGCGGTACGGGGGACGTTTCGAAGCCGTTCGCTGACCGCTTCAGTATCCTCCCCAAGTGCGATGGTCGAACGGACAGTCTCTTCGATGTCCGCCGTCTCGAAGTCGATATCGTATCGGTCAGCGAGTTGCCGGGCGAACGCGCTGAAGAAGACCCCGACCTGTTCGACGTACGCCATCGACAGGTCTGCGTAGGGCGGGAGCGAGACATCCACGGTATCGACCGTCGCCCCAGCGGCCGCGAGGTCATCGACGGCGGCCGCGACCGTCTCACGTACTGTCGGTGCGACGGGTTGGAGACCCAGGGTCGGCGAGTATCCCACCGAGAGGTCGGCTGTTGGTCGAGTAGTCGATTCCACGTACGCTGTCTCACCGCGGGGGACGCTGAACGGGTCGCGACTGTCCGGCCCCGCGAGAACGTCGAGGAGCAGGGCGATATCCTCGGCCGTCCGGGCCATCGGACCGCCGACGAAAAACGGCGAGTGAGGACTGAACCCGTCCGCAGGGACGCGCTCGGGAACGAGTCCGAACGTCGGTTTCAGGCCGATAACACTACAGCAGGACGCTGGCACCCGGAGCGACCCGCCGATTTCCGACCCGGTCGCGAGCGGGACTGCCCCCGCCGCGAGCGCCGCCGCGGAACCGCCGGAGGAACCCCCGGCGGAGCGGTCGTGGTCGAACGGCGTCGGTGTTGCGCCAACGAGGCGGTTCTCCGTCTTGATGGTGTGGCCGAGGGCTGGTGTACTGGTGGTGCCGACGATCACCGCGCCAGCGGCTTCCAATCGCTCCACCATGACGGAGTCCGCGTCGGCCACGTTGTCCGCCAGCGATGTGAGGCCCATCGTATGCCGCACGCCTGCCTTCCGCGTCCGGAGGTCCTTGATGGCAACGGGAACGCCGTGGAGGGGACCGAGATTCTCGCCGCGATCGGCTGCCCGGTCGGCCGCCCGAGCGCGGTCGCGGGCCGAGTCCGCGATGACCGTGATGAACGCGTTTAGCTCGTCGGTCGCTTCGATGCGCTGCAGCGCCGCCTCGACGAGGTCCAGGGAGGACAGCGTGCCTTCTCGGACCGCTGCAGCGAGGGTACGAGCCGACCGCCCATCGAGTTCCGTCATACCCGTTCAACCTCACGTTCCGAGATAAAGACCTGTGTCAGCGCCGACCTCCCTGGGCGTGATGGATAAATTACCACAAATAGCCGGGGATGCAATTATGAAATTGTAGCTGACAGCAAACCCTGCGAATCAACGAACGGGGTCACTGTCAACAATGGACGCGCCAGACACCACAGACTGGGAATGGGTTGGAGATCAGGAAACCGACGAACAGGCAGGCGGCAAATCATCGGGCGCAGGCGGGGAGTCGGGACACTCTCGCAGAGGGTTCCTGCGCGGCGGCGTCGCGGTCGGAGCGACGGCCGCACTCGGGGTGCTCCCGTCGGTTTCCGGGGCGAGCCGGGCACAGGAGCGTGACGTCCTGTTCACCGGGGCTCGGAAAGACGGGAAACTCACGCTCGCGGACGCAGCGACACTTCTCTGTATGGGAGACAACCACGGGGACGTTGACTCTCTGGAACGGGTCGTCGACGGAACTGAAGGCGAAGAATTCGACTTCGTAATTCACGTCGGCGATATCACGAATGCGTGGTTCGATGGCGTCGACGAAGGTCGAGAACAGCTCGATGCGGTCTCCCCGTGTTTCGAGACGCTCCACGAGCGCGGAGAATTTCTCTACATCTGGGGGAATCGAGACGGAGCAATCGGTCCGGAACAGCCATTCCAGGACTACGACCTCCCGGGGACGTTCATCCCCGAAGATGACAGTATCACCGTTGCTGGAGAGACATTCACGCAAAATCCCGAGCTAGTCGAAGACGAGACAATCCTCGTGAATCACTACTGGCACCCCGAACTGCTGGAACACTTCGCGGGGAAGGCATACTTCTCTGGTCATATACACACCGGTCGTGTGCAGTTCGTCCCCGACTACTGGCGAAACGACTGTCAATTCTGCTACGACGAAGAGGAGTTCTACAGTGAGGTCGTCCGCACAGTGCTCTACGGACTGGGAACGATACAAGAGGAAGCCGAGACTGATGAAGTGGTCGAATCTGCAGCGTCAACGTTCGGGGCTACTCCACCGTCTTTCAAATCGAAACTGCGAGAATTTCTCGAAGAGCGGACAGAGGAGCACTCGTAGCGGCCACTATGGGACGAGATCCAGGATCTATGCCGGTTCGGTCCGGAACCGAGTGATTGGGACGTCGGTGACGTCGTCGTAGTCGTCGTCCGCACCGACCAGGAGCATCCCGTCGACGTGCGCTGCAGTCCCGAGTGCAAAGGCATCACCGAGTGCTGGCGAGTAGCGGAATTTGAAGTCGGCTGCTGACGCCCAGGTCTGTTCGGTGTCGACCCGACGGATGCCGCTTTCCTCGAGGACGTCGACGACAGCATCAGCGCGCTCCTCGCCGTCAATCGCCCGGACGATGTAGTGGACCTCAGCGAGATTGATCGCCGAGATGTAGCCGTCTGCTGCGCCTTCAACGGCGTCAACGTACGTTTCGACGGTGTCGCTCCCCGGTTCGTTGCAGAAATAGGCGATGAGTGGTTCGGCGTCGAAGACGATCGTTTCGGGAATCTCAGCCCCGTCCGTCATGCGTCAGCCTCGTCGTCACCGGCGTAGCGCTGCCGCAACTCCTCTTCACTGGCTTTGTCCGCTGCACGTTCCTTCCGTAGGCGCTCGGTTGCCGAGCGCCCCTGCTCGTCGGTTTTCCCTTCCAGAACCCCACGCAGGTCTGTAACCGAGTGGATGGGGCGAACAACGATGTCACCCTCTTCGGTCCGAATGAACTTCACACGGCCGGGCGTGTCGATACCCAACTCCTCGCGGAACTCCTTCGGGATGGTGGCTTGCCCGCGCGACGATACAGACACCACTTTTTCAGACTCTGTCTTACTCATACTATCCTCTATCATTACTTTGGTACAGTCATACAAAAGACTAGCGTTGGGTTCGGTAGTTAGCGAATCAAGCTGGTCATTACAGTCGACACCACTCGGAGCACCGCCTTAACCAACGAGTCCGATTGTATCGGCTGTTTGTTGGTTAATCGATTCACATTCAGATTGTATTCGGAGCACTCGAGCTACAGTATCCGTGTTATTCGCAGCTCGACTGTGGGCATAATAATTAAGGTGGAATCCAATGTGGGAGTAGATACAGCCAATGTGGTCTCCACAAACTGCCGTCCAGCGATTTTTCACAGACCAATGTGCAGCTTTGGCTTGCCCTCTACCGCCACACACCGGCCTTCCGCATCCACCGACTGCCGATTTCCCCATCGCATCGCTCACACCAACCACGGCGAGTCTCGCTCGGAGCGTCTGAAATGGGTGGGCGCGACACGCAGATCACGGTGTACGTCACTGACGAACGCAAGGCCGAACTCAAACAGCGCGCCGCTGAGGAAGACACCTCCATGTCCGGGGTCATCAACGACATGATCGACCGCCAGCTCCAGCAGGACGCCCAAGACGCGATTGCCTCAGAAGCGCGCGCTGAAGAACGCATTCAAGAACTCATCTCAGTCGGCACCGAGCAAATGGTCGAGACCGCCAAGGAAATCCGCGATATGAATGCGAAGTTCGGCGCCTACACAATCGCCAACTTCGAGCTGATGAAACAGGATCGGTCAGATCACGTCCGGCAAGAGGCACTCGATACTGGGGCTCGCCGGATGCGCCAAGATCTCGAGACGAGTATCCAAGAAGTGGGTGAGGACACGTCGGCCACGAAGGCGAGTGCTGAAACCACGACCGAGTCGTCCACAACGCAGCATCCCACCAACGATGAAGAGCCCGACTCGCCTGACGCGGCCACCGACGACACGCCGGACGACGTCGACGAGACGACAGACGGCTCCGGCGATGCTGAAAGCGATGAGGACGATGGCAGCGATCTCTTCGATAAGCTTCGGAGTGATCGCGGATGAAGGTCTTCACGGACACCAACTATCGCGAGCACGGTGCGCGGAACCTCGTCGAGTATCTGGATAAGGAGAAGGGGCTTGAGAACCGCGCTGGCGAGGAGATGTCCGACGAGGAGATCGAGGCGTTCATCGAGAAGTCCGAGGAATACGAGTTCGAGCGAGAGGTCATCATCTCACCCGAAAACGGCACCGACCTCTCCGACGACCAATTCAGTCTGTACACTCGGCAGGTGATGAGCGAGTTTTGCAAGGACCGCAATACAGCGACGTACTGTTATGCAATCCATCGCGATACTGATCATCCACACGCCCAAGTTGCACTGACGGGGACGAAACGCGACCTCTGGATGGACAAAGAGGACTGCGAACAGCTCCGCGAGCGCGCCCAAGAGCAGTTCCACGACCAGCATCGCGAACTCACCAGGGATCTCTCCCACCAGTTCGAACAGACGTTGCAGCACGACGCCACACACGAACTGGAAGCTGAATCTGATCGGGACATGGACCACGACCAAGATCCCGACCCAGAACCCGATCAGGCACAAGCACAGGGGCCTGAATCGTGAGCAGACATACTGATTCCGAGTCCCAGAGCAAGGACTACCGGCAAGAAGACGAGGTTGAGATCTTCTTCCAGATCGCGGCCGTGATGACGGCTGCACTGCTGTTGCCCTGGGTGTATGCCATCCTCGAGCGCGCGAATTTCCACGACTTCAAATTCGATGGGTTACATCGGAGTCGCGCACTCTGGCTCGTCCCTCTGTTCTATCTGGTGGCCGCAGTCGGCACTGTCCTACTGTTTCCAGCGCACCTCCAGCTGTTCTGGGCGTTTCACGTCCTGCTGCTCGCACAGATCGCTGAAGTCTTCCTGCATCAGGCCGGCTATCTGACCGCCATGTCGCTGCCGCTCATCGAGCAGTTCACGCCGCTCCGTGTGGGTGGCTTCGTCGTCGCACTCGGGAGCGCAGTGTATGCAGGCCAGCGACTGCGGACCTGGGATACGGAGCGTGAATTCCGTCGAATTATCGATGACGGGAACTATGTCCTCCCGTTTCGAAGCCTCTCTGCAGCGAGTGATCGTATGAGTCTCTCGCGATTTGTTCCGCTCCGCAAGGACCGGTCGATTCTCGTCCTCGGGGAAACGGGCGCCGGGAAGACGGAGACGATCAAGCTCCTCACCCACCAGATGCAGGCTGGAACTGACGATCCGTTCGTCGTCTTCGACTACAAAGGCGAATATCAGGAGAGCTTCGAACACGACCACGAGCACGAGGACATGATCTACCTCTCGTCGACGGACGCAACCGAATACTGGAATCTCTTCGCCGAAATCGAACGGGAAGCCGATATCGACGAAATCGGCCGCGCACTCTTCCCCCAGACAGATGGCGCGGAGTTCTTCAGCCAAGCTGGCCGCCAGCTGTTCGTTGCCGTCGTGACGTATCTTCATCGAGAAGCCCAGGCAAGCGATACGACACCGACGAACGCCGACCTCGTCGCGTTCGTCCAGTCGACGGATAAGCAAGAGATGCACGAGCGGCTCACAGACCATTCGGATCTCACCGCGGCGGCATCGGCAATCGATCCGGATTCGGAACGACAGGCGGCTGGCGTCTACGCGAACTTCCAGCAAGTCATCGCTGACCTGTTCCGCGGCGACTTCGCCGAGGCAGGTGAGTTCTCGATCCGAGAGTATATGCAGGATCCCCAGGGACGGACGTTGCTGTTGGATTTCCCGATTACGGAGGGCGACGCAGTCCAACCCGCGTTTCGGTTCTTCATCGACTGGGCGGCACGGTTTGCACTCGCAGACGATCAAGACACGTACTTCGTCCTCGACGAGTTCGCGCGCCTTCCCGGCCTCCGGAAGATTGGCGACCTGATCAACGCGGGCCGGGGCCGAAACACCCAACTCTTGCTCGGTGTGCAGTCGGTCGCACAACTCCACGACACCTATGGAAAAGACCGGGCGAACGCGCTGTTGAGTGGTCTTGTCCAATCAGTCATCATGCGCGTTGGCGATTCGGCGAGCGTCGAGTACGCCCAGTCACAGATCGGCCGCGAGGAACAGCGCCGGTCCGTCCCCGTCCACGACCGCGACGGCCGCTCGGTTGGCCGCCAGGAACTCCAGGACGAAACCCATCCGATCGTCGAAAGCGACCTCGAACGGCTCAACGACGGCGAGGCGATCGTCGTCGTCCCCGACGGCTGGCTGCGCGGCCTGATCGCCCGCTTTGAGACTGTGCAAACCGAACTTGAGCGAGCACTGAAGCGTGGGACGGAGTAATCCGAAGTAGAGGGGTACTGGACTCAAAATCTCAATCTCCTGAACAGGGCGTACAACAGTCATTCAGATATCGTCCCCGAGGTTGTGGCTGCCGGCCGACCGGAGGGAGGCCGGGAGCGGAGGGTGGGGAGGCGGGGCGGTCTCGGGCAGCTTCGAAGAATGAGATCTAATCGACAGTCGGGGGAGCTCCACCCGTCTGGATACCGATCACGTCGTACCATCGCGTCGACGTCTCCCCTGCTACTGTGTCAGCTGGTCGGATGCCCTTCCTCAGCACTCTTAACCAACAGGAGCGGGGATAATAGGTAGGATGTTGGTTAACGCTCTGGATCAGTGATCCGCAGCTCGCCATCGACCGCGTAGAGCCAGCCGGAGTCAAGCAGCCGTTCGATAGCGTACTCCGCGTCAGCCGGTTCAGCTGGGAATTCCTCAGCGGCGAGCAGGAGGCTCTGGGCCTGGTCGTGCGAGAGCTCCGTCTGCTGATCCGGCGTCCCCGATACGAGGATCTGGTAGGCATCCTCGATCCAATCAGGCAGCGACCGGGGTTCGTTTGACCACATCGTCGGTTCTCAGGTGCCTAGTGCTTCGTGTCACAGTCAATTAAAATCCACTAACACAGGCCCTTGAAATCCTATTAGTTCGACAACCTCGTCACTGAAAAAGCCATTAGGTAGGTATGCGAACTGACCGCTGAGCTTCCTACCAGTTTCAGATGGTGTTCTCGCTACCGTGCAAGATACAAGGCGCAAGTCCCGCAAACGGGCGCGACGGTGTCAGCACGGGTTGAAACTCGAGACCGAAACATCAGTCTCTCCGGTGTATTATCAACTCGAAACACGACAGCACGGGAGCTCATATAGTCAAATTATAAATATATTTATCTAATTGATTCCTTCTCTTCGGCTTCCCGAGGGAGTCCGAAGTCATCAATCCACTCCCGGAGTTCTTGGCTATTCTCCATCTTGTCCAGTGCGGCGCGACTGAACTCGTCGGTCGTTGCTGAGCCGAGTCCCAAGAAGGCCATGACGGCGAAGAAGTCAAGGTCGAAAACGACTCTGAATGAGTACCCGATTCGTTCCTCGTTCGTCAGGAAGTTTCGAGCCACCCCGCCCATCTCGTGAGCGAACGAAAGGGCAAGCGAGTATCGGGACCAACGATCCCACTCGCGCTGATCCTTCTGGACGAGCATGTAGTTCATCATCCGATCGGCGAACGATTCGCCATGAGTAACCTCCTCAAGCGCGAGTGACTCCACTTCTACCAGCTCGTCATCGTCCGAGACTACCTCCACGATCTCCTCCTCAACCTTGTCGAAATAGTACGCCCGGCCATCGTCCGTCACGCCCAGCAAAAGCCACGCGTAGTACTCATTCTCCTGGTCGAGTTTGCCGGCTTGTTCGGGGAAGCTCTCGAGGTCCGATTCGGTCACCTCATCATGGAAGATCCAGGACTCCCGTTTTTGTCGTACCGCTCGGAGCTCCGCCCGACCCTTGTCGGTGATTTCGTAGAGTCCACGTGTGATCTGCTCGATGTACCCGCTTCGACCGAGGCGGACGAGAACTGTGTTCACGTCCCCTTTGTCTAATGCGGTTCGTTCGCGAACTAGGAGGGGGTTCACCCTGCCCTCCCGCATCGTCCGAAGAACCTCGTAATCACGCTCGTTGAGCGTCGCCATTTCTGGCTCTTCCTTACTCATACAGGCTACGTATGTATTTGGACTCCATAAGACTTTCTACGAACTTACAAAGTAAGAGTTTGTGGATAGCGACACGAGTAGAGAAATGGAAGCGCGGCACCTGGGTTGAGAATCGACCGGGTAAGGTCGGGTGCTTGAAACGATGCAGCCGGAATTACGACGAGTCCTGGACTGGCTCGGGGATGCCGACCGCGCTGAACCGGACGTCGACGGCTCCACAGCCAGCGCAATCGTCGACGAACGCACAGACCTTCAGCGAGGTCTCTAACTCTCGGATGCTGCCACACACCGAACACTCGTACGAGGTCCGATATCGAACCGGTATTCGGCCATCTTTTCCTTGCGTGTGAGGCGCTGCTGTCGACGATGGCTCTTGGCTGTGTCCTGGTTCCGGGTCCGCTTGGCCTGGATCGGGTTGGTCGAGTGAACCGTGCCACACGTCGTCAGGGAGACTGTCGTAGAGTCGGGCAGGGTCGCTGTCAGTGTCGTCGACAGGGATAGCGTCAGTTGGTCGTGTCGGGTCCGCTGACGCCTCGTGTGTTGTTGACCCGGAATCGTCGACACCAGCAGAATGGTCAGTCGGTGGGAAAGCTGTCGTCGACGCGCTGATTGCGACGTACTCCGTGCTGTCGTGGAGTTCGCCATCGATTGCAGCGGCGAGTTCAGCGAGGGGATTCGCGATCTGTGGGTCGTTGTGGTTCTCTACACCTGTCTCGAACAACCAGTCGCGAAAAGCGGTTGCTGTCTCAACGTCGAGCGTAAACGATGGGGTTGGTGACATCAGTGACTCGCTCCGTCCCCCTTGGGAACGACAAACCAGCGCTCACCCGCTATCCCTCAACCGACGAGTGACAGTGGTGAAAACAAGGTTGTGGCTGCCGGCCGACCGGAGGGAGGCCGGGAGCGGTGGGTGGGGAGGCGGGGCGTCCACGGGCGGTGGTCGCCAATAAAAACGGGGGAGTGCCCCGCTCAGTGCAGGGTGTCCGGCTCCTGGTCGAGGATGACACCCGGGTCTTTCGTTTCGTGTCGGGCCTCGTAGGCGTCGACGAGCTCGCAGTTGTACCGACTGATCCGGCTCGTCGATGTCGGCACGACCGTGCTGGTTGCCTCCGCGACCTGCCCCTGAGTGAGATGCTTCTTGGGCGTCAACCGATCGGCACCGTAGACCGCTGCTGCCGCGATGGTGAGCCGCGACGTCCCCGGCCCGACCGGCTCGTGATCGCCCAGCTTCATGAGGTAGTGTGCCAGCCGCCACGTCCGCACGGCTGCACTCGCCGGAATGGCGTCGTCATCGAGCGCGTCCACGACCGTCATCACCGCGTTCGGTCGGGTAACGGGGACAGTGTCGACCCCGAGTTCACACCGAATCTTCCGCGCCGCGGCACACACCCGCTCGTGGGGTGCCTTCGTGTAGGTCGCCACGTCGACGTCGATCGCTTCGCGCTCGATCCGCGACTCGCGCGCTGCAAGGAGGACGGCACCGCCCGCGAGTGCCTCCCAGGCCATCCGCCCGCCGGCCAACCGCGCTTCTGAGGCGCGTCGCAGGTACTGTGCCGCCGTCTTGACGACGTGTCCCGGCAGGCCCAGGTTGCCGCCGATCATCTCGATGTCGCGCAGCCCCTCGTTGAGCCGCTTCGTCCGCTTGCGACCCTCGCCGAACTGGTAGCGCTTGTGCCACTTCCGGAGGCGCTGGAACTTCTGCCACTGTTCGTTACTGAGCGGATTGCCGTGTCCGTCAGTACTCTTCGTTATCTTCGTGTGCAGGCCCTTGTCAGTCCGCAGCGGGTCCACCGTCTCGATGCTCTGCTCAGCGTTTCCGACTTTCCCCAGATCGGCCAGCGTCGGGCTCCGATCAACCCACTCGGCCGCGACGACCAGGCCACAGTCCGCACAGAACGACTCCTCATCTTTGGTTACGATTCGACCCTCACAATCCGGGCACGCCGACCGGGCCGCTGGCTCTCGCTCGACTGTCTCTTCGAGACCGTCCAGCGTGGTAGTTGAAGACTGTTCGTCCGAAACCGTCTTTTCGCTCGCGTTGGTACTCGACATTGGTGTTACAACACCTGAAGGCGCTCACGCGCCCGACACCGCGATGCCCTTACATCGCGGATTTCCTCGACGACAACCCGACAGACTCGTCTGCGCGCTCTCGCTCGCGCCTTCGCGAGCGCCCTGTGGGCGCGAGCGAGAGCGCGCCCGAGGCGGCCGACCATCCAGCACCGCGCGCCGACCCGCCCGGAGCGAGCAGCCAGCGGAGTATGCCCGTTCGTGTCCGGCCCGGACAGCGGGTCCGTGTCCAGCGCGACTGTCGCCGCGAACGCGCGCCGCGGTGTGGCGCGCGACAGCGCAGGCGGCACCAAGCGCTGGAACGCGAAAGCCCGCGAGGGGCGCAACCGACGGGGATACCCGCTGGCGCCGAGGGCACATACACTTTAGCCCGGAACGGCGAGCTTGCTCGCCGCATGCCCGGAATGGTCGGTCGCGAGCGACGCGGAGGGCGGAACGCGGCGAGCGGGGCGGGCCGTCTTGATCCACAGGAATTGGATTGTCTCCGCGTGCTTGCTTGCCGAAGTTGGCACTCACCTTGAGTCCTGACATTTCGGGTCGCGTGCCGGGGAGTTCCCTTCGGCTCCTCTCAAACCATCCATTTGAGGCTTCAGAAAGCATATGCCAGCGCTGCTGCGAGGTTGTTCTATGGAGTCACGAATTGGTCTCCCGCTACTGCTGGTTCTCATCGTCGCTTTCGCCGGCTGTGCGGGCTTCGGCGGTAGTTCCCCACCAGAACCCTCCTCCACACCATCGGCGTCAGCGACACCAGACCAGCCCACTCAGTTTTCCCCAGCTGATGCGAAACAGCGAGCACTGACCGCCGAAACCAACCGGGTCACGGAGATGCTTGGGAACGCGAGCACGATCTCTGGGAGTAGCGTTGGGATCTACGGAGAACCCAACGCCACCGTTGTCAATCAGAGTAGTTCAGGCATCGAAGTCCGGGTCAAAATGTCGTACTCGTATGAGTACTACTGTGGAAATAAGAGCGGCGCCGTAGATGGACTCACCACGATTGCCCGGTATCAGGTTTCTCCGAATGCAACGGACTTGATTGAGGTCATTGACGGGGTCGATATGGTTTGTGAAAACCCCCAAGAGACTCAGCCGTCAGCCGTCGACCGAGCAGTTAGCGCGGAGCAACAACGGATTGAAGCTCGCCTCGCCAACATCTCGAACACGACCGGCTCTGCAGGTGTGTACGGGACCATCGAAACGACCGTGATTAACCAGAGTGACGCCGGCTCGTACGTTCGCGTCAAAATGCCGTACTCCTACGAATACAGCTGTGATGGATCCAGCGGAGCGGTTGACGGCCTGAAGACGAACGTGGTCTACCGGCTCACTCCATCTGACGTGTCTGTCGTCAGAATCACTGAGGGCATTCGAAATGCCTGCGCGTGAACAGATACCGAACTGACGGCTAATTACAAGCAGGCTATGCGAGTCTGCGAATGGCATTCCAATCGCGTATAGAACCGGTAAGTATGCGATGCGAAAGGTGGCAAGGGACGCGCGGGACGGACCCGTGAGAATATACTAGCTCTGTTGAAATCCTATTAGCTAGGCAATTCATCAGCTGAAACATCCGTGAGGAGGGTGTGCGAATTTTCCACCCGGATTTTTTCTTTTTGCGCTCGGTATCGGCGGCTATGGACTGGGTACCGCTTCTGGTTAGTGGACTATTTGCGCTTGCGTGGCTTCTCGTACTCTATCAAGCACGAACGGAGGACTGGACTATGGGTCGGACAGCTGGCTGGGTTGTCTTCCTCGGAGGTGCGACTATCGGCGTGTTTTATGACAATTTCCTTTCCGGTGAGTCATCGCTTCTCCCGTGGATTGAACCAATTGCTGCCGTGATAATGTTCGTCGGAATCGGCATCGCGTGGATGCGGACTCCCAGTGAAGACGATCAGCCAGCCGAACAAGGATAGAGCGGCAGATCTGCTACCCGACCTCCTGCAGAATATGGTGGGCGTTGAGAATTTCAATAGAGCCGATATCCTGTGTGTCCGTGAGCGCTACAGCCGATACAACGGATAGCGGCAGCAAATCCCGATCATCCCGCGCCGCCGCCGGCACTGACACGAGCTGTCGCAGCCGCTTGTTCAGTCGTCTCCACGAACAATCCGCCGGACCGATTGTGTCAGGGAGGTAGAGTTACGCTGCGAGTGGGAGCCGGACAACGAAGACAGCGCCTGTCGGCTCGTTGTCTTCCACCCGGATCTCGCCCCCGTATTCGGTGACGAGCGTGTCAACGAGATGGAGCCCGATTCCCGTCCCGGGACTTCCGAGCCCCCGCTCTCCTTTGCCGAACACGGTATCTTTGTGATCGTCCGGGATTCCCGGCCCGTTGTCGGCGATGCGAACCTCGACCTCGTCGTCGCGGACCGTACACGAAACCTCGATCCGAGGGGTCTCCGCGTCGTTGTGTTGGACAGCGTTGTTGAGGAGGTTCCGGAAGACCGAACTGAGCATACTGTTGGCAGCGACCTCCACGTCGGGTGGAGAGTCCTTCAAGACGAATTCTGCCTCCGGGAAGGACTCCTCGCGAAGCGACAGTTCGGTTTCCAGGACCGAACGCAGTGGCACGGGTTCGACGGTGACCGCTTCATCCGAGACGACCGTTTCCACGTACTCACGTGCGACCTCGGTCAGTTCAACGACGTGTTCCCCGCTGGCAAGGATCTTCTGCAGGTAGTCGCGACCCTCGTCGTCGACGTGGTCGTCGAGCATTTCCGCCCAGCCGAGCACGACCGCCATATCGTTGCGGATATCGTGCCAAACGATCTGATTCAACAGTTCCAACTCTTGCTCGCGGCGTTTTTGCTCCGTAATATCGGTGGAAATGCCGACGATCTCCGAGACATCCCCGGCTTCATCCCGGAGGATGACTTGCCGGTTGAGCGTCCATCGGACCGAACCATCCGGGCGAACGATGCGTCCCTCATACTCCGTATCACGGAGTTCGCGGGTTGATTCCTCGATGTTTGCGCGAACACGCTCTCGGTCGTCGGGATGGATCGTCTCGATTAGATTATTGATGTCGTCTTTGATTTCCTCGGGTGGAATCCCCCAGATTTCTTCGAAGCCAGCACTGATGTACTCGAATTCCCCGGGCTCGGACGTGGTCCAGAGTGCCACGCCGTCGAGTTCATCAAATAGCGACCGAAAATCACGACGCTTCCCCAGCGATTCAGTGCTCATACCGCTTCCTGTAGCCCACATCGGATAAATTTTGGTTTGAAACTCTCGACTCTCCCGAACTCTCGTCAGATAGCTGCAACGAGCGAGACGGCCCGTGACGTAACAGGTATCTAGCTGACGCGTCGCTCGACGAATCAGCTACTGCCCTGGTGGACTCAGAAAGGGCGCGGCCGTCTCGGTCGTCCCCCGACCCCGCCAGCACCACAGGCACGAGGAGCGCAGAGTGGGTCGCGGGATGCCGAGCGGCCGTGGGCTTTCGTCACTCCACTCTCCAGCACGGACTGGTATTCACAATTACTCGGTGGAATCATCGAGAAGCACGGTGACGTCTGATGGGGTCACGGCAAGACGAATCCCCTCGATCGTCACGTGGACCTCGATATCCCCGTCAGAATGAGCCAGTACCTGTTCGAGTGCCTCTACGTCGACGACGTCGTGGAGCTGATACGAATCCCAGGGCAGCCCGCACGCCTCTAGCGTCTCGACAATCTCCACGAGAAGCGTCGCCGAGCTATCTGGGCTGTGTGAACCGGAGTGGGACATACTGGACCTTGGCCGAGCAGTAGGGTAGCGACCCGTAAAAATGGGGCTAGGTGACTGGCGATGTCGGAACCCTGCGAAGGACCCCCACCGAGACGAGCCGCGGACACGTGGACTATGAGAAGGCACTCGGAGACATCGCGACTGCGAGTCCCTCATTGACGACTCCAGCGGGCAAGGTTGCTGACGTGATACCGACGCTAGGCATATGGCCCCGCTGACGCGTCGACAACTCCTCCAACAAATGGTAACTGGTGGCGGTGTCCTAGCACTCGCCGGCTGTCTGTCCGCCCCACGTCGTGGATCCAGTAACACGACCGAAGGAGAGACCGCCACGAACGATACGATTCCGGCAGGCACCTGGCCACAGATCGGCTACGATAGCCAGCACACGCGCCACATACCGGACGCCCGTGGTCCACGAGACGACGCGACGATCGCGTGGCAGAGCCTCGGTGACCGGCCCGTCTATCCACCCGTCGTCGACGACGCGCTCTACTGCACCGAGGGGTGGACAGACGGCACCGCGTTTGCACTCGCATCTGAGGACGGGACACAGCAGTGGTCCACCTCGGAGTTGCCGCCGACGCGGTGGGCGCCAGCCCTCCACGACGACCGATTGCTCGTCATTACGCGTGCAGAAGGGAACGTCGTCCGTCTGCACGCGTTGGACACCGCCAGCGGCGACCAGGTGTGGGTACAGGAGGAAGGGATTACGGCCTCCAGCGGCGAGCATCCGCCGATCAGTCCGACTGTCCACGGTGACTCCGTCTATATTGGGTCAAATCGAGGGATTATCGTGTGCGATGTGACGACAGGAGACCTCAACTGGACGGCGACGCTCGGCCCACACGTCGTCGAGACAGAGAATGGACCGACCTGGCGTACCGACTGGGCAAAGCCGGCGGTCACCGCCGATCGGGTGTTCACGTTCGATATGAACGACAGCTATCGGGCGACACGAAAAGTGTATGCGGTGAACCGCCGGACCGGCGATCGGGACTGGACCGCCGAGTTGAACGTCGGCGACGGGTGGTATCTCAAGGCGCACGTCGTCGTTGGCGCCGACCTCGTCTTCGTCGCGGCGCTGAAGCCGCACGTGTCGGCAGGGATGGACGATTCACCGTGGTCGGGATCGGAGCGGCTGTTCGCCCTTGACGCCGCCTCGGGTGAGGTTACGTGGGACTGGACGCTCCCAAAGAAGACGCTCAGTCCGCCGGCATACGCGGATGGGGCGCTCTACGTTGGCGAGTGGGACCCCGATGCCGACACTGGCCGGTTGCACGCACTCGACGTGAGTGACGGCAGTCGCACCTGGACCTACGAGTCCGATGTCGGGGCTGTCTTGTCGCCGACTGTCGCGGGGGATACGGTGTATCTCAGCCAAGGAACGGAGCTTGCAGCCGTCGCACGGGCGGATGGAACACGCCGCTGGCAACTGGAACTCGGGGCGCGTATTGGCCCGCCGGTCGTTGTCGGGGAGACGGCGTACATCCAGACAAACCCCGGCCACAATGACGATAGCCAGCTACTGGCGGTTTGTGAACCGTAATTCGACCGTTGGGTAGCATCACCGACACTGGTCGGCCGCGAGCGACGCGGAGGGCGGCACGCGGCGAGCGGGGCGAGCCGTCGAGAAACACCCGTCTATCCGGTTCCGAAACTCGAGGAACCAACCGCTATCCTGGGGGGCTCAGAAAGGGCGAGGCCGGCTCGGTCGTCCCCCGACCCCGCAAGCACCGAGCGACGAAGGAGCGAGGCGCGCAGCGTGGTCTTCGTGAGCGCAGCGAACGAAGGCAGGGAAGTCGCAGCCCGCGCAACGAAGTGAGCAGGACCGACTTCCCGTGGTCGCGGGATGCCGAGCGACCGAGGGCTTTCGAGGGGTTCAGTCACTGTATTTATCAGATCCGGTAGCACTATGTTGGATATGGGATTCGGACCGAGCATTTCGGCTCCGACCATAACGGGAACACAGGTCGTCTACCCAGCACGGCTCGTTGTAGCGTGGGCCGTACTCACTATCGCCAGCCTTGTTCTCGAACGCGCCATCCACCGGTGCAAATACTGGACTGTCAAACTCACAGGCACGCATCCGTTCGGCTGGTTCGCGTCGCTCGACAGCGATCACCAAGGCGACTTGAGAGAGACAGAGACGTACACGATTGCGGATCTCAAGGACCGACTCGACTGGGAACGCAAGTGGTGGCGTCGAACAACACGACGAGGCGTCCGCGCCGTCGTGATCGCGCCGGTGGTTGAGGAACTCACGTTTCGCGGCGGCCCATATCTGCTGGCGGTAACCTTGGGTGTCGCTCAACTTCCGCTGTTGGTCGCTGGGTCCGTCCTGTGGGCGTTCCTCCATACCCGGAATCCACGCCGCTACCGCCGGGGAACCCTGCCGGTGTTCGTCAGCGGGTTGCTGAGCCTGTATCTGTGGCTGGTGGGGCTCTGGTGGTTGGCGATCCTGGTACATGCAGGCAACAATCTGCTGGCGACAGCGGTGGACATCGGCGAGGAGTGGTGGCGGCGCTGGCAGCATTCGTTCTCACCAGGCGAAGAATACACCGTGACAGTCGACGACCAATGTCCGCAACCGGACCGTGATGGCCTGTATCGGGCGTCTACGCCGGCCGACGAGACACTCCACGTCGCCGACGTCGAACCGGGTGAGACGACGCGTGTGCGAGTCGCGACGACGGTTGGATTCCATGGGTACGCGTATCCCATCACCGAATCGGAGCAAGAAACCGATTGCGCGGAGCCTTAACCAACAACAGCAGCGAATGGCAGCCAGTGTTGGTTAATACATCGGCGGATTGGCTACTGCGTCAAACACGCCACCGATTCCGAAGCGTCGATAGAGAGCGCAGGCCGAGTCCACAGAGCATAATCCAGGAGTAAATCACCGATCACCGCGAGACAGATCCTGTGCAAGTGCCTCTTGAAGTCCGTCAGGAAGCAACGACCCGGGCTTTTCTGCGTGAAAAGCGACGTTCTCGTAGGCCGCTTCGATATGTTTCTGTGTGGCGTCGTCGTGCTTCGCTGCAAGCGCCTCTAACTCCTCGACCATCGTCTGAAGTTCATCGTCGGCCTCGATCATCTCGGCTGACAGCGCCAGATCCTTGAGCGCCTTGGCGGCGGCTCGTCGGACGCGCCCGTCGTCGTCGACGAGTGCCTCCAAATAGAAGTCTCGAAGCCAGTTACGATGCGTCGCGATGTCGTCGAGCGTCCACTCGCCCGGCAACGCTTCGTCGGTGATATCGGCTCCAACCGTCCGAATCCCAAGTCGTGGGTACAGCGCGGCCGCAAAGCGAATCACGGACTGCCGTTGATAGCCGTCATCGCTCTCGTACAGCCCACGACACAGCTCGAAGCAGTCGTTGAACAGCGCGGCTCGCTCCTCGAGGTCCATGTCCTCGACCTCATCAATAGCCTGATTCACGCGCTCGGTGTCACCCGACGACAGCGCAGTGCGGAACGCTTCGGGTGTCTGGTCCATGGTTGTTGTTCCATCGCCACTCGTGTAACTCCTCGGGGGACGAGGAGAACAAGAAGATCGCGGAGGGTGGAGAGATTGTAGTCGCGATCGCTATCGAGAACGATCCGCACTCTAGAACTGCAAGCGAACACGAGGAACGGGCATACTTGTACCGACGGCCAGTAGTGACCGTTATGACGGGCGACGATACGCCGGTAGAGCACTATAGATTGGCCGACCCGGCGGATCTCCGCACGGCGCTTGCGACAGCTGGGATCGAATATCTCGACGTGGACGAGCAGCGAACGATCGTGATCTATCAGCAGGCGATTCTCATGGTGATCGCCACAGAGGGATCGGCAACGACAGCGCATGCATTCGACGTCGAATTCTGGAAGGAGCCGCCGACCGGCCCTGATCGTGAGCCTGACTCGCTGTTCGCTACATTCATCGATGAGCTGGTTACGGCTACTGAGACGACTCGTCGTTGAGTGGCCGATGTCCGAATGAGCGCCCCAAACAGTGACAAATACGAGTGCAAGAAGCGGCGGGTGAGATGTCATCGGACCGACGCCGCGAGCAGTGTGGCGCTGAGAAATATCCAGTAAGGTATTCCCCTCTCACTCGACAAGGATAGCACAGCTACGATGGAGCTCAAGTTCGACGACGGCACCCTTCTGCTTCGCGACGCTCCTGAGTCGGTTCCGTACGCAGAGTGGGATGACCGCGTCGACGAGTACCGGTCCCAAGCCTACCGGTATCAGGCGCTCCTCGAATGGGCTGGTATATGGTCGGACGGCAATGAGCAGGCAACGCTTCGAGACGGCTTCGGGCAAGCGCTCGAAGACACCGCTCGGGCCTACCCTGACCTCGATCTCACGCCGGCGCTCCACATCGAACCGCGTGACTACCAGCAGGCCGCCCTCGACGCCTGGATCGACCACGGGCGACGGGGCAGCGTCGTCCTCCCGACGGGCAGCGGGAAGACGTTCCTCGGGCTGCAGGCGATTGCTGACGCCGGCGTCAGTGCGCTCATCGTCACGCCGACGATCGATCTGATGAACCAGTGGCACGCTACGCTCACCAACGCCTTCGGCGACCAGCTCACGGAGCCAGTTGGTGTCCTCGGCGGCGGCAGCCACGAGGTCACCGCGATCACGGTTACGACCTACGACAGCGCCTACCGCTACATCAACGAGTACGGCGACCAGTTCGGCCTACTCGTCGTCGACGAGGAACACCACCTGCCAGCCCCGACCTACCGGCAGATTCCCGAGATGACGATTGCGCCGTACCGCCTCGGGCTGACCGCCACCTACGAACGCCCCGACGGCAAGCACGAACTCCTCGAGGACCTCATCGGCCCGGTCGTCTACCGCGAGGACGTCGACGAGCTCACCGGCGAGTACCTCAGCGAGTACGAAACGATCCATATGTCGGTTGATCTCACAGCCGACGAGCGCGAGACATACGACGAGGAGTACCAGCTCTATCGCGACTACGTCGACAGCCACGAGTTCGACCTCTGGAAAGAGGACGGCTATGCGGAGTTTCTCAAGCGCACGTCCTACGATCCACAGGGCCGACGGGCGCTCATCGCCAAGCAACGCGCCGAGCGGATCGCCCGCACCGCCGAGAAGAAGCTCGACACGCTCGACAATCTCATCAAACGCCATCACGACGACCGTTCGATCATCTTCACCGCGAACAACGACTTCGCCTACGACATCTCCCAGGAATTCATCGTTCCCTGCATCACCCATCAGACGAAGACCGACGAACGGACCGAGATTCTCGAACAGTTTCGGAGTGGCGACTACTCGATGCTGGTGACCTCACAAGTCCTCGACGAGGGGATCGATGTCCCGGCGGCAAACGTGGGGATCATTCTCTCGGGGAGCGCCTCGAAACGCCAGTACGCGCAGCGACTCGGCCGCATCCTGCGGCCCACGGACGGCCGCCAACCGGCACGCCTCTACGAGATTATCACGGATGACACGATGGAGACGTACGTCTCCCAGCGCCGCCGGGAAGGGGTGAGCACATAGTGCTGACCACGAATCTCGCACGGTCACGCACGACCGACCAGGAAATCAGACCGTTGTTCATCGATCCGACTGATGGCCGCTATCGTGAGACGGCGCGAGAACTCATCCAGCTGTTCGAGACCCACCTCAATGAGCCGAAAGGCGACCTCGAAGACGCAATTGACGAGTTGACTGTCGCGGATACCGACTACAAAATCGTCCAGGGACTCGCAAAGCTCCTGAAAGACGAGTGCGAGTTCGAGGTCGTCGCCTCAGTTGATCCCCACGAGATCCGCCAACGACTGTTCGAGAAAGCCAATACGCGGTATCCGATCGTCCGCCAGCCCACGCTCGGTGAGGATACACAGAAACTAGAGGTGTACAGCGCGGTGGCCGACGAGTTGGGGATCTCCCTCGAGGAGTGCTATCGCGGAATGTACGCCGATCTGGAGGACAACAAGCGGCTCGTTCGGATTGGAACGCGAACGGCCGACCAGTACACGACTGATGGCGTCTCGTCGACGTCGACGACCGCGTTGACCGGCAGTAGCGACGCGGACTACGAACACACCGACCTTACCGTGGACTGGCTGTTGACCCGGTATAATCTGGCGCTTGCTCAGGCAGTGCTGTACGACGCCACAGAGATGCGGATTCGCGTCTGGGATCACTTCGGGACCGTCTTCAGCTACGTGAAGTTGTTCGGGTTGATGCACCGGATTTATCCAATCGACGCCGAGGGCGAGCGCGTCGCGAGCACGGATCAGGCCGCTGGCTACGAAGCCGTGCTGGATGGGCCGGCGTCGCTGTTCTCGAAATCACAGAAGTACGGAATTCGCATGGCGAACTTCCTACCGGCATTGCCGCTCTGTAACCGCTGGGAGATGGCCGCCGAGGTTCTCGCCGACGAAACGACCGGCGAGACGCGAGTGTTCACACTCGACCACACTGAGAATCTCGATTCGCACTACAGTACCGGGGATCAGTTCGATAGCGACGTCGAACGAACGCTTGCGCAGAAATGGGAGCGCTCGAATACGGAATGGGAGCTCGTCCGTGAGGATGACATCTTCGACCTAGGTGCCGAAGTGATGATCCCTGACTTTGCGATTGAGCATCCTGACGGTCGGCGGGCGATCCTCGAGATCGTCGGGTTCTGGACGCCCGAGTATCTGGAGTCGAAGCTCACGAAGATTCGACAGGTAGAGGCCGACAATTTCGTGTTAGCTGTGTCGGAGCGCCTGGATTGTGCGAGTGAAGAGTTCGGACGGACAGCCGACCGCGTTCTCTGGTTCAAAACCGGGATTCACGTCTATGACGTCGTCGACCTGGCCGAGACAGTTACTGTCCCGTCCGAGACACCGTCTGGTTCCAAGTAGGCCGGTTCAGTGACTGGGCGACCGATGCCCTGCACCGTGTCGCTGTCTTTGGTTGCGAACTCACTCGTAACGAGGGGTGTTCACTGGAAATGTGGTATGTTGTTAACCAACAGCTGGGAAGAAATAGGCGGTTATGTTGGTTAAGCAGGCTCTGAACGGAACGGCTAGCGACTCAAGATAGTCCGGAAGGTAGCGCCAGTGATCGAACGGAACAATCGAGAGGGACACCAGCCTTCCCGATCTAGCGGCCGACAATATCGATGAGCCGTTGACGCATTCGGGAATCAATAGGAATCTTTGAGCACCGATCATCGAGGCCGATCGATTGAAGCAAGAGACTCGCCTCGTCCAACAGTGAGAGCTGAAGGTACGTTCCCTCTCGATATCCGTCACTCGTTCGGGTCATATCGATGATTTTCAGCGTCTCATACTCCCGAAGCTGGTCGGTGATTCGCTTCTGCCCAAGGACATTCGTATCGATCGCTTCGGCGAATTCGCGATAGACTTGATACATTTCGGTTGCTTTGAAATGAGACTGGTTCGTGTATTCGTCCATCGCAGCGAGCGCGGCAATTGCAACCTTCGCCTGCGTCGGACACCCGCGGATAAGATCCTGAATCCGTGTCACTTCGGCATCATCGTTGGCAGCACGAACGTGTTCTTCACGGACGTGGTCGGCATCGTCGTCGCGAGCGATCTCGCCGGCGAGTCGAAAGAGGTCGATCGCACGTCGTGCATCACCGTGTTCCTGTGCAGAAAACGCCGAACATAGCGGGATGACGTCGTCCGAGAGGACACCGTCATGATAGGCGTCGCGACGTCGATCCAGAATGTCGCCGAGCTGGTTTGCATCGTACGCTGGGAACACGATCTCGTCCGGAGCAAACGAGCTCTCAACGCGAGTGTCCAGCCGATCGCCGTATTTGAGGTCGTTACTGATGCCGACGACTGTAATGCTGGCCTCAACATCGTTCTCCTCACCGGCCCGGGACAACTGCATCAGGAGTTTGCTATCATCCGCCTCCTCTGGAGGGACATTTTGGGCGTCGTCAGGGGGTGCAAGACGGTCGATTTCGTCAAGAACGACAATAACGGCGTCGTAGAGTTCGTCGATAACCGTCCACAAACGGTCGTAGTAGGCCCCCGTCGCGATGCCCGACTGTGGAATCTCCACACCCGTTTTGTCGGAGTCGTTCAAGCTCTTCGAGAGATGAATGATCGTCTGGACCTCCGAACGGCGTTGCGCACAGTCGATGATTGCACGTCCAATGCGAACGTCATTGCTCGCGCCTCGTTCTTCGACTTCACGACTGACATACCGAGTGACGAGTGTCTTGCCGGAGCCGGACTTGCCCAAGAGAAGTGTGCCTTTTCCGGAGCCACCGTCGATCGTCGGTTTGAGTCGCCGAGCAACGGTTTCGATCTGGTCGTTTCGACCAACGATTTTGTCGTGGTCCGGGATGTGGTCGATACGGAGCAGATCTTCATTGGCAAAAATCGGATCTTCCTCGTCGAGGACAGAAAGCGGATCATCGCGAGACTTGGAGCGAGAGTAGGCAACAGCCCCGTGTTCGGCAGCATAATCGCCGAGTGTATTCGTCTGCTCCTCGCTTGAAGCCATACACCGAATTTCAAATGAATTCGACTTAGTTCTTTCCCTCGGTCCCATTGTTCGCTCGGATTTGGCCGAATACCGGCCTCGTTCCTCTCGTTCGTTCTCGAACCAAGTTCGGCGATCAGCACTGAGAACACGTTTGCGTAACACCGCATTTCAGATGATTTTCTCGTGTGGACAGATCAACTGGAGAAACTACCCGACCCCCACACCGAATTTCAGATGAAATCTTGGTATCGTCTGGTTCGGTTAGAGTAGTACGTACACCCCCACCCCGGATTTCAAATGAATTCCCCAAAGAGTAGAAGCCCCGTATAGCCAGTGCGTTAGAGAGAGCGGTGCCGCGAAAGTCGGATAATAACGGGATAGAGGCTCTGTAAATGGGAAGTCATTCGAAATATGGTGCTGCTCTCGTAAGCATTCGAGAAGTATTGTAAGTAAGTCGTCGAGGAGGAACAGAGTAGCTGTTCTAGTAGAGAGTATATAAACGCGCTTCTAGGATTCATCGAGCTGTGACCGATAGCTGTTCTAACTCTCGAAGCTGCGTCTTTCACAGCTTCACTACTACTACTACTTTACCGTTATAGTAAAATATATAATAACGTGATAAGTAAGCTGGTTTCCACACGAAACCTAGAACCTGAATATCGTGCAATACAAACTCGCTACCGCACAATTGTCCTTCTCTGGCAGTCAACCGAGTTCCCCTCCGAACTAACCCACCCCTTCCTCTGGAACTGATTTCATTTGAAATCCGGGGTGGGGGTGTTGTCCGGCAGGCGAGGTCGTTATTGTTGCAGTCTCATCTCGCTATGTTGCTCGAGGTTCGTGATGTTGGTCCTGAACCGCGCCTATTCTCACCGCCCGCCAGCTGATCCGACCTCTATCGTCGAGTGCTCTTACTTCTTCGTCGACACCGACTCATTCACTAAAATACTGGTCTGCTGTACTATTCCGTGCGTTGAACCGGTTTTTTGACGAACGTCGTCGTCCGAATTCATTATCCATCCTCCGACTTCAGCGAATAGTCCATCGAGACGAACGCCTCCAGGCACTC
>NZ_LOEP01000014.1 GCF_001482285.1 Haloferax sp. Q22 | reverse complement strand
CCTCGTCGTCGCAATCACCAACTACGAACGTGGAGACAATCCGGGAAGTACCGTGATCACGGTGTGAGAACTCTTCTATGACACCCTCTATGTAACTGTACTCGAACTCCTCGGATTCATTGATTGTGATCCCGCTCTGGAGGAGCCCAGCGTTGAGAGTAACGTGTCTCTCGAAGGAACTCCCGTTCATCGTGGCCGTGACGTCGTAGGTGTTCTCCTGCCCGGTCAGCGTAGCCACGTGGCGCGTTGCCCCCGGACCGAGGGCGACCGTGTCATTGTAGACTGCGGTTGACTCGTTGCTGATTACGACATGGACGCTTTTGTTCGAATTAGCTTCGTTCTCAAGGACGAATGGCACGCGCTCGGCTCGCGGGACAGTTGTCGGTTGTGTGGTGGTCGTGGCTGTCGTGGTTGTCGTCGTCGCCGTCTGTGTCGTAGCTGTTGGTGGTGCAGTAGTCGTTGTCTGGCCAGTCGTCGCACATCGGCAAAGACAACGAGGCACACGACCACGAGCGTCTGGAGGGACAACCGTCTCATTCTGGTAGATGTGTCATTGTCTCGGAATATGCTTTGTGTGCTCTCGAACCGCGTTACTGCACAGGACGGGGAGCTTCACCACCCGCGTTGCGGAAAGAGCCTCAACGAGAACACACGGTGAAAAAAAGAACGACCGCAAGCCGAGCGGTCAGTTAGCGCCGGGGAGCGAACAAATCGTGACCTCGCCGTTCGCGTAGACGTAGTTCGTCGTCGGCGGACAGACCTCGGTCTTCGACGGGTCGAGGTTCGTAGCCACGTCCTGTTCGTTCGGGAAGTACGAGGCGCTCTGTGATTGGTACTCCCGATAGGCCGTTATCCCCTGCGGGACTGGCCGCCCTTCTTCGGCCGGTAACGGCTCGGCCGGATACGCGTTCGTCCGCTCCCACACCGTCCCGTACGGCAGGTCGGTGTAGAGTTCACCGCCCTGTTGCGACGAGCGGGCCGAACTGTACGTATCGACGGCGGCGAGTTCCTGTTCGGTGTACGAGAGTCGTTCGTGCTGGTCCGGGAACGCCGGACTGTCCATCGCGCCGTCGTTCGACATGAACATCACGTTCGGGTAGACGAGCACGAACAGGAGCAGGATGACGCCGACTACCTTGAGCGAGGTCCGGTTCGCGAGGTGGCGGAACCCGAGGACGCCGATGATGGCGAGAAGGGCGTAGAGGTACGCGAACCAGCGACCGGGGACGAAGCTCTCGATACCGACGAGCGGCAGTCCGAGCACGACGAACAGCATCGCCACGATAGCGCCGACGAACGTGTACGTCGTCTGCGTCGCCCGCGAGCGGTTGAGCACCGTGAGACACCCGATGAGACCCGCGAAGATGAGCATGAGGAAGCCGGCTTCGGTGACGTACGTCGAGAGCTGCGAGAAGAACGTCTGGCCGGCCGAACCGGCCGCACCGGACGCGCCGGCCGACCCGCCGCTACCGCCCACACCCTGGAGGAACCCGGCGTTGAACAGGTTCAACACGAGGTAGTTGATGACCGTTTCGAGGAAGGTGTCGCCCTGATACGGCGTCAGCGACCACGTGAAGACGATGAGTCCGAGGTTGAACCCCACGAGCCCCGCGAGGTTCACGGGGCTGGACGCGCCGCCCGAGAACGAAAGCGGGTCGGGGTCCTCGGTGAAGAAGTCGAACCGGAGCAACACCTGCGCGACGAACCCCGCGAAGAGGAGCACCAACATGATGAACGACGACACCTGGTGGGTGAGGATGACGGCGGTGCTGAACAGGACGAGCAGGCCGAAATCGCGCCATCGCTCGCTGGCGTGGGTGATCCGCACGAGACAGTACAGACACGCGAGGAAAAACAGCAGACCGAGGCTCGTCGGGATGAGGTGAATGCCCCAGCGGACGACCTGGTCGCCCATCGCGTACAGCGCGCCGGCGGTGAGGGCCCACCGGAGCGGGACGAGCAGTCGTGCCGTCCCGTAGACTAAAATCGGGACGAGCGGCATCACGACGCCGATCGAGAGGTACAGCGCGTTCCGAAGCGACAGGTCGAGGAGGTGCGTCGACGCCGCCGTGAGCAGGTGGAACAGCGGCGACGCATAGTACTTGATGTCGTTGATGGCAGACAGCGAGTCCGCCTGGAGAATCATCTGGACGAACGTCGTGTGCGACCAGATGTCGATTCCGATGTAACCCGGCGCGGTGTAGAGCGCGGCGAATCGGACGACGAACGAGTACACGAGAATCTCCGCGAGGAAGACGCTCGGCCGCAGTTCGTCGTCCGGGGCGAGCAGTATCTGTCCGAGGAGGAGCGTGCCGACGACGCCGCCGATGTCCATGAACAGGATGCTTCGTTCGCCCTGAACGACCGCGAGAACGACCATGACGGCGAGACCGAAGAAGACGCCAGCCGAGATGAGTCGCACGAGCGACGGCGCGAGCGTCGGGAGGCCGTTCGTGGTCCCCCTCCCGCGGGCGGCCGCGAGATAGAGGAGACTCCCGACGCCGAGGAGTATCGGGAGCGTCACGATGAAGATCTGTGACGAGAGGAACCGCAGCGGGAACAACGCGAGCGCGAGCACGACTCCGAGGGCCGCCGCGAGCACGTCGAGTTCGGCTCGTTGTAAGCGGTCGTATACCGATGAGAGCATCGTCATGTATGAGCTGAGAGTTGTGGTTCGAAGAGGATCCGTCAGATTGTGGTCGGGTCCGTATTGGGGCCGTAAAACACGTCCTGCCAGTCGCGGGTCACGTGGGTTCCCCACTCGATGTCGAGTTCGGGAAGCTCACGGTCCATCGCGTACTGCACGCTGAGCGCGGGGATGTTGGCGCCCGCACCGACCGACGCGGTGACCGACCGGGAGATTCGCGGATGGACGTCGACGAGTTTCGGCCTGCCGTCGGCGGTGTATTTGAACCGGAACGTGGCGTTGTACTCCAACCCGAAGAGCGAGCAGAGCTCGTGGGCGTCCCCGAGGAGTTCCGGGTTCTTCTCGACGGTGCCAACGAACGAGGAGTCGTCGCACGTCGCGGCGTGCGACCGTGAGACGAGAACCGGCGTCTCGTCGTCGCGAACGAGGGCGTCTACGGTGTACTCCTCGCCGGGAAGGTACTCCATCACGATGAGTTCGGGGAACTGGGCCGTCTCACGGAGGACGGGGAGCACGTCGTCGAGCGTGGTGACGGTGCTGTCCGGTTTCTGGTTCAACAGCGCGTTGAACCGGTCCATATCCGGGTCGACGACGCGAAAGCAGCGCCTGTCGTTGCTGACGGGCGGCTTGAAGCAGACGCGGCGGTCGGGATAGCCGAGCGCGTGGACCGCATCGAGAAACTCGTCGAACGAGGAGGCGCGGTAGAACTCGGGTGCCATCGGGTGGGCCTGCTTGACGAGTTCGTCGTACAGCCGCCCTTTATCCCTGGTAATCGAGAGCGACTGGGGCGGAACGGCCATCACTTCGATACCTTCGCGCTCGAAGGCGGGCTTCGCCTCGGAGAGGGCCTCGACGTCCGCCGCGTTGAGGGGGAAAATCACGTCGGCGTTCTCGCGGCTCGCGACCGAACGCAGCTCGGAGACGAACGCGTCGGCGTCACCGGCGGGGACCGTCTCCGCCGTGTCGACGAGGCTGAAGCCGTAAGCGTCCGGGTCCGTATCGACGCCGACGATGTGGGCGTCGAACGCGTCGGCCCGTCGAATCGCCTTGATGATACCCGAAGCGCCGAAGGTACCGGCACCGGTCACCAGCACGGTCACATCGCCGTCCCGGCTCGACGGTCGGACTGTATCCAGCAGTGTCATCGAGACGAGACAGACACCAAGGGCCCCTTATTATATAGCAGATAAACGGCGTGAACCGTCGAGAATCGGCTATTTCGAGGCCTCAGTCACGGTCCGAGAACGAGCGGCGAAACGCGGGGACGAGCGGCTAGTCGACGGCCGCTACTCGACGGCCGCGAGAACCCGTTCGACGATGATGTCCGTCGCGTCCACGTTCTCTTCGAGGAGTCGCTGTCGGCGGGCCTCCCAGTCGGCGTCGGTCGACCGGAGGATGTCGACCGCCCGGTCCGCGGCGCGTTCGTTCCGATGTTCGCCGTGGTACCCGAACAGCAGGTCGAACGACGCGAGGTCGCGCATGAGCCCGGGGTTCGCGCTGTGGACGTAGACGGTCGGCGTCCCGAGCACGGCGCTCTCGGAGGCCATCGTCCCGCTCTCGCCGATAAAGAGGTCGGCGTACGCGAGCACGTGGTGGATGAGGTGCGGATCGATGGTGGTGGCGTAGTCTGCTAACTCAGTGGGAAGTGAATCGCCCTCCGCGGAGATGAGTACCGATGCGCCCGCGTCTTCGAGGCGACCGACTAACTTGGTGAGGCCGTCGAGACCCTCGTCGCCGATGTCGTGCGCCGCGCCCCAACTGACCAACCGGACGACGGCGTACGTGTCGTCGGCGTCGACCGGCAGGCCGTCGAGCGCCGACGGGTCGGGGTCGAACCGGTCGGGGTGGAGGTACGCGAGTTCGTGGTAACTCGGGTATCGGTAGTGGTTCGAACCGGCGTCGTCGCGGTAGCACTTCGGCGTGGCAACCTCGTCTGCGAAGGGGAAGGTCAGCGCGTTCGAGAGCGTCGCGTGCTCTGTGTCGGTGAAGACGACGCACGCCGCTCCGACGAGTTTCGCGACGTGTGCGGCCTCGAACCCGCCGATGGAGGCGACGACATCCGGGTCGATGTCCCGCGCGGCGCGAAACAGGCGATACTCGATACCGAGCGTCGACAGCGCGACGCCGGAAAGCGAATCGCCGCGGGAGCCGACGACCTCGTAGTCGATTTCGTACTCGTCGAGGAGGTCCACGGCGACGTCCTTGTCGAGGGCGCGAACGTGGACCCCGTGGCCGCGGGCCTCGAACTCGTCGATGGCGTGCTTGAAGAAGTGAACGTGCGCGGGGTGCTGAATCGTGATGAGGATGTCCATCGCGGTGTCTCAGAGCTGCGCGTAGTGGAAGCCGCGCTCGTCGGCCTTGTCGGCGTCGAACACGTCGGCCACGTCTATCATGACCGGGTCGGACCCGAGCGCGGCGGCCATCTCGTCGAGGTCGTAGTCGGTGAACTCCTCGTGACCGGTCGCCACGACGACGCCGTCGTAGGCGTCGAAGTCGACCGACTCGACCACGTCGATGCCGAAGACCTCCCGCGACTCGTCGGGGTCGGCGTGAGGGTCGTAGCCGACGCAGTCGACGTGGAACTCGTCGAGTTTCTCTATCATCGTGCTCACGTCGGAGCTTCGGATGTCGCCGACGCCCGGCTTGTAAGCGAGTCCGAGGACGAGCAGTCGCGTGTCCTGGAGGACGCGCCCCGACTCGTTGATAGTCTTGACCGCCTTGCGGGCGGCGTGAACCGGGACGTACTCGTTGATTTCGCGCGCCTGCAACACGAGTTTCGGCGAGAAGCCCTCGCGCTTGGAGCGGTAGGTGAGGTAGAACGGGTCGACGGGAATGCAGTGGCCGCCGACGAAGCCCGGGGAGTAACCGTCGTGGAAGTTCCACTTCGTCCCCGCGGCTTCGAGTACGTCCTTGGTCGTCAGGCCCATGTGGTCGCACGCGATGGCCAGTTCGTTGACGAGCGCGATGTTCATGTCGCGCTGGACGTTTTCGATGACCTTCGACGCCTCCGCCGTCTCGATGTCGGGCGCGCGGTGGATACCGGCGTCGACGATACTCCCGTAGAGGTCGGCGAGGCGCTCGCGGACCCCCTCCGAGTTGGCACCGACTACCTTGACCACGTCCTTGACGCTCCGCCCGGTATCACCGGGCGACGCGCGCTCCGGCGAGTAGCCGACGAAAATGTCCTCACCCACGGCGAATCCGGACTCGGATTCGAGCGCGGGGACGAGGACGGACTCGGTCGCGCCGGGATAGACGGTGGATTCGAGGACGACGGTCGTCCCCGGAGAGACGTGCTGGCCGATGGTCTCGGCCGCGGATTCGACGAACGTGAGGTCGGGATTCTCCATGCTGTCGACCGGGGTCGGGACCGTCACGATGACGAAGTCCGCGTCCGAGATGTGCGTCGCGTCCGTCGTGAACAGCACGTCTGAGGCCGCGACGCCCTCGTCGGTTACGTCCCCGGTGGGGTCCGTCCCCGCCGAGAGTGTCGAGACCTTGTCTGGGTCGACGTCGTAGCCGATGACCGACTTCCCGGCGCGGTCGAACTCGATGGCCAGCGGCAGGCCGACGTAGCCGAGGCCGACGACGCAGACGGTGTCAGTCATGAAGACCGATTCCCTCGTAGTCGACGCGGTCGTGGTCGCGGTACTCCGTGGCGGCCTGCCGCCCGTCGACGAAGACGACCGGGCGGTCGTCGTCGGCGAAGGCGGGAACGTCGAGGTGGTCGAACGACTCGTGGGCCGTCACGAGGACGATGGCGTCCGGCGACAGGTCGTCGCTCGTCACGCCGCGCATCACCGTCGCGCCGGCGTCCTCGAAGACGGCGGTGTCGTCGAGGATGGGGTCGGTCGCGACCACGTCCGCGCCCGCTTCATCGAGATGTTCGACGACGGGGAGCGCCGGCGTCTTGCGAATCTCTTCGACGCCGGCGCGGTAGGTGAGACCGAGGACGAGAACGGTCGCGTCCTCGGGGTCGATACCCCGCGCCGCCAGTCGGTCGAGCGCCGTCTGCGCGGTGACGTGCGGCATCTCGTCGTTGACGGCGCGAGCCGTCTCCATGAGCGGCGACCCCGTCTCGAACTGCGTGATGAGGAACTGCGGGTAGTACGGGATGCAGTGGCCGCCGACGCCCGCGCCGGGCGTGTGAATTTCGCAGAACGGTTGGGTGTTGGCCACGTCGATGGCCTCGGTCACGTCGATTTCGAACTCGCCCGCGTGGGTGGCGAGTTCGTTCGCGAGCGCTATGTTCACGTCGCGGTAGACGCCCTCGAACACCTTGACCGCCTCCGCGGTCGTCGTGTCCGAGACCGTGATGACCTCGTTCGACGAAATCTGGTCGTAGATGAGCGACGCGGCACGGGTGCTCTCGTCGTCGGCGCCGCCGACGACCTTCGGGTACGCCCCGCGGATGTCCTTCAACGCGCGCCCGGACGAGGTCCGCTCGGGGCAGAACGCGAGGCCGAACTCGCCGAGCGAGAGACCGCTTTCGGATTCGAGAAGCGGCAGGAGCGCGTCGCGACAGGAGCGCGGCGGGAGCGTCGATTCGAAGACGACGAGGTCGCCCTCGTCGAGTCCCTTCCCGATGTCTCGTGCGACCGCCTCGATGACCGAGAGGTCCGGACGGCCCGCCTCGTCGACGAGTGTCGGGACGATAACCACGTGAATGCTCGCCTCGTCGGCGACCTCACGCGGTTCCGTGTTGGCGACGAGCGCGCCGTCCTCGACGAGTTCTTCGACGAGTTCGTCGAGTCCGGGTTCGCCGACGATGTGGTTGCGACCGGCGTTTATCTCGCGGACGACGTCGGTGTCGATGTCCGCGCCGGTGACGTTACCGGTAGTCTCGGCGTAGACGGAGGCGAGGGGAAGCCCCATCTTGCCGAGGCCGTAGACGCCGACCGGCACGTCGCCGGACGTGAGCGCGGCTATCTGTTCGTCTTCGGTGCGTTCGGAGCCGTAGATAGTCGTGACTGAAGATTGCGTGCTCATATGGTGTTCGCTCCCTGGAGCTTCGCCGGGAGTGGGCGGTGTTCGGCGGGCGTTCCGACCGCGAGCGTCTCCGGCGGAACGTCCTCGGTGACGGTCGCGCCGGCGGCGACAAACGCGTTCTCGCCGACGGTCACGTCGGGGAGGATCGTTGCGTTCCCGCCGACCGAGACGCCGTCTTCGAGCGTCGGACCGGTCATCTCGACGTCCTGCCGGACTGGATACGGGTCGTTCGTGAGCACCGCGCCCGGCCCGACGAACACGTCGTCGCCGATGTGCGTGTGGGTCGGAACGTAGACCCGGGTCTGGAGGCTCACGTTCGAACCGATGGTCGCGGTGCCGTCGATGACGGTGTTGGTTCCGACGACGACGTTGTCACCGATTCGGGTGTCTTCGCGGACGAGCGCATCGTGGCCGGTGACGAAGCCGTCGCCGATGGTCACGTCGCTGTAGACGATGGTCCCCGAGCGGATTCGGGCGTCGTCGCCGACGATCGTCTGCTGTGACTCGTCGCTGGCCGGGTACCCGAGGGTGACGTCGTCGTCTATCTCGCAGTTGGACCCCGTGACGTACAAGTTCATGTCTGGGCCGAATCGGCGATCGTCTCGTCCTCGTCGGCGGGCGACACGTCGCCGTCCGACCGGAGGGTGGTTACGAGCACGAACAGTGCGACGAGCGCCGCGAGGAGTTTGGTTTTGGTGCGCATGTGTTGGTCACGCCGCGGGCCGTCGTGGCCCGCGGTTCGAAACGGAGGTCACGCGAAACGGCCATTATTATCGGGACGATAAGCCCGCAGACGCCCGAAAACGGCGGAAAGCGAGCCGTCCCGGCCGTGCGAACGCTCACCAACCAGCGTCGGAATTCCTCGATTTTTCGGAGCGTCACCCCCTGACCGCCGCCGTCGGCGCAGTCAGCCATCCGCCCTTATCAGACCGCTAAGCCCCTCTTTCGACCGGTTTCGGGCGTGAACGGTCGCGGCCATTTTTCAACACGGACTGTCAAGGCGCGGGTGATGAAGTCGTCTACCCGTCGCTGGACACTCGACTTACTCCTCGTGGTCGCGGGGGCAATCGCCGCGCTCGCGGTGGTCATGCTCGACTTCTCCGGGTCCGTCGTCCGGAGTCTGTTCGTCGTGCCGCTCATCGTCCTCTACCCGGGATACGCGCTCCTCGCCGCGGTGTTCCCGGAACGGCGGTCGGACGTCGAGTCCGACACCATGGACGACGAGTCGGCGCTGACGCGACCGACGCGCCACACCGCCGGACTGCTCTACTCCGTTCGACTGGTCCTCTCGGCGGCGTTGAGCCTCGCGCTCGTCGCCGCGGTCGCGCTCGTCACCAACCTCGTCGGACAGGGGTTCGACGCGAGCATCGTCGCGCTCGGCGTGTTCGGCGTGACGATGTTGTTCACCGCGGTCGCCGTCGCCCGGCGCCTGCTGCTCCCCCCGGACGCGCGAGCCGGAGCCCCGCCGCTCAGTACCGTCCTCGGGAGCGTGGCGGCGACCGCCGGTGCGGTCACGTCCCCGCTGTCCTCCGAGTCGCGGAGTTCGCCCGTCTCGCTCGCCGTCAACCTCCTCGTGGTTGTCAGCCTTGTCGCGTTCCTCAGCAGCGTCGGGTTCGCAATGGTCGAGACGCAGACTCCCGAGACGGACTTCACCGAAGCGTACCTCGTGACCCAAAACGAGTCGGGCTACGAGGCCAGCGGCTATCCCCAGCAGCTCAGTTCGGGGGAGCAAGTCCCGGTGACGCTGGCGCTGGAGAACCACGAACACGAGTCGACGACGTACACGGTCGTCACGGAGCTTCAGCGACTCGACAGAACGCCGAACGGGACACAGGTGGTCGAAGAGCGCGAACTCGACCGAACGCAAGCGTCGGTCGAGGACAACGAGACCGCCTACGTCCAACAGGACGTTCGACCGACGATGTCCGGTGAGTCGCTCCGACTCGTCTATCACGTCTACAAAGGTGACGCTCCCGACGATGCGAACCGCGAGAACTCGTATCGGACCGTCCAACTCGTCGTGTCGGTCGGCGACGGCGGCGGCGACACCACCGCGCAACTCGGTCGGCCGGGTTCGATTGGGGGGATCTCGGCCTGATGTGGCCGTGGGAGCATCTCGTCTTCGGCTACGTGCTGTACTCCCTCGCGAACCGCGCCGCGTGGGAGACACCTATCGGTGACGCGGCCGGCGTCACCCTCGCGGTGATGACGCAGGTTCCCGACCTCGTGGACAAGCCGCTCTCGTGGACGCTCGGCGTCGTCACGACGGGGTACGGCCCGGCGCACTCGCTCCTCGTCGGCGCACCGCTCGTGGGACTTCTCGCGGGGGCGCTCTGGACGCGGAACAGGGTGAAACTCGCGGTCGCCGCGGTCGCCGGGTACGGGTCGCACCTCATCGGCGACCTGCTCGCCCTCCGGGCGAACGGGCCGAACCTCGGGAGGCTGCTCTGGCCGCTCGCACCGCGGGAGCCGTACTCGAACGACCTCGGCTTTGTCCAGCGGTTCGCGGAGTACTTCCAGACGTTCCTCTATCAGATGCTGCGCCCCGAGAACACGGGGCTCGTCGTCGGTTACGCGGCCGTCTTCGGGGTGGTCGTTCTGCTGTGGGTGCTCGACGGGACGCCGGGACTTCGGTGGGCTCGCCGTGTCGCCGGCCTGCGCCGCTGATTCGCGGCCCGTCTTGTAACGGATAACGGAAATATAATTTGACAAAAGCAACTCTACTTAACAGTTGCATCCCTAATCGTCGATATGGAAGGACATTCTGTTTGAATAATACGATAAACGCTAAAAATACTCATTAGACAGAGGCAGAGACGTTCTCTCGATGCGGAATCAAGGCGCAGAAGAGCGCAGGAGGACAGTCTCTCGGAGACAGGTACTGAAGGGCATCGGCGGGGCGGCCGCGGCGGTCTCGTTCGCCGGGACGGCATCAGCCGACGACGACTGGTACAACGTCGTCGACGAGGGAGCCGATCCGACCGGTGGGGAGTCTATCAACCCGATCTTAGACGACATCCAGTGCGACGACGGGACGGTTCTGTATTTTCCGGAGGGCGAGTATCTCATGGGCGACTCGTTCCGTCACGTCGATTTCCGCGGGTTCGAACTGCGGGGAGATAACGCGACTATCGTCCCGGCCGCCGACTACGACGGCAGGTGGCTGTTCAAGTTGGGGACGTTCGAGCAACCGGGGGAAGACCTCGTCGTCGAGGGCTTCGAGTTCGACTTCACCGACGACGACACGGGACTTCGCGTCGTCCAAGCGCAGGTCAGAGACGACCTCCTCGCGCGGAACCTCTCCGTCGTCGGCCAACACGACAGCGGGAAGTACGGCCCGTTCGCGTTCGACGTCACCAGTTCGTCGGGCATCGGGACGCTCCAGAACATCAGGATTCCCGACGGCGGCGAGTTCTCGGACAACACGCCGGGCGACATCGACGTGGGGCCCACGGGAATCATCGTGTCGCCGTACCACGACGGCAAGCTTTGGGTCCGCGACTGTGAGGTCGGCGCGTGGCCCGACAACGGTCTCTACTGTTCGACCGAGGGCGGCCGCGTCGTCGTCGACGGCGGTGTGTTCAAGAACAGTAATATCGCCAACATCCGGCTCTCGGGCGATTACAGCTCGATTCACGGCGCGACCGTCATCGTGGACGAACGCCGCACTGACGACACGAACCAGCGGGGCATCCGACTCGACGGCGGTGCGTACAACTGGATAGACGACACCGTCGTCCGAATCGACGAGCCGAACGGGCGCGCCATCAGCGTCCAGAACGACGTCGAGTGGGCGCGGATTCAGAACTCGAGCGTCATCGTCAACGGAGACGTGTCGACGAAGGCCGTCACCGTCTCGCCGGGCGCCGGAAAAATCGATATCATCAACACGGACATCGAGTTCAACACCAGCGGCCACGCGCTCGTCGTGGGCGGGCCGAGCAGCGCCGACGCGGACCCGGTCTACATTCTCAAGTCGAGCGTCGGCGGCTCCGGCGACGGGTCGAACGGTCGGCACGCGGTCCGGCTCGAACGAGGGAACTGCACGCTCGACCGCTTCGACGTCGAGCAGACTGGTGGCGACTATCGACGCGCGGTCAAGGTACTCGGCGACGGCAGCACGTTCGTCTGGGGCGACTACGACACGGGCCACATCCCGCTGGTCAACGACGCTGACGGGACGACGTTCCGCGGCATCACCGCCGAGTCGCACGACGGCTACGAAGGAATGAAAGTCATCGACGGGTCGAGCGGCGTCGAAGTAACCGAATCTGTGATTCACAACGGCGTCTGGGAGTACGGCGACGTCGACGTCACGTACGACGGAAACTGGTTCTGAGCCACGACGGTTTGGCCCCGAGTCCCCGCCGCGACTCACCTCTCTCTGCGGCCGGCTGGAGTCACGGCGACAGCGTCGCCTCGATGAGTCGCGAGATGGCCCGGCGAATCCGCTGTGAGACCCCCGACTTGGAGATGCCGAGGATGGCCGCGAGTTCGCCCTGCGAGGACCGCCGTGGGACCTCGAAATAACCGTGTTCGTGGGCGACGAGAAGCGCCTTGCGCTGCCCCGGGAGGAGCGCCGTCTCGGTCCCCACGTCGGTGTCGCGGGCGACGTGGAGGCGCTTTACCCGGAATGAGATATCGTTGTCGTGGTAGTGTTCTTGGACGCGGTGCAGCGTCGAGTGAGCGGGGAGGTGCATCTGGATGGACCACCTGCCGTCTTTGTGTCGAACGGAGATGACCCGAACGCCCATCTCCGTCGAGGACGGGGGAATCAGGCGGACGCCGCTCCCGAAGAGGACGCGAAACCGGTGGTCGGAGCCGACGGAACCGAGGAAATCCGCCTCTATCACGGTCGGGTCGACGACGAGGGACGCCCCGACTGAATCGACGGGACCCTGTTCGACAACGACGAACGCGCAGTCCCAGCCAAATCCCTCGGTCGGTTGGAATTCGAGTTCGACCGGCCCCCGGTGTCCCGTGACGAACGACGAGAGAATCAGCCTCGGGTCCTCAAGCGTTATCTCCAAGTATATCGGTCGAGCGTCGTCCCCCCTTCGGTCCTCGTGCATCGCCTGTTGTTCGATAATCGGTACGGGTTATTATGCGGGTGATAAGCGTCTGTAGCCGCGTCTCCGCGGGGTCGCTCCCGAACCTGTCGGCGGGCTGTGAGCAACTACGATACCCATAATAACGACACCGAAACGTCCACAGTTCGGTAGGACTCCGACTACAATGTACAAAGACAACTCAATCGCCGTCGTCGTGCCGGCCTACAACGAAGCGGGTTACGTCGGGGACGTCATCGACACTCTCCCCTCGTTCGTCGACCTGGCCTACGTCGTCGACGACGGGTCGACAGACGGGACGTGGGACGAAATCGTGACGCACGCCGACGCGTTCAACGAGGACCACACCCCCGAAGCGACGGCGTACGACGACGTGGTCGTCCCGATTCAACACGAGGAGAACCGCGGGGTCGGCGGCGCGCTTAAGACCGGTTACCTCCACGCGCTGGAAGACGAAGTCGATATCACGGCCGTCCTCGGCGGCGACGGGCAGATGAACCCCAACGAACTGGCGAAGTATCTCGACCCCATCGCGGAGGGCGACGCCGACTACGCGAAGGGCAACCGATTCATGGAGCAGTCGGACCTCGACGCCATGCCGGGCTATCGACTCGTCGGTAACTCCATCCTCTCGTACCTGACGAAGTTCGCCAGCGGCTACTGGAAGACGATGGACCCGCAGAACGGCTACACCGCGATTTCCCACGAGGCGCTTCGGCAGGCCGACATCGAGAACATGTACGAGTACTACGGCTACTGCAACGACCTGCTCGTCAAACTCAACGCCGAGAACCTTCGGGTCGCGGACATCGCCTGCTCCGCGGAGTACCTGTACGACGACGACTGGAAGAGCCACATCAACTACAGCGAGTACGTCCCCCGCGTCTCGAGCATGCTGCTCCGGAACTACTTCTGGCGGCTGAAAAACAAGTACATGCTCCGCGACTTCCACCCGCTCGCGGCGTTCTACTACCTCGGAACTGTCATCGCGGGCGTCGCGGCCATCGGCCTCATCGGCTCGGGACTGACGGGTGGCGACGGCGACGACGACTCACCCAGCCTCGGCAGTTGGGCAATCGGTCTTCTCTTCGGTATCACGTTCCTGCTTTTCGGCACGGTCCTCGACCACAACGACAACGAAGCGCTCGAAATCCGGGTCGACGACGACACCTACGAGACCGAGGTTCCGAGCGAGTAACCCGAGTCGAATCGGGGGCCGAAGGCCGCCGAAATCCGCAGACATACTTAAAGGCTGAACATGTGAAGCCGGGAACGTTCGTGAGTATACGACGTTCTCGGTTGTATGAGATTCACGCAATCTGACGATACCGACGCGAATGACTCCCGGGGCCCGAAGCTTACGCGGCGCTCGTATCTCCTCGGAGCCGTCGGCACCCTCGCGGTCGGAAGCTATCTGTCGCACCCCGTCAACAGCGTCGAGGCGAACACGATGAGCGTCGACGTTCCGCAGGCGTACCTCGACCGGTTCTCGAACGTCGTCAACGTCGTCGACGCGGGAGCCGACCCGAAGGGCGTCGAACCCATCGACGACGTGCTCTCGCGGCACGTCGCGGACGACACGCTCCTGGTCTTCCCGGAGGGGCGATACCTGATGCACAGGCAACTCCGAAAGACCGGATTCGAGAACCTCGGGTTCTACGGGCCGAACGCGACGCTCACGCACGGCCGAATCGACGCCATCGACAGCAACGTCGTCACCGAGGGCGAGTTCACCGGCGCGGCCCGGTTCTTCCGGCTCGGCGTCATCTACGCCCCAGGCAGAGACCTCCTCTTCGAGGGGTTCACGTTCGATTTCACCGCCCCGCAGACCGGGATTCGGGCCATCGAGGCCTACGTCACGGACGGGCTCGAAGTCCGCGACATCACCATCGCGGGCGAACACGACACCGGAACCCTCGGTCCGGCGCTGTTCAGCGTGACCACGGCCGGCGGGACCGGCACCGTCGAGCGATTCAGCGCGCCCGACGGCGCGGCGTTCACGAAAGACACCATCGGCGACATCAACCTCGGCCCCACCGGGATACTCATCGACCCGAACAGCGCGGGGACGCTCCGCTTCGTCGACTGCGAACTCGGTCGGTTCCCGGACAACGGGCTGTACGTCTCGGGTTCGAAGGGCGTCGTCCACGTCGAGGGCGGGACGTACAAGAACAGCACCGTCTCCTCGATTCGGCTCAAGGGGTACGGCAGCAGCGTCCGCGGCGCGACGGTCGTCATCGACGAACTCGTCCCCGGCATCAGCCAGCGCGGTATCCGCCTCGACGACGGGGCTGACCTCCGCATCGAAGACACCACCGTCGAAGTCACCGGTTCCGCGGAGAACGCCATTCGCGTCCTCGACGACGCGCAGACCTCGGTCATCAAGAACTGCAGCATCGTCCTCAACGACGACGAGGGCTGTGCGCGCGGCATTCAGGTGACTCCCGGGGCGGGTCGCCTCGAAGTCCTCGACACGACCATCGACATCCACGGGTCGAACTTCGCTATCTACCTTCAGGGACAAAACCTTCCGGAGGACCCGATGGTGCTCGTCAAGAACGTCACCATCACCGGCTCTGCACCCGGCGACGGCCAGCGCGAGGCGATTCGCGTCGAGCGCGCGAACGCCCGGTTCGAGAACCTGACCGTCCACCAACCCGGCGAGAGCTACCGGCGCTGCGCCGAGATTCTCGCGGACGACGCCCTGTTCGTCGGCGGGACCTACGAGGCGACGCACCACCCCTTCATCAACAAGGGCAACCGGACGCGCTTCGACGGCATCACCGCGCGGTCCCTCGGCGGGCGACAAGCCATGAAGCTGTACTCGCAGGGGACCGACGTGGTCGTCATGGACTCGGTGCTCTACGGCGGCTACATCGACGGCGGCGCGGAGGGGTTCGTCGTCGACAACACCGAACTGCCACCCGTCTGAGACGAACGGATCTTACCGACCCGATAATCATGGGGGTCGGTACGCAACTGCGGGTAACGCATGGACCACGACCGACTGGCCGATAAGGACCTCCTCGTCGTCTCACACGGCTACAAACACTTCGTCAAGTCGCAGGTCGACGTGCTCGCGGAGTACTTCGATTCCGTTACCGTCTGCGTCAGGTACAACTGGTTCGCCGACGTGGCATCTCGGCTCCCCGTGGGCGGCGGCGAGGGGTTCGGAAGAGACGCCAAAATCGCCACGACGGACGTGCCCGACAACGTACACGTCATCGAGACCCCGCTTATGTACCTCCCGGTGGACGCGCAGCGCGAGCACATCCTCGGACAGCAACACGCCCGGAAAGTCCGCAAGAAACTGGCGGACCATCCTGTCTCGTTCGACCTGATTCACTGCCACATGACGTGGACCTCCGGGTACGTCGGCGCGCGCCTGAAGGAGGAACTCGGCATCCCGTACGTCCTCACCGTCCACGCCAACCGCAACTGGTTCCAAACACAACTCGACTCCGACAACGCCCGGCTGAAGCGAGCGTGGACCGACGCCGACCGGCTCGTTCGCGTCAACCGGCGCGACCGCTCGAAACTGGAGGCCTACAACGACGACGTGGTCCACATCCCCAACGGCTACGACACCGACGTGTTCGAGCGCATCTCCACCGCCGCGGCCCGCGAGCGACTCGGCATCGGCGACGACGAACCCATCGTCTTCGCGCTCGGGACGCTGAAACCGCGGAAGGGCTTCCAGCACCTGATGCGAGCGATGACGCGAGTCCGCGACTCCGAACCCGAAGCGAGACTCGTCATCGGCGGGCAGGGCGGCATGCGCGACGAACTCGAATCGCTCGCCGCGGAACTCGGTATCGACGACCGGACCGACCTGCTCGGCTACGTCGAGTCGGGGACGCTCAACGACTGGATGAACGCGGCCGACGTGTTCGTCCTCCCCAGCTACAGCGAGAGCTTCGGCGTCGTCCAACTGGAAGCGATGGCCTGCGGGACGCCGGTCGTCGCGACGAAAAACGGCGGGAGCGAAGAGGTCGTCACGAGCGACGACTACGGCTTCCTCGTCGAGGGGCCGGAGTCGCACGACGAACTCGCCGACGCCGTCATCGATGCCCTTCACAAGCGGTGGGACGCGGACGCGATTCAGGCGTACGCGAACGAGTGCACGTGGGAGAACGTCTGCGAGGACATCGCCGACCTCTACGTCGAAGTCCTCGACGAGACCGGGAGCGAGCGGCAAGCCGTCGCCGCGCAGTAAGGCTCCGGAACGGCACCAGAACCGCGCTATCTGTTTCTGTCGGGAGGCGGTCCGCGTAGCACTCGGGTCCGACGGTCGGCGTCAAAAAATCCAGACGGCCCGTTAGCGCGCGCTTCGACCGGCGAGCGCCACGATTCCCACGAACAGAACCGAGTGGAACCACGGCGACCCGCCGAGCGGAGACGACTGCAAATCGAGCCACTCGACCGCCGAAAGCGGTTGCGTCATCAGGAGCGTCGACCCGCTGTCGGTCGTATTCGATGTCGTGGTGGTATCGGTCGCTGTCGTGTCTGTCGTCGCGGTGTCGGTCGTGGACGTATCCGTCGTCGTGGTGTCGGTGTCCGTGGACGTTGTCGTGGTATCTGTGGTCGTCGTCGTGTCGGTCGTCGTATCCGTGGTCGTCGTCTCAGTCGTGGTTGTATTCGTCGCTGTCGTCGTCTCTGTGGTCGTAGTCGTCGTGTCTGTGGCGGTGTCGGTCGTTGTCGTGGCTGTGTCGGTCGTTGTCGTAGCTGTGTCGGTCGTTGTGGTGGTCGTATCTGTCGTCGTTGGTGACGAGGTCGTCGTCGTTGTCGTCGTGTTGTTCGACGGTGTGTCCGTCGTCGTCGGCGACGAAGTGGTCGTTGTCGTCGTGTTGTTCGACGGTGTGTCCGTCGTCGTCGGTGACGCGGTCGTCGTCGCTGTCGTCGTGTTGTTCGATGGCGTCTCCGTCGCTGTTGGTGACGCGGTTGTCGTCTGGTCGTCGCTATCATCGCCGTCGTCGTCATCGTCGTCGTCACCGCCCCAGAGCCAGCCGCCGCCGTCGTCCGACTCGGTCGTCGTCGTATTCGACGGCGGACTGGTGGTGTTCGTCGATGTCGCCGTGTCGGTCGTCCCCGTATCCGTCTCGGTCGGCGGCGTCGTCGTCACCGGCGTATCGGTCGTCGGCATCGGCGTGTCGGTGACCGGGGTGGTGTTGTTCACCTGCGGTACCGGCGAGTCGCCGTCGACCGAGGGGGCGATGCCGACGCTGGGGACGCCGACGGCGAGCGCGACACCGGAGAGCGAGAGCAGGACGCCGGCGACGAGCAGGACGCGTTGCAGCGTGTTTTTGTGCCGGTCGGCCCAGGGTTCGTTGCCCCACGCGGGAGTCCCGGCGTTGGCGCTACCGCCGCCGCGACGGACGCGAATCGCGGTGGCGCGGGAACCAACCGGGTCGGGAAGCGAACTCAGCAGGTCCAGCGCCTCGTCGGCGTCCACGGCCCCGACCACGAACGCCACCGTCACGAAGACGAGGAGGCCGATAATGGGGACGACGACCAACGCGAGGAGACTGCTCTCGATGGTCATCGAGAGCAGGAAGATGGGGACTCCGGAGATGAACCCCGTCGCGAGCACTCGCACGAGTCGAGCGTCGGAAAACGGCTTGAACCCGAGGTAGCGCGCGCTGGCGAGGTTGAACACCGGGAGCGAGGAGTAGCCGATGGTCGTCGCCACGGCGGCCCCGAGAATGCCGTGACGCGGGATGAGAACCACGTTCAAGACGATGTTCAGAACCGCCGCGGCACCGGTCGCCGCGATGAGCGGCTTCATGTCGGCCTTCGCGTGGCTGATGGCGAGGATGGGGCGAACGACCGCGAAGCCGATGGTCCCCGGGAGCAGGATGAGAAGCGGCGTGACGACGGGCATCGACCCCGAACCGAGGTACAGCGGGACGAAGTCCTTCGCGAGCGCCGCCAGCCCGAGCGAGAGGAGGACGATGACGAGCATCCCGTAGCGGGTGACGCGAGAGGCGATTTCGTTTATCTGGTCGATTCGTTCGTCCGCCCACAGGTCCGAGACGGACTGCACGAGCATCGACTGAATCGAGCGGGGGATGACCCAGAGGAACTGGCTGATGACCAGTGCGGACTTGTAGTAACCGACGCGCGTCTCCGTGACGTGGGACGCCAGCATCAGCACGTCGACGTGGTACATCGACGTGAGAAATAGCATGTAGACCACCGAGAGGTGGTTGAAACTGAACAGCTCCTTCGTCGGGAACTCCCGCGGCGTCGTGCTGAAGATGCCGCGAAGCGAGACGTTCTTGCGGACCCACCACAGCGCGAGGAGCGCGACGAGGCTGTTGACGACGATGAGGCCGACCATCAGCCCCCCGATTTCGTATCCGAGGTAGGCGATACCGATGAGCGCGAGCCGGGTTCCGACCTTGTTGAGCACCCGAAGCGGCTCCGAGAGGTGCTCCTGTTTGAGTCCCATCAGGGACCGGCGGGCGTACTCGCGGAACTGCGTCGCGATGGTGAGTCCGGCGAGGCCGTAGAAGCCGACGACGTACTCCGGACCGAGGAATCGGGTGACGACGCCGAATCGCGCGGCGGCGGCGAACGCGAGCGCGGTCAGTACCGCGAGGACCGTCCCGAGGCGGAAGTAGTAGCCGAACACGTGGGTCTGCCAGTCGGAGATCGAGCGGTCTTCGGCGAGGAACTTCCGGGCACCGCTGTTGATGCCGGAACTCATCAAGATAGTCGAGATACCGAAGACGGCGGTGAGGGTGCCGTAGCGACCGTACAGTTCGAACCCGAGTGTCGTGATGAGAAGCGGCGTGAGGACCACCGAAGACAGCACGATGAAGATGCGCCCCCCGAAGATAGAGAGGAACGCGGTGACCATGTTCCGCTTCATTCACACCACCCGTCTGCGCCGCTCTCGTCGGGGGTCCGCGCCGGTGCGACGCGCGGAGACGAACGTCGTATCAGTCGTAGACCGCCTGCTGTTCGGTGATTCGTGTACATAAATAAACGAACGCGGGAGATTAGTCGGAAGACGCTATCTCGATAGAGACCGAGTCGCCGTTCTTGAGGTAGTAGTCGGTGGGGTCGACGGACTCGCCGTTCACGGTGACGTTCGCAGTCGCGTTGTCACCGTCACCGTCGTACGCGTAGGTCGTCCCGTTGTAGGTGACGCCCTCGTCGGTCATGTTGATGCCGTCGAGCGTCGACATGCCGTAGGCGAGCGTGACGTGCGCGGAGTGCGCGTGCCACGGGTTCGCGTGACCGCCCTCGAAGTGGAAGTGGTCGTTGTGACCCGCCCGCTGGTACTTGTCGCGGCTAAAGTCGAGCCGTTCGCCGTCGACGGTGAAGTCGATGGTCCCGTGGACGTGGAGCTGTTCCGGCGGGATGTACTCGCCGGGGGTGGTGACGTTCGAGTCGTCGGTCACGGCGAGCACCCACACCTTGTCGTCCGATTCGAGCGTGTACTCCTCGGGGTCGACCTCGTGGCTGTCCACGCGGTAGATGAGCTTCGTCCCGTTTTCGGACTCCTCGTAGGTCTCGCCGTCGTAGGTCAGCGACGACTCGGTGGCGTTGACATCGGCCGCGTCGAGCGCCGCCGCGAGCGTCGTGCTCTCGTTGGTGTGCCACGAGTCGACGTCGCTCATGTGAATCGGCGCGTCCTCGTCGAGGTCCTCCGTGAGGCTCACGCGCTCGCCGGCGACCACAACGGCCATCTGACCGGTGTACGCCGCGTCGACGGACGACTCATTACTGGCGTTCGTCGTCGAGTCGTGGCTGTGTGAGTCGTGGTCGGAGTCGGAGTCAGAGTCGGAATCGGAGCCGGAATCCGACGACTCGTTCGTCACGTCGTCCGAAGACGCCGTGTCGTTGGCGGTCGTCTCAACGTCAGAAGTCGTCATCTCCGTCGTTTCGGCGGTTTCGTTCGCCGCTGCCGTGTCTCCTGCGTCGCCGCCAGCGAATGACGAACAACCGGCTGTCGTCATCAAGAGCGCGACGAGGAGGGCGATACTCGCACGTTTCAGTGTATTGGATGGGATTTCCATCTCGAACTCAAACGAGACATCACGGTCACCCACCGTTATTATCGACTACGTAGCGGCGGCTTATCGGGCGGATAATTAGTATGAGCGGGGGCGGGTCTACACCCATCGTGATACGCCTCGACACCCACGGAGGTCGGTCGGATGGACAGTGACGTGCTCGTCACGCTCGGACTGGCTCTCGTGTGTCTGTTCGTCGTCGGTTCGGCGGCCGGCTCGCTCGAATCGGCCGTCGACTCCTCGCCGAGCGAGGCGATTGACCTCGACTACTCCTCGCTGCCGCTCGACAAGGGCGACGCCAACGACATCAAGCGCGAATACCAGACGCTGACGGACAACCCGAGTCAGCAGGAACACGGCGGCGAACAGTCGTCACAGTCGGGACAGTCTAGCGCGAGCGGTCCGGACGACGGGAACGACGATTCCACGTCCGACAGTTCGACCGACAGTTCGGACTCACAGCGTGACCAGTCGGAGGGGTCGAAAGAAACACCGGGCGAGCAAGACAGGCTAGAGGCGCTCATCGACGCCCTGCTCGCGCTGCTCTCGCGTCTCGTCGAACTGGTCGTCGGAATCATCGCGGTAGTCGCCGTCGCGCTCGTCGCTCGGTATCGAGACCGCATCGCGGCGCGACTGTCGCCGATGATCCCCCGCTTCCGCGGGGACGAGTCTCCGGCGGAAGAACGCGCCGAAGGCGGGTTCGATGCGCCGCCCGAACCGGAGAACGAGGTCACCGAAGCGTGGTACGAGATGGTCGAACGCCTCCGACTCGACGACCGTCAGTTGCTCACGCCGCGAGAGCGGGCGGCAATCGCCCGCGAAAACGGGGCCGACGCGAACTCGGTGTGGTCGCTCACGGAGCTATTCGAAGAAGTCAGATACGGCGGTGCGCCGGTGACCGAGGACCGACGCCGGCGCGCGCGAGAGTGTCTCGAACGACTCGGGTCATCCGGGGGGCGAGACCAGTCGTGAACCGCCGAAAGCTACTGTTCGGACTGCTCGGACTCGGCTGTCTCGCCGCCGGAACGGTCGCACGCGAGACGGCCTTCCCGGTGACGGCGCTCGTCTCCGGGGTTGGTGGTGACTACGTCCTCGTAGCCGCGCTCTCGGGAGTCGCGCTACTCGCGGCGCTCCCAGTCATCGCTTCCGGCCGGGAGAGCGAACTGCAACAGGTCGAAACGTCGGACCCGGAGGTCCCTGTTCGGGTCCCGCCCGCGGGCCGCGAGTTCGACGAGACGGTTCGGGGATGGGACTATCGAACCCCCGTTCTCGGCGACAGTACCCGAGCGCGAGTGAAAACGCGGCTCCGAACGGCGGCCGTCGAGGCGGTGATGCGCGAGCGGAACTGCGGTCGGAGCCGCGCGCGTCAACTCGTTCGACGCGGCGAGTGGACCGACGACGCCGAGGCGGCGTCGTTCCTCGGGAGTCCGAACCGGTCGACGCTCGCCACCGCATTCAGCGCGCTTCGGCGACGACAGACGCCCGCTGAGTTCCGCGCCCGGCGGACCGCCGAGGCCGTCTACGCGGTCGATGGGGGGACGAGACGGTGACGACGCCACAACAGACGAACCGCTGGCGGGGCGTCATCGCCGTCGCGCTCGTCGTCGCGGCCGCCGGGCTACTGGCGAAGCGACAGGAGCTCCTCTTGCTCTCGACGGTCGGCGTCGTCTTCGCGGCGTACCATCGAGCCGTCCCGATGCCGACGCCGAATCTGTCCCTCAACCGCCGGGTCGACACCGCCTCACCGGCGAGCGGCGACGAGGTCGAAATCGAAGTCGCGGTGACGAACGAGGGCGACGAGACGCTGTACGACTGCCAAATCGTCGACGGCGTCCCCCCGGCGCTCACCGTCACGGACGACCCGGCGAGGCGCGGAATGGTGCTCCGCCCCGGCGAGACGCGGACGTTCTCGTACGCCGTCGAAGCCGAACGCGGGCGGCACGCGTTCGACGACGCGACCGCCATCGTCCGCGACCCCAGCGGTGACAGGGAGGTCGAACTCGACGTTCGCGCCGCGGACGAGACGGAACTCGACTGCACGATCGAGATTACGAAGCCGCCGCGTCGGTCACAGACGCTCGACACCGTCGGCAGCGTCGCCGCGAACGGGACGGGCTCGGGCATCGAGTTCCAACAGACGCGGTCGTACCGCCGCGGCGACCCGGTCAGCCAAATCGACTGGAAGCGCTACGCCGCTTCGGGTGAGTTGACGACCGTCGACTTCAGGGAAGAGCAAGCGGCGTCAATCCTCGTCCTCGTCGACGCGCGAGCGATCGCCTACAGGGGCCCGCCCGGGGAGACACACGCCGTCGACGCCGGGGCGTCCGCCGCGGCCCAGTTGACGACTGCCCTGCTGAACGGCCGGAACCACGTCGGCCTCGCCGCGCTCTCGGCCGAAGACTGCTTCCGAGCGCCGGGCGCGGGGCGAGAACACCGGCTCCGGTTGCGGAAACTGCTTTCGAGGCACTCGGCGTTCGCCGCGAGTCCGACAGACACGGACGACCCGGTCGACGAACAGGTCGAATCGTACCTCGGACGGCTCGGCGAACAGACGCAGATCCTCTTCGTCTCGCCGCTCTGTGACGACACCGCCGTCGAAGTTGCGCACCGGTTCGACGGGCACGGCCACGCGGTCACGGTCGTCTCCCCGGACGCGACGGCGAACGAGACACCCGGCGAGCGCTTGGCGGCCGCAGAGCGCCGGAACCGATTGCGGGCGCTCCGGCAGGTCGGTATCCCCGTCATCGACTGGCCCCTCGGCGACCCGCTCGCGCTCGCAATCGACGCACAGCGGGGGGTTCGGACGTGAGCGCAGAGATAACCAGACGGCCGGCGCGGCTCAGCGCGGCGCTGTCGTTGTTCGCCGCCGCGCTGTCCGTCTCGCTCGTGAACACCGGGGCGTCGGTCGGGACGTTCGTCGCCGTCGCCGGCCTCGTCCTCGCTATCGAGGGCGCACACCGGTTCCGAACGGGGCAGCGACTGCTCGGGACTGTCGGGCTACTCGTCGGTGTCCTCGTCGCGACGGGTGGTGCGGGCCTCGCCGTAACGAGCGCCACCGGCCAGTCACAGCTCATCGAGGCCGGACTCGGACTCTTCGGCGTGTTCTGTCTCGGCCTCGGCGTGCTTCCCCTTCGCGGGTCCGGGTCGCGCGGACTGAGTAAACTCGGCTGCGCGGCGCTCCTCTTGACTGTCGTCGCCGGCGGGCTGTTCCAGACGGCCGACGCCGTGGCCCTGCTCGTTGCGTGCGCGGCGCTCGTTGTCTCGTGGGACGCTGCGGAGAACTCGATAACAGTGGGCGAGCAACTCGGCCGGGAGGCGACGACGTGGACCGTCGAAGCGGCCCATTTCGGCGGGACGACGCTCGTCGGAGGCGTCGCGGTCGGTGCCGGGCTCGTGGTCCGCGACCTCGGAACGCCAGGTCTGCCGCTTCACGCGGTCGCGTTCATGCTCGTCGCCTTGGTCTTCCTCACGCTCGCTCTGCACGACTGACCGTCGGGACCGAGACCTCGGCGAGCACGTCGTCGACGAGTTGGCTCCGCTCGACGTTGTCGACCGTCGCCTCGGCGGTCGGAACGATTCGGTGGGCAACCGTCGCGTGGACGACGGCTTTCACGTCGTCCGGAATGACGAAGCTCCGGCCCTGGACTGCGGCCGTCGCGCGGACGACCTCGAACAGTCGCTGACAGCCGCGCGGCGAGACGCCGACCGCGACGCGGGGGTTCTCCCGCGTCGCGCGGACGATGTCGACGATGTACTGTTTTATCTCGCCGTCGACGCGGACCGTCTCCGGGACGCGCTGCATCTCGCGGACGCGGTCCGTCGAGAGGACCGAAGAGACCGTCGGCGTGGGCGCGTCGCGCGCGTCGCGGCGGTCGAGCAGTTCCAGTTCGCCCTCCTCGTCCGGGTAGCCGAGACTGTCTTTGACGAGGAACCGGTCTTTCTGCGCTTCGGGCAGGGGGAACGTTCCCTCCCCCTGTTCGACCGGATTCTGGGTGGCGATGACGAAAAACGGGTCCGGAAGCGGGTGCGTCTCGCCGTCGACGGTCACCTGCCCCTCGGCCATCGCTTCGAGGAGCGCGGCCTGCGTCTTCGGCGAGGCGCGGTTGATCTCGTCGGCGAGGACGACGTTCGCGAACAGCGGGCCCTCGCTGAACTCGAACGACCGGTCTCGCTCGTCGAACACGTACGTCCCGGTCACGTCGGCGGGGAGGAGATCGGGCGTGAACTGGATTCGGCTAAACGAAAGGCCGAGCGCCGTGGCGAAGCTCTGTGCAGTCAGCGTCTTTCCCGTGCCGGGAACGTCTTCGAGGAGAACGTGTCCCTGCGAGAGCACCCCGGTGAGGATGCGCCGAAGGACGGCTCGGTCCACGACGACTGACCGAGCTATCTCGTCGAGAACACGCGTGCTGTGGTCGTGGAGTTCGCGGACGTCCATACTCCGGAGTCAGCCCAGCCGGCCATTATTATGCCATCGGTAAGCGCGCCACTGACCCGCGCGTTACCTGCTCGATAATAATGCGCCCCCGACGGAGAGTAACAGGAGATACCCGATGCCGACAGTGAGCGTCATCATTCCCACGTACAACCGCGCGGACGATATCCCGCGTGCCATCGACAGCGCGCTTGACCAGACGCTGTCGGACGTTGAGGTCATCGTCGTCGACGACGCCTCCACGGACGACACAGCGTCGGTCGTCACCGCCTACGACGACCCGAGAGTGAACTACCTCGTCCACGAGACGAATCAGGGTGGAAGCGCCGCCCGGAACACCGGAATCGAGGTCGCGACCGGCGACTACGTCGCGCTCCTCGACTCCGACGACGAGTGGGCACCGACGAAGCTCGAACGGCAGGTCGAGACGCTCGAACGGCGATCCGACGACTGGGTCGCCGCCTACTGCGGAACGGTGATTCTCGACGACGCAGACGCCAACCCGCTCGTGGAACGCGTCAAGTCCGTCCTTGGAACACACGACTCCCGAGAGGGGGCGGAAGGCGGCGAGGAACTCATCAAGGAGATTCTCATGGAGAACCTCCACACCAGCGCGGGCTCGACGCTTGTCGTCGAGTCCGAGGTCGTCGAGCGAATCGGCGGGTTCGACGAGTCGTTCGACCGCTACCAGGACACCGAGTTCCTCATTCGCGTCCTGAAGGAAGGAAAGCTCGCCTACGTCGACGAACCCCTGTTGCGGCGGTATCCCTCCGGCGGACCGAGCGCGGACGCCGTCCGGCGGGCCAACGCGCACTTCCTCAAGACGTTCGCCGAGGAGGTCGTCGAGCTAGAGACCCGCGGCTACGACGTCACCGGCACTCACCAGTACGCGCTCGCCGCGCAGTACCTCCGCGAGGGGCGGTTCGACGCGGGACTGGCGTACCTACGCGCGGGCTCGACACCCGGCCCGGCGCAGCTCCCCGGGCTCGTCTACAGCGTCGTCAGAGGCGTTCAGAACAGAGTGGGCGCGTAACGCGGGGAAAGGGACGCGGCCGCGACCGCGCGGGTCACTCGTCGAACGGTGACCCCGCACCCTCGGGCATCGACCCCTCTTCGGCGACGATGTTCTGCCGGCCGACAGAGATCTTCTCTACCGTTCCGAACTCGTCCATGCTCGAAAGCAGTCGGCTGACCTTCGATTTCGACCAGCCCGTCTGCTCGACGATTTTACTCTGGTAGACCCAGCCGCCGTTGTCGCGGAGCAGTTGGATGACTTTGTCCTCATCGGTCAAGACGGGTTGTGACGACTGCTGGAGTTCGTCTCGGTCGAACTCCGGCGGCATCGGTGGCGACTCCGATGCGTCGTCTTCCGCGTCCGCGTCGATCCCGTCCGGCTTGAACAGTTGCGGCGCGGACACCGGTGCTTCGAGCTGGTACTCCGACGAGGCGATGAACCAGCGGCCGCCGACGGCGACGACGCCGAGCAGCGTCCCGCCGGTGAACACGAGCATCGGGGTCGTGCTGCCGTCGGTGGCGTCCGTTCCGAGCTTCCGCTCGAGCCCGTCGTTCAGCCCGTCGCCGTCCGTGTCGGGGTCGACGGGGTCGGTCCCGTGTTCGTACTCGTACCCGTCGTCCAGTCCGTCGCCGTCCGTGTCGGCAGTGCTGTCGTTCGGGGGCGTTCCGAGTCGCATCTCGACGCCGTCGGGGATGCCGTCGCCGTCCGTGTCGGGGTCTGTCGGATCCAGCGAGTTCGACAGTTCGGCCGCATCGTTCAGCCCGTCGCCGTCCGTGTCGGGCGTCGTCGGGGACGTCCCGTAATTTTTCACCTCGGCCCCGTCTTGGAGACTATCCTTGTCGGTGTCCATGAGGAACATCGAGGTGTTGTTGGACAGTTCGTTCGCGTTGCTGAGTTTGTCGCCGTCGATGTCGCCGTCTTTCTGGAGTATCGTGACGTTGACCGTGTCGGTGGCAATCTGCTCCGACTGCCCCGGGAAGCTGTTCCAAAGGACGACGGAGACGTTGCTCGAGCCCTCGAACTCCGAGAGGGATTCGTACGTGAACTCGACGGTCTGCGTGCCAGACGAGACGCTCTTATCGGTGCATTCGACCCGGTCGCCGCTCCCGTTTCTCACGCACACCTCGTAGATGTTCGACTCGTTCGGGGCGTCGAACTCGACCGAGAGCGTGTTGCGTTCGGACGCCCAGAGGAACGTCGACTCCCTCGACTGGTCGACCGGAACCGTGTTCGTGAACGTCCCTTCGATGGACGTTTCGTTGGTCGTCTCGTCGTCCATCGCCAGCACCGGCGCGGGGACGACTGCGCCGGAGAGAACGAGCAGAACCAGAACGAATGTCGCTCGAGCGTACGACATGGTTATCGAAGAGTTACCTCGGCTCGGGCGCGTCGGCTCGGCGGTGACGCGACGTTCGCTTGGCTCGCGGTAGGCCATTGAGAGACTCTACCGGGTGCTCGCGAACGGGGTGGGCGCGCGTCTGAAATCATTGGGGCCAATTTTGCGCTGTATCGATGATTCTAGTTCAGCAATATGAATCTCACGGCTTCAGATGACAAGAGACCTTCATCTGGTGGCCTGGAGAGTTCGGGTCGAGAGACGGATGAACCCCCATGATATAGCGGGTATTTATGTCGGAACCAGACGAACGGCGTGCGCTGCGCGGTAGAACTCGAAAAGCGTTAGTCCTCGTCGCCGGTCTCGAAGTTGTCGAGGACCTGCCAGAACGTGAGGGCCGTGTAGACGCTCATGACCGCGAGCGCGACGAGGAGGTGAGGAACGGAGCCGAGCCCGAAGAGCCCGAGTCCGGATGCACCGATGGCCAGCGTACTCAGCCCCGAGACGGAGAGGTAGTATGCCCCCCACGGTCGCTCGGACTCGCCGTCCATCTCGTCGTCGTCATCGCCGGGGAGTTCGAGGTGAGCGGCGAGTTCGTTTGCGAGGGGTGTCTTCTCGACGATACCCCTGCTCTGATTGTAGTCGATGACGCCCTCTTCGTCGAGTTTCGGGAGGTGCGCTTGGTAGAGGGCGATGTAGACGCGCTGGCGCTGGTCGGACATCAACGCCTGAACGGTCGTATCGTGCTCCCACGCGGCGACCTGCTCCGCGATGTCCCGCATCTGAACCGGTCCCTCGCGGTCGCGCAGGTATTCGAGAACTTTCCGACGGCGCTCGTTCTGGAGCAGGTGGTATATTTCGTCCTTCCCAAGTTCCGTGTTCTGCTCGGCCGCATTCGTATGCTGGTCGATCAGCGCGCTTTCGGTACCGTTCACTTGAGTGGTCATGCTCGCTCCAACCGTTACTGTGACCCCCAATAAAGCGTCAACACCGTCCCGGATTTTCCGAACTGTTGTGAAAACCCGACCGGAATCAAGACGTATTGCAGCAGTTTAGTGACTGTTTCAGACTGTTTCATCGGTGCGTAATCGCAAGACAGCGGCTTTGTTGAACGTTTGACAGCAGTCGAGAAGCGCCCGATAGCGATTCAGCGAAAGTCGGATTGTTGTTCCACCAAAGGCACGTGATAAACCCGGTAAAGCCCGTGTTTCAGTCGACCGTGGAGGTCAGTGGAGCCCCGTCATCGAGTGTTTCCCGCGCGGTCTCGTCGAGCTTCTTCGTCAGCTTCAACACCCGAAGCCCCTGCTCGCCGTCCACGACGGGCTCCGTACCGGTCGAAGCGGCGTTCGCGAACGACCGCAGCTCGCTCTGGAGGGGTTCGACCTGCTCGACCGCGAGCGTCTCCACGAAGTTCTCGTGGCGGTGGCGGACAAGCGACTCGTCGTCGATGTACGAGGGGACCGACGAGCGGTGAATCTCGATGTTCTGGTCGATGTAGTCGACCTTCACGCGGCAGTCGGCCGCCGAGATAGTGAGACCCCGAACTTTCTCTTGGGTGACGCGACTCGTCGTGAGCGACGCCGTCACCCCGGAGTCGAACGCGAGGTTCGCGTTCGCGTGGCTGCAGTCCGGCGTTCCAACGGCGTCGTACGAGTCGACCGCGCCGTCGACGATGTCGAGGACGATGTCGAGGTCGTGAATCATCAGGTCCATCACGACCGTGTCGTCGATGGCGCGGTCGACGGGCGGCCCGAGTCGCTCGGTCGAGACCGCGTGGATGTCGAGGTCGTCGACGAGGTCGCGGAGAGCGCGAACCGCCGGGTTGAACCGCTCGATGTGACCAACCTGTAACGCGAGGTCTCGCTCGTCGGCGATGTCGATGAGCTCCCGGCCGTTGTCCGGGTCTTCGACGAACGGTTTCTCGACGAGGACGTGAACGTCCGATTCGAGGGCGCGCTTCGCGTTCTCGTAGTGGAACTGCGTCGGCACGACGACGGAGACGATGTCCGCCGCGTCGAGGAGGTCGTCCATCGACCGCGCGGTCGTCCCGTAGTCGTCCGCGACGGACTCGGCCCGGTCGTCGTCGACGTCGAAGACGCCGACGAGCTCCGTGTCGCCCAGTTCATCGTACACCCGGGCGTGGTTCTGCCCCATACTCCCGACGCCGATGACCCCGGCCGCGACGGTGCCGTCAGTCATCGGACGCCCCCACGGTAGACGCGCGAGTGCCGGACGGAGGCTCGATAGAGACCTCGTCTCGGAGGACGGTCCCGACTCGCTCGACCTCCGCTTCGGTGAGACTCGGATGGACCGGGATGGAGAGGGCCTGCTCTGCGACCCGCTCGGCGCCGGGCGCACGCACGTCGAGGAAGTCGTAGGCGGGCTGGTCGTGGATGCACCGTGGGTAGTAAATCCCGCACCCGATGCCGCGTTCGTCCAACTGTTCGACGACCGAGTCGCGGTTGCCGACCCGAATCGTGTACTGGTGGTACGAGTGGTCGAACCCATCGGGGACCGTCGGCGTCGCCGCGTCCGTGTCGGCCAACAGCTCGTCGAGTCGCGCCGCGTTCGAGCGACGGTCCTCGATGAAGCCGGAGAGGCGTTCGAGTTGGGCGCGTCCCATCGCGGCCGCGACGCTCGTCATCCGGAAGTTGTGACCGAGCGAGACGTGCCGGTAGCCGTCGGTCTCCCGGCCGTGATTGACGAAGCTCGCGGCGTTCTGTGCGACGGTCTCGTCGTCGGTGACGACCATCCCACCTTCGCCGGTGGTCATGTTCTTCGTCGGGTAAAACGAGAAGCTCGCGGCGTCGCCGAGCGACCCGACCGGCGTGCCGAAGTACTCGGCACCGTGGGCTTGCGCCGCGTCTTCGACGAGGGCCACGTCGTAGTCGTCGGCGATGTCACGGAGTTCGTCCATCGGCGCGGGGAGGCCGTAGAGGTGGACGACGACCATCGCCTGCACGTCCGACTCGAGCGATTCGAGGGTCGCTTCGACCCGCTCGGGGTCGAGGTTGAACGTCTCGGGGTCGATGTCAGCGAACACCGGCTCGGCACCGGCGAATCGAATCGCGTTCGCCGTCGCGACGAACGAAAAGGGCGTCGTCAGAACGCGGTCGCCGGGGCCGACGCCGACCGCTTCGAGCGCCGTGTGCAGCGCGGTGGTCCCGTTCGACGTGGCGACGCCGTGGTCGGCGTCGCAGTAGTCCGCGAACTCGGACTCGAACGTTCGTACCTCGGGGCCGTCCGCGATCATCCCCGACTCGACGACGGATTCGATGCGGTCGAGTTCTTCGTCTCCGAGAACCGGGGAGGCGATACTGATGTCTCCAGTCATCGGCGTCGTCCTCCGTGCGTCGGAGCCGCCGCGCCGTGAAGCGCCGAACAGTCGCGTCGATAATCGCTTGGGTGTGTGCGTCTCATAGCATGTCCTGCGGTCCTGCGACCGCTGTCGAGTGCCAGACACCAGGAACCCATTATTATGGTTTAGATAAGCACACAGCGCCACTGAAGCGTCGATTCCACCGATTCATCGGGGCCGGACACCGTGGTTTTATTTTTATAGATTACATAGCCGGAAACGTCAATGGCTCCAGCGTGGGCACCGGGCGGCCCCGACGACACCGGAGAGGAATCTGGACCCTCACTCGACGACAGACCCGGCCTCGGCGGCGTCACCGAATCTCGACGACGAGACACCATCGTTTCGCTCGTGAACGAGCGTTCCGAGACGCCGTACACCGTCGGCGAGCTGACCGTCGCGCTCTCGGAGTGGTTCCAAGACGAGACGGACGGGATGGTCCCGACGGACGAGGAGATACACAGCGTGCTCTTCGACTTCGACTTGCCGCGGCTCGACGACGACGGTCGTCTCGTCTTCCACCGCGAGAGCGGGCGCGTCTTTTCGCCGACCCACGAGGCGGCCCACGCGACTCGCACGTCGACCGAGATAGACCCGGGTTCGACCCTCGATAACGCGAGAGGCACGGACCGAGGTTCGGTCGCGACCGAGTCGACTGACGACCGAGTGACGGTCTCGCGAAAGCGGTTAGTGAACGTCGGCGTCATCTTGGTTGGCGTCGCCGGCGTCGCCGTCACCGCATCGAGCGTGAGCCCATTCGACACGTCTTTCGCCCTCGTCCCCGCCGCGCTCGTCGTCCTCTTCTTCGGCTACCGCGCCCTCACCGAGGAGTGACGCCAGCGAATCCTTGGGAAGTCGAACGGTTCGTCTCGCGGCACTATTTCGCTCAGTTTACCGGGGCTGTAATGCCGGCCGACGCCGAGTCGAACGCAGAAAACCCGAGAAAGTGACAACATGATATTATGAATGCGCCGTCTTTTCCGTGTCAGTTACAGCCTGAATAAGGATATGCCAATGCACACAACTCACGTCCATGCCTCGTGGACACGTAACAAGCGGGATTGAGACGCCAATCGCTGCCGCTGTGGAGGTCCGGTAACCAATGCTCACGGGACAATTCGTCGCAGTGAGCGCACTGTTCGTCGGCCTCGCGGTCGTCACGTCAGGGCTTGGGCACGTGAACCGCGTCGGACCGTCGTACGTCCGAGCGCGCCAGCTCGTGTTCCTGTTCATGCTGTTCGGGACGGTCACGCTCGCGCTGTGAATCGCGACAGAGGAGCGTCACCCGGCCCGCCATCGAGTCTCACGCCGGCGTCCTCGTCGCGTCGGTGCGCGGAGACGTTCTCTCACGGCACGCTCGGTCGAGTGTCGTCGGTGGCGCCGCCGGGAGGCGATACGACTCGATCCCAAACGCGGTCGGAGGTCCAAGCGGAGTCACGGTGAGGCGACCGAATGGTCGACTCGGCTACTCGTCGTCCTGCGGGAGAACGACGCACTTCCCCGACCCGAGTTGGAAGCGCTCGATTCGTCCCTGCGTCTCCATCCGACACAGCGTTCGACTGATAGTCGAGTCGGACCACCGCGTCCGCTCGACCAGCTGCGACTGCGGCAGTCGCCCGCCCTCGACGATGAGCAGTTGAAGGATTCGGCGCTCGGAGTTGAGCAGTTCGGGGTCGATGCCGAGAAGCCCGCGGTTCGCGTCGGGGTCGGACGATGCGTGTCCCTCGGAACACGGGGACGTGCCCGCCGAATCGGTGGTCGGTGGCCCACCGTCTCTGCGGCCGGACCGATTCGAGAGGGACGCAACGAGACGGACGAACGCGTGCCAGCAGGCCGCGAAACGCGAGGCAATGGCTCGTCGATACCCGAGCGCACTACCCCCGGCTCCGGCGATGCCTGCCACGGTCCCGGCCAAGTGGGTGTCGTCGTTACTGCGGTCCGCCATAGCTCACTATCTGTTCCTCATCTTTTTGTACGTGTTACCAACGTGATTAGGGATGCGTTCTGTGTCATAGATTTCGGTAACGGTCCTCTGCTGGTTCGGTCGCCGGATAGCCGACGGCTCGTCGATGTCGATATCGGGGCGGGAACGAGTACCCGCCGAGCCGAGCGTTCGACGACGGTAGAACCGTCGGGGCGGGGTACGCGATCGATGGGACGCGTAGGGTCCCGGAACCGACAGAACAGAGCGCGCAGTCGGTCCCTCGGACCGACTGCTCAGTGAGAGGTCACAGCGTACGGCTCTGTCGTTCGCACCGAGTACTCATTCCAACAGTTGGTATATCGACTAGACCTCTCGTCTTATCGGTTGCAAGTGCAAGCGCCTAATAAGGGAGACTCGGTGACGGCTGCTCAACGAGCGCCCGCCGAATCAGCCGTTCGTGACCGCGTCGGAGCCGCTGCGAGGTCGCCTGATGGGTGACACCGAGCGTGTTCGAGAGCTCCCTTATACCCGAATCGCGGGGGACGCTGTAGTACCCCTGTCGGAACGCGGTGACGAGGGTGTGGTGCTGCCGGTCGGTCAGTCCGAACCGCGTCGGGTCTCCGAGGTTCTCGGGCGACCGAACTCGTTCGACATCGAACTCCGGCCCGGTGCGTCGCCATCCGTCACCGAGTGACCCGATCGAGTCGCGGTCGCGGGCGAAGACGCGGACCACCCACTCACCGTCTCGGCCGTGGGCGTCGAGAACGCTGAGACCGCCGTCGGCGAACAGTCGCATGAACTCGTCGGCGAGCGGTCTGAGGCTCAGGCGGTAGACGCCGCCGCCGGTTGACGAGGCGAACGGCGCGACCGAACCAACGCTCGGGTCGTCACGAAGCGACGACGCGATCTGCGCTGGGTCGTCGCTCCGGACCCACAGCAGTGGCGAGAGCGTGGGCCCATCGAGTTGCACGGAGCGAACCAGACGCGCCTCGGTGATGGAACTGCGTGAGAGGACATCATCGAGAACGAACGCGGACGCCGGGATTCGAAGTGTAATGATGGCGCTCACGACCGACCGCAGGAATCGGCCGAACCTTATTATCCGGGCGGTAAGGGTCACGCGTCCGCGGACCGGCGGCCGACGAGCCAATCGCCGAACGCGACGCTGCCGACCCCGAGGACGACGCCGGCGACTACGTCGGTCCCCCAGTGAATCCCGAGGTACATCGTCGAGAACGCGACCGCGGCGGCGAGCACCGACGCGACGACGGCCCACGCGGGGTACGTCTCCCGCGTCCGAATCGCAATCGCCGCCGCTGAGACCGAAAGCGACGTATGAAGCGACGGGAACACGTTCGTGTTCACGTTCACCTCGCCGGTGAGTATCTGCGTCTGCGGGTAGGTGCTGTACAGGAGCGACTCGACCTGTCCCGGCAGGAGGTTACGGGGACCGTAGGAGATAAACAGGACGTAGCAGGTCAGGCCGATGGCGTAGTTCACCGCGTACGTGACCGCGGTGAGTTTCAGCGGCCGCTCGTCGGCCGCCGCGAAGTACGCGACGAACGGAAACGTGAGCAGAAAGACGTATCCCGAAAGATACACCCGCGAGAGGACGGCGGTGAGCATCGGCGTCGCGAGCGACTGAACGTGCTGAACGAAGTTCCCCTCGATAGCGTAGATGACGCCGGTGGCGTTCCAGCCCAGCGCCCACGACACTTCCGGGCCGACGCCGCGGGCGACCTTGTTCACGAGGAGAACGACCGCCAGCAGGCAGAGGTACGGCGCGGCCTCGCGCAAGCGGTCGCTCCCCGACCCGTACGCCGTCGCGAGACGCGACGGCCCGATAATAGTGAGCGTTGCGAGCGCCAACGCGACAGCCGCACCGCCGAGCACGCGGGCGAGAACCGCGACGAGCGGTGAGACGCCTATCGAAGACTGAGCGGCGATCATTCTTGAATGAGGAGGTCGCCGTCGCCCGAGTAGGCGTATCCCGCGTCTTCGAACACCGACCGCGCTCGCTCCGCGTCGAGCGTGCCGGTCCCCGAGTCGCCGACGAACTCGAGGTCGGACACGGCCTCGTCCCACGCATCACCCGATGGGACGTACGTCGTCGCGACCAGCGGTGACGACGCCGGTTCGGTCTCGCCGCCGAACACCGAGTCCACGAGGAACTCGCGGTCGACGAGCCGGGCGACCGCCCGCCGGAACCTGGGGTTCATGAAGGGCGGCCGTCGGTGGTTGTAGCCGATGTGATAACACCACTCGGGACGGCTGGTGCGAACGGAGATTCCGGGTTCGTCCGCCGCGGCCGCCCTCGAATCGGCCGACAGCGAGTTCGCCGTCGCGTCGACGGCGTCGGTCGCGAGCAGTTCGACGGCAGCGCCGTCGGAGGGAACGACATCGAACCGCAGCGAGTCGAACGAGAAACCGCCGTCAAACCGGGACAGTCGGCCGTCGAGCGCGTCGGCGGCGAGGAAGTGGTCCTCGAACGGTTCCATCGAAACCGACTCCCTGGCCGCCGTTTCCGTCACGCGGAGCGGTCCGCTTCCGACCGGTTCGAGGTTGTTCCGGACGAGCGCCTCGGTGACGTTGCCGCCGTCGAGCCACGAGACGCTCGTCGGGCGGGCGAACGGCTCCCAGACGTGTGCGGGGAGCACCGGGATCGTCAGCGCGCGCGCCGCGACCGGTTCGCTCACGTCGCCGAACCGAATCGTCACCTCGCGGTCGGACGCGGCGTCGACCGACTCGACGAGCGAGGCGCGGCCGCGGTACCGCGGCGACGGGACCGGCTGGTCGAGCGAGCCGAGCGCCGTGTCGGAGATGAACCGGAAGGTGAACGACACGTCCGCCGCCGTTATCGGCTCGCCGTCGTGCCACGCGAGGTCGTCGCGGAGCCGGACTGAAAGCGTCGTCTCGTCCCCGTCGGCCCACTCCCACGACGCGGCCATCCACGGCCGCATCCGGTCGTAGACCGGACGACCCAACGAGTCGTAGACGAGGTCGAGGAGCGTCCCGTCCGACCGAAACGGCGTCGAAAGCGGGTTGAGATTCTCCGTCGGGCGCGAGTCGCCCAGCGTCATTCGGAGTTCGTTTTCAGCGGTCGGTTCGTCGGTCGTCGTCGCAGGCGTCGAGGTCGGGGCGGGCGTCGACTGCTCGGCCGGTGCGGGCGTCGCCGACGACGTGGCTGTCGACTCGGTCCGCGAGGCGGTCGACGTGGTGGTGACAGCTCTAGCACCGAGATATCCCGTGAGGCTGTGGATTCCAACGCCGTCCGGCCAGTCGACCCGCACCGGCCGCGTCGCCTGAGCCGGGCGCGGGGCCGCGACGGGCGTGAACGGTTGGGCCTCCACGATGCGCCGTTGAATCTCAGCGAGCGTCGCGGCGCGGACGGAGCCGGTCTCGGTCCGCTGTCGCTCCAGAAGCGAGTCCAACGACAGGTCGCCGTATCCGAACGGGTTTTGCCAGCCGCGTCCCGGGCCGTAGCGAGAGTGGAGCAGGGGACGGAGGAAATCCGGGTCGCGCCGGAGCAGCAGCCGGGAGACGTAGATATCGAAGTCGTGGTTCGAGAGCACGTCGCGGAGGAGTTCCTCCCGGCTCATCGGAACCACGGTCGCCGCGACGCCGACCGCCTGGAGGCGAGTGGCGAGGTAGCGGGCGAGCTTCGTCGCCGCCGCGTCGGCGTCCGCGGGGACGGTCTTGATGGAGAGCGAAAGCGGCGTCCGCTCGTCGCGCGAGACCGTCGATTCGAGCTGCCGGACGCACCCGCTGGTCAGGCTCGCGCCTGCGAGCGCCAAAACCGACCGTCTAGAGAGCCGTGTTGATGACATGTACGGGAGGGCAGGTAACTGTCTTGGGGCGCGGTGTCGTTATTATCCGGGGGCTAAGCGCCTAGGTGCCCAAGAAAAGCGGCCACGCGAACAGTAGCAACCACAGGCAAACGGCCGCCCAAAGCGGCGCTCGGTGGGGCTCCGACGCCTCGAATCGACGGTGGCCGGCGACGGCGAGACAGCCGAGCGCGACGAGCACGGCGAACCGGTGGAGGACGACTTCGACCGGGACGACGGCGACTCCTATCATCGCGAAGTCGGCGACGAGACCCGTCCCGTAGCCGACGAACGCGGTGCCGAACCACAGTTCCGAGGAGTACCCCCGCGGCAGGTGAGCGGCGAGGACGGCCGGCGTGAACGCGAACACCGGAAAGAGCAGTCCGGCGATAACCTTCGGATGGTTCGGAACGACGCGTTCGAGTCCGAGAGCGGCCGAGCGGACCAAAACCGGGAGCGCAACGAGAGCGACCGCGAGCGCGACGACGCGCTGGAATCGGTCGTCGGCGAGGCGCGACCAGCGGAGACGCTCGACGAGCGCGCCGAGTTCGTCTCGGCGAGTGGCGAGCGCGGCGAGGCCGCCGACGCCGACGAAGCCGATGGCGAGCACGGACAGGACGGTTCCGACGCCCGCCGCCCTCGTGGGCGTATCGAGTACCGAGGGGGTGCCGCCGCGTTCGGAGCCGGCGCGCTCTGCGGCCTCACTCCAACTGGTCGCCGACTCGACGGGCATGGAGCGGCGCACGTCGTCTCTCGGGAGCGTCGAGAGTTGTGGCGGACCGAGTTCGACAACCGACACCCAGCCGTCAGCGTCGATGATGCCGCCGTTGGCGAACCGCTCGCGACGGACGTCGACGACAGTCGACTGCCGCATCAGGTCCCGCTCGACGACGTGTTGCGGGCCGGACAGGCTCGTCACCGTGTGCCGAAGCCGGAACCAGTCCCAGTAGTCACGGTGGGCCTGAATCGCCGTCCACGAGTCGTCCGGCGTCCCGCCGCCGTACAGGCGGAGGTGGATGCGGCTCCCGAAGTACGTCCCGTCGTGGAGCTGCATCGACTCCGCAATCCACAGCCCGCCCGAGTCCGCGGTGCCGACGAAGGTAAACCGGTCTGCGCCCGTGGCCGACCCCCACGGAGTGCCCGCCTCGGCGGTGGGGGGCTGTTCGGTGGACGCCTGTTGCCACGACTCGTTCGTCTCGTCCCACGTCGCGTCGCGCGAGTACATGAGCAGCGAGCGGACCCGGGCGGGGTTCCCCTCGACGACGACGTTCACCGGGAGCGTCAGCGTCTCGAACGACCGGTCACGGCTGGTGAACGGCCAGAGCCTGTCACCCCGGTCGCCGACCGAGACCAGCCGAACGTCGGCGGCCGATTTCGGACCGTTCGGTGCCGGTTCGGTCGTCGCGGCCGTCGAAACACCCCCGTTCGCGCCGAAGTCGACGACGCTCGCGGTCGGCACCGCTGCCGTCGCCAACAGGAGGACGACACCGAGGACGACGAGGCTCTCGGCCGCCCCGAGACGAGACGCCATTGTGTCGTATTCCCGCCCTCGGGACCCTAATTATTCCGTGCGTAAGGTCCGAGTGGACGGATTCCACGTCGGTGGGCACGGGCGCATCCGCGGTTTAGCATCCAGATAGTAAGACCGTCCACCCACCCACGACTACGCAATGGTCGAGCGGACGCATCTACGAGTCGCCGCGGCAGTCGCCCTCCTCGTCTGCACGGGTATCGTCGGAGCTGCGTACCTGAGCCGGCCGACCGCGGCGGTGACGGACGCGACCGGCGAGAGCGCACGGGTCGCGCCCGCGAACGGGACGACCGTCATCGCGACCGATTCGAACACGTGGCTCGGACGGGAAAGCGACGGGCCGCGAGCGAACGCCGAACTCGTCGCCTTCGGAGCCGACGGTGAGCGGCGATACTACGACGATTCCCACACTCGCTACTGGGATGTCGACCCCGTCGAGGGGACGAACGCGACAGTCGAGTACCTCTACGCGGACCACCTGACCCCCGAGGAGTGCGGCGGCGAGAGCGTGTGCACGCGAAACGGTATCGAGCGCGTGAACCTCACCACCGGGAACGTCGAGGATATTTACAGTCGCGTGACCGTCGGGAAACACTCGACGCGGTGGCACGACGGCGACAGGCTGAGCGATTCGACGTACGTCGTCGCCGATATCGCCGCTGACCGCGTGTTCGTCGTGAACACGACGACGGGCATCGTCGAGTGGTCATGGGACGCGCAGGCGGCGTTCGACCCCGCGACGACCGGCGGGCCGTATCCGTCCGATTGGACCCACCTCAACGACGTGGAGGTGCTCGAAAGCGGGCTCATTCAGGTCAGCCTCCGCAACCACGACAGAGTGGTGTACCTCGACCGCGAGACCGGTCTCGTCGAGAACCGGACGCTCGGAAACGGGTCTCACGACGTCCTCTACGAACAGCACAATCCCGATTACATCGAGAACCCGGACGGCGACGACGCCGTCCTCGTCGCCGACTCTGAGAACAACCGTCTCGTCGAATACCGCGACGACGACGGCGAGTGGGTTCGCTCGTGGGTCTGGCAGGACAAGCGACTCCAGTGGGCGCGCGACGCGGACAGACTCCCGAACGGGCACACGCTCGTGACTGACTCGAACGGCAACCGCGTGTTCGAACTGGACGAGACCGGTGAGGTCGTCTGGAGCGTCCCCGTCGCGTTCCCCTACGAGGCCGAGCGGCTCGGGACCGGCGACGAGAGCGCCGGCGGTCCGCCGGCACACGAACTCGACCTCCAGAACCAGACGGCCGGTGGCTCGCCGCTCGGAGACGGCAGCCCGTCTCAGTCGTCGGTACTCCCCGGACCGGTCGTGAACGCCGTCTACTACGTCCTCCCGCAGTGGATGGGCGTCACAGAGCTGCTGGTGTCCTGTCTCGCCCTCGCTGTCGGACTCGCGTGGGCCGCCGCCGAACTGCGGTGGCTCCCGTACCGCGTCTCGCTCACGAACCCCGTCTCGCTTCGAAAACGAAAGTGAGAGCTACTCCATGAACTCAACGACCGACGACACGGCGAACGGTCTCGACCCCGCGGCACCGGGCCGCGCGAACGCGTTCACCAACGGCGTTCCCGGCCTCGGCCGCGAGAGCCACGCGTGGTTCGCACTCGCCCTCATCGCCGGATTCGTCGTCTCGGTGACGTACGTGGTGACCCACGACTACCCGGCCTACGGGTCCGGGCTGTACCTCGAAATCGCCGAGCAGATTCGAGCCAACGGCTACGCGCTCCCGACGACAATACCGTACTACGACGGTGGGATTCCGTTCGCGTACCCACCGCTCCAGTTCTACGTGGTCGCGTTCCTGACCGACCTCGGCGCCTCGGGGACGACGCTCAGCCTCGTCCTCCCGACCGTCGTCACGGTTCTCTATCTCGTGCCGTACTACGGCATCGCGCTCGAACTCCTCCCGACGCCGCGGCAGGCAGGGGTCGCGACGGCGATTCTCGCGGTCACGCCGCCGGTTCTCCAGTGGCACCTCTCTGCCGGCGGTATCGTCCGCGTGTCCGCGTTCTTCCTGTCTCTCTGCGGGGTTTACGTCGGGGCGAGGCTGTTCCGCCGCGGCACTCGGCGGCCGCTGTGGGTCGGCTCCGGTATCATCTGCTTCGGGCTGACCGTCCTCTCGCACCCGACGTACACCGTCTTCTTCGGCGTCAGTTGGCTCGTCCTCTACGCGATGCTCGACCGGACACTCCCCGGCCTCGTCAGCGGTGCCGCGGTGGCCCTCGGGGGACTTGTCCTCGCCGCACCATGGTGGGTCAACGTCGTCACCACTCACGGCATCGGGGCCTTCGCGGGCGCGGCGGGCAGTCACAGCGGTATCGCCGGCGGCATCGGTCGGCTCCTCGACCAGTTCGTCTATCCGCTGGACCCGACCGTCGTCACGGTGTTCTTCCTCGCGAGCTTCGCCGCCACAGCCGTGCTCGGCTCTCGGAAGAAGTTCACGCTACCGCTTTGGCTCTTCGTCTGCGCGTACGTCATCGGAAAGGAGCGCTTCCAGTTCGTCGCCGGCGCGATGATGATTTCGACAGTGCTGTTCGGCGTCGTCGTGCCGCGGCTGACCGACAGCGTTCGCGGGTCGCTCGACAACCGGCAGCTGATGGCCTCGTCGCTGGTCGTGGTTCTCGTCGTCGCGACGAGCCTCGGCGGGTTCTACGCCGCGAGCGGTCTCGGCGCGGCACACCACGGCAGTCCGAGTCTCCCATCGTTCATGGACGACGACGACCGGGAGGCCATGGAGTGGGCGAGAAACAACACCGATGCGAACGCGTCGTTCGTCGTGCTCTCGGACGCGGCCGAGTTGTTCCCGCACTACGCGAAGCGGACGATGCTCGTGGGGCCGTGGGGCGTCGAATGGAAGAGCCCCGACAGGTACTACGACCAGATTTCGGCGTTCAAAACGGCGAGCACCTGCGAGAACGCGACCTGCGTGACCGCGTCGATGGAGTCCGTCGGCGTCTCGCCCGACTACCTGTACGTCCCCCGCGGGACGTACACCGTCCGGGGGCTCGAAGAAGACGGGACCGAGCGGCTTCGCGCCTCGCTCGCCGACAGTCCCCGGTATCGACGAGTCTACGGTAACGACGGGGTCGTGGTGTACGAAATCATGTCGGACCATACCGACGCCGACGCGAGCATTGATGCCAACGCCGACACTGGCATCGAGACCAATACCGACGCCTCGACGACCGAAGCCGCCGGTTTGTCAGACGCTAAGCGACGCTAACCGACATTATCCGACCGATAGTAAACATCCCTTGGACGGACAGTGGGGTATGTTCGCACCATCACGCATTCGCGGTTCGTACGGGACGCAGGTGACCGCGAAACTCGCCCTCAAAGCCGGTCGCGCCCTCGCCGGAATGGGTGACGAAATCGTCGTGGGTCACGACCCGAGCGACAGCGCTCGTCTCCTCGCGGATGCGGTCGCAACCGGCGTCTGCGAGTGCGGTGGCACCGTCCATCGACTCGGACCGGTTGCGAGCCCAACCGTCTCTCACGGCGTGAGGCGACTCGGCGGCGACGCCGGCGTGGCGGTGACGACCGTCAGCGACCCCGCCGAGGACACCGGGCTGAAACTGTTCGACGACGACGGCTCGCGCCTCTCGTGGGAGCGACAGAGTAGGGTCGTCCGCCGGGTCAACGGCTCGTCGGCCGAGGTCGCCCCGTGGGACGAAATCGGCGAGGAACGTCGCTGGGACGACGCCACGGCGCATCACCTCGACCATCTCTGCGAGGGACGAACTTCGGTTTCCGACACGCGCGTCGTGGTTGACGTTGGCGAGCGGGACGACGACATCATGGCCGAGGCGCTCGAACGTCTCGGCTGCGACGTCGAGCGCCTCGACGGAACCGCAGACGACTCGTTTCCGCGCCGTCGGGTCGCCGCGGGCGACGATGCGTGCGGGACGCTCCGCCGAGCGGTCGCGGCCTCGAACGCCGATATCGGTCTGGCTCACGACGCCGACGCGGACCGCCTCGTGGCCGTCGACGAGACCGGCGAGGTCGTCGGCGGAGACGCGCTGTTGGGGCTGTTCGCACGCGAGGCAGTCCGCGATGCGGACGGAGACGCCCGCGTCGCCGTGCCGCTGGAGGCGAGCCGTCGCATCGGAGAGGTCGTCTCCGACGCGGGCGGGAGCATCGTCCGGGTCGAGATGGACGGGATTCCGGGGTCCGGACCGGCTGCGGACGCGGACGTCGTCTTCGGCGGCGAGCCGACCGGCGTCTACCAGTGGCCGGCCGAGTCGCCCTGCCCGGACGCGACGCTCTCGGCGATTCGCCTCGCGCGGCTCGTCGACGAGGGAGACGCGCTCTCCGAGCAGGCGGGCGACGTGGCGGCGTACCCACTGTTTTTCGACTCGTTCGCGGTCGACAACTGCGCCCGCGAGATGACGCGACTGGCGACCGAGTGCCAAGAACGCTTCGACGACGTTCGGACCGACGACGGAATCTTCGTCGAGCGCGACGACGCGTGGTTTGTCGTCAGGGCGAGCCGAACCGAGCGCGTGCTTCGCGCGACCGTCGAAGGAACGTCCCGAGACAGCGCGAAGCGGCTGTTCGACGCGGTGCGGGCGCTCGTGTCCGACGAGAAAACGACGCTCACCGCCTGACCGCGTCCACACCTGCACCCACACCCGAACCAACATCCATACCCGCACTAATCCACACCCACACCCGAATCAACACCGCTCGTCGGTGACCGTTGCGGGTGGGCACAACACACATATCGGCTCGCTCCGAACCACGGCTCGGAATCGTGGGACACGAAGATGGGAGCCCCGGCGGGTACGACGCTATCGAAACCGGCGACGAGTTGGTGAGCTGGTCACGGACGTACTGCCGCCACGCGGCGAGCCAATACGATTTCGACGTGGACTTACACCGGGTCCAGTGGGAAGTGTCTACCCGCGCGAAGCGGCGGGCGGCGGCGGTGAAGACACCGAACGTTGACGACGCGGAGGTCGGGGAGCCGAGGCGGTGGACCGGCACGTCCTCGCAGTCGGTCGAACTCGACATCGCACCCACGTGTACCATGTCGCTGTCGTGGCGGGCGTTCGAGTCGTTCGACCGCGGGGAGTGGACCGCGACGCTCCGACACGAACTGGTTCACGTCGAGCAGTTTCAGGCGTTCGGCGCGACCGACCACGGCCCGGCGTTCAAGCGCCGCGCCGAGGCGGTCGACGCGCCGGTCCGCGTCCGCCGGTTCGCGGAACCGAAGTACACCCTCACCTGCGAGGCCTGCGGCGCGGACGTCGCCTACCGCTACCGCGAGTGCAAACTGGTCCGCGAGTCGTCCGCCTATCGATCCGCCTGCTGTGAAGCGCCGCTCGACTGCCGGGAGCGGCAGGACTAGCGGGCGAAAACCACGTTCCGACCGCCCAACGACTACCGACTCGGCGGGTGCGCCCGTGCCTCCCGAATCGCCACGAATGCGACGGCGAGAACGAACACGAGCGCCAGGAAGAACTCGACTCCGGGAACGGTTCCGGCGACGGCCCAGACGTACACGTCCTCCGCACCGAGGATGACGAACAGCGCGACGAGAATCGCCACGCCGGTTCGACCGATACCCAGTCTCATACGTCGGTCTTGCCACCGCGACAACATAAGCGTTGGAGACGACCGCCAGCCCGAGAGACACGTGGTATTGCCCGTCAACACAAATACTACGCCACCGCAGAACGGCCCCCAGATTAGCTTTTCCGCTCAGCTCGAATCTGGGATGACAATGCAATTATTCACGTCTATTTCAAAAACATCCGGATAAGAAACTCCGATAAATAAGATATTGCGCTGAGCAATAATGTATTTTATTGGGAATTCTATTGTGGCAGTCGAGAATAGAAACAGGACACGGGACCCGGGGCGGGGTTTGACAGGGAACTAACTGTTACGCTGCGCTCGGATACCACCCGCGTCACCGGTCCGCCCCGCGAGAGGGAGAGTATTTACCGCGCGAGCGTGACCGAAGCGCAGTACCGAACCATGCGACACGTCCCAGGAACCTTCTCGATAGCGGCGCGCGACCCCGAGGCGAACGTCTTCGGCGCGGCGGTGACGACTGGCACCGTCGCCGTCGGCGCGACCTGCCCCTACGTGAGCGCCGGCGGCGCGGCGGTCACGCAGTCGTACACGAAGACCGAACACGGCCGCGACGCGGTCGCCCGCGCGGAAGCCGGCGAGCGCATCGACGACGCCTTCGAAGCTCTCCTCGACCACGACAACCACGCCGCGTACCGACAGGTCCACGGCGTCGGCGCGGGCGAGGAGTTCGCCTTCACCGGCGGCGAGTGCGTCTCGTGGGCCGGCCACCGCGTCGGCGACGACTACACCGTCGCGGGCAACATGCTCGCCAGCGAGGCGGTCGTCGAGACGACCGCCGAGGCCTACGAGTCCGCCGACGGCGACATGGCCGAGCGACTCGTCTCGGCGCTCGAAGCCGGCGAGGCGGCGGGCGGCGACGACCGCGGCGAGATGAGCGCCGCACTGCTCGTTCACGCGCCGACGCCGGAGTTCTACCACAACCTCCGGGTCGACCTCGCCGACGAACCGGTGTCCGACCTCCGGGACCTGCTCGCGGAGGCGCGGCGCGCGAAAGCCCAGATTCGACGGGAGACGGACGCACAGTTCGGCGACTACCCCGACGAAATTCTCGACTTCGGCGTCAAGTACTGACCCGACTTCGGCGTCAAATACTGAGAAGAGACCGCGCGGGCGGCGTCAGTCCGAGTCGGCCGGACTGGTCTCCGCGCGCTTCGACGGCGTGATAAAGGAATCACGCTGGCTCATTTCCTCCTCGGAGAGGTGACAGGAGATGTAGTGGTCGCCGCCGTCGACCGCTTCGAGTTCCGGAAGGTCCTGCTCGCAGACGTCGCCGATTTTCTTCGGACAGCGCGTCTGGAACGGGCACCCCGACGGCGGGTTGATGGGACTCGGGACGCTCCCCTCAAGCAAGATGCGGTCCGTCTCACGGTCCGGGTTCGCGTGGGGGACCGCTGACAGGAGGCTCTCCGTGTAGGGGTGGAACGGCGGCGAGAACACCTGCTCGATGCTCCCGAACTCCGCGATCTTCCCGAGGTACATCACGGCCACGCGGTCGCAGATGTGCCGGATGACGCCGATGTTGTGCGAGATGAACAGGAACGAGATGTTCTCGTCTTCCTGAATTTCGTTCAGGAGGTTGAGAATCTGCGCCTGCACGCTCACGTCGAGCGCCGAGACGGGCTCGTCGCAGACGATGAGCTTCGGTTCGACCGCGAGCGCGTGCGCGATGGCGACGCGCTGTTGTTGGCCCCCGGAGAACTCGTGGGGGTACTTGCTCGCGGCGGCCCGCGAGAGGCCGACGCGTTCGAGCAGGCCGCCCACGCGTTCGCGCTTTTCCTCGCCGGTGGCGATGCCGTGTTTCTCCATCGCGCGCCCGACGATTTGGCCGACGGTCTTCCGTGGGTTGAGCGAACTCTGGGGGTCCTGGAATATCATCTGCATCTCGCGGCGCAGACTCCGAATCTCCGAGGAGCCGAGTTCGTGGAGCGGCTGTCCCTCGAAATACACCTCGCCGTCGGTCGGTTCGAGGAGTCGGAGCGCGGTGCGAGCGACCGTGGACTTGCCACAGCCGGACTCGCCGACGAGCCCGACGGTCTCGCCGGGGTAGACGTCGAAGCTCACGTCGTCGACGGCCTTGACGTGCCGCCGCTCGACGGTCGGCAGGCCGCCGCCCTCCCACGAGAGGTGGACGTTGCCGAAGACGCCCTCGCCGGCGTTGAAGTACTTCTTCAGGTTCCGCACCTCGAACAGCGGCTGGCCGCTGCGGTCGATATCGCGGCGGCCGGTCCCGGCTTCGGGGACCGTGCTCTCTGAGAGGTCGAGGTCGGCGGCGTGGAGACACGCCGCGCGCGACGAGTCGTCACCGACGGCGTCGAGCGACGGGTCGCCGCCGGTCCGACACGCCTCGGTGGCGTGGGGACACCGCGGAGCGAAGTTACACCCGCTCGGAAGATTCCCGAGGTCGGGCATCGCACCGTCGAGCGTCGGCAGTTCGTCGTAGTCCGTATCGACCTCCGGGATGGAGTCGATGAGCGCGCGGGTGTAGGGGTGCCGCGGCCGGTCGAACAGGTCGCCGAGTTCGGCAGTCTCCACGAGGTTCCCGGCGTACATGACACCGACGTGGTCACACGTCTGGGCGACGACGCCGAGGTTGTGGGTGATCATCAGCACGGCCGTCCCCTCGCGCTCCTGCATCTCGTTGAGCAGGTCGAGAATCTTCGCCTGCGTCGTCACGTCGAGCGCGGTCGTTGGCTCGTCGGCGATGATGAGGTCCGGCTCGCAGGAGAAGCCGATGGCAACGAGGACGCGCTGGCGCATCCCCCCGGAGAACTCGTGGGGGTAGTCGTCGATGCGCTCTTCGGCGTCTGGGATGCCGACGTCGTCCATCGACTCGATGGCGAGGCGGCGCGCCTCCGACTTCGAGACGACCTGGTGGCGGCGAATCGTCTCCGTAATCTGCTCACCGACGGTCATCACCGGGTTGAGCGACGACATCGGGTCCTGCGGAATCATCGCGATTCGGTTGCCGCGGATGTCGCGCATCTCGGCTTCCGTCTTCTGCAGGAGGTCTTCCCCGTTGAAGACGACCTGCCCGCCCGTGATTTCGCCGGGCGAGTCGATGAGGCGCATGAGCGACCGGGCGGTCACGGACTTGCCCGCGCCCGACTCGCCGACGAGCCCCATGGTCTCGCCGCGGTCGAGCGAGAACGACACTTCGTTGGAGGCGACGATGGGGCCGCCCTCGGTGCGGAACTCGGTTCTGAGTCCGCGCACGTCGAGCAGCGGGCCGTCGTCGGCCTCGGCGTCGGTTGCAGTGGTGGGAGCGCTCATTCTATCGCCTCCACTTTGGGGTCGAGCACGTCACGCAGTCCGTCGCCGAGCATGTTGAATCCGACGACGGCGATGCCGATAGCCAGCGCGGGGAACAGCAACATCCACGGCGCGGTCTCCATGAAGCCGCGACCGGTGTTAATCATCAGCCCCCACGAGGGCCGCGGCGGCTGTGCACCGAGGCCGAGGAACGACAGGCTCGCCTCCGCGAGGATGGCGAACGAGACGTTCAGCGATCCCTGCACCAGCATGGGAGCCATGCAGTTCGGGAACACCTCGCTGAAGACGATGCGCGAGTCGCTCTCGCCGCGGGCGACGGCGGCCTCGACGTACGCCTCGTTGCGCTCGGCTAACGCCGCGCTCCGCGAGACGCGGGCGATGTACGGCGTGTAGACGAACGCCAAGGCGATGACGACGTTACTCAACTCCGGGCCGAGGACGACGAGCAGGGTGAGCGCGAGCAACACCGGTGGGAACGCCATCGCGGCGTCCATGACGCGCATCAGTATCTCGTCGGTTAACCCGCCGGCGTAACCGGCGACGACGCCGACGACCGCTCCGACCGCGAGCGCGCCGGAGATAGCGCCGAAGCCGACGTACAGCGAGATACGACTCCCCATGACGACGCGGCTGAAGATGTCGCGGCCGAGGTCGTCGGTGCCGAACGGGTGTTCGACCGACGGGGCCTGCGAGCGGTCTTCGATGTTCGTCGCGTCGATGGGATACGGCGCGATAATCGGCGCGAAGATGGCGACGAGCACGAGCAGCACCACGATGGAGAAGCCCAGCATCGCCTTCGTGTTGCTCCGGAACTTCCGGACGAACCGGGCGATACGGTCGCGCTGTGACTGCGTGATGGTGAACCGACCGCGTTCGGTCTCTTGTTCGGTCGCCATCAGTCGTCACCCCCGTAGCGGATGCGCGGGTCGAAGTACGCGTACAGCAGGTCTGCGGCGAAGTTCGAGAACATGTAGATGAGTGCGACCACGAGGATGCACCCCTGAATCAGGGGGATGTCGCGGCTCTGAATCGCGGTCAGCGTCAGCCGACCGATGCCGGGCCAGAAGAACACCTCTTCGAGCACGACGACCCCGCCGAACGCGTAGCTGAACTGGAACGCGATGACCGTGATGACGGGGATGATTGCGTTCTTGAGCGCGTGTCTGAGGACGATGACCCGTTGGCTCATCCCCTTCGCACGCGCGAGATTGATGTACTCCTCGCTGAGCACCTCCAGCATCGACGACCGGGTCATCCGCATGATGTAGGCGGTGAGCGCGAAGCCCATCGCCCCCGCGGGGAGGACGAGTCGCGTGAGCGACCCGACGAGGTCCTCGCTCGGGGAGACGTACCCCCCGGTCGGAAAGAGGTTCAGCCAGACGGCGAACACCAGGATGAACACCAATCCCCACAGGAAAATCGGCATCGAGATGCCGACGAAGGCGAACATCGAGGCGCTCACGTCGGGCGCTTCGTTCTGGTTGACGGCGGCGTAGACGCCGAGCGGGACCGACAACACGACGGCGACGAGCGTCGCGGCGACCGCGAGCATCATCGACCGGGGCAGGCGCTCGGCGATGAGCTGCGCCACGGGTTCACCGAACCGGAGCGATTCGCCCATGTTCCCCTGAAGGAGCCCGACGACCCAGTCGATGTACTGTACGTACAGCGGGCGGTTGAGTCCCAGTTGGGTTTGGAGCGCTTCGAGCGATTGTTCGGTCGCGTTGGGGCCCAAGATGAGCAGGGCCACGTCACCGGGCAGGATGTTGGTGACGGCGAAGGCGATGAGCGTGACGAAGAACAGCGTCACCGCCATGAACCCGACGCGCCGAAAGACGTAGTTGTACATCGACATTGTGTGGAATCTCTGTTAGCGGTCGAGCCAGTTGTCGCCGAACTGCAGCGTCGACCCGTCGGGTGCGCCGATGTCGCCTTTGTACTGCGAGGCGGCCCCGTAGAGACTCGGCTGCCACCACAGGAAGAGGTGGCCGGCGCGCTCCTCGTGGAGAATCTCCGTCGCCTGGTGGTAGAGGTCGGCGCGCTCCTGTTCGTCGTAGATGGTGCGCGCCTCCTCGACGAGCGCGTTGTAGTCCTCGTTCACCCAGTTGGTGAAGAAGAACGCCCCATTGGGGTGCAGGAACTTGTAGAACGACACGTCGGGGTACCAGAGCGCGAGGTAGGAACTCGTCGTCGCCTGGAAGTCGCGGTTGGAGTAGACGTCGGAGAGCCACGTACTCCACGTGATCTGCTGGATTTCGAGGTTAATTCCGACCTCGGCGGCGTCGGCGGCGATGACCTCCGCGGCCTGCACCTGCGTCGGGTAGGACTGCGGAATCTTGAACGTCGCCGTGAAGCCGTCGGACATGCCGGCGGCGTCGAGGTGTTCCTGTGCCTTGTCGAGGTCACGTGGGCGCGGTTCGATGTCCGGGTTGACCCACGGACTGCCGGGCGTCGCCGGGGACGCGGTGGTCTGACCGGTGCCGTAGAGGGCCGCCTCGGCGACCTTCTCCTTGTCGATGGTGTAGTCGAGCGCGAGGCGGGCGTCCTTGTTGTCGAACGGAGCCACGTCGCAGTTCAAGCCGAGGTAGACGAGCGATTTCGGGAACTGCTTCTCGAATCGAACGTCGGGGGCCTGCTCGACGCGGGAGACGTCCTTCGGCGCGATACCGTTGATGAAGTCGTACTCGCCGGCGAGGAACGACTGGAGGCGGACGCTCGGGTCCGGAACCTCGCTCTTGACGATGGTGTCGATGAACGGGCCGTCCTCGTCGGACGCGCCCCAGTAGTCCTCGTTCCGCGACATCGTGAACGAGGTCTCGATTTCGCGGCTCTCGAACACGTACGGGCCGGTCCCGATGGGTTCTTCGACCATGTCCTTCTCGGCGTTCTCGGCGGGCATGACCGACAGCTCCGCCGTCGCCATCTTCGCGAGGAACGGCGCGAAGGGTTCGGTGAGTTGGACTTCGAAGGTGTAGTCGTCGGGAGCGCGAAGCTCCTCGACGTAGTCGAAGAAGCCGGTGGCGAGGTAGTCGCCGTTCTGGACGCGCTCGTAGCTCGCCAGCACGTCCTCGGAGGTCATCTCCTTGCCGTTGTGGAAGGTGACGCCCTGCCGGAGGTTGAACGTCAGGAGCGTGTTGTCGTCGGACTGCTCCATCGACTCCGCGAGGTGCGGCTGGATAGAGTAGTCGTCCTGCAGCGCGACGACTTCCTCGTAGATGTTCTCCAGAACGCGCTTCGAGGCCGCCGAAGTGTCGATGTGTGGGTCGAGCCCCTGCACCGGCACCGCGCCGCCCCACTGGAGCGTGCCGCCCTGCTTCCCGCCGCTCGCGGCGGTCGTGTCGGTGTTTTCGGTGTCGCCGCCCTCGTCCGTGGAACCCGAGTCTTCGGTCGTGCCGTCGTCCGAACCGCCGCCCGTACATCCGGCGAGCGCCACCGCGCCGGTCGTCGCCGCCGCCCCGAGGAAGGTACGGCGGTCGAACCGACTGCGACGCGTGCCGTCGCCGGTGCTGTCGGAGGAGTCGCTCCCCTTGCCATTCTCTTGCATACAGTCGCTCAAATCCGCTACTGTGTGATAAAAATTGTGGTTGTGTGGGTACAATCACCATATCGCGACGAGAGAGATGTAATAACAGATACCACTTCGAGCGCCGAACGCGAGTAAACTGTAGAATGACCAATTTCGTCTCGTCTCTATCCGGGATTGCTCCACAAATGTCAACCCACCTCGTCGCAAACGACGGCCCACATCGGCGTCCCGCAGGTCACTCGTGGGCGACCGAACCGTCGCCGACGCGCGTCCTCGAACGACATGGTGGTGGGCAGAGTCGCAGAACCCACATCCAGCGCATCATGCCTGCTGATTTCGGGGAGTTCGCGGCCGCCCGGTACTGTCACGCATGTGACTCAATTCCAAACAGTAAAATAGGGTTAGTCACGAATCCGGGAACCATGCGAGTCAATCAGCAGCGACTCCGCAGCGACATCGAGTCGAACGCGGAGTTCGGGGCCGTCCCGACGGACGAGGGACGGGGGCGGACGGTCCTGAGCGGCAGCGAGGCGGACCGGCGGGCGAGAGAGTTCTTCTGCGAGCGCCTCCGGGACGCCGGTCTCTCCATCACCATCGACGAAGTCGGCAACATCGTCGGTCGGTGGGAGCCAGAGAGCGCGGACCCCGACGCGGCACCCGTCGCCACGGGAAGTCACCTCGATTCGGTCCCCGAGGGCGGCATTTTCGACGGTCCGCTCGGCGTCTACGCGGGGTTGGAGAGCGTCCGCGCGATGCAGGACGCCGGAATCGAACCCGTCCGACCCGTCGAGGTCGTCAACTTCACCGAGGAGGAAGGCCAGCGGTTCGGCGGCGGCCTCATCGGGTCGGCGGTCGCCGTCGGCGAGTTGGGCGTCGAAGAGGCCCTCGACATCGAGGACGCCGACGGGATTCCGCTCGGCGACGCCCTCGCTGACATCGGCTACCGGGGCGAAGGGCGCGTCGACGCCGCCGACTGGGACGCGTGGATAGAACTTCACATCGAGCAGTCCGAACGCCTCGAAGACGCGGCGGTCCCCGCCGGCGTCGTCACGAGCATCGTCGGCCTCTCGCGCTGTGCCGTCGAAATCACGGGCGAGGCCGACCACGCCGGGTCGACGCTCATGGACGACCGGTCGGACGCGCTCGCCGCCGCCAGCGAGTTCGTCCTCGACGTGGAGCGCGCGACGAACGAACGAAACGAGGTCTCCGAGACCGCAGTCGGGACCGTCGGCAAACTCGAAGTCTCGCCGAACGCGCCCAACGTTATCGCCGGGAAAGTGGACCTGACCGTCGACATCCGCGACGTGGCGTACGACTCCATCGAGTACGTCATCGACGAGGCAGAGGCGAGCCTCGACCGCATCGAGGCCGAGCGCCCGGTCGAGGCCGCGCTCTCGCACCCGTGGGACCGCAAGCCCGTCGAGATGAGTGAGCGCTGCCGCGCCGCGCTCCACGACGCCGGGATCGACGCCGACCTCGAAACCCTCGACCTCCACTCCGGGGCCGGTCACGACACCATGCACGTCGCGGCCGTCACCGACGCCGCGCTGCTCTTTGCCCCCTCCCGCGACGGCATCTCGCACAACCCCCGCGAGTGGACCGACTGGGAGGACTGCGCCGACGCGACCCGCGTGCTCGCCGGCGCGCTCGCCGACCTCGCGACCGAGTGACGAGACCGCCCGCTCGACGACTGCTGTTCTCGGTTCCGCCCTTCGCGGACCCGCGCTATCGGTTAGTTCAAATCGACTGCCACCCGTTACTCCGCGACGACTGCGTCGTCGAAACGCCCGCCAAGGCGAAGTAGGAATCACTCGTTAGAGCCATCGACGCCCGTCTTTACTCGCGATTCGACGCGAGGTGACCTGCTCAAAATACCGCGATGTTTGTACAATGAGAACACGAGACCTAAGTAGTCGTTTTTAACTGTTTCAGCGCCTGTATAGATAGTATGCGTAGTTAGAACCCTCCGAATTACGCCACTTCTAGGCAATATCTGCGAAGTTCGCGCTCGTACAGAAGTGATCGTTCGTCAAATACAAACACATATGGCATCGGGGCTTCGAACTGGACTATGGCAGACGAACACACGACCGGTTCGCCGCGGACCCTGAAGACGGTGTCTCGTGCGTTCGATGTCGTTCGGGCGCTCGAGGAGTTGGACGGCGCGCGAGTGACGGAGTTAGCAAACCATCTGGACCTCTCGAAGAGCGTCGTCTACAACTACCTGAGCACGCTTCGAGCCGAGAAGTTCGTCGTGAAGGAAGAAGACACCTACCGGCTGTCCCTGCAGTTCCTCCTCGTGGGCGAGTACGTCCGGTACCAGAACATCCTCTACCGCATCGGCAAGCCCGAAATCGAGGAACTCGCGGAGAAGACCGGCGAGTACGCGCATCTGGCGACCGAACAGCACGGACTCGGCGTCAACCTCTACAAGGTGAGCGGCGAGAAGGCCGTGGGGAGCGACTACCAGGTGAACAAACTCCAGCGCGCCGACTACCTCCACTTCTCGGCGACGGGAAAAGCGATTCTCGCGCACCTCCCGAAAGAGCGCGTCGAGTGGATTATCGACCAGTACGGCCTGCCGGGCAAGACCGAGGCGACCATCACGACCCGCGAGGAACTCTTCGAGGAGTTGGAGACGATTCGCGACCGGGGTTACTCCCTCAACGACGAAGAGGAGATAAAGGGCCTGCAGGCCATCGGCGCGCCGGTGACGAACCGCCACGGGCGCGTCCTCGGCTCAATCAGCGTCTCCGGCCCCGTCCGCCGGATGAAACAGCCGGAGTACCACGAACAGCTCATCGAGAGCGTCGTCAACACCGCCAACGTCATCGAGGTCAACGTCAACATGGAGGAGTCCGACGACGACTTCCCGACGTTCAGTTAGTCGGGCCGCGTCACCCCCAACGCCTCCGCGACGGTATCGTCCTCCCGTCGCCGACTGCCCGGCACGGTTCACAAACGGAGAACCGACGTCTCAGCCGAGTCGCGGCCGGGTCAGCGGCTACCGACGATACCGGCGCGGCGGCCCGAACGGCTTCTCTATCCTCGAATCTCGGCGTCGCCGCCGGCAACGCCGCACTCGGCTCGTCGATGTCGTCCGTCGGCCGAGAGTGACGGTTTCGAACGTCGGACGGTCAACGCGCCCCGAAAAGTTGCGAGAACGGAACATCGAAGAAGCGACACAGGAAAACGAATATCCGGTCGTATTGACCATATAAGAACACGAACCAGGAATTGGTGTGAGAAGATTCAATGATACGCCACATTCAAGCAAGTCTCCAAAGATTTCTGTGGAAATCGAGAGGCCGCACCGGCGGGGCGGGCGACGGCCACCACCCGTTGGACGATGGCTCGACATCCATGACACAATTAAGAGTGTAATGCAAATACGCACGCCGACGCGGTTTGGCTGTCGTGCGCGGACGGCCGAACCGGACCGAGCACGGTGTTCTGACCAACAGAGAAATGTATTTGTTTAGCAATAATATGAGCTATCAAACAGAGCTTCGAGAGTGGTCAGGATTCGCCAGATAATCAAAGAGCGACTGAGGTTCGGTGGAAACCGATTCAGACGCCTCTATCCACCCGAACAATTTACAATTTGTAGAAATTGTAAAAATTGTATAATTTTCAGATTTGACGGTTGTGCTCAGGCAGTCGGGGGAGTACCAACAGAAATGTTTTATATACACAAGAATACATTGGGGAGCCAACGCGGTCCGAGGTGAGTTTGCCTCACGTCGGACCGTCAGGGTTAGCGGGACCGTCGGCGTCGTCGGCATCAGGCTCAGGCTCAAGGGGCCGCCGTACCACCAGCACCGGACCGACTGTCTGCTCGGCGACTCGCTCGGAGGTCTCGCCGAACAGTCGGCCGCGGAGCGTGGGTTTCTCCTCGCCCATCACGACCACGTCGTGGTCATCCGCGCCCTCGATAAGCGCCTGGATCGGGTTCTGTGCGACGACGACGACGCGCGAGACATGCTCGCGGTTGACGCCGAGAACGGCCAGGTCGTTCGCGACCTCGCCGAGGAGGGCTTCGCCGTCCGGAACCGCGCCGTCGTCCTGGACGGCTTGGAACAGGGTGAGGTCGACGTCTCCGCGTTTTCCGACGGCCGCGGCGACTTTGGTAATCGTGTCGAGGTTGATAGCCTCCTTTATCGGAACGATGATGCGGTCGATGGTCGGAGCGGGGTTCGAGAGCAACACCGCGTCGCACTCCGCCTCCGTGGCGATGCGCTCTGTCGTCTGGTCCAGGTCGTGAGTGAACACGAGCCGCGTCTCGACGGTCGCACCGGCGGATTCGAATACCGAGACGAGTTCGTCGAGTTCCTCGCGAGCCTTCGGCTCGAACTGCTCTCTGGCCTGTTCGGGGGCCGTCTGCTCGGGTATCTCGTGGTACGCGAGCAGGACGACCGTCGTCTCCGAGAGGAGGTGAACCAGTTGGTCGGGAATCACCTGCCCCTCCAGCACCGCGACGGGGACGAGCACGCGAACGTCGGGGGAGTCACGCATCGGTGCTCACCCCCTTCAGGCGCACGTCGCGGGCGTAGGCGAAGTACCACACCAGCGCGGCGAGCGCGACGACGACGCCCACCGCCTGCGAGAGCGGTTGCATGAACGCGACGAGGCTGAAACTCGCGAGCGCCCCGAGGACCGGGACGACGGGGTAACCGGGGACGCGGAACGACGGGTCGTACCACGCGGGGTTCGACCGACGGAGGGCGACGAGCGCCACACAGATGAGCCCGTAGGTGACGAGGTGCAGGAACGACGCGACCTCGGCGAGCACCTCCGTCCGGCCGACGGTGACGAGGACGACCGTCGGTCCGCCGACCAGCGCGAGCGCGATGTGGGGCGTCCCGTACCGGAGGTTGATTCGCGCGAGTTGCGGCGGGACCAGCGCGTCGCGGCTAAGCGCGTAGAGGGCGCGTGACGAACTGAGAATCGAGGCGTTCGCGCTCGATACCGTCGCCAAAAGCCCGGCGAGGAGGATGGCGACCGCGCCGGGGAACCCGAGATACGAGCGGGCGACCTCGACGATGGCCGTCTCGCCGAAGGCGGCGAGTCTGGCGCTCCCGAACGCGCCGGTCGAGACGAGGATGGTCACGACGTACAGCACCCCGACGACGACCACGGAGCCGACCATCGCAAGCGGGAGGTTCCGGCCGGGCTTCGTTATCTCGCCCGCGACCGTCGCCACCTGCGCGAATCCGAGGTACGAGGTGAACACGAGCGCCGCCGTGGTGAAGATGCTGAGCGTCCCGTAGGGCATGAACCTCTCGGGGACGGTCTGGCGGCCGAATAACCCGAGAGTGTCGAGCGAGCCGTAGACGAGGAACACGAGGAGGATGCCGAGGAGCAGGCTCACGATACCGTTCTGGAGCTTCGTCGCGTTCTCGGTCCCGAACATACTGAGGGCTGTCAGGACGACCCCGAAGCTGACGCCGAGCACTGCCACGAGCAGTTGGGAGTCGGAAATCATCGACATCATCCCCAGCTCCGCCAGCACGGCGATAGCGTACTGTGCGAAGCCGACGAGGTAGAACGCCGAGGCGAAGACGAGTCCCAGCCAGAGACCGATACCGACGACCGCGCCGAACGCCGAGCCCATCCCGCGGGAGATGAAGTAGTACGCGCCGCCGCTTTTCGGCATCGCCGTGGCCAACTCGGAGGTCGGGAGCGCGACCAACAGCGCGATGACCGCCCCGAGCGCGAACGAGAGCGCGGCCGCGGGACCCGCCTGCCCGGCGGCGAGGCCGGGAAAGACGAAGATACCCGCGCCGACCATCGTCCCGATACCGATTGCCAACCCGCCGCGAAGACCGATCGTTCGCTCCAACTCGGTCCCGCTTTCGAGGACCCACCTCGTCGGCCGCGGCCCCGACGTCGACCGCTGGGTCCGCGTCACCGACCCCCGGCCCGTCGTCGGGCGGGTCCGCCCCAAGTACCGAACCGCCGTCGTTTCCATCGGACATTGTGGGTTCCTGTTATCACGGCTCCCCAATATATCTAATACCCGTCATATATAGGGTGGTCGGGTCGGCCGGTGGGTGCAACGCCACCGCCGACGCGTCGTCGCCCGCGACGAGAGAAAGTGTTAATCCGTCCGCGGCACGCCCTGCATGCAGAACGATGGCGCACGGAACGCGACGCGGCGGCCGGTTCGAGCGGGGTGAGCCGCGGTGAACTGGTCGCGAAAGTCACTCGACGAACTCGAAGCGTTCTACTGGGAGACGATAGCGCCCGCGATGGACCGCGACGGGATGGACCCGACGCGGGACGTGCCGACCTACGCGTGGCTGACCGAACGCGGCTGGTCGGGCATCGCCTACGCGCTCCGCGAGAAACACGACCTCACGCCGCGGGAGTTCTTCGTCGGCGTCGTCGGCCTCGGCGACGAGGACGCCGACGAGGGCTACGACTGGGGCATCGACGACGACCGGACCGTCGAGGCGTTCGAGTCCTACCTCGACATGCTCGAATCGCGGCGCGGCCTCGCGGACTCGACGCTGCCGACCCGCCGGACGCACCTCGCGCGGTTCGCCCGAGTCTACCGGGACCGCCACGAGTCGGCCGACCTGCTCTCACGACTTGACGACCGCGACGCCGAACCCGACGAGATAGACCGCTGTCTCGCGGTCCTCGACGAGTTCGACGCCGAACTCGCCACCGACGGGACGAAGCTCAAATACCTCCAGACGGTCCGGTCGTTCTACGAGTACCTCGTGGACTTCCGGCGCGCGCGGTACAATCCCGTCGAGAACGCGGCGAAGCAGTTCCGCTGGGAGCAGGGGCAACCCGACAACCGCACGATGACCGCGGACCAAGTGAGCGACGTGTACGCCGTCGCCGACGACCTCGAAGACCGGCTTCTCGTCCTCGGTCTCGCCGGGTGGGGGCTCCGCCCGAACGAACTCGCGTCGCTCCGCGCGTCGCAACTCGTTCTCTCCGGCGACGACCCGCACATCGAGTTCGAAGCGCGGAAGAACGGCCCGGGGACCGTCGCGCTCCTCTACGGCGTCGACGCCGTCGCCGCCCGAATCGACGCGCTCGCCGAGGACGACGACTGGAACGGCGCGCTGTTTCCCTCCTCGCGGGCCGCCTCGGGGCACATCGCCCGCGAGACGGTCAACCGGCGGTTCAAACGCCTCGCCGACGAGGCGGGCGTGACCGTCGACGGTGAGGTCCCGACCGCGAAGCTCTGTCGGCGCTTCTGGTACACAGCCTATCAGGCGGCGGTCGACGAGATGCTCGCCCAACTGGAGGGGGTCGCCGCCGACCAGGGGTCGAAGAGCGCCGACATCGTCATGTCGAACTACCTCTCTGAGGAGCGCCGGCGGTCCTTCCGCCGGCAGGCGATGCGCGAGACGCTGGCCGACGTGTTCGAATCTACCGACGAGTCCGTGACCGTCGAAGAGCACGTGCTGCAGTAGCTGTTGGGCTTGTCACGGGTCTCTGCGTAAGGCACGAGGTGGAGTGGTGGCCGCCATAAATTGTATATCGCGATATGCAACTAGCCGTGGCGAGACGCCACAGTTTCGGATCGCGAACTTGAACGCCCGCTCTTCTTCGCCCTGCATCCCACTGACCGGCGAAGCACCAGACGGAGTCGGGACGAGCGAGTCGAGTCGGGAAGCCACGGATGAGGTGGTCGAAGAGATCACCACACTTGACGGCAGCGCGTGTCCACACTGCGGGCTCGCTGCCCGAGAGCGGCCCGCCGATGTGTCCGCGCTGCGGTGCGCCTCGCTGATATTTTGGCAGGCCTAAAATTCGGAACGTTTTTGAGTATTTAGGTAGGCCTAAAATATATGTCAAGCGATTCCAGCGACCACGAGGCGCCGACGCGGCGTGACTACCTGAGGTACGGCGGGGCAATCATCGGTGGCGGTCTGTTTGCGGGCTGCTCGAGCAACTCCCAGTCAACGAGTTCGTCGACAGAATCAAGCACATCATCGACACAGGAAGCCGTCTCTGAAACGGATGCTGGGACGGAAACGAATAATTCGTACACTGTCGAAATCGAGCCGATGGGTGCGGTTGAGTTCGATAGCCCGCCCGAGCGGTGGACAGCATTGCTACCGACGTTCGCCGATATGGCGTTTGCACTCGGCGGTGGGCAGACACTCGGCATTCAGAACCACAACCGGTTTGCGAACGAGGCCTTCGAGGAACTCCCCGGAATAGAATTTAACGCAGATGACATCGTGGAACTCGTTGCAGGCGGCGTGAGTAAGGAACTGTTCTATGAAATGAATGCCGACGTCCATTTCGTTGACCAACATATCCTGCGACTCTGGTACGACTGGGACCAGGCTGACGTCGATGAGGTTTCGGAGAACCTCGGCCCGTTCTTTGGCAATTTTATCCGTCGTCATAGTGACGACTGGCACGATTACCGCTACTACAGCCTCTATGAGGCCTTCGAATTGATGGCTGAGGTTTTTCAGGCACAGGAGCGCTACCAAGCGTACGTCGAACTCCACGAGGAGATGCTCGAGTCCATTGATGAGCACTTGCCACCGGCCGACCAGCGACCAACTGCCTTACTGGTGTATCCGGCTGACGGATCAGGGTTCCAATTCTATCCGTTTCGGTTTGATGATGGAGGAGTCAGCACCAAGCAGTGGCGCGAACTCGGTCTGACCGATGCACTTGCCGCGACAGATGTGGGACACTACAGTTTCTCTGACAGGGGAACGCTTGATCTAGAAGCCTTGATCGAAATCGACCCCGAGGTACTACTAGTGCGGAATTACGGAGGAGCGTCCGAATCTGAGTTCCAAACAGAAGTTGTCGAGCCACTGCAAGAAGAAGGTGGATCGAACAGTGTACAAGCAGTTCAAGACGGTGCCATCTACAGCGCTGGCTATCTTGACCAAGGCCCAATTATCAACTTCTACCATACCGACCGGGCGGCGAAAGACATCTACCCAGATTCGTTTGAGGACGTGACGCTGTTCGACCGTGAACGCATCGCAGAAATTGTCAAAGGGAATATCTGAGACGGTTTATAAATAAATCACTCGCCGAGGGACAACTTCTGTTTCAGGCAGTGACGCCGAGCTTCGTGAGTTCGTCCTCGGTGTGCTCAGTGCGGAGCTCTTCCACACTGTGTTCTTCGACTAGTTCTTCACGCTCTTGCTCGCTCAGTTCATCGACCGAGCCGAGTATTGGTGACCTCCATAGCATTCAACACGATTTTCAGGAGATAATCGAAACTACTGGCCATATGCACCAATGCGAATGGTGCTTAGAGACCATATTCTGTCACGGTGAAGTATCGCAGATTCGTGAATTGGTGTATCAACTCCGTGATTTTGACGAACACGGCCGTCTCTACGCTTGAATCAGACAATGAGTTAAGAATACCATAGACGTACTGTCGGAGCGTTTCCGCGGAGACAGATAGCGTTCCGGAAAGTGACTATGATACGGTTCGATGCCGACTGGAATGGTCAGCAGGACGATCGAGTCGAGAGCACTGCGCCGGTCAGCCTCGCTAGCCGGTTCCTGTGCGATGATCAGTGATATAGATCTGACTTTGGTGAAACAAAGGCACGCATCAAAATTATCCTCCGAGGTCGTGGAGACGCGTTTCTGTACTGAAAAGCCAACCAGCGTTCGGAACGCACCGACTGTTCACTGAGAACGCCTATTTCAGACCAGAGGATGGCCCTCTCCACCGAATCGGTGGCAGACTACGCCGCCATCAAGCACCCGTCAACCCCCGATAATGATGTCTCACCGACGTTTTTGTTACACAACTACCTTTGTAAAGTATAGTGAATCTCGTTCTGGGGAGTAAGATACTTGCGAGCGCCGAAACGTCCGTCTGAGGGGCACCGTCTAGTTAAGGGATGAACAGGTCGAAGAGCTAGTTTCCTATGCTGCTCAAAGACCTGCTCGGCGAGAGTTTGGACACAGCTACGCTTGAATGTTGGCAGCGCGAGCGGACGGCAACGCCCGTCAGGGCGTTCGCTGTTCGGCTCCATGCTGCCAACATTCATAATTCGCCGTTTCCAACGACTCTGTGAGCAGTTCTAGGTTGAGCAAAGCACTAGATCTACGAACTGCTCGCTTCTCAAACTGGCCTAACTAGACAGTGCCAGTGAACTCATCTTTTCAACCCGACTACACGTATGCAGGAAACCATAATAAACTGCATTTATCGAGGTGCTGATTGACTCACATCCCGTAATTCGTCGGGCGCGAAAGCGGCCGGGCGGTGTCGCCTTCTTTGCGCTCCCGTCGAGTATCTTGGCCGCGGGCTTTTTCCCAGAGCGAACGGAAGAGCGGGCGCAGCCGGGCGAACAGACACAACCAAGAGAGAGACCGAGGTTCGAGTGGTGCCCGTACTGTGGCGAGTCGCTTGGCTCGGAGGCGTCTCACGGCTGAACCGAGCCGACCGAGAGACCAACGCCGCTCCGCTCTGTCAGAGAGATTTATTGAGTGAGGCGTGCTATCGAAGGCCAATGGACGCAGACGCGAACGCTCACGTTCCCGAAAGAAGAGCGGCGACGACCGGTTCGGCGGGAGGGTTGGCGTACTGGGGCCCCGCGGTGGCGGTGAGTCTCGCGATGTTCATCGGCGTCATCGATTCGACGCTGATGAACGTCGCGATTCCGTCCATCGTCACCGACCTCGATACCACCGTCACGGTCGTACAGGGCGCGATTTCGTTCTACGCGATGGTCATGGCGGCGCTGATTCTTCCGGGCGGCAAGTTGTCGTCGATGTACGGGATTTGCCGGCTGATGACCGCGACCCTACTCGTGTACGGCGTCGGGACGACGCTGGCGGCGCTGAGTTGGAACGTCGCCGTGCTCTACGTCGGTTGGTCGGTCATCGAGGGGGCCGCCGCAGCCGTGTTGCTCCCGCTGACGTTCACGGTCCTCCTCGTCAGCTACGAGGGCGCAGACCGGGCGAAAGCCCTCGGTATCCTCGCCGGGGTGAACGCGGCCGGGGCCGCGTTCGGGCCGCTTTTGGGCGGCGCAGTCACGACGTTCGCCAGCTGGCGGTGGGGGTTCGGCGTCGAGGTACTCATCGTTCTCGTCGCGCTCGCGTTCGTCCGGTATCTCCCTGAGGAGTCCCTGAGCGAGACGCGGACGAAACTGGACGTCGGCGGGACGGTCCTCTCGATAGCGGGGACGACCGCCCTCGTCGCCGGCGTCCTCTTGGCCGGGCGGTACGGCTGGATATCGGCCCGCCGGCCGTTCGCCGTCGGTGGCGTTCGACTGGATCTGTTCGGCGCGTCGCCGACCGTCTGGCTCGTCGGCTTCGGAATCGTCGTCTTCGCGGCCTTCGTCCAGTACGAGCGTCGCGTCGAGCGCGAGGGCGGGTCGCCGCTCGTCCCGGTCCGTCTCCTGTCGAACGCGCCGTTCACGGCCGGTATCGTCACGAACGCCGCGCGGTCGCTGGTCCTCGCGGGGTTCATCTTCGTCGTTCCGGTCTTCCTCCAGTCCGGGGCCGGCTACACCGCGTTCGAGACCGGGGTCGCGATGCTTCCGTTCTCCGTCGCGACGTTCGTCGCGTCCATCTTCACGACCGGCTGGCGGCGGTTCGTCGCGCCGAAACTACTGATTCAGGGCGGCGTCGTCCTCATGGGGCTCGGCGTGCTCGCGCTCGTGTCGCAGACGGCGCTGGACGCGACGGTCACGCAACTCGCCGTGCCGATGGCGCTCGTCGGCCTCGGCCTCGGCCTCGTGATGGCACAGCTCATCGACATGACGCTCTCGTCGGTCGAACCACGGGACTCGGCGGCGGCGTCCGGCCTGCTGAACGCGACGATGATGCTCGGCTACTCGTTCGGGACCGCTATCGTGGGCACGTACCTGCTCCGGCGGTTCTACGGCGGCGTCGTGGAGGGCGTGCTGGCCGTCGCTGGCGCGGGCGAGGGAGCGTCGGTGAGCGACCGGGAGGCGCTCGCCGCCGCGCTGGAACGCGCCGCGGAGACCGCGACCAAAGAGACCCAACAGGCGGTCCTCGACGGCCTCACGCCGGCACAGCGGGAACTGCTGGCCGGCGCGTTCGACGCCGCGATAGTGCAGGCACAACGGGAGACGCTGTTGCTCCTCGCGCTTCTCGTGTTGCTCGTGCTCCTCGTTTCGACGCTCCTCCCGAACGGCGGGCGCGGCGGCGACGCGTGAGCGTACCGGCCTCCAGCCCCCGCTCAGCCGTTTCGAACGTCCTCCACGAGCGCGACGAGCGCGGACCGCGACAGGGGTTCGACGTCGACCCACTCGCCGGTGGCGGTGTAGAATATCCCCGCGGACACGTCGCGCTCAGAGAACCACTCGTTCAACACGTGGTAGTAGACGCTGAGTTGCTTTCGGTACTCGGACTCGGCGTGCCGCCCGAGGTCGGTCTTGAAGTCGATGACCTCGACGGAATCGGGGCGGACGTGAACGAGGTCGATGATTCCGGAGATAGTGACCCGCTCGCCGCCGACGGTGAGCGGCAGATACGCGTCCTCCTCGACTCGCAGGTCCCCGTCGAGGGAGTCGATGAACGACTTGATACGGCGCTCGTCGTCGTTCGACGGTTCGACATCACCTTCCAGCACGTACCGCTCGGCGAACTCGTGGGTCCGCGTTCCGAACGCCGACCCTCTCCCGTCGGCGACGTCTTCGAACACGTCGTCGCGCATGAGCGTGTGCGGCGAGTGGCCGACCGGCCCCTCCGGCGTCGGGACGGTAATCTGTAAGTGCGCCTGCGACGGCCCGCCGGCGTCGCCTTCCCGAACGTCGGGGATCAGTTCCGTGCTTTCGACGGGGAGGGCTTCGAGGAACGCGTTCGGCGACTCGCCCGCGGCGAACACGAGGTGGCTCTCGGCCCGCGTCATGGCGACGTAGAGCAAGCGCCGCTCCTCGTCGTAGCCGCGCGGCAGGCACGCTCGGAGGACGTCGGTCCGCCAGTTGTCGTGAACGTGGGGATAGCCGTGGTCGTCGGCGTAAACTTTCCGCTGACGCAGGCCAACCGAATCGTCGAAGGTGATGGCGTCGCTATTCCCGCCCGACGGTGGGAAGCGGTGGTTGTTCATGTTCGCAAGCACGACGATGGGATGTTCGAGTCCCTTAGCCGCGTGGATGGTCTGCACGGTCACCGAGTTCGTGCCGGCGCTCGCGTGCACGTCGTGGGTGCTCCCGTCTTCGATGCCGCGTTCGATGAACCGAACGAGACCCCCTCGGGTCAGCGTCGTCGCGCCGTGGACCGACTGAATCGTCGTCAGGAGCACGTCGGCGTAGGCCCCGTCGTAGCCGTACCGAGAGAACACGCGCTGGGCGACGCCGCCGACCGTCTCCAGCGAGTCGAGCGCCGACGCGAACGCCTGCATGTCAGACGGGTACGCCCCGCCGTCGAGGACGTGTTCGACCTCGTCGAGCGTGTAACCGGCCGCTTCGAGGACGACCGCCCACCCCCGCTCCGAGTCGGATTCGAGAATCCGCAACCACGCCAGGAGGAGTTTCGCCGGGTCGGAGCGGAACAGCTCGATACCCCCCTCGTAGGCCATCGGCAACCCGAACTCCTCGGCGACAGAGAGGAGTTCCCGACCGAAGTCGCGGGTCCGCGTGAGGACGGCGATGTCGCCGTACTCCGGGGCGCGGAGTTCGCCGTCCTCCTCGACCCGATACGCGTCGTTCCCGACGATTTCCTGAATCTTGGTCAGCACCGCCTCGTGTTCGTCCTCGTGCCGAATCGCCTCGATGCGGGAGTTCTCGTGGGCGGCGTTGGACGACAGCGACACGATTCGGTCCCGGACGGCCGCCTCGTCGATGTCGTCCGACCTCGCGGCGGGCGTCACCAGACTGTGCTCGGAGAAGTCGAGAATCGCCTGCGTCGACCGGTAGTTCTCGACGAGTTCCAGTTCGGTGATCGGCCGCGTCGACCACGACACGCGCTCGCGGTCCTCGTTGAGTTCGTCGACGAAGCGGTCCAGTCGGGACTCGAAGTCGGTGATGTTCTCGACGGCGGCGTACTGAAACGAGTAGATGCTCTGCTTCCAGTCGCCGACGACGCAGACGTTGTTCGTGTCCGCGATCAGGAGCGCGAGCTTGAACTGTATCTCGCTGGAGTCCTGGAACTCGTCGACCATCACGTACTCGAAGGCGACCTCGTCGCGGAGTCGGTGGTCGTCGCAGAGCAGGACGAACGCAAAGAGCTGAAGAAAGCCGAAGTTCAGGTAGTTGCGACTGAGCGCGAATCCAAGGTACTCGTGATAGAGGTCGTGGACGAAGTTCTTGAGGCCCTCTCGCGGTTCGTCGAACGCCAGTCGCGCGACCTCGTCCGGAACCCGCTTTGCACCCCACCCGCCGCGGATGTCGTCCTTCTCGGGAGCGTCGGGGAGATAGCACTTGTCGTCCCCGTAGCCCCCGAGTTTCGAGCGGAGTTTGGACTGCTTGTTCCCGTCGTTTCGGGGGCGGTTCAGTTCCTCGAACGTCTCGCGGAACGCCTCGAAGTCGCCGTCCAGATACCGCTCGCCGTTTCGGTACCAGCCGTCCGCCGTCGGGAAGACGCCCTTCGCGGCGAGTTGAGTAACCAACCCGAGGAGTTCGACCGGTTCCGCGACGGCGCGGAAGAAGTCGTCGTACTCGGGGTGGTCGTCGCTGAACCGGCGGACGAACTCGCGGAACTGCGCCTTCTCGACGTTCTCGTCTTCGAGGACCCGCGTGGACTCCGAAATCCGGTCGTCGATGCCGAGGAGCGTCGGTGCCTCGAAGCCGTGTTCCATGAGGATGTCGTGACAGAGGCTGTGGAACGTCTGGATGGGCGCGTCGGAGAGTTCGCGCATCCCGTAGTCGCAGTTGGCGACGATTCGGTCTCTCATCTCCGTCGCCGCGTTGTTGGTGAACGTCACGAGGAGGACGTCTTCCGGTTCCACGCCCTCCTGATCGACGATTTCGGCGTAGCGACGAGTGACGGTGAACGTCTTTCCGGTCCCCGCGCCGGCGTCGACGACGTGGATACCCCGTTTGCTGTCGATGAGGTCCTGCTGTTGGTCGTTCGGCGACGTCATCGGGATTCACCCTCCAGGATGCAGTCTCGGTTGTCCACGTACCGGTAGTTCGGGTCGCCGCCGAGCCCCCGAACGGGAAAGCGCTCGTCGCCGCGTCGGCGAGCGTTCAACTCCGAGCGTCGTTCGCGGACGAACGCCTCGAACGCGTCCACGTCGTCGGCGAAGTAGTTCCGCTTTCGGATTCGGAGCAGGTGTCGTAACGCCTGCTTACAGCCGTTTTTCACGTACTTGTAGTTCCCGACGTCGGCGACCAGGCGCTCGGTGAGCGCCTCCCCGAACTCGGATTCGATGAGTTCGTCGCTGTCGCGGGTGTCCGGAATCTCGTGTGTGTCCAGCACGCCCCGATAGACCTCGTACGTCGACTTCGAGAACGTCTTGGTGCAGTCGTTCGCGGCGTCTTCCCGAAGTTCGGTGAAGACGGCTCGGCTCGAAGTGTGTTCCTCGTAGGTCGCGGGGTAGTACGTCACCGTCGTGAGACAGTCGTCCAGCGCTCCCTCGCCGGTCACGACGTCGTCGAGGGTTTCGAGGAAGTGGAAGAACGTGAACCGCAGTTCCTCGTTCGGTCGTTCAGTGCGCCGATGGGCGAGATACAGCAACGCCTGAAAGTTCGGTTTGTCGCTCGGCGGGTCGAGCGCCGAGTGCTTGACGACGGAGTACGCGGACTTCTTCGCGCCGCTCTTGTAGTCGAGCAGTCGCGCGGGCCCGTGAACGAGGTCGATTTTCCCCTTCAGTCCGAGGTCGGCGTTCTCGAACCAGCGTTCGGTGTGCGCCGCATCGACGGGTCGGTCGTAGTACTCGGCGAAGAAGTTCTCACTCCGACCGCTGTCCGGCGTCGCCAAGCCGTCCCCCTGTGGCGGGTTCGCGTCCAGGAATTCGGCGATGGTCCGGAGGCCGATGCGGTACTTGGTGAGTCGGGTCTCCTCGTCGACACCCCGGAGGAACGGTTCGACTTCGTCGAGGATGACCGCGGCGACCTCGTCGAGCGAGTCGCGGACGGCGTCCGGGTGAGAGACGTAGAACTCGGCGAAGTCGTGAAACAGGTTCCCCTCCCTGAAGTGGTCCTCGTCCGGGTTGTCGACGAGTCTGCTGAAGAAGTAATCGCGGGGCGAGTTGACGTAGGTGTTCAGGCTGGACTGGCTGAGTGCGGTGACCTCCTCGGCGGGAACGTCGAGTGGCTCTCTTTCGAAGCCGTCCTCGGTCGTTCGGAATGCCCGGGAATGCGGTATCGACGCCGCATCGCTGAATCGGTCGAACGCCTCGTCGAACAGGTCTTCGAAGTACAGACACGGCGTGACCGGTGTCCCGCCGGCGGTGTCCTGGACGAGGTAGTACTGGTCGACGCCGTTCTGCAGGAGGAGTTGGAACTGGCGGATGTTCCGCTCGAACTCGCGGTCGCTGTCGACCCACGGCCGCCGAGGGGACGAGCGCGTCCAGCCCTCGTCGAGACCGAGGTAGAACACCACCGCGCGGTCGACGTGCGCGGCCGATTTCGCGTCGGCCAGCAGGACGCCCTCGTTTTCCCGGTCGACGGGCACCTCGTACGACTGCAGATAGAATTCGAGGCGGTCGACCGCGGACTCGGTGACGGCGTCGTCGAGGAGGCCGAGCGTCGCGAGCTCCGCTCTGAAGGCGTCGATAGTCGTGTCGGTGAGCGACTCGTACGCGTCGACGGCCGCGTCGAACGTGCCGGAGCGGACTTCGTCGCGGAAGCGGAGGAACCGGTCTATCTCCGAGCGTTCGATGTCCGAGAGGCGTTTTTTGTCGTGCTCGACGCCGAGAGAGATACCGAGTTGGGTGAAGAGCGGTCGAACGTCGCCGACTCGCGTATCCCGACCGGCGTGTGCGCTTCGGAGGAACTGCAGAAACGCGCGGTGACGGGCGTCGTCGGTGAACCCCGGACCGCCGTAGTACGGGATGTCCGCGGCTTCCAACGCCGACTCGACGAGCGGGGAATACTGACTGGCGGCGTCGAGAACGACCGCCACGTCGTCGGCGTTTGCCGGCGTGACCGTGTCGAGGACGGCGTCGACGATTGCGGCCGGCGAGTCGAGGATTCGGAACGGCGGGTGGTCGAACGACGCCTCGGTGAACGGGTCGACCGTCTCGTAGTCCGCCGGGAGAATCGAGCGTTCGAGTTCGGTGAACTGTTCGAAGCCGACGACGGCGACCGACGTGTCCGCGTCGATGGTGAACTCGGTGAGGCGCTTGGAGGTCGTGTCCAGTTCGGCGATACAGTCGACGGCGGCGCGCGTCGCCGTCGTCGCGAACTGGTCGTAGTCGAGAACGGCGTCGGCCGTCCCCCGGTGCTCCCAACACTGGAGGATGTTCCCGACGGCGTAGGACGCCTCTTTCCAGTCGAGGTCGGTCGTCCGAACGACTTCGAGGAACGCGAGTCGGTCCTCGGCCTGTTCCCGACGCCGGGCGGCGAGTCGGCGGGGCGTAATCGCAAAGGGCCCGAAGTGCGGTTGGTCGAGACGCCGGTTCAGCGCGCTCGCCATGGGCGCGTCGGGCACGAGAACGAGGTCGAAATCCCTGCACTCCTCGTAGAGAGCGCCGATCGATTTCGCCCGCGAGAGAGACATGGACGGGTCAACTCACGTGCATGATAAAACTGTACTGTTGATGCCCCGAGGACGCGGAAGTCATCTCCGTCCGAGTCAGGTAAGTTATGTGATGTGTATCCGAGATACCACGTCCACTAAGATATCCAGTTTGATAACATCTATAGATCCCAGTAGTGCAAAGAAAATACTCGATTGAGAAGTCAGTTCATAGTCAATAGTTGTTTAAACCCCCAAGACATGGTGTTCAGAGATTTTTGAGTGATTCAGAGGTTTAGAACCCGAGTTAGTATTGCTAGTTCTAATCAAAATGGTATTTTAGTCTTCGATCCGAGTTATAATATTTTCATAAATGGCCTCGATTATATTCGGAGTTTTTATTTTTCTATCCGGACAGTCTGAATCGCCTAATTATCGGTGGTGAAACCGAATTCGGCAGGGAAATGAAATCGAAGGGAAACACGGAGAAGGTTGCGGCGGACAGGGAGGCGAACGGCAGATGACGCGCAGACACGGGATAACGCGGCAGCAGGTTAGCACGCTCGTTTTGACGCTCGTGACGGTGATTTCGCTCGTCGCGTGGGTGCCGATCGGTGCGTCGGCGGTCACGAACGGCGCGGACATCTCGCACACGGGCCTCTCGGTGACGCCGACGACGCTCTACGAGGGAAGCGCCGTCACCGTCAACGTCACCGTCGAAAACGCCGGCGGGACACAGCAGCCGTACAACACGACGCTCACCGTCGACGGCGACGTCGTGGCGTACCGAACCGGGACGCTGAACGCGGGCGCGACCAAACAGGTCACGTTCACGGAAACGCTCTGGGGGGCGGGAACTTACGACGTTGCCGCCGGGGGGCTCGCTGCACAGACCGTGACCGTCGAGGAGGCCAACGCGAAGTTCCACGGCGGACCGGAGAACCACGGATACTACCCGAATCAGGAGGGTCCGCTCACGGAACCCGTCGAGGTATGGAACATCACCGACGGAACCCCGCAGGTGATGCAGCCGACCATCGTGGGCGACACGCTTTACACCGCCTTCCACGACGGTGGCAGTCTCTACGCGTTAGACCCCGAGACGGGCGAGGAGAAGTGGAACGCGACGCCCGGCGGCACTTCGGGTTCGACGTGGACCACGCCCGCGTACGCCAACGGCGTGCTCTACCTCGGAAGCAACGACTACAAGCTACACGCAATAAACGCGACCGACGGCACCGAAATCTGGAACTACACGACGCAGACGAACGTCCGGTCGGCCCCCGCGGTCGTCGACAGCGTCGTCTACTTCGGAAGCAACGACGGAAACCTGACCGCGGTTGACGCCGCCACCGGTGAAGAGCGCTGGTACTACACGATGCACCAGCCGGTGCTGGTTGAGTCGAACCCCGCGGTCGTCGACGGCGTCGTCTACGTCTCGGCCGACGACGAGAACCTGACCGCGCTGAACGCCACCAGCGGGGCGCGACTCTGGAACTTCGCGCTCGCCGACGGAAGCCAGTCGGGCCCGACGGTCGCAAACGACACGGTGTTCGTCGGAAGCGACACCACGCCAACAGGCGAGAACGGAAGCGTGTACGCCGTAAACGCGACCGACGGCACCGAACGCTGGAACTACTCGATGGCTGGCGACGTGGATTCGAGTCAGGTGTACGCCGACGGCGTCGTCTACGCCGCGAGCCGCGGCGGCGAGCTCGTCGCGCTCAACGAGAGCGACGGGAGCGAACGCTGGAACGCGTCCGGGAGCGACTTCCGAGGCGCGCCGGTCGTCGCGGGCGACGTGCTCTACGTCTCCGATTACGGTGACTCGACCGTCAACGCGTTCAACGCGACCGACGGCACAGAGCTGTGGTCGTACAGCTCGCCGACGAGCACTCTCTACCCGACGCCGCTCGCGTGGAACGGCTACCTCTACTACGGCAGCGGTAGTCAGTTCCACGCGGTCGCGGAACCGTCGCCGACCGTCTCCGCGGTCAACGCGACGACTCCCTCGGGACAGAACCTCTCGGTGTCGTTCGACTCGTCGCAGCGCCTGACGAACATCTCCGTCTCGGTCGCCGGACCGAGTTCGACGACGTTCACCGAGGGTGACTTCACCGAGACGGGAAGCGGACCGTACACGTACACGCTCGCGTCGCCGTACGAGACCGGAAGCGACGGCACCTACACCGTCACGGTCGGGACCGCCGAGAACGCCGACGGGCAGGACGGGGCCGGAGACGAGTCCGACAGCGTCACTATCGACACGCTCGCGCCCGCCGTCGACGCGGGTGAGGACGCGACCGTCGACGAGAACATCGCGCTCGACTTCAACGCGACGGCGACCGACGCCGTCGGCGTCACGAGCACGTCGTGGGACTTCGGCGACGGCTCCGCGAACGCGACCGGCAAAGACGTCACTCACACCTTCGCCGACCCCGGCACCTACACGGCGACGTTCACCGCCGCCGATGCCGCGGGGAACGAGGACACCGACTCGCTGGTCGTGACGGTCAACGACACGACCGCGCCCGCGGCCGACGCCGGGAGTAATCAGACCGTCGGCGAGGACACCGCCGTTGACTTCGACGCCTCCGCCTCGACCGACAACGGAGCCATCGACTCCTACGAGTGGGACTTCGGCGACGGCGCGAACGCGACCGGAGAGACCGCAGATCACGCGTTCGCCGACCCCGGTACCTACACCGTCACGCTGAGCGTGACCGACACCGCCGGGAACGCCGACGCCGACACGCTCGTCGTCACGGTGAACGACACGACCGCGCCGGCCGCCGACGCGGGTGCCGACCAGAGCGTTGACGAGGACGCCGCCGCCGAGTTCAACGCTAGTGGCTCGACCGACGCCTCCGGAATCGCCTCCTACGAATGGGACTTCGGCGACGGCTCCGCGAACGCGACCGGCGAGAACGCGACCCACACGTACGCCGAACCCGGCACCTACACCGTCACGCTGAACGTGACCGACACCGTCGGGAACAGCGGGTTCGACACGCTCACCGCGAGCGTCAACGATACGACCGCACCGACCGCCGACGCCGGGAGTAATCAGACCGTCGACGAGGACACCGCCGTCAGTTTCGACGGCTCCACCTCGTCCGACAATGGTGCCATCGACTCCTACGAATGGGACTTCGACGACGGCACCGCGAACGCGACGGGTGCGACCCCGAGCCACACCTTCGCCGACCCCGGAACGTACGACGTGGTTCTGACCGTGACCGACGGCGGCGACAACGCCGATTCGGATTCACTAGTCGTGACCGTCAACGACACGACCGCGCCGACCGCCGACGCCGGCGACAACGCGTCGGTCACGCGGGGCGACGCGATCGAGTTCAACGCCTCCGCCTCGACCGACAACGGTGCCATCGACTCCTACGAGTGGGACTTCGGCGACGGCGCGAACTCGACGAACGCCTCCGAGACGCACAGCTACGACTTGGCCGGGACCTACACCGTCACGCTGAACGTGACCGACGCCGCCGGCAACGTCGGTTCGGACACGACGACGGTGACGGTGAACGCCGAATCGTCGTCATCGTCCTCTTCCTCGTCGTCCTCGTCGTCCTCCTCTTCGTCATCGTCCACGACGGAATCGAGCGAGGAGACGGGCGATGACTCGGACGTCGTCGTCGACACGAAAAGCGAAGGCACGAGCAAGCGCTCGAACGTGTCGGTCAGGAATATCGATACGAGCCGCCCCGTCGTCATCTCGCTCGAATCGCCCGGGAACGACACCGAAACCGACGCGACCGAGACCAACGAAGCCGCCGGAGACGCCGAAACCGACGACGAGTCGGCGTCGTCCGTCGCCGAGAACGTCTCGGTCGCACGGCTCTCGATGAACGTGAGCAACGGGGACAACTTCACGCTGAACGTCACGACGTACGAGGCGGCCGAGGACGAAGCCACGGGCGAGCGCTTCCAACGCGAGACGGGCGCGACCTCGGCGGGCTACGTCGTGGTCAACCACTCGATACACGACGACGACATCGAGGACGTGACGTTCACCTTCAGCGTGCGAAAGCGCTACTTCGAGGCGACGGGCATCAGCCCGGAGTCGGTGGCGCTTTACCGCGACGAACACACCCAGTGGCGCAGGCTCGACGCCAGTCTCGTCGAGGAGTCCGAGACGCACTACGTCTTCGAGGCGACCTCGCCCGGCCTGTCGCTGTTCACCATCGGCTCGACCGTCCCCGTCTTCGAGACGACCGCCGCCGAGGTCACCGAGACGAGCGTGTCGGTCGGACAGAAAGTCGCGGTCGAGGTCGACGTGTCGAACCTCGGCGGCGCGGGGGGAACCCACGCGCTCGACTTGCTGGTCGACGGCGAGCGCGTCGCCGGTGGGACCGTGGAGCTCGGCGCGTTCCAGAACGGGACGGCCACGCTCAGCCACGCGTTCGACGAGGCCGGGACGTACGAACTCGCGGTCGGCGAGCAGGTCGTCGGCAGCGTCACCGTCGAGGAACCGCAGGGGACCCAGACGGCGGCGTCCGCCGACGGCGCGGACTCCGTCGCCGACGGAACTGACGACGTTGGCGGCAACAACGGATGGGCGCTCGCCGTCGTCGTCGGTGGTCTCCTCGCCGCCGGACTGGGAATCGCCTACCGGCGGCGAGAGCGCGACGAGTAGCCCCCGAATCGGCCCGATTTTTCGGCGGTCCGTGAACAGAGCTATTAGACGATAGACACGAATGGAGAGTATGAACGACCACAGCCCTCCAGGCGGACTCTCGTGGCGACGGCGGTACAGCCTCGTCGGTGGCCTCGTCGCGGCGGTGTTCGTCTCGTGGAGCTATCTCGACGGGCGGTCGGCGATGTCGCTGACCGCGGTGTTCTTCGCCGGACTCGTCGTCGGCGCGGTGGCGAAGCGACGGCACGGAACGGCGACCGGTGTCGGCGTCCGGACGGGCCTCGTCGGCGGGCTTCCCATCCTCTGGGTACTGTTCGACGTGCTCGCGTTCGCGACCGGACTGTCCGGTCCGACGTGGTTCGTCGTCGCGGGCTGGCTGATGGTGCTCGGCGGAGTCGCCACGGTCGGCCTGCTCGGGTTCGGTCTGTCCGCGCTCCTTGGCGAAGCGGGCGCGAGAGTCGGTGCGGCGCTGACGACGTCTGACCCGCCGTCACCGACGGCGACCAACGAGTGACCGCACCGGCGAGCACGAACCCGCAACCGCTCCGAGTCCGTACGAGAAAATAGTCCGGGAGTGAATCCGGCGTCAGCGCTGCTCGCGCGCGGCTTCGACCGACGCGAAGAAGCCGAAGTACGCGACGACGCCCGCACCCAGACAGAGGTAGAACGCCCACTGCGGCCCGTCGACCACGTCGAACAGGACCGAAACGACAGTTACCCACGCGAGGGCGAACAGCAGGTCGGTCAGCATTCCCGAGCGGTGTTCGCGCACGTGGGTTCGAATCATCTCCGCGAGGCTCATCGGCGGGTCACCCCGTCGGGAGCCGCGGGTGGTGTGGTCATCCTCGCGTGGGTCGTATCGTACATGCGTTACGCTTCCGCTTCCGCTTCCGTTTCCGCTTCCTTTTCGTGGACGTCGACGACGAGCACCGGAAGTCGGGTCCGCCGCAGGACGCGTTCGGTCACGCTCCCGAGGACGACCCGGGAGAGCCCGGAACGGCCGTGCGAGCCCATCACGACGAGGTCGATGTCGTTGTCCTCGACGAACTTCCTGATGGCTCGCGCCGGTTCGCCCGGGACGACGTGTTCGCGGACGGCCAGTCCGTGTTCGGCGGCGACGTCGGCGACGTAGCCCGTCGCCTTGTCGGCCGCCTCCTTCACTTCGGGCATGTCGTCGAGGCGGCCCTGTCGGATGCGGTCGACCTGTTCCGTTCCCAGCGAGTAGCTGGTGGCGTCCACGTCGACGACGTACAGCGCGTGAACCGTCGCCCCGTACTTCGACGCGATGTCGACCGCCTGTTCGACGGCGTACTCCGCCGCGTCGCTTCCGTCAGTCGGAATGAGGATATGTTCGTACATTGGTTAGTCGTCCGCGGGGGACTGGCCCCCGTCGGCATTCATGACGACGTCTTCTGCGGACTGTTGCTGACCCATCGGTTCGGGGCTGTGACACTGCCGAACCATCTTCTTGATTCGCTCGGGCGGTTCGTCCGTCGCCATCGAGACGGCGATGGTGATGACGAACACCAGCGGCGTGCCGACGAGTGCCGCGCCGATGGCCGGCACGAACTCGGCGAAGAGGTCGCTGAAGTGGAAGATGAGGTCGTTGACCACCGCGGCAATCCAGAGCACGAGGCCGACGCTCATACCCGCGAGCGCGCCCTGACGGTTGGTGTTCTCCCACCAGAGACCGAGGAAGAACATCGGGAACAGCACGATAGCCGCGAGCGAGAACGCGAGCGCGACCAGTTCGCCGACGAGCGCGGGCGGGTCGAACGCGGTTATCGTCACGATGATACCGAGCGCGACGATCGTCGCCCGACCGACGAACACCTGCTGGCGCTGGGTCGCGTCGGGGTTGATGATGTTCGTGTAGATGTCGTGGGAGACGGCGGACGAGGCGGTGATGAACAGCCCCGCCGTCGTCGCGATGGCGGCGGCGATACCGCCGGCCGCGACGAGGCCGACGAACCACGTCGGCAGGTTCGACAGTTGCGCTGCGAGCACCACGATGAGGTCGCCCTCACCGCCGCTCATGCCGCCGTTGGCCGCGAACGTCGGGCCGTACTGGGAGGCGTCGTAGAGGTCGACACCGAAGGCCGCCAGCGCCGGGGCGCTCCAGTACAGGAGCAGGATGAAAAACAGCCCCCAGACGGTCGACTGCCGCGCCGTCTTTTCGTTTTCGACGGTGTAGAACCGCACCAGCACGTGTGGAAGGCCGCAGGTCCCGAAGATGAGCGAGAACGCCGTGGCGATCCAGAGGTAGAACCCCGCGTTGGCGAACGGTTCGGAGAACTCGGCCGACAGCTCGCCGATGAGCTGGCCGTATTCGATTTGCGGGAGGACGGTCGAGTAGCCGCCGGTGAACCCGACGACGTAGACGGCCGTCAGGAACGCGACGATGAGGATGACGTACTGGACGGCCATGTTCTTGGTCGCGCCCATCATGCCGGAGATGGTCAGGTAGCCGACCGTAATCGCCATCATGACGACGACCATCGTGACGTAGTCGGTCCCGAACACGTACAGTCCGACGAGGCCCATCCCGCGGGCCTGTCCGACTGAGTAGACGAACCCGATGAGGATGGTCGTCAGCGCGCCGATCGCCCGCGCCGTATCGGAGTTGAATCGGTCGCCGACGAAGTCGGGTGCCGTGTACTTCCCGAACCGACGCATCTGCGCGGCCAGGAAGATGAGGAGGACGAAGTAGCCGGCCGTCCAGCCGATGATGAACGCGAGCCCGTAGAAGCCCGCGAGGGCGACCAGTCCCGCCAATCCGAGGTACGACGCCGCCGACATCCAGTTCGCGCCGATTGCCATCCCGTTTTCGACGTTTCCGATGGACCGGCCGGCGACCCACATCCCCTCCGTGTCGGCGACTTTGAACACGTAGCCGATGGCGAGAAAGAGGGCCAACATCCCGACGACCATGATGGCCGGCACGAGTTTGAACGAGATGTTGAGCGCCTCGGGGAGCAGATCACTCGACTGGAGGAACACGCTCGGCGTCATTCGACGCTCCCTCCGTCGGTGACGGCGGCCTCGCTCTCACTCTTCGAGCGCGACTTCGAGGCCGCGTGGTCGATGCCGTACCGCCTGTCGAGTTGGTCGCGCTTGCGGGAGTAGACGAACGCGAGGACGAGCGAACTGGTCGGCGACAACACGGCGACGAGGAAGTAGTGCGCCGGGAAGCCGATGACCGGAAGCTCCGCGGTCATCGTCGCCGGTGCGAAGTAGGTGAGCACCGGCGGTCCGAACGTGAGGAGCGCCCACGCGATGAATCCGGCCCAGATTATTTTCAGGTGGTCTCGCATGAACGGGGTACTCGGTTTCAGCAGGTTCACCTCCCTCGACAGGTAGTCTACCTCGTCGTGTTCGGGAGCTGTGCTCCGGTCGGTGTTCGCGGCGTGTGAGTCAATTTCTGACTCGGTTGATTCACGTGACATAGATTGTTGGTCGTCTCGTAGTTACACTCGATACGGGCGGCCGAAGGCGGCCGCTCAGTCGCTCTGTGCGTGGACCTTCGCTTCTATCTGTTCGACGATATCGGGGTTCCGGAGCGTCGAGGTGTTGCCCAGTTCCGCGCCGTTCGCCACATCTTCGAGCAGGCGACGCATGATTTTGCCCGAGCGCGTCTTTGGTAGCTCCGGCGTGAACACGACCTGTTCGGGTCTGGCGATGGGCCCGATGGCGTCCTCGACGCCCTCAATAATGCGCGCGCGGAGGTCTTCCCCCTCCTCGTACCCGTCTTCGGTGATGACGTAGGCGTAGACGGCCTCACCTTTCACCTCGTGGTTGCCGCCGACGACCGCCGCCTCGGCGACGCCCTCGACGCCGACGATGGCCGACTCGATTTCCATCGTTCCGAGGCGGTGACCCGAGACGTTGATAACGTCGTCAACGCGGCCGAGCACGGTGATATAGCCGTCGTCGTCCACTTTCGCGCCGTCCTCCGGGAAGTAGACCCAGTCGTCGGGGTCGTCGCTGTCGGTGTCGGAGTACTCCTCCCAGTACTCGGAGATGTAGCGCTCGTCGTTCTTGTAGAGCGTCCGGAGCATCCCCGGCCACGGCTTGTTCACCGTGAGATAGCCCGCGCGACCGGGTTCCACTTCGTCGCCGTTGGTGTCGACGATTTGGGCGTCGATACCCGGCAGCGGCGGCCCGGCCGACCCGGGTTTCATGTTCTTGACACCCGGGAGGGTCGTTATCATCATGCCGCCGGTCTCGGTCTGCCACCACGTGTCTACCACCGGGCAGTTCTCGTTGCCGATGTGCTCGTAGTACCACTTCCACGCGCGCGGGTTGATAGGTTCGCCGACGGTACCGAGCAGGCGGAGGCTCGACAGGTCGCGCGATTCGGGGTACTTGCTTCCCCATTTCATGAACGCGCGAATCGCCGTCGGGGCCGTGTAGAACACGTCGACGGCGTACTTCTCGACGATGTCCCACATCCGGTCGCGGTTCGGGAAGTCGGGCGTCCCCTCGTACATCACCGTCGTCGAACCGAGTGCGAGCGGCCCGTAGACGATGTAGGAGTGGCCCGTAATCCAGCCGATGTCGGCCGAACACCAGTAGGTGTCTTCCTTCTCGATGTCGAGGACGGCGTGGGAGGTCCACGTCGCGTAGGAGAGATACCCACCGGTGGTGTGTTTGACGCCCTTCGGCTGGCCGGTGGTCCCCGAGGTGTACATCAGGAACAGCATGTCTTCGGCGTCGCGTTCGACGGGGTCGACGCGCTCGCCGCGCTGTTCGTCGAGGAGTTCGTCCCAGTCGTGCTGGTTACCCTTCAGGTCGTGACCGAAGCCGTCGTCGCCGAGGCGGTCGACGACGACCGTCGCGTCCACACCGTGGTCGACGCTGTCGAGTCCCTCGTTGGTTTTGTCGAGGTGGTCGAGCGGGTCGCCGCGGCGGTAGTAGCCGTCGCAGGTGACGAGGAACCGGGAGTCCGCGGCGTTCATCCGCGTCGCCAGCGCCTCGGCGGAGAAACCGGCGAAGACGACGTTGTGTGGCGCGCCGATGCGGGCGCAGGCCAGCATGGCGATGGGGAGTTCCGGAACCATCGGCATGTAGAGCGTGACCACGTCGTCTTCCTCGACGCCGAGGTCGCGCAGCGCCGCCGCGAACTCGTTGACCTCGCGGTAGAGGTCCTGATAGGTGTACGTTCGCGTCTCGCCGTGTTCGCCCTCCCACTTGATGGCGACGCGGTTCTTGTCCCCGTTTTCGACGTGCCGGTCGACGCAGTTGTGACAGGCGTTCAGTTCGCCGCCGGTGAACCACTCGTAGAACGGAGGGTTCGAGTCGTCCAACACCTCGTCGTACTCTTCGTCCCAATCGAGCAAGTCGGCGGCCCGCTCCCAGCACTCGGGCCAATTCTCCTCGAACTCGTCGTAGATGCCGGCGTCCGAGACGTTCGCTTGTGCGACGAACTCCTCGGAGGGTTCGAACTCGTCTTGTTCTTCCAGCCGTGCCTCCAGTTCGGTGTCACCCTGTGCCATATGTCGTGTTAACGAGTCTCCACAAGGGGCATAAGTAGGATAACTAATTATCGAAAGCTAACATCATGATTATGAATAGCAGTCGAAACTCGGTGCGATAGGCCCAAGAAAGGAATACAGACGAAATGAACTACTGTCGGAATGTATTGATAATATTTCAGTCAATAATGAACGTTCGTGTGCCAACCGCTCGCACGCCTAAGGGTTTAGGGTCGAAGTGTGTTCGTCGCTGTCGTCGTCGAAGAACGCAGTCATGAGTTTCTGCTGTGCGGTTCGGAGATGCTGGTGGAGCGTCGGCGACGAGATGTCTATCGAATCCGCGAGGTCTTCGGCGGTACTACCGCGGGGCCACTCGAAGTACCCGGCGAGATAGGCCGCTCGCAGGACGGACTGCTGCTTGTCTGTGAGTCGCGCCACGAGCGACTCCCGAAAGTCGGCGGTGTTTCGCGTGGGCTGTTCGACCTCCTGTTTCGAGACGAGTTCGGTGGCGGGATACGCGTCGGTCAGGTCGGACATCACGTCTCGGAGCGGCGCTTCGTTCGAAAATTCGCCGACGAGACGGGCCACGCCGTCCTCCGCGACGAACCGCGAGACGGTTCCGTCGTAGGACGTGAGCGTCGTAATCGTCGACCCCGTGGAGAGCGCGACTTCGAGGAGTGACTCCGTTCCCCGGTCGCGGATGAGGCGGATGTGTTCGACTGCTGGTGTCGTTTGTAACTTGTCAAACACCGCGTCCGTCGTCGCCCCCCGAACGGTGAGAAAGCACAGCAACGACCGCTCCTCGATAGGAACGACGCCGCGGAGTCGAACCGAACAACCGAGGTCCGCGGAGAGTCCGACGAGCACGTCCTGTTGGTCCGATGATTCGAACTCCAGTTGAACGACGGTGTCGGCGAGGAGTAGCTTCCGACGCTCCGCGGCGGCGATTGCCTGTCCGACGTGGCGACCCAGCGTCACCAGCACGTCCGCCTCGGCGTCGGGGACCGCTTCGCCATCGAGCGCGACGTAGAGCGCGCCGTAGGCGGTTTCGCCGTGTACCAGCGGGACGACAGCGAGGCGGCCGCTCTCGGAGTTCGGCGGCAGGTCGATACGCACGGTCTGCACGGCACCGGTATCGCACGCGCGTCGAGCGAAGTCCGTGTCTCGACTGGCGAGCGACCGGCGGACCGCTTCGAGCGATTCCTCGTCGAGTCCGGCGACGGTGAGCGACGCTCGCGCATCGGTTTCGTCCGACGCTATCCAAGCGAAACGGTAGTGGCTCGAATCGGCGAGTCCGTCACAGACGGCCTGTTCGACCTCGCCTCGCGTGTTCACCCCCGAGAGTGCCGACCCGACGCTTCGGGCGGTCTCGACGACCTGACGCACTCGGTCGGATTCACCGCCTGCGGGACGCTCGCCACTGTCGACGGCATCCGGCGACAGCGCATCGAGCACCTCGTCTTCGCTCGGTTCGTCGAGGAGCGGTGCGAGACTCTCGATTCGGTCCCATCCACCGATTCGCATGACGACGCTCGGCGGGACGCCATCACCGAGCATCGTTCGGGCGAAGTGCCGACGCAGGTCGCGAGTCGAAACGTCCGCCAACCCCTCGCGACCGGTTCGTTCGGCGGCCCGCGTTCCGACCGATGCCACGAGCATCTGCAGACGCCGCGGCGTGACCGGAAGCACTCGTTCAGTCTCGTCGATGTCGGTCGTCGTGACGTACTTGCGAACGTCGTGTTCGACCTCGGTCGGCAGGTACGCCTCCCGGCCGTCGGTCGGAACGGCGAGAAAGTAGAGTTCCGTTCCCCGGTGTCGCCGCTGGGTCACGTGGGAGGGTTCGAACTGACTCATCTCGGCCGGCGTGAGTCCGACTTCCGCGCCGAGTCGAAGCACGAGGTCCTCGCGGTACGTCTCGGTCGACCGTCGCAGTTGCTCGTACCCACCCGCGGACAACGGCGTCGGTTCGGAGTCTCCGCCCGGCATCCATTTCGGAATAATATCGAAGAGCGAACTAAATCTTCCGGTGAAAGGAAAGTAGACACACAGAGAAGCCAGTGGAGAGGAAAGAGCACCGCTCACCGAGGCAGAAACAAAATTTCGCGTATGTAGCAGTATCCGAAACGTCGTCAGCTGTCTCGGACGATGGATTCGAGTTCGCCGACGATTTCCGGGTTCTGAAGCGCGGACGTGTCGCCGAACTCCTCGCCGTTGGTGATGTTCTCGAGAAACCGGCGCATGATCTTCCCGGACCGCGTCTTCGGGAGGTCGGGTGTGAAGATGACGGCGTCCGGCGTGGCAATCGGACCGATGCGCTCGCGGACGTGCGAGCCGATTCGCTCGCGGAGGTCGTCGTCCCCGGCAACGCTCGTCTCCAGCGTGACGTACGCGTGGATACCACCCGTGTCGGCGTCATCGACGCTGACGACGGCGGCCTCGACGACACCCTCGACGCCGACGATGGCCGACTCGATTTCCATCGTTCCGAGGCGGTGACCCGAGACGTTGATAACGTCGTCAACGCGCCCGAGTACGGTGATATAGCCGTCGTCGTCCACTTTCGCGCCGTCGCCGGTGAAGTAGTGCCAGCCGTCCACGTCGAGCTTCGCCGCCTCTTCACCCCATCGGTGGCCGTGTCGGAGCGCGAGCGGCATGCCGGGCCACGGGCGCGTAAGGACGAGATAGCCGGCCTCGTTCGCAGGAACCTCCTCGCCGCGGCCGTCCACGACCCGAGCGCCAACGCCCGGCAGCGGCGGCCCGGCGGTGCCGGGTTTCATGTTCTTGACGCCCGGAAGAGTGGTTATCATCATACCGCCGGTCTCGGTCTGCCACCACGTGTCCACGACGGGACAGTTCCCGTCGCCGATGTGTTCGTAGTACCACTTCCACGCGCGCGGGTTGATGGGTTCGCCAACGGTGCCGAGCAGGCGCAGACTCGACAGGTCGCGCGACGCCGGGAGCGACGTGTCCCACTTCATGAACGACCGAATCGCGGTCGGAGCCGTGTAGAACACGTCGACGGCGTTCTCTTCGATGAGGTCCCAGATGCGGTCTTTCTCCGGGTAGTTCGGCGTACCCTCGTACATCACCGTCGTCGTGCCGAGCGCCAGCGGCCCGTAGACGACGTACGAGTGGCCGCTAATCCAGCCGATGTTCGCCGTAGAGAGATACGTGTCCTCGGGCTTGAGGTCCAACACCGTCTGCGACGTCCACGTGACGTGGGCGAGGTAGCCGCCGGTGACGTGTTCGACTCGTTTCGGTTCGCCGGTGGTCCCCGACGTGTGGATGAGAAACAGCACGTCGTCGGCCGCCCGTTCGACCGGGTCGACCTCCGCACCGGCGTGGGCGTCGACCAGTTCGTCGTAGGTGTGCTGTCCCGTTCCGAGATGTTCGGTCTCGCCGAGGTGCTCGACGACGACCATCTCCTCGAGGTCGTGGGCGGCCTTGAGACGGGCGTCGTCGGCCTTGCTCTTCAGGTAGATGGCGCTCCCTCTCCGGTAGTAGCCGTCACAGGTGACGAGGAACGCCGAGTCCGCGCTCTCCAGTCGGGTCGCCAACGCGTCCGCCGACAGTCCCGCGAAGACGACGTTGTGCGGCGCGCCGATGCGGGCGCACGCCAGCATGGCGATGGGGAGTTCCGGAATCATCGGCATGTAGAGCGTGACCACGTCGTCCTCCTCGACGCCCTGCGCGCGGAGCGCGGCGGCGAACTCGTTGACCTCGCGGTAGAGGTCCTGATACGTGTACGTCCGCGTCTCGCCGAGGTGGCTCTCCCACTTGATGGCGACGCGGTTCTTCGCCCCGGTTTGGACGTGGCGGTCGAGACAGTTGTAGCAGGCGTTCAGCGTCCCCCCGTCGAACCACTCGAACGGGGGTTCGTCGTCGGGAAGGACCGACTCGTAGGAGTCGAACCAGTCAAGCGTCGCCGCCGCTCGCTCCCAGCAGCCGGGCCAGTTCTCCTCGAACTCGTCGTAGACGGTGCCGTCGGTGACGGTGGCCTGTTCGACGAACGACGCCGGAGGCGGTATCTCCTCGTCTTCGGCCATCCTCGTTTCGAAGTCCGGCCCACGACGGTTCGACATACAGGAGTTACGTCGGCCTCATCGCATTAAAACGTTCGTCGGTGTGCGTGACTCGGGCTACCGATGGCGTCCGCCAAGCTTCTTGTGTCAGCCAGTCCCAGCCCACGTATGCCACATCCGACCGCGTTCTCCCGGCCCATCGGGAGCGAGCGCGTCGCGGGAACCCGCGAGTCCGTCATCCGAGAGATGACCCGCGAGGCGCACGAACACGATGCCATCAACCTCTCGCAGGGCATCCCCGACGAGGACGAGACGCCGGCAAGCGTGAAGGAGGCGGCCAAAGGCGCAATCGACACGTCGAGCCAGTACACCATTACGTGGGGGCTGCCGGAACTCCGCGAGGCGGTCTCGGAACGCTACGCCGAGTGGAAGGGCGTCCGTTACGACCCCGAAACGGAGGTCACAATCACCACCGGGACGAGCGAGGCGGTGGTCTCGACGCTCCTCGCGCTCTGCGACCCCGGCGACGGCGTCATCTACTTCGAGCCGACCTACGAGAGCTACATCCCGGCCGTCCAGTTCGCCGGGGGAGAGCCGATGCCGCTCGACATCACCGACGGCCTCGAACTCGACGCCGACGCGCTGTGGGACGCCGCCGAAGACGCGTCGATGCTGATTCTCAACCACCCGCACAACCCGACGGGCAACGTCTTTTCGCCCGACGAACTCGAACTCGTCGCGGAGGTCGCCGCCGAGGAAGACCTCGTCGTCGTCACCGACGAGATATACGAGCACATCGTCTACGACGACGACTACGTCAGCCCCGTCGAAATCGACGGGCTCGCGGGCCGGACCGTCGTCTGCACGGGGATGTCGAAGACGTACTCCGTGACGGGCTGGCGCGTCGGGTTCGCGCTCGCACCTGAGCCACTGTCGGCCGAACTCCGGAAGGTCCACGACTACACGAGCATCTGCGCGCCGACGCCGTTCCAGCGGGCCGGGGTGGAAGCGCTGTCGCTCCCGGCGGACTACTACGACGACCTCTCGGACTCCTACGAGCGCCGCGGCGAACTGCTGTACGACGGGCTCCGAGAGGTCGGCCTCGATCCCGTGAAACCGGACGGCGCGTACTACATGCTGACGCGCTATCCGGGCGACGGCGACGACACCGAATTCGCGCACCGACTCGTCCGCGAGGCCGGCGTCGCGGTTGTCCCCGGGAGCAGTTTCTACACCGAGGGGTCCGCGGACTGGGTCCGGTTTACCTTCTCCCGCAACGAGGCGACCATCGAGGAGGCGCTGCGACGGCTCGACGAGAACCGCTTCTGGTAGTCCGGTGACCTGGTAGTATCCCGGCGGCGACCCGGTCGGGACTGTAGTCAGGCGTCGTCAGCCGACGCCGCGTCCGCCTCCGCCGCCGAGTTCTCGGCGGGTTCGACGCCCCGAATCACGAACCGCGCGCCGGCGTCCGCGGCGTCCTCGTATCCGACCGACCAGTCGTGAGCGTCGGCGATGGTGCGGACGATTGCGAGACCGAAGCCGGTGCCGTCGGCCGCGGTCGTGAAGCCGGATTCAAAGAGCTTCGGGCGGTCCGCCGGCGGGACGCCGGGGCCGTCGTCCTCGACGTAGAAGCCCGCGTCGTCGTCGAGTCGGCCGACGGTGACGGTCACGCCGTCGCCGACGTGTTCGATGGAATTTCGAAACAGGTTCTCGAAAAGCTGGAGGAGCCGAGTCCGGTCCGCCGCGAACGACGCGCTTTCGGCCACCTCGAGCGCGGCCGATTTGGTGTCGACGTTCGCCCACGCCTCGGTCGCGACGGCGTCGAGCGAGACCGTCTCGCGCTCGTCGACCGTGCCGCCGCGAGCGAGTGCGAGCACGTCGGTGATAATCTCGCCCATGCGCTCGTGGGCTGCCTCGATTCGCTCGACGTGGTCCGGGTCGGGGCGCTCTGCCTCCTTCACCAAGTCGAGGTAGCCCTCCGCCACGTTCAGCGGGTTGCGCAGGTCGTGCGAGACAACGTTTGCGAACGTTTCGAGCTGTTGTTCGTGTTTTCGCCGGTCGGTCACGTCGTGGGCGTTGACGACGACGCCGCCGACAACGGGGTCGTCGAGGAGGTTCCGACACCGGACGCTGAAGACGCGCCACCCGCGGGTCGAACTGCGGAACCGGAGTTCGGCGGTGGCGTCCTCGTCGGGGCGCGCCACCGCCTCCCGGAACGTCTCGACGGCGGCGTCCTCGTCGTCGGGGTGGAGGAACCGCGCGAGCGTCTGCACCTCGCTCGGGTCCTCGTCGGTGCCGAGCGTCTGGGCGGCCGAGTCGCTCAGGTAGCTGACCGAGCCGTCGGCGTCGAGGACGAAGATGAGGTCGGAGGCGTTCTCCGTGAGCGCGCGGAACCACCGCTCGCGGACGCGGCGCTCGGTGATGTCGTGGAGGATGTGCAGGTGGCCGCGAACCGCGTCCCGGCCGTCGGTCACGGCCGACCTGTCGACCTCGAAGTAGCGCGCCTCGCCGTTGTCGTCGACGACCCGGAGCTCCCCTCCGATTTCGAGGGCCTCGGCGGCCTCCACGTCGAACACGTCGGCCACGGGGGCCCCCAGCGACGAGGACTCCACGTCGAAAAGTGCCCTCGCCGACGGGTTAGTGTCGGCCAACCGGCCCTTCCGGTCGACGACGATGACGGGGTCGGCCATCCGCTCGATGACGAGGTCCCGCGCGATGGGGCTGATATCGAGGATTCGGTACCGCGAGAGTCCGACGGCGAGCAGCGACGACGTGGCGGCGAACGAGATGGCGATGGGGTTCGCGGGCGAGAACGGTACCACGAGATACACCGCGCCGACGATGGGGGGAACGAGAACCGCGACGAACAGGAGGAGCGCTTGCTTTCGGTATATCTGTCGGCTCCGCAGGCAGTGAATTCCGAGGGCGACGAGCGCGGCCCCGACCGCGACGTAGCTGTAGACAATATCCACCCAGAACAGCGGTCCATAGACGACATCGGCCGTCGTAATTCCACCGGTGGTCGAAAACGACAGCGACTCCCACAGCAGCGCGTGGAGTCCGAGCGCGTTCGTTACCGCCCCCACGACGGTCAACGTGGGCCACACGGCGAACAGCGTGGCGGTGCGGCGAGAGACCAACCGCTCGTAGCCCGCGATTTCGAGGGCGAAAAGCAGGGTGAAAAAGATCGTCGCCTCCGCGGGTATCAAGACGAGAACGAACCACAGGAGGCGGACGGACACCGAGTCGGCGAGGAGGTAAAACGCCTCGAACAGCGACCAACCGCCGGCGCTCAGAGCGAGGGCGACGAACCACCGCCCGGTCGGTTCGTCGTGGTACTGCCAGCCGTAGCTCGCGACCCAGGCGGAAATCACGGTCGCGAGCAGAAGCGCACCCACGTACGGTGACAGTGAGAGAGGCACTACACTCGAGTACCCGGGTCAGCCACTTAGAAACTCTGGCAGACGGCCGGCCGTGAGTCGCCCTAACGAAGGGTTTGGCGGTCCAAAGTCTCTTAACTGACCGGTCAGTAAGCCGGGACAGAAGATGGACGCAGAGACCAGGGCCGAGATACTCGAAGCGACCAACCGGGCGCTCTGCGAACACGGGTACGCCGGCCTGACGATGCAGCGAATCGCGGACGAGTCGTCGGTGACGAGCGCCGCGATTCACTACCACTTCGACACGAAAGAGGAGCTCCTCAACGCCTTCCTCGACGACCGAATCGAGCGATTCGAGTCGAAGTTGTCGTGCGGCGCGTCCGACCCGCGAAAGCGGCTCGACGCGGTTCTCGACGCGGTGTTCAACCCCGAGGTGCCCGACGTCGACGGCTTCCCCGTGGCGCTCATGGAGTTGAAGGCGCAAGCGCCCTACCACGAGCTGTTCCGCGAGCGCTTCCTCGACCTCGACGACGTGATGCGCGGAACCGTCGCCGACATCGTCCGCGACGGCGTCGAATCCGGGGCGTTCGACGAGGCCGACCCGGCGGAGATTGCGCGGCTCGTCACGACCATGAGCAACGGCGCACACGCCCGCGCCGTCGCGCTCGGCGAACACCCCGCTGAGACCCGGCGGGTCGTCGAGGACGCCCTCGAACTCCACCTCGGCTGGACGCCGGGCGCGGAGGTGGAGCGATGAGCCTGTTCAAGGGACAAGAGGAACTCAATCTCACCGAGGGCGGCATCGTCAGGCCGCTTCTCTACCTGTCGCTCCCCATCGTCGTCACGAACCTCCTCCAGACGGCGTACAACCTCGCGGACACGTTCTGGCTCGGCCAGTACTCCACGGAGGCTCTCGCGGCCATCTCGTTCGCCTTCCCGATGGTGTTCCTCCTCATCTCGCTCGGGATGGGACTGTCCGTCGCCGGGAGCGTCCTCGTCGCCCAACACACTGGGGCCGACGAGACGGACAAAGCCGAGTACGCGGCCTCCCAGACCGTCACGTTCGCGTTTCTCGGGTCCGTGGTGCTCGGCGCGGTCGGCTACCCCCTCGTCCGTCCGTTCCTCGATTTCCTCGGGGCCTCGCCGGACGTACTCCCGGGCGCGACGGCCTACATGCAGGTCATCGCGCTCGGCCTGCCGTTCATGTTCGGCTTCTTCGTGTTCATCTCGCTGATGCGCGGGGCGGGCGACACCATCACCCCGATGCTCGTGATGTTCGGGACCGTCGTCCTCAACGTCGTCCTCGACCCGTTTTTCATCAACGGCTGGGCGCTGGGGCCGATCCAGTTCCCCGAACTTGGGATTCAGGGCGCGGCCATCGCCACCGTCATCTCGCGGGTCCTCGCGATGGTCGTCGGCATCGCCATCATGGTGTCGGGCACCAGAGGCATCCAGATTCACCTCACGGACATGCGCCCGGACTTCCGGTACCTGCGGAAGATTCTCCGCATCGGCATCCCGGCCAGCATCGAGGGGACGGGTCGCGCGCTCTCTATCAACGCACTTCTCATCGTCGTCGGCCTGTTTTCGACCTCCGTCGTCGCGGCGTTCGGCATCGGCACCCGGGTGTTCTCGGTTATCTTTCTCCCGGCCATCGCCGTCGCGCGCGGCGTCGAGACGATGTCCGGCCAGAACATCGGCGCGGGGAAGTACGACCGCGCCGAGCAGGCGAACTACGTCGCAGCCAAGGGATTGTTCTTCGTCCTCGGCCTGCTCGGACTCGCCATCTTCCTCGTTCCTGAGCCCATCGTCTCGGTGTTCACCACCGATGCTGCGGTCCTCGACGTGGGCGCGCAGTTCCTGCGGTACGTCTCGCTGTCGTTCGGCTTCATCGGCATCATGCGGGCGTTCACCGGCGGCTTCCGGGGCGCAGGCAAGACGCTCATCGCCGCGGTGATATCGGTCGTCGCGCTCGCCGGTATCCGGCTTCCGGTCGCCTTCGTCGCGTCGCAGGGGCTCCTGCCGACCGACTTCTGGTTCCTCGGAAGCACCGACGTGCGAGGCATCTGGATTGCGTTCTTCGTCTCGAACGTCGTGGGCGCGCTCATCGCGTGGCTCTGGTTCCGCCGGGGAACGTGGCGTGAGGGCGACGTCCGCGGGACGCCGGCCGGCGGCGAGTTAGAGAACGACGACGTGGAGCTATCGAGCGGGATGGACTAAGCCGGAAAAAGAGCGGTCGGAGCCCGCTACTCCGCCGAGATACTGAACCCGGAAAGCGAGTCTTTCGCGTCCTTGACGAACGTGTGTTTCCCCGTGATGCGGGCCGACCCGGTGATGAGCGGCGTCGTCAGCGTCACGCCGTCGCGTTCGTCGGCCGCGACGAGTCTGCCTTCGAAACGCGTGCCGACGATGCTCTCGTGGAGGTACGACTCGCCGATGTCGAGCGCGCCGGCGTCGTGGAGGAGCGCCATCTTCGCGCACGTCCCGGTCCCGCACGGAGAGCGGTCGACCTGTCCCTCGCCGAAGACGACGATGCTCCGGTCTACGTCCTCGGGCGTGCCGTATATCTCGGTAATCGAGACCGAGCCCTCCTCGCCGGTGAGCGGATGGATGATATCGAGGCGCTCGTTGACGGCGTCGCGGATTTCGAGGCCCCAATCGACGAACGTCGCTGCGTGCTGTGGTTCGACGGGCAGGTCGAGGTGGTCGCTGTCGACCAGCGCGAAGAAGTTGCCCGCGTAGACGACGTCGACGGAGAGCGGCGAGTCGAGAAACGAGACCGGGACGGTCGCCCGGTCGTAAACGAACGACCGGACGTTCTCTATCGTGACGCACTCGACGCCGCCGTCGGACGCGTATTCGGGCGTCGCCTCGACGAGTCCGGCCGGCGTCTCGACGCAGACGGTCTCGCGTCGGTCGAGTCGGCCCAGTTCGAGGAGCGCAGAGACGACGCCGATGGTCCCGTGGCCGCACATGTCGAGGTAGCCTCGACTGTCCATGAAGAAGACGCCCACGTCCGCGTCGGGGTGGTTGGCATCGACGACGACGGCCCCGAACATGTCGTCGTGGCCGCGGGGCTCTCGCATCAGCAGGTCGCGCACCCAGTCGTGGGTCTCGGCGAACGAGTCCCGGCGCTCCCGAACTGAGTCACCCACGAGCGCCGAGCGGTCGATGCCGTCGACGACGATGCGAGTCGGCTCGCCTTCGGTGTGCGTGTCGATGGTCGTAAACGACGCGTCCGTGGTGAGGTCGTCGAACGCGAGGTCGTCGCGCTCGCGGACGGACTCGGTGTCAGTGTCGGCGTCGCGCCCGCTCATTCGTCCACCAGTTCGAGCCGGGCGATTTGTTCGTCGGACCAGTCGTAATGGGGTTTATCTATCCCCCGAAGCGACCGCACACATTCGTTGTAGCGGCGACGGGCAATCGGCGCGTAGGGGTCGTCGGGGTTCGCGCGAATCCACTCGCGGAGGTCGGAAAGCGCCCGCGGGGAGTAGCTATCGACGTCGCCCTGTTCCCGTAAGAGCGCGAGTTTGCGCTCCTCGGTGCGGAGTGACCTGACGAGGACCGCGGCCGCAACGCCGGGCAACAGGAGAAGCGAGACGAGCATCGAGACCCACGTGAGCGTCGACAGCGCCATGTCAGTCGTCACCTCCCGGGACCGCCGCGGAACCGGACGGTGGCTCGTCGCCGACGACGCTCATCACGACCGTGCTCACGACGACGAGTGCGCCCATGAACGCGACGCCGAGCAACATCAACCGCTGGTTCGCGGTTCCGATGCTGGAGTAGACGCCGTAGCCGAGGATGAACATCATCACGACGGGGATGACGTACTTCACGACCGGGTTCCACCACGAGCCGACGTAGATGCCGGCGTTGCGGTTGAGGTCGAGCACGCGGGCGCGCTCGGGGCCGAACTTCCACGCGACGAGCGCGATGATAGACAGCGTCGCCAGCGGGAGGCCGAAGCTTCCGAACATGAAGTCCATCCGCCCGAGGAACGCCGAGGAGTAGGCACTCGGGAGGCCGAGCACCCAAATGGCGCCACAGGACGCGAGCACGGCACCCGTCCGCGAGAGGCGCGTCTCCTCGGAAACCGTGGTGACGGCGACTTCGGTGATGCCGAGGCCGGAGGTGAACGTCGCGAAAAAGAAGGAGACGAAGAACACGATGGCCCACAGACTCCCGCCGGGGAGTTCGGGGAACACTTGCGCCATCGAGATGAAAAGCAGGTTCGACCCGGCGCTCGGTTCGAGTCCGAACGCGAAGACGACGGGGAACGTGGCGAACACCGCGAGCAGACCGATGCTCGTGTTCCCGATCGCGGTGAACAGGCCGCCGCCGAGCGGCACGTCGTCGTACCGGCTGAGATAGCTCCCGTAGGTCAGCGCGATACCCCACCCGAGACCCGTCGAGAACAGCGCCTGACTGAGCGCCGCGACCCACGTACTGCCGCGGGTGAGGTAGCCCCAATCGGGCGTAAAGACGAACGCGACTCCCTCCATGCCGCCGGGGAGCGTGACGCCGCGAATCGAGACGGCCACGAGCGCGACGACGAGCAACGGAATCATCCACTTCACGACGCGCTCGATGCCGCGGCGGATGCCAAACACGAGAACGCCGGCCAGACCGGCCATCGTTACCGTGTGCATCCCCACGACGAGCGCCGGGTTGTTGATGAATCCGTCCCAGAACGCCTGCGGCTGGAACCCCGGCTGGGTGAACGTCATGAGCACCGAGTGACCGGCGTAGTAGAGCGCCCAGCCGATGATGGGCGCGTAGTACGACATCAGCGCCACGTTGACGATGAGGACCACGAGGCCGAGGCCCTGCGCCCGCTTGCTCCCGAGAACCTGCTTGAACGCCCCGATGACCCCATTGTTCGTGTAGCGGCCGATCATCGTCTCGGCCATCAGTCCGGGAACCGCGATGAGGTACAACAGGAGGATGTAGGCCACGAGGAAGGCGCCGCCGCCGTTTTCGCCCGTCGTAAACGGCATGCGCCAGATGTTGCCCGCGCCCACCATCGCGCCGAGCATCGCCATGAGGAAGCCGAACCGGCTTCCCCACTCCTCTCTCGCCGTTCTCGCCTCTGAGTCTGACATGATAATCCTACCCAGACCCTTGAACAGAAGGTAGTTATACGGATGTGCTACTATGGTCGGGGTCGTCAATGAAAAATTCATATGAACGCTGTTATAATGGATTTGGCATTTCAACTATATCCGGATAGCAAGCCATTTCAGGACCTCTATTATGAGATTGAGAATCCAGTATCAAACATCAACGTCTGGGAAATTTCGGTCCGAATCATCGGTCGGGCCGTATCATAGTCGGGGATGAATATATAACCACGAAGCGGACACCACCGGCATGGTCACGACCAGCGACGAGCGGGCCGAAGGCAACCGGACGCCGGGAGACGAGCGCGGGACGAACCACGAGTCGGAAACACGTCGGTGCGCGTGAGAGACGAGCAGACGGACGAACTCGAACGGGCGGTACTCGCGCTTCTCGACCGCCGAGGGGCGACGCCGATAGACGAGATACTCTCCGGAGTGGACGGACATCCTATCGAGATAGAACACGCCTGTAGCCGACTCCAGCAGGCGGGCGAACTCCGAAGCCGGAGTTGCGGCGTGTACGCTCGCGCGACCTCTCACGAGGACAACCCTCCCATGGACAGACACTAGTATAACTCACCCTCCACCGAGGACTCAGCCATGACGAACTCAGTCACGGGACGACTGTCGGCCCAACGGTGCCCGGAGTGCGGTTCGGAGACGCAGACGAGACACGGAATCGAACGCTGTACTGACTGTACGTGGCGGGCGCCACAGGGGGCCGACTGAACGGAAAGACGCTGTCGGTACCGCAGACGCGACCCGTCGAACCGACACCACCGTGTCCGGAGTAAACTAGAGAGAAAGTTATCGAATTGAATAACGAGCGGCGGCGGCGTTACGGAGTTGACTCCGCGTACTGGTTGAGGAGTTTCGCCTCGGCCTTCCGGAGATGTTCGAGCAGCGTGGTTTTCGAGATGTCGAGTTCGTCGGCCAGTTCCCGCGTCGTCGTCGCTCGCGGCCACGTGTAGTAGTCGCGCCGACAGGCCAGTTCGAACACCTCGCGCTGGCGGTTCGAGAGTTTGTCCAGTTGGTGCGAGACGTGGTTTTTCGCGCCGGCGACGGAAGTGACCTTGGTGACGATGATTTCGGCCTGATTCGCCGCCTCCAGCGAGTCGAGGCGTTCGCGGAGGTCGGCCCGGTCGGCGGTGTCGATGACCGGCCAGTACTCCCAGCCGTCGTCGACGCGGACGGGCGCGTCGTGGACGAAGCCGTGTGATAGAAGCGAGTCGGTCATGCTGTTTTCGGGGTCGTACTCGACCATCAACTCCCGTGTCGTGTTGCCGACGTTCGACGCGCCGTTGTCGAACTCGTGGCGGGGACTCAACTCGGAGACGGAGTCAGTCAACCGCGACCGCTCGGTCGCGCGGACGAAGTTATCGATGTCTTCGACCCGGTCGGCGTAGACCGTGAAGTGTCCCTTGACCGTTTCTTCGGGCGTGTTGTACACGGTGTGGGCGGTGACCCCGGCGTCGACGTTTTCCGTCACTTCCAGCGTCCAGCAGTCCGGGTGCCAGACCTTGAGCGTGAGTCTGGTCGGACCCGTGAGTTCGGAATTCGGTGCGCTAGCGTTCGACATATGACGACGATTACGCCCCGCGAAGTATATATTCAACCGACCATGGGAGGCCGATATGTCGAGCGCGACCGCTCGTGTTCACCGACGATTCCGAGCCGAGGCCGCGTATCAAAATCGAGAACAGACCGGTCGGTGCGACCGCGGCCATCGATTCGGAAGACGTCGAGTCGACGGCTGTCGCCGAGTCTGCGTTCCGCCAGAGGGAAGCGTTGATAACGACCGCTCGAATAGGGGCGAGTGAATGCCCGCAGACTCCCTAGAGACGTTACTGGACAATCCGGCGATGCGGGAGGCGCTCTCGGTCGTCGTCGAACGGTCGAAACAGGGGACCGAAGAGCTCCGCTGGCGTGACGTGAACGACGCGCTGTCGAGCGGTCAGTGGGGTCGCCTCATCGAGCGGGGCGTCCTGACCGACGCCGCGGCCGGCGGCTTCGTCCTGTCCGACTCCGACCGAATCGCCTCGAAACTGCAGTCGCACGACTCCGGCACTGAAGACGAGAGCGACGACGCCGAGTCATCGTGGTCTCGGTGGGACAAGCTCGGCGCGCTCGGCGTCGTCGTCCTGTTCGCCGGCTACTCGAACGCCGGCATCCGAAACGCAGTCGCCGGCATCGACAACGTCGTGCTCGGGCCGCTGGCGCACTCGATACCGTTCTACGCCGTCGTCATCGTCCTCGCCGCGGCCACCGGCCTCTACTCAACCGTGATGCAGGACCGACTGAAGGACACGGCGCTCCTCGAACGCCACCAAGCCCGGATGGACGACTTGAAGTCGCGCCGGGAGGCGGCGAAAGAGCGCGGCGACGACGACGCCCTCGAACGCCTCGAAAAAGAACAGATGGAGGCGATGGGCGACCAGTGGAGCGTCATGAAAGCGCAGTTCAGGCCGATGGTCTGGATAATGCTCGTCACCATCCCGGCGTTCCTCTGGATGCGCTGGAAGGTCCGCGGCGGCCACATCGCCGCCGGCTCCGCACACGTGATTCTTCCCCTCGTCGGACGGGTCGGCTGGCAGGACGCCGTCTTCGGGCCCATGCCGGCGTGGATCATCTGGTACTTCCTCTGCTCGTTCGCCGCCAGACAGCTCTGTCAGAAGTATCTCGGTATCGACCCCTCCGGGACCGCCCGCTCGGACCCGGAGTCCACGAGCTCTTCCTGAGCGACGCGAACTGCCCACTCGAACCTCAGCTCGCGCCACCTTTGACAACCCCTTAGGGAATTTCAAACCGGTTCGTATATACCGACGCCGCGACGAGACTCCGGCATGGACCGCGACGAATTCGAGCGGCGAGAGCCGAGCGACTCGCCCGCGACGACACCCGAACTCGACGAGGCGGAAATCGAAGCGCTCGTCGAGTACGTCGAAAACGAGCGCGACCGCGGGGCGCCCAGCGGACACCGCCGCAGGGGCGAGACCCGCGACGCCGATGACATCGGCGGCGGTGGCGACCGCACCGACGGCGTATCCGGCCGTGAGGCGGCGATAGAGCGCTTCCGCGGCCCGGACGAGGTGCTCACGAGAGTCGTGCCGCACGCGGGCTACCTCGAAGTCCACAAGCGGACACCGTGCGCCGAGGGCTGTGCGTCGTGCCCGCACGGACCTGCCGTCTACCACGTCCGGTGGGAGCGCCACCCCGGCGGAGAGAACCGGCTCCATTGGATTCTCATCGGTCCCGAGGTCGGCGCGAACTGATTTTCCGCCGCTGGTCAGCGGTCGCCCGCCGCGGCAGGGGGAGTCGCCCGCGAGTCTGACTGCGCTCGCTCGTCCCCCCGGCGACAGCGAGTCGGTTCGACCGCCGACTCGATGGGGATATCGTCGTAGGCGTCGAGCACGTCGCTCCGCGTGATTATGCCGACGACCTCCGCGCCGTCGACGACCGGGACCCGACCCACGTCGGCGGCCTCCATCGCGTCCACGACGTGGAGGAGGTTGCTGTTCGGCGTCGTCGTGACGACGGGCCGCGTGCCGACCTCCTCAACCGGCGGGTCCGCCGCCGGGCCGTCGTCGCCGTCGGCGCTCTCTATGTTCTCGGTCAGGTACTCCTGGGCGTCGCTCTGGACGACGATACCGGCGAGCGACTCGTCAGCCTCGACGATGGGGAGCCCGCCGTGGTCGGTGTCGCAGAGCCGTTTGACGGCCTCCGAAAGCGGCGTTCCCGCTCGGACGGTGTCGACGGCGCTCGTCATCACGTCGGCGACGTGGACGTCTTCGATGCTCCCGATGCGGCGCTCTTGGACCGTGTAGCCGAGGTCGCGGAGCTTCTGCGTGTAGATGGTACTGCCGTTGAGGAGGTAGCTCGCGATTTCGCTCCCGACGACGCTGACCATGAGGAGCGGGAGGATGATGGTGTACTGGCCGGTGAGTTCGAAAATCATGATGATGGCGGTGAGCGGCGCGCCGGCGGTCGCGGCGAAGATGCCGCCCATCCCGACCAACGCGTACGCGCCCGAGGGAGCCGTCCCGGGGACGAGCGCGTGGACCGCGAGGCCGAACGCGCCGCCGACGGTGGCACCCACGAACAGCGACGGCGAAAACACGCCGCCGGAACTCCCACTGCCGACCGACAGCGAGAAGCCGACCGCCTTGAGGACCGCCAGCGCGACGAGCGCACCGAAGAGGAAGCCGCCGTCGATGCTCCGGTGGACGACGCCGTAGCCGACGCCGAGCAGGAGTCCGGCGGCCGTCCCGGGGGCGACGCCGAGGACGACGGTGCCGACGAGGACGCTCACGCCCAGCAGGAGCCCGCCCAGCGCGGGCTTGAGATAGCCCGGCGCATCGAGGCGCTCGAAGACGTGCTCGACGCCGTAAAGCAGTTTCACGAGGCCCGCGCCGACAAGGCCGACGACGACGCCCAAAAGCAGATAGATGGGGAGTTCGACCGCCGGTGTCACCAACTGGTAGGACGCCGGCACGAGGAACTCGCGGATGCCGGGCGTCGGCGAGAACTCCAGAATCGGGCGAGCGACCGCCGTCGCCGTCAGCGCAGCGAGAACGACCGTGATGACGTGGCCGAGGTAGTACTCCGCGAGGAGGATTTCGAGCGCGAACATGATGCCCCCGATGGGCGTGTTGAACGTGCCCGCGATGCCGGCGGCCGCCCCCGCCGCGACGAGCGTCCGGGTGTGCCGCGACCGGACGAACCGGCCGAAGAAGGACCCGGCGGCACTCCCGATTTGGATGATGGGCCCCTCGCGGCCGAGCGACGCCCCGCTTCCGATGGCGACGCTCGACGCGAGCGTCTTGTACAGGGCGATTTTCGGGCTGATGCGGCCGCCGCGGTTCAGCATCGCGTCGAGGACGCTCGGCACGCCGTGGCCCTTGACCGCGTCGGTCGTGAGCAGGACGACGACGCCGACGAGGAGGCCGCCCAGCGCGGGGATGGCCGCGTATCGGAGCGACCCGAGCGGGGACAGGAGGTCGAAGGCGTTGGTCACGGGCACGAGCGCGAACGAGACGTTCCCCGGGTTGAGCGAGGTGCCGTAGAGCAGTTCCTGGACGACCCAGATACCGACCCGGAAGACGACGGCACCCAGCCCGGCGACGACGCCGATGGCGACCGGCAGCACGTTCATCGCGATGTCTTCGTACCGCGGTTTGACCTCCGCCGTCCGTATCGCCCTGCGGGCCCGCGCTCGCAGGGTAGACTCGTCACTCACGTCGTGGGGCATCCGAGTCAATCTTGCGCGATAGGGTGTTAGTCAGTTTCGCTTCGAACACCCGGGCGGCGAGCGGCCGCGAAGCGGGTCAGGGGGCGGCGCACACGAGCGCGGCGTGCGTCGCGACGACGCAGCCGCCCGCGAAGACGCCGACCAACATCAGGAGATGACCCGCGCCGAGGTCGAATGACACGCCGACAAGCCACAGCCCGACGAGGACGCCCGCGGACTTGGTGGGGTAGGAGAGGCCGCCACGCGCCGCGAGCTGCAACAGGCCGGTACAGGCGACGCCCAGTAGGAGGACGCTGGCGACGGCGTCGTCGCCGACCTCCGCCGAGGGGCCGCGGAACACGACGGCCGCGACGGCGAGCGCCGCCGGCGACGCGAGGTCGACGCCGAGCGTCGTTCGCGCAAGCGAGCGTTCGACCGGCAATCGTGACTGTGTACTCGTCATGGTTGTCGAGCGCGCACCCGCCGACGCGATGCCGAAACAAGGGGGGTGCGTCGGATGGGGTGTCGCTTGTCGAAGCGGTCAACGGTGACGACACCGGGCAGGCTAAGCCACCGAAGGGTGCTATCGAATCGAAGACGACGGGTAGCGGTTGGCCGCTTCGTGCGCCGTGGAACACGGCAATCAGGGCTTTCGCGTGGACGCTTATAGTCTTTTTCAAGTACTAACTTCTCGAAACAACCGACAACCACTAAGCGATTGCCAAACCGAAAACGACACCGCGACTGACCGAACACAGCACACCGATGAACCGCGATTCCGTTTCCCGTCTCACTCGTCTCGCCACCGCGCTCGGAGCCGTCCTCGTCCTCGCCGGACTCGCCGTGCAGGTCACGACGCTCAGACTCGGACTGCCGCACCTCCCGTGGGAGCTCCAAGCCGCGAGCGACGCCGAGGTGCTGGGCGTCGGTCTCTGGTGGGTCGCCGTCGCAACTCGGCTCGTCGGACCGCGGCGCGCTCGGCGACGCGTCGGCCCAGAACGCGACCCCGAACGCGACGCGGTCTTCGTCACCCGCGGACTGCTCGACGCGCTGGTGGACCGGGCGGCTCGCGCCGAACCGAGTCGGGAGTCGCTGTCGCTCGGAACGACCGCCGCGGCCGAGTTGGACGGGGCGAACGCCCTCGATGCGGCCCGGCCGGTGTTCAGCCACTTCGTCCACCCGAGCGCCGGCGCGGCGGTTCGGGGCATCTTCGGCGTCGACCTCTCGACCGCGCCGGGCCGGACGCCGGGGCAGTTCGTCTCGCACCCGTGGGGGCCGCTGGCGCCGACGAAGCGCGACACGCTCCGCGAGGTCGTCCTCGTCTCGGTCCCGCCGTGGGACGACGACTGCGTGGCCGCGTTCGACCGGGCGGGGCGGCGGCTCCCGCTCCGCGTCGTCGACGCGGAACCGCACGATTCGCTCGACGTGGCGGCGGTGGCCGAGCCCATGGCCTCGGCGCCGGCGACGACGCCGGCTGACGGATAGTCACCGCATCGATACAGTTATTGGCGACGACTGGCCACGACTGACTGAACCGCCGATTCGCGAGCACAGCGACGGCGTCCCGTGCGGACGTCGCTCGCGTAGTGACGACGCCGGTCGGCGCGACAGACCATGCAATCGCCAACAGCCACTCGCAATCGACCATGAGTTGGAAAGACACCGTATCGCCGATCCTGAGCCGGATGCCCGCCGTCTCCCGCCCGGAGGGACACGTTCCGTTCCGCCGAAAGCTCGGCTGGACCGCCGGGATTCTCGTCCTGTACTTCTTCCTGACGAACGTCACGCTCTTCGGCGTCGGGACGGGGAGCCAGGACATCTTCGGGCAGTTCCGCTCCATCCTCGGCGGGGGACAGGGGACCATCCTCCAGTTGGGTATCGGTCCCATCGTCACCGCGAGCATCGTCCTGCAACTGCTGCAGGGCGGGGACATGCTCGGTCTCGACACGGACGACCCGCGCGACCAAATCCTCTATCAGGGGCTCCAGAAACTACTCGTCTTCGGGATGATCGCCCTGCAGGGCCTGCCGGTCGTCTTCGCCGGGGGCTACCTCCCGGCCGACCCAGCGGTCGCGAGCGCCCTCGGCGTCGGGACGGTCGGCGTGAAGTGGCTCATCTTCGCCCAGATATTCGTCGGCGGCGCGCTCGTGTTGTTCATGGACGAGGTCGTCAGCAAGTGGGGCGTCGGCTCCGGGGTCGGCCTGTTCATCATCGCCGGCGTCAGCCAGCGCCTCGTCGGCGGCCTCTTCGCCGACCCCGCCTTCGGCGCGTCGACGACCGGCATCGTCTCCGAGTGGGTCCACGTGCTCGCCGGGACCGAGACCGTCCCGTCGCTCGCGACGGCGAGCGGGATACAGGCGCTCCTGTTCGGCGTGGGCGGGGTCGTCCCGCTCATCACGACGGTGCTCATCTTCGGCATCGTCGTCTACGCCGAGAGCGTTCGCGTCGAAATCCCGCTCTCGCACGCCCGCGTGAAGGGCGCTCGCGGTCGCTTCCCCGTGAAGCTCATCTACGCGAGCGTCCTGCCGATGATTTTCGTCCGCGCCGTGCAGGCGAACATCCAGTTCCTCGGCCGGATTCTCAACAGTCAGTGGGCCGGCATGCCCGCGTGGCTCGGCCAGTACACGAGCGGACAGGTCACCGGCGGTCTGTTCTACTACCTGAACCCGATTCACGCGCCCAGCCAGTGGATGTGGTGGCTCGGATCGGCGTCCCAAGAGCCGTGGCAGCTTCTTGTCCGCGTCGCCATCGACCTGACGCTGATGCTCGTCGGTGGGGCCATCTTCTCCATCTTCTGGGTCGAGACCGCCGACATGGGCCCGGAGGCGACCGCGCGGCAGATTCAGAACTCCGGGATGCAGATACCCGGGTTCCGCCGCAACCCGCAGGTCATAGAGCGGGTCATGGAGCGGTACATCCCGCAGGTGACGGTTGTCGGGGGCGTCCTCGTCGGCCTGCTCGCCGTCATGGCGAACATGCTCGGCACCATCGGGGGCGTCTCGGGAACCTCGCTACTCCTCACGGTCTCCATCACGTACAAACTGTACGAGGAAATCGCGGAGGAACAGCTCATGGAGATGCACCCCATGATGCGGACGATGTTCGGCGGGTAGTGCGCCGGGACGCGCCCGGTCGAAAAACACCCGTATTTCGCGGGTTAGAACACGGCGACGGCGGCTCGAACGCGCCCCCTCGCCCATCGGGGTTTTTGTGTCCACCCTTCGAGGGTTCAACTGATGGCCGACACGCAATCGACCACGGGGAGCGGCGACGCTCCCCCAGATGAGTCGGTGGAAACGCAGCTCTCGCGCGACATGAGCCTCGCCGATATCACGTTCATCGGCGTCGGCGCGATGATCGGTGCGGGCGTCTTCGCGCTGACGGGATTCGCGGCCGGACTCGCCGGCCCGGCGCTCACGATGGCGTTCGTACTCAACGGGATGGTGGCAATGTTCACCGCGGTATCGTACGCCGAACTCGGAGCGGCGTTCCCCGAGGCGGGCGGCGGCTACCTCTGGGTGAAAGAGGCGCTCGCCGACCCCAACGGCTTCTACGCCGGGTGGATGAGCTGGTTCGCCCACGCCGTCGCGTGCGCGCTCTACGCGGTGACCTTCGGCGTCTTCCTCACCGAGTTCTTCGTGGTGTTCGCCGGCCTGCCAGACGGGTTCGTCCTGTTCGGGCTGTTCGACCGCCTGCTCGTCGAGAAACTGCTCGCGGTCGTGATGGTGCTGGCGTTCGCGTACATCAACTACCGCGGGGCCGAGGAGACGGGGAAAGCGGGCGTCGTCGTCACGACCATCAAGATTCTCATCCTCGGCGTCTTCGTGGTCTTCGGCATCCTCGCGACGGTGCGCGAGCCGAACTGGACGGCGACGTTCTTCGACAGCCCGTCGTTCGCGCCCAACGGCCTCGTCGGCGTCATCGGCGCGATGGGCTTTACCTACATCGCCTTCGAGGGGTACGAGATAATCGTCCAGTCGGGCGAGGAGGTCGTCGACCCCGGCACCAACGTCCCGAAGGCGGTGTTCTACTCGATGGCCATCGTGGTCCCCATCTACGTCCTGGTCGCCTTCGCCGCCATCGGCGGCATCGACGTGACCGCCGAACTCGCGGGTCGAGCGGGGCTATCGACCGCCGCGCCGACGTGGCAGGTCCTCGGCAACCTCGGCGAACTGGGCATCATCGAGGCCGCCGGGCAGTTCGTCCCCTACGGCGTCCCGCTGCTCCTGTTCGCCGGACTGGCGGCGACGATGAGCGCGCTCAACGCGACCATCTACTCCTCGTCGCGGGTGTCGTTCGCCATGGGGCGCGACCGCGTCCTCCCGGGCTTCTTCGGGCGCATCCACGACGACAAGCGGACGCCCCACTGGGCAATCGGCCTCTCGGCGGTCCTCATCGGTCTCATGGCCGTATCACTCCCCATCGAGAGCGTCGCGGCCGCCGCCGACATCATGTTCATCTTCCTGTTTATCCAGGTGAACTGGACCGTCGTCAAGATGCGGGCGACCCACCCCGACCTCCCGCGGACGTTCAAGGTACCGTACATGCCGTGGCCCCCGCTCGTCGGCATCGTCCTCCAGTTCATCCTGACGCCGTTTTTACTCCTCGAACTCGGTCTGACGCCGGGACTCGGCGCGGGTTCCGAGGGCTTCGTCGCGCTCGTGACCACGGCCGTCTGGATGGCGCTCGGGCTGATGGTGTACTACGGCTACTCCGAGGGCAAGGAGGCCGAAAAGCTCGAAGCGGAGACCCCGACCGTCGTGACCGAACGTGCCCCCGAGCGGCGCGAGTCGCAGGTGCTCGTCCCGATTGCTAACCCGGAGAACGCGGCGCAGTTGATGCGCACCGCCATCGACGTGGCGCGCGACCGCGACGCCGAGATTCTCGTGATGAGCGCCGTCGAAGTGCCGTCGCAGACGCCGATTTCGGAGGGGGAGCGGTTCGTCGGGGAGAAGCGCGAGACCATCTCGGCGGTGATGGAGCTGGCGACCGACGCCGACGTGCCCGTCAGCGGGACCGTCAGGCTGGGCCACGACGCCGGAACGGCCATCCTCAACACCATCGAGGAACACGACAGCGACGCGGTGTTGATGGGTTGGCGCGGCCGGGGACGCCGCCGCGACTACATCCTCGGGAGCAACGTCGACGAGGTCGTGACCAAGGCGACCTGCGACGTGCTCGTCGAGCGCATCGGCCCGACCGACGGCGAGGTGGAATCGATTCTCCTGCCGACCGCGGGCGGCCCACACGCCGAGCTCGCCGCGGAGGTGTGCCGAGCCATCGCGCGGACCAACGACGCAACGGTTCACGTGCTGAACGTCGTCGCGCCCGACGCCGACGAGAGCGACCGCGAGGACGCCCGTCGACGGGTTAATTCGACGGCCGCGGCGGTCGGCGACGACGTTCGGGTGACGACCTCGGTCCGCGAGGGCGAGGACGTGGCGGCGGCCATCGTCGCCGCGGCCGAGGAGTTCGACCTGACGGTCATCGGAGCGACGAGAGAGGGACTGCTCCAGCAGCTCGTCTTCGGGGCGATTCCGGAGACGGTCGGCCGCGACGCCGCGAGCGCGGTCATCATGACGAAGCGCGACCTCGGCGTCATCTCGTGGGCGACGCGGTGGTTCAAGCGCCGCCGCGGCGACTACCACGTCCGGAACGACGAGTGAGCGACCTCACTCGCGCCACGGGAGCAGTCGCGCCGAGAGCGCGAACTTCGAGTCGATTTTGACAACGGCTTAGTCCTTGTCAAATTGAGCTGGCACGTGTCGGTCATGCAACTATATCTGTCGTCGGTGTGACGGGGGCGTAGACGATGACGAACCGGCGACACCGACGGACGACCCCGACGCACCGCGAGCTCCTCTCGGTGACCGACGAGTTGACGCTCGCGCGGAAGGGAGAACACATCCTCGAACGGCGGCGTGACAGCCTCGTCTTCGTCCTCCTCGACCTCTTGGACCGGTGGACCGACCTCCGGCGCGAGACCGACGAGGCGTTCCGCGACGCGGCGGAGCTCCACGTCTGGGGAGCCGAGCGAGAGGGCGAAATCGCGCTTCGCGCGCTCTCTGAGGCGCGGGACTCCCACACGGGGCTCATCGTCTCCGAGACGAAGCTCGTCGGCCTGACCGTCCCGTTTTTCCTGAGCACGTCGGCGCGGCGGTCGCTCGACGGACGGGGGTACGGCGTCCTCGGCACGAGCGCGCTGGACGACGAGCTCGTCGGGTCGTACGAGTCGGTCGTGGAGGACGTCGTCAGGCTGGCGGAGATGCGGGCTGTCCTCCTGCGCCTCCTCGCTGAGGTTCGGCGGCTTCGAGTCCGCGTCAACTACCTCACCCGGCGACTCATTCCGGAGTTGGAGGTGGAAAGACGGTACATCCGGCGGTACCTCGACGAGCGCGAGCAGGAAGAGCGCTACCGTCAGTTCCGGACCAAGCGGCGCAACGAACGGCGGGCGGCCGAACAACGGGAGAGCGACCGAGAGGAGGCCGAACAGCGAGAGAACGACCGGCGAGCGGACGACCGCGACCGCGACTGAACCGAGTCGGTCCGTCCGCCAAGCGTAGTCTTATTACCGTCGCGCTACCAGTCTCGTGCAACGAGACAATGTGCAAGGTCGACGTGGCAATCGAACGGTACGGGCTCGCCGCGCCGACCGGCAGGTACGACTCCGTCGACGACTACCTGCTGGCGCGGTGGACCGGGGCCGACGGCGGCGAGAGCGAGGGGTACAAGTCGCTCACGACCTGGTTCAACAAGCGACTGCTCGCGCGCGTCTACGAGCGGAACGACCGGGACGTGACCGAGGTGCGCCTCGAAGCGGAGTACGAGGCGCTCGTCGGCGATGACGACCTCGACTACGGGGACGTGGCCGCCGACCTCGCCACCGACGACATCGACGCCGACGAGGTGACGGGCGCGATGGCCTCGTGGAGCACGATGCGTCGACACCTCAACGAGTGTCTCGACGGCGAGAAGCCGACCGTCGAGGCGTCCTCCGACTGGGAGCGAAACAGTGTCGACATCGCGCGCGAGACGGCCAGACAGAAGGCCGAGTCGGCGCTCTCGTCGCTGGGGAAGAAAGGGCGGCTCGCCGGGGCCGAGGACGCCGGCGTCGACGTGCAGGTCAAGGTGTCCTGCTCGGAGTGTCCGACGCGGGTCCCGCTCGAAGACGCGCTGGACCGCGGGTTCGTCTGTCAGGAACACCACGTCGACACCGACGAGGCCGCGGAGAGGACCGTCCGCGAAACCGGCGTCGCGCCCGATGGCGGGGCCGACTCTGCCGGCCGGCTCCGGTCGGTACTCCCCATCGGCGCGCTCTCTAGTGTGACCCTCGCGTTCGGCGAGTTCTCCGGCGCGACGCTCGAATTCGTCGCGACCGTCGGGATGGCATGAGCTGGCGGCTCGACGTGGAGAACGTCGCCGGGATTCGACGCGGGAGTGCGACGCTCGAACCGGGGTTGAACACCGTCCGCGCGAGCAACTGGCAGGGGAAGTCGAGTTTCCTCGCCGCGATAGCGACCGCTTTCGGGACGGCGTCGCCGCTGACCGAGAGCACGGCCGAGGGGCGCGTCTCGCTTTCGACGGGCGACGGGGAGTACACAGTCGAATTGGCCCGCGACGGGCGGCGCGTCCGGACGTCCGGCGAGCCGTATCTGTCCGACGAGGTCGACCGCGTCTGTGCCGACCTGTTCGCGTTCCTCGGCGAGGAGAACGAGGTCCGCCGGGCCGTCCGCGAGGGCGACGACCTCGAACCGCTCCTGACGCGCCCGCTCGACTTCGAGGACATCGACGCGAAAATCGCCGAGGCCCGCCGCGAGCTCGACCGCGTCGACGAGGCGCACTCCGAGGCCAAGGACGCGGCCGAGCGCCTGCCGACGCTCGTCTCACGGGTGTCGGGACTCGAAGCCGAAGTCGACGAGTTAGAGGCGGAACTCGAGGCGTCCGCGGACGCGGCCGGTGACGACGAAACGCGCGAGGCGCTCAGCGACGCGCGCGCGGAGCGCTCCCGCGTCCAGAGTCGCATCGAGCGGCTTGAATCGACCGCCGAGCGGGTCCGCGAGCAACTCGAAGCGAACCGCGAAGAGCTCGACGGACTCGACGTGGGAGACGACGAGGAACTGGAGCGCGAACTCGACGAGGCGAAGCGGGAGCTCCGCCAGCAGAAGCGCGATATCGAACTCCTGCGGGGCGTCTACGACGCGAACCGCCGCGTCGTGGCCGAAGGACGGACCGAGTTGCTGACCGACGTGACCCACGGCCTCGTCGACGACGAACTCGCGTGCTGGGTCTGCGGCGCCGAGACGGACGCCTCGTCGGTGACGGAGCGCCTCGACGAGCTCGCCGAAAAAATCGAACGGCGCACCGCGGCGGCCGAAGCGAGTCGTGAACGCGTCGAGGGGCTGACCGAGCGCGTCGAGACGCACGAGAAGCGGCGCCAACGCGAGCGGGAGCTTCGAACCGAAGTTCGGGAGCTACGCGAGCGCCGGTCGGACCTCGAACGCCGCCTCGGCGACGCGCGCGAGCGGGACGATGAGCTCGCCGAGCGAGTCGAGAAACTCCGCGAACGAGTCGAATCAGATAGTGAACACGTATCCGATATCGAGAGCAATCTGAAGTACGCGAAAGCGCGGCTCGATGATGCGAAGGGCGAGCTCGAATCGGTCGAATCGAAGGCCGAGAATCGAGATAGACTCCGTTCACAGCGCGAATCCCTCACCGAGAAGATAACCAGTCTCCGGCGGCGGAAACGAGAGGTAAAGAAAGAGACACGTGACGCGTTCGACGACGCGATTCGCGAGATAGTTCCGCTGTTCGAGACGGGGTTCGAAAGCGCGCGACTGACGAGCGAGTTCGAACTGGTCGTCGCCCGCGACGGCCGCGAGGCGTCCCTCGACGCGCTCAGCGAGGGAGAGGTCGAACTCCTCGGATTGGCGACGGCGCTCGCGGGCTACGAGGCGTTCGACGTGGCAGATCGCGTTCCGGTCATGCTCGTGGACCGCCTCGGCGGCATCGCCGACGAGAACCTCGGGCGGCTGACCGACTACCTCTCGGGGACGCCGACGTATCTGGTCATGACGGCGTATCCGGAGCACAGCGCGGTCGAAGGACACGACATCGACCCTTCGGGGTGGTCGGTCGTCTCGGACTCGACCGCCACAAAGGAAGCCGAGTAGCCCCCGAGTCGACGGCGTTGGCGGCGTCGACGGTCGTGTTCGGTACCCACGGCCCTCACTCCAGCGTGAGCGAGAAGCCCCACGTCGCCTCCTGCCGCTCGTCGTCAGAAGACCCCGAGAGCCCGCCGGTGGCGAAGTCCGCCTCGAAGCGGAACTCGCCGACCGGGAGACAGCTCGCCTCTTCGTCCTCAGACTGCGCGACACCGTAGAGGTTCACCAGTTCCGACCGCGACTCGCCGGGTTCGAGCGAGAGAATCCGGTACTCCTCGGTCACGGCGATGTGGTCTTCGAGCCGCCAACAGCCCGCCTCGGCGGGGTATTCGCCGTCCGCCGGGAGGAAGATGAGGTCGTTCGTCGTATCCGAAACGTACTGGAAGAAGACGGTTCTCCCCTCGCCGACCTCGACGACCTCGTCGCTGGTGTTCGTCAGCGTGATGCGGACCTGCGGCGGGTGGTCGTCGTTCGCGAGGTCCTCCGTTATCTCGACTTCGTGTTCGACGGGTACGTCGGGGGCGTCGTCGACGCCGACGAGCGAGATGCCGGGGCCGCCGGACGGGCGAGTGCCGCCGGTTCCGTCGTCGGTGCCGTTTCCGTCCGGGAGGTCGTCTGTCGTGTCCGTCGGCTCATCAGTCGTCGTATCAGTCGGTTCGTCGTCAGTCGTCGCGCCGTCGTCCGACCCGCCGTCGCCGACACAGCCGGCGAGGAGACCGAACGAGAGGAGGGCGGTCGAACCGAGGAACGTGCGTCGTGTCAGGGACATACCCAGTAGTCGTCGCGCACGGGAATAACCCTACGCGAGAGTCAAATCGCAATTTGAGTCACGGGGCGGCGTCGCGGTGGCGACGGTAGTACTCCCACTCTGCGTCGGTGCCGTAGTGGACGACCAAGTCGGTCGCGGTCTGTTCGGCGACCCCCGACGCGCGCCTGAGCGCGGCGGTGTTCCGTTCGAGCACCGCGGCCGCGACGGCGTCCGCGCTCCCGAAGTGCTCGAAGAGCGCCCGCGAGACGCGGTCTCCGGCGTTCGGGACCGGCGCGCAGGCCGTCCGGATGCGCGCCCGCTCGGCCCGGTCGTCCACGCGGTCGACCCACGTCCGCGTCCACGCGGCGACCGCCTCGCGCTCGTCGTCCGACGCCGGCGGCTCGAACTCGCGGAGCGAGTCGTCGACGACGCCGCCAAACCGGGCCGAGACGGAGAGTCCACCCGGATGCGGGAGGACGTGCACGCCCGGCGAGTCGCCGGAGTCGATACCGACGAGCACCGCGGGGATGGACTTCTCGAAGCGGAGCGCGAAGTTCGCCGGCCGCGGCTCGCCGGGCGGGTAGATGACCCACTCGTCGCTCGGCAGTTCGACGCGCTCGGGGAGCCAGCCGAGCTCGTCGCTCTCGGCGGGGGCGGCGTCCTCAGTCGCCGGGTCTGTGTCGCGTGTCACGTCGGTCCCTCGGGTCAGGGGCGTCGGAAATCGACGCCGTTCGTCGCGTGGAGGGTCTGACCGGGCGCTGATAAGACACGCGGTTGCGACTGCCAGGCGACGCTGACTGTCACCATCGATGACCAGTTGCCGACCGGAAACCGCGATTACTCACACCCGGTCGCTCAAGTATGTCCAGCACGAACGCGCTTCTATGCCCGTCGTAGAAGTCAATCTCCCGGACGAACTGCTCGTCGAGTTCGAACAGCTCGTCGACGAAGAATTCATCAGCGAAGAACAGGCCGTCGAGGAGCTCCTCTCGATGGGAATGGACGCCTACGGTGCCCCCGTCGACGACGAGGACGGCGTCCAGTCCGACTTCGTCCAGAGCGCCCAGAACAACCTCTTCGACACCGCCGGCGACCCCGGTGGCCTCGACGACGACGTGCTCTGAGGCGGCGGCACTCCGCCTGAGCCCCCGGTATGCTGTGGATAACCACCGCCGAACCGTCGGTTTGCTCGACTCTCACGAATCGAATCCGGTCGGGCGCGTTCGAATCCACAGTTCGGCCGCCGCCGCGACGCACCCCCGACGGCGCAGTCTGACCCCGTCGCGGACGGCCGCCCGCGCTCCGACCGCCGAGTCGAGCGGTCAGAACTGACTCCCGTCACCGACCCTGAATCCGTTAGCCGACCCATACTAATTCCGTCACCGCGCGACGGTTCAGGCATGTCCAAACGCGCGAACGCCCGGGAATCGGTACTCGTTCCATCGGGCAACTACACCTGCGTCCGGTCACTCGGCGAGCGAGGAATCCACACCGTGATGGCCTCAGAACACGACGACACGCCGGCTGCCTCGTCCCGGTTCTGCGACGAACTCGTCCGCATTCCCGCCCCGAAAGACGACCTCGTCGCCTACAAGGACGCCCTCGTCGGCATCGCCGCCCGCCCGGACGTGAAGACCATCATCCCGACGCGGCCGGAAGACGGCTACATCTTCTCGAAGTACCTCGACGAGTTCGAGCAGTACGTCGACCTCGTCGTCCCCGACTTCGAGACGCTCCGCCGGGTCCACGACCGAAAGCTCCTCTACGAGGCCGCCGTCGAGGCCGGCGTCCCCATGCCGCGGACCCGCCTGTTCAGCGAGGTCGAGGCGTTCGATGAGCCCTCGATTATCAAGCCGCGGTACAACGTCGTCGCCGGCGAGTACGTCGACAGCTACGACCCCCACGAGTACGACATCGTCAAGAGCGTCCGCCACGTCCGCCCCGGCGACCGCCCGGACCCCGACGAGATATACGCCGAGATGAAACACGACCCCATCGTGCAGGACTACGTCCCGACCGAGGACAAGTACATGTTCGCGGCGCTGTACGACCACGGCGAGCCACTCGCGACGTTCCAACACCTCCAGATTCGCGGAAACTCCTACACCGGCGGCGGCGGCGTCTACCGGACCTCGGTGTACGACCCCGAACTCGAATCCGTCGCGCGAACGCTCCTCGGACACATCAACTGGCACGGCCTCGCGTGCATCGAGTACCTCAAAGACGCCGAGACTGGCGAGTTCAAACTCATCGAAATCAACCCCCGGATGTGGCAGTCGCTCCCCTCGACCGTCCGCGCCGGGGCCGACTTCCCGTACTACTACTGGCTGCAGGCGACCGGGCAGAAACACCGTATCGAACCGGGGTACGAACTCGGCGTCGGCACCCACTACCTCTGGGGCGAACTCGGCTACGTGATGAGCGTCCGCCGCGACGACTCGCCGCTCGTCGAGCGCCCGTCGTTCGTCAAGACCGTCTGGGAGGTCGCGTCGTCCATCTACCGCGAGCCGAGATTCGACCTCGCGCGCCTCGACGACCCGGTCCCCTTCGCCCGCTACGTGCACCACGCGCTGTTCAACCGCGGCGACGACGAAGGCGCGGAGGAATCGACCGCCGACCGCGACGGTGGCGGTGACGAATCGGAAGAGCCGAGGACCGGTATCACGCTGACGCCGGGACTCAACTTCAGGGGTCGCTGAGCGGACCGCTCTTTTTTCGGTCGGCGCTCGTCAGGAGCACGCCTTCGCACGCTCGTGATACCACCCGCCGAACGCGCCGAGTGGAACGACCAACCAGCCGGCGACGATAACGGCGAAAACCACGCTCACAGGCAGCGTGACGGCGATGAAGACCGCTGCCTCTCGGAGGACCATCTCACCGCGGGCGAGGTTCGAGACGCCGACGAGGAGAGCGGGGGCGAACGCGCCGGTAACGAGGCTCCCAAACGCAGTCAACCCGCCGAAAACAGCGCCGTACCACTGACGGTCTTCGTTGGCTCGCAGCCGTCGCCAGAGCAGCGTGCCCACGATAAACGAGGTCGGTATCGCTACCGGGACGGCCACCAGTCCGAGACCGAAGACGAACCCGAGTGTCCCGTTCATCGCGCCGACGAGAGTCAGCAGCCCCGCAGCACCGAACCAGAGGGTGATTGCCAACAACCCGGTTGCAGCCATCGCTATCCCGCCGCCGACGTCGTTTCGCCCGGCGTACGGGAGCCGTCCGGGACCGTACCGATAACAGAGCCGAACCATAGGTCGAACTGCGGCGCACATCCCGATAAATGTTATTGAGAACACACTTGGAAGTTTACAGTGGGACCGAGCCGGAGTTTCTCTGTCGGCGCTCGCCGTGGCGCTGTTGAAACCTAGCGGTACCCCGGTTCGATGCGGTCGACGAGTCCATCGAAATCCGTGTCAAAACTCAACACGGCGTCGATGCCACGCGACTCACACAGAGAGACGATGGTCGCGTCGGTGAAGCTGAGGTCGTGGTCCTCGTATCGACGGAGCGTCTCCAGCGACGCCCGGACGTCGTCCGGTTCGACGTGAAGCAACTCAAACACGTTCGGGAACGGTTCCTCGCCGAGAATGCGACTGGCGACGGTGTCCGCCGCCTCGAACGAACCCGTTCGGGCGCGCGTGAGCGTTACCGTCTCGTCGAGAACGTAGTCGTTCGTGTACGGCTGTCCGAACTCCCCGTCGAACAGTTCGTCGAACGCGCTGACGGCTTGGTCGTGCCGGCCGGCATCCGTATCGTGGTGCGCAAAGAACACGCCGGTGTCGACGAAGACGCTCATCCGTACAGCACGTCGTCGATATCTTCTTCGGTCGTCGTGACGCCGGACGAGACCATCCCGTCGTGGAACTGCTCGCGCTCGGACTCCGAAAGCGGAACACGCTTCTCGCGGAACGAGTCGATGAGATCAGCCTTGGACTCGACGGCGTTCTCGACGAGCCGCGCCAAGACTTCCTGCTGCGTCACTCGCTTCCCGGTCTTCAGCCGAATCTCGGCCTGTAGCCGTTCGAGACGGGATTTCGTGTCGTCGTCCATCTTCACCGACGTGGCCATGTTCGCTGGTAGAACATACTACTGGGTAAGGGTTGCTACTGTTTTGACCGGCGCGATACGGACCGGTCCGCATGCGATATCCAGCGCGGTCACGACAAGCTGACGGCGACTGAGGACTCCGGCAATGCCTTCACCGACCGCTCACTCGTCGCGGAACGCGCAGGTCGCGGTGTAGGTCACGTTATCGAGCAGGAGTTCGACGCCGCGGGTCCGGGTCGGCGGACCGCTGACGTTGATGCTGGTGGACTCGACGGCGCAGTTCGACGCGCGGTTGACGAGCACGCCGCCGACTCGGCCGTTCGGCAGGTAGATACAGCTATCGACGATGCGGGAGCCGTTTCGGTTCTCGTCGACGACGACCGCAGAGCCGTAGGGCTGACTCTCGCACGCCCCCGAGATGGTGACGTTGTCGAGGACCATCCCCCACGGCTCCCGCGCGATGTCGGTGTCAACGGGTCCCGCGTAGATGGTCTGGACGCCCGTGTCGTTGACGATGCGACAGTTGCGCATCGTGAACCCGCCGTGGCTTCCGTAGGTCGGAGCGGTGATGACGCCCGGTGAGGACGGACTCGACCGGAAGATGAAGTCGCAGTCCTCGATGAGAACCCCCGTGTAGCCGTGGCCCGTCGAGTCGATGCGGAGGCCCTCGGGGCTGTCGAGTCTGTCCCCCTCACGGGCGTGCTCGTTGAGATTGTCGGCATCGACGATGACGGTCGCGCCCTTGATCCACGAAGTCTTGGTCGGGTGGTCGCCCGCGGAGATGCGCATGTTGGTGTTGTCGTTGTTCTTGAACAGGCCGCCCTCGACGCGGAGGACGCCACGGGTGTGGGTCGCGCGGAACGACGACGACCCGCGCTGTTCGATGTGGCAGTCTATCATCCTGATCTCGCCGACCGACCGTTCGGTGATGCGAATCCCGGCGACGCCGTTCGGGTAGCCGGGGAGCGCCGCGCCCTCACGCATGTAGACGCGGCGGATGACGTTGACGCCCTCTACCGAAGTGCAGTCGAAGAGGAGCAGTTGGTCGCGCGCGTGGCTGTCCGTGGGGGTGCGGCCGAGCCACTCGACGTCCTCGATGAGTGCGCCGTCGTCGTTGGCGAGCCAGATGTCGGCGCTCGTGGTGTCGTCGTCGGTCTGCTGGATGGAGAAGTTCTTCAGGACGTGGTGGTCCCCGCTCGTGATTCGGAGCATCCGGAACCGCTCTCCGGGGTCCGCCGGCGGGAAGACGAACTGCACGTCCTTGTGGGAGTCGCCGAGGCCGACGAGTTGGAAGTTCGAGACGCCGCGGTCCCAGTCGTGCTCGCGGGTGATGAGGTAGTCGCCCGGCGGGAACTCGACGGCCGTGTCGTCGCCGTACGCCCCGTCGAGGATGTCGTCGACCGGCTCCTGGCCCGTCGGGTCCATCCCGAGGTCCTCGACCGCGTGGAAGACGGTGAGGTCCGGTTCGGGTGTGGGCGTCTCCTCGGTCGTCGGCGTCTCGGTCGGCGTCTCCTCGTCCGGCATGTTACAGCCGGCGAGCGCGGCACCGACGCCGACCGCACCGAGCGTCTTCAGGTAGGTTCGACGCTTCACCGGCGGGGGACCTCCGTGCGTTCGGGGCGTCCCCGGTGACTGTCCAGCGTCCGTCGAGCGTCGGAATCGAATCGTCTCGAAGGGCGAAACGAGAGTTGGAGAGAGAGGGACCGACGTCGGTTGCACATGTTTCCCGTCAGTTGGACCGGGAAGGTCATTGGTAAACGGTGTGTAACCGCGGGGTGCGGGGCGAAAGCCGCGAAATCGAGGCGGGTCGGCGGCGGCGAAATTGGGTGAGAGACTGTTCGAAACGACGAGTCAAAATCGGAGACATTCGTGGTTCCCGACGCCGTCAGTCCGTGCCTACGGAAATTACGAGTCGCATTACTATCCACTCGTGGCGACAGTTGTCTGCATGAATCTGTCACGGCGTTCGTATCTCGGACTGAGCGCCGCCATGCTCAGCGGCTGCGTCGCGAGGGGCGGTGAATCGGCCGGAACTCCCGAGGCGACCGCGACGAGCGAGCCACCGGTCCCGACTCCGCGGTTCAGGTACGACGACCCGAGCGTCGACGCGGGGGGCGACCCGCTGGCGGTCGCGTTCAACAGCCGAGAGCGGTTCAGAGACGTCGGATGGCTCGTCGACGACTTCGAGGACGAGCGCCTCTGGGGGACGTTCGCGGGACGGTACGCCGTCGAGGAGGAGGTCGTCTACTCCGGGTCGCAGTCGCTCCGCCTCGAAGCGGCGCCGGACGACGAGCGGGTATGGATTTACCGGACGTTCGAGGACGGTATCGACCTCTCCGAGGCGGACCTCTCGCTGGCAGTCAACCTCGAAACGCCCGACACCGAGGGCATCACGGTTCGCCTCGCCGCGCCCGACTACGACAACACGCTGCTTCTCGGTCGGCACATCTGGAAGGCCGGCTGGCAGCGCCTCGACCTCGGACCGCAGCGCGTCACGGGGTCGCCGGACCTGACGAACGTCACCGAGATAAGCATCCAGCTGTACACCGGCGGCGGCACGACGGCGCGCTTCTACGTCGACTCGCTCCGGGCCAAACCGCGGGCCGGCGCGGGGTCGGTGATGATAACGTTCGACGACAACACCCGGAGCCAGTACGACACGGCGTATCCGATACTGGAGTCTCACGGCTTCCCCGGCGTCGTCGGCGTCATCCCGTGGACCGTCGGGTCGAGCCACCGCATCCCACGGTCGGGGATGGACGAGATGGTCGAATCCGGCTGGGACATGGTGAGCCACCCCCAGCAGTCGGACTCGTTCCGCGTCCTCTCGCCGGCCGACCAGCGCGCGAGCATCAGGGAGTCGAAGGCGTGGCTCGTCGAAAACGGGTTCGAACGCGGGGCCGACTTCATCATCTGGCCGTACGGCCGGTACAACGAGTCGGCGCTCGATGCCGCGAGCGACTACCACTACCTCGGGTTCGTGACCGTCGGGGGGCCGACCGGTGCGATATCAGACCCGCAAATCGTCGGCCGGACCGACGGCGACGACGTGCAGAAGGCGAAGAAGGCGCTCGACTTCGCCGCCCAGTACAACCAGCTCGCGGTGCTCATGTACCACGACGTGACGGGGAAGGGGCGCTCCGTCAGCCCGGCGGCGTTCGCCGAGACGATGGACTACGTCGACGAACTCGGGCTGGACGTGGTCACCGCGTCGAGCTACTGGGACTCGATCCGAAACTCCATCTGACGCGGCGATTCGCCCGGCACGCCGGACCGAGTACGGCGACATGCTGTTTTTCAAGACAGTCTCGATGAACGTGATACGGATTCGATTAGTCGCGGTTTCGTGAACGTTAGACAGCCGTTCTAACCGTCCTAAACGGCTGAAATTCGGCTTTGCATACGTGTTGCTGACGACTAACAAAGACCCGAACGGCCCAATCACCGGGTCGAAGTATCGATGTTCCTACGCACTCTCCAATTCGATTCGCCGCCGCGGGGCGACACGCCCGACGACGGCGGACCGGTCGACGCGCCGCGTTCAACACAGGGGTCGCACGCGAGGGGCGATGTACCGCGGTAACGCCGTCGGCGTCGTCGTACCCGCGTACAACGAGGCGCGGTTCGTCGGCGGCGTCGTCGACACCCTCCCCGCGTTCGTCGACCGCGCGTATGTTGTCGACGACCGCTCGACCGACGGGACGTGGGAGGAGATTCGGCGGCACGCGGCGCGCGCGAACGAGCGAGCGGCCGAACCGGTCGTCGCCGCGGCCGACGGTGGCGCGTCGCTCGACGGACGCGTCGTCCCGATTCGACACCCAGTCAACCGCGGGCGCGGCGCGGCCGTCAAGACCGGCTACGAACGCGCTCTCGCCGACGGGATGGACATCGTCGTCGTGATGGACGGCGACGGACAGATGGACCCGGACATCATGCCCGCCATCATCGACCCCGTCGTCGACGGAGACGCCGACTACGCCGTCGGCGACCGACTCGCCGCGCGCGACACCCGCCGGGGAATGCCGCCGTGGCGGCTGTTCGGCAATCTCCTGTTGTCCGGGCTAACGCGCATCGCCAGCGGCTACTGGCACATCCGCGACCCGCAGAACGGCTACACGGCCATCTCGGCGGAGGCGCTCTCGGAGCTGGATTTCGACCGGCTGTACGACCAGTACGGCTTCCTGAACGACCTGCTCGTGAACCTGAACGTTGCGGAAAAGCGCGTCGCGACCGTGCCGATGCGCGCGCGTTACGGCGACGAAGAAAGCGGCATCAGGTACTCGACGTTCATCCCCGGGCTGTCGTTCCTCCTGCTCAGGGACTTCCTCTGGCGGCTCCGCGTTCGGTACCTCGACGGCGGCGTTCACCCGGTGGCGGTCCTCTACGCGCTCGGCGTCGTGAGCGTCCTCGCCGGCGTGCTCCGACTGGTCGGCGGGGTCGCGTCGAAGGACCGACCGGGTCGGCAGTCTCTCACCGGAGTCCTCGTCGGCCTCGGGTCACTCGGCGGCGCGATGGTCCTCGACAGCCGCGAGAACAAACGGTTGCGAGTCGCGGCGGAGCCGTCCACGTCGTTCGAGCGGGGGGGCGCGTCGAACGGGGCACAGCCGTCGTCCCGCGTCGACGGTGCCGACGAGAGCGACGAGAGAAACGAAAAAGAGCCCGACAGAGTCGCTGACGGCCGCGAGATAGCAGGAGGAGGGAGTTAGTCACCTCGTACCGCCGAAAGCCGTGGGGTAAGGCGCTCAATAACAACAGCCTAGTCGCGTCATCTAGCCGGTAATGGGGTCTACATCACACAGCAAAGAACGATTAAATCGGGCACTCGGTGAGCTCTCTCTAGACGTGCCCTTCGCGCTGCTCGTCGTCGTTTCGAGTAGCCTCGTCGCGGTCCTCGATGTCGTTCCGACCGTACAGGCCCTCGTCGGACTCCCGATTCTCCTGTTTCTTCCCGGTTACGCGCTGCTGCTCGCACTGTTTCCCGCCGGGTCGTCGGGCAACCCGGCCGAGGGACCGTCGTTCGGCCGGTTCGAGTGGCAGCCGGACCTCAGCCTCACGGAGCGATTTGCGCTCGCTTTCGGGATGAGCGTCGCGCTCTTGCCGGTCGTCGGACTGGCGCTCCTCTGGGCTGGCGTCGGACTGAACGCCGCGCCCGTCCTCCTCGCGCTGTCGGCGATCATCGTCGTCGGCCTCGCCGTCGGCGAGGCACGGCGGCGTCGGCTCCCCGAGGGAGAGCGCTTCCACGTCCCGATTCGGCGCTGGTACGCCGACGTGGTCCGGTCGTTCGACCAGTCTTCGCGGGTCGATTCGCTCCTGAACGTCGCGCTCGCGTTCGCCATCCTCTTGGCCGTCGCGAGCCTGAGCTACGCGCTCGTCGCACCGGGGACGGGCGAGTCGTATTCGAGCCTGTCGCTTCTCACGCAGGACGCCGGCGGCGAGTTCGTCGCCGCCGACTACCCCGAGGAACTGACGGTGGGTGAGCAGACCGAACTGTTCGTCTCCGTCGCGAACGCCGAGGGGGAGGCGACGAGATACACGCTCGTGGCCGAACTCCAGCGCGTCGAGCGGACGAACGGCGAGACGACGGTCGTCGAGCGACAGGTGCTCGGGTCGCGGACGGAGACCGTCGCGGACGGCGAGACGTGGCGGACCCGCCACACGTTCGCCCCGGCGCTGACCGGCGAAGACCTCCGGCTCACCTACTTCCTGTACGAGGGCGACGCGCCGGCGGAGCCGAGCACCGACACGGCGTACCGCTCGGCGTACGTCTGGCTCACCGTGACCGATGAACCGACCGGCGGCGCTGACGCCGGCGACGACGCGGCGTAACTCGCGCCCGCGCGGCCGTCGATCCGTCCTGAACGTGGCCGCCGCTCGGCTGTCGGGTGGAAAACGAAAAAGCCGAGTCGAAATGCGAACGTGGGTGCCTCTGTCGTCTGCGGCGTCACCGCGGCGGGCGGGCGCGCGGCGCGCCGTCTACTGTTCTGCTGTTCCGTCGTCCCGGTCTCAGCCGTCGTTGTCTTCGAAGGTCAGCGCCGCGTCGCCGGTCAGGTTCATCTTCGTGATGTCACCCGAGAACCGGAAGGCGTCGACGTTGTCCGTAACGGAGCCTTTCACCTTGCCGTTGGTGACGCTGTCGTCGCTCTCGGTCGGCCCGACGAGCGGATCGTTCAGGATTTCGCCCGAGACCATGAAGTCGTACGTCGTCTCCGTGCCGTCGCCCTCGACGACGAGGGTGTTCGGCAGGGAGAACACGGCAGGGTCGACCCGCGTGCCGTTGACGTAGACCTCGGCCTCGCCCTGGAGGAACGACAGCGACGTAATCGTGCCCGTGAAGCTGTACGTGTCTTCGGCCCCCTCGGTGGTGACCCAACCCGTCGCGGAGCTTTCGGACACGTCGTCCCACTCTTCGATGGTGTCGCCCGAGGCTTCGAGCGTGCCGCTGACGCTGACTTCGTACTGCGTCTCGACGCCGGTGCCGACGAGGCGCAGTTCGTTCTGGCTGTCGGTGGAGTCGTCGGTCGTCGAGTCGTCCGTGCTCGAATCGGTCGAGTCGTCCGTCGTCGCGTCCGTGACCGTGCTCTCTGTCACCTGCTCGCCGTCGACGTAAATCTCGGCCTCGCCTTCGACGAAGCCGAAGGAGGTGACGCTTCCCGCGAAGTTGAACGTGTCCTCGACGCCCTCGGTCGTAATCCAGCCGCTGGCGGAGGTGCCGTCGATGGTGTCCCACGACTCGATAGTGTCGCCTGAGGCTTCGAGCGCGTCGCTGACGGTGAACTCGTACTGGGTCTGGGTACCCGTGCCGACGAGGCGAAGTTCGTGCGAGAGGTCGCTCGTCGAATCCGTCGTGGAATCGTCCGTCGAGTCCGTCGTGGAATCGTCCGTCGAGGTGTCCGTCGTGGCGTCAGTGACTGTACTCTCGGTTACCTGCTCGCCGTTGACGTAAATCTCACACTCGCCTTCGAGGAACGAGAACGAGTCGATGTCGCCGGAGAACGTGTAGGTGTCCTCGACGCCTTCGGTCGTAATCCAGCCGGTCGCGGTGCCGCCGGAGATGTCGTCCCATTCCTCGATGGTGTCGCCCGACGCCTGCAGCGAGTCCGTCACGGTGAACTCGTACTGGGTCGTCGTGCCCGTGCCGACGAGGCGAATCTCGTTCGGGAGGGGTTCGGTCGTGGAATCCGTCGTCGAATCGTCGGTCGTCGAATCTGTCGAGTCGTCCGTGGTCGACGAGTCGTCACTAGTGCTCCCGTCGGCGCTCGGGAGCGGACAGGAGTCGCTGCTCGTGATGTTGCTCGTGTCCACGTCGGCCCCGCTGAACACCGTCGCCTGCCCGGAGACGTTGATGTTCGAGTCCAGAATCTCACAGTTCGTGGCATCGTTGACGAGGACGCCGTCCACGTCGCCGTTCGGGAAGTGGATACAGCTGTTCTGAACGGTCGAACCGTTGCGGTCGTTGTCGATGCAGACCGCCGCGCCGGCGGGCTGAGACCGCGTGCTGCCCGTGATGGAGACGTTTTCGAGGTTCACGCCCCACGGCTTGTCCGCGGTGTCGGTGTCGACGGAGTCGGCGTGAATCGTCTGGACCGACGTGTCGTTCTGGATGCGGCAGTTGCGCAGGGTGAAGCCGCCGTGGCCGGCCCACGTCGGCGACGAGACGATGCCGCGCGAGGTGGGACAGGACTTGAAGATGAAGTCACAGTCCTCGATGAGGACGCCGGCATAGCCGTTGCCGGTAGAGTCGATGCGGAGGCCCTCGGGACTGTCGAGGCTGTCGCCGTCGCGGGCGTGCTCGTTGAGGTTGTCCGCGTCCATGATGACTGTCGCGCCCTTGATCCACGAGGTCTTGGAGGGGTGGTCGCCCGCGGAGATGCGCATGTTGGTGTTGTCGTTGTTCTTGAACAGGCCGCCCTCGACGCGGAGGACGCCACGGGTGTGGGTCGCGCGGAACGACGACGACCCGCGCTGTTCGATGTGGCAGTCGACGAGGCGAATCTCGCCGACTGAACCGCCCTGTACACGGATACCCGCGACGCCGTCGGGGTAGCCCGGAAGCTCGGCACCCTCACGCATGTAGACGCGGCGGGCGACGTTGACGCCGTCGACGGAGGAACAGTCGTACGCGAGGAGCTGGCGGCGAGCGTTGTTGTCGGTGGGGGTGCGGCCGAGCCACTCGACGTCCTCGATGAGGCCGCCGTCGTCGTTTATCATCCAGATGTCCGCCGTGGTAGTGTCGTCGTCGGTCTGCTGGATGGAGAAGTTCTTCAGGACGTGGTGGTCCCCGCTCGTGATTTCGAGGAACCGGTACTTCTCACCGTTGTTGCCCGACGGGAAGACGAACTGCACGTCCTTGTGGGAGCTGCCGGTGCCGACCATCCCGAAGCGGGAGACGTCGTCGTTCCAGTACTGCGTCTCGGTGGCGAGATACTCACCCGGAGGGAATTCGATGAGCGTCCCGCTTTCGTACGCGGAATCGAGTTGGTTGTCTATCGGTTCGTTTCCGTTGGGGTCCATTCCAAGGTCGTCCACCGCGTTGACGACGCGGTCCCATTGGATACCGAAGCGCTCCTCTGGTCCAGACGCAGCCGACGCGACGCCGGCAGAGAGGGCAGTCGATGCGGCCATCGCACCGAGTTTGAGGTAGTTCCGCCTGTTGAGTTGCGATTCGAGGATGGAGTCTGAATCCGCCGCAGATTCGTCGTCATCTCCATCGGTTAGTCGTGCCATACCCGAGGAAAGCCCTCGTTAAGGTGATAATCATTATTGCGAGGTATAATCTAGTTAGCTACGATTACATGCGGGTTTGCTTCGGATGGAGGCCAGTTAGTTACCAGTTGCATTCCAGAGACACACCTTATATTCTCTCAAGAAAATATCAACTAAATATGTATATGTCGCCATATTGGCGGTCGAAAACGACCACTTAATCGATACTATACGAGCCAAATCGACATGCGGTGTCGAATCAAAATCAGTCCGTGAAACGTCTCTGCTCGCCAGATAATCAATCTATGAACTGGTAATTACGCTCCCACCGAACCTTGCGAGGGCGTTCGTTTCACCACACCCACATTTTCTGACGGTGTTTTGATAGGTTTGATTCACGTCGAAGGTTCAGCTAGCAATGAGAGTCAGTCGAATCGACCACTCAGCGGGCCCGTCGAGTCGGCCGAACGCCGACCTCACTTGGACATCACGGAGACGAGTTCCCGGAGGTTCTGTTTGACCCGCCAGTCGAAGAGCGTCATGAGCGACGCGGCGCTGACGGCGTAGGCGACGACGCCGATAGCGACGAGGACCGCGAACTCGACGAGCGGCGACCCGACGCGGTTCTGCGCCGCGAGGACCGCCAGCGCCATCGCGCCGCTGGCAGCGACGGGGTACGAGAGCTCTCGGAGGAACCGGCGGTAAGTCGTGCCGAGCGTTCGTTTCATTTCGCGCGCGTAGAGCGGGACCATCGGGAACGCGAGGATACCCGTGACCGCGAGGGCGGTCCCTTCGATGCCGTAGGCGCTCGTCGCGGGGACGATGGCTATCGCGAGCAGGGCGACCCTGAGGAAGCCGAGTTTGGTCTGGACATCGGGGCGGCCGACGGCGCGCCAGACGGGGTTGAACGTCGCGAAGAGCGTCCGAAAGAGCCCGTAGGCGACGAGAATCTGCATGGCGAGCACCATCGGGAGCCAGTCTTCGCCGAGGAACGCGCCGACGAAGGCGGGCGCGACGAGGTAGATGCCGACCGACATGGGCAAGGCGACGAACGCCGTGAGCCGGAAGGTGCTGAAGAACGCCTCGCGGAGGGCGCGTTGGTCCTCCTGGAGCTTCGAGTAGGTCGAGAACATCACGCTGGAGACGACGACGGCGATTTCGGTCGCCGGCGCGTTGGAGATGCGGTAGGCGAGTTGGTAGTAACCGAGCGAGGTCGCCGTCAGGAGCCAGCCAACGACCGCGTCGTCGCCCTGTCCGTAGAGGAACTCGACGATGGACGACCCCGTGACCCACTTCCCGTATCCGATGAGTTCGGCTGCATACGCCCGGTTCAGCGCGGGGCGCGGGCGGTACGGGTGCAGGAAGTAGGTCACGACCGAGCGGACGCTTGCGTCGGCGAGGTAGCCGAAGATGAGCGCCCAGACCGTCGGGCTGACCGCGGCGTAGCCGAGCGCGACGACGACGTAGGCCGTCGTCCCGCTGACCCGGTAGGCGAACTCCTTGTGGAACGCGAGGTCCTTCTTGAAGTAGACCATCGCGGGGTTCCGCAGCGCGAGGAAAATCGGGACCAGCGCGATGGCGCGGATGAGGTCCCGCGCGGCGGGCTCGCCGAACAGCGAGGCGAGCGACGGGGCCGCGAAGTAGAGAACCGAACTCATCAGCAGGCCGCGGAGGAGTTCGAGCGTGAACGTCGTGTTCAGGTACTCGTCCACGTCGTCGTCGACGCGCTGGATGAGCGCGGCGTCGATACCGAGGTTCGTCAGGCTCAGAAGCGCCGAGATCGTGAGAAGCGCGATACCCATCAGCCCGATAGCCTCGGGGCCGAGCAACCGCGCGAGGACGATGAACATGACGACCTTCAGCACCCGGTCGAGGACGTTCATCGCCGACACCCACATCCCGCTTTTCACCGTCCGCTCTGCGAGGTCGCTGTCGTCGTCGCCGGGAACGAACCGGCGGCGAATCGTCCGGACGACCGAGCGAATCTTATCTCTCATCGAACGCACCTCGCGGGTCGTCGCTTCGGCGGAGACCCGGCGTATTCACGAACGGTAACACTCGGATACACATCGGCTCAGGAGGCGATTAATTATTGACTCGCTACTGGATTCCGCGGGGCCGCGGTTCCCGTAGTCGCGCGGATTAGGCGCTGTTTGACGAGGCAGAGCGACCTGCCGAGCGCCGTGGTGTCCGAACCCGTGCGGCGGGGCAGGGACCATCGGCCCACAGGCCGCCGGTCGGAAGAGAACAGCGGCGGCACCGGCGGTAGCGGTTCTAGCATCGGCGTGAAAATCGGACCCCGCGTCCCTACACCCCTACCCGGACACGTAGTAGAGGTCGGCCGCACCGTTCGACATGACGCGGTTCACGTTGGGCTGGTTCTGGACGGCTGTGAGATTCGCCGCGGAGTACCGGAGTTCGCGGTACGCGACCACCTCGCGGTCGTAATCGGTCTTCGAGACCATCAGATACCGCGGGCCGTCGTAGTAGCTCGGCAGGTCGGTGAGCGCCTCGTCGGGCGTCGTGAAGCCGAGCGCCGGCGTGGTTCGCTCGGGGAGCGCCTCGGCGAAGCGGTCGGGGTTCCCGCGGATACCCACGTATCGAATGTCCTCGTCGGACATCTCGAACGCGGTGTCGTACGCCCCCATCTGCTGGGCGGGGACGTGGTTCGAGGGGAGATAGATGTACGGCGACGGGAACATCACCATGAGCGTGAGCCCGATGACGAGCGCCGTCGCGACGGGCGTGCCGGCCTTGACCGCCCGCCCGTACTTCGACCAGTAGCTCGTCCCCGCGAGCCACTCGAACGCGTAGAACAGCCCGACGCTCCCGACGACGGTCGCGATAATCATCGCGAAGCCGACGTGGCGGAAGAAGAAGTTCGTCTCCGAGATGACGCCGAGGAGGTGCGCGAAGAAGTACGGCACCAACACGACGAGGCTGAACGTCAGCGTCCGCAGGATGGTCCGTCCCTGACCCGACAGCTGCGGGAACCGCCCGAACAGGACGCCGAGGAAGACGCCGAAGGTAATCAGGGCGTACACCGCGTTCACGAGGAACAGCTTCACGAACACATCGAAGATGCCGCCGCCGACGGCGGTGACGGAACCGGTGCGCTGGGAGATAGCCGTTCCGGCCTCGGAACTCCCCGAGAGAATCCCGAGCAACCCCTCGACGAACAGACCGCCCGTCGAGAAGCCGACGGTGTACTGCGTCAGCCAGTAGACGAAGGCCGCGGCGAAGACGATGGTCAGGCCGTACACCGGTCGCTGTTCGGCGACGGCGTCCGGGGTCCGCCAGCGCTGGACGAGTTGGATACCCGCGGCGACGACGAACAACACGAGGTAGTTGACGGCGACCTGCAGGTGGTACGACACCAGCGCGACCGTCCCGATGGCGAACAGGACGGAGACGGGCGTGATGTGACCGCGCCACCGGCTCTCGACGGCGTCGGTGCCGGAGAACTGGTGCTTGAAGAAGAGGTACAGAAGCACCAGTCCGAGGAACGACGCCAGCGAGTACGGGAAGAACATGAGCTTGAACCCGTTGAGGTTCACCGGTAGGAACAACAGCGCCGAGAACACGGCGATGAGGACCGCCCGACGGTCGGGGACGATGAGCGAGACGAGAAGCGGGACGAACACGAGGTAGACGACCGAGACGAAAAACACCACGAGCATCATCGCGGTGGTGATTTCGACGCCGAGGGCGGCGCTGAATATCCCAGCGGAGATGTGGCCGCTCGGGTAGACGATTTCGAGCGGCGTCAGCGTCTCCGAGGCGAGCGACTTCGCCCAGCCGAGGTGCGTCAACGAGTCGTTGAACCCGTAGAAGTAGTACTCCCGGACGAGCGGAAGGGCTGAGACCGCGGCTATCGCGAGGGCCGCCAGACCCACGCCACCGGCTGCGAACCGACTGTTCGGGGCGCGAACGACCACGACCAACGAGGTCAGTACCGCCACCGCCACGCCGACCCAGAAGACCACCGGAGTCGACTGGTAGATTGAAACCTCGTACGCGCGCGCCGGCGACGCGCGAGCGACGAGAATACCGACGGCTAGCGCGAGAAATCCGACGAGGAGGAGTGTTCTCGTGAGCCGCGAATCGCGTTGCTTCATCCCGTGAGAGAAGGCGAGTAGCGTAGTTTGTTATTGAGAATGTAATCGGTGTCGGCGGACGGTATGGACGTTCTTCCCCGCGTCTCGGGAGTCAGCAACCGAAGCGTCGGGCGTCGAGGGGCCATCCGAGGCAGAGACCCGTTCGAACCTCGGTTCCGGTCGGTTCGACGACGCTCGACGCCGCCGCACGGCCGTATAGGCGCGTGATAACAAAACCCGACGCACGCGGATATCGGGCAACGATGTTACTCACAGTAGTCACGCCACAGACCGCCGAGCGAACCGGACGCGAGGGTCTTCGATGACCGGCTTCGTCGGCGGCGTCCTCGACGCGGCGACGCTCGACGCCTGCGCGGCCGAACTCCACCACGAAGACTGGTACGAGTCGGCGACGCGGTCGACCGGCCGCTTCGGTGTCTCGGTCCTCCACCACGGCGCGAGAGACCCCAAGGGCTGTACCGTCTGGGAGGACGGCTCGCGCGTGGGAGCGATATACGGCGCGGTGACGAACCTCGACGAACTCGACCTCGACGCCGACGGGCTGTTCGCCCGACTGTTCGAGGACCCGCACGCGCTCCTCCCCGAACTCGACGGCTCGTTCCTCGTCGTCGGCGTCGACGGCGACGACGAACGCGTCGTGCTCGCCAGCGACAAACTCGGGACGCGACAGTGCTTCTACGTCGCGGGCGAGCCGTTCGCCTTCGGGACCGAGGTCGGCGCGCTGACGACCCTCCTCGACGACCCGCAGGTCGACGAGCGCGCCATCAGCGACCTGCTCATGATCGGGCACGTCTGGGGCGATAAGACGCTCGTGCAGGGCGTGAAGTTCCTCCCCTCGGGGTCCGTCCTCGACTACCGGGCCGGCGCGAGCCCCGAAATCGAGTCGTACTGGCACCACACGTTCGAACAGAGCGCCGACGACTCCTACCTCGACGACCTCACCGAGGCCTATCAGGACGTCATCGCCGACATGGCCGACACGATAGACGGCGATATCGGCTTGTGGCTCTCCGGCGGCCTCGACAGTCGCTCGATGGCGGGCGAACTCAGCCGCTACCACGACCTCACAACCTACACCTACGACTCGAACCCCGCGAACGGGAGTAACCTCGAACTCGCCGCGAAGGTCTCCAAGGTGCTCGGCCTCGAAAACAGGCGCGTCCCGGTCGAATCGGACGCGCTCGTCGACTCGCTCGACAAATCGGTCCAGCTGACCAGCGGGATGGTCGGCCTCTCGACGTTCGTCAACCTCGCGAACGTGTTCAACATCGAGGACATGCCCGACGTGCTCATCGAGGGCTGCGGGCAGGGCGGGATGATGGGCGACGGCATCGGTCGGGCCGCCGTCGAGGGAAGTAAATCCCCCGAAGCGGCGCTCTACCGCGCGAAGCACCGCATCGACGTGGACGATGCCCGGCGGCTCCTGCGGACGGAATTCGACCCGATGACGACCTACCGCGAGGAGGTGCGCAAGAGCGACCAGCCGGACCTCTACAGCACCGCGATGGACTGCTACTACCGCAACTACTTCCCGCGGTGCGACTTCGCCAGCAACCCCATCGCCGAGAGCCAGGCCGGCACGCGGGTCCCCTTCAGCGACACCGAGTTCCTCCGGGCCGTGACCCAGATGCCCCTCTCGCACCGCGTCGGCTCGGTTCCGTTCACCAACGGGAAGATTCCCGCGGGGACGGCCTACCCGAAGGTCGAACTGGTCCGCCGCCTCGACAGCCGACTCGCGGACATCCCCTACGAGCGGACGAAGGTCCCGCCGGCGCGCCCGATGTGGCAACACGCCGCCGGCTTCGTCGTCGGCACCTCCGTCGACCGCATCCGCGAGCGCCTCGTCGGCGACGTGCACACCTACGGCGGCCGCTCGACCATCGGCGACTGGTACCGGACGAACCGCGCGCTCCGCGAGCGCATCGACGACCTGCTCGACTCCGCCTGCGAGCGCCCGTACTTCGACGCCGACGAGATTCGTCGCCTCCAGCGCGAGGAGCTCACGGGCGAGGCCGAGCACATGAGCGCCATCTCCGGCATCATCACCGGCGAACTCTGGGTCCGCAAGTACATCGACCGCGAAGGCCGCGGCGTCGCTGAGGGTGCCGCGAGCGCGACGGAAGCCGAAGACGCGCCGCAACCGGCCGACTGAGGCCGGACGAGCCACTCAGCACGCTTTGCACGCTTTCTTTTTTCGGTCGGACTATCGGTTACACGGAGCGCGTCAGAACGACAGGAGGCGGACGACGCGACGCGTGCTGGAGACCACCGACCGCGTTCCTCACGCGGGGGTCTGGGCGGTGTTCTGGTCGAACAGCCGGCGAGCTGTTCGCTTGACTAACAGGTTGGAGGCGAGTGAACTCACGAAGTACCACACCATCCAAACTTGCATCGGTCCGACTAACCGCGCGCTCCAGATGATGCGGTCGGCTATCGGAATCACCGGTGCGGCCGTGACGATGGCTCCTGCGGGGTTCATCACGAACCACGACAGCCAGAGGAAGACGGGCACCGTGATGAGCATCGACCACACGATCGGCCGGAGGTTGTTTTTCATCGTCCCGAGTTGATCTCGCATCAGCTCCTGCTGACGCTCGGTGAGACGTTCCACGGCGGCATCGTCCCCGCGCTGCTTCGCGGTACTGAGTTTTTCTCGAATCCGTTGCATCTGCTCTCTCTGTGCGTCCATTCCGTCCTCGTCGAGGAACCGGCGACGGAAGCCCGTCGAGACGAGCGCAACCGCCGTCGCGAGAACGACGACGAGCAGCGGGAACGGAAGCACCCCGGCGAGCGGCCCGAGGACGAGGTCCATCGGACCGACAATCGCCGCTTTGATGGCTGGCACCTGATAGCCGGCCACGAGGGTGATTGCGCCCGCTCCGGCGAGTTTGTCGACCGGTCTCCACACCGATTCGTCAGTCGTCGGAGCGGGCTGAGTGGTCGCGGCGCCGACCTCGATACCCGCGTCGGCGAGTGCGTCCCGAACGGCTGGCGGGTCGTCGACGACGAACACGTCGTCGGCGGGCACGAGCACGCCAGTCCTGAGCAGCCGACCCCACGTCTCAGCGTCGACGGCATCGCTCACAGCGTCGTACGTGACAGTTCCATCGCCGCGCTCTGCGTGCGCGAGGACGCTCGCGAGCGCCCGACCACCGACGTCGTCCCGCACCAACGAGTCGAGTGCAGTGTCGTCCATCCAGTAACTGTAGATGAGTTAACATTAAAAACCTGACTCCGTTGACGGCCGCCAAAACGAACATCGAGAAGAGCGCCGTCTCCGCGGGGGCTTCGGAGAAAAGAAAGACTGGCCCCGACGCTACGCCGCGTCGGCGTACATCGCCACCAGCTCGTCCGCGTTCGACTGCCACGAGTAGCGCTCCTCGATGACCGCCCGGTTCGTCCGGCCCATGCGAACGGCCTCCTCGGGGTTGGAGACGAGTCGCGCGAGCGCCCGCGCCAGCTCCTCGGCGTCGCCGGGCGCGACGAGAATCCCGCGGTCGTCGGTGATGACCTCGGGGATGCTCCCGACGGGCGTGGTCACGATGGCGTTGCCGCCGGCCATGCCTTCGAGCATGGCGATGGGAAGCCCCTCCGCGTAGGTCGGGAGGACGAACACGGTGCCGCGGCTGATGAGGTCGCGCTTGTCTTCCTCGGAGAGGAAGCCGAGGTACGAGACGTTGTCGTAGGCGGCGGCGACCGCCTCGGCGCGGTCGGCGTGGGGGCCGCGGCCGCCGATGCTCACCTCGAAGTCGAGGCCGGGCGTGGATTCGAGTATCTCGACGGCGTCGAGGAACTCGCGGATACCCTTGCGCTCGATGAGGTTCGAGACGAAGACGAGGTGGACGGGGTCGGTCGGGTACGTCGGGTCGTACTCCGCGGGTTCGACGGCGTTGGCCATGACGTGGACTTTCTCCTCGCCGGCGAGTCTGGAGACGAGGCCGCGCCAGTACTCCGAGAGGACGACCACGTCGTCGACGGCGTCGAAGACGAGCGACTGGAGTCGGCGGACGACCCGCGAGTCGGTGGCGAGGAAGTCGTCGAACGACGAGCCGTGGATGTGGAGGACGACGGGGACGCGCCAGACGTACTTCGAAAACAGGGCGAAGAACGCCGCGCGGTAGAACGAGTAGGTGTGCGACGAGTGGACGTGGACGATGTCCGGGCGTCGCTGGAAGGGGAAGAGAACGACGGCAATGAGCGACGAGAGGAGCATTCGTGCGGCGAGTTCGAGCCCCTCACCCTTCGGCGCGGTGTAGCGCGTGTAGACGCGCACGTCCATCCGGTCTTCGAGGTAGCGACGCTGTTCGGTGATGTAGCGGTCGATGCCGCCGGTGCCTTTCGGGCCGACGATGAGGAGTGTTTGCTTGGGCTTCATGGGGTTGGTTCTGGTTGATTCTGCGGGTCTGGTCGAGGAATCGCGGGTCCGCGTCACGGGACGCGATCGAGGCGGGCGGAGCGCGCGCCGGTCGATGCGAGAAAATTGGGCGGTTCGGCGGTTAGTTATGGGTCGATTGACCGTCTCCGGGAGCGGGCAGACGCACCGGGCTGGGCTTCGATTGCGGCGGACGCCGCCGGCGTGGGGTCGGCGATGGCGCGACGCCGATTACGCCGGGACCGTATGCCTCGTCAGCGAGTCGACCGTCTCGACGGAGCCGTAGTTCAGCGCCACCTGGACGATGACGTCGGTGAGGTTGACCTTGTCCGCGAGGAACGCGTCGCGCTTTTCGGCCCAGCGGGCCTTCGCGCCGTCGTCGGCGAGGAGTTCCTCGGCGCGGGCCATCACGTCGTCGAACGACTTGAGGTTGGAGATGAGCCCCTGCCGTTCGAGTTCGACGAAGTTGCCCATGTCGTCGTCGCCGACGAAGGAGTTCGACCGGATGGCGGGCGTCCCGAGCAGCGCCGCCTCGGTGACCATGGTCTGGGTGTCGGCGACGAGCAGGCTCGCTTCGGCGAGCACGTCGTGGACGAGCGCGGGATGGAAGTCGAACGGCCGGGTGTCGAGGTCGCCGTCGCGGCGCTCCTCGCTCTCGTCGAGGACGAAGACGGTCGCGCGCTCGCCCAGCATTTCGATGAGTTCGCGGCGGCGCTCGGGGGTGAACCCGCCGTGGCCCACGTCGTGGTGCGAGCCGAACGCGTTGAACCGGACGACGACGAACTTCTCGTCGGGGGCGAGACCGAGTTCGGCTCGGATGTCCACCGAAGGCTCGTACACGTCGGGATGGAGGTAGGCCGTCTCTTTGAACCCGCGGAACTGGTAGTGGTTGTCCGCGAGGTCCTTCCCGAAGGTGTGGGGCGTCAGAATCGCCTTGGCGAACGGCCGGGAGACGACGTGGTCCAGCGAGGTCGGCTCGGAGTCGAGCAGGAGGACCACGGGCGTCCGCGAGACGGCCCCGGCGTGGGCCGCGTAGCCGCCCATCCCGAAGATGAGGTCGGGCTTGAACCGCCGCACGGCCCGGAAGATGTTGACGTAGTGGAACGGGAGCGACTTGAAAAGCGAGTACTTCGTCGTCCCGCAGGAGCCGTAAATCTCGTGCGGAAGGTCGTAGTACTCAAGCAGGTCCTTGGTACAGCCGTAGTCGCGGCCGAGGACGAGCACGTCGTGACCCATCGCCTGAAGCTCTCTGACGGCGTACTTGTAGAGGTGAACGTGCGCGGGCGTGTTGGTGAAGAACAGGTATCGCATACTCTCTGGCAGTTCCACGCGCCCCGCGGGAGTAGTTATACGGCGTCTACCCGCCGCCGCCGCTCGAATCCACGCCGACTTCCGGCCGCGAAAACCGCCACGAGGAAGTTACAGTCGCCATAACAAAACCCGGACGTGCACTCGGGTTCCCTGACCGGGCGCTCGCGCGCCGTTTCGCCTCAAATCGTTCGCATCGATGCGGACGGACGCAGTCCGCACTCGAGGTGAACGGAACGTCCTCCAAGCCGACCCCCGATGCGCCCCACAAATCAGATGTCTCAGACGCCTATCCCCACTCTCATCCCGCGACGACGAACCGCCAACACGGACCCGACGACGCGGCGTCACTCGACCGGAACGACGAATTGCCGACACGTAACGGCGGCTCGACCGACCGCAACGACGACGAACCGACCGACCGGGAGCGACCGCTGATGTTCCCGTGGGAGCACGCCGCTGTCGGCTACATCATCGTCTCACTGTGGGCGCGGGCGACCGACCGGAAGCTCGACGGCTGGGCCGCGCTGGCGGTGCTGTTCGGAACGCAGTTCCCCGACCTCGTCGACAAGCCGCTGGCGTGGTCGTTCGGCATCCTCCCGAGCGGTATCTCGGTGGCGCACTCGATTCTCGTCTCGGTGCCGGTCTCGATACTCGTCGTGGTCGTCGCGCGGCGCTACGGAGCGGCGACGGTCGGCGTCGCCTTCGCCCTCGGCTACCTCTCGCACATCCCCGCGGACCTGCTGTACAACGGCTTTTTCTTCGGGAACTACGACGTGATTCGGGCGTTCCTCTGGCCGCTGTCCCACGGCAGCGAGTCGTCGATGGGCGGCTTCTTCGCCCAGACGTGGTTCTACCTGCGCCGCTTCGTCGTCTTCCTCGGCCGACCCGAGGCGTGGGTGCTTGTCGCGTTCGAACTCGCGTTGCTCGGGAGCGCCGTCTGGCTCTGGCTGGGCGACGGCGCGCCCGGCGTGGCGCTTCTCAAGCGCTCCGTGACCGGAATCCGCCGCAGCGTTACGAAGTGACTGCGACCGGATTTCGGGTGGCAATCACTCCATAACAAAGCCCTCACCGAGACTGAATTTCGCTAAGGCAGGCAGACTCCCCGCCGACATGATATGAAATTCCAGATTTTCCAGTCGATTCGGCCGACCGCCGAGTCGACACAGACAGTCGATGGAGCGCGACCGACGCGAGGTGGACGACGATGAGCGCCGAGGTGGGCGTCGAATCCCACGTCGACGACGGCGTCACCATCGGCTACGGCGACGGTAACGACCCGATCATCGGCGACCGGGCGCGAATCCGCGCCGGCACCATCGTCTACGACGACGTGACCATCGGCGACGACTTCGTCACCGGCCACAACGTCCTCGTCCGCGAGCACACGACCATCGGCGACCAGGTCCTCCTCGGGACCGAGACGGTCGTCGACGGTACTACGACCATCGGGTCGCGCGTGAGCATCCAGACGAACGTCTACATCCCCACCAACACCCGCATCGGCGACGACGTGTTCGTCGGACCGGGCGTGGTGATGACGAACGACCCCTACCCGGTCCGCACCGACGCGGAACTGGTCGGCCCGACAATCGAGAACCACGCCTCAATCGGCGCGAACGCGACGCTTCTCCCCGGCGTGACCGTCGGCGAGGGCGCGTTCGTCGCCGCCGGCGCGCTCGTCGTGAACGACGTGCCGCCGCGAACCCTCGCCGTGGGCGTCCCCGCCGTCCACCGCGAACTGCCGGAGCAACTGCGGGGAGAAAACAGGATACGACGATGAGTTCAGACCACATCTCCATCGCTGCGCCCCAACTCGGCGCGGCCGAACGGAACCGGATCGCGGCCGTCCTCGAAAGCGGCATGATAGCCGACGGCCCCGAGGTCCGGGGCTTCGAGCGGGAGTTCGCCGACTACTGCGGGGCCGACCACGGCGTCGCCACCTCCAACGGAACGACGGCGCTCCACGCCGCGCTCCACGCGCTCGGCGTCGGCCCCGGCGACCGCGTCCTGACGACGCCCTTCACGTTCATCGCGACGGCCAACGCCGTCGCATTCACGGGGGCCGAGGTGGGATTCGTCGACATCGACCCGCGGACGTACAACATCGACCCCGACGCGCTCGAAGCGCGACTCAGGGCCGGCGAGCAGGTGGACGCGGTCATCGCGGTCCATCTCTACGGTCTCCCGGCCGACATGACGCGACTCACGGAACTCGCCGACGAGTACGACTTCCTGCTCGTCGAAGACGCCGCGCAGGCCCACGGCGCGGAAGTCGAGGGACGGCGCGTCGGCTCCTTCGGCGACGCCGCGTGCTTCTCGTTCTACCCGACGAAGAACATGACCACGAGCGAGGGCGGCATGATTACCACCAACCACGCGGACGTCGCCGAGCGCGCCGCCCGGTTCGTGGACCACGGCCGCGTCTCCGGCTACGAACACGCCGAGGTCGGCCACAACTTCCGCATGACGAGCATCGCCGCGGCCATCGGCCGGGTCCAGCTCGAACGCCTCCCCGAGTTCACCCGCGCGCGACAGGCGAACGCCGCCGCGCTCACGGAGTACCTCGAAGACTCGCCGGTCACGACGCCCCACACGCCGCCGGACCGGACTCACGTCTTCCACCAGTACACCGTCGCCTGCGACGGCGTCGAGCGCGACGCTCTCAAGTCGTACCTCGACGCGAAGGGCATCGCCACGGGCGTCTACTACCCGAAGCCCGTCCACAAGCAACCCGCGTACGAACACCTCGCGGTGTCGGCCCCCGTCGCGGAGGAAGCCGCGGCACGGGTGCTCTCGCTGCCGGTCCACCCCGGACTCAGCGAGGCCGACGTGGAACGCATCGGGACTGCGGTCGCCAACTACGTGGAGGTGGCGAGGTGAGCCGAGAACCCGACGGACTCCGCGCCGACGGCGGCCGAGAGCGCCCGGTCCGCGCGGGCGTCATCGGCGTCGGGTCGATGGGAACCAACCACGCGCGGGTCTACGCGGAGCTTCGCGGCGTCGAACTGGTCGGCGTCGCCGACGCGGACGCAGAGCGAGCCGCCGAGGTCGCCGCCGACTTCGGCACCGACGCGTACGGAATCGATGAACTTCTCGAACATGTCGACGTGGTGACGGTCGCGGTGCCGACGCCCTATCACGAATCGGTCGCCCGGCAGTGCATCGACGCCGGCGTCCACGCGCTCGTTGAGAAACCCTTCGTCGACGACCTCGACGCGGGCGCGGAGTTAGCCGCGCTCGCCGAGGACCGCGGCGTCGTGCTGCAGGTCGGCCACATCGAGCGGTTCAATCCGGCCGTCCGAGCCCTCCCCGACCTCCTCGACGGCGTCGAACCCATCGCCATCACCGCGAACCGGCTCGGCCCGCCACTGAATCGCGAGATGGGCGACGGCGTCGTCATGGACCTCATGATTCACGACATCGACGTGGTGCTCTCGCTGGTCGACGCCGAGGTCGACCGCGTGGCCGCGACCGCCACGCCCGACGAGCAGTACGCGACGGCGCAGCTGACCTTCGAGAACGGCGTCATCGCCTCGCTCACCGCGAGTCGGCTTACCCAGCAGAAGACGCGAACGCTCGACATCACCGCGCGCGACCGGCTCATCCGGGTCGACTACCTGAACCAGTCGGTCCAGATTTTCCGCCAGTCGCGGCCGGACTACCTCCGGGACAACGGGGGCGTCCGCTACCGCCACGAGGTGGTCATGGAACAGCCGATGATAAACACCGGCGAGCCGCTGAAGCGCGAGCTACAGGCGTTCGTGGACGCCGCGACCGACGGCGGCCCGGTCCTCGTCACCCCGGCCGACGGCCTGCGCGCCATCGAACTCGCCCGGCGCATCGAGACCGATGCCGAATCGGCGATTCGGAGCGTCGGGGCCGCGGCGGCCGCGGAGACGACAGAGACCCCGGAGGGCCGGCAATGAGCCGCGAGCACCCCGGACTGTACGGCTCCGACCGTTCGCCCGACGAACAGACGCGGGCCCTGCGCGCCGGCGAGGTTCCCGTCGCGGTGTACGGCCTCGGCAAGATGGGCCTCCCGCTGGCGGCCGTCTACGCCCGCGCGACGGGTAACGTCACCGGCGTCGACATCAGCGAGGACGTGGTCCGCGGCGTCAACGACGGCGAGTGCCACGTGGCGAAGGAACCGGGACTCCCCGAGTTAGTCGCCGAGCAGGCCGAACGCGGCGCGCTCCGGGCGACCACCGACGGCGTCGCCGCGGCTGAAGGAGCCGCGATTCACGTCATCATCGTTCCGACCCCGCTGACCGACGACCGCGAACCCGACCTCGCGGCGTTCGAGGCCGTCCTCGACAGCATCGCACAGGGCCTCGCGCCCGGCGACCTCGTCGTCGTCGAGTGTACCGTCCCGCCGGGGACGAGCAAAGACCTCGTCGTCCCGTACCTCGCGGAGCGAAGCGGTCTCTCAGCCGGCGAGTTCGGGGTGGCGTTCTGCCCCGAGCGGACCTCGTCGGGCCGGGCGCTCCGCGACATCACCGAGTCGCACCCGAAAATCGTCGGCGGCGTCGACGCCGAGAGCACCCGCGTCGCGGCGCTCGTCTACGGCGAGCTCACCTCGAACGAGGTGATTCCCGTGCGCGACGCGACGACCGCGGAGGCCGTGAAGCTGTTCGAGGGCGTCTACCGCGACGTGAACATCGCGCTCGCCAACGAACTCGCGCGGCTCCGCGACGACCTCGGCATCGACGTGACCGAGGCCATCGACGCGGCCAACACCCAGCCGTACTGCGACATCCACGCGCCCGGCCCGGGCGTCGGCGGCCACTGCATCCCGTGGTACCCGTACTTCATCACGAGCCGAGTCGAGGCCGAGACGCCGCTGTTCCTGACCGCCCGCGAGGTCAACGACAGCATGCCGGCGTTCACCGCCGACAAGCTCCGCGACGAGCTGGCCGCGGCGGGACGCGACATCGAAGGTTCGACCGTCGCCGTCCTCGGCGTCACCTACCGCCCCGGCGTCGCCGAGACCCGCGCGACGCCCGCTGCGGGCGTCATCGACCGACTGAACGAACTCGGCGCGACCGTCCTCGCGGTCGATCCGATGCTCTCCGACGAGGTCGTCGCGTCCTTCGGCGCGACCCCCGTCTCGCTCGCCGACCTGCCAACCCGCGCTATCGACGCGGCCGTGGTCGTCACGCCGCACGAGGAGTTCGACGGCATCGACTGGACCGCCTTCGACGACCTCGTCGTCGTCGACGGCCGCGGCACCCTCGGCGACATCGGCCACCGCGTGTACGAAATCGGCGGCGGACCGCGGGGCGAGTCGTCAGAGACCGACTCCGAGGCCGAGGCCGAAGTCGCAGTGGGGACCGACGCGCCGCACGGAGGTGCGAGCCGATGAACCGCCTCAAAGTGCTCTCGGTCGTCGGCGCGCGCCCGCAGTTCATCAAGGCGTTCCCCGTCTCCGACGCGCTCAGACGCGACCACGACGAGGTGCTCGTCCACACCGGCCAGCACTACGACGAGTCGATGTCGGGCGTGTTCTTCGACGAGCTCGACATCCCAGAGCCAGACTACAACCTCGGAGTCGGCTCGGGCGGCCACGCCGCCCAGACCGCCGAGATGATGACCCGTCTGGACGCCGTCATCGCCGACGAGGAGCCCGACGTGGTGCTCGTCTACGGCGACACCAACTCGACGCTCGCGGCGGCACTCGTGACAGCAAAGCGCGAGCCCGCGCTGGCGCACGTCGAGGCCGGCCTGCGGAGCTACAACTGGGAGATGCCCGAGGAGGTCAACCGCGTGCTGACGGACCACTGCTCGGACCTGCTGTTCGCGCCCTCCGAATCGGCCGCCGAGACGCTGGCGGCCGAGGGCATCCGCGACGGCGTCTCCGTCACCGGCGACGTGCAGTACGACGCCGTCCTCCGGGTCCGCGAGACCGCCCGCGAGCGGTCGTCGATACTCGCCGACCTCGACCTCCGAGACGGGGAGTACGTCCTCGCGACGGTCCACCGCGCCGCCAACACCGACGACCGCGACCGCCTCGAAGGCATCGTGGACGGGCTCGTGTCGTCGGAACTCCCGGTCGTGTTCCCGGTCCACCCGCGGACCGAGGGTGCGCTCGAAGCCAGCGGCCTCTGGTCGCGGCTCGCCGACGCCGAGAACGTCATCCTTGTGGAGCCGGTCGGCTACCTCGACTTCGTCCGCCTGCTCGACGGCGCGGAGCGCGTCGCCACCGACTCCGGCGGCGTCCAGAAGGAAGCGTTCTACCTCGACGCCCGATGTCTCACGCTCCGCGACGAAACCGAGTGGACCGAAACCGTCGACGCTGGCTGGAACGTCCTCGTCGGCGCGGACGCGACCGCGATTCGGGCGGCGCTGACCGATGACGACCCGCTTCCCGAAAAACCCTCGCTGTACGGTGACGGGAGCGCCGCCGAGCGAATCGTCGCCGCGCTCTCGGAGTACGAGAATGCGTGAGAAGAAGGGAGACTCGGATGCGCGAGATGACCTCCGCGTAACCCGCACGGAGCCGAGCGAATCCGGCCCCGGCTTCGCGGTCTGTCTGACCCACGACGTGGACCGCCCGTACAAGACGTATCAGGGGCTGTACTATGCGGCGAAGTCGAACCCCAGCTACCACCTCCGGACGCTCCTCCGGCGGGAGAACCCCTACTGGCAGTTCGAGGATATCATGGCGCTCGAACGCGACCTCGGCGTCCGCTCGTCGTTCTACTTCCTCAACGAGCCGAGCCTCCTCGAAACGGGGTCGCTTTCGGACTGGCTCGAACCGAAGAACTGGGTTGAACACCTCGGCCGGTACGACCTCGATTCGGCGTCGATAGCCGACGCCGTCCGCGACCTCGACGGGGGCGGCTGGGAGGTCGGCATCCACGGCTCGTTCCGGTCGTGCGACGACTTCGACCGCCTCCGAACCGAAAAGCGCGAACTCGAAGCGGTGCTCGGCCACGAAATCGTCGGCGGCCGCCAGCACCACCTCAAACTCGGGCCGAACACGTGGCGCTACCACCGCGAACTCGGCTTAAAGTACGACGCCAGCCCCGGGTCGAGTTCGGAAAACGGGTTCCAACACGGCTACCGGCCGTTCAGACCCTTCGACGACGACTTTGTCGTCTTCCCGCTGACGCTGATGGAGGTGTCGCTTCCCGACCCCGGGTCGGCGTTCGACGAGGCGTGGGCCGAGTGCGAGCGCCTCCTAGACGAGGCCGAGGCGAACGACGCCGTGATGACGGTGCTGTGGCACCCTCGGTACTTCAACGAAGACGAGTTCCCCGGCTACCGCCGGCTCTACCGCCGCATCATCGAACGGGCGCTCGACCGCGGCGCGTGGGTCGGCCCCGTCGCCGAGTACTATCGCGAGTTCCTCGCCGAGCGCGATTCCCGCGACGACTCGGGCGAGGCGGAGACCGACAGCGCGACCGCCGGCGGCACGAATCACTCGCTCTCTCAGTAGAATTCGACGGCGTCGGCCGGTATCGGCTCCATAACAAAGCCGCCAGCGGGCTTCCTCTCGGACAGCCAATACCCCTCAGAGAGGCTATTCTATATCATGAATCCACCATCGAAGCAGTATCACCGGGACGGCGACGCCGACGCCGACACGGAGCGACTCCAGCGGTACGTCGACGTACTCGACGACGTGCTCGACTACGCCCGCGAACGCGACTACAAAGGCTGGGACTACGGCGACGGCATGAGCAGCAGGCTCCTGCTGTCGGTTCCCATCGACAACCGCTGGTTCAACCTCGCGGTCCAGGAGTTCATCAAGCGCTCGCCCGTCAACGTCCGCCCGCTGTTCCTCGTCGAGAAGCGCCGAAACTTCAAGGGTATCACGCTGTTCGCCATGGCGAACCGAACCCGCGCCCAGTTGGCCGAGTGGTTCGACGGCGACCGCCCGGCGGAGACGTACCGCGACGACGCGGCCTCGCTGACGGAGTGGCTCGTCGAGAACCAAGCCAAGGGCTACAGCGGCTTCGCCGGTAGTCACCGCCACGTCATCCAGCATATCTCCGGCCGCAACGGCCCGCGGTCGGGGATTCCACACTCGCCGAACATCGTCTCGACGGCCTACGGCGTCAAGGCGCTCCTCGCGGGTCGGGAGTTCGACCCGGACTACCCGGACATCGCCAAGACCGCCGTCGACGTGATGCTCAACGACCTCAACTACCGGCCGAAGGACGACGGCGCAGTCATGGACTACTACCTCTCGCACCCGAAGGACAGCTACACCCTCAACGCGCTGGCTATCGGGGCGCGACTGTTCGTCGAGCTGTACGACTACTTCGGCGACGAGGAACTGCTCGAACGCGCCGAGAAGGTGTACGACTTCGTCGCGTCCAAGCAGACCGACCGCGGCGGGTGGTACTACCGCGAGCCTGCGAGCGCCTCGCACCTCTCGATGGACAACCACCACAACGGCTTCATCGTCGAGTGCTTCCAGCGCTACGAGCAACTCGTCGGCAGCGGTCGGTACGACGAGACGCTCGAACGCGGCCTCGACTTCTACGCCCGCGAACTGTTCGACGAGGACGGTGCGCCCAACTTCGACGAGGAGCACCCCTACCCCCGCGACATCCACGCGACGGCACAAGGCATCCTCGTGTTCACCTACGCCGGGCAGTACGACCGCGCCGAGCGCGCCATTGACTGGGCGCTGGCGAACATGTACGTCCCGTCCGAGGGTCGGTTCTACTTCCGCAAACACCGCTTTTACACCAAGCGCATGACGCTCATGCGGTGGTGTCAGGCGTGGATGGCCTACGCCATCGCCGAGTACGTCGCCACCAGGATCTCCGGAGAACCGACTCACGGCTACGGCATCGACGCCGACGGTATCGAGCGCCTACGGGCAACGGCAGAGACTCCCTGACGGCGGACAGGCCGGCGCGAACGCCGGCTAGTCGCTTCATAACAAATCCCCATCCTCCCGTCACAGTAGTTCGAGAATGTCTTTTCGAATGATACACGCTGACGCGGCCCGACCGGATCGCGGGTCGATTTACGGGGCCGCCGAGTCGGCGGGTGAATCGGCTGATTTCGGTCGAATTGGTCGGTTCGGACAGAGCGAACGCGACGACCGCAGTCGAGGGTGTCGACGACAACGGACGCAGCGCGAAGACCGCCGGTCCTCCCGCAGCCCATGACCATCGAGATTGTCGAGTTCGACCACCGCGACCGCGACGAGTGGGACACGTACGTCGAGCGGTCGAGTCAGGCGAGTCTCTTCCACCAGTACGAGGCGCTGCGACTGCAGGCGAAGTACTCGAACTCGAGACTTCACCTGCTCGTCGGCTTCAAGACAGAAGAGCCGGTCGGGCTGTTTCCAGTCTTCGAGATTCGGAAGGGACTGGTCAAGACGGCGTTCTCCCCGCCGCCGCACATCGGCGTCCCGTATCTCGGGCCCGTGATGCTCGACGCCGGCAACATCAAGAGCCGGAAGTTCGAGCGCCGCCGCAACCAGTTCATCGACGGCTGTACCGAGTGGCTGGACGAACACATCGGCCCGAACTACACGCACGTCCGCGTCGGCGACTACTACACCGACATGCGGACGTTCCTGTGGGGCGGCTGCGACGTGTCGCCGAAGTACACCTACAACGTCGACCTGACCCGGGGCGAAGAGGACCTCCTCATGTCGTTCAGCCGGAGCGCCCGGCGGAACATCCGCGACGGCCGAAAGCTCGTCTCGGGTGTCGAGGAGGGCGACCGCGACGACATCTGTTCGATTCTCACGCTGGTCAAAGACCGCTACGAGGAACAGGACCTGTCGTTCGACGTACCGCCGCAGTTCGTCATGGACCTGTACGACGCGCTCCCCGCGGGACAGGTCCGGCCCTACGTCTTCCGGTACGACGGGGCGTTCGTGAGCGGGATTCTCGTCCTGCAGTACGGCGACACGCTCTACCGCTGGCTCGGCGGCGTCAAACCCCAGCGGGACTTCGGCATCGACGTCAACGACCTGCTGGACTGGCGCATCATGCGCGACGGCATGGCCGCCGGGATGCACCGCTACGACCTCGTCGGCGCGAACAACCGCCGACTCAACCGCTACAAGAGCAAGTACAACCCCGAACTCGTCACGTTCTACCAGATCGAGCACGGCGCGCTCCCGGTCAGAACCATCGCGCACCTGTATAAGAGCCGCCTCGGCCCCGGCATAGAGATGCTGTCCCGGGGAAACGGGACGAGCCTCCCGTCGCGACTCGTCTCGGGGTTCCTCCACCGATGACGACCCGACCGACGTATCGCCCGACGACCATCCAATCACACGACTACGACACATGTCACAACTCCGTATCGAACCCCTGAGCCTCGACGAGTGGGGAGCCGCGCTCCCCTCGTCGGGCACCGAAGTCTTCCACACCCCCGCGGTGCTCGCCGCCATCGACGAGCACTTCGACGGCGAAATGCACCTGTTCGGCGTCTTCAAGGGCCAAGAACCGGTCGCGCTGTTCCCGACGTTCGTCCGCCGAAACCCCCTCGGACGGGTCGTCGTCTCGCCGCCGCCGTCGATGGCGATTCCCTACATCGGCCCGGTGATGATGCCGAACAGCCCGAAACAGAGCGCCTACGAGTCGGTGAACCGCGAGTTCGCCGACCTCGTGGTCGAGGAGCTCGGCATCCGCTCGAACCGGACGTTCGTCCGCCTGCTCTGTTCGCCGGCGTACCTCGACCCCCGTCCGTTCGAGTGGACCGGCTTCGCGGTCAAGCCCTCCTTCACCTACCGACTCGACCTCGGCGGGCGCTCGCTCGACGAGATACAGGCCCAGTTCAGCAGCAGCCTCCGCCGCGAGATTCGGCAAGCCCGCGAACTCGATATCACCATCGCGGACGAGGGACTCGACGGCGCTCGCGTCGTCTACGACGACGTAGTCTCGCGGTACGACGAGCAGGACGAACCGTTCGGAATGCCGTGGGAGTTCGTCGAGTCGCTGGTGGAAAACCTCGGCGACCGGTGTCGCGTGTACGTCGCCCGCGACCCAGACGGCGAGTACCTCAGCGGGATGATCGTTCCCTTCTCGGACGAGGTGGGCTACTTCTGGCTCGGCGGCGCGCGCGGCGAGTACGACGGCGTCAGCATCAACAGCCTGCTCCACTGGACCATCATCGAGGACATCGTCGAAGACGAAGCGCTCGCGTCGGTCACGAAGTACGACCTCGTCGGCGCGAACACGGAACGGCTCTGCAACTACAAATCGAAGTTCGGCGGCGAGCTCGTCCCGTACTACGTCGTCGAGTCGACCGGCGTCGGCATGAACCTCGCCAAGCGGACCTACCAGCTCCTGAACAAGGGGTCGGAGCGAATCGCGACGAAGTGAGTTGGTCGGTCGCACGACGCGCCAGATCTGCCGTGAGAAAGCCGCGAGACGGCCGCACTCACGTCATCTGCTGTGTCTGAATGACGTCCCAGATGTTCTCGGCGTCGTCGGTGATGCCGTACACCCGCCCTTTTCGACGCTGTTCCGGGACGAGGAGTTCAACGAGCGACCGGTCTCTGAGTTCTTGCAGCGCCCGCGAGACGTGAGCGACCGCGCTCTCGGAGTCGGTGGCGATTTGCGTCGGCGTCGCCGGACCCTCCGAGAGCCTATCGAGAACGGAGATGCGGTAGCGAGAGCTGATGACGAAGCCCACGTCGTCCCACGGCACGTCGTCGGTCTCGCCGACGTGGCTCACGCAACGCCCACCTCGCTTGGGGAAACGGGTCGGTCGGCTGTCCAGTCGGGGGTCGCTGTCAAGGGGGTTCGACGGCGAGTGGAGAAGGTGGCCCGGCAGGGGCGACGGCCCGCATCGCTCGCGGCAGTCGTGGCGGTCGCAGACCAGAGAGCCGTCGACCACGACAGAGACGAATCTACCGAAATTAGACGAGTTAACGGGAGATTAACCGCGATGTCGGCGGGTGCCCGGCGTGCCGGCCGCATCGGTTCGGTGCGCATTCGTTCGTTAGTACGAACTTAATTACATAAAGTCACCGTTTGAATTATATTCACGCGTTCGTGAGTATCTCGAATTTATGAACGTCACGTTGACAGGAATTTGGCCGGGGGAGCGCCGCTCGCGACGACACCGCCCGTGGCCGGAAGACGGTCTGCGTCAGACTGTGAGAGTCACGGCGAGACTCATATCGATCTCCCACGTACCGTTCGGTATGTCATACAAGCGAACGCTCGGACGACTCGGCCTCGCGCTTGTCGGCGGTGCGCTCGCCGTCGGCGCTCTCCTCGTCGTAATCCGGGCGCGCGCCGACGATACGGCCGCTCGACTGCTCGATGCACTCCGGCGAGAACAGGCCGAATCGACCACGAACGATGCGGGGGCGACAGACACGGCCGACCTCAGCGATCTGCCCGCCCCAGTTCGCCGGTATCTCGAACGCGTGCTACCGGGCGAGCACCCCGATGTCCAGTCGGTCCGGCTCCGCCAGACGGGTGAGTTCAGACTCGGCGACGCGGATTCGCCGTGGAAGTCGATGACGGCGACCCAGCACTACACGGTGGCCCCGCCGGGGTTCGTCTGGGACGCCCGAATCGATCTCGTGCCGTTTCTACCGGTCCGGGTCGTGGACGCCTTCGTCGGCGGTGTGGGGTCGTTGGAGGCGAAGTTCCTTTCGGTTATCACCGTCGCGGATGCCCCGCGCTCACCCGAGTTGGACGAAGGTGAACTCGCCCGCCACCTCGCCGAGATGGTCTGGTTCCCGACCGCGTTTCTCCCCGGCCACGGCGTCAGTTGGGAGCCGAGAGACGACCGTTCGGCCCGGGCGACGCTCGCCCACCGCGGCTCGACCGCGACTGTCGTGTTCCACTTCGACGAGAACGACGAGATAGTGCGCGTCACCGCGGACCGGTGGCGCGACACGGGGGACGGCGAGTTCGAGCGGTGCCCGTGGACGGGATACTTCAGCGACTACCGCGAACTGGACGGGGTTCGCGTGCCAACGACGGCGGAGGTGGCGTGGAACCTCCCGTCGGGCGACCTGCCGTACTGGCGGGCGACCATCGACGACGTGGAGTACGACCCGCTACCGACGGCGAGGCGGCGGTCGAATACGTCACCGGGTCCGAATCCGGAATAGCTACGACGGCCGGCAGAAATTCCCGAGTAGATGACCGACTCCTCGTCTCCGCTCCGAATCCTCCTCACCAACGACGACGGCATCGACGCGCCCGGCATCGCCGCCATGCGCGAGGAACTCACCGCAATCGGCGACGTGACCGTCGTCGCACCCGCTGAGAACCAAAGCGGCGTCGGCCGCGCCCGCAACGAACACGCGGTCCGCCGCGACCACCCGTGGGGGTACGCCCTCGAAGGAACCCCGGCGGACTGCGTCGCCTACGGGCTCCGCGGCCTCGACGCCGACTTCGATATCGTCGTCTCCGGTATCAACGACGGGCCGAACGCGGGCAACTACGTCGTCGGCCGGTCGGGAACCGTCGGCGCGGGCGTCGAGGCGGCGTTCCTCGGGACGCCGGCCATCGCCGTCTCCAGCTACCACGCGCGGGACTTCTTTTGCCACCCGCCCGAGGAGTACGATTTCTCCCGGCCCGCCCGGGTCGCCCGCGCCCTGACCGAGCGCGTCTTCGGCACGGACGTGTTCGACGAGGTCGACCTCCTGAACGTCAACGCCCCGGCGGACGTGCCACGTCCCCGGATGCGCGTGACCTGCCCCTTCGCGGACTACGACCAGCAGGTCGACCACCACGCGGACGCCGGCGCACTCCCTGACGGCGACCGCGAGCACGACCTCGACGACGGCGAGGTCTACGTCCGACTCCAAGACGTTTCGTGGCCCGACGCCGTCGGCTTCGAGAACCCGTTCCCGCTCGACGACGAACACCGCGACCGCTATCCGGTCGGGAGCGACCGCCGCGCGATGGTCGACGGCGAGGTGAGCGTCTCGCCCCTTGCGGTCCACCACGGCCACGCGACGGACCCGCGGCTGGCGAGCGTCGTCGAGAGCCTCTCCGAACAGGTGGAGTAACGCGGAGTTACCGGCAGGGAAAAGAACGCGTTACGACCGCGCCAGCTGTCCGGTCTGCGAGAGGTAGGCCGCGAGGTCCGAGGTGGTAATCATCCCGATGACGCCCTCCTCGTCGTCGACGACGGGCATGTGGTGAAAGCCGTGTTCGGTCATCGACTCCGCGACGGTGACGATGGAATCCTGCGCTCCCGCGGTAATCACGTCGGTGGTCATGTAGCGCTCGACGGTCGTCTGTGCTTTCGGCTGGCTCTTCGCGACGATGTCGACGAAGTCGGTCGTCGTCAGGATACCCTCGAGTCGGTTGTCCTCGTCGACGACGATGACCGAACTGATGTTGTTGTCCAGTATCAACTGCGCCGCGTCTTCGACGAGCGTGTCTGGGGTGACCGTGTGGAGGGTCGTGGACATGAGCCTCGCAACGAATACGTCTTCCATAGTAATTGCTGACAGACAGGGCGGTTAAATGTTGGCTTCGGGTACATTCCGGTCGGGAAAACCCACGGACGCGTCCGGGACTCGCTCGTCGGAGCGCCGCGTGGGTCGGCGGTCGTCCCGAGCACCAGACTTCGGCCGTGACTGCCCCCGCCGCGGGGCTTAATTCCTCGGCGACGTAACCGGACCTATGGGAAGCACACAGACTGCGACGTTCGGTGGCGGCTGTTTCTGGTGTGTCGAAGCCGCGTTCAAAGAACTCGACGGTATCAGCGAAGTCACGTCGGGCTACGCCGGCGGGAAGACGGAGAACCCGAGCTACGAGCAGGTCTGTTCGGGGAACACCGGCCACGCCGAGGTCGTGCAGGTGGAGTACGACCCCGCGGCCGTCGGCTACGACGAACTGCTCGAGGTGTTCTTCGCGGTCCACGACCCGACACAGCTCAACCGACAGGGACCGGACGTGGGGACGCAGTACCGCTCTATCGTCCTCTATCACGACGACGAACAGGAGCGACAGGCGTCGGCCTACATCGAAGCCCTCGACGAGGAGTACGACGACAAGGTCGTCACGGAGTTGGCTCCGTTAGAGACGTTCTACGAGGCCGAGGAGTACCATCAAGACTACTTCGAAAAGAACCCCGACGACGCGTACTGCCAGTTCCACGCGAGCCCGAAAATCGAGAAGGTCCGCGAGAAGTTCGCCGACAAGCTCGCCAACTGAGACGAGACGACGGACAACACCACTGTGTCCGCAGTATCTGCGGGGGAGAGACGCTGAATATCGCTTTCTTCGGTTCAGTTTGAATCAGGCGGCGGCCGGAACGAAGTTCGCACAGTCGACACCGGGCGGACTTCGAGGATGGTGTAAACTGCGGTGACAGTGCAGACTTCGAGGAGAGCGTGAACTTCGAGCGCAGTGGAAACAGCGAAGAGAGTGCAGACTGCCGAAGCACTCCAAACGGTTCGAACGGTGGAGGAATCTGAAACCGTCTGGGAAGTTCGCACCGCTTACGAGTTCCAGACCGTGTAGAACGTGTACAAATTGTAGAATTTGCACGAAGTATAGAGGTTGTGGAGTGTTGAGGTAGTCTACACCGCGAAAGATTCGCACAGTGTGAAAGATTCGCAGATCGCGAGCGATGTTTGGAAACCGAACGCCCCGGACGAAGCTGAAACAGTCCACAAACGGAGAGCGCAGGCGAATCACCGGATACCGACAGGCGACAGGCGACAGTTTACAATTTTTAAAATTTGTAAACATTGTAGAATTTGTAGAATGTAGAAGCAGTCCCAACGGTTCAAAAGTCGTGGATAAAATTATGTGGTACGCCGCGGAAGGTCCGTTCAAGTCCCTCAAATGTCCGCACAGTCCACAGTTCAAACGGAGTTTGCACCGCCCAAACGGCAGACACAGCGTAGACTGTGTACAATTTGTGAACATCGCGCTCCGCAGGAGGCTCGATAGATGTCGCGAGCCGTGAGCGTCTCGCTCCAGAAAGGCGGCGTCGGAAAGACGACGATTGCCATCAACCTCGCCGACGCGCTCGCCGCACGGGGGAACGACGTGCTCTTAGTCGACCTCGACCAGCAGGGGAACGCGACCGAGGGCGTCGGGATGAAAGACGCCTACGAGTCGTCGGAGCCGAACGTCGGCGACGTGCTGACCGACGACGAGCCCGTGGACGTGCGCGAAGTGATACGCGACCGCGAGGGCTTCGACGTGCTTCCCGCCCACGTCGACCTCGACGATATCGAAGACCGAGTCCGGAACTCGACGTTCGGCGTGCTCTGGGTCCGCCGCCGAATCGTCGACCCGCTCTTGGACGACGACGAGTACGACTACATCGTCATCGACTCGCCGCCGAGCCTCGGCCCGCTGTCCGACGCGGCGCTCATCGGAACCGGGAACGTCGTCGTTCCGCTCCTCATGAGCGAGCCGAGCGTGAGCGGCTTCGAGCGGATGTTCGAACAACAAATCGGACCGATTCGCCGCGAGGTCGACCTCGACATTCTCGCTATCGTCCCCAACGACCTCACCGGGAACAACGAAGAAAAGCGCATCATTCGCGACCTCGAAGACTCTCCCTTCGAGCAGTTCATCCCCCCGTTCGCCCGCTCGGAGCTGTTCGACGACCCCGACTCCAAGGGACCGGGAATCAGACACCGAATCGCGTTCAGTCGCGCCTGGCGCGACGGGAAGACCCTCCGGGAGTACGACCCGTCGAACGACATGCTCGACCGACTCGACCAGCTCGCGGAGATCGTCGAACGCGGAGGAACCGACGATGCCTAAGGAAAACCGGTTCGCCGGCCTCGGCGAGGCGATGGAATCGGAATCGGAATCAGACGCAGAACCCAACGACGAGCAGCCCCCGGGCGAAGACACCCCCGACGGGTCTGAGAAGTCGGAATCCGAACCAGCAGTCGAACCCAAGTCCGAGGGCGACGCTGCGCCCGATTCGAACCCCGAGGCCGCCTCGGAGTCAGACGAAACGAGCGAGAGTGACGACGCGGGCGAAAGCAGTGGGACCGCCGAGAGCAGCGAACGCGATGAACCCGGAGAGCCGGCCGAGTCGACCGCGGAAGAAGACGGCCCGGAAAGCATCGACGAGACGGAGCAGACGACGGAGGCAGCGGGCGGTCCGGCGTTCGAGTTCGAGGCGACGACCGCGAAAAGCATCTACGTCCGAACCGCGACGCTCGACCGACTGGACGACGCCGAGTTCGAGGTCGAATCGCACCTCCGCCGGGAACACGACGTGCGCGACCTGACCGGCCGCGAGTTCCACGACGCTCTCGTCCGCGTCGCCGCCGAGTATCCCGAGAAAATCGCCGACGCCGTCCTCGAAACTCGCGAGGAGTGAGAAGCCGAAGAGTCGAACAAAACCGACTCGAACATCCGGAGAACAGCGGACAATGTGGTGTTCGAGACCGACAGTCCGCCGGCCGGTTATCGAAACGCTCGATGACAACCGACAGCGGAACGGAGAAAACGACGGCTGAGAACCGCGGCGTCCGCTGTTGTCGCAGACGCGGAGTGAACGTCGCTTTCGAACGTGGAAAGACGCGACATCGAACACCGGTATGTCCGCTGTTGTACGGCTAGCGAGCCGCTGAGATGGCCGCTATCTGGTGAACAGTTGGTCGCGTAAGTTAGAAACACCACACTGTCCGCTGTTCGAACAAGCGGCGAAAATAGCCGATTTACTGCGGACATCGTGGTGTTCCGAGCGGTCGGAAATCGGTAACGAAATCGGTCGGTGAACCCGAACGAACGCATGCTGCTGAAGAACGAATCGAAGTAGCAACCACTTCCAAAACACGGCAGAGAACCGCTCCGACGGAGGTGGGTTCGAGACTAACACCATCATGTCCGCAGTAATTTCAGTCGGGTCGTCTACTGCTGGATGAAATCGTCGAGCGTGCTCGTCTTCTCACCGTCGAGGAAGGGTTCGACCGTCTCGTGGACGCCCACGAGTTCGATGGTGTCGCGCATGGCCGAGACGATGAGCCCGACGTCCATATCGAGGGCGTACTCGCGGTACGTCCCGCCGCGTCGGCCCTCGTTTCGCTCGGTGACGGAGACGATTCCGAGCATCGCGAGCTCGCTGAGGTGGTCGCGCATCCGTCGCGGGACGAGCGGGTCGCGGTTGGCGAGTTCGGTAAACCGGGTGTATCGGGGCCGAACGTCGCGGGAGCGAATCGGCGTCTCGTCTTCCAGCTCGAGCGTCAGAAGCGAGTAGAGGACGAGGTGACCGTGTTCGGTCAATCCGTTGATTCCCTCTTTGATGCGGCCCCGCTCGAGGGCGCGCCGACCGCGTTTCACGTGTTCCTCCTCGATACGGTCGGTGTCGTCGTCGCGGGCCAAATCGCCGGCTTTCATCAACAGGTCGATGGACTGGCGGGCGTCACCGGCGTCTTTCGCGCCGTAGGCGGCACAGAGCGGAATCACCTCGTCGGAGAGGACGCCCTCGCGGAACGCAACCTTGGCACGCTGTTCGAGGATGGCGCGGAGGTTCTTGGCGTTGTACGCGGGGAAGTGAATCTCCTGTTCGCACAGGGAGCTTTTGACCTTCGGCGAGAGGTCGTCGCGGAACGAGAAGTCGTTGGAGATGCCGATGAGACCGACTTTCGCGACGTCCAGGTTCCCGTTGGCGCGGGCCCGCGGGAGTTGATAGAGGATACTGTCGTCGTTGACGTGGTCGATCTCGTCGAGAACGATGATTATCGTCCCGCCGCAGTCGTCGAGTTCCTGCCAGAGCATCTCGTAGACGGACCCGAGCGGGTAGCCCGTCGTGCTGATCTGGTTCGACTCCGAACGGAACTCGTTGACGAGTCGGGTCGCGATCTGATACGAACTCGTGAGTCCGTCGCAGTTCAGGAAGACGACCCTGAGGTCGATGTCGTCGTAGTGGCTCGCGTCCTCACGGAGGTGCCCGAGTAAGTACCGCGACGCGGCGGTCTTGCCGACGCCGGTCTTCCCGTAGAGGAAGATGTTGTTGGGCTGTTCGCCGTTGATAACCGGTTGCAGCGCAGCCTGGAAGGTACGGAGTTCCTCGTCGCGCCCCACGAGTTCCTCGGGCTGGTAATCCTCGCGGAGGGCGTCCCGATCCCGATAGATCTCGGTGTCCCGCTCGAATAGGGGCATACTACCACGGTTCGACCACTTCGTTGATAAAACCACCGTGTCCGGAGTGTCCGCTGTTCTCGTGTTTTATATACTCGACCGGGGACACACCCCCTCCACTTTGTCCGCTGTTCTGGGAAACGAAGGTAACCGGTGGAACAACTGGACGGAACCGCGTGCTTTGATATAGAGAAAGATTTAATATATAATAGCTTAAACTAAGTCCGTAATACAGGCAATTATAGTAATTGTATGAGGGCTGTTTGGAGACGACCCTTTTTGTTCATCTCTGCAGGAATCTAAACTAACCCGACTGATTGAAAACCGACGGGAGAGAACCAACTCACGACGAAGGGGGGTACCGCCTCACGCCAAGAACAGCGGACAAAGTGGTGTGAGTGTTCCCCGTTTCACACCGTCTCACCCCTACGTTCACACTCACCGAGAACAGCGGACAAAGTGGTGTGGGTGTCAACCATCAAACCAATAGAGTACCAATAGAGTACCAATCAAACACCAATCAAACACCAATCAAACACCAATCAAACACCAATCAAACATTCCTACGAAATACCCACTGAACACGTACTGAAGCGATTGTCACACAAACGCGTCGTTGGTTCTCACGCGACCGCGTCGACCCGACCGCTTCGCTTGCCTGCTCACCCGAACCCGTACTCTCGGTTCCCGCTCCGCTTGACTCCTATGAACGCTCCGAGAGAGAACACGTGACCGAGAGGGACGTGAGCAACCGCGGCGGTGATAGCGGCGATACTGTGGAAGTGACTCGTCTACCGACGCCTCGTCTACCGACGACGTCTGTCCTTCGTGGCTCGGTGGAACCTCACGACCTGGAGAAAGCGTCTTTGCAGGGGCTGAGTCGACGAACAACTGCGGACATAGTGGTGTTGCAGGGGATCCTCGACTCCCCCGCGACCCGTCCGACCGCTTCAGCGACGACTCGGTGATAACCGATCACGATCGGTATCCTAAAATGAGGCCTCGAGCGAAACTGCGTGGTGTGTGGCCACGAACCAATCCCTATCGGCGGCTAATCTGTCGGAAAACAGCGGACAACGTGGTGTTCGAAACCGTCGTCACCGCGGTTTCAACGTCATGACATTTGGTATCACGAGTATCCGATAAGTTATCCGTCTCCGGGTCCGAGCAAGAACGTGAGTGAAAATCAAGGGCGTCGAAACCTTCGAATGCCCAACGACAACGAGCTGTTCGCAGTCGTCACAGAGCACAACGGTGGCAATCACGTCCGAATCCGCTGTGAAGACGGAAAGAACCGCATGGGCCGCATCCCCGGCCGCATGAAGTACCGCACGTGGATCAACGAGGGCGACGTCGTGCTCGTCGAACCGTGGGACTGGCAGGACGAGAAAGCCAACATCGAATGGCGATACACCGGCGAGGACGCGGACCAGCTCCGGCGCGAAGGCCACATCCAGTAATCATTTTCTCCGAAAGGAGAGTTTATCTCGCCTGATGAACCAGCCGTAGCTCCATGATAGCCCCGTGTTTTCTCTGCAGCGATTCCCGGTTAGTACCGACGGAACAGAACAGCGGACATCGTGGTGTTGCTCTCGTCGCGCCCGACAACATAGAACGCGAGCGCGAGTGCGGATCGCCTGCCGGAGGTCTGGTCATTTCGCCTCGTCTCACTCGAACACGTCCACGAATCGCGGCGCGGAAAGTGTCTGTAGGTCCCCCGGCGTGAGTCGAAACACCGCCTCGGGGGTTCCCGCGGCGGCCCAAATTCGGTCGAACGACTCGAACGTCGGGTCCGCGAGGACGGGACAGTCGGTCGCGTGGCAGGTCGGCGGCACGCCACCGATGCTCCAGCCGGTCGCTTCTTTCACCTCGCCGGGGTTGGCGCTTCGTACTGAGCCTTGTTCGACGCCGAATTCGGAGGCGAGCGTGGCTTCGTCGACGCGGTTCGCGCCGCTCGTGAGGACGACGACCGTCTCGTCGCCGACGCGCATCACGATGCTCTTGACGATTTGGGCGACGTCGCAGCCGACGGCCGCGGCCGCGTCGTCGGCCGTCTTGGTCCCCTCCGGGAACTCCTCGATAGTCACTTCGAAGCCGTGAGAATCACGTACTTGGTCGGCGAAGTTTCGTGCCGTGGGATGCATACTCAGGGGTTCCCCCTCGCCGGATATGAACGTTCACTGACGAGGCAGATTCTGCGGGAGAGTCAACGACCGCACGCGAATCACGTTCTCGACGACCCCCGCGAGCGACGGAGCTACCACTCCTCGTCGAGTCCGTCGCGAAGCGTCGCCACGTCCGACTCGTCGTTGAAGTTGTGGAACGACGCGCGGACTGCCTTCGGCTCGGGAAGCGTCCGGACGACCACTCCCGCCGACTTGAGCCGTTCGACCGTTCCCTCCGGGTCGGAGACTTCGAACGAGACGAGTCCCGATTCCGGGTCATGTGGGCTCAACAGCCGCCCCTCTGGGACGGCCTCGATGAACCGGCTCGCGAGATTGCGAATGTTCGCTTCGGTCCGATCGAGACCGACGCGCTCGGCGATGTCGATAGCCTCTCGGAGCGCGACGTGCGGGGCTGGATTGGTGGTTCCGACCTCGAAGCGCTTGGCACCCGGCGCGAAGTCGAGGCCGTCGGCGTTCGGTTCCGTGACGCCGCGATAGCCGACGGCGTGTGGTTCGATGTCCTCGGCCACGTCGCGGCGGACGTACAGGAACCCCGCGCCCCAGGGCCCGAGCAACCACTTGTGGCCCGCGCCGGCGACGATATCTGCCCCCCAGTCTTCCACGTCGACGGGATACTGGCCGAACGACTGGACCGCGTCGACGACCGATAGCGCGCCGGCGTCGCGGGCGATGTCGGCGAGTTCGCACACGGGGAGTCGCGTTCCGTAGTTCCACGTCAGAGCGCTGAAACAGACGAGGTCGGCGTCACTGACGGCCTCGGCGTACTGGTCCATATCGAGCCGACCCGCGTCGCTCTCGACGACGCGGACCTCGACGCCCTCGCGTTCGAGGCGCCGCCACGGGAGGATGCCCGCCGGATGTTCGAGGTCGGTTCGGACGACCACGTCGCCCGGTTCCCAGTCGAGCGCGGTGGCGATGCGGTTGATGCCGTCGGTGGTGCTCTGGGTCAGCGCCACCTCCTCTGTCTCGGCACCGATGAACGCGGCCACGTCCTCGCGGACGGCCTCGTAGGCGTCGAACGCGGTTGGATAGGGACCGTCGTCGCCCGGCGAGTCGTACTCGTGGTATTCGAGGAATTCGGTCGCCCGCTCCACGATGGGGCGCGGGCTCGGGCCGTGCGCGCCGGTGTTGAGATACGTGACGTCGTCGAGGGCCGGAATCGTCGTTCGGAGTTCGTCGGGTGTCATAGTGCGTTCTGTGTCATTGTGAGTTACTCTCTCGTCGTCCGCGTCGCGAAGGAGTCGTGCCTGCTGGTGACACGCCCGTCGAATCAAACGTTCTGGTACCACTATCGAATTGCCGCAACAACTCGTCGGGGAGTCTGGCGTACACCTCGGCGTTGCGGGCGAGCGCCCCGACTGTGGTGAACTCGTCAGTTGCGTGGGCCGTCTCAGTTCCCAGCCCGAACTCGACGGTCGGGACGCCCGCGTTGCGCATCCGTTTCGCGTCGCCGCCGCCGGTTGCGCTCCGCCGGAACACGCGCCCACCGGTGACGCCCTCAGCGACCGAGCCCACGGCGTTTGCCAGCGGGCCGTCGGGGTCCTCGAACGTCCCGACCGACCAGTCCGCGTCGACAATCTCGACACCGTCGTGGCCGGCGACGACCTCTCGAACCCCGTCGAGCACCGCCTCCGTCTCGACGCCCGCCGTCACGCGAACATCGAGTTTCGCCCGCGCCGCGGCGGGGACGACGTTCACCCGGTCGCCGCCCGAGAGGACGCCCAGATTGACCGACGGTCGTTCGAACAGCTCTCGCGCCGCATCCTCGCCAAACTGCGGCGCGTAGTACTCCGCGGACTCCTCGACGAGCGCCCGGACCGCCGGGTCGAACTCGAACCAATAGTCACCGAGCGTCGATTCGATGTCGCTCACGGCGCGGTAGAGGCGGTGAATGGCGTTCTCGCCGAGCATCGGTCGGGAGCCGTGGGCCGCAGTCCCCGTCGCTTCGAGTTCCAGCCAGATGCTCCCGCGGTCGGCGACGGTCACCGAGTGTCGGTCGCCTTCGCAGGTCGTCTCGCCGATGACGCAGGCGTCGGCCGAGAGCCCGCGCCGGTCCAGCAGCGTCGGCAATCCCGCCTTCCCGGCGACTTCCTCGTCGCTCACGAACGCGAACACGAGGTCCGTCGCAGGTACCGTCCCGGTTTTGACGTACGCCTCCGCCACCGCGAGCATCGCGGCGATTGCCCCTTTCATGTCGGTCGCGCCACGTCCGTAGAGCCGGTTTCCCTCCCGCTCGCCGAGCGGGTCGCGCGTCCACTCGTCAGCCTCGAACGGGACCGTATCGAGGTGCCCCAACAGGGCGAGCGTCCGGTCTGTCGCACCCGGAAGCGTCGCTACGAGGTTCGGCTTCGTCGGGTCCGAGGCGACGCGCTCGGTCTCGATACCGAGGTCGGAGAAGAACGATTCGACCTCCGACGCGAGTCCCCGCGTGTCTCCCGGCGGGTTCTGCGTGTCGTGGCCGACGAGCGTCGCCGCGAGGTCGACGATGTCCTCGCGATGCTCGCGGAGGTAGGCGACGGCGGGCGGGTCGCTGGGCATTGGGTCTCTGTTCGAGTGTACGGTCTTCGAACAGATAAGTTTGTGCTACAAATACAATACTATGGATTCGAGGTGGATGTTTCTCTATGGGATAGTTCCGAAAGAAATTGTTATTCCGAATCAGGCGTTGTGTGGCTCGTCGCCGATTCTACCATCAGGCGTTGTAGGTCCACTTCTGCAGGGTCGCAGAGTTGGAACCGGATTCCGAGGTCCAGACGACGCGGACGGTTTCACCACCTGTCAGGGGATTGGCCGACGTTGTCACCGATGCAGTGTCTCCCGCATTGATGCTGCTGTCCGTCCAGGCAATCGCCACAGATGAATCCACACCGTCACCGGTGATCGTAATTCGGTCAGCATCGATTGCATCGCCGCTTTCATGGGTGACAGTTACCGTCTGAGCACCATCGTAGCTGAAGCTGAAACTCGCCTGCGGGGCGGTGTCGCCGACTTGGTCGCCGAGACCGAGGACGAAGGTACCGATGACGGCCGCGAGGATGACAGTAATCGCGACCATGAGGATGACGCCGATGACCGGCGAGACTGCGCGTGATTCTGTGAAGATTCTCTTGATTTGCATAGTTGTCTCTCCTAGGTGTGCCGGACGAGAGGCGACCGTTGAGAAAAATTCGAATCGGTCCTCGAACGCCTGCTTTCTAACCTAACAGATAGTCTGACGTTCTCCGAGGATATAAACTAGTATTGAGAAGACGTTTCACGTATCATGCGTGTTCCGTACCTGAATCGGAGAACGCCGTCGCTCGCGGAGTAACGTCCGAAAAAATTGAGGTTCGGTTGGCTGTGACGCTGCGGACCGTTCAGGCGTTGTAGGTGTACTTCTGCAGGGTCGCGGAGTTGGAGCCCGATTCGGAGGTCCAGACGAGGCGCACTTCGTCGCCGTCGCTAAGGCCAGCACTGAACTCGACTGCGATGGTGTCACCAGCGTTCATGTTACCGTCGCTGTTGGCATCGCTGGGCGTTTCGCTGTCCACGCTCGCAGCCGAAGTCTCGGACACGCTCAGGTCGTCGAAGCTGATTGCGTCACCGCTTTCGTGCGTGATGGTCACCGTGTCAGTCCCATCGTACTCGAAGCTGAAACTCGCCTGCGGGGCGGTGTCGCCGACCTGGTCGCCGAGACCGAGGACGAAGGTACCGATGACGGCCGCGAGGATGACTGTGATCGCGACCATGAGGATGACGCCGATGACTGGCGAGACTGCGCGTGATTCGCTAAGGAATTTCTTGATATCCATTGTTCTACCCAGGACCGGCCTCAGACCCACCTCGTGCCCACCACACGGGACCTCGAGCGGCCACATGTTCCGGCTCCTGTTGGCCTTTCGTATGTTCCGGATATATTTAATTTCGCAGCGACTTACTGGTCTATTCGAGGGGTTAGGACGCTCCTAACGCCCGAATTCGTGATTTAAGACGTTCAATCCCACCTGCATACCATCGGCGGGTACTTCCGGTGGTGAACCGCTGTTCTGACGCTCTGTACTCCCGAATTTGACTCCGCCACCCGTACGGCGCGTCCACCAGAGCCGTGGCACACCCGAGTTTCTGCGGACACGGTGGTGTCGGTTCGGCCGGGTCGTCGCCGCGGCGCGCGCGTTCGCACGCGCTGCTGACGGTCGTGAGAACGCTGAAACGTAGAAAAACGTCGCTGAACGACCTACTGCGTGGCGTTCCAGAACCGCGGCGTCGACTCGAAGTCTATCTTCGCGTCGGAGGGCGCGCGCTCGTAGAGCGCGTCGTGGACGGCCTCGTAGGCCGCGCGCGGGCCTTCCTGTGCGAGTTTCGGGTGGTCGCGGGTGTCGAAGACGACGCGCCACGTCCCGTTCGTGAGGTGAAGCCCGAGGATGTACTTCCCGCGGACGTTCACGACCAGTTGGTAGGCGTGCTGAACCGTCTCGCCGTCGCGTTCGAGGTTGTAACCGCGGACGGCGACGGCCTGCTGAATCGCCTCTTTCGTCTCGAGTTCGGCGACGAACGACTTGGGGACGGCTCGCCCGGGGAGCGATTCGACGAACGGTTCGCTCACGGTCGCACCACCTCGCATCGCGTGCCTGTCGGTTCCATCGTACCCTATCTGGGCGGCCCAGCGGGTATATGCGATACGGTCTCTGCTGGGCGACGGGACCCGACCCGCCTCGCGCCTCGCGGGCGCGCACGAGAAACACTGTCCAGTGAACTGAGAGGAGGCGCATCCAGCACTTGTTCCAGCGAACGCGGGTCAGTCTCGGTCGGTTACCGTCTGCCGACCGCGTTCCGAGCGAAGCGCCTTTGGGTCTCTGCGCGCGCAGACGAACCGTGAACTCCAACGCGCACCACGTCGGTCTCACCGTCCGCGACCTCGATTCGACGCTCGAATTCTACCGCGACGCGCTCGACCTGCCGGTCGTCTCCCGCTTCGAAGTCGGCGGCGACGAATTCGCCACCGCCGTCTCGGTCGACGGCGCGTCGGCGCGGTTCGCCCACCTCGACGGCGGCGACGTACGCGTCGAACTCGTCGAGTACGACCCGGTCGGTGCCGACACCGACGAACCGACGCTCAACCGCCCCGGTGCGACCCACCTCGGGCTCTCCGTCGACGACGTCGACGCCGCGGTGGCGGAACTCCCGTCCGACGCCGAGACGCTCAGCGAACCGCAGACGACCGAAAGCGGTACGAGAATCGCGTTCGTCCGCGACCCGGAGGGGAACCTCGTCGAACTCCTCGAGGCCTGAATCGGACGCTCGGCTCGACGGGCGTCACCTCTTGGCCAGATGGGGATTGTATATACTGTACAACTGTGGAGTTGGTCACTCCTCGCTCGGGAACCACGTTCGCGGTCGCTCCGCTCCGACCGGCAGTTTCAGCGTCACAGCCGTACCTCCAAGGGGTGAGGGTTCCAACTCCATGCTTCCGCCCGCCTTCTTGACGACCCAGTGGACCAGCCACAGGCCCATCCCGGTTCCGTGTTTGAGCGGCGTCTCCTCGCCGCGCTTGATGACTCGCCATTCCTCGTCGGGGATTCCGGGCCCGTCGTCGGCGACGCGGACGACGAGCTTCGAGTCGTCGTCTTTTATTCGGCACACGTCGATGTGGACCGTCTCGCCGCCGTGTTTGAGCGCGTTCGCGACCAACTCGTCGAGCGCCGCGCCGACGCGGCTGTCGACTCGCGCGAACAGCCCCGTCTCGATGTCGGTTCGTATCGTCGCCTCGGGATACGTCGACTCGGCTCGCGACACGGCGGACTCGACGAGCGCCGAGACACGTCGCGGCGTCGCCTCGGATTCGAGGGCGTCCGAGACGGTCTGGGCTTTCTCCGAGAGCGCCACGAGTTCGCTCGCCGCTTCGACGATGGTCTCCGCGGCGTCGGTGAGTTCCTCGTCGGTGACGCCGGCCGCGTTCCGGCGAATCAGCTCCGCGTAGCCCTCGATGACGTTCATCCGGTTTCGGAGGTTGTGCCTGAACATCCGGTTGAGGACGCCGAGCCGCTGTCTGGTCAGCTCCGACTCAGTGATGTCCGACTGGATGGCGACGTAGCCGTGGATGTCGCCGTCGCTCGCGATGGGTGCGATAGTCTGTATCGCGGTGTAGAGCTCACCGCCCTTCCGACGGTCGATAATCCGCTCCTGCCACGTCTCACCGGACTGGATGGTCCGCCACAGCCGGTCGTAGTACGCGTCCGGCATCTCGCCAGAACTGAGAATCGACGCGGGTTCGCCGACCGCCTCCGCGGCGTCGTAGCCGGTGGTCTCCTCGAACGCCGGGTTGACGTACGTAATCTCTCCGTCCGGCGTCGTGAGGTAAATCGCGTGCCCCGCCTGTTCGACGGCCTGCTCGAACTCGCGGAGGCGACGCTCCCGTCGCTGTTGGTCGGTCACGTCGACGAAGACGCCGACGATTTCGACGGGCTCGCCGTCGGCGTCGCGGACGACTGCCGTCGAGAGCCGAAACCCTCGGAGGTCACCGTTCGAGCGCCGTCGTTCGACCGAAATGTCCGAGAGGCCGTCTTCAGCGATAGTCCGCCGGATAACCTCCTCGCTGTTCTCGCTGTTCTCGCCCGCGCTGTAGGGGAGCGGCTCGCCGAGCACCTCGTCGCGCTCCCAGCCGAACGCCTCCGTGGCGGCGTCGTTCCACCTCGTTACGCGCCCCTCGGGCGTGACCGCGATAATCGGAACCGGGGACGCGGCGACTACGGTTCGAAGCTGGTCCAAAGACGACCGAATCGACGCCTGTTGGCGCTCGATTCGCCGGTCTTTCCGGGAGGCGAGCGCCCAGACGAACGCGGTAGAGACGGCGACGAAAGACAACCCCTTGATAAGCTCGGCCACGGGGGCCGTGGGCGCACCCAGCACGGCCAACAGGAGTAACTCGCCGCCGAGGATGCCCGCGGTCCCGAAGCCGAGATACGCCAGCGCCATCGTGCGGGCGTCGAGACCGTCGAGCGGCGAGTCGTTCATCGTCCGAACGGAGCGCGACCGGAGACATAAACGTGATGCGGGAAACCGGCAGTTGATAACGAAACCAGCACCCCTCGAAACCCGACGCGGAAGCGCAACCGACATTGGCACCGGGCCGCTAGCTGCGGTAACTCGACCGCTTCGTGGAGACGCGCGGCGGTCGCTCACCATGACCCGACGAGACGCTATCGAGACACCATGAAACGACGCGACGCCATCAAGACGCTCGGCATCGGCGCGATCGCCGCCACTGCAGGGTGTCTCGGCGGATTCGAACGACAGTCGGCGTGGCGCGACCCGCCGCTCGTCGAGGACCGCCCGGCCGCGGTCTACCTCCCCGCCATCACGGAGGGGATGAAAATGTACGGCAAGACGACCGCCGGTCCGTACGGCGTCGCGCTCACCTACTCGTACCCCCACCGCTTCTGGACCGCCGCCGGTTCGGAACTCGGGAAGACCGTCGTCGAGGCCGACGACTCGATTCACCTCATGGCGTCGCTGTGGGACGCTGAGACGGGGACCGTCCTCCCGCTGGACGCCGGCGTCTCCATCGAAATTCTCCGCGACGGCGACCTCGTGAGCGAGGAGGTCGCCTACCCGATGCTCTCCCAGCAGATGGGGATGCACTACGGCTCGAACTACGTTCTCGACGGCGAGGGCGACTACGAGGCCCGCGTGCACATCGGCGGCACCTCGCTTTCCCGAACCGGCTCGTTCGCCGGGCGGTTCGACGCGGCCGAGACGGCGACGTTCGAGTTCGCCTTCGAGACGGACGACCTCTACGACGTGGAACTGCGTCGGCTCGGCGACGATGCCGGGTCGCGCGGCGCGGTCTCCGCGATGGAGATGATGGGTGTCCCGACCGGGAAAGCGCCCGCCGTCGACGACCTCCCCGGTCGCCACCTCGGCCGACGGACGAGCGCCGACGCCCTGTTCGACGCCCTCGTCGTCGACGACGGTTCTCGGTTCGGCGTCGACGGCTCGTACCTCTACGTCTCGGCGCGGACCCCGTACAACGAGTTCGTCCTGCCGATGATGGGCGTCAGAGCCACGCTCGAACGCGGCGGAACCGCGGTGCTCGATGGGGCGCGACTCGACCGGACGCTCGACCCCGACCTCAGTTATCACTACGGCGTGGGGGTCGACGGCGTCGAATCCGGCGACTCGCTGACGCTCTCGGTGGACGTGCCACCACAGGTTGCGCGCCACGACGGCTACGAGACGGCGTTCATGGAGTTCGAATCGATGCGGTTCGACGTCTGAGGCGTCGCCCCGCCGCTGTCGCGCGTCTCGCTGCTCGCACTCGCGGCCCGCCGCCGGCCCCGGCCCGTTCGATGTCAACGGCGCGAACACCCGCGATAGAAACGTTCAGAAGCCACCCTCCCCGAACTTCGAGTGACTATCGGATGACCACGGACACCGACGCGACGCGCGACCGCCACACCTGCACAGCGTGCGGCGAGGCGTATCCGACCGAGCGACTGCTGGTCCTCCACCGGGGCGCGAGACACCCCGACGACCTCGACGCCGGGGAGGTCGAGGCGTACCGCGAGGCGTACTACGAGGAGGAAGACGAACTCAAGTCGTTCCGCATCCGCGCGCTCGGCGTCCTCGTCCTGCTGTACTTCGGCTTCCTCATGCTGTTTATCGTCTTCGCATCATGACCCGACTCCGACCCCTCTCCCTCAGACGATTCGGTCTCGGTCTCCTACTGGCGAGCCTCCTGTCGCTTCTCGCCGACCCGGCGGCCGCGAGCAACGCCGCGGTCGGCCTCGCGGGCGCGTCGGAGGACAACCTCGCGGTCCCGCAGTGGCTCTATCTCGCCACCGGCGGCGCGACCGTCGGGGCCTCCGCACTCCTCGCCAGTTTCGTCACCGACCGCCGGTTCATCGAGCGCGTCCACCTGTGGCAGACCGGGTCCGAAGCGGGTATCTCAGACAGCGTCCTGCGCGCCCTGCGGGTCACGGGTGGCGTCCTCGGCCTCGCGCTCCTCGCACTCGTGGTCTATCTCGGCTATACCGGCCCGCAGGTCCCGACCGTCAGCTTCGCCGTTATCGTCGTCTTCGCAGGTCTCCGTGCCGGGTACACGATGTTCTCGTACCTCGTGGCCGACACGTGGTGCGCGCTGAACCCGTGGCGGACCGTCGCCGCCGCGGTTCCGAACGGCTTCGTCTCGTACCCCGAGCGACTCGGTCGCTGGCCCGCAGTGGCGGGGATTCTCGCGCTCGTCTGGGTCGAGACCGCGACCGCCGTCACGACCCGGCCGTCGGTCCTCGCGACCGCGCTCGTCGCCTACTCGGTCGTCACGGTCGCCGGCGCGGTCGTCGTCGGCGCGGACGCGTGGTTCGACAAGGTCGACCCGGTCTCCGTCTTCCTGCACTTCTACGGCCGGGTCGCGCCGGTTCGCCTCGACGAAGACGGTCTCTCGGTCCGCCTGCCGGGGATGCGACTCGTCACCGACGACGACCTGACCGACCTCGGCGACGTGGCCGTCGCGGTCGTCCTCGTCTGGGAACTCACCTTCAGCGGCTTCGTCACGACCGAACAGGGCGCGGCGGCCATCCGGTGGCTCGCGGGCGTCGGACTCCCGCCGCTTCTCGTCTACGGACTGCTCTACCTCGGCGGCTTCGCGGTCTTCCTTGGCCTCTACGTCCTCGCGGCGCGGGTGACCGCCCACCGCATCGACACCTTCGAGACGCCGCTCGACCTCGCGGTCAAGTTCGCGCCCTCGCTGCTCGCTATCGCCGCCGGCTACCACCTCGCGCACTACTTCGGCTTCTTCGTCTCGCTGTCGCCGATGCTGGTGCACGCGCTGTCGTCGCCGCTGTCGTCACCGGCGAACCCGGTCGTCCTCACGCTTCCCGCGTGGTTCGGCGGCCTGAACGTCGTGTTCGTTCTCGTCGGTCACCTGCTCGCGGTGTGGGTGGCGCACTCGCAGGCCTACCGGACCTTTCCCAGCCGACTGCAGGCCGTCCGGAGCCAGTTCCCTTTCGTCGCCGTGATGATTCTCTACACGGTTCTCAGCCTGTGGCTCATCTCGCTGCCGACCGCGAGTCCGCCGTTCCTCTGATTGTTAACTGAGAACGCTTAATTTATGAAGTTAAAACATACAACCCCCCGTTTCTAACAGGTGAATTATTAAACGGTCCCTGACTACTGCCGAGTATGAGCGAACACGACGAACGCGACCCCGACCCCGGTGACGGGGCGGACGCGTCCACTAATCCGCCCGACGGCGACAGCTGCGGGTGCGACGACGCCTGCGAGGTCGAGGGTGCGTCGGAGTCGGGAGCGGCCGGCGAGACCCGGACCGACTCGTCCGTCGGAGAGTCGGGGGGAGACTCGTCGCCCGCCGCCAATTCGACCCGCGCGGAGTTCTCCGTGCCGGACATGGACTGCGCCTCCTGTGCGAACAAGGTCGAATCGAGCGTCCGGAAACTCGACGGCGTCGGCGACGTCGACCCGCGGGCGACGACCGGCCGACTCGTCGTCGGATACGATCCCGATCGGACCACGCCGGACGACATCCGGGGCAACATCGAGGGCGCGGGCTACGCCGTCGAAGACGGCCCCTCGACGCGCGAGGTCTCGTTCACCGTGCCGGACATGGACTGTGCCTCCTGCGCCGGAAAGGTCGAAAACGCCCTTCGCGGTGCGCCGGGCGTGCTCTCCTACGAGACGCGCCCGACGACCGGGACCGCGGTCGTCACGCTCGCGGCCGACGCGGACCTCGATTCGGTCGTCTCGGCCATCGAAGCCGCGGGGTACGAGGTCACCGGGACCGACGGCGACGAGGCAGACGCCGACGCCGACGCTGACACCGGTACGGACCGCGAGAGCGTCTGGCGCAGTACGCGCGCGGTGAAAACGTGGATAAGCGGCGGCTTCCTCGCGGCGGGCATCGCCGCCGAGTACCTGTTCGGACTGGAACTCGTCGTCGCCAGTGTCCTCGGCGTCTCGTTCACGGTCGCCGAACTGCTCTACATCTTCGGGGCCGCGCTCGGCGGGCAGGCTATCCTCCGCAACGGCTACTACTCGGCGAAGAACCGCAGTCTCGATATCGACTTTCTGATGTCGGCGGCGATTCTCAGCGCCGTGACCGCGAGTCTCATCTCCGGGCCGACGAGCCTCTACTTCGAGGCCGCGACGCTCGCGTTCCTCTTCAGCGTCTCCGAACTGCTCGAACGCTACTCGATGGACCGCACGCGCGACTCCCTCCGCGAACTGATGGACCTCTCGCCCGACGAGGCGACGGTCCTCCGCGACGGCGTCGAGGCGGTCGTTCCCGTCGAGGAACTCGAACTCGGCGACGTGGTCGCCGTCAAGCCCGGTGAGAAGATTCCCGTCGATGGGACGGTGGTCACGGGCGACAGCGCGGTCAATCAGGCCCCCATCACCGGCGAGTCCGTCCCGGTCGACAAGGCCGAGGGCGACGAGGTGTTCGCGGGCACCGTCAACGAGGCGGGCTACCTCGAAGTCCGCGTCGAGTCCGTCGCGGGCGACGACACCCTCTCGCGCATCGTCTCGATGGTCGAGGACGCCCAGTCCAACAAGACCGAACGCGAGCAGTTCGTCGAGCGCTTCTCGTCGTACTACACCCCCGTCATGGTCGTCGTCGCGGTCGCGGTCGCGGCGATACCGCCCATCGCGTTCGGCCTCGACTGGGTGACGTGGTTCGTCTACGGCATCACGATGCTCGTGCTCGCCTGCCCCTGCGCGTTCGTCATCTCGACGCCCGTCTCGGTCGTCTCGGGCATCACGTCGGCCGCGAAAAACGGCGTGCTCATCAAGGGCGGCACGCACCTCGAAGCGATGGGCTCGGTCGAGGCCATCGCCGTGGACAAGACGGGCACGCTCACGAAGGGCGAACTCACCGTCACCGACGTGGTCCCGCTCAACGGGAACTCCGAGGAGGACGTCCTGCGGTGCGCCCGCGGCCTCGAAGCCCGGAGCGAACACCCCATCGGCGAGGCCATCGTCACCCACGCGGAGGGCACGGGCGTCGCCGCCCGCGAGGTCGACGACTTCGAGAGCGTCACCGGCAAGGGTGTCCGCGCCGACCTCGACGGCGTCCCGCACTTCGCCGGCAAGCCCGGTTTTTTCGAGGAACTCGGCTTCGACCTCGAACACGTCCACGTCACCGGCCCCGACGAGGTGCTTTCCGAGGACATCCGACAGCTCTGTGACCGCCACGGCTGTCTCAACCTCGTCGAGGACACGATTCCACGCCTCCAGTCGGAGGGCAAGACGGTCGTCGTCGTCGGCACCGAAGACGCCCTCGAAGGCCTCGTGGCCGTCGCCGACGAGGTCCGCCCCGATGCCCGCGAGACGGTCGCGAAGCTCCGGGAGGCCGGCCTCTCGGTCGTCATGCTCACCGGCGACAACGAGGGGACCGCCCGCGCCATCGCCGAGCAGGTCGGCGTCGACGACTTCCGCGCTGGTCTCCTCCCGGAGGACAAGGTCGCCGCCGTTGAGGGACTGCTCGACGAGTACGGCTCGGTCGCCATGGTCGGCGACGGCATCAACGACGCCCCGGCGCTCGCCACCGCCACCGTCGGCGTCGCCATGGGCGCGGCCGGCACCGACACCGCCCTCGAAACGGCCGACATCGCCCTCATGGCCGACGACCTCTCGAAGCTCCCGTATCTCTACGAACTCTCCCACCGGGCGAACGGTGTCATCCGGCAGAACATCTGGGCGTCGCTCGCCATCAAGGCCGTCCTCGCGGTCGGCGTTCCCTTCGGCTACGTCTCGGTCGCGCTCGCGGTGCTCGCGGGCGACGCCGGGATGACGATGGGCGTGACGGGCAACGCGATGCGACTCGCCCGGATTCGGCCGGACGAGTGAGGTTCACTGGGCTCGTCGCCCTCCATCTTCCGATTTTCGCTCTCTCGCCCCCCGATTCGCGTATCCGTGTTACTTAGTGTCGTGGCACCATCAACGCGTCCGCAATTCTTGCCACATGGGAACCGGCTGGCTCGGTTTTACCGACGGCGCGCGTCATTGGTTGGCATGAGAGACGACGAGCGGACGCCACGCCGAGACGCGACCACCCGACCGACGCGGAGTCAGGAGACCCGCGACACCGGCCGCACCCGGAGACGGTTCATCTGGCTCACCGGGACCGCCGCGATGGCCGGGTTAGCCGGCTGTTCCGGCGGCGGTGGCGGCGCGACCGAGACGACGACAGCGACCGCAACCACGACGCAGTCGTCGGGTTCGACTGGGGGCGTTCCCGAGGCGTACGCGACCGCCACGTCCCTCGACGGGACCCAGCGCAACCCTGACAGCCTCTCGTCGCAGGAGGCCGTCTCGTACCAAGACGAGCCGAAAGACGGCAAGCAGTGTTCGACCTGTCGGTACTACATCGAGGACAAAAACGGGGACGGCGTGGGCGCGTGCGCCATCGTCGCGGGCGAAATCGCTCCCGAGGGGTACTGCGTCTCTTACGTCGAATACGAGGGGTAACGCTCTGAACCGCAGTCGCGGTCAGGAGTCGTCGCCCGTCGGCCCGACGGCACTCTGAATCCGACAGCGGATGGACTCCTCGGCGTCGTCGCGCTCGACCGGAATCACCCACTTCTCGCCGCAGCCGAGGACGGTCACCATCTCGCCGTCCTGTCGATGTTTCACCGAGACGAACACCTCGCCGCGCTCGGGGTCGTAGTCCACGAGTTCGACGAGCACGTCCTCGCCGGCGATGAGGAGGTTCTTCGCGCCGTCCAACTCGGTGACGTAGGACTCGGTGTTCCCGGTCGGGTCGGTGACGAACAGTTCGACGACCGGCACGTCCTCGCCGTCGGGGTAGCTCGCGTCGACTTCGAGCGCCCCGTCTTCGAGCCGGATACCGTGTATCTCGACGAGCGACGCCGCGACGCCGAAGCTGTCAGCGACCTGCTGACGGAGGTCCCCCAACGGGATTCGAACCGACTCTCGAATCGTTCCCATGCCAGCCCCTACGAACGGGGGGTGTATGAGCGTGTCCGCTAGCCGTCGCCCCAGAGGGCGTCCGCGAGGCGCGACCCCGACGGAACGGCCTCGCGGAAGGGGACCGAGTCGAACGCGAGCGGCCCGTTGAGCGAGAGGAAGCCGAGTTCGCCCTCGGGCGCGCGGTCGAGGTTGGTCAGGAACGCCACCTTTCGGACGGCCTCGACGCCCTCGACGGTCGCGTCGGGGTCGACCGACTCGTACAGGGCGGCGTGTTCCCGGACGTGCTCGACGCAGCGTTTCGTCGGCGCGAACAGCAACAGCGCGTGGACGCCCGGCCCCTCGCGGCCGAGTTTCGTCCGGATGGCGTGTTCGTCGTCCTTGTAGAAGTAGCGCTCCATGCGGCGGTACTGACGGAGTATTTCGTTCGCACCGGTGGCGTGGCGGACGGCGGCGTCGGCCTTGAGTTCGATGAGGTAGTCAACCGGTTCGGGCGTCCGCACCCTGACGTACACGTCGGCGACGCCGCGGTTCCCGTAGTGGTCGTACGGCTCTTCGAGGTGAATCTCCACGTCGTCGAAGGCCGCCCGGAAGTGCTCGACCACCCGCGTCGCCAACTCGTCCTCGCGCATCTGTCGGTCGAGACGAGGCGACCGTCGGGGAAATGTCCCGCGGTTCGGCCGGCGGCGACCCAACATATCGGAAAACACATACCGCGGGCGTTCGGTTGGAGAACCGACATATGTCCCTGCCGACCCGCAGACAGGTCCTCCGCGCCGGCGGCGCGTCCCTCGCCGCCGCGCTCGCCGGGTGCTCCGGCGAGGGGTCCAGTTCCAGCCTCGACGAGCCGCACGGTCCCTCCCCGGACACGCTCGTCACCGACTACGACCAGCTCCAACTCCGAAACGACACCGAGAGCGCGATTTTCCGAGACGCCGCCCGCGACGACGACGGGGCGGGGTCGTCGTACCTCGACGACTTCCTCGTCACCACCGACGAGGAACGCGCAGACGTCGAGTTCGCGGCGGACCCCGACGGCATCGACGAGGCTCGCGCGTTCATCGACGAGACGGATTTCGACGCGCAGACGCTCGTCATCACCCAGCACCGGACGGACGCTTGCCACCGGGTAAAACTGCTGTACGTCACGCACCCGCCGGACAGCGCCGTCCACCTCGACTTCTGTTACCCGCTCCGGCCGGCGTCGGTCGAGTGCTCCGTGGACGACCGCCACGTCGTCGCCTCGCTGGTGCGACTGCCCTACTCGTCGCAGGACGAGTCGAGTTGGGGACACGGCGGCGGAAGCAGTTGTCACCTCCCGTCGTCGCTCCGAACCGAGACGGAGGACGCCTGAGATGCCCCGAACGCGACGCGACGTGCTCGCCTCGCTCGCCGGGGTCGGCGTCGCCGGATTCGCGGGCTGTACGGCACTCGACGCGGGTGAATCCGAATCCGAATCCGACGACTCGGCACTTGACGCGGCGGCGCTCCGGGAGGTCAGGGAACTCGGGTCGCCGGCGTTCCCGGCCCGCGTTCCGGTCCCCATCGCGGAGTCGTACCTCGAACGGGGCCGCGCTCGCGCCCGCGAACTCCTCGCTTCGTGTCCCGAGACGATGTCTCCGGAGGAGGTCCCGAACGAGGCGGTCCGAGAAATCTACGCCGAGGCGTACGCGGACGCCGCCGAGGACCTCGAACGGACGACGGCGGACGAGACGCCCTTCGAGGCGCTTCGGGGACTGCGCTACGATCGCGGGGCCGCGGCGATGGCGAAGGGGACCTACGACGCCGCGGTCGGCGACCTCACCGAGGCCGACGTGCGCGATGAGGCCGAGTCGGTCCGCGCCGACATCGAGTCGTTCCGGCTCGGAACGCGCTACCTCGGGGACGAACCGGACCGGGCGCTCGTCGTGTACGAGGCCATCGAGAACCTCGTCATGGCGGCGTCCCGGTATCTCGACAACACCGACGAGTACAGTCGTTACGCCGGCAGCGCCCCGCGAGTCGGCGAACTGCTCGACGCGGTCGAGTCCGCGCGGGCGTCGCTCGACGGCGCGCGCCACGTCCGCGACCGCTATCTGGCGTCGATTGTCGACCCGGTTGACTTCACCGACGTATTCGAGTCAACCGCGTCCTCGCTCGCCGTGATTATCGAGGACCGCGGGGCCGAGTACCCCGAGGAGGGAGGGCTCGAATCCGTCGTCGCGGCCGAGGGGTTCGACACCGAGGAACTCGAATCAACGCCGGCCAAAGACCTGCTGGTGGAGACGTTCATCGAGTTTGGCTCGGGCGTCCGCACTGTCCGCGAAGCCCTCCGAAGCGACCGCTTCGCCACCTCGCTCGTGGGCGCTCACACCGCCGAGACGCACCGCCGCGTGTTCGAAGACGCTGTCACGGCGGTCAAGCGAGGCCGGTACGAGTCAGTCGAGTCCGCGGCCGCGGTCAGAGACGCGAAACTCGGCGCGCTCGAAGCCCTCGAAGCGGCCCGGTCGAACGGCTCGAACCCGCACCTGACGCGGCGCGCGCTGGTCGACATCGCCCATATGGTCGACCACGGAGACAGCTACTTCCGCGACGACTACTACGAGGACGGCGACCCTCGGGCCGCGCGAAACGCGCTCGCGCAGTACGCGACCACCGAGTTCACCGCGCGCGAGACGCCCGGTGCGAGCGCGTGGGTGCTCGGAACGCTCGCGGCCGACCGCGGCGGCGTCGGTCGCTGACGAGCCGGTACTTTCGTTTTCGCCGCGTTCTCGACCGTCGTCCTCGCGTCCGTGCGCCCGCCTCGCCCGGCCGGGGAAATTACGTGTCGGCGGCCGTACTACTTTCCCACGATGCCTGCCGAACCATTCGTCGTCGTCGGCGGCGACGCCGCCGGACTCTCCGCCGCGAGCAAGTTCGCCCGCGCCGACGCCGACCGCGAGGTCGTCGTCTTCGAGAAGGGCCGCTGGGTCTCCTACGCCCACTGCGGCACGCCATACTTCGTCAAAGGCGAGGTCGAGAAGCTCACCGACATGCTCTCGCTGTCGCCTGAGGAGGCCGCCGACCGCGGCATCGACCTCCGGCGCGAACACGAGGTCGTCGCCGTCGATACCGACGAGCGAGTCGTCACGGTCGACGGCCCGGACGGGACGTTCGAACAGCCCTACGGTGACCTCCTCGTCGCTACCGGTGCGCGGGCGCTCCGCGAACCGATAGATGGTATCGACCTCGACGGTGCATTCACGCTCCACGGCCTGGACGACGCGGCGGCGATTCGGTCGTTCCTCACCGACCCGGACGAAGCACCGGTGGCCGACCTCGGCGGCGGCGGGTTCGTCGACGAGGCGCGCGCGGCCCGCTTCGGCGCGATGGAACCGCCCGAGTCGGTCGCCATCGTCGGTGGCGGCTTCGTCGGCGTCGAGATGGCGGAGGCGTTCACCGCCCACGGCCTCGATGTCCACCTGTTCCAGCGGTCCGGCCACGTCCTCAGCTCGTTCGGCGACGCCGTGGGCGAGCGGGTCGAGGAACATCTCGAAGCCCACGGCGTCACGCTCCACCTCGGCGCGTCGGTGGAGCGACTCCGCGGCGACGACGCGGGCCGGGTCGAGGCCGTCGTCTGCGAGGACGACGAACTCGCGGTCGACGCGGCGATGGTCGGTATCGGTCTCCGCCCCAACTCGGACCTCGTCGCCGACGCGGTCGACCTCGGTGAGACGGGCGCTATCGCGGTCGACGACTACGGACGGACGAGCGCGGAGCGCGTCTACGCCGCGGGCGACTGCGCCGAAATCGACCACGTCGTCACCGGCGAGCCGACGTGGAACACGCTCGGCCTGCCCGCGAACCGCGCCGGGCGCGCCATCGGCCAGACCGTCGCCGGCGACCCCGAACCCATCGGAACCGTCGCGAACACTTCGGTCGTGAAGGCGTTCGACCTCGAATGCGGCCGCGCCGGCGTGACCGACCTCGACGAGGCGCGCGATGCCGGCTTCGACCCCGTCTCGGAGACTATCACCGCCGGTTCGCGGTCGGGCTACTACCCCGGGTCCGCCGAGACGACCGTCACGCTCGTCGCCGACCGCGACACTGGGCGACTGCTCGGCGGTACCATCGTCGGGGCCGACCGCGCCGCCGTCAGAATCGACACCGTGGCGACCGCGCTCGCCGCCGAGTTGACCGTCGCCGAGGTGGAGCGTCTCGACCTCGGCTACGCGCCGCCGTTCAGCCCCGTCTGGGACCCGATTTTAACCGCGGCGAAGGTCCTTCGCGGGTCGCTCTAAGTCGCGAGCGGTTCGAAATTCGAACCGAACAAAACGACTATTATCGATTATGTGGTAATGATACGCTCACGTGCTGAATATTACTGCAACTGAACGCGGGCGTCTCGAATCCGGGTCGGCGCGGACGGACCGGTCGGTGGGGCCGCAACGGTCGGCGGAGCCGATGGAGCGGCCGAGTCCGACGGGGGCACGTCGCCGACCGTCGAGCGGGGCGTGGTCTCGGTGAACAGCCGGGTCGCCGCCGGACTGTTCGTCCTTCTGGGACTCCTTTGGGGCAGTTCGTTCGTCGCTATCGAAGTCGGTCTCGCGTACTTCCCGCCGCTGCACTTCGCGGCGCTTCGGTTCTTCCTCGCGGGGCTCATCGTCCTCGGCTACGCCGCCGCCTCGACCGACTATTGGCGGCCACACAGCCGGACCGACTGGACGCTCGTCGGCGTCTCCGGCGGCCTCCTCATCGGCGCGCACCACGCGTTTCTCTACCTCGGACAGGAGCACGTTCCCGGCGCGGTGGCGGCCATCGTCATCAGTCTCGGACCGGTCCTGACCGCGCTGTTCGCGACGGGCATCCTCGGCGACCGCATCTCGGCGCTCGGCGTCCTCGGGTTCGGCTTCGGCTTTCTGGGCGTCGGCCTCGTCGCCCAACCGGACCCGAGCGCGCTCCTCTCCAGCGATGTGGTCGGCGTCGCCATCGTCTTCGTCGCCTCGGCGTGTTTCGCTCTCGGTGCCGTCCTGACGCGCCCCTTCTCCTCGGATATCCCGGCGCGGACGCTCCAGGCGTGGGCGATGCTGTTCGGGTCCGCGCTCCTGTTCGCCGGGGGAACTGTCACCGGCGAATCCCTCGCGGCTATCGAGTGGTCCGGCGTCGCCGTTGGCTCGCTGCTCTATCTCGCCGTCGTCAGCGGCGCGGGCGCGTTCCTCATCTACTTCGAACTGCTCGGCCGGTTCGGTCCGACGCAGATAAACCTCATCGGCTACGTCGAACCCGTCTCCGCGACGCTCCTCAGTTGGGCCTTCCTCGGCCAACTCATCGACGCCGTGACCGCGCTCGGTTTTGTCTCCATCTTCGCCGGCTTCGCGCTCATCAAGCGCCGGGCGCTCGGCGAGTTGGTCGCGGGTGCGCGCGGTCGGTCTGCGGAGTGATGGTTCGGAGTGGCGGTCGTCGTCGCTGTCAACCCCACTCGGTCCGGCATTCGTCTGCCGAAACGGGTGTTCGATAGTGGGCAAATGTAACGTGGCGGGTCGTGGTACCTTGACCCTCGGAAGGGTTATCCGTCGCCCGACCTTCGATTTGTTCGTAATGGCACACGGCAAAGTTGATTTCTTCAACGACACTGGCGGCTACGGTTTCATCTCTACTGACGACGGCGACCTCGACGACGACGAAGACGTGTTCTTCCACATGGAAGACGTCGGCGGCGACGACCTCACCGAAGGCACCGAAGTCGAGTTCGACATCGAGTCCTCGCCCAAGGGACCCCGCGCGGCGAACGTCGTTCGGCAGTAACACCGAGACGCGACTGCTGTTTGTAGCGGCAGACGACATCTCGACTTTTCAGACGATTACACGGCGAGCCGAGGCTCTCGGCGGAGCCGACCGTCTCGGCCGTGGTTTGCCCGTCACTGTTCGTCCTCGCGCCGACCCGCGGGCGGCCGTTCCTTTCTCTGTCTCCTCATCTCTCTCGCCGATGTTCTGCTCCTTACTGAGAGCGGCGGCGCTCACCGGCGAATCCGCGATTGGCATCGTATAACAATCTCGGACAATAGAATAATAGCACTTATTATACTCGATGAACTTTCTATTAACATGCGAACGAAGACCCGACGCAGGTTCCTCGCGACAGTCGCCGGAAGCGCCGCCGTCGGCCTCGCGGGTTGTCTCGGCGGTGACGACTCGTCCGATTCGACCGACTCGTCGGCCGACTCGGAGACGACGGCGACGGCCTCGTTCTTCGTCTTCGGCGACGTGGCGCGGCACGTCGCTGGCGACGTCGCGTCCGTCGACACGCTCGTCCCCATCGGCCAGCACGGCCACGGTTGGGAGCCCGGTCCGGACGTACAGGGGCGGGTGCTCGAATCCGACCTGTTCGTCCACGGAATGCCCGGCTTTCAGCCGTGGGCCGACGACATTCGGTCGTCGCTCGAAGCCGACGGGTCGGATGTCGTCGCGGTCGACGCCGCCGCCGACGTGGAACTCCACGAAATCGGACCCGACGGCCACGTCCACGATGACGAGTCCCACGACGAGACGGAGCACCACGACGAGGAGACCGAACACCACGACGACGAACACGCCGAGGAGCAAGACGACGAACACGGTGAACTCGACCCGCACTTCTGGCTGGACCCCATGCGGGTCGCCACCGCGACCGAGACGCTCCGCGACGCCCTCCAATCGGTCGACTCGGCCAACGCCGACGCCTACGCCGCGAACGCCGAGTCCTACCGCGAGACGCTCTCGGAACTCGACGCGGCGTTCGAGGACGGCCTCGCCGACCGCGAGCGCGACGTGATTCTCGTCGCCGGCCACGACGCCTACGGCTACCTCGCCGACCGCTACGACCTCGAAATCGTCGGACTCACCGGTATCTCGCCCGATGAGGAGCCGTCGCCGCGGGACATCGAGCGAGCGCAGGCGACCATCGAGGAACACGGCATCCGACACGTCCTCGCCGACCCGCTGGAGTCCGACCGCGCCGCGCAGCAACTCGTCTCCGAGACGGACGCGGCGGACGTGCTCCCGCTCACGCCGCTTCCCGGCGTAATGACTGAGTGGGAGGAAAACGACTGGGGGTACGTGGACATCATGCGCGAGGTGAACCTGCCGTCGCTCCGGACGGCACTCGGCGCCCAATGACGGCTGTCTCGCTCAGCGACGTGACCTTTTCGTACGGCGATGTCCCGGTCGTGGACGGGGTTTCGCTCGACGTTCCCGAAGGCGAGTTTCTCGGGCTCGTCGGCCCGAACGGGTCGGGAAAGAGCACGCTCTTGACGCTGATGCTCGGTCTCCGCCGACCGACCCGCGGCGAGGTGCGTCTGTTCGACCGCCCCGCCCACGACTTCGCCGACGGCGAGCGCGTCGCCTACGTCGCACAGGACGCGACGGACGCGGCCCGGGACATGCCTGTCACCGTCCGCGAAGTCGTCCGGATGGGTCGCTACCCGCGGAATCTGTTCGGCCGCTTCTCGGCCGACGACCGCGAGGCGGTCGTCTCGGCGCTCGACCGCGTCGACATCGCGGACCTCGCCGACCGCCGCGTCGGGGCGCTCTCGGGCGGCCAGCGCCAACGGGTGTTCGTCGCCCGCGCGCTCGCCGCAGAGGCCGACTTGCTCGCCCTCGACGAGCCGACAGTCGCCCTCGATGCCGAGTCCCGGGAGGCGTTCTACGACCTCCTCGGCGATCTGAACGAGCAGGGGATGACGGTCGTCCTCGTCGAACACGACATCGGCGTCGTCACGGCCCGCGCGTCCCGAATCGCCTGTCTCAACAAGCGGCTGTACTTCCACGGCGACACCGAGGACATCGCCGACAGCGACGCGCTCGCCGCGGCCTACGGGGCGAACCAGCGCGTGCTCGACCACGACCACGGTCACGGCCGCTACCACGGCAACTCTCACGATCGCCAGCGCGGTCACTCCCACGGTGACGCCCGCGCCGAACCGGAGGATGAGCAGTGACCGGCCCCGTCGCGCTCGCGGCGACCGACCTCCTCGCGGTCGATTTCTCCGCGGCCGACTCCCTCGCGCCGCTCCTCGTTGCCGACGCATTCACGGGGATTTTCGACTGGTTCTTGACGGCGGTTGTCGGCGGGGTGTTCTCGTGGCTCGCCGGCGTCACCGGTCTCGATTTCCTCGGCTATCCCTACATGCAGCGGGCGTACCTCTCGGTGCTCTGTATCGGCGTCGTCGGCCCGTTGGTCGGGTCGTTCCTCGTCTATCGCGACCTCTCGATGGTCGGGGACACGCTCGCCCACACCGCCTTCGCCGGGGTCGCGCTCGCGCTCTTCCTCGACGCGACGCTCGGGCTCGCGGTCCCGCCGCTCCTCGGCGCGCTCGTCGTCGCGGTCGTCGCGGCCCTCGTCGTGCAGGCGCTCATCGAGTACACCGACGCCCGGAGCGACGCCGCACTGGCGATGGTCCTGACCGGCGGCTTCGCCCTCGGGAGCGTGCTCATCTCGCTGACCGGCGGCGGCATCTCGGTCGGTATCAACCAGTATCTGTTCGGCTCGCTGGCGACCGTCTCGCGGGCCGACGTGGGACTTCTCGTCTCGATGGGGCTCGTCGTCGTCGGCTCGGTTGCGGTCGCCTACCGTCCGCTCGTGTACGTCACGTTCGACGAGACCGCCGCCCGCGCGTCGCGGCTCCACGTCCGCGCCGTCAACACGCTCCTGTCGATTCTCACCGCGTTCGTCGTCGTCAGCGCGATGCGAATCATGGGCGTCATCCTCGTCGCGGCGCTGCTCGTCATCCCCGTCGTCACCGCCTCGCGGCTCGGGCGGAGCTTTAAGCAATCGCTCTTGTACGGCGTTCTCGCGGGCGAACTCGCGGGCGTCGCCGGCGTCACGGTCGCGTACCTCTACGGGCTCGCCGCCGGCGGCTCCATCGTCCTCGTCGCGCTCGCGGGCTTCGTCGCCGTCGCCGCCGGGCACCGACTGGCCTGAACACCCCGTTTCGGCCCTCCCACCGAATCCCGGTCGCGACGACTCCGGAGAGCCCCCACCGCGACCCGCGACCTTGACCAGACAAGTGATTTTTAAACCGACCGACGATTCCTGGTTCTGTCAGTGTCGGCAGCGTGGTATCTATCTTGCAATACCAATCCCGAATCCGTTATTTTTGGCCGTTTTGAGGCGATTAGCGGCAATTTGAGATTATCTCTATTGATACTGTTCGCGAATACTTATCACTTTACTCCCACACTCGTTCGTATGGCAATCGAGCGAAACGAACGGGAACCGGCCGCCGGAGACGGGGCTACCTCCCGACAGCACGACACGTATTCCGGTCCCGGTGCCGCCGGCGCGGCGACAGACGAGGTCCTCGGCGACGTGGACGACGTGGACGACGCGACCGACGAAATCGGTACGGCCGTCGCCGAACTCTCCGACGCCTCCGAGAGCGTGGCCGTCAGCGCACAGGAGATAAGCGACCTCGCGGGCGACCAGTCGACCAACATGCATGAGGTCGCCGGCGAGGTGTCGAATCTGAGCGCCAGCGTCGAGCAGATAGCCTCCAGCGCCGACCAGACGAAGGCGATGAGCGACCAGGCGCGCGACCTCGCCGCCGAGGGTCGAAGCTCCGCCGACAACGCCGCGGACGCGATGGAGACCGTCGACGACGTGACCACCGAGGTGTACGACGAAATCACCGACCTCCGCGCGAAAGTCGACCAGATAGACAGCGTCGTCGAGGTCATCAACGACATCGCCGACCAGACGAACCTGCTCGCCCTCAACGCCTCTATCGAGGCCGCGCGGGCCGGGGAGGCGGGAGCCGGTTTCGCCGTCGTCGCCGACGAGGTCAAGAGCCTCGCGGAGCAGTCCCGCGACAGCGTCTCCGAAATCGAGACGGTCGTCGGTGACATCCAGGAGACGACGGAGACGACCGTCGGCAACATCGAGGAGGCGAACGAGGAGGTCAACGACGGCATCTCGGAGGTCGACGCTGCCGTCTCCGCCCTCCGGAACATCGACTCTGCGGTCGGTGAGGCCGCCGCCGGCGCGGAGGAGGTCGCCCGCGCGACCGACCAGCAGGCCGCGAGCACCGAGGAGGTGGCGAGCCTCGTCGACCAGACCGCTCGGGGCGCAGAAGAGGTCGCCGGCGAGATAGACCAGGTCGCCGCGGCCACCGAAGAGCAGACGGCGAAGATTTCGGAGGTCGCGCTCCTCGTTGGCCACATCGACGACGAGGTGGACGACCTCGAAGACGAACTCGACGCGGCCGAAGACGGGCGCTCCGTCCGGAGCGCGTAGATGTCACTCACGGACGCGCCCGGCGCGGCGCTCGACGAACCGACGCAGGTCCTCGAATTCGAAATCGGCGAGGAGCGTTACTGCGTGGCCCTTGATGTCGTCACCGAGATCATCGACCGCAAGCCGACCCGCTCGCTCCCGGACTCGCCGCCGCACGTCGTCGGCGCGATGGACTACCGGGGCGCGACGACGATGCTCGTCGACACGGCTTCGCTCCTCGGCGTGGGGTCGAACCCGGACGCCTCCCGCGTCGTCGTCTTCGACGCCGCCGACGAGGACGCGACCGTGTTCGGCTGGCTGGTCGACGAGGTCGACCGCGTGACGGCGGTCGACCCCGAGAGCGTCGACGACGCGCCGTTCGGCGACGACCTGACCCGCGGCGTCGTCAGGGGCGACGACGGCCTCGTCGTCTGGGTCGACCCGCCGGTCGACGAATAGGCCGACCGCACCGTACTTTCTTGAGTGCTCCCGCGAACCACTCGGACGATGGGAACGCTCCGGGACGCCGTCGATAGCTTCGATTCCTTCCGGCAGTTCGTCGGACTCGAACGCGACGTGCTCGTCCTCTCGGTGGCGATGTTCGCGTTCAGCCTCTCGTTTCAGATGACCGGCCGGTACGTTCCGGAGTACCTCCGGGTGCTCGGGGCCGGCGCGACCGTGGTCGGTCTCTACGGGAGCGTCGGCAACCTCATCGGGGCGCTGTACCCGTATCCGGGCGGCGCGCTCTCCGACCGCCTCGGGTCGCGCCTCTCGCTCACGCTGTTCGGAACCGTCTCCTCGGCCGGTTTTCTCTTCTGGTTCGTCGCCCCGCAAGTTCCCGAGGTGACGCTCGCGGGCGTCTCGCTCGAACCGTGGCTCTGGATTTTCGTCGGGCTGTTTCTCACGCAGGCGTGGAAGTCGTTCGGCCTCGGTGCGACGTTTGCCATCGTCAAGCAGAGCGTTCCGCCGGAGCGACTGGCGATGGGCTTCGCCAGCACCGAGATTTTCCGCCGCGTCGGCTTCCTCCTCGGACCGCTCATCGCGGCCGCGCTGTTGGCGGCGACGGCGACGTTCGTCGAGGGCTTCCGGTACGTCCTCATCGTGGCCGCGGCCTTCGGTATCGTCGCCACCGTCGCCCAGCACGTCCTCTACGACGCGGGCGGGGACTCGCTGGGCAAGTCGTTCGAGGGGCTCGCACAGCTCCGCGACGACCTCCGGTCGCTCCCGGAGACGCTCCGCCCGCTCCTCGTCGCAGACACGCTCATCCGGTTCGCCAACGGGATGGTGTACGTCTTCTTCGTCATCGTCGTCACGGAGTTCCTCGACGTCGGCTTCACCGGGTTCGGCGTCTCGCTCCGCCCAGACGCCTTCTTCGGCGTCCTCCTCGGCGTCGAGATGGCCGTCGCGCTCCTGACGAAACTCCCCGTCTCGAAGCTCGCCGAGCGAACCGGTCTCAAGCCGGTCGTCGGCCTCGGGTTCGCGGTGTACGCCGTCTTTCCGGTCCTCCTCATCTTCGCGCCGGCGGACCAGTGGGTCGTCGTCGCCCTCTTTGCCTTCTCGGGGCTCCGGTTCGCCGGCCTCCCCGCGCACAAGGCGCTCATCGTCGGCCCGGCCGAGCGGAACGCCGGCGGCCGGGTGACGGGCGCGTACTACCTCGTGCGGAACACCATCGTCATCCCGAGCGCGGCGCTCGGTGGCTGGCTCTACGCGAGCGACCCGACGCTGGCGTTCTCGGTCGCGTCGCTCGTCGGCGTGGTCGGCGTGGTTTACTTCGCCCTGCGCGGAAAAGAGTTCGAGGCGTACGCCGGCGGGGCCTGACGCTCAGTTCGGGACGACGAGGTCGACCTCGAAGTAGTACATCGCGTCGAGGTCGCCCTCGAAGACGAGGTGGATGAGCGCGTTCTTGTCCGCCGGGACGTTGTTGCTCACGTCCGTGTCCTCGGCGACGAGCTCGCCCTCGGCGTCGTACACCCGACCGACGACGCTCAGCCGCCCGATTCGCGAGGCGGTGTCAACTGAGAGGCCGACGCGGTAGGTCTCCGCCTCCTCGTCGGTCTCGGCGTAGTTCTGCCACGCCTTCGCGTACGGGAGGTCAGAGGAGACGACGACGCCCGGCACGGGCCCCTTAGTCAGGAGTGTGCCCACGACGTCCGGGTCGTCGTCCTCGCGCTCGAAGTCGATGCGGTCTTCGGGAGCGTCGGTCGTCGGCTCCGGCGTCGATTCGGGTGTCGGTTCGGTGGGCTGTTCGGTCGTCGGCTCGGGGGTCGGCTCGGGCGAGTCGGTCGCCTGTCTCGCGGGCTGTTCGTCGCCGGCTGGGTCGTCGTTCTGGTCGGCCGCCGGGTCGAGCGCGTTACCCTCCGCACCGAGGCAGCCGGAGAGGAGCACCACGCTCGCTCCGACGCCGCCGAGGAATGTTCGTCTGTTCATGTCGCTTCCAACGCCACATATATACTAAATTATGATTGTACTGAATAGCTGAAGATTCCGGGATAGAGAAGGTCTGATGCGGTTATGTGGCTCATTACGATTAGTGAACCACGAGTGAGAGAGCCTTCATCCTTCGCCGCCGACCACACAAAGATTCAACTTTGTTAACATATATCTTTGTTCATGGACATCGGAATACTCGGCGCTGGCCGACTCGGCGGGACGTTGGCCCAACTCCTCGTGGAGTCGGACCACGAGGTGGCGATAGCCAACGAAAGCGGAGTCGAGTCGCTCACGGACCTCTCCGAGACGCTCGGGCCGCAACTTCGCGCGGTTGAACCGACGCAAGCGATTCGGTTCGGCGACGTGGTCTTCCTCGCCGTTCCGTTCCGAGAGCGCGATTCGCTCCCCGACGCGGACCACTTCGCGGAGAAGATAGTCGTCGACGCGATGAACCCCTACACCGAGAACTTCCACGTCATCGACCTCGGTGACGACACCTCCTCGGAACTCGTCGCGGCCCAGCTCCCGGACGCGAAACTAGTCAAGTCGTTCAACACCATCCACTGGGAGACGCTGCGCGACCTCGGACACCCGGACCTTCCCGACTCGGAGCGTCTCGCGGTCTTCCTCGCCGGCGACGACTCGGACGCCAAAGCCCGCGTCGCCGACCTCATCCGTGACATCGGCTTCGGCCCGGTTGACGTCGGTGGCCTCGTTTCGGGCGGCGAACTACTGGAGCCCGGATCGGCGCTCTACAAGCGCGAAATCACGGTCGAGGAGGCGCGCGAAACCGTCCGAACGCTTCGTGCCCGGCAGGGCTGACCGTCGCTCCTCCGAAACCATCACGAATTTTGATTGTGTATGGTGGGCACCAGATTGCGATCGCGGAGTACCACGGCTGTACCCGTCTATTTCCGTGACGTTCACGAATTACAACTGTTCACAAATAGCATGGATTTAAGGGGAACCATCGCACACAGACGCCTGTTAAGGCACCCATGATGGCACAGACGAACGACTGGAAGGACTCGCGCGTGACGTACGACGAGTCGACCGGGTCATACCGCGTCGACCGCGACTCTTCCGAGCTCCTAAGCACGAACGTTGTATTGAGTATTGCGGCAATCGAGGGCGTCCGACCGACGCAGCTCCCGCCGCTCGCACAGACTATCGACCCCGACGCCCTCGAAACGGTCTTCGGCTGTTCTGAGGACGCGCTCCTCTCGTTTTCCTACGCGGGCTACCGCGTGACGCTCGACGCGCTCGGTTCTATTGAAGTGGTCCCCATCGGCGACGCCCAGCCCCTCCAGTGAGGCGACTCACCGCCTAATCGCCGACCACTTACCGCTCATCCGCCCCGGCGAGTGGCGACACGGCCCCTCGATTCGTCACGCCGGCCTCGCGATTCGCCGCCTTCCAGTAGGTACCGCCTGACCGCCCGTTTGTGACAGTAGGCGAAACATACCAAAACGTCCTGTCACCGTCTCCCACGGTATGTTCGGAACGAGTGGAATCAGGGGTCCGGTTGGCCGAACCGTGACCGCCGAACTCGCCCTTCGAATCGGCCGCGCGGTCGGCTGCGACGCCTGCACCGTCGTCGTCGGGCAGGACGCCCGCCTCAGCGGGGACGTCCTCGCCGACGCCGTGAGCGCCGGCGTCCGCGAGTGCGGCGCGAACGTGGTCCGACTCGGCGTCGTCTCGACCCCCACAGTCGCCCGCGCGGTCGGCTGGGCCGGCGCGGACGCCGGTATCGGTATCACGGCGTCTCACAACCCCGCGTCGGACAACGGGCTGAAGCTCTGGACGCCGAGCGGCCGCGCCTTCGACAAGGCCCAGACGCGCGACATCGTCCACCGGCTCAACCGCGACGAGGTGTCGCTCGCCCCGTGGGACGAACTCGGCGAGGAGCGCGAGTGGCCCGACGCCGCGGCTCGCCACGTGAATCACCTCGTCTCGTCGTTCGACGACCTCGACGACGTGACCGTCGCGTTCGATCTCGGCAACGGCACGGGTCGCGTCTCGGTCGACGCGCTCTACGAGCTCGGCGCGACGGTCAACACCATCGACGGCCAACTGGACGGTCGGTTCCCCGCTCGTAAGAGCGAGCCGAACGCCGAGACGCTCACTGCGCTCCGCCGGACCGTTCCCGCGCTCGACGCGGACGTGGGTCTCGCCCACGACGGCGACGCGGACCGACTCGTCGCGGTCGACGAGACCGGCGCGTACGTCCCCGGCGACGCGCTCCTCGCGCTGTTCGCGCGGGACGCCGTCTCCCCGGGCGACGCCGTCGCCGTCCCCGTCGACACGAGCCTCCTCGTGCAAGATGTGGTCGAATCCGCCGGGGGGCACGTCACCTACACGCCGGTCGGCGACGTCCACGTCGCCGAGGCGGTCGCCGAACCCGGCTACGTCTTCGGTGGCGAACCCTCCGGCGCGTGGATTTGGCCGGACGAGACGCTCGCACCCGACGGCCACTACGCGGCACTCAAACTCGCCGACCTCGTGGCCCGCGGCGGGCCGCTGTCCGAGCAGGTCGCCGACCTCGGCGGGGCGGCGTACGCCACCCGCCGCGCGAGCCTCTCGTTCGACGACAAACACCAGGCGATGGACCGCATCGCCCGCGACATCCACGCGACGTACGACGAGGTCGACACCATCGACGGCATCCGCGTCGACACCGACGACGGCTGGTTCCTCGTCCGCGCCAGCGGGACCGAACCGCTGGTCCGAATCACGGCGGAGGCCCGCGACGAGGAGGACGCCGACCGCCTGTTCGCGGACGTTCGCTCGCTCGTCGAGGGCGCGCGGGTCGTCGCCTGACCCCCTCATTTTTGTGACCCGTCCGCCTCCTCGGCGAGGGTAGTTCAGTTCGCGCACGCGAGCGACCGTTCTCACGGTTTATGTACCATGACGCCCGACCTCTGCACAGAGCGACGATGCACGATGACTCTCCGCCGCGCGACCGCTCGAACGGTTCGTTCACGCGCCGAGCCGCGACGAAAGCCGTTTCTCTCGGCGCGCTCGCGGCCCTCGCGGGCTGTCTCGGCGGCGGTTCGAACGCGGAGCCGACGCCCGAACCGGTCGACCTCTCGGGCGGGAAGGAAGACGACCAAGGCGGGATGGTCATCGGCCTCCACGCCGGCCCGAACGGACAGGTTTTCTACCGCGACAACGCGCCCGAGGACCACGACAACCCGGCGTGGTTCCACACCCTCAGCATGGGGCTGTTCCCGTACTACTTCGAACGCCGAGAGCAGGGCTGGGAGGCGACGGCGGTGTACGTCACGGACTACTCGACGGTCGACTACGAGCTCTCGACAGAGGGCGGCGACACGTTCATTTCGACTCACACCGGCGCTGAGACCTTCGGCGACGCCACCGAGATGACGTACGTCGTCGAAAGCGACGTGCTCGGAGGCATGGGTAAAGACCTGATTCCCTTTTCGTCGGGTTCCGACGCCGACGAGTTCGTCGCCGAATACGGCGGGGAAACCGTACCGTTCGACGACGTGACGCCCGAGTGGCTCAGCGGCTACATGCGCTCGTAGCGCCGCCGCTGTCGGTCGCTTCGAAAACAACGGAATTTCCGACGGCCTCAGAACGAGTCGTTGGGGATGCGGACGCCGTCGACGTAGACCGACACCGCGTCGGTCGACTGGAAGTTGGTGATGTCGCCCGCGAACTGGTAGCGCCGGGAGTCGTCGTCGACGGTACCCTCGGCGGCGGGACCGACCGTCCCGGTCGTGCTGAGCGCGCCGTTCGATTGGAGCGGTGAGATAGAGCCGCTGACCGTCACTTCGAACGAAGAGACGGGACCGGTGCCCGCAACGACGAGCGTGTGCCCGTCGTCGTCGACCGGTTCGTCGGCCTGTTCCGTCGCCGAGCCGAGCCCAGAGAACCCCGCGAGTGCACCAGTGGCCGATACCGACCCGCACAGCGCGAGGTACTTGCGTCTACCGACGTCGTCGTCAGTCGTCGTCGTTTCTGGGTCCTGCCCGGTGGACCGTTCACTTACCATGTCTCAGGGGTTGCGGATTACACGCATAAATGTTGCGATAATTACATTAGTAGGAATACATGAATATCTATCGATGATACTATTGCTATCGTTATTGTTCGAATTGCCGACGAATTCTGGTGATTCACTTTGACCAGAAAAACGACCGACAGCAACCTCTTATTCTCGAATTAATCCGTTTCTTATGGCTGCATTAATGTCTGAGTTGCGGTGTCGATTTGAATGTCCTTCTTGTGATATTTTTGACGACGACCGAATGTACTAATTTCTGATAGATATTCTGGTGGCGTTCGCTGCGGCCGCGCTCTCGGCCGTCCGAGCGTCTATGCGCCTCGAAACCGCGGCGGACGGGTCAGGAGCCGCGGCGCCGGGCGTTGAGCCTCGTCGAACACGGTCGGCTCAGCGCCGCTGCGGTCGCTCAACTCGAATCGGCGCTGAAAAGGGGAGAGGACCGAACGAGACCGCGGGGACCGATGCGGCCACCAGCGACGAGCTGTTCTCGTCTTCTTTCTTCCGGGGCGAGCGTCCCACTCGCGCCCTCGGGTGTTCGAACGGACGGTTCGTCGCTCAGCTGTGGAGACGGCGGCGTGCTATCCGAGGAACCCGACGTGACGGTCTTCCCAGTCCCGGCGCTCGACGATGGACTCGCGGCCTTTCTCGGACATCTCGTAGAAGTTCGTTCGGCGGTCGTGCTGTCCCTTGTTCACGTACCCTTGTTCAACGAGGGCGTCGAGGTTCGGGTAGAGCCGACCGTGGTTCACCTCCCCGACGTCCTTGCTGATCATCTCTTTAATCTCCTGCCCGGACGGGCGCTCTGCGCCGGCAATCACGTACAGCAGGTCGCGCTGGAAGCCAGTCAATTCGAACATTGTAGTCTCGAATCTAAGTATCGCCGCCATCGGGTATTGTTAGCCACCTCTATACTGGACAATTGGGTTCCTTACCGCCGCTGTTGCGAGTTTGCTCCCATTCCGGCGCGAGGACTTTTCTCAAAACCGACGAGATGCGTAATCATCTCCGAGACCGAGATAACTCCCTCCCGCTGACCGTCTGTAACCCAGTAAATATCCCGTGAAGATGAGCTTAATCCTCGTTAGAAACTCGGTCAGTGCCTCCCGGAAACGTCACGATAACAAAGGTTGGTTGTGGTGTATTACGACTCAACCGGGCCTGGTCTTCTTTCGCATCGCATGCGAGAACCCCCCGCACACGACGATGACAACACTATCAAAAGACGAGCTCTTTCGCATCCTCAGTAACTCGCGCCGGAGGCAGATTCTCTACTTCCTTCACCGCGCGGGCGAAGCAATCTCGTTGAAGCAACTCGCGGCGATGGTCGCGGCTCGAGAGAACGGCACGGCGGTCGAGGACGTGACCGACGAAGAGCGACAGCGCGTGTATATCTCGCTGTACCAGACGCACCTCCCGAAACTCGAGAGCGCCGGACTGGTCGATTACGACGACGAGGAGCGGTCCGTCGAACTCGTCCCGAACGTCGCCAAGCGGGGGTTCTTCTGGATGCAACCCGACGCGCGCGAGTCGTGGAGTCGGTACTACGCACTTCTCGGCGCGGTCAGTTGGGTGCTCATCCTCGGAGTGTGGGCGGGGATCCCTGGATTCGCGCTCGTCTCGTGGAGCGCAATCGCGGTGTTCGTCTCCGCGGCGCTCCTCGTGCTGGTGTTCGCGCAGTACCTCTCCGAGCAACGTGAGGGTACCTCGGCCGACGCTTTCGAAGCGCTCGTGGAATAAACCGTCTCCTCGAGACTGCCGTGGACAGTCGCTCCGGAGCTCTCGCGTATTCTCAGTCGGTGCTACTGCCGAATCGTCGTATCCGTGAACTTAACTCTCAGTCGATTTTGGTGTCGCGTCCAATTGCGGTTCTCGCAGGTGAAAAATCGGGCCACACTACTGCTTTCCGGTAGTACAACGATACTGTCGGATACATTGAAATTCTGAGTTAGTATAGATTGTTACGACCACTTTACTTGCAGATTTTGCGACCCTAACAGTCGGTGAAATCAGAGTGTGGGATTCTCAGACAAGTATATATCCTCGTTTAACCTATTAACTCGTTGACCCTCTGAATCTGGGGCGCGCTTGGTGGGGCGCAGAGGGTGTCATAGAAGAGTTCTCACACCGTGATCACGGTACTTCCCGGATTGTCTCCACGTTCGTAGTTGGTGATTGCGACGACGAGG
>NZ_LOEP01000013.1 GCF_001482285.1 Haloferax sp. Q22 | reverse complement strand
CTCAGAAGATCCACAAGCAACGACCGATCCTTCGAGAACAGCTCGCTACCACCATCCAACCGACTGCTGAGGCTTAGCTAAAGACCAATGTCCGAACGTACATTCGGAACACGTCGTACTCTGTCGAGTGGGGCGAATACTCCCGGCTCGAAATCCTCGTCGGCCAAGACCTGAAAGAGGAGTACGGTCTTGGATACTGCGAGAGGCTTCGGCTCGAAGTCCGGGGCGAACCCAACTGGAAAGAGTACGACAAGCAAGGTCGGTTGGAGTTGTTCTGGGACGAGAACGCACAGACATTCAGGGCCTTTCAGCCAGTCACTATCGACAATTCTCGACTGGTACACCCACTGGCGGACGAAACCGCCGCTCTGGATATTGGTGCAAACAACCTCGTCGCCTGCACGACCACGACCGGCACGCAACTGCTGTACGAGGGACGCGACCTGTTCGAGCGGTTCCGCGAGACGACGCGAGAAATCGCCCGTCTGCAATCCAAACTCTGCGAGGGGCGGTACTCCTCAAACCGAATACGGTCGCTGTACCGACGCCGGACGCGCCGACGCGACCACGCACAAGTCGCTCTTGTCCGTGACCTCATCGAAAGGTTGCACGGCGAAGGCGTTTCGACGGTGTACCTCGGGTCGTTGACGGACGTACTCGATACGCACTGGTCGGTGGAGACGAACGCCAAGACGCACAACTTCTGGGCGTTCCGCGCGTTCATCAACCGCCTCGCCTGTACCGCCGAGGAGTATGGTATCTCGGTGGAGGTTCGTTCGGAAGCATGGACCTCTCAAGAGTGTCCGAACTGCGGTTCAACAGATCGGACGACACGCCACCGCGACACGCTGACGTGCCCGTGCGGTTTCGAGGGCCACGCAGACCTCACAGCGTCCGAAACGTTCCTGAGACGTCATCAGAACTCAGAACGTTCTGATTGGCGAACGAGACACGGTGTGTCTCGTCAACGGCAGACCGACGTAGCACGGCCGATGGCACGGCCCGTGTGCCTCAAGTGGAACGACCACGACTGGTCAGAGTCACCACGCTCTTGTTCCAACGAGGAGCGCACGAACCCGCAAGTTGCCTCCGTGGGTTGGTAAGCGATACCCCCAGCGAGAGGAAACCCCGGCGTTCGCGCCGGGGAGGATGTCATAGGAGGAATGTGACGACGGCCAGCACGAGGAAGATGACGACGAGGATGCGCGCGACTTTCATCGAGAGCCCCGTGATTCCACGGAAGCCGGCGAGCCCGGCGACGAGGGCCAAAACGAGGAACACGACGGCGTAGTAGAGGAACCCGCCGCCGCCCTGCAGCGGCGTGAGCGCGGCGACTCCGAGCGCCGAGAGCGTCATCGTCCGGCGGTGGGCCGCGTGCCCCCGCGTTTCACCTCCCGCACGTGTGCGACGGGTTTCGGCGGCTTCGGAGCGCGAGCGTCCCCGGTCTCATCGGCGTGAACTGTGTGTCTCATCGCGTTCGTGATTGCCTCTCACACACAATGAGGCCGGTCCCTGCATTGGCAAGGTTCGGTCCATCGTGGGCGTGCTTTGCCGACCCGACCCCGACTTAGCGACGGTTCACCGCTTCGGCGGCGAGTTGCGCCACGAATCCGGCGCTGCTCCACCGGAGCGAGAACGCTCCGGCAGCCATCAATAGCACTCCCCGTTTGGTTCGCCCCTTCGCCAGCGCTCTGGCCCCCGCGACGACCGAGGTTACCGCGCTCAGCGTTCTCGTCCACTTCGAGTCCAGCAGTTGGCGTCCAATCACGTTCTGAACGTGTATCCGGAGCAGTGTAACAGGCGGGCTTGCGTGTGCCCCGGGCCGCCCGCCGGGCGATGGCCGCCCGCAGACAAATGTACCACGCTCGCCTACCCACCGCCATGGCAACTATCGTACGGGGAGCGATTCCGTCCGAAGAATTCGCGTTAGGCCACACGCTCTCCGCGCTTCCGGGCGTCGAAATCGAGTGCGAGCGTATCATCGAGAGCGGAGAACACTCCGTGATGCCCCTCGTGTGGATTCGTCACGCCGACCGCTCGGACATCGACGACGCCCTGCGAGAAGACCCGTCGGTCGACGAAGTCACCTGTCTCTCGGAGTTCGACGACGAATTCCTCTACCGGATGGCGTGGGTCGACCACGTCCACCTGCTCCTGCAGATGATAACGAACTCTCACGCGACGATTCTCGACGCGTACGGCTGGGGCGACGAGTGGCAGTTCCGCATACTCTACCCGGCTCGCGACGACTTCGCGCGGACGCACGACTTCGCGGCGGAACACGGGCTGAGATTCGAAATCGAGTCGATTCGAGAGATGGACGCCGAACCGGCCGGACGGTACGGTCTCACCGAAAGCCAGTTCGAGGCGCTCGTGACGGCGGCGCGAGAGGGCTACTTCGAAGTGCCCCGGCGAATCTCGCTCTCCGAACTGGCCGACAAGATGGGTATTTCGCATCAGTCGCTCTCCGAGCGAATCAGGCGGGGAACGGATGCGCTCGTCGAAGACTCTCTGCTCATCGGGTCGGTCCCGGACGATTTCCGGGACTGAGACGCCGGATTCGGGATTTCATATCGCGGTATGTGATTTATTCTCTCGTCGAGCGGCCCCTCGTCGAGCGAGAGCGGTAGCTGACGCTCGCAACGGGTGACACGCGGTGTCGCCGAGCGAGCGGCCGTCAGGCGTAGGTTGCGACGCTCTCGAACTCGTTTTCGGCGATGGCGGCCGAGAGCGCGTCGATGTCCACGTCGTCGGGCATCTCGCCGGGGTACTTGCGGCGGAAGTAGCCGACGATGTTCTTCGCGTCGCGCGCGAGGAGTTCGCGGGCGTTGTCGTGGTCGGTCGGGACGGCCTGCGGCCAGTCGAAGACCGTGATGCCGCGCTCGCCGACTGCGACGTTGTACTCGGACATGTCGGCGTGGACGTAGCCGGCTTCGTAGGCGTCGGCCATCTCCGAGAGAATCAGGTCGAGGACGCCCGTCACCTGCTCGGATTCGAGTTTCGCCTTGGCGAGTTCGACGCCGTCGAGTTTCGCCATGATGATGGCGTGGCGATTGTGGTCGACTGGGCGCGGCACCGACACCTGCGGAAAGAGGGTTTCGAGCGCCTCGTACTCTCGCTCGGCCGCCTTGCGGGCGGTGTAAAGCCACGAGACGTGGTGGTTCTCGGAGGTGTAGTCGCGCTCGCGGCGGACCTCGCGGAAGTTGGTGTACCCCTCGCGGTGGAACTTGAGCGCGAGCGGCTTGAACGACTGCACCTCGAACACGTCGCTTTCCTTGCCGACGCCGAGGGGCGCGCCGAACCCTTGGATGGTGTCTCGCTGGGCGAAGGTCCGGAGGGCGAGCGCGTCGTACCCCTCGACCGTGAGCTTGTACCCCTCGTACTGGATGGTCTTGCGCTCGATGAGCTCGCGGGTCATACAGCGGTCGATTCGGTAGTCGACCTCCTCGGCGGTCAGCCCCGAGTTCTTCGGGAGCTTCTCGCGGTTGACCCACTCGCTGAAGCGCATGCCCTGCTCGACGCCCGAGAGGAGGTAGAAGTCCTCGGGCTCGAGTTCGGCCATGACGCCGGCGACGTTCCGTACCATGCACGTCCGTCCGTCGGCGAGGCGTAAAAGGCCCGCGAGTCGGCGAACGTCGCCGCGATAAATCACATGCGACGATACGAAATGTGGTTTTGAACGACTGACCCACAGTTTCGGCGGGGGAGTCTGGAAGATAGGCGTCTCGCGTCGACTGATACTCTCTCCATTTTCTGTCACGAGCAGCGTGCAAGACGGAGAGAGTCGTCAGGAGTGTCGTCTCACTATCGAGACGGAGCCGGTTCCCGATAGCCCGTGATGACCGTCCTCAGTTCGTTCCCATTCGAGCCGCCCTTCTGATTCATCGCCATCGAAGCCGGTCTCTTCAGTGGGGAACTGCAGGACGAGGTCATCCAGTCCGTCCCCGTTCACATCCTCGATATGACCGCCGTGTGCTGGTCGGGCGCCGCCCCCCTCGCCAACAACATCGGGGGCGCCGAACCGATACCTGACATCCTCACTCGTCGGGTCGAAGTCGTCCGTCTGAAGGACGGCCACCGGAACGACGCCACGGCTGTTCGGGTTAATCGAGTTGTCTTCACTTCCCGGCTTGATATCGATGGTCAGGTCCGCTGGGAAGTGGGCGGCTGCGTGGCCACTAAACGCACCGACTCCCACTGCGGTCGCTGCAGTGACCGTGCTCACGCGCAGAAAGCCGCGACGAGAGACCGACGATGTGTCTTCTGGTTCCGTGGCTGATTGTTTGGAGTTGTCGTGAGTTGGTTGGTTCATTCCATCCAGTTCCTCACGCCTCGGTTGAATGAGGTCTGTGGCCCCGTTCTCGAAAATCGGGTAGCCGTGACAGCATCCACACTGTAGTTCATACGATCATCTACTGAACGGCTGATTCAAGCAGTAAAATCGAGCAAATAACTCACGTGTCAGCCGTCTTCGAGGCTGTGGACTCACGCCACGTCGAGGTGGAACTCGACGACTGCGCCCTCGTCCTCTTCGGTCTTCGGGAGGCGGAGTTCGCCGCCGTAGGCCTCCACAATCCACTTCGAGAGCCAGAGCCCCAGCCCGTTGCCGTGGGCGAGGTCGCTCTCTTCGACGTTCTGCTCGATGAGTTCGCGCTGGTGGTTGGGGATGCCCGGCCCGTCGTCGGCCACGCGGACGACGACTTGACTCCCGACGCGTTCGTACTCGATTTCGACCGTCGGAGCCGGACCGGCGTGTTCGAGCGCGTTCTCGACGACCTCGCGGAACGCGATTTTTAGCTTCTTCCCGCCGACGACCGTCGCTGGACCGTCGCCGCGGACGGTGATGGTCGCCTCCGGGTTGGCCGCCGAGCGGTCGTCGACGAGCGGGTCGAGAAGCGCCCGGAGGTCGACCGTCTCACCCTCGGGTTCGCTGTCGACGAGTTGGGTGACGGTCTTGACCTGGTCGCTCATCGTTCCGAGGTCGTCGCCGGTCGCTTTCAGGCGCTCGCCGATGCGGACGGTCTCGTCGTCGCCGCCGTCGGTCGCGAGTTGGTCGCCCCAGCCGAGGAGCAACTGCGCGGTGTGCCGGAGGTTGTGGCGGACGAGTCGGTTGATGACCGCCGACCGCTTGTACTGTTCCGATAGCTCGCGGGTCCGAATCCGGCGCACGTCGTTGAGGCCGATGAGGACGTGCGCGACGGCGCTCACGCCGACGACCACGGCCGCGCTGAAAAGCGGCTCGCTGACCGTTCCGCCCGCGGCCTGCTGGTAGCTCCCGATGAGCGCGAGGACGAACACGGTGACGACGACGCCGAGAAGGTTCCAGCCGGCGACGCGGGCGATGTGGATGGTCTTGAGGTCGCTTCGGTAGACGACGGGGCCGACGGCGACGAAGAGCACCGAGATGAGGAGGCCGAAGGCCGCGGCGACGAGGCCGGCGAGGTCGGATGCGACCGAGGCGACGCTGTTCGAGACGATGACGAACAGGGCCACTCCGGTGAGACTGAGGGACCCCGCACTAACGAGACGAGAGACGTTCACAGTTCGTTGACTCTCGTAGAAGTAATAACGCTTCTTTGAAACGAGTTGTCACTCGACGTTGACGCGGTACGGGAGCCCCTCGGGGTCGAAGACGCCGTCGGCGTCGCACTGCGCCGACACCGGGCCGACGGTCGCCTCGCTGTCGGTCGGATACCACGGGCGGCCGACCGGCGAGACGACGAAGCGGGCGTCTCGATCGCCGACGAACACGAGGTCGCCGCCCTCGAACGACTCCATCGGCTCGATGCCGAGCGCCTCGGTCAGTGCCGCCACGAACGACTCCACGTCGGGGACGGCCATGCCCACCTCGGTCGCGCCACGAAGGTCCGTCGCCGGGTCGAACTCGCCCGCGGCGTCGCCGTCGTAGCAGACGTACTCGATGACGTTGCCCTCGGGGTCCTCGAAGTAGACGGAGTCGCAGCCGAGGAAGTCGAACCGGATGCTCGGCCCCTCGTCGGTATCGAGCACGTCTACGCCCGTGCGCTCGTCCAGCCACGCGATCACGGAGTCCACTGCGGCGGCGACGGTGAACGCGAGGTGGCCGGGGTCGGTGTCGCCGAGTTCGAACCACAGGGTCGTCTCCCCGGCGGTCGCCGAGCGTTGTGACCCGGTGACCGGCGCGAACCCGAGCGTCTCGACGTAGAACTCACACAGCGAGATGGGGTCTGTCGCGGCGAGGGCGACGCGGTTGAACTTCATGGGTTCACGTCACCGCGACGCGGTTTAACGGAATCGCTCGCGTCGGCCGCATCGGTCGGCGGTCGGCGCCGGTCGCCCGACTGGTACCCGTCGCGACGAGGCCGGGCGGCCCGCGGCGGTGGCCGAGCGTCGAAATCGCTTTCTCCCGGATGGACGAAGCCGACGTATGAACGACTCGCAGGGGTCGATTGCCGACCGCGAGTGGCGGGTGATTCGCGAGGAGGTCCGACCGGGACCGATGCAGATGGCGCTCGACGAGGTTGCGGGCGAGACGGCCGCCGCGGGCGGCCCCCGGACCGTCCGCGTCTACTCGTGGGAGCCGAGTTGCCTCTCGCTGGGCTACGGACAGGACCCCGAGACCGTCGATTGGGACTACTGCGACCGCGAGGGAATCGACGTGACTCGCCGGCAGACCGGCGGTGGCGGCATCTACCACGACCGCCACGGCGACGTGGCCTACTCCATCGCCGCGCCGAAATCGGAGCTGCCGGGCGACCTCATGGACTGCTACCACCTCCTGTGCGAGCCGATTCTCGACGCGATTCGCGCGGTCGGCGTGGACGTGGATTTCGTCGACGACGACGTGCCCGTCATCTGGCACCCCGCCTGCTATCTGCGGGCGCTCCACCCCGCCCACGACATGGTCGCCGCGGGCCGGAAAGTCGCGGGCAACGCCCAGTACCGCCGCCGCGACGGTGTCGTCCAGCATGGGTCGCTCACCTACTCGGTGGACGCCGAGACTCACCTCGACGTGTTCGACGGTCACGACGTGACGCCCGAAGCGTTTCGGGAGCGCGTCGTCGGCATCGACGAACTCGCAGACGCCTCCCGCGAGGAGTTCGTCGCGGCGCTCACCGAATCGCTCTCGGGATTCGTCGACGCCGACGAGGGGTCGTGGACCGACGACGAACTCGACCGGGCGCGCGCGAAGGTCGACGAGAAATACCGCGCTGACGACTGGGTGCGCCGCCGTCCGGGGGCGCGGTCCGACTGACCGGCCGCCATCGCCATTAACATCGTCGTCGCCGTCGCCGCCGACTCCGAAGTCCCTTTGTTCGGGTACGCCGTCGGACTCTGCATGCAAGTCGGCGCACACGTCTCGATGTCCAGTTCGAAGGTCTCGTCCGACGACGAGACGCCACCGCACGGTAACGTCGCCAACGCCGTCTTCCGGCAGGTCGCCTTCGGCGGCAACTGCGGGCAGATTTTCACCACCTCGCCGCAGGTGTGGCGCGACCCCGACATCTCCGACGAGGAGGCCGAACTGTTCCGCGAGCAGACCGCCGACAAACTGGCGGGCCCGTGGGTCATCCACTCGTCGTACCTCGTCAACCTCTGTACGCCCAAAGACGGCCTCCGGCAGAAGTCGCTGGACTCGATGCAGACGGAGGTCGACATGGCCGACAAACTCGGCATCGAGTACGTGAACGTCCACCTCGGGGCCCACACCGGCGCGGGCGAACAGCAGGGCCTCGACAACGCCGTCTCCGTCCTCGACGACCTCGACATCCCCGACGGCGTCACCGTCCTCATCGAGTCCGACGCGGGGTCGGGCACGAAGATGGGCGACGACTTCGCCCACCTCGGCTACGTCCTTGAAGAGTCCGAACAGGACCTCGACGTCTGTCTCGACACCGCCCACGCGTTCGCCGCGGGCTACGACCTCTCGACGGCCGCGGGCGTCGACGAGACGTTCGAGGAACTCGACGCCGAGGTCGGCCTAGAGCACCTCAAGTGCGTCCACCTCAACGACTCGAAACACGAGTGCGGGACGAACAAGGACGAACACGCCCTCATCGGCGAGGGCCTCATCGGCGAGGAGGGCATGCGCGCGTTCATCAACCACGACGCCATCGTCGACAACGACGTGCCGCTCGTCTTGGAGACGCCCACCGAGGACGGCAAGGGCTTCGCGTGGAACATCGACCGCGTCCGCGAACTCCGCGCCGACGCGGAGTAAGGCGCCGAACGGGGGCTGTCGAGGCCGCTATCGGCTGCCGCTGCGTCCCCGCATCGACTGATTCGACTGTTTTTTGGGTCGTCGCGCCCGACACCGCGTGTGCGACGTTTCTCCGAATCGTACCTCCGGCGGACGCGAGAAGGTATGTGGGACGACTCCCGCGCGGCCCTCGCCGACCTCGACCTCGACGGTCGGACCCGCGTCCTCGACGTTGGCTGCGGGACCGGCGAGTTCACGCGCGTCCTCGCGGAGGCCTCGGACGCCCGCGTCGTCGGCGTCGACGCCGACACCGACCTGCTTTCAGTCGCCGCCGACCGCGCCGGAATCGAGACGGTCGCAGGCGACGCGACTCGGCTCCCCTTCGCCGTCGACAGTTTCGATTTGGTCGTCTGTCAGGCGCTCCTCGTGAACCTCCCCGACCCGACGGCCGCGCTCAGCGAGTTCGCCCGCGTCTCGTCTGACCTCGTGGCGACGGTCGAACCCGACAACGCCGCCGTCGGCGTCGACTCGACCGTCGAGTCCGAGGCCGCGCTCGACCGCCGGGTCAGAGACGCCTTCCGCGAGGGCGTGGCGACCGACGTGGCGCTCGGCGACCGCGTCCGCGGGCTGTTCGACGACGCCGGCCTGTCGGTCGTCGGAACCCGCCGGTACCACCACCGCAAGCTGACCGAGCCGCCGTACGACGACCACGACGTGCGGAGCGCGGCCAAGAAGGCGACCGGCGAGGGGTTGGACCGCTACGAGGCCGACCTCCGCCGGGGACTCGACGACGACTCCTACGAGTCCGTCCGACGGGAGTGGCGGAAGATGGGCCGCGAGGTCGTCCAGCAGATTCGAGACGAGGAGTACCGCCGGGCCGAGGTCGTCCCGTTCGACGTGACGACGGGCCGGGTGTAGTCGGGGCCGCTCGACGGGCCGAGATGGCCGAGTCACCGGCCGAAAAACGAGTCCGTCTGTTTAGTAGCCGACCGCGAGCTGTTCGTGGACGGCGTCGCCGCTCTCCAGTTCGTCCGCGAACGCGATGGCGAAGTCCTCCATGGAGATACGGCTCTCGCCGTCCTCGTCGGCGACGAGTTCGCCGAGCGCGGTCCGGAACTCGCCGGTCCGCTCGCCGGGTTCGATGAGCGCCGCGGGCGCGACGTAGGTCCACTGCAGGTCGTCGGCGTCTTCGAGCAGGCCGTACGCCTCGATGGCGGCGCTGGCGACGGGCTTCCACTCTTCGGGGAACTCCGGCGAGTCGATGAGTCGCGTGTCGGGGGCGACGTTCAGGATGCCCGCGCCACCGGTCCAGACGAGGCGGTCGACCGAGGCGCGGCGCATCCCGTCGACCACGGCGTCGAGCATCTCGACGAGAACCTCCGGCGACTCGTCGTCGCTCGGGCCGAGCGCGGAGGCGACCGCGTCGTGGCCCGCGGCGAGTCGCGCGAGTTGGTCGGCGTCGGTCGCGTCGCCGGCGACCGCCGAGAAGTCGGGGTCGTCGATGCTGTCGATTTCGCCGCTTCGGGAGACGCCGGTGACCGCGTGTCCGCGATTCAGGAGTTCGTTGGCGATTCGCGTGCCGATTCGGCCGCTCGCACCGAGGAGGAGTACATTCATGATGAGATGGTGTGGGTGTGTAGTGAGTCGTGCGTCGTGTTCGTCGTCCGGTTCGCCGCGACGATGCGGTCACATCGTCATACTTGGTCAAGGGGAGTGAGTTTAATATACCTAAGCGAACCTCGGTGTGAGTAGGTCACGTCGATGTCACCGCACCAGAACCTCGAAACGAAGTACGAACAGTGTCCGGTCATCAAGACGCTCGAAGAAATCGGCTCGCGGTGGCGGATGACGGTCATCCACGTGCTGCGCGAGGGCGACCTCCGGTTCAACGAACTCAAGCGCGCGAGCGGCGCGAACTCCCAGACGCTCTCGCGCGTGCTGGACGACCTCCAAGAGCTGGGGTACGTCGAGCGGGAGGTCGAAGACGGCAGTCCAATCGCGGTGTACTACTCGCTCACCCAGAAGGGCGAGGAACTGCTCCCGGCGTTCGACGATATCTCCGAGTGGGGCGAAAAATGGATGTCTGCGGACGGCGGTGCGGAGTCGTAAACGGCGGAGCGCGGGCGCTCAGCCGAGGAACAGGTCGACGAAGTTGCCGTTCGACTGGCCGCGGTAGAGTTCCGAGTAGCCGCAGTTCGCACACGAGACGACGGTGAACTGGCGGTTCTGGATGTCGAACATCTTCGAGAGGCCGCTTCCCGTGGTTGCGATGGAGTCGATTTCAGTCTCGGAGTGGCCGCACTTCGGACAGCCGTCGCGGTCGGCATTTGGTGGAGGGCTCATGTTGAGTAGTTGAACTACTCCTGTGAAAAAACCATCCCCAAAACGATTTCCTGTCTCCCGCCCGCGAGTACGCACATGTCCGTCGGTGGCCTCGTGTTCTTCCTCTTTGCCCTCCTCAGCATCAGTGCCGCAATCGCCCTCTACGCCGGGATTCAAGCCGAGACGCGCGACCCGCCGACGATGAGTCGCGAGGAGGCGGAGCGCCGCGCCCGCGACGAGGGGATGCGCTACAACGAACAGCACGGTCGGGGGACCGACCGCCGCCCGAACGAGAACGACCGGAGTGAGGGCGCTGGTTGGGGCTCCGACCGCACTGACGACCGCGACCGCGACGACGCCCGCGACTGGTAGCGTCGCCTCCGGTTCGGTTCCGGCCTCAGACCACGTCGCCGCGGACTGACGTACCGGTCTGTTCGGCCCGATAGGCTCGCATCGCCTCGACGGCCGTCTCGGCCTCGTCGCCTTCCAGTCCGAGCATCTCCAGCGCGCCCGAGAGCGTCGGGAAGGCGAACTCGCTGTTCCGGAGTTTCGACATCGCGTCGGGCGAGCGCTGGCCGTCGGCGTAGAGGCAGACGCCGCGGGGGTCGAGAATTTGCTCGTAGGCCTCGCGGGCGACCGCGCCCTTCAGCCGCTGGGTGACGTTGTCCTCGAACGAGGCGTTGCACACTTCGAGGTGAACCGGTTCATCGTCGTCGGGGAGCAGGTGGGCGGCGAGACACTTCTCGGGGGCTGCGTAGCCGTTCGCGTTGGCTCGTAGTAGGTCGGGGTGCTCGCGCGCCCACTCGGCGCGGACGCTCTTGCCGACGCCCTTCACGCCGTGGGACTGCTCGAACGTCTCGGCCGCGTCGGGGTCGCCGCGGAGGAGGATGTCTTTCGTCACGTACACGTCGAGTCGGTCGAGGGGGTCGAGGCCGAGCGCCACGTCGCCGTAGACCCACACCTCGCGGACCGGAACGGGGAGCGTCTCGGACTCGACGGCGTCGACGACGGCGTCGACTCGGTCGAGGGCGGCGTCTCTGTCCATCGACTGTCCGTGGGGTTCGGAGGGTCAAACCGGTTGCGACCGCGTCCGACGGAGACGCCGGTCGAGCGAGCGCCGCCCGCCCCGAGGCGAAACCCGTATCCCTCCCGCCGGGCAAGCGACCGGCAATGGAGTGCGACAAGTGCGGCCGCGACGCGGTGATGCACGCGGCTTACTCCGGGGCCCATCTCTGCGAAGACCACTTTTGCGCCTCGGTCGAGAAACGCGTGCGCCGCCGCATCCGCGAGGACAACATGCTCCCCCGCGACGCCAGCCCCGAGAACCCACAGACGTGGGTCATCGGACTCTCCGGCGGGAAGGACAGCGTCGTCCTCACACACATCCTCGACGACACGTTCGGGCGCGACCCGCGCATCGAACTCGTCGCCCTCACCATCCACGAGGGTATCGAGGGCTACCGCGACAAGTCCGTCGACGCCTGCGTCGAACTCGCCGAGGACCTCGATATCCACCACGAACTGGTCACCTACGAAGACGAGTTCGGCGTCCAGATGGACGACGTGGTCGAGAAAGACCCCGAGAACATGGCCGCCTGCGCCTACTGCGGCGTGTTCCGCCGCGACCTGCTCGAACGCTTCGCCGACGAGCTCGGGGCGGACAAACTGCTCACGGGCCACAACCTCGACGACGAGGCGCAGACGGCGCTCATGAACTTCTTCGAGGGCGACCTCAAGCAGGTCGCAAAGCACTTCGACGCCAGTATCGGCGACTTCGAGAAGCGCCGCGACGCCGGTGAGTTCATCCCGCGGGCCAAGCCGCTTCGCGACGTGCCCGAAAAGGAAGTCGCGCTCTACGCCCACCTGAAGGACCTCCCGGCGCACATCACCGAGTGCCCCCACTCCTCGGAGGCCTACCGCGGCGAGATTCAACAGTTGCTGTTGAAACTCGAAGAGAACCACCCCGGAACCCGCCACTCCATCATGGCGGGCTACGAGGAGTTGGCCGAACTGACCGCCCGCGAGTACCGCGGCGAGGGTCGCGTCGACCTCAACGACTGCGAGCGCTGCGGGTCGAAGACCGCCGGCGACGTCTGTCGGAAGTGCCGGCTCATCGAGTCGATAGAAGCGGTCTGAGCGGTACGGAACTCCGTTTTTCGTCGTGTCTTACGAGTCAGACAGCACCGGGTGACGGCGCATCGACCGAGTCGGCGGCAACGCTCACGGTCGAAAAACCACGTCAGCGAAAAAGAACCCACGAGTCACCCGACGGGCGCGGCGGCGTCCGCGCGGGTCTGACAGGGCGTTACCGGATGACGTCGAGACCGTTGTTCTTCTCGACTTCGTCGCGGCCGCCGTCGGACCACGTGCCGCTCTGCGCCGTCTGGGCTCGTTCCGAGCTATCGAATTCCGAATTCGAACCCGAGCGCTGCTGTTGCTGCGACTCGCGCGATTGGATGCTCTGACGCGACTTGTCGGCCTGCTTCTGCGTCGTCGGGCCGAGGACCTGTGCGGACTGGACGCCCGTCATGATGGCCATGACGCGGACTTTCCCCTTGTACTCGTCCTGAATGCGAGCGCCCCAGATGACGTTCGCGGCGGCTTCCAGTCGTTCGGTGATGTTGCTCGCGATTCCCTCGGCCTCCTTCAGGGTGAGGTCGGGGCCGCCCGTGATGTGGACGAGACCACCGGACGCACCGCGGTAGTCCACGTCGAGTAGCGGGTGGTTCATCGCGTCGTTGACCACCTCTTGGGTCTTGTTCTTGTCTTGGGTCTCGCCGACGAGCATCACCGCGACGCCGCCTTGGTTCATGATGGTCGACATGTCGGCGTAGTCGAGGTTGATGAGCGACGGTTGGGTGATGGTCTCCGAGATGCCCTTGACGGTCTCGGCGATAATCTGGTCCATGACCGAGAACGCCTTGCCGATGGGCAGGTTCGGGACGTAATCGAGGAGGCGGTTGTTGTCCAGCACGATGATGGAGTCGGCCTCGTTGCGGAGGTTTTCGAGTCCCTCCTCGGCCTTGACCGTGCGGGCGCGCTCGACGTTGAACGGAGTCGAGACCATGCCCACGACGATTGCGCCCTGCTCCTTTGCGATCTTCGCGACGACGGGGGCCGCACCGGTACCGGTGCCACCACCCATCCCCGCGGTGACGAACACGAGGTCGGCGTCGCCGAGCACGTCTTTGATCGTGCCCTGTGCCATCTCGGTCGCACGTTCACCCATCGACGGGTCACCACCGGCACCGAGACCCTGCGTCAGGGACTTCCCGACGAGGATTTTCGTGTCCGCTTCGATCATCTTCAGGTGCTGCTTGTCGGTGTTGATGGCGACCGTGTCGGCCCCCTCGACACCGATGTTGTACAGGCGGTTGATGGTGTTGTTGCCAGCACCACCGGCGCCGACGATGACGATTCGCGGGTCACCGAACTGGTCGTCGCTGTCTTCGAGCGACGACTGCGTCTTGCGCTCGGCCTCGTCCCGTTCCATCGCCTCGCGAACGATATCCTGCATAGTTACACCTTTGCCCAGCCGCGCTTGCTGGTAGATTCGCGCTGTCGCTTGTCAGTAGTCTGTTCGTTGAGCATATCGCGAACGGCTGAACGGATGGCTTCGGATCGGTTCGGGAACTCTCCCGTCTCGACCATCCGCTCGACCTCCTCGATTTGCTGCTTCGGAATTCGTAGTGTCACACGCTCCATGTTTACATTCCCCCGGTAAGACGGCGCGCCGCACTCGTGTGCGAGTGTCTTACACCCGAAAACCGACGGACGACGCCGGGATGCGGGCCGCCGTCGGGTGGCTGTAAGACAACCGTCTTACGCGATAATCACCACAGAGGGATAGAATATAAATGTAACGGCGATTGTAAGACAGGGCTGAATATCCCGTATAGGACGCTTTAATCGCCGGTTATGCTCATTCCAGAACGTCGGCTGCGGGCGTCCGGCGACCGCAGTCGGGGCAGAACGCCCAGTCGGAGCGGAGTTCGTCGCCGCACTCGCAGAACACGCGATGGGAGGTTTTCTCGCCGCAGTTCGGGCAGTACACGTGGTCCTTCCCCACGGATTCGCCACATTGGCCACAGCTCATCTCGCGGTCGTCAGCCTTTGACGACTGCAGTTCGTCCCGTGTCTTACGAACCGTATTCGGGTTTTCTTCCCGGGCTACACCCGCGTTTACGCGCGATTCGCCGTTCGAACCATCGACGTTGATGTTGACGTTCAGGTCCGAGGGTGTCGGACGCTCGGACTCGCGGGCCGCCGCCGCTTCCTCGACGAGCGTCGGGAGTCGTTCGTCGAGTCGCTCGTCGACGAGTTCCTCGACCCGCGCCGAGAGCGCGCCGTCGAGGCCGTCGGTGTCGGACGCGTCGTCGTCCGCGGCGTCGTCACGTTCCAGTTCGTCGAGATACTGGCGGAGCGCCTCGCGCATCACCTCGCTCTTCGAGGTGTCGAGGCGGTCCAGACGCTCGACGAGGGCGTCGTCGGCGCGGAACGTGATCTTACTCATTACTCCGGGATTATCTCGGCGGCATATCAATGTTCGCACGTGTCTGACACACAGCACACGCGGCGGCGAGAATGATAATGGTTAAACGCATCGACCGGATAGCAATCGGTGACCGCTCTTAGCTCAGCCTGGCAGAGCAGCCGACTGTAGATCGGCTTGTCCCCCGTTCAAATCGGGGAGAGCGGATTTTGCTTGCAAAATCCGGTCGAGCCGGTTTGAGCAGGTCAGTCGCAGCGCGTGAACGAAGTGAACGCGTCGTCTGACTGGGTTCAAATCGGGGAGCGCGGACTGAACTTCAACACCCGCGAACGCAGCGAGCGGTGTTGAATGTGAAGGGCTTCTCGACCCGAATTGAGCAGCGAGCAACGCGAAGCGTTGCGAGTGAGTTCAAATCGGGGAGCGCGGTCAGATTTCTCCCTCGTCAGAACCCTCACGAACAATCGGCGAATATCTCGCCGGGACCCCGTCATTTACCCCCGTCTGTTCGAAACCGAACGCTATGGATTCTCGACCGCTCGGTACGACTGGATTTGATGTCTCTGAGGTCGCGCTGGGGACGTGGCAGCTCGGCGGTAGCTGGGGCCCGGTGACCGACGAGGAAGCGTACGACGCCATCGAAGCCGCGCTCGACGCGGGCATCAACTTCCTCGACACCGCGGACGTGTACGGCGACGGCGACAGCGAACGCCGAATCGGCGACGTGCTCGCCGACCGCGACGACGACGTCACCGTCGCCACCAAGGCGGGGCGACGACTCGACCCGCACGAGGCGGACGGCTACAACCGCGAGAACCTCGAACGGTTCGTGGACCGAAGCCGGGACAACCTCGGGATGGACACCCTCGACCTCGTTCAACTCCACTGCCCGCCGCGAGACGTGTACTACCGACCCGAGGTGTTCGACGCCCTCTCGGACCTCCGCGACGCTGGAAAGATAGACCACTACGGCGTGAGCGTCGAGAAGGTCGAAGACGGCCTCAAGGCCATCGAGTACGACGGCGTCGAGACGGTACAGATAATCTTCAACCCGCTTCGACAGCGACCCGCTGAGCTGTTCTTCCGGGAAGCACAGCGCCGGAACGTCGGCGTTATCGTCCGCGTCCCGCTCGCGTCGGGGCTGCTCACCGGTGCCCTCTCCGAGGACGCCGAGTTCGGCGAGGACGACCACCGGAACTACAACCGAAACGGCGAGGCGTTCGACGTGGGCGAGACGTTCGCGGGAATCCCGTTCGAAGACGGCCTCGCCGCCGCGGACGCGATACAGGAGGTCGTCCCCGAGGGCGTTTCGCTCGCGCAGTTCACGCTCCGCTGGATTCTCTCGTTCGACGCCGTGAGCACCATCATCCCCGGGTCGAAGACGCCGGCGCACATCCGCGACAACGTCGCCGCGGCGTCGCTCCCGCCGCTGTCGGCGGACCAGTTCGAACGCGTCGAAGAGGCGTACGACGCGTACGCGCGCGAACACGTTCACCATCGCTGGTGAACCGCCGGCGAGCGAGGGTGCCGGCGAATCCCTCGCTTCGCTATATTCAAGTACAGTTTCGCCAATGAAATTCTAGTGGCAGTCACGTTCGACCTCTTCGGTACGCTCGTCGACGCCGAGTACCCGTCAGACCCCGGCGCGGCGGTCGCAGACGCGCTCCGCGAGTACGGCGTCGCCGTCCCCGACGACTGGGACGACGCCTACCGCGAGGTCCACATCGACGCGCCCGAGGGCGCGGAGGTCCCGCTTCCGGCCCACGTCGCCGCGGCGCTCCGCTCTCGGGGCGTCGATTCGCCGGATAACGCCGCCCGACGCGCGGTCATCACGGCGTTCGACCCCGAGGTGACCACCCGTCCCGGCGCGGTCGAAGCGGTCGCTGCTGCCCGCGAGGCCGGCCCGGTCGGCCTCCTCTCGAACTGTTCCGTTCCCGAACTCGTCGCTCGGACGCTCATCCGGTCGGACCTCGACCGGCGCGGCTTCGACGACATCACGACGAGCGTCGCCTGCGGCTGGCGGAAGCCTCACCGGCAGGCGTTCGAGGCGGCGGCCCGCGGGCTCGGCGTCGACGCGGCCGAACTGGTCCACGTCGGCGACGACCCGGACTCCGACGGCGGCATCGAGGCGGTCGGCGGCCGATTCGTGAACCTCCGGGAGACGACGCTCGAATCGGTCGCGGCGAGACTGCGCACCGGGGAGGACCCGTGCCCGTGACCGCCGCGGCCGCCGTCGTCGCCGCCGCGGCGCTGGACCGGGGGTTCGCCGAACCGCCGACGCGCGTCCACCCGGTCGCGCTGTTCGGCCGACTCGTCTCGCCCGTCGACCGCGAGTGGTCCCGTCCGACGCTCGTCGGCGGGGTCGCGGCCGTCGCGCTCCCGGTGCTCCCCGCGGACGTCGCCGCGGGTGCGACGTGGGCCGCGACACTCGTCTCGCCGTGGCTCGGCGCGGCCGTCGCCGCGCTCGCGCTGTTTTCGACCACGAGCCTTCGGATGCTTCTCGACGCGGCCGAAGCGGTCGTCTCGGCTACGGCGGATGAGTCCGACCTCGACGCCGCCCGATACGAACTCCGGGCGCTGGCCGGGCGCGACCCGTCGTCGCTCTCGGCGGCCGACATCCGGAGCGCCGCCGTCGAGAGCGCCGCGGAGAACCTCGCCGACGGGCTCGTCGCCCCGTTGCTCGCGTTTACGCTCCTCGCGCCCGTCTCGCTCCCGCTCGCGGTGGGCGCGGCCGCGTGGGTGAAGGGCGTCAACACGCTCGATTCGATGCTCGGCTACCGACACAAGCCGGTCGGTCGCGTGCCGGCCCGCCTCGACGACGCGGTGATGTGGCTCCCGTCGCGCGTCTCGGCCGTCTTACTGGCCGTCGTCGCCGGCGCGCCGGCCACGGTGACGCGAGTCGGCGAACTGGCGCGGCGGACGTCGTCGCCCAACTCGGGGTGGCCGATGGCGACGCTCGCGGTCCTCCTTGAGACGCGACTGGAAAAGCCCGGCCACTACCTGCTCGACGGGGGGCCCGAAGCACCTGACGCGGCGACCGCCGCGCGGGGCATCCGACTCGTCTCACGGGCCGGCCTCCTCGCGTTCGCCGTCGCGGGGGTGGTCGCGTGGTTCTGACCGCGCTTCGCGGCGCGCTCGGCTTCCTCACCCGCCTCCCCGTCGGCGGCGACGAGTCGAACTGGGACGCCTTCAGGTGCGCGCCCGTGGCGTTTCCGCTCGCCGGCTACGTCGTCGGCGCGCTGGTCGCGCTCCCGTTGTTGCTCCCGCTGCCGATTCCGACCGCGGCCGCGCTGTACCTCGTGACGCTGTATCTCGTGACCGGCGTCACCCACGCCGACGGCCTCGCGGACCTCGGTGACGCCGCGGTCGTCCACGGCGACGCCGACCGGCGGCTGTCGGTCCTGAAGGACTCCCAGACTGGCGTGGGCGGTCTGCTCGCGTTCGGTCTGACGCTCGTCGTCCTCGCGCTCGGCGCGTTCGGCCTCGCGGGGGCGGGCGGTCGCGTCGGCCTCACGGCCGCCGTCGCAATCGCGCTCGCCGCCGAGGTCGGCGCGAAAGCCGGCATGGCGACGCTGGTCTGTCTCGGCGCGCCCGCACACGAGGGGCTCGGCTCGGCGCTCGTCGGCGAGAACAGCCCCGCGGGGCTGCTCGCCGTCGCCGTGGCCTGTCTCCCGGTCGTTGCGCT
>NZ_LOEP01000012.1 GCF_001482285.1 Haloferax sp. Q22 | reverse complement strand
CTCAGAAGATCCACAAGCAACGACCGATCCTTCGAGAACAGCTCGCTACCACCATCCAACCGACTGCTGAGGCTTAGCTAAAGACCAATGACCAGTAGCCTATGTCGTCAAGGCTGTCGTGACGGTTACGATCCCCCAGAATCCATACCTCTGTATCACGGGATATGTTGTAGAGACGTTGGACCTTTCTCTCGCTAATGTTTCCGGGAGAGGTCTTGAGCAATGCTTCTGGGAAAATGTGGTCTTGGACTTGGACGAAACGCACGGGTATCCCTCGTGACAAAAGCATCGAGGAAAGGAGTATAGACTGGTCTGTACAGTCTCCCGACTTTGTTTCTAAGACTTCTTCTGCATGTCTGAAGTCATTGAACGCCTCATACTCGATCTCCGTTGAACAGTACTGATGCAGGGAGCAGGCTTCTTTGAAGACGCTTTCTTCTGTCTGTTCTACGATTTCTACAGCTCTTTTGGCTACAGAGCTGGGGTCGACGGCATCTTCCAACTTTTCTATTGAGAAACTTGCTCTTGTCATAATCTGTGGTTTCAGTCTTCGTCGTCTCCGAGGCCTAGCTGACTCATCGCATCGTCGGACCTCTGGGAGAGCTCTTCTGCCTGTTGCTCTAACTCTTCGAAGCTGTCGACACTGCTTCCGTCATCATCACTACTGCTGCTTTCGAGCCCCATCTGATCCATCGCGTTTTCACGGCGGTCTTTCAGGTTCTCGTATCGGTCTACCAGTTGCTCGAACCTGTCCGGTTCACCGTTCTCTGCAGCGTCTTCCTGGATTTCTCCGATTTTCTTTGCCAGTTCTTCAGGATCGTCGGGAAGTTCATTCTGTCTCATAGTTTATCTATGGGAATTTCCGTTATCCGCTGCTGTTCCAGTGCTTTAGACTGGGTTCCGTTTCTTCTATAGCAGTTCGAAGGTGGTCTGGGTTCACCGGCTGAAGACTCTCTTTCTCCAAGGAATCGATATGTGCCTGTTGAGCGGCGTCCTCAACACATTTTTTCAGGTCAGCAGCGGTGAACCCCTTAGTCTCCTCCCCGAGTTTCTCCCAGTTGAAGCTGCCTTCTGTCTCCTTCTCCCGGAGATGGATCTGCAGGATTTCTTGACGTGCTTCTTTGTCGGGAGGCGGAACCTCTATCTTCTCATCGAATCTGCCGCTCCTCCTGATAGCGCCGTCAACAGAATCAAGCATGTTAGTAGCCGCGATTACAACGGCATCTGTACCCTGCAAGTCTTGAAGGCCTTGAAGCAGCTGCGATACTGCCTGTGTATAGGCCTGTGATCCGTTTGTGTCGGCCAGTGATTGCCTGCTTGAGGCGATTGATTCCAGTTCGTCGATGAAGACGAGGCAGGGCTGGTTCTCTTCGATTTGCTGGAACAGTGCGTCGACGTTCTTCTCTGTCTCTCCAACGAACCGGCTGAACAAGTCGCTGGCCTTCACGTTCGCATAGTTGTATCCGAGCTCGCCGGCTACTGCTTTGGAGATGTACGTCTTCCCTGTTCCTGGTGGTCCGTGTAGGAGAACTCCATTCGTCGGTGAGACTCCTAACGGTTCTCTGTACGGAGAGTCACCGATCTGGTTGATGACGCTGTCGTTGAAGGTGGCGATCAATTCTTTCATCCCGCCGACGTCATCAAAGGTCAATTCGGGGGGTTCCCGGAACTGCACTGGTCCTTCGTTCGAGATTTCTTCCCTGTTTCGACTGTTTCCCCTTCGGCTCCGTTCTCCTTGCTTTCTGCCGCTGCTCTGAGCTGTTTTTACGTTAGTCGATATCCCATCGGAGCTATCTGTTCTCTGGATTTTTTGCCTGGACTTGTCAGCCAGCTTCTGCCATTTCTCAGCTTTCTCTCCGCTCTTCTGATCGGCCAGGTACTCTGCCTGTACAGCAGCCTTCACTAGGTTCTCCTCGGTCTTCTGTACAGTATCTGCTTCCTCTGCCTTCCGGACGAAGTCCTTGAATTTTTCAAGGAATTTCTTCTCCAGAGGCTTTCTTTTCCCCGTCATAGGTCCTCCAGTTTCTGAAGCTCTTCTTCTATCGCCTGGTCGATCTCCTCCTCGGTCTCCAAGCTCCGGTCTTCCAGCTGGGTTTCCTCGTTACTGTCGACGTCGTCCTCGACCTCTTCTTCTATATCGCTGAGATCGAGGCCTGCTGCTTCACTGTCTGCGAGCTCCAGTGAGTCCTCGAGATCTTGGATGCTATCCCGGCTTTCGAGAAGGTCGTCACCGCTTTCCTCGATAGCGGATTCGATATCGCTGGTCGGGAGCTGGCCTACATCGATATCCAGTTCGGAGTTGAGACTGGAACCGACGTTGTCCTGCATGTGCTGAAGCTTCAGCTTCTTCAGCATCAGCTTCTCCTTCCTCAGGTGGTTGAGAACCTTCTTTTTCTTCTGCTTCAGGACTTTGTGCTCCTTCGCCTCAACCATGTAGTCTTCTTTCTCAGACCCGGTTTCAGCCTCACGCGCACGTTCAACCGCCCGTTCTTTCTTCTTCCGGTGACGGTCGATATCTCTCTGCAGCTGGTCGATGAACTCTTCTCGCTCCTCGATGTCTCCCTGGAACTCATCGAGTTCGAACCCGGACTCGAGTACCTCGCCCTCCGGATCCAGTTCAAGGCCTCCGACCTCGACAGGCTCCTTGACCTGTTCCTCTGTATCGCTGAACATCCATTTCCTCAGGTTCATTGGTTATCTGGTTCGAAGAAGTACGTTGTCAGACCTGCTCCCAGGCTTGCACCGATACTTGAGAACACGGCCTCGCCAAACCGGGTGTCAGGCTGAGTGTTGAACAAGGACTCGTCCGGACACTGTAGGCAGACGCTGAACGTGCTGATCTCTGGATTGAAGACGAGCACTCCCAGCCCTACTACCAGGCCTCCGGTCACTGCAGCTGCAGCGATGAACAGCAGTCCTATCCAGCCTCTTCCTCGTTCAAGGCCTTTGATTGCGGATGCTGACGCGATTGTGCCTCCGATTATGGAAGCGATCAGTACTGTGTTGCTCACACTGTTTTCACCTCTTCACCAACCTCTTTATGCTTGCACAGATTTAGGTGTTTCCCTAAACAAGGTACTCACAGAACCAATGGAAGATACAAAGGTATCCAAACGCCTTTTTAGGAAGTTCCTCGTAGCGTTAGAGACAATGAGGCCTGAGCAGTGGAACAAGGAAGATTTCGAGGCCGTGGCCTCTCTGTTTCAGGGCTTGGGTCACGAGGCTCGTTTAGCGCTTCTACTCGGTTTATATGAGGATAAGTCGTTGAACGAGATCGCTGAGTTCCTTGATATCACCCGCGGGGGAATGCAAGACCATCTGGAAAAGCTAATCGACTGTGAGCTACTTTACAGGCCTGAGGATTCGGGGAAGACGTATGATTTGACTCCGTTCGGCACGTTTTTCGTCGAGTTCCTACTTGAGAATGAGGAGACGTTTGTTGATGCTGTAGATGAGCTCAGGGTTGAGGAAGAAAAGGTGCAGGAAGCTGTTGATGAGGTCCGGTCGCAGGTGGATGATGAAGATGTACCTGTCTCTGAGAAGGATTGGGAGCGGAAGATCCACTCAAAGAAATGGGAACAGGCCTGGGACGAGATAGAGGATATCCTAAACTGAATCCTCTTCAGTTAACGTAAGTTCGTAGCGAGGATGCTCTATCAAGGCGTTGACCACGCCTTCGATACAAATATCGCTGTGTTCCTCCGCCTCGTACAGCTTCTCAATTGGTATCCCTTCTGACTCGGATTTGACGTCTAAGGCGTGTACACAGCCTTCTGCGTCGAAATAGTAGTAGCCACCGTCATCCATTTTCCACCTGTAGATGTAACCCGCCTTTGTCAATTCGTCGAGTGCAGTGTAGAACTGTTCTTCATCAAGCAGCTCTGAATCCTCCGGGAGGTCCTCGCTCTTCGCCTCTTGGAACTCTTGGAACAGTTCTTCTCCACGGCCTTGGTCAAACTCGTCACCGAAGAAAAACAGTAGCGTCCTCCTCTCCTCGTTGTAAACCGATGAATCCGTATAGACATTTTCAGCAAGGCCTACAGAGCCAAGCATCATCTTTGATACCTCGGGATATTCCTCTTTCAACGTATCCCATTTCCTCTCCAGATCTTCTTCCATGACATCTATTTAGGCATCTTCCTAAATCAAGCTTTTCGATTAATCAGGCCCTCTCGATACTCGGTGAACTTCTTCTGTGACTCGCTCCGGAATGCCAGCTTACCCTTGTCCTCGTATTCATCGACGTAGGCCTTTTCCAGTTCCTCCAGGGAAGTAATGGGGTCGCCGCCGTCGTCCATCCACAAGTATTCGTCTGGTTCCTCAGTCGGCTCTCCATACAGTTCTACAGGCTCGGTCTCCGGCCAGATCTCCCTCTCTTGAAGGAAGCTTTTGATCTCTTCGTAGGAGCGTCGGGCGGTTTCCCGAGGCGTCATACTGCCGTTGTCCTGCCATCCTTCGGGGGTCCAGTATTCCCAGTGGGCCATCCGAAGCGGTAGATTACAATCGTAGCCGACTACGTTAGCGGGATTGCTGTCGTCCAAAGTTGGCTGGGTCAGCTTCTGTATAGCGTTGTAGGCCTCGTGAGGGTTCCCTCCTAAGAGGTGGACGTCCCAATCACGGAATTTTGCAGGTCCGAGATCCTCTGCCTGGATAGGACTGTCTCCATTCGCGTATCCTAGTGTAGTGGATTCGGGGTCGAGAACGTCGAAGGCCTCCTGGCACTTCGGAGCGACGATAAAACGACGGTACGGAAATTCATCAACAAGTTCGTCGATTACCTGTTGATACCGTTCCGCCTCCTCCCGGGTGTAAGCATCTCCGATAACAGCTACCTGAGGTCTCCGTTCACGCCATTCCTCCAAGAAACGGTCTAGGTCAGGATCTTCGTAGTCATTATCCATGAATCCTTCAAAAATGTCGACGTTGACGTGCTCCTCCGATAATTGGTAGTTGCTGTCCTCTCGGTTTCCCGGGAGATATCCAAGCTTCATCGCCTCGGTGACAAAGGGGTGTCTTCCGGTCGTAGCTGCATATTGCAGTTGCTGAGCATCCTGAAGATCTTCGCTGTCAACAGTCTGAACCTGATATCACCCTGGAGAAGGTCTCGAATTGACCTTATTGGGTAGGAACGGCTTTTTCGCCAGTTTCCGGTTGGCCGTTGTCCTCGATCTGGTTGTGGAGGAGGACTTTGTTCAGTTCGGTTTTCTCCTGCTGGGTCAGTTCCTCGTATGTTTCTTCGATGGAGGTGGCCGTAGTGTGGTGTATGCCGATGGTGTCGGCTGCGTTGACTTTGCTCTGGGTTTTCTTGGCTTCGAAATAGGCTGTGAGTGTTTCGAGTTGTTTTTCTCTCCCGCTTAGGGGGAATTTCCAGAGTATTTCTTTGATCGAGTCACGTTCCATTTATAATACTGACACTATACTCACACTCTTTTAAATGAAGGGGTTGGACTACCCCATCTTCTGCTGAATCTGCTTCTTGAACAACCTGAACGACTCCTTCAGCTCATCCACTTCCTGCTCAAGATCTACAACTCGCTCAACAAGCTTTCCGTGACTCATGTCCTCGTACTCAGTCACATCCTCGGAATCAGATTCCTCCAGGTACTTCAGGCCCTCATCGGTCAATTCTGCCTGCTTCGGATGCTGGAACACTCGCTTCTGTCCGTCAACCACTCTCTCCACCATCTTATCCGGCTTAGACACTACGACCAGGCCTAGATCTTCGAGTTTATCGAAGCTATAGGAGACATGGTGGTTCTCCAAGGTGGTCTCCGCAGTGATCTTCTGGACATCGTCGCGTCCCTCCTCGACGTGCTGGAGGACGACGTGGTCCTTGTCCCGAACCTGATCGAGGATCTCTTTCTCCATCATTCTCCTTCTTCCAGCAGGACGCACTGTTGCTCAAGCTCAGTGCAGAACCCATCTTCTTCCCGGTGCAGGCAGAACGCCTCCAGTTCTTCCTCGCTATTCTCTCCAAGCGCAGGGCACTCAGGTTCAACCGCTTCATCGTGGACCTGCAGTTCTCCTTCACTGACTTCGATCACACGGTACTCGCTGTCCTCGAGATCCTCGAACTCGGTGAACTCCTCACCTTCCTCATCGGTGTAGTAGCTGTAGCTGCCTTCATCGTCCTCGTACTCATTTCCGCGGCGGTTCTTCGGATCGTCGACGATGTTCTGCAGCTTGGCAGCTTTCCCTTCCTCGACGACGTAGAACACCTCACGATCTTCCTCAGTAGCCCGTTTCAGGTTGCGCAGGACTTTGACCGGGCGGGACAGAGTCGAATGTTCCGCTTCGAGATGAGCGATATCTCCATCCGGGAGGTGGACGTGACCGTCCGGCTTGTCATCACCGGTATCCTGATACAGCAGATTGACCTGGAAGCCACGTTCACTCAGTTGCTTCTTCGCTTCTGCCAGCAGTTCGCGGTGCTTGTCTCCTCCAGCGTTGTTACCCTGACCGAGGCTCTGACGGGTCTTGGTCGTGGAAGTTCCCTGTGACGTAGCCACCGTTCCGTCCTCTTTGAGCTGGTCGACGTCGCTGTAGTCAGCCTCCCATGGCGGATACGTGTCGAACAACGTAGCCGAGTTATGGCTTTTCTCGCTCGGCTTCTGCACTGCCGCACGGAACTTGCCCAGTGCCTTCAAACGCTGCTTGGAGAGGCCTTGGAACATTCCTGCGATCCGATTTTCATCTTCGCTTCCGCTGGGGTTGAACGCGATCTTGGTACGGCAGTTGTTGGTGACTGCCCGCCGCATATCCGTCGCCAGTTGATGGAGGTACTGCGTGGCGAGCCAGCAACCGAGACGGTACTCTCGAGCCTCGGACAGGATCTTTGTGAAGTTGCTTCCTTCCCCTCCGAAGTTCTGCAGCTCATCAACGTACAGGTAGAATGGGGTGCGTTCTTCTGCGGGTTGTGTGACTCGGCTTTGTGCTGCTGCCCAGATTTTTGTGATTACGATGCTGCCGACGAGTTGGGATACGGTTTCTCCGACTTCTCCTTTCTGGATGTCGACGAGAACGATTTTTCCGTTGTCGACGGCCTCGCGGAAGTTGATTCCTGATTCTTCGGGGCCGATAACTCTCCGGATGGTCGGGTTCATCACGAAGTCGTTTAGCCGCCGCTGTAAGGGTTCCATCTCGTAGCTGGTCATATCCTCTTTGACCCGGACCAGTTGTTCTCGGATGATCTGGTCGTCCGTCTGGTCGATGAGTTCGGTTAGCTGGTCTTGGTTGACGACACAGCGGAAGACATCGAGTAAGCTGTTTCCGGCGTTTTTCTTGATGTTGAGGTCGAGGTGTGCCCGGAGCAGGGTTTCTAGGACTCGTCCGAACTGGTCGCCCCAGTTCTCGCTCTGTCGCTTGAAGAGGTCTATGAGGTCGGAGACGATGATCTCCTTCTGGTTCTCCTTTTGTGCCTCCGACATCTCCTCAGAGACGTAGGGATCGAGAACGTTGACCGGCGTCACTGGATCATGCGCTGGATTGATGTAGACGACGTCGTCCTCCCGTTCCTCAGGGAGCTTGGCAAGGAACTCGTCTATCAGATCGCCTTTCGGGTTGATGATGGCGAGGCCGTGGCCTTTCTCGGCGTCCTGTAACGCGACGTGCGTCATTAGCTGTGACTTGCCGTATCCGGTCGGCCCGACGTTCAGGACGTGTGTCAGGCGTTTGTCGTCGCTGAGGCCGATGTTTTCCTCGACGCCGAGATCGCTCTCGCGGCTGCCGAGGTACGTCGTACTCAGGTTCTCGGTACTCTCGATCAGGGTTTGAACTTCTTCGGGAGTCATGGTTCTGCAAACTGGATATTCTCGCGGCTGTTACTGGGAAGCGATACGAAGGCGGCAAGCTCGTCAAGCGAGGCCTGGAACTTCCGGCCCCACCCTGCGTAGTTCCTGTTGGCTACTGCTTGGAGGAAATCGAGGATCCGCTGCTCGCGTAGAGCTTCGACGGTGACGGTATCGAGGTACTGGCCGGTTTCAGGATTCTCGTAGGTGTTGTACGCCCCTGCGAGCTCCTTCACACGGCTCTTCGTGTACTCGTCTGCGCCGATAACGGCGAACCGGATACTGGTGTGGAACCGGCTGTTCCCGGCCTTGGCTTCGATGCTGTCGGCCTGCCGTTTCTCCCGTTTCGTAGGAGAGCGGCTTCCCCAGAGCTGTTCTTTCTCCTTCTTCAGGTACTGGATCTGCTTGTAGGCCTGTTTCTTCCACAGCCAGCGCTGAATCCGTTCTCCGACAACCGGCTTGAACAGTACCTGGACGACGAAACTGGTGTTCTGCATCGCGTGTCGGTGGAACGTCGAGACCAGCGAGTTGACTGGTGGGTCGTCGAAATCAGTCCGGAACGGATACCAGTCTCTACGTCCCGAAGTGAGGAAGCCGCCGCCAGCCGTGGATTCTTCGCCTACTGGAAGGCCTTCGACGCCTTCATCGAACTCGACGCCCGGCACCTGATTCGACAGCTGGGTTCTGACCTTCCTTTCCAACCTCTTTGTGGGCGTGGAGAACTGGATCTGCAGCTTCTTGGGAGTGTGTCTCCGGATCTCGAATGCTATGGTTGGTGAGGCGTTTCTCAGCTTCAGCCACTTGGTTTGGAGCTCTCGAATCCCGGCGGCGAAATTGTCCAGGGTTGCTGGCAGGTCCTCATCCTTCGGAGGCCTGACCTCGACGTTGTACCAGTTTTCGCTGCTGTAGCTCAGCCTCTCAGCTTGTTCCTCTTCGAGGGTGACATGGTCGTGGTAGAGGCGATTTCTGATGCTCATAGCTTTTCAGGCCTCCTTGACAGCGTTGTAGGCATCTACCAAGCTGAAGCAGAGGTAGAGAAGCAGTGTGCTGATACTAAATGTCAGAATCAATTTAGCTATCGCACCGAATATCGAATTGGATTCGACGAGGTTGTCGGAACTAATGGCGGCTAATGCTATGACACAGGTTATACCCAGGAATAGGGCACCTGCAATCGCCAGTCCTTTAATCCAGTTAGGGATACCGAGACTGGTCTCTGCAGTTGTGTCGTTACTGTCACTCTCATTTTTCGAGGGTTCAGACGGTGTGGCGTTATCGCTGTTGCTTGAGAGGGAGGGCCAAGAGAGATCAGGGAGGTCTATACGAAATAGAGACTCAATGATGGAGTTAGTATCTTCTTCGGCAATTTGAGCTTCTTCGGAGATCTTGGATGGGGTGTGTTCTCCGTTGTGGTCTTTCTCAAAGTCGCTGGAAACAGGAGAGATGCTGTCCGCGATCTCTCCTTTCTCGATGATCGAAGCCTCAACGTCGGAGGCCTCCACCTTGATTTCAGATTCGAACTGATTGCTGACTGAGAGAATCGCCTGACTGTAATCCGTAGAGTCTTGATCGCCTTTCGCTAGATTATACAGGGAGGTTTCCGCGACCGTAGACAGGTTGAAGGCTTCTGCAGGCCTGTTGTCCGCTTCTTCGTGGGCGAAGAGGGCCTTACAGGGAATGTTCTTCAGGATGTCTTCGCCGTCTTCGGTGCGGTAGAAGTCGTTGATTGTCTGAGTGATGAGAGTAGCTGCTGTGTTTGAGGAGCGTGCCTCTCTGACTAGGGTAGATAGGACTGAGGCTCCTTGTTCAGTTTTGAGGAGGCGGTGGGCTTCGTCTACGACGACGATCGTCTTTGCACTCGTTTGTTGAGCGCTGTGATAGGCTTCTTCGACGTGTTGAATGAGCTCTTGTGCGTCATCGCTGACAGAGCCCTTGAACTCGAACCGGTTGACAGAGGCGTACTTCCTGAGAACTTTCTCTATCTCGCCGTACTCCGGCTTCGGATCAACTATGTTGATCTGTAAGTCTTCGTAGATCAGGCTGGACCGGAGCAGAAGCAGTTTCGAGTAGAAGCTTTTCCCGGATCCGGTAGCTCCGGCCAGAACCTGGTGTCCAGCGTTCCATTTGAACCGGTCAAGGATTATGGAGGCGTCAGTCGAGTTTCCGACACCGAAGAGCACTCCGTTTTCGTCGATACTGGACGTCGACGTGAAGGGGAATCCGCTTGCTGCACTTCCCGCTGGAACGAGTAGTCCTTCGTCCAGCTTATCAGGAAGGCCTGGCGTCGTCGTGTAGTGGCTTTGGTCGGTGCGGAGAGCAGTATCCCGGTATTTGATGCCGAGTGTTTTCAACCGGTTCTGGACCTGTCTCAGCGCGGCTTCACAGGTCTCATCGTTATTTCCGTAGACGGTGATGTAGACACCGTATTCTACAGGTTGGTCGTCTTGATCTGCCAGCAGATTCTGGAACCAGTCAACGTCGTCCAGCAGTCGTTCCAGCCTTCTACTGCTTCCGTAGCCCTTCCTGACCAGTGAGTCGTTCTCGGCTTCGGCCTTGTTCTCCAGCTTTTGAAGACTGGAGACAGTACCTGCTGCCTCTCTCGGCTTGACAACTTGTGTGACATCTACCAGGCCTTCGACCTGGAGGATCTGAGTTATCCAGCTGAAATCAACGTCACCCGGGTACTCGGAGACGTAGACTGTCTTGCTGGAGCTACGGTTCTCCGTGTTAGGGTAGGTGAGGTTGTTGTGGTTCACCTCGGGTGCTGGCTTGACCTGCTCTTCTTTGACCTTGGATACCCTGTTAGTGGTGAGACCTCCCGAGTTCAATTGCTCCTGGATCTCGTCGACACGGTTCTCCAGTTCTTCTACGTCTCCGTCTTCAACACGAACTGAGACATAGTGGCTCGTCGTGTTCTGTCCGTCCTCCTGAAGGCGGTGACAGTAGTCGCTGTAGCTTTTCTGGACTTTGTCGGTGGTATCCAGTTCGTTGAGATAGGATTTGAGGTCGACCGGGCTTTGAGTGCTGTAAACCGTGATTTCATAGTCGACGGTCTGCAGCAGGTCTTGGTACAGCTTGTGAAGCGCAGCCTTTTCGCTTCCAGACTTCAGCTCCAGGTTGACGGGTTCAACTTCGATTAGTGCAGTCGCTGAGTCACCTGCCTTGATCAGACCTTGTTCTACTTCAGGAGTTACGTCGATCTCCTTCTGCGTAGTCCAGCGCAGGGCCTGGTACAGGTTCTGATCAAGAGGACGTCCCCAAGGCCTCCACAGCGCCCAGGTGCTGCCGAAGACCGTTGAAGCAGCGAACACTGCATATGCTGTTATAGACGGGTTTGAAGCGGTGTAGATGTAGAGGAATGCGATGCTGGTTGGAAGACCGAATCTGGCGAGATCTCTCGAGTCGAATTTACCGAGGAGTTTCAGCGTGACCTGTCCTAGATCCGCCGGCATCCGAACCTTCTCAGTCATTGTTATCACTCCAGTTGCTGCGGAAGTCGTCCGATTGCTGCCGCTTTTTCCGTCTGTACGACTTCAGTCGGCGGGCCTCATCTTGGGAGAGGTCGAACTCACTGTCCTGTCCCGAATTTCTGCCTCTCTTGTAGCGGTAGGCCTGTTTCGCCCGGCTCTTCACGCCCTGACTGACGACGTAGGCCTGTCCGATGGCAGCTTGAGAAGCTCCGTACAGCTGGTACGGCACAATGATGAGGAGTGAGAAGGCGGCTACTCCGAGTATCCAGTTTGAGATACTGGCTGGGATGCTCGCTCCGTTTCCTTCCAGCATTGCGAAGCTGAACTTCAGGACCAGCATGTCCAGCGGTGCCATTGCGAGTGCGGTCCACCAGCCAGCGATGAACGTATCCGCGTATCTCTTCGCCTTTGGAATACTCCAGGTCAACGCCAGTAACGGGCTGATCGCGGCGACGAACATGATGTAGACGTTCCTGATGATGAACATCACCACGACCACGAGAAGCAACGCAGAGTTCACGACCCACGCCAGTACCAGGCCTGTTGAGAGACCTGCCAGTTGCGTGATGCTCATTGACAGCTGGGCAGGGGCGAAGGCATAGACCAGTGCGTTGCTCAGTTCTACGGCGTACTGAAGCAGGGGCAGCGAGATTGTGGAGAATATCAGTGCTGCTCCTATCCGCGGTAACACCATTCGGACCTCGCTGTAGGAAACTCCGAATAGTGGCCCGGTGATGTAGAGAAGACCTGCTATCATGAAGCCGATTCCTGACAGCAGGTAGGTGACCAGCAAGACATCGCTGTGAACGCCTTCGACTGCTGGGTTCGGGTAGATGTCGGGCGTATGCATCAGGATGGTAGAGAGGACGTTGAGGAGTTGCTGGGCGACAAGCCTGAAGGGTTCAAAGATTACTGCGATCAGGATTTCTTTCAGGGTTTCATCCCAGCTACCGGTGAACTCCTGGAAGTCCTGAATCAGGTCTTCAATTGCCTCGGTTACTCCGCTGAGGTCGATGATAGGGCCGCTATCATCGTCTTCGCCCTCACCGGGTGTGGTTGTGTTTTCACCTGCTTGAGCGGCTACGGGAGTTGTCAGAGTCCCTATCAGCAGCAGTGCGGCCAACACTGTAATTATTGGTCTCTTCATGGGTTAGGTGCAGAAGCTGGGGCTGAGTTGGCCGATCAAGAAGGCCACTACCATGTTTGCGGACGCGAGGATGACGACGCCGAGAATCGTGTTCTTCGCCAGTTGCTTTCCGCGTCGGACCCAGTCCTCGCCGAACGGCCCTGCGATCATCAATCCGGCTACGGACATCCCGATAACGCCGAGTGCTACTCCTCCGGAAAATGCCAGTACTTCTACCGTGTTCAGCAGGTCGAACAGGGGTTGAAGTGAACTGGGTATGGAACAGTCTTCGGTACCGGTCTGTGCGGCAACCGGTGAGCTCAGCAGTATCAGGCCGACGACCGGCGTTAGGCCTTTGGTCAGTATGCGATTCAAGCCTGGTTGCAGGTTTGGAACCATCGCATCCCTGACTACCGGGTGTGGATACTACAAAAGCATCAAATTTACAATATTATTGATGGAGATACTGCTGTAGAAGGCTGAAGGAAGCTATTTTCGTAGAATAGCGTAAGTTGATATCTTCTACGTGCTGGGTGGAGTGTTGCGGAAGTTTATAGTCCTCTATCCAGTTAGAAATTTCTAAATGGGTGTCGAGGCTCCTGCTGACGACGACTTTGACTGGGATCTGCGCTCGTCGAGTGTGAGGGCCGGAAACAAACTACCGATTCCTGAAGACATGCGTGATACGGTGGTAATAGATTCTGGAGAAGATCCTGCTACCTGGTGGGGGTATGACAAGGAAACCGGGTATGCGTTTCTCTCAAGCGATTATACAAACGGAGACAGGTTCTTAACAGTGAACAATCGGTCTTATAAATTGGAAAAAGGTAGCCGAGTGACTATTCCAAAGCCAGAGAACGAGGAGATAGCTGAGGGTATTCTCGGGGAAGACAGGCCCAATAAACGCGATGTTGTGTATTTTTATTCGGATACGAGGATGAAAACCGGCGACCTGTTCTCCGTGATTGTTCTGAGTAAGAAGCAACTTGCGGAGATCATCGATGACGATGAATTGATGCTCGATATATTCGGATTTGACAATGAGAGTGAATTTAACATCGGTGGTGCTCCTGGTATCAGTAGGTCGGAACTCGCTAAACAGATCCAGGACTCGGATGAAAAGAAAATAAAATCACAGCTTGGGGATGAAGTGTTTCGGAAGAAGCTTCCTGTCCCAGAGTAGTTGTGCTACAGTAGTTCTTCGAGGTCTCTGCTCTCGTCGAGCTCCCGGATTTCCTGCACTACATCCCGCTTTTCCTCAAGGAGATCTTGCTTGTCCTGCCAGACCGACTCCTTTGCTTCCCACTTCTCCTGATAGAGTACTTGTAACCGGTTCCGTATCTGGACGTCGTCGTTTCCTGGAGCTCTGTCAGCTGAATCTAACCGATCCTTTTGTCTCCGGATCTCGGCTTCAATCGATTCTATCTTCTCCTCGTGGATCTGCTTCCGTTCATCCAGTTGCCGGTAGATCTGCTCCAGCTGCTGTTCCAACCGTTCTTTCTCGTTGCGGATGCTTTGCTCCAGGAATCCGTCGATGTCGTTCCAAGAGGAACTATCGTAGAGGTCGTAGTCGACAGGATCCTGGACGATGTAGTCCAGAGAATCCGGCATATCCAGTATAAACTAAATAGGAGTTAAGAATCCCACACAAAGAAACTCTACTTTTTAAAGTAGTGAAAAGAAATTCTATGCAAGGGAGAACTTTGTGATAACCCGTCAAAATCCGATACTGTTCAGGCCCTGCCAAGACTGCGGTGAAAATATCCAGTTGACTATCGACGATCTCCAGTCCTGTAATCAACGTACGCTGTGCTCGGCCTGTAGCATCCTGACCGGGTGAGGGTATATCGCATCGAGAACGATTCTCTTCGTACTTTGGAAACTTCTGAAGGGGTTATTCACGGTATTTCAGATAGGAAAGTTCGCTCTTTTCAAGGCGTTGTTCCGTATCAAGGCCTTGTTCTCCCGGAATTTGGGGCTGTGGGGTTGGAGTGTTCTGGCGAGCATACTGGTTTTCGAGCATAAGGAGAAGATCGAATTGGCGTTTGAGCAGGGTTCTCCGGCACCTGTTATTCTGTCCTACGGTACGAGTCTGGGCCGGAGTATTCAGACTACGGTTACTGAGTTACAGAACATCTCCGGTGCTTCTGGGATGGAGTATCTTGTAATCGGTTTTGCTGTTGTCAGTGCCGGTGCTCACGTTCTCTGGTACTTCAAGGCGTTCTACTATATTAGTGTAAGAGCGTTTGGAGAGAACATTCCGCCGATTTACATCGTACTGGTCAGTGTCGTGATTTATTTCCTGGTCGTGTTTGCTGCGACTGGCTGGGTTCCGGATACTGGGACGTTTGAGGCCTTGTCTAATCTCCCTGAACTGTTCGAGTTTGAAAGAGCGAATCCGTTTTTCGATCCGGGTAGCGGAGGTAATGTGACGAACTCGACTGCGTCAGGTGTTGACAACTCGACTTTGGGGTGACTGGAGGCCCTTTCCCTTTAAAAGCAGTACTTACCACTATAATTAACAGTAGAGATGGATGACAGGCTTGACCACGATCTAAGCGACCTACAATTCGCAGAATATGGTGAGGGAACAGTCTGGGAGAGAAGTGCCAACGGGCAGAAACTGCTTACAGTCCCGTCTGGCTGCGACATTGAGCCTGGAGAAGACGTAGCAATCATCCGCAAATCGTTGTTCGATAAGATCCGCGAGGTACTGAGTATATGAGAACAGAGAAAACACTACTAGCAGCACTCTCTTTTGTAATTCTAACAACTTTCGCAGCAGCAACTCACACCGGAGAAACCACAGTACAGCCCTTGAACGAGACAGTTATTGACAGTAACTCCTCGATCAACGGCTCGAATATATCCCAGAATACGTTTCCGTTCCCACTGCAGGTTCAGAACAACTCCATCACTGCCGATATCTCGCTCGACTTCCCACCACAGAACTACTCCGGAGAGGTTGAACTCGAGAACAACTACAGTCATAGCTACAGGCTGGATCTTCTGAGATACACGAATTGGTCTCTCAACAAGGATAGTATAGAGAACACGGTGAACGTAGGAACCTCTGGTAGATTCACGAATCAGAGTATCTCCCTTCTCGGAAATACAGATACCGCTGTCTCGACGGAGATCTCCGGAAACGTCTCACAGTTCCTCGACGTTACTGAGGAGACCACGGTCTTCCCAGGGGTAGACAGCAGGATCGTATTATCCTACCAGGTGCCGAGGACCACAGAGTACGGGAATTACACCGGAGTTCTGAACCTGACCGGTGAGCACGGAGATTACGAAGAGGTTCCTCTCAGGTTCCAGTTCAAGGACAATACGACGCCCGAAGTAGAGTCGGTTGAGACGCCGAGCTTTGACGCTGGTTTCCCCAGTAAGTTTGCTGTAGAGGCCTCTGACAACATCGGTGTGGAAACAGTCCAGGCCGAGGTCTTGGAGACAGTGACCATCAATGGATCTGAGGGAAACAGGTCTGTACAAGACTTGGAGTTCACGCATCAGAACAACACTGATCTCTGGACAGCATCACCGTCAGGCGACGAGAATGGGACGTACATCGTCGACGGAACGGTTATTGACGAGGCAGGGAACAAAGTGAATTTCACCTCGGAATACACGGTAAGGCCTCTAAACGCAGTGAATCTGGACTCCGGTTCTATCGAGCTCAATAATTATCGTGTGGAGACAGAGATCTCGGAGAGATTCGGAGAGATAAATCGGTCTACCAGGATGAATGTAAAGTTGGAATCGTTCAGTCAGCCGTTGCAGAGTCCTAACGAGACTTGGACACTGGCTGTACTAACTGATTCTGGGAAGCAGTTCCTAAGGGAAGAAGGCTCGACAGTTACAGTGAACGGGCCGACAGATCTTGACCTATTCGTATACAGTAATACTGCAGAACGGTTCAATGGAGAGCTCAGCTTCGATCCTGAAGGCGAGCACGTTCCAGTGGGGAACAAGACGTTCAGCGGCAGTTATCTTGACTGCCCTGTCCCAGAGGAGAAAACAGTAGGTGTGTTCAACAAGACGATCCGGTTCACGCCGACGAACAGCGATAACTGCGGTGAGGCTGCCTTGAATGTCTCCTACCAGATCTTGATGAAGAACGTCGATAGTATGGATGAGATCGGGGACAGTATGGGTCTGTACTTCCCGAGAGAGGTAGAACAGGATATTGACCAGACCTGGAAGCAGAGACTCGAGGAAAAAGACGAGGAGCTTGAACAGGCTCAGGGAAGGGCTTCGGATGAGGATTTCTGGGGCGACATCTGGAAAGCTCTGTTAGTAGTTGCTATAGGTGCGTTATATTGGGAAAAGAGGGAAGCAAAATCATGGTACTACGTCCATCTCAGGGACACAAAACCGCTTAGAGAAAAAATGGCGCTGTCTGATGACGACGATGATGAGGATAGCGGCTTCGGTCTATTTTGATTTGAGGTAATCTATGCTATGGCAAAAGAAGGATTCGTAATCGACAAATTCCACGGCGAGTACTTTGGAGGACTCGACAAGTTAAAAGACTCGGAGAATTATCCTGGTCGGAAAAAACCTGTAGTAAAGATGCTAAATACGCATCCAAGTAAGCTGGCGCGGCGTTCAAAGAAGGAGGAGTTTCCGTACGCCTTGGATCCTCAGGAGAATATCAAGAGGATCGATGATCACTCAGGAGACTTCCCGATCATCATCTTGGAACCGACGAAGGACGTCCCAGATCTTACCGAGGAAGAGTACAGGAACACGATAGGATATCAGGAAAACGAAGGCGAGAAAGAGAAAGTAGAGAAGTGGAAGGAGAACTACAGAGACAAAAAGAAGGAATTAGAATCGGCAAGAAAGGAACTTGAGACTCTTCGTAAGGAGAGAGAAGAGTGGGAGGAACGTGAGAAGGCTTCGCAGACCTCTAACTCGAATAACGTCAACTGTCCTAACTGCGATTCCTCAAACCCTCAAAGCAAGTGGGAAGACAACAACGGGTACTGCCCAAGCTGTGACGACAAAACTCTGGACGAGGTCAAAGGGTGATATCCAGTGGCTGATTTGTTTAACGATGATGCTTTTGAGAAACTGGAGCAGGAAATGGTGGAGAACCAGGACCTGTCCAGAGCCGTTGAAAGCCTGCAAGAGGATATCGAACGGGAGATTGGTGATGACAAGACCATAGGCCAGTACAACCTGGAGAGGGAACTGGATAGCAGAGGAAGGACTATCCAGTCAGCTGTCAGCAGTGCATTGGCTAAAGCAGATAACGTCAAAGGAGACATCTCCGACCTCAAAAAGCGAACGAAGGAAGATGAGTTTAAGAAGAATATGCGGCGTGATGCGGTTGACAAGGAGGATATGGAGGATGCTCTGGATAACATTGATCAGCTTGAACAGTTGGTTGCTCGTCTTGTCCTTATCTTGAAGATCTACCGTGATGACCGGCAGCTGCTTCGCTCCGGGATTGATATCCAGCAGCAGCGGGCGAACGAGTCCGAGGTCATGGACATGGTGAAGAACATGGTAGAGTCTCAGCAAACCGAGTTCAAATCCATGGCTAAAGACATGAGTGATGAACTCGGTGAGAGGCTTGAGAGAGTGATTGATGATAAGACGGAGGCCTCCGAGCAGCAGAAGGAATTGATGGAGCAGATGCAGGAGACTGCTCAAGAGTTGAAAGAGGCCCGTCAAACTCCGCAGAAACAGGTAGTCGAAAGACCTCAGCAAAACGGGACGGGTACTGACGGATCCTACTCTTCGAGTTCTTCGTCTTCTACGTCGGCGCAGACTAATTCGTCTTCATCTGGCGGAGAGACCACTGATTCTGATGGAAGCAGTAATGCTGGTGAAGACGATGAAGAGCATCCTGATCTCACTGATGTTCAGACTGAGCTCTACAATCTCGTTCAGGACAATCCCGACAAGGATGTAGAATGGTACGCAGATCAGATGGATCAAGAAGAGAGATTGATTAAGATGTGGAGAACCAAAATCCAGAGAACAGAGGGATACAAGGGCTTCACCCTCGAATAATGCCTAAGAGGTGGAGAATCAGATTTCCTTAGAGATAAGAAAATTCCGGGATAACAAGAAAGATGAGGCCGTTACTGTCGATGATGTTCCGAAGAGCAGGTTCAACGGTATAGAAGAAGTCGAGTATACTGACGAAAGGTACCGAAGACATCGGTACAGAGTCTACAGGTATCCTCAGGGTTCCAAGCCGGTCAAGGGCCAATACAAGGGATTCGTTACGAAATACACTGGGTCGTTTGAGGAAGCTCCAGTCAATGCCTTCGCAAGGGAAGACGGTGAGATAGTCGTCGATGAAGGACAACTGGTTCACCAGCTGGTCGAGGAGTACGGTGAGGGCCAGTTCTACGTTTACAGATTCGGCGGAAACCCGAATCAGGAAACCCTGTTCAAGGCCTTTGTAGAGGTGATCTCATGATAGAGTTAGCTGAACAGCATCTGCTGATCGCACTTGCAGCGATGATCGTCATCCAGGCTTTGACCGTGATAAACGGGAGAAAATTTGGAGGAGTGATCATGGGGTTCATCGTAGGAACTCTTATCGGAGCCTCAACGTTCTGGATTTTACTGATACTCCTTCCTCAGGTGATGTAACCGGTGAGATTGACTGATTTACGGAACTACGGAATAGTTCTGATAGTGCTGGTCATAGGCAACTCGTTCCTTGATCTAATTCCTTGGCCCTATTTTGCGGGCTTGGTTGCCTTGCTTCTCGGGATTTTACTTTATGACAAGGCTGGCGGTGAAGGATTTGATTTCACGTTCAGTAGTTTAGGGCTAGGACCGGATAATTCCTCAAGTGTTGAATTAGAGGTTGAGCCAGTTGAAGCGCCTGAAAAACTCAATCAGAAAGTTAGGGAACATCCAGGGAGGAGAGAACTGAATATCGATAGGACGGACAGGGATAATCTGGATTACTACGATGAGTACCGGGAAGTTACGATAAATGGAGAGGAGAAGGGTGTATGGGGTGTTATAGGACGGCCCCGAAACCCGAAGTACGGTGAATTGATCGCATATATCTACGATCTTTCAGAGGACCGTATCCGGCGTTACAAGGGTAACGTGCAAGGTGTTGAGGGCAGGATTCAACCGTTCAATGACTATACCTGGTTGTCGGTTAGAGGACGTGATGCAAGCCGTGAATCAGGAGGATCTGGACGTAACCAGTTTATCATTGACCAGAGCGGTGACTCTCCAAGCAGAAGACCTTCTGACAACGGAGGTGGGAGCTGATCGGAGTACTAGATAATCTGTGGGATGTCGGGGATGACTACCATAGGGAGCGGTTCAAACAGGCGGATGAAGTTACAGAGATTGACTACAGTAACGGTATTCCTGTTGCCCGTGACGTGGAGACAGGCGAGCTCATCAGGATAAAGTTCGACGATACTACGAGGATCGCTGCTTTCGGTGCTTCAGGCTCAGGCAAGACTGTTGGTGCGAAGGCGATTCTGTCCCGGATCCACGACCAAGGCTGGAACGTAATGCATTTCTCTGACGTGAAGCACGACTTCCAGGATATCTCGTACAAAGGCGGTGTCAGCAAGAAACTGATCCGTGAGACCGCGGGCCTCGCTCCCGGTGAAGAACCGCACAGTGTTCCTCGGAAGATCTTCCAGCCGAAGTTCTTGGCCGACGAATACGTTGATGGGAAGCCGAGTTACGTGGACCAATTCACTCTCGGGTTTGAGGATATAGAAGAATCCGATTTCAAGGCCTTGGTGAACGTAACTTCGGACGCTCAGAAGCAGACTTTGAATAACTTGGTGTCCGGGCTTGACTTGGAGAATGAGACGTTTTCTACCATACTAAGTGAGCTTAATAATTTGGAGATAGACTACTCAGGATCGGAGGCCTTGAAGGGCGCACTGAAAAGAAGTCTCGAATCGCTTCAGAATGACAACATTCTCAGCTCTCGACTTAGGAAAGATCCGTTCCGGTTCGTCACATCGTGGCGGTGCCATACCTGCGATGAATACGTTTTCCCTGACGAGAAGGGAGACCATCAAGGCCATAATTTGGAGGAACGGCGAGCAGTGCTTTCGCTCGGCTTGAAGAACTACGACCGGTATACGCCGGATGAGAAAGAGAAGTTCCAGTTCTACGTGGCCTCGATGATGGATAACTTCATCCAGGCACTACGTCAGGATAGGATCCAAGGGCCTTACGTGGTTTTCTGCGACGAGTACCACGAAGTAGTTCCTCGAGATGAGGAATCACCTGTCAAGGACAAGTTCCAGAGGATCCTCGATGTCTCCGGGAGACAAAACGATATTGCTACGTTGATCTCGACGCAGAGGCCTTCCCAGGTACCGATGCCTGGCGGGAAATCCCGGTTCGACTTTATCGGAGATCTAGATCATATCTTCATCTCGGAGAATCTGAATGCTGAGGAGTGGAGTAAGGCCTTGAATGCGTTCAACTTCTACAATCCATCACACCAGCAAAAGTGGAAGGACAAGATGTCCTCGATGGACGAGTTCCAGTTCCTGTACGTGAATCCGAATCAGCATGACGGGGTTGAGGACTGTCCGGTAGTAGAGTTCCTCTCGCCACTTTGGAGTCACACTGGGTAGGGCCTCTTGTTTTAAAAGTAGTAGATTTCAATTCGTGGATAGGAGGTATCGGTTTTTCGATGGCGAAGAAATACAGGGTCAAAGCTGGGTGTGAAGAATGCGGAAATATCTGGAAGACTAAGAAGAAGAAAGACCGCTCAACACCTAACGAATGCCCTGAATGCGGCAGTACGAAAACGTACAGCATCGACTCCTGGCCGGTGGTAAGCTAAGTGGTCCTTGATGCTCTTGTACAGCTTGCGTTCCAGCATCCAGAAATCGCGGTCACGCTTGGCTACGTTTCTGCGATAGCGTTGAGCTGGAAGAGGATCCCGGCAAAAGTACCGATCATCCCTGGTCTGTATATTACTGGGTTGATGGTCTTGCTTGCATCAGGATTCTACTTTTTCGCTGTACCGGAGCCAACCACAGGCCTTGAACGGCTTTTCAGGCAGATCAGCGATGCAATATTCATCGGTTTAACAGTACTGGGTCTGAGAGAGCTGGTGAAGATCAAAACAGGGTGATACACAAATTATAGATACGCGCAAAGGAGGCACAGCAACGAATTTTGTAGTAGCTGGTTCAGTTCTATTACTGGCAGCTCTGGCTTTCGGTTCCTTTGCTGACCTCGGACCTCTCAACGTTACACAGACTGACGATGGTTGCTGGCACGAGATCGAGGTCGACAACAGAACCTTCGACTCAGAACAGCAATTCCGTGACTATGCTTCTGACCATGAGAAATCGATTCCAGGCAACCTTACGTTCAAAACCATCAACGGCACTCTTTTCCAGGAAGCCGAGTGCATAGGTGATCCGCAGTAGTGAAAAACGGGTTGAAGGCCTCGGTAGTAGCACTGTTTTTCCTATTAGCCGCTTCTTCTGCATCAGCAGCGACGAACTCTGTTGACACAGTCACCTACGAGAGCAACAGTGATTTCTTCGACGGACAGGTTCTCCAAGTAGGTTATACCTCTAATTTTGCTACGGACAAGATCAACGTATATCTCTCTGAAAGCAAGATCGAGAGTGAGACTGGAGCGGTAGCGGATGAACCGATTACGTTCGATGTTTCTCACCAGAATACGTACGCCAAGTACCCAACTCAGGATACAGGTTTAGAGTCGATAACTGGTTGGGACGCAGTCAAGAAGACTGTCAGCTCTAAGCAGGAGCTGTGGGACTGGACTACCACGAACTGTGTCGATACGAACGATGCTGGCACGTTCACAGTCGATGGTTACGGGACGACTGATGTAGATGCTCGAGCGAACAGATGGTTCGATACCTGGACAGGGCAGTACAAGTATACAATCTATTGCTGGCAGAGAAATGATTACTACGGTGCTGTAGCTGACATCGGTTCTCCTGACGAAGTCTTCCGGACAGAGTGGAGGCTTCAGGCCGGAGATAAGAATCCTCAGACAGCTGTGATCACTAACGGCGACGGCGGAACAGGAGTGACCTCTAACCTCGGCAGATATGCCAAGGTAAGCTGGGAGGGAAGTCTTTCAACCGGTGAGAATCCTCCGCTCGTCGATGATGAATATGCTCTCCACAGTAATGACTACGAAGGCGGTTGGAGAGTCATAAGCGAATCACGTTACTCCTCGTACCAGAGTTTCGTCCAGAACAATGCTGACGACCTTCTTGGAGAATGGGGTGCAGGCCTAACCACTGAGAGCCACATCGAGAGCGAGATGAACGGAAAAGCGGAAGAAGCTGCTTCGGAGTTTACGGAGTCTCCGCTTTCTGACTCCGAGATCTTGGACTCGAGCTTCCAGAATGGTGCGTTCAAACTGGATATGGAGCGTAGCCTGATGTACCCCGAGTTCAGTGTCTACGTTGATGCGGGTGAGAACGGTTATGCCACGATATCTAAGCCTGTAGGTAAGCCAGAGATCGTCTCTACAAGCGGTGCAGAGTTCGGTGAATTGGGTCAGGGAACGATATCAGTGGAAGCAGAAAATGTCGGTGATAGCGAAGGCAGTTTCTCGGCTCGTACCGATTCCTGCGGCGAGTACTTCAGCGGTAACAGCTTGCAGGATACTCAAAGGGTTTCTCCTGGCGGTACTGCATCGTTTGATTTCCGGGTGACGTTCACTTCGACGAGTATGACGCAGAGTGAGTTCTCTGACCAGTGTGAAGTTGTTGTTGAGGATACTGGGAGTGGGAACGAGGTCTCTGCCAGTGTCTCTGTTACTGCTACTCAGGAAGATGAGTGTACAGAGGGAGATGAGACGAAGAAGGAGAAACAGGTAAACGGTGAAACGGTCGACGTCATCATGTCCTGTACTAATGGCCTGAAACTGGAGGAGGACGAAGTCTGCAGTGCTGATGAGGAAGCTCGATACATTGACGACGATGTCCAGTATGAATGCCGTGACAAGGACTCGCCTCCCGGTGGAGGCGGCGGTGATCCGTGGACTATTCCAGGCCTCGGATGGCAACTAGATACTCCATTTGGCGGTATGGAGAAGGCCTTATCCGGTAACGCTGGTGCATTGACCTGGGCTCAATTGTTGCTGTCGTTCATCGGATTCCTCGCTGGATTCGCCTTAGTAGGGGTTAAGCTCGGTAAGATGGTTGACGGCCTTGCCACGGAGTTCATCCCATTGAGTGATGCCGTCGTGAGACTGGGTATAGGACTTGTAGGAGGCGGGATGGCGTTCATGGCTGTGTATCAGTTAGTGACGAATCCGTTAGGGTTCTTGCTGACTGTTGTCGGCCTGCTTCTAACAGGGTACCTGTATTTGAAGGGTACTACTCCGGACATTAACTTGTAGCGGGGACCGGGTTTTCTTGGCCCTTGTTTTAAAAGCAGTAACTGACAACCTGTTTATAGAATGTATCTCTTTTTCCAAAACCCGCGAAAGGCAGGCAGGGAATCCCTGGATCTGCTTGGAGAAGGTTGCGGCCTCAGCTACTCGGATCTGCCCAGGAATGGTAGAAAGAACGCACCGGTTCAACGGCTTGGAGCCAGCCGTTCGAGGACCAGTGCGAATAAGATACGCCTGGCAGCGGCGACTCCGATAGCACTTCTGAATTATTTAGGTCGGGAACCCGGATCTCTCCAGCTTGGTCCAGCCCTTGCTTGACCCATTCAACGTGGAGGTGACAAATTAAATTATGGATGCAAAAGTAGGAGCAGCAATTGGAATCATTTCAGCTCTGATTGTCGCAGGTGCATTTACCGGCGGCTTCGGAATGCTGAGTTCAGTCGGTGGTGACAACGGCGGAGACGATCCAAAGCCAGAACCTTCTGGTGACACAGTCTCAGTAAACGACTGGGGAGTAGACGGTGAAGTAACCCTTCCACTCGACGTATCGTCAGCAGAAGTGTACAAGTTCGAACCTGGCGTAGATGTCCCGGATGTCGGTGATTACGACGACTTCTCGATCAGTGATGCAACAAGCGGTCTTCAGGCCGGAGTAGATTACGAGGTCGTAGAGATCAGCAACGGTGACACAGCTACCTTTAGCGAGGTACAGCACCAGGATCAGGACTACCAGTTCGTCCTAGTGGACAAGAGCGATCCAAGAGAGTACCACTACAGTTTCTGGAACGAAGCAATGCCTGAGACAGTAGGAACGGCATTTGCAGAAGCTGGAAAGACGATCAACCTGGACGACAACGCCCAGTTTGACCAGTGGGCAACTTACGGAACAGACTCTGCAGGCTACAAGACTTCTGACAGTAAGTACTTCAGCGCTGGAAGCGACCTAAGCTTCGAGAGCAACGGTACTAAGACAGTAACACTTGAGAGATCAGTCGAAGTCTCGCAGGGAGTTGCCTACCTCGGCGATGTCGAAGTAACAGGCTTCAACGACGGTGAAGGAATTTCCGAAGTCGACGTCTCAGTAATGGTCGACGGAGAAGAAGTCTACAGTGAAAGTCTGAAGGATGGTTCCACAGGACCTCTATCAGACTCCACTTCGTTCAGAAATGCTCTCACAAACAGTGACGTAGATCTCAGTACTGACCCACAGATGGCAAGTGATACTGTGGAGATTCAGGTGACAGTTACGGGAGAGTTCGATACCGAAGTCAGCACTGCTGATGACGGTGAGCTCGGACCTGGTGAGTCAATCATCAGTCTGAACGCTTACGACATCTTCGACAATGCGATCGGAGATGGATCTACAGTCTCCTTCCAGGGGTAACTCTGGCGGAGCTGTAGGTTATTCGGCCTAAGTAAAAGGCCCTCTTTCCCCCCTCATTTTCCCTTTTCTTTTTAACTACGAATTGACAATTCCTGTGTATAGATGATTGAGTTGCCCGCAAGATTTTTCGAGCGACTGCTGACGATCACCTTGGAGGATTGGGTCTACCTCTTGTTCTCAGCAATTGTTGTGGCTTCGATTGTCGGAGTTGTGCTCGTAACTAATCCGCATGCTGATGCACAGTTCAGGTATTTCACCGGTGAAACAACTCAGTATCTGGGCTTAGATGAGCAAGACGGGAATGGTACAGGTATCAGCTTCACCTCTGATCAAGTAAGTAATATGAATTGGATTACGACCGGAGCGGTATCTACTGATAATTTTGCTCATGAGCGTCTTTTCTGCGGCACTGTTTCTGATTCAGGTTTGGTAGAGGAGTTCCGTTTTGCGGATAAGATCGACGACAGCGGATTAGAAAGTGTAAGTGGGTCGTGCTCCAACAGGTTTGGCGAGATTAATTTGTTCGTCCATACTCATCCTATTTCTAGTTCTCCAAGGCTTTCTGAGGAGGATCGTGAGCTTGAGTCGCCTGAGACTACGGATTATACGTGTATCGTGTTCGATGAGATTACATCCAGTCCTTTTTCGGAGAAGTTGCATGGGATTTCTTGTTGGCAGGTGGTTGAAGGCGGTGATGAGGCCTATAGTTTTGAAGAGATTCCTGTCTTTGAGAGATAGGTAATAGAAGGTGGCGGCTTTTGAGAAACTGTTTTAGGGTGCACACAGCTTCTGCTTCGCCGCCAATTGTTTCTTAAATGTTGATATTTAAATAATACTTGGGTGCACACAGTGGTTGATGTTGTTACTTGTAAAAACTGCGGTGAAGAATTTGAAGGTGAAGATTGGAGAGATAGAAAATATTGCTCAAAAGATTGTTTTCATGACAGCGGAGACTATGTAGATAACCTTCCTAAAGAAGCAAGAGAAACCGAAAAATTATCTAGGTCTTGTAGGTACTGTGGCGAAGAGTTTGAGACTACAGAGTTTAAGGACGAGGTGTACTGTGACCAGGAGTGTCACATAAACGACATCAGTAATGATAGAGAATTTGAAGAATGTCAAAATCCAGAGTGTGGCGACACCTTATCTGGAAAGTACCAGAAAAAATATTGCTCTACTGATTGCGCCTACAGACATCGAGAGTTAAAGGCCATAGTTTCGATAGAATGTGATTGGTGTGGTTCAGAATTTGAAAGGAAAAAATGCAACGTGAAGGAAAACAATTTCTGCTCAAGAAATTGCTATTATAGGTATAAAAAAGAAGAGGATATACTGGATTACGAAGCAGAAAATAACCCGCACTGGAAAGGTGGTTACTCTCCGGATTTTGGTTCAAACTGGGAGGAGCAGAGACGTAAGTGCTGGGAGAGAGATAGCTACAGCTGCGTTGTATGCGGTAAGGGAAAATCAGAGTTGGGTCAGAGACCTGCTGTGCATCACATCAAACCGAGGAGATGCTTTGAAAAACTCGAGAACGCGAACCGGCTAGATAACTTAGTGACTTTATGTCAGCATCACCACATGGTTGTGGAAGGATGGAATCTTATTCCGTCAAATTCAGATGTTGACTTGAAGAAGTTGGAGGCCTGAATTGCTGGGAGATCACTGGAACTGAGGATTCCGGTTTCAACTTTACCGAGGTCGAGGTCGGGATCAGCACCCGTCCTGAACTACTGCCGTCCTGACCTTTTATCAATACTATTCGATAATTTGTTCTTGTAGCAGTGGATCTTTTCGACTTACGCATAATCGGTGTAGCAACTGTAGTAGTTCTTGTAATTGGAGGTCTCAGTTCGTTTGATATCTCTTCGCTTTCTACTGTTTCAGGGCAGAATAAGGTCAACTTGCAGGCGAACAGTGACTGGACTGCCTACAATGATTATTATGAAGAGGCTGAAATCTACGGCCACACCGTTGATATGGAGATTACAGGGGCTAAGGATCCTGAGACGCAAGATGTTGCCCGGCTGATTTTTGATGGTGAAGAGATTTTACTTGATTCGTACGAGCAGTATAGAGAGGATGGTATCGTTATCTCAGATGTTCGTCCCTCAGGAGAATGGTTCAGAGATGATGGGACATACGTAACTGTTGACTATAGCGTCGGAATCGATGTCCCTGATGAAGACTTCACCGTTGAACTGAGCAGTGTAAGTGTTGAGAAAACCGGTCCTGGTGAGAGACTGGTTGAGTATAATTTGACTATCGAGAATAACTGGCATGATCTGAAGGTGGGCAGTGTCCACGCTGATGTAGCGGGGAACAGAGTGGAATTATTGAATGATGGTCTGCTGCCGAAAGGAACAACCGAGTTTACTGTTGTAGACACGCTTTCAGAATACGATGAGTCAAAGTTTAAGGTTGAAAAGGAAGTCAATAAATCAACTAAAGTCGTAATTCAGAACCCGAGCATCCCTGCAGCTAAGAAACGGATATGGGGTGACAAAGGCAGTAAAACACCTGATTTTAACCTTGAGAATATCGAGACAGAGCCTGTTTCTTTCGAGGTTGATTACAGGTTCTGTGGCGAGGAAGCAACGTACCAAGATGGAGAATGCGTGATTGAGGAAGACTTGCATCTTCGTGGAGATACCTGTTTCCTACCTCAGAATTATACTATTGTCACGGAGACCTTCAGCCCTGGAACCTACGATAGGAACGATGTAGCGCCGGATCCTTCGTACTTCTGCAGCAGGCACCCGGTCATCGTAACTGCTTCAGGAGTGCAGACTGATCGTATCACATCACCGTATCAGAAGCTCGTCGAGGACAAGAGTTTCTCTGTTCCTGAGGGTCAGACCTACACCATGTTCTGGGTCGTCAACGCCAATTCAGTGGACGTCACACGGGTCTGTGAGGAAGGAACTCTGAATAAGACGACTGGAGACTGCGTTGTGACTCCATCAGTTGTACATCGTTGTAGCTCAGGTGTTTGGAGTCCAGAAGCGGGTAGCTGCGTTGTGACGCCATCGGCTCAAGCCGTGTGCGAAAAAGGACGTTACAACAAGGAGCTGGGAGTCTGCGTCTTCAATCCTGAGGTCAAAGAAAGGTGTCCAGCTGGATCAACGATGGGCGAAGGCGGACAATGTTATAGTCAGGCCTCAGTTAAGAAAGTCTGTCCAGAAAACGTGAATGGTACTCTAAGCGGCGGTCGCTGTGTCACAGATGCTACTCTCGTCGTGAGAGATAGTCCTTGGTCCAGCTTCCGTGTCTTCGTACTCGATCTTCAGAACTGGGTTGAAGATAGCTTTGTCGAGAATCTACCTTCTCTCGGTTGAATCTGAGTTAAAGATTCTACCGTCTTTCTATGTCGTGGTTTTTTAATTCATATCAGCCACTTTTTATATATGGTTTCGAGGAAGCAGAGAGCTCTTTTAGCAACAGGTGTAGCTACTTTGCTACTCGTAGGTCAAGTCTCAGCCTTTGCTGGAGGATCGGGAACCTCGAGCGATCCATACCAGATCTCGAACGTCGACCAGTTGCAGAACATGAGCAGCAACCTCAGCGCCCATTACGTTCTTACTGCTAATATTGATGCTTCGGGAACTCGAGAATGGAACTCCGGAAAGGGGTTTAACCCGATAGGATCAGATACTGCTTTCTCGGGGAATTTCGATGGAAACAGCTACAAAGTCATTGGGTTATACATTAATAGGCCGGCTACACAAGAAGTCGGACTATTCAGTAACACAGCTAGTTCTTCTACGATTCGGAATGTCGGCTTGAGAGAGGCGAATATTACAGGAAGTTACTACGCTGGTGGTTTAGTAGGTACTAACAGTGGAAGTATTTCCTCGAGTTTCACCACAGGCCGTGTCCACGCAACTAATCACTATGCAGGGGGTATCTCCGGAGATAATGGAGGGAGTATCTCGTCAACTTACTCTCTAGCCCGTGTTTCCGGAACCTATGATATCGGTGGTTTGGTTGGCCAGAACAAAGGATCTATTTCGTCAAGTTATGCTGCGGGCCTTGTCTCTGGAAGCGATGACGTTGGCGGTTTAGCAGGATCTACAGGATATAGTAGCGGCACTAGCTCTGATTCCTATTGGGATACCAATACCACAAACCAATCTCGGAGCGGTGGTGGGTCAGGCTTGACTACTTCTCAGATGCAGGGAAGCAGCTCAGAATCAAATATGAACTTTGATTTCAGCAATAACTGGAGCTCACTGTACTCATATCCTAAATTAAGCTGGCAAACCTATACCTCAGACAATGCTATAATTGATTACTACGTGAAAAGTTGCTATGATCTCCAAGCTATAGAAAGGAGTCTAACTCAGTCCTACGCTATATCAAGAAATATAGATTGTTCAATAACCAAAAATTGGAACAGAGGTAAGGGATTTAATCCGATAGGGACAGATAGTAGCGGGTTTACAGGACTGTTTGACGGCGGAGATAAGATCATTTCAAATCTGCATATAAACCGCCCAGGTGAAGACAGTGTGGGACTTTTCAATAGTATAGAAACTCAGGAGCAGAGCGGAGTAGCAGAGATACAGTCCATTCGATTGAGAAATATAAATGTTACAGGGAAGTCCAAAGTAGGTGCCATAGCGGGAGAGACAACCATAACTATCTACACATCCTCTTCCAGAGGATCTGTAAAAGGAGAGTATTATGTAGGTGGCATAGCCGGTTATATGTTCGATTCAGAGTTGCTCAACAGCTATTCAAATGCAAAAGTAACTGCAGAAGGATATAGCTCAGGAGAATCATTCTATGCTGGTGGTCTAGTCGGGAGATTAGAACAGGGAAATATCTCAACAAGTTACTCAAGAGGCAAGGTTATATCTGAAGATGATGCTGGAGGTTTAGTAGGGTTCATACAGACTTTAGACGGCCAATCCTACAAGACTTCAATTACCGAAAGCTACTCAACAGCGAATGTAACCGTCACAGGCGGAGATGGAGATCGAAGTGGAGGAATTGCTGGCCATATGTACGATGCTAGCTTTTCTTCAGTGTACTGGAATACTGAGACCTCAGGACAATCAAACGCTGTAGGCGGAAGTTCGAATGTCGGTGGAACTGAGGGCCTGCAAACCGATCAGATGACGTATCCAGACGCACAGGGTAATCTAACCGGGTTTGATTTTGACTCGAGTGGTGCTAAATACTGGATCACAAAGGAGTACTGTAATTGGGGATACCCATACCTAAACTACAATGAGAACAGTGTTGTTTGTAACTATCCGCCGAACCTGAACAGTGTCTCCTGGAACGATTCAAACCCGGAATACGGGGCCGCTGTAAGGCTAAAAATCGATATAACAGATCCAGATGAGGGAGACTCAGTAGAGAAAGTACAGATTAAAGCAGAGAGAGGAAATTCCACTGTATTAAATGGGAATGCAGGTGAAACCGGTGAGCTCTGGTACAGTGAACCAGTTCAAATAAACGAGACTAAGACTTGGTACAATGCTTCGGTATTAGAAGCTGAGGACGCCTACGGCAACGTTATATCGTTCAGTTCCGGAAACAGCGACAGCTTCTACATCGATAACTCGAAGCCGAGCATCCAATCAACTACCATCAAGGTCAACGAAAGCACGGCAGATAATCGGTTAGAGCTCGGTCTATCGAGTGACGGGGAATCAGATCTTGCATCCTACCAAGGCCTCGCCTCCGCCTCAGCATTTACTAACACGACGTTGAAGGCAGCCTTTTCCTTCCCACTGAAGACGAACGTGTCGATATCGGATGATGTCGGTCTGTTCTCTGAGAATCAAGAGTTGGATATCAGGAAGACTGATTCGGGGCATAGACAGGATCCTTCCTGTGGCTCGCTTACAAAACAGTGCTTGAACCAGACCGTCGAGCTGGAGAGTCTGGGAGAAGACTCAGTAGATTACAGTCTTGCCCTGGAAATACCGGGGACACTCGATTCCAGTAAGACCTGGAGTGGGACACTGAATGCTGAATCCGCGGCAAGCCATACTGTAGAAAGCCACGGCGACTGGATCGACGAGGAACAGTACCCGCTTCGTATCCCTGATCAAGTAACAATTGGAGAGAGCTACGGAGCTACTCGAGGTCTTGAAATCTCAGAACAGCTCGGCTTCACTTGGTCCCAGATTTCAACGACAGGATTCGTGGATACGCCTTCTTCCTGCATCCAATCGAATCAGACAAGTATCTCGCTTAGTTCAGGTGCGGCTGAGAATCGAACAGTAGGTTTCTCATGCAGTCCTGGAGGAATCGATACTCAGTCCTTCAACTTGGTGAATAAGACAGACTATGAGAAGGCTTGGAACAACATCTCGTTCACTGTCTCCAGCAATTTGACAGAAGAGTCAAATATTACAGTACCTATTGATGAGTCGAACCTCGAGAAGCTTTCTGATAGAGATGGAGGTAGCTTAGAGGCGTACGTGAATGGGAGATCAGGGAATATATCTTTGCGAGATGGGAATGGTACCGTCTTCATCACCGTCGAGGATGATTTCGGTAACAGCAGTCTACATGAGGGCAGTCACACAGCTTCTTTAACCTATACCATCGGCAAGGACGATTCGTCGGGAAGTGCTCCTGCTCCTATAAGGCAGCCTCCTTCGGATGGGAACCAGACAAATTATTCTGTTGAGTTCACGACACAGGATTACTACACCGTTGCTCCTGGTTCAACCTCGAAGATCTACTTCACGGTCTGGAACTATGAAAAAGAGGCCAACTCTGTAACCCTTCAAACAAGAGATACGACCGCGTGCAGCCATTTCCGAGTGCAGAGCAACTTTGTCGGAGACAAATTCAGTAAGAACACTTCACTCAAAATCCCCGGGACAAGAGACGATCTCGGAGCTGGCGGGGCGGATGTTATATTAATGGCAAAAGTCAATCTTCCTAATAGAACAGAGCTTCAGAATCAGGGCCTGGGTGATACGTTCACCTGCCGGTTCGATACCGGTGCAGGAATCGGTGAAGCAGGATCTCTAAACTTGACGGTGCAGGCCGTAGACACTACACCACGCTGGGTGAAAGGAGTCCGGCAGTTAGTCCCGGATATCCCGGCGACATCCCTTATGACTCGAGAGGAGATCTGTCTGCCAGAAGGCGGAGAAAACGCTTCCCGACTGGAACAGGTGCAGAGATACTTGGAGGAAGGACAGTGCAGTGGGGAGTTGTATTCCGTTCCGTTGCCGACAGGTGAGGCTTCCGCCGTGATTTTTGGAGCGTTCGTCTTCGTAGCAGGCGTCAGCAAGTACCGTGGAAGGGTGATATAAGACAAGATGGGAGCAGTTACAAGCGTACTCATACCAGGAAATAACAGCGAACTGGATTTCGTCAATATCTTCGGAATCCTTGGAGTCCTGATTTTCTCCAGTCTAATGTTTGCCGTCTACGGCACTCAGAACGGTAATATCGATCTTGTTGTCCTTGGTGTTATCTTTGCTTTGATGGGGATGACCGGGGTCCTGTTCGTGGAGCTGGGTGCCGGATCATTCTTCAGAAGCTCGTCGACAACGGCGGAGGCGTCTTTCGCTGTCTGGGCAGGTATGCTGGCGTTCAACATCTCTAATCTAGTGGCGAATGTCCGTTTGAATGCTTTTGCTCCGCCGACTGAGGGCTATGCCTTCTCAGCGTTGTCCAGTCAGCAACCTTCTGTAAAGGGTATTGTCAACGGGGTGTGGGCACCTGGCGGTGAGAACCTGGCTTTGCTCGGTGCTTCAGCCTCGTTAGTGATGATCCTGTATCAGAAGACAGAGAGTATTTTGTTGTCGGTGGTTTTGGGAGTATCTCCGTTTGCTGTCTTGTTTGCGTCCCTGCACGGAGTAGCAACTGCAGGTTTCTGGGTCTTCGCAGCCTCGGTCATGTTCGTAATGGGGTTGTACCTGTTCGGAACAGATCTTGGTGCCGAACTGCCGTTAGCCCGGTACGTACCTATCACGTTCGGCCTGTTCTACGGTGTGCATAGAGGCATCAATATTTCCCAGTTCGGAGGCTTGGTGAATTGGTATACTACGATTCTTCAGGCACCAGAGCCGTTGATCTACGTATCTTACCTTGTCATCCTCCTGGATTCGATTATGGCGGTATTCGCTTTGGTGTACGTAGCTGACAAGGCCTATACTATGGTTCAGGCCTTCTCCTGATTTATATCTCTGAGAAAGGGTACGTTGGCAGGTTAGAAAGAAGGAGAAAAATGAGGAGTTCTACTGAGGGAGGATGTCGTTTTCGCGGAAGTGTTTCAGGTTGTTCTCGAAGGTCTTCGGGTTCATACCGGTGACCCGTGCCAGTTGGGCTGTGGTAATTGAGTGGTCTCCACCTGTTTCCTCGACCGCTGCCTTGAGACAGGACCCGGCGATCGCTACCTTGCTCCTGGACAATCCATCGTACTCCTCGACAGCTTCACAGTACTTCTCAGCAGTTCCAACCAAGTCATCACTGGCCGCGACATGCTCCAATTGGGAAACAATGTAATCCAGGTACTCGGTGCTGCGGACGAGGGAAAGATCGATGCCTTCCTGCTTCCTCAGTTTCTTCACATCCTCCCTCACGTACCGGCCGATATCCTCATCCTTGTCAGCGGTGAACAGGTTATCCTGGGCTTCGAGGTAGGCGACGATCATTTTCTGAGTCCTCGGCTCGTCGTTGAGACGTGAGGCAACGTGGACGGCAGCTGCGGGCAGATACTGCTCGTAGACCTTGAACTGGTCTCGGTAACTTTCTACGAGGTCAACGGCTTTGTCGAGAGTTCGTTCGCTGAGGTCCATGCCGTGACCGATTTCGTAGACCTTCTTCAACAGGTCACTGCGGTCGTTGTCAGGTGTTTCAGTGTCCAAAATCCGGCATCACCTCGTCGAACTCTTTCCTGATCGGGTTTTCAGAGTCTTCGAATATGGGGTCAAGCAGTTTGACCGACAAGTAGAATGCTGCTGAGAGCGGGACTGTGAATTTCAGTACGTCCTGCCTGAGCAAGAGACCTACGTGGAAGAAGTCGGGGAAGAGAAAGCCGTGAACTGCACCGATAAGAATGTTGACTGTGAGAAAGCTTACAGCCGTACCCAGAAGAAAACGGGATACGTGGCCGAGAAGCTTCCTCACTGATTACCACACTCGCGTTCGATGATGGTGTGTACGGTTTCCCCGTTTTGGAAGTTGTCAGGGATCTGCGCGGAGATGAAGGAGTTGTGATGCTCTTTCATCCCATCGTTTCTTGTGTTGATATGATGTTTCTTGGCCTTCCTTGCTGTGTACACTGCTTCTTCCAGCGGGCATTCTGTGCAGATCACGTCGTGATGGGTATCGTAGTACAGGTTGCAGAATTTGAACGGGCCGAATATTTTGAATCGGTCTTTTTCGTCTTTCTTCTCGATTCTCTCGACTCGATCCCCGTCTTTCCTCGAATACGTCTCCAGATGATTCCATACAGCCTGGTACTCTTCATCATCCTCTGAGGCCTCAAATCCGAACAGTACCTGTGTTGCCTCAGGTATCGAAATCTCACCACAGTCCTTCCGGTACTCTTGGAACACTTTCAGGACCTCGGCCTCTACGCTGAGATCCTCGTCGTCCCGTAGTTCTTCAAGGCTGTACCGTCCGCCTTTGTCGCTAAAATCCGGTCGATCACTGTCGCTGCTTTCTACTGGTTCTGATGGTTCTGGTTCTTCTGGAACCTGTGTTTCAGGGCTGTCGTTTTCCTTAGATCCGTTCACGGTCTCCGATTCAGGTTCATTACTGATTGAGGTGTCCTGATCTTCTGTCTCTTGGCCTTCTGGGAAGCTGTATTTCGTGCTGCGGCCGTCTTTCTCTTTCTCCAGTTCATTCCTGAAGTCCTGCATCGCGTTCTGGACGGCTACGTAGGCATCTGTCCCTGATTTGGCCTCGTATCCGAACAGTTTCTCGCAGATCTCGGAAGTCCCGATCGGTTCGTACTCCTTGATGACTTGTTTGATTTCATTTTCTCTCTGTGCCTTGCTGAGCCGGTTGAAAGCGGAGACAGACCGTAGAAGTCCTTCACCCTCACCTTCTCCCTCTTCTTCGTCTTCCTCGTCGACGTCGTCTTCAGGCTCCGAGCTGTCCTCCGTTCCTTCTCTGTCTTCTTGCTCGGGTGAGTCCTCAAACGCCTCTTCGGAGAAGGCGTACAGTGAACTGCGGCCATCTTTCTCTGTAACTAAATCACCTCGGAAGGTTTGAATGGCATTGTGAATCGCTTTGTAGGCATCGTTGTCCCAGTCTGGTTTGTAGCCGAGAATTTCGTTGCAGATACCCTCAAAGTCGACAGGCTGTTTTTCCCGGATGACTGGTTTGATCTCTTCAGCCCGTTCCTTCCGAGAGATCTCCACGATCTCCTCTTCAGTAAATCGGCCTTCTCCCGTTTCCTCTGTAGTGGTTTCTTCGTCGACGTCCTCACTTTCTACTGTTTCCGAAGATTCCTGCTCCTCTTCTCTGGCCGAGGTTTTCTGCCTCAAGGATTCTAATTCGTCGTCGACAGAAGTAGCGTACTCCTCGACGTCGTCAATGTACTCTTCTAAGGCCTTCACCTCCTCTCGGAGCTCTCCGAGGTGACGGGAGACATCTTCCGGTAACTGCTGGACTGAGTCCTCGAGTTCCTGGATCCGGTCGATGACTTCTGCGAGCTGACTGTCTTCACCTCCGCCAAGTTCGTCCTCGACCCGGTCAACTCTCTCGTCGAGCTCCTGGACGTTTTCTGCCACAGTGGTAACTACGTCGTTTAGTTGCTCAACCCGGCCATCTTCCTGCTCCTGTACCGATCGGTTGCCTAGAAGGTCGGTGTCGAAACCGTTTCTCCGGGCTAAGAACTCGAGGTTCGCAAGAACTGTATCCAGGTCCTCCTGTTCCCGTACCCTGATATCTGCTTCAAGGCCTTGTGCGTTGATTTTGATAGAAGGTTGTTCAGCCGCCTCCTCATCGTCGACGGCCTGCTTAACTTGTGAATCATTGTCGTCGTCTTCCAAAACTAAGTTTACACCCTGAATTTGAGTAGCATAGTATCTTCAGTCATCCTCGATCTCGAAGTCTTCTGTCTTCTCCCATTTTTGCTTCTCTGCAATCCCACTGTCTTCTTCTATTATTCTGATCTTCCCCTCGTCTTTCCATTTCTCTCTAAGAGCTGTCAAGGCTTTTTCCAAGGTTCCTTCGCTCCACGGGTAGTCTTCTGGGTTTAGAACGTTGTAGGCTAATCTGTAGCTGGTTACTTCTCCGTCGCCGTGTTCAAGTTCGTGGTCCACGTCCCTCTTCAGTTGCTTCATCTTGTGATCGGCGAAGTCTTCGTATTTGGACATGTATAGTTGTGGGGAAGTCTGCTTTTTATAGGTTTTCGGGGGAAAGACTGACCATCATAACCTTTCGGCCGAAACAATCTTTCAGCCGAAAAGCCAAGAAAAATAATTCCAAAAATTCAGCGCTCAAAATCTAGCTACAGAAAAAAACAGAAAATCGGGTTTAGAAATAGAGTGTTTTACAGATAACATAGCATTATCTGGAAAAGGGATAAAAGTACCCACAGGCCAAACACCACTATGGAACCAAACATAGTAGACTACTCAGAGGAAAAAGAGAAAGCGAGAAAAAACGCCCTCAAACCAGATGAGGTCAGACCCCTGATATCAGAAGTAGAGGAGGAGGAAGAGGACTTCAGAAACTGGATCGTATCCGAAGATGAGAAAGATAACTCAATAAGCACCTTCAAAACCTACTGGAACAATATACGGAAGCACCCCCACTTCGACATACTGACCGAGCCCGACTACGACATAGACGGCCTGATCTCCACCTACACCGAGTCAGGAAGCGAGAGAACACACCTTAGACAGTACATCAAGTTCCAGTTCCAACGTCGTAGAGAGTTCATCGAGGAAGAAGCAGATCTAGATGAGTTGGAGCAGTACTTCGATAAACAGCTCACCACCAGGACTCGAGCCATTTCCCTGTTCAAGAAGAAGAAAAACGAGATCCTGGAGCTCATAGAATCCGAGGGAAGCAACGACCAGGATGAGGGTCCTGATGTTGAGTACCATTACATTTACAAGGAGGACCTGGTAGAGCTGTTGAGGAAGGCCCCTCCTATCCGGGCAAAGTTCTGGGCGACATTGTACCTGCTTGGGGCACGGTGGGGAGAGGTGAAACGGTTGAAACCAGAGCATCGTCTCCCTGATTACAATGATGAGCATGGGGCATACCAGATTGAGAAAAACCGTACCAAGTCAAAGAAGGCTCACAAGAAGGCGCTGTACACTGGTTTAGTTCCGAGGATACTCGAGGATGTCCCGATCGGGAACTGGGTTGATCCGGAGACTGATGAAGAGTGGGAATCCGTGTACTTCCCTGACCGGAATAATAGCGATGAGAACTACCAGCTGGGGAAGGAAGTCAACGGGAAAGTGTACGGCTTGGCTGGGGAGATCGGTATGGAACCACGTACTCTGCACAGCTTCCGTCACACGAGGATAACCGACCTTCTCAAAGCGGAGGGAAGACCTCTTTCTGAGGTGCAGGACAGGTCCGGACACGAGGACAGCAAGACCACGAATGACTACAAAGAAGTCAACCTGAAAAAGCAGCCTACGTCACTGGAGCAGTACTGTGACGACAACGATATCGATCTCTTGGAAGTCATCACTACTGAGTCAGAGCAAGCGCAAAGGTAGGATTGTCCCGATCGGTAGAGGATTGAGGAAGTTCTGGATAAGGTATAAAAATGAGTGATTTAAAACTACTGTTAGAAGGGATTTCGGAGACTCCCAGAGACCTTTTTTGGGTCGATGACCCGGGAGCAAAACCCTGAGACAACAAATTTTTCGACGGTATCCTGCATACCGAGTCCTCTCCTCCATCGATCTGTGTAGTGGAGAAAAACCATTCCCTCCCCCCTTATTTGGTTCACTGCACGGAGTCGTGAGCGGAGGATCTCGGTGACGTGGATACCTGAGATGTCTTTCTTGGCCTTCTCTCAAGGCCTTTGGAAACTGGTACAGTTGCACGATTCAGGGTAACCTGGAAGGTGCCGCAGCTGGCCGTATTCCATTCACCTCTCTCTGCTTAGATCCCAGAGAGCTCAAACCAAAACACTAGGCCTTTTGAGAGAACTGTGGCCTGGAGGCAGAGCCCTAAAGTAGCGAAAACCTGATGGCTGTAAGCAGGATCACTTCCTGCCTGACCTCCGTTTCCCCCAGTTGTTCAAAGGAAAATCAGCTCGCACGAGGCAGATCGCCTTGAAGATTGCCGAGAACCGGTGTGCGTAGACACCTTGGCCTCTAATCGGGGCCGGGTGTGGGCAGACACTTACTGATCTCCTCCCTGAAGGACTGGGGATATACTATCCCCGCCTCTTAGCTCAGTGGTAGAGCTACCGCCTGTAGAGCGGTGAGTCCCCTGTTCAAATCGGGGAGAGGCGATTCCGCAGCCGGATACTGGTCTTAGACCCTCAGGAAACGATGGTCCAAGGCCTGACATAGCCTTCACCGGCCTATAGTCCGGCTGTACCTTTCCAAGCCGTCGTGGGAGACGCTGGCATACATCCACAAAGGTTGTCGAAGGCCTTTGACACCCGCTGGTTCGATTCCAGTCGACGGCATCGCATGAGGTGCAGAACTTAGAATCTATGCCGCCGACAACACGAGCAGCACTGGCAGTACTGACAGTAGTAATTCTTCAAGGCTTAGCGCTAAACTCGTTGATTCAGAGCCTTGGCCTTGGACAACTGGCTAACTCACTGCTTCCTGGCGTCCTGCTCGCATGGACGATTGGCCTGTTCTATCTCTGTTCTGTCCTCGGACTTTACGACGACGTTCCAGAAGGTGAAACCGTAATTGACTGACGAACTACCAGATCTAGACCGTAAGGAGCTGCTTCGACGGCTCCCAGAAATCCGCAAAATCGAAGACGAAAAAATAGGTCGAAAGACCACTCTCTCCCTCACAGCGTGATGCCGAGAGTTGAAAACATGCCCTGAATGCAACGAACAGTTTGTAAATATCGGGAGACACTGGCGTGATGGAGACTGCAGTTATCCACAGTTCTCAGAAAGACAGTTAGATATTCTTCGAGGCATCTTGCTTGGAGATGGCCATGTAAGACGGAAATCTGAAAATGGGAATCCTCAGTTCACTGTGAAAATGATCAACTCTACCTTTTTGAATTGGGTTGGCACCGAACTCGGTCTTCTATCAAATGGTGTAAAAGAATATTCAGATCCTCACCCGACTAATGGTACAGTCTACATCTTAACGACAGTTTGTCATCCCCAGTTAGAGCAGCTTCTCAACTGGTACAGCTCCGGAGAAAAAAGATTCCCGGAGTCTCTGGAGTTGAGTCCTCTTATAACTAAGATGTGGTACGTTTGTGACGGAGACCTTACTGAAGATACACGTTACACTGGAACAAGAAGCAGAGCCCGAATTTCCAACTTCGATCAAAAAAACCAGATAGATTTAATTAGAGAGTTATTTGAAAAGGCAGGGATAAAATTCACTGAGGCAGAAAATGGATTCCGCTTTTCTGCGGATCAGACAGAGGAACTGTTGGAATATATGGGAGAACCTCCGCCAGGCTTCGAATATAAGTGGAACACGCGAAAATCGAGAGGAATTGAGCCTCAAGAAAAATATCGGGTTGACCACACGCCCAAAGAACTCCAAGAACAGCTCCTAAAAGTCATTAGAGATAATCCTGGGATACATCAGGCAAAATTAGCGAGATTCTCCGGATATAGCGATCGGACAATTAGGAAGTACTGTAAAATATTGGCGGAAAAAGGAAATATCAGGATTGAGTTTGATGATAATAGAGTCAAGAAGAAAAAATTCTATCTGAAGGGTGAATCTGTAATTGGTTGATTTTCTACGCAACGAAAAGAAGATTCGAGAAAGCCTACGGAAAACCTTAGACTACCTGAATGGAGGTGAGAGTCCTCAGTGAGTGTTCAGATGACGAGTATCAATGCTTACTACGAGTTGAAGGAGGAAGGCAAGATCTCGGAGAGACAGGAACTGGCGTTCATGGCGGTGCGGAATTTCTATGATGAGAAGGGGTATTGGCCGACTCCGAAGGAGGTCCACGCTTTTCTCGCCGTCGAGCAAGGCAATGAATTGGCGCAGTTTGAAGGCCCGAACTTGGTCAAACCACGCATCACGGAACTCTTGGAGGATCCTGAGGACGATGATCCGGATCTCCTGGAGAAAAAAGATGTGAGCCGTAGTCAGGAGTATATCGAGGAATTGCTTGATGACTACAGTTCTAAGAAGGCGACTCCTGTGAAGATTGCAGAGAAGCATTTGGATCGACAGGATATCGAGGGCTCTGAGGGAGATGAAGACTCCGAGGAGGTCGAGGAACAGCAGGACGAGAATGAGGTCGATGACGAAGAGGACGATGAGGATTCTCCGGAACCCGGCGAATTGCTGTACGGCAGTGAAGACGAGGACTCCGGTACCGATTCCGAAGACGCTGTAGACGATTCAGAAGAGGATTCTGAGGACCGGGAGACAATGACGATGGACGGCGTCGAGTACAAGAAGAACGAGGACGGTGTCTGGGTCAGCGAGGATGGACAGGAGTATCTCTTCCCGCCTGGCATCGATGAAGAAGAGTACCTGGAGGATCAGGAAGACAGCCAACAGGAGGAGAGCTCGGACGACGTCGACCAACAGAACGAGGATAGGGAAAAAGAAGAAAAACAGCCCTCGGTAAACCAATTCTAAGGTGGACAAAGAATCTCGTTCTACGTTAAGGATTTAGAAAAGATAGCAAACGCTAAAATCTGTACAGACGCCGGCAAAGGTGCGTTTTGAAGTTATGGAAGAAACTGCATCCGGTGTGAACAGAGATCACTCCCGCCGGGTTTCCTTGGCCGAGCTCAAAGAGGCCTTCCATGAAGTGATGACGCAGTGAAGGATGTGCTCGTACAGGAAACCCGGGAAGATATCAAAAGCAAACTGTCCCCGAATTTCGACGGGCGTTTCTGCTACTACAGAGACCTCGATGGGAAACCTGAGAAGACGAAGGCGGGGAAGAAGATCTTGTTCTCCACAGGACAGCGAGTCATAGCTGAATCCACGATCATCGAGATCGAGGAAGACTACATCCGGTTTGACCCGTTGACACCTGTTTCCAGGCCGAACCCTGCCAGTCCCTCCAAGAGAGGACTTGAGTACGTCGACGCTGACAGCTGTGGGAAATACGATATCAAGATCATGGGCATCGAACACAGCTACAAGAACACCCACAAATTGGTTCGTGGAATCCTCGAGAACAGGATGGAGGCCCGCAACGACCGGGATCTTCTCAAGCATATCATCTGGACCAAGGCCCAGGACCTGGATCTCAGCGACTACGAGGATTTTCAGGAAAGGATCGAACCAGGGTATATCGAGAAGGTTGCGAACGAGATCCAACTGCAGAACTGTGCGTACCCACCTACAGATCCGGACGTATTGAAGTCGATGTTCAAGCACTCGAAGAAGGTGAACCGGCACTTCGATAGCTTAGAACAATTTGTTAATTCTGCGGTCAAGTTCTACGATAGAGATGGTAGTAAGTCGGAGGCGAAAAAGATCAATTCCAGTTTCTCTTTCCAGGGATCCAGTACTGTCTCGCCTGGGGCAGGGAATCAGATGGATTCGGTCAAGGAGAAGGTTAAGCAGGTAGTGGCACGGGACTAACCCGGTATCTTCCTTCCATACCCTACCCCTGTCTGGTTGGAAACATGGATCTATTTTCCCTTGTATATTTTTCTTCAGACGGATCTGCGGTTCCCGGTAGATTCTTTGTAAGCCCCAGTTCTAGTTTCTATCTGAATATGGGATTTGAACGCTTCGAGGATACGGGTTCGATGGAAGCAAGCAGTCAGCCCAGGATCTCGCTCAGGAAGTCTGGATCCATCGGTATCAGCAAGGCCGCTATGAGCGAGTGGTTCGAGGACAGTGATGCCGTGGTCCTGCACTTCGATGAGGATAACGACAGGATCGGGTTGGAGCCTGTGGAGGAAGGAACGGAGCACTCGTATACTATCAGCAGGTCGGAGGGAGGCGGCAGTGTAACCCCCTCGGCTTTCCTTCGAAGATTCGATCTCGTCCCTGAAGTTACGACTCGGTACGCTGCTGAGTGGGACGAGGACAACGAACTGGTCGCAGCATCACTCAATGAACCAGTAGGAACGTATGGTTCGGAAGACGGAGAATAATTAGGTCTCCAAGCGTTACCTGTTCACCTATCTGGATGTCTGGCAGCTGTGATCTTGATAGGACCGTAGAGTTCTATCCAGAGGAAGGAGAGTATCGTTCCAGTTTTCACCAAGAAGGGGAGAAGGTGAGCATAGCCGTCATCGAAACCGTGGCTACGATCAAGGACGAGGACCCCTTAGAGCTGGAGACTTTGGATCAAGCTGTTGATCCACGGTCTTTGGAGGCATTGTTTGAGGATTCGGATGCGACAGGGCAGAGGGAAGGCCTTGTCCGGTTCCATTATGAAGGTTTCCAGGTGGACGTGGATTACAGAGTAGAGGAGATCCGGCTTCAACCGTTGAGCGAGGTCACTGGTTCTTCGTAGTCTGATTCTCCGCACCAACGACAGCTGTCTAACTGGCATTCTTCCATGATCAAGGCCTCGCAGTTCCTGCATCGGCCCATGTCCTCGCTGAGACCGGTGTGATCTTCCGGGATATCTTCTTCTGGGATGACGGTGGTTACGGTACCGTCCTTTGAGACGAGAAAGACAGCTTCTCTTTCCTGGTTCCAGAGCCCTCGGTTGTAGCCATCAGGAAGATTGACCCGAGTAGTGTTCTCGATATGCTTCTGCTTCAGGTCTTTAGAAGGTTGTATTCGCATTGTCCACCGGAGCTTGACGTGCTCAGTGATTCTATAGTCGGTTCCGTTCTTCTCGACGTATTCGATAAGGTATCTCTGCCTCTTTCTAACCAATAATTCTGAAAGCCTGTTTATAAAATGAATCGTAGGATCTTCCGCAGGGACAGGAAACCAGTAGCCGCTAACAGGAACAGACCGAAACCATGTATAGCGTTTCTGTGCTGCTGGTAGTAAATCTGCATCCACTCAGGGAGACTTCTCTCGATAGGGACGGGCTTGATGATGGTGATAGGTTCGTCGCCTCCGATCACTCCGGTCCCATCACCGGGCTGTTGTTGGGTCTGGTTCCCTGTCTGGTTTCCTGTGATATCCTGGTAACATGGACTTCCGGCCCAGCAGATCTCATCGATGTTGATTGCTGTGGAGATGTAGTCTAATGCCAGTACACCTGTCTCAAGAGTTGTGGACAATCCGATGTCGGTGTATAACTGGGTTGAAGCGGTTCCCTGTGAGTCTGTCTTGGTTGCTACGTTTACCGGTGTGAGTAGCTCTCCGAATTTCTCTGCGTATGTGGAGACTTCTTCGTTGACCTGTATACTGGCAGTGGTGCTGTCGGAGGCGTTCACTTGGTCTTGGTTTTGGTCGGTGACGTCGACTTTGCTCGTTAGCGAGGTATGTTCTGATACTGTATCGGTGATATCGTCGACCGTGACAGCTATCGTGGAGGAGAGTTCTTCGTCGATAATTCCTTGGCCGATGGTACCTGTGCTTAGTTGGATTGTCGAGTTGAGGGTCTCGCGGGCTGAGATACCGAGGACCTTCACCTCTGTACTGACGTTGATGGTATCTAACGCCTTGTCTGATACCATGACTTGGGAGTCTGTGGAACCGGTTACCGGGACTGTATCGGTTTGGTTGTCTTCGGTGTACCCAAGGGAAGAGATCTCCAGGGAGACCGTGACCGGTGTAGTTATTTGACTGAATGCGGTGACGTTGTCCTCGACGTCAGCGGTGACCCCAAACTTATCCTGAAAGATTTCTGTGGTGGAGGCCAGTGAGGAAACAGCTTCAGACAGAGAGACCGCTACACTACTGTCTCCGAAGAACTCTCCGTAGCTGCTGGTTGACCCGGAAAGATTGACAGAGTCATTAATACTTGAAGTTACAACTCCTTGAACCTGGACAGATCCGGTCTCCGTCCGATTCCAGTTCCCAGCACCATCCCTGGCATAGATCCTGTAGCCCAGATTCCCGGTAAAGGATTCATTCTTCCAAACAAAATCAGAGACCACCCTCTCACCGGTCTCGCCGTCAAACTTTTCGACTGTAGGAGGCTCGACGTACTCAACTGTGACATACCCGTTGCTCCGAGTATCTCTCGTAGAGCCGCCCGTTTCCTGCTCTAAAACAGTCAACGCAGTTCCTGCTTCCTGACCACCGTCTTCTGGAGGCGTACAGTGACTTCCGTCTCCTCCCAACCCTTCGCCTCCAGCATCTTCTCCTGGATGATACCCATCCGTCCCTCCTTGTCCTCCTCTGGCTCCTCCTCCCCCGCCCACTGCTTGAGTGTCACATGAATCTGTGCCTCCAGATCCTCCACCTGCGTCAGCAGCGGCAACCAGTGTTCTGTCTAAAAGAATTTCAGTTGAACCGCCTCCTGCACCTCCACGTCTAATTCCAAATCCTGTATCCCATATGCCGCCGTCCCCTCCAAAATGTCTGCCCCAGCCACCCTGATTAGATGATCCTCCGCCATCTTCTCCTTTTTCACCTACCCAGATACTCAAATCCTGAGAAGTGAAGGATTTGAATTGTCCTTTGATATAGCCTCCTTTTCCTCCACTGAACTGTTTAGAGCCTCCGTTTGCTCCGTAAACCGTGACACGGTACTTACCTGGGTCCAGAGAAACATTGTAACTGGAGTTCTCAGCAGAAGGACCGTTGAACGTATAATTCCGGGTCTCACCGACACTCCAAGAACCCTCTTTACCGGTGTAGTTCTTCCACGTCCCGGTCTCGTTCGTCGCCAGAAACGCCTCTTCGAGTCCTGAAACGTTATCCCTCCAGCTTGCGGAGATGTTCAAGGACTTGGTCTGTAAGACCCCTTCATCCGAGGCATTAGTCTGCAGATTGAACCAGTTCGGACCACTGGTATCCCCAACCACTGTAACCGAATCATTCGAGTCAGCGAACGCACTCTGCCCGTCACTCTGCTCGACTTGGACGTTCCAGTCAAAAGTCTGTGGCAGAGAGTTCTCACTCGGCAAAGTGGAGAAGTTGAACCCGATACTGTTCGTAGTACCATTTTGAACGTCAGATGTAGAGTTGACGCTTCTCCAGACTTCCTCTTTCTTCAACGTCTCCAACTCTACAGAATCAACCGTAGGCGTAACCGATGAATCACTGGTGGACAGAGTGGCGTTGAACCGTGCATACCTGCTTTTTGGAAGCTGGTCTACAGTATCGTAGTACGTCCACGTCCCGGACTCATTAGTACCATAGTCAAGTTCTACCGAGGTACTTGTTGGTACGTTGCTTTGAATATCTGAGCTAGTCCAGTCTATTGAAGTTGACGATGAAAATAGTTTAGAAGTGTACTGTCCTTCGCTGCTGTATCCTTGGTTTAGGAGTTTCTGGTTGTCGAACAGCATTCTTCTGTTCGTTGTTCCTTTGCTGTTTAGGTTTGCTCCAATAGCTATTGAACCTGCTGAGGTTATGGTCGAGTCTGAAACCTGCATCTCTTGTGTCCAGCTTGTCTCTGAGGGGTTTTTTGAGTATGCTGTGAAGGTGTTACCGTTTACTACGAGCTTTATGTCGCACCATTGTCCTCCTGTTCCTGAGCAACCACTGAATGATACGCTGTTGAGGCCTGTAGAACAACTTCCTGAGTCGCAGCCGTTGAATTTTGCAAACCTTAGGTTACTTCCTCCTGAACCGTCTCTTAGAATATAGTATGTGTCTGGCCCTTGTCTTCTGAAGGCAATTCCTCCGTCTGCATGGTTTTCCCCGCTTGGTTTCTTGAATGACCCAACCCATGTAAAGTCTTTAACAGGGTTAGAGGAGGTATGGTCAAGGGTTACGATACTTTCTGTTGCCTGTGAGTTCATGTCGATGTCTAATACTTGGCCTGATGTACCGTCTGGCTGAGTATATGAACCTACTGTAGCTGAACCTATACCGTTATGAGTCCAAGACGGGTTGCTGGAATAGTCTCCGTCTGTAAATCTATCTATTATGTCTTCTGTAGCTAACTCTATGCGGCCGCTCGAAGCAACTGTCTCTAAGAAACTTCCTTGATTCCACTGGTTCTGGGTGTCGGTTAGGAAGGCCTCCGTAACATTCGCTGTATAGTTCATAAGAAGAGAGGCATTGCTACACCCACCGGTGCTGAAGCAGCTTGCATTGAACTTGAAATTAACAGGAGAAGACACAGTACTGCCGTCAGCAGGCGACTCCGAAGAAAGATCAGGAGGGGGCGTGGTTCTGATAGCGGTTATCTCAACCTGGCCATCACCAGAGTTTCCACCGCCAGTATTCTCCGAAAGAAGCGTTGCCCCATTGAATACTTGCTGAGACCCAGGGCTACCGTCTGTCCCGTCAGAGTTATCGTACGAAAATCCGCCGCTTCCTCCACAGCAAGCTCCTACACCCCATCCACCGATACCAGCATTTGTATACCGGTTTTCGTAGCTATTTGTACCGTTCTCTCCATCTGTACCATTACCGTTTCCTCCCGCACCTCCCGCACCTCCATAACCTTCTGAACTATCACTACCTCCACCTCCGCCCCCACCACCTGCCACTGCTTTAACAGAATCACCGAGAAACACAGATGTCGCACCTCCGCCCCCACCACCTGACGATTCCCCATAGCTTTGATAATTTCCTCCGTTTCCGCCCCGCTCCCCGACATTAACCTCTAAAGAACCTGCATCAGTAGAAGACAAATCAATCTGTGCCTTAACATATCCTCCGAGCCCTCCAGAACCCCCATCATAGTCATAAAACTCTTGGTCGTCTCCCCCGCTGCCTCCTCCTGCTCCGTATAAAGTAACGTTCAGGAAATCAGCACTGTCAGGTATGTCGTAATTGTAACTGCCCCAACTAGAGTAACTATCTGTACCTATTACGGAGGCTGACCCGATTATGTAAGTATAGATCTCTTTAGGTGATCTGAACCTTGTTACACCGTCTTCCTGCACCCTTATCTGTGGGTCATAGCTGTATTCTGCTTCGATAGTTCTGTTACTGTCTGCAGGGAAGGATACGTTGTAAACTCGATAATCGAAGGCCTCGGTATCCTGTATAATCAGATCCTGGTCGATCCCCGTATTCTCAGCTTCCTCTAACGCCGTACCAAGACCTTTGTCAACCTGTTCGTGTTCTAAGCGGTTGAAGTCGATATAGTCGATTGAGGCATTTTTCGGAGTTACAAAGTAGACCAGTTCGCTTTCCTGTGGTTCATACAGATTGTCGTAAGTAATGGTATTGTAGACCTTATCTCCTTCACGCCTGAGTCCGGCTTCTGTAGTGAGCAATTCTGTGTCGTTTCCGCTGTAGACGTCTTCTGTTTCCCACACCACCTTCTCCGATGTATTCGATGACCCGTTCACCGAGACGTTCTGCAGGACCTGGTATTCGATGATCAGGTGCTCGTAGTGGGACTTGACGTTGATATCGAACCGGGTTGGCCCGTCCTGTAAACCCATATCGAATACTTCAGAAGTGCTGTTAGACGTTCTCACGTAGTCATAGTTGCTGTAGATGTACTGATGTGAGGTGAGATTCCCTGTCTCCGTCTGATTGTCTCCAAGCACTGTTGATAACTCGGATGTAGGGTAGTCGCTGCTGTACCTGCCTCCGTACTGGATCTGCAGAAACAGCTGTGCCTCGACTCCCGGCCACTCATCCTCGTCGAAAGACTGGAGACTGTAGGTGAAAGCGTCCAAGTCGTCCTCAAGCTCCTGAGGTACAAACACCTGTCTAGGGGACAAAGACTGATTCATATACGAGGTGGAGAAACCGATACTATCGCTCTCGAAGGACGTGTTAACGTTCTCCGCTTCCAAGCCCTCTACCTCCAAGTCTTGAGACTGTGCTGTAGCAGAAGGCACTAACAGAATGGAGAACACGATGAGTGCTGCAGCTACGGAGAAATATCTCTCACCGAGGATCCTCATACAGGATAATTGTCAGAAGATACTTAAAAAACGTCAGATAACATGACGGGAACTGGTATACACTACCGGATAAAACAGGGATGATAACGGTGCTACCTCTCCAAGCCGATATCTGGTCCATCCTCACCGACGTAAGCCTCGGCACCTGGCTCGGCTTCCTAGTCACAATAACAGCCAGTTTCGGAGTCTACCTGTACCGACGCAGACAACAGAAAACCAAGCTACGTCGCTCACTGATCTCCGAACTCGAAGAACAGGACCTCGACCAAGTCATCAAAGCAGTCAACTCCAGCGAATCCGCCGTCCCACCTGACGACAACGGTGAAAGCCCGGAACTTGACCCGTCAGAACTTCCACCGGCAGGCACCCTGCCCACCCAGATCTACACGTCCAACGCCGGCAACCTCGGCATCCTTTCACAGGACGAGGTCGACGACATCGTCTCCTACTACTCAGGCCTGCTCACCCAGAAAGCCATCATCAAATCCATCCGCACAGATGAGGAAGCGATGACCGCCGACCAGAAAGAGCTCCGAGACAAGATCTCAGACCTGGAAGACGACCGTTCCTCCCTCGTCGATACACTGGAAAACGCCAAATCCATCCTCTAACACCGGAGAAAAACCGCGAACCAGTCATATCCTCGAAACAAATGTTTTTTGCTCCTTGGATATAACTTCCGAGGTACGCAAACAACTGAGAGCCTATAATGTCCAGTACAGAAGCGGATTTCCTCGACGCGATCGACCGCGACTTCTCCTCCAGAGCTGACTTCATCTCCTACATCAACTCAGAGGTCGATCTCGGGAAACTGGACAACAAACTCAGTTTGATCGGCTCGGTCTCCGACCACGACCGGGCAACCTTCATAGACAGGCTTAGCAACCACTTCAAACTCGTCAACCAGAGCGACGACCTGCTCCTCTTGTGGGCCTCCGACGAACGCATCCCGTACTACGTCCACCTGGAGGACGACGAGTTCCCGATCTTCTTCACCGCAGCGAACAAGACCGACGAAATCCCTGACACCCTGGTCGAATACCTGAAGAAAGACAGGGCGATGAGCCGGATGTGGGTCGGGAAACGAGAGATGGAACGTCTCCGCCAGCAAATGGTGGACGAACACCGCGACCTCATCATCCCACAGTTCACCGCCAAACGCTCCAAACACACCGATATCCCGGCCAAAAAAAGGCCTGAATACGATCGGACGATGCGGTACTGGGCGGACGACGGGTTAGAGACCTACCGACACATGAAAAGCCGGTACGGTGTCCTCCCTACCAACATCCAGTTCGAGGTACCCGGCAACTTCAAATTCCAGATCACTCAGGACGGCGTGTTCACCGCTATCGACGGCGGCGTAGACAACATCGCATCCTTGATCGACCAATCCACGAAACGGCTGCGATTCGTCAAACAGATCATCAACACCTCCGACTACGACGAGAACGGCTCAGGTTTCCTTGAAGACGTTTCCCTGCCGTACAGCAAGCCCTGGGCCATACAACTGGATGACCGACCTGCGAAGGACGATATCCGCCACTTCGAAGGGAACGTCGAAGCAAGCAACCTCGAGTTCAGCGTCGTCCATTTCGACTCCTACCTCGATTCACGAGGATTCGACGCCGAGTTAATGGATAAGAACAACTACGGGAAAACCGCTGTCCGGACAAAGGAAGACGCGATAAGGATCTATCCAAGGGAAGACACCGGGATCGATCAGTCCTTCCGTATCTACAATTTCGTCGACGATCACATCGAGGCAGATCCTGAGGCCATCGAAGTTGTATGAAAGATCCCGAGGACCCTTGGACGTTCGATGACGGATATCTAGAGGATCTAAGCTCCAGGAACCAGGAACGGTTCGAAGAGGATTTTGACGATAACCTGGACGATTTCGACGAAGATACCATGGAACGCCGGTTGCAGACCCGGTTCAACGAGGCGGAAGAGCATTTGAAATTGGTGAAGGCGGCAGCTGCCTGTTTCCATCCTCGGGAGGGTGCAGGACGTTCTGAAAGCGGATTCCGGTATGTCGGTGTGGATCCTCTGCAAGCCGTAGACGAGAACCCGGCAGATGCCCTACTGGTGAAACCGGAGTACAACGGAGCGTACTTCTGCGTGGTTTGCTGCGAGATAGGCGGTGAGAGCAGGAAGGACTGGATTGAGAACGTGAACGAGGCACGGCGGGTGTTCGAGTCACGGGACAACCGAAGTGTCCTGACCTCGCAGCTGGGCATCGAGAACGATGATCTGTCCTTCCAGTATGTAACGTTGACCCGGACGGATGATACCGTGGAGATGGATTTCTCAGTGCTTGACCGGAACTGTGACGCTGATACCTACGCTGTCTGGTCTGCGGACGTCGAGGACAAGTGGATGATGCACGAGAACGGTTCATTCGTCCATGCCGATCTCCGGTCAGCTTTCTCAGAGCAACTGGATTACATGCGCCGTGAGGACCCGTTGAAGTACACGGTCGGCACCCATCCGGTGTTCCCTCTTCAGCAACTCGTATACCAGGTTGTCAAGGAGAAGTTCGAGTTCGACGACGAACACAAGTCCGAGTTCGCCCACGACACGTTCTACGAGTTATTTGACAAGGGGCTTCAGATCCAGTGCAGCGGTGAGCGGCGGAAACAGGTTGTGTCGTCGGAAGTGGATAGACTGCTGGATATGGCTTTGAAGACAGGGGTTTTCTCGGATGAGGATGATGATCTCCGGTCTGATGACAGTGATTACAGGGTCATGTATTCCGGGACTCGTGGCCCGGATCATGCGGAGAACGCTGTGAAGCCGAAGTATTTCGATAACATTGGTAAGGTTCAGGTCGGGCAGTTGGCGTATGATAAGACCCGGGATGAGTTTGATCCGGAGACGGATCTTGGAAGCTATGGAGCGTTCTAAACCGTTGATGTCAGTTGAAACAGACGCTCCACGACTGCCTATAACGGTATCCGTCCTGTAATATTTTCTCGGGAGAAAGCGAGGCTTCTGCGACTTCTACTACGTTGCTGTCGACCTGTGTGTCTCCGGTTTCGTCAGCTACGAACAAGCCGGTGCCTTTGATCCCGTCAACGTACTCGTCTGCTACCCAGGTTGCTTCGACTTCGAGGCATCCAGTACCGGTTTTCTGCCTTACGTAGCTGGCGTCTCCACGAGTCAGGTTCGTTGAATCGGCTTCGATCTCACCTTTCAGATAACCTCTTGTAGCGGAGGCGGAGAAACTGGAAGCGTTACTGAGACCGATGTGGCTGATAGTTGGTTCTGAGGCCTGGCCCAGAGAACGATCTGCAAGATAGTCACGTCCCTCGTCCGTCACCAAGTTCTCTTGGAACGAGGAGTGGATCAGCTCGCCTTCTTTGTTGTAGATCTCCGTAGTTACGTTACCATCCCACTGTAGTGTTTCACCTGTCTCTACCGGGTCTTGTACACTCTGATCCGGTAGTTGAGGGACTGAAACCAGTGCTGCTGCAAGAATAAAACTGAGGGCCAGAGAGTATCTATTTAGGTTGATTGGTTCTGTCACCTGGGAAAGCTTCTGTAAAAGAAACCGGATTTACTACTTTTAAAACAGAGGGGTCAGGTACGGAAAAGCACATACACGACTCCAGCACCCCAGGTAAAGAAGAAGGCGTAATGCAGCTGTGCAACGTTGATACCCCATTTGTAGACCGGCAGCCAGATCAACCCGAACAACTGCTTCTCGACCTCCGACTCAACCTCGGTACAGATCTCTACCGATTCAGACACACCGTCTACATCACCGACCTTGTTGCGAGAATCTTGGTCACTGCAGGAGTCACCGAACTGAGGGGCTGACGTCATCAAGAAAACGTAGCCAGGAAGCAACGCCAAAACCAGTACCAACTTCCACATCTGTTACATCCCTCGCATTACTCTGTGGAATCCTGCCCGTCCAAGCTCGTGGATGAACAACCCCAGAAACAGGATTACGCCGTGGTCGTTGAGGAACGTCTGCATGTCGAACTGAAGATACGGGACTTCACCGAGAACCCAGAACACCGCCAGCAAAACGCCGAACGAGATGAACGTAATCGCTACCTCAAACAGTATTAGGTAGGTGATTTGGTTGTCCAACCAATCCAGTGCTCCCATGATACCTGTTTAATGAAAAGTATTTTTAAAACAAGAGGACGGGTAGTTCACTGGTTCTCCCGGCAAGACCTCTTGAAGTCCTCAGGATCAACATCAGAATACCTGTCAAGGCCTTTCTTCCTGCGAAAACCACTGCTTCTAAACACCTGCTCTACGATCCAAGTATCTCTCCGAGGACTGTAATCTGTAACCACCACCGTCTTCTGATGGACGAACAGGAACTGTTTGTCTATGGAATCATAGAGCTGGATTCCTTTACCCCTGTAAATCCATTTCTCAACTATCTCCTCGGGCAACTCGCATTCTGATTTATCATTGTCGTCAGCTACGTCAAAAGCACCGTCTTCAAACTCTACATCAGTGATACCGGCTTCACCATAGAACACTACTTGTCAGTGAGCATTTTTGAAACCCTTTGAGTGAAGAATTTCAGAACTCGTACCGTACGACTTCTTCGCATCCGCACTCGGAGCACTCGTCAGCATCTCGATCGAGAGTCTTACCGCACCGACGGCACTCAAACAAATCCTCGCTTGAAGGTCTCAGAACCCGCTTCACTCCTTCCAGTAAACTAGAGCTCATTCGGGGTGGACTACCTCGTTGCAGCTCGGACACTCTGTCCAGGCCTCCTCTTCTCCCGACTGATTCTCGTACCTGATCAGGGTGTGACGGCGGTAGATCTCTTCGCGGCAGAACGGGCAGACTCCGAGACGCTGTGGTTCCTGAGCAGCCATATATCGTAGCCTCCAAAGAGGGGGACGGGATTCGGGGTGCGTGTGACTGAGGGCTAGGAACGCCCTCTAACAAGACCTGAACACTGCCAAGGGCATATAGGTCAGGTAACCACAGTGAAAGTAGAGAAAACATAGCCCACTCCTTCTTCCGGACAGGCCAATCAAAGAGACGAGAAGACGGAACAACACCATGCTTTAACCAATGGATTGAATAATTCCTCAAAAGAGAATGGCCTCCCGAAGACAAATATCCGCCATGAACACGCGATCACTGGGAACCTCAGTGATCCGCTTCGGGACTTTAGCTGTAATCGTATCTACCCTGTTCGTCTTCCTCAACCAGGTTCTGGATGTGAGCTGGCAGATCCTCACGTCCGCCGTCATCGCAGCACTCCTCCTGACTTTAGGATGGATGTGGAAACGAGGTTTCTTCCTATCCCCCTGGTCACTGCAACTGCGATCACTTTACCGGAAATACAGCTACTCAGGCTTTGTACCGCTTCTTCGAGTGTTTAAATCTCGGGAACGCCGAAGAGTGGAAGTCCTGAAAGGGCTTTTCCTAGTTGCTGCAGCAGTGGTTGTAGGAGGTTCAATCTCTCTCCTTCATTCAACTCTACTAAACGACTTCACGCTCAACGTCCAGAGCAGTGTACTTGGAACAGCATGGCAGGTACACGCAGTCATCATCGGTTTCAGCTTTGTTGCCCTGACTTTTGTCTGGGAAGAGATCTACAGTAACTCCCTAAGCGACGAATTAACAAGGTTGTTCGTCGAGGATATTGGATCAATCTGGACAGTTACCTTTGTCTTCGGCTCTAACCTGCTTCTTGGAGTAATCGCCTTCACACAATCTTCAGCACAGGACGTAGGGCTTCTACCAGTCTATATAACCGCTGTACTGTTTGTGTCGTCTATCGTGTCTGTAGCTGGGCGATTCTTGGATGCATTAGATCTCTTGTTCTACACAGATCTAGACGAGGAGGTTAAAGAATACGCAAAAGCCGATTTAGAGAAGGACCTCATAAGAGAAAGTTCTACCCCGAACCAAGTACTCTCAGAGACGGTACACAACTTCGAACAGGTATCGATAGGTATGCCAAACTTCGGGTTAGATCAGACCACAATCTCTTCGAGAGACATCGAAAAACGAGGGGTTATCACAGATATCAACTTGAAAAGGATGGAAAATGTTTCAGAGATTGTTGACCAAGAGCCTGCTACCAGTATAAGGAAGAACCCGACAGTAGGCCTTTCTCTCGCTGAAGATACCACAGTTCTCTCTTTAGAAGGAGATATCGATGACGAGACAGTAGAAGAGCTCACGGAACAACTGCGTCGTGGACTGCGGACACGTAGGGAAAACTGATGCCCAACTACGAAGACTATCTGGAGCACTTCTTCGACAATGCAGAGGCCTCAATCCGGGAGGGAAAAGGACAGGAACTCTCAGATAATCTCTCTCACATCGCAGAGCTGATTCAGGAACTGATCGACAAGGAAACGGACTCAAATGGTCAGTTCCGGTCGAACTATGCTTTCTGCAGACGCCAGTACATCGAGCTGTACGATACAGTGCTTGAGAACGGTGCTGACGAGGATCTTAGAACAAGCATTATCGACTCGATATCAGCGATCGCTAATTACTCCCGTCAAGCAAATGATCTGGAGGCCTTCGATCAACTGCTTAACTCCATCACCGGGTGCTATGTGCAGTCATATCCGAACCCTGGATTTGACGACGCTGTAGGGAATATCTTCGAGAGATTCAGCCATATCCAGTTCGGAACAACTCAGACCTTCGAAGACGTAGACAGTGTCGACAGATTAGCTAAAAGCCAGGAAATCATCGACACTCTTCTCCAGTACTACCGTGAGCTCTGGCGATGCTCTATTGAAAACGGATGTAAGGAGTCTATCAAACGACTTCACCACAATCTGGAGGACGTAAGAGTATTTGAACGAGCCCAGTACCTGCCGCTCGGAACCTCGGAAAGCGAGTACAACGAGGACTTCCTTGATCAAAAGCAGGAGATCGCTAACACCTTCCGGAAGCGAATCCAGATACAGAAATTCGCCGGCTACTCCTGGGGATACAACCTCTACGTGAAGGGGATAATTTCTGAGGAAGAGTTTATCGAGGAACTGCTTCAGAAATACGCCGAGCAGAACTTCTCCTCCATTAGCTCTCTTACAGAGACCTACTTCGAGATTCAATCCATTCTCGGTGAGGTGCCTTACTGGGAAGATTGGGAGACAAGCAGACAACTGCAGCAGTCACTCGGCCCAGTTATGACCTCTATGGGGGCGAACAGTTGGATACCCTCGTTCTACCTGGCGTTTTCACTGTATCTGTTCGACGAAGACACTCAAGAGAACTTCTCGAACTCTACCCCTGAAGAACTGCCATTCCCTACAGGAAGCAGGGAACGGATTGAGATCAACAGCCTACTGGATGCAATTGAAGAATTTGAAGACGACTATCCTCTGGACTTCCTCCTAGACGACCAGGTTGATATAAACGAGAGAATAGAGAAACTGTCTGAAACCCTGGATAGAGCACTGTCACACGCTGAGAAACAGGATATAATGCGGATGAGGAACCATCCTATCGAATCAGAGTACGTCGACTCTTGGGAAAAAGAGGTGAACGACCAATTCGATAGCTCGTGCCTGTTGAGGCAAGCACTGAAAGAAATCGGACTGCTGAAGCAGAAACCGTTCCCCCCGGATCTTGACGGTATCAAGGTCTCAGTTGGATATCCGCGTAAGCGAAACTTCGTGCCTGAGGAAGCAGTACACAAATCTCCAACAGGCAATTTCCGGAGTATTTTAGACAGTTATCGAGAGTACGTTTTGAGACGGCTGACCCTCGAGGAGCACACGGTAGATACTGTCGACGAGTTACTCGATGAAATAGAAGATCAGGTGGAGCGAAGACATCCTTCAGTAATCCTCTTCAGGGCCGGAGAGCACCGCAGAAAGCTCTTAGAAGACGACCGGTTCACACACGGAAGCGATTTCCCCAACTCCCATCACACCTTCTTGGACATCCCTGTCCTCACTGAAGCCACGGAAACGTATTCTGCCCTCCTGCTTTTGGAGAACGAAAGCCACGGGGTCGAGTTCGTTGAAGACGACATAGTATTCAATCTGGAAGCTACGCCAGGAGAGGAAGCCGAGGTAATTGATATGCCGAACAAGCCTCTGGAGTCAATCCCGTATACTAACGCACCTCATGACTTTGTAGAGATGGAAGTCCGGCTCCGGGGATACATACAAAGTGAGGAGCTCGATGGAGTGCTGTTCCAAATGGACTCCGAGGACCCAGAATAGGATTCAGCTGGGTTTTGAAGGTGGGAAGTGGAGACGGAGAAGAATGCAGAAGTAGAGAAACGAATAATTGCACAGGGCGTTTAACTACAATGAGGGTGTCATAGAACGATTAGCACACCAAAGAGCAGGGTGAATGCTGAGGTGGAATGAGCTCAGCGACCCTGCAAGATGATCCTTCG
>NZ_LOEP01000011.1 GCF_001482285.1 Haloferax sp. Q22 | reverse complement strand
CCTCGTCGTCGCAATCACCAACTACGAACGTGGAGACAATCCGGGAAGTACCGTGATCACGGTGTGAGAACTCTTCTATGACACCCTCGTCACACCAGCAAATCTATTGCACAAGTTCGAGGCTCGACGCCACAAGACGATTGTATTGAGAGGAATTATGCTTCTCATGGAGTGGCACGTCACTTCTTTACCGCTGCCCAGTAACTACGAAAGATCCGATAGTAATTAATATCCTGAATTCATAATTAATTAATAGCTTTCAAAGATTGCATAGAAACTTTATGAAAAGGCATAAATATAATAAAAATCCTACTTAAAACGGTGCAAATTCATTAAAACATGGTTAGAAAAATAGTGTTCTCAATATACGATACGACAACATATCGAAATTTAGTTCCTATCGCAGAAGAACTCTCGGAAGACTACGAAGTTGAGTATCTTCTTTTTGATGAACTTCTTCAAAGCGCTGATCCGAGTAAGAGCTCAACTCTACCAGCGGACGAACTGAAACCCCATCGCTTCGCAGATGAGTATATTCGGTCAAAAGTAGCTACCAAATTTCATGAAACGCCGAGATCGAAAAAGAAAGTCGCTATTCAACGTGTCATTGAAGACAACATCTCACCGCAACTAATCTATGACATTCACTCGTATATTAAAGATACATCTATGGATGTTTTCGTTAGTGGCCATGATCGACTCCCGTTTATCAAACATGTAATGAAGTTTTCAGAAACCGCAGATTTCAAGAGTATCGTTATTCAACATGGCATCAATCGCCCGGATCTCGAATTTCGAAATGGACAACCTGTAAACCGGCAGGGGATCTTTAGACCATCAATTGAACCCCAATCATGGGCCATTGAAAAGTTCAAACGTAGATTCGGTTTCAATTACGGGGCCTTTCTCTTTTGTAGTCCGTACGCCGACGAAGTATTAACAATGGGTGATTTCTTCACAGAACGGATTCGGAAACTTAGAGAACAATATCCATGTAATGGGGCTGGAACAGTCACTACGGTAGGATACTCGGAATTCAATCCAGGCTCCATCAAACCTGTTGAGACAAATGCCGAATCCGCTTTATTCCTCTCTCAGTGGCAATATGAGGCAGGGTCATGGACAGAACAACAACAAAAACAACTGGCGGACATTCTTCAGACATTCCAAAGAAAAAATAACCTGAATCTTAGGGTTAGACCCCATCCAAAAGACTCTGAAGAAAAAATTTCAAGATTCTTTAATGACTTTCAACTATCCCGTGGCGCTGGACTAGAGAGTGATATTGAAAATCACGATATCGTATTGACTGTTGATTCAACTGCTCTGTTACGTGCAGTTCTCAGGGGTAAGGTGCCGGGGGTCATTGATTTACCATGGGAACAAAACACCTTTTCCCCGTTCACTCACGATCATGTGTTGTCTATCGATAGTGATTTCGTCGATCTTGAACAACAAGCTTCGAAACTTTCTGAGACGACACAAGTTGACTACCTTCAACGCTTCTGTTACGTGCCTTCCCTAGATGAATCATCAAAGTTCAACACACCAAGAGAATATCTGGCCGCTAAAATCACTGGTGATCTCAATTCTATAGAGCCCGTCTAGTTGGTAGATGAAAATTGCCAGGCATATATAATTAACTTGACATTTTGTTATGACTACTTTTGATCTTAACTAATCGGATCCACTTCTGTTAAATTTATTGACAACCCCCGCATGTTAGGCATTGCACGATGAAATTCTAAAAAATGATAATATTTAAATCTATTAACGACTACACCTCTATTGGTTGAAATATTCCGCAGCAATTATATAGAATCCGACTCATAACAAAAACTAAATGCCTCCTAAAGTTTTAATATCCATCCTCAACTGGAATGGACGTGAAGTTTTATCCGATTGTCTAAATTCGATTTTTGAATTGACAACTTATGAACACTTCACCGTGGTGGTAATTGATAACGGGAGCGACGATGGTTCGGTCCGAATGGTTCGTTCGGATTTTCCGGAGGTGAAACTGATCGAGAACGACGAGAACCGAGGATTCGCGAGAGGAAATAATCAATCTTTCCAGATAGCAAAAAGAGACGAGTATGATTATGTATTAATGCTCAATAATGATATAGAAATAATTGATGAGCACTGGCTTACAACTCTTGTCGAGACAGCGGAGTCGAAAAACGATATCGGAGTCGTCGGCTGTAAAGTAGTTGAGCCGAACGGAGATATCCACTACAACGGTCGGTACTTTCCTCTCACAACGGATATATTTCCAACTTTTGGATCAAAGTATGAATATAACAGATATCAAGAAGAGCTTCAACCTGAGGAATTTGAGTATATTGACGACGTAGTTGGAGCGGTCTACTTGATTAATTCTGAGGTACTTGAATCTGTGGGTGAACTGGACGAGGCATTTTCTCCGGCGTATTTTGAGGAATCCGACTTCAGTATTCGGGTTTGGGACGCGGGATTCAAAATCGTTTACGATAGTGGCACCACGGTTGAACATCTACGTCACCAGACTAGCGGTCAGTTTGACGAGGTGTACTTCACATACATCTACCAGCGAAATCATTTATATTTCATACTTTTGAACTATCCGGCTACTTGGATAATAATAGGGTTACCACTACTTTTTGCACGTCACATCGACCTGTTTTTTGAACGCGACGGAGAGACTGTGTACTTTGATCGGGGGTTAAAAACAAGGCCAGTCCGTTCACTGAAGTACCTTATCTTGATTTATTATAATCTGGCATGTCAAATTGGCGTTATCATATCTCAACGGAGGTCGCGAACGAATGTGCGCGATCTGCTAAAATGATTTTCTCGGCACTGTCTAGTTAGTGACTTCCTCAACTGGCGTTCGCCCATCGAGTGCTTGATGCAGTCGTTGAAAATTATAGTATTGTGTGAATTGTATGAACCACTCGCGGACGCTTCCGTGACTGTCCACCCACGAATTATGAAAGCGGTCGACTCGCATTTTGAGGGTGTGAAACCACTTTTCGATAAGGTTTCGCTCGACATAGTCAAGCCGACCGCTCAATCCTAATCGAGAGAGGGAAGTCTGATAACCGTATCCATCAACGAGAAACACAGCGTCTGTGAGATCGTGTTTCTCCGAGAGTCGATGGAGAAACGCAGCAGCCGGATAGGTACCATTCCGTCCAAACAACTCGACGTCAAGAATCAGCTTTGTCTCGATGTCTATTGTGGCGTACAACCAAGACCATTCGCCATTGATTTTGACGCGGTCTCATCGACCGCAACCCGCTTCGGCTTCGCCTCAGCCGGGTTGTGACCGCTGTCAGCAAGCCGATGTACCTACTGCCAAACCGCTTGGTGAGAGCGTTCAACGCCGAGATATCGAAGAATTTGTTTTGTTTCTCTGAGCGAACATCCGGTCGCGTGGAGATGGACAGCGAACGCCCTTACGGGCGTCCTCAGAACGCTTCGCGTTCTGATGGGCTGACGAGAGCTTTGATCTCGTGAACGTCGTGTCGCTCACACTCCCAAGTTTCTTCTAAACCATCTCAAAGCACTCGCTGAGCAGGTCTGCGAGCTTCATCCCAAACACACTCAACGACCTGCTCGTTCCTCAAACTGGCTTAACTAGGCAGTACCATTTTCTCGGTATTGTCTAGATAACCTCATGAACTTGCGTTCGATTTTCCAACGCCTGATGCGATTACTGGCAATTGTAGTAGTGAACAAATACTGCAAGTCACAGAGGACACTTATCCGACTGCAAACCATGAGGGATCGAAACGGTCAACTCCCGTCTTAGTTGTGTGAAGCTTTTGCAACCAGACTTCGGTCGGTGTAATGACGCGGCCGTTGATACCTAACTGAAAGAAGGCAGTCCGAGAGCCAAAGCATCGTGAGAATACTACTTCAGAGCATCGTGTTTCTCGGTGACGCTGAAGAGGAACGCAGCCGCCGGACCATGTGACTGGATAGTGCACGCCAAGATAAACCTTTATATTAAATTCATTGGATATACTACCATGACTGTTCTCGGTGGATCTTGACAGATATCTCGTCCGCCACGATCGGCCCCAATTCTCTTTGAGCAGACTCTTTAGACTGTAGAGAGTAATTGAACTAACTACGAGTCTGCTTGAAACGATCGATCTACGCCGAGCAACTGAATGATTGCTTCTGTTTCTCAAAGAGAAGAACAGTTGCACGGAGCCAGACGGCTGTCAGGGCGTTCGCTGACCACCCCGCTCGAACATTTTTGAATTCTGTCGCGAAGACACCGCTGGGCAGATCTTCGATCATTATTCCAACTAACTCAATGATCTGCTCGCCTCCCAAACTGACTTGACTAGATGCCGATGACGCACATTGGTTGACAGGGCAACCCGCAGACAAAATATCCAAATCATTGCTTTTTATGAACTTTTGCATTTATAAAATAAATGTATAGAGTCATATCTGTTGTCATATATAATATCCGAACCGATATATGACTCAGAATCAATAGATGGGATATTCCCACCCCAAGTAGTTGTACCATATTGTGAATTACTGGAGATAATATGGTACCGATGAGGGCCACACTCAGGGTTATACAACGTTTTGCCAATTTGATCGAGTCCCGGTTCTCCGTTGATACTTGCGACAATACGTGGATTCCGCAGACTCCGGTGATCGGTCTCTATAAGAATAGCGTTTGAGTGGAGTAGATCTGTGTATATTGGAATATCATCATTCATATTATCGGCGAATACTGCACTACTATATTGGGGGTTTGAGACAACATTAGGTTGGTTATCAACATAATTTGGATACAATAAAGGAATACTATTTGTAACAGCAACTGCGATCAATAGTACAATGAATATTGTTCTCAGCCTATCGACATTAGGTATCGGAAATGCAATATCATCCACCCTTTTACTTACATACCAGAGGTCATTAAGGAAGACTGGGAAGACAATTGGCCAGAACACGAACGCTCGGAATGTAAAACCTCGGATAATGTACAATATAGCCGTCCCACCAGTAGCTATTGCCACAGCGATGGTTACTTGAGTACGGTGTTCACTCAACTGCGTCAGGATTGATTCAGGTTTGAAATGTCGGATAATGGCCCAAGTAACAATTAACAAACCTGTACAAATGGATAAGTTCACATATATGATTGGTCCTAACCAGGCTGGTGGAAGTGATGGGGGACTAGATACCACCATTTCAACAGCATCAAGATTTGACCCATAGAGAGAAATACCAGTAGTCGGGTCCAGCAATGCGCGGGACACAGCTATGGCAGAGCTTACGTATACTCTGAATGGTTCGGGAAAAATTGTTATAGGTACAGTTAGCGCAGCAACCGTTATTGGAAATTGTCTTTTTCCACTATCGGTCCAGTTAAAGATCGTGAGTGAGCAGAGTAATATAACGAGGAAAGGGTACACTGATTGATGGAGTGTCCAAATAATAATTCCACCGCTACCAACTGTCACCGCCATTAGGTTATACTTCTTGTTTCGGAGAGATACTATCAGTAATAGAATGATTGTCTGTAAAAGTATAATATCTACTGCACCCCGACTCAGGGAATACGCGTAGAGTATCATTGCGATTGGTCCAGAGATCGTGACCGTCGTAGCGATGATTCTCGAGAAGCGCGGTAACCCCTGAAGGAACGAGTATACGAATATGCCTATAATAATAATTCCCGGATACAACATCATATCATCGTTTGTGAATAATTGAATTATATCTACAAAGGCTATGTAGAATTGGCTTCGAGCATGTGTGGATTTGACGAAACTTTCTGTTGCTGTGATGCTACTGATATTAGTAGTAAATGGCTCAATGATGAAACCGAAAGCCCACGGCCCGAAATACTTGCGCGGCCCTACAAAGTTAACAAAAAGTGCAGCTAAGAGTAATATCGAGAGAGACAGAGCCAGTTTTGATTTTTGAGTTGACTTCATTTGATGTAGGGAATTAATTTACTATTGGTAGTCACGTGATAGAGGTAGAAAGCAGATCTGTTGTTATAACTTAATGCTTAAAATAGCCAGACTCGGTCAAGCGTGAATTTGACAACTATACACTATATAAGAGACAGAATATATAAAATAGTTGTGGAAGAACACCCTCTCGCTCTTCAAAAGTGGACGCAATGAAATCGCTCAAACTATGGCTAATTGCGGTATTACCAATCGGTTGCCAAACTACGCTAATCGTGAGTTAAGACTATTCAGCTATTGAACAATATGTTAACTATCGGATTTTTATTACATTTATAGTGATGGGTATTACACAGCAGCTACACTTATCAGTCAAAATAGCCAGTATGTGTCAAAACTCGACCTTATGTATATACTCATTGTTAAGATTAGCTGATTCAAGCAGACAGAAAACGCTTGAAGCCGCGATTCTACGATTCTGGTTTTGGAGTGATTGAAGCGATTGTAGGCGTCTCAATTCGGAGTCATAACTCTCCGAACATTTCATTCGAACCTATTCCGAGTTCTGTAAGTAGCATATTGAAATCATAGCCTAAGATCAATACTTCACGAAGTATCCTCTGTTGACCCTCTCTGATGTCTGAGATCTGGTTCGGATCGGTACCGTTCTGCCCTTGATGTAGTAGTCACAAAAAGTTGTCAAAACCATCGTTGTTGGCAGCGACCCCCACCGACGCGACAGCCTTGTTATCTACTAAAGAAATTTATTTGGTCGTTGCTGGACGACCTGGCCGTTCGGTGGCCGTCGGGTGATCGAGATGATGAACACGTGGTTGTGTGCCTGTAGCAGGACTACCTACTTTCGCAGAATTCGCAGTCAAGATAGAGGGCCTTGATGTCGAAGACGCCAAGAAACTCCGCAAGGATACTGTTGGTGGTATCAACGACAATCAAATGGCGAATCGCTAGCCTGTACCGTTTGTTCCTCAATTCTCGCGTACGCGTGAAACGTGATTATCCCATACTGCTTCCGAATGGTAGGCCCCCTCTGTGCCGTCTTTGTCCTTAGTCCGACCCGTTCAAGCTGTTCCAGATCGAACCTCGTCCGAAGATAATAGATAATAGCGTTTGCACGAAGTAAATCAGTACTGTTCCTCACAGAGCTTCGAGATCAAGGTCGTCGACCCGCGCGTAGACTTAGGATCTCGCAGGTCTTCTGTGACATTATCTGAGTGCTGTACTTCACTTATCACTTTTTGAGCCATATCTACGAACAGGTTTTCAAATACAATAGTTTTGACTTACTTATTCATGCTTATCATAAGTAGAGTCTTGATAACTGGATACCCAATTCGCTGGTCAAATTGATCAGCAACTTTTGCATCTTCAGATGTAAACCCACCAACTATGTGTAGCCCTAAGATGAATGAGATCAAGGTAAATACCGGAAGTGTGATGATGAGTAACAGTCCTTCGAGGAAGGAAGTCATAACTATACCCACAGCAAGTGGGAACGCTATCGCGACCCAGACTCTCATTAATTGAGCGCTGTATGGATGGACCCCCCGAATATAATATATTTCAATAACCCCAACCAACCCAGCAACTGTAAGTGCAGTACCGGTTGCAATTCCTGCACCCAAAACCCCAAGCTCAGGAACTAGAAGTAGATCCAAAACCCCGTTCGTACTGACGAGGACGAATGTGTTTAATAAGGTAAGACGGGTATGTCCAAGTCCTTCAAGTACCATCCCCTCTGGTCCGAATGATGCGTTAATAAGATATCCAAGTGAAAGGGGGACAACAGCAACGCTCGCTGCAGTATACTGATTTGTGAACAAAATCGAAAGATAGGGATCTGGAGCTAGTGCAAGTGTAAGAGCGGGAGGGATTGTGAGGATGGTAACCCACCGAGTTGATAATTTGAACTGACTCTCAATGATTTTTGTATTATGGATGTTTTCTGCAATAATTGGTTTGAATACTGGTGTGATTGCTTGGAGCCCAATAAGGATATTTGAAGCAAGAATAAATCCGATTTGGTATTGACCAACCTCTGTGGATCCTATGTAGTAACCGATTACAAAGTAATCAATTTGTCCGACTAGAGCATATATTGCTCCTGTAAGGACCAACGGCAGAGAGTATGACAACAGATCACGATTAGATATTTGATCTGTCTCTGAATGCGTGAACCAGTCTGCTTCATAAACAAACAATATTAAGCCGATAAACACGGAGAATACCACTCCGAGTAGATATCCAGAAATTAAGCCGACAATCCCAAATCCAGCGGAGATGAGAATTATTATCGCAATGATCCGACTCAATGGATTCAGAATGTCCTTCATTATTACCCTATGAGTCATATTTTTAATGCTATTGAATGATGCAATTAGAATTTTGTTTATTGTCTGAATTGGGATTAACAAAGCAAATATTGAAAGCACGAATGCCAATTGAGGTTTATCAAATATATCCGCTAAAGTTGAAGCACTCAATAATAAAATAGCCAAACCAACCATTGATGACAATAAACCGATTATAATTACATTGCGAAGCGCCATCTTGGCTTTCCCGTACTCATTTTCATTAATAAACTGTGGGATGAAATAATCAACCGATCGATAAATATTCAGACTGGCAAATCCTTGGATGAAAATCACAATAGACAAGCCTAATGTATAGATTCCGTAATCTGTCGGATCAACGAGTCTGGTAGCAATGGCAGCAAATACGAAACCTAAAACTTTCCCGCAAATATTGCCAAAGAGCGTGATGCTACCTTGTGTGGCAAGGACGGAGACCCCACCTTCGGTCTGTTTATCCATATTTAATTGAGGTAACCCATATTGCTTAGCCTCTCTTCTAAGGCCTCTTCCTCATTTTCACTCCATTCTCGTCGTTCTCCGCTGAATTCACCATATTTACTCGTATGGTTAATCGGGTTATTTTCTTTCAGATCATCTGTGATTATTTCGTGTAACACCTCCCCATCAATAGACTCCGGAATAGGACATGCATGCAAATATAATAATGTTGGTGCAATATCCAATATTCCTGCATTCTCTATTGTGCCTGAATCGAAACTTGGTCCTGAGGCAATGAATATGCCCTTCTTTCGGTGGTCACCGGATCTATCCTGATCAAACTGCTTTGAAGAACGAACCAACTCATCGGATAAACCATTTTTTAGAGTATACTCTGGATCCGTCCGGACAATTAGGTCAGGGGCATTATCGACAACCCAACCGGAGTAGGCCTCATCACTTCGAATGACCTCTTCGACAAGTTGTTCATTCGTTTCCGGATGCCGAATCGACAGTAACGACTCACGAACCTGTTCAATTACTTTGTCGTATTCCTCGCCAGTTACTCTACCTTTGGCGAATCTATCCTCAAGATTGATGAATATACCTTGTCCAGATAGGGTTGAAAAAAAGGCTACTGTTTCATCCCAAGCAATACCACGGTGCGAATCATGTTCAAGCGATTTGCCGGTCTTAAACCAAGAAGCAGGGACGATCGACTTGACCGTATCTTGTAGTCCAGCTTGCTTCACTAATTGCCACCCAGACTTTAGTGCCAAGAGTGCGACATCAGTACTAGTCTGTCTGGCCTTATTCTGATTATTCCGGGTTAGAAAGCCTTCCTGCGCCAACCATTCGTCAATGTAAATGTCATACGATAGAGGACCAAAACCGTGATCAGAAATAACAAGTACATCACAATCATCGCCTGTTCGTTCCAGAATTCTGCCGATACCGTCGTCTACAATTTTGTAGTATTGTTCAATCGCACCAGTATGTGGAGACTCAGGTTCGTACCGTGGATGGGATTCGTCCATATATTTCCAAAAGTAATGTTGGATACGGTCACTACCATCGTATACAGACATCCCAAACTCAGTTTCGTGGCTTTCAATTAATTCAATGAACAACTCGGTTTGATACTCCGCCACCTTAATCAAGTTTTCTTTAAATTTCTCCTGATCACCGCCGGTGTAGAGAGATTTATCCTCAAAGAGATCTTTGGCCGGGCCAATCATTTCTTGGAGTGACATAGGTCGGACAAAATCGTCTGTACCATTAGGTGTTGGAAACCCGCTGACAATATATCCATCCACTTCTTCCGGAGGGTATGTGAATGGAACTTTGAATAGTCCTGTTGTCGTTCCGTAGTCGTTGAGAATTGTCCAAAATGGGACAGCACAACGATCAGATGCATTGGTCGAAGTTCGACGGTACTTCTCATCAAAATCACTAAAGTCGAAAATACCATGTTTCCCAGGATTCATACCTGTCTGAATAGAGTTCCATGCAGGTGGGGAAACGGGCGGTCTGATGGACTCAAGTGGTCCAGATACACCAGATTCTTTGAGATCAGCTAGATGGGGAAGCTGTCCTTCTTCAATCATGGGTTCGATAACATCCCATTCACCACCATCGAGCCCAATTACAAGAGTTTCCATAGCTATCGGCAGCATTCAAATGCTAATCAATCTGTTGGTGCATGATAGTTAGAGGACCGGTGACACATCTTATTACCAATTTAATCGGAATATACTGGATATATCTGCCAGGGTTTGATTCAGGAACTACGGAAATGTATTGCCGGTTGATGCCTGATTCGTCTTTGTTGCGGAATAACACAAGGACTTACGACACGCATGTATCGGTCGGCGCGTGGAATGACAGCGGTGTCGACAGACTGAGTTAGAACTTAAACGGCGGTCGGCCGCCGATGGTGAGCAATCCAAAACAGGGTGACCAGTAACAGACAACTCCACTTGGCCGCTCATCTTCCTGTTCTACGGCGAAACCCGTCGAAAGTCCAGAGAACAAGATCGCAAGATGTCTCTACACCAACAATGTTCTACACAAGTACGTTGTACGAATCTGCTCGCAGAAAACTAGGTGCCACCATATTTATTAAATAGATCATCCTCAGACATCATTTCGATTACTTTCTCATGATCCTCTGGCGTATCTACTGGATATGTTTCCCTGTCATTTTCTACTAATCGAACATCATATCCATTCTCAAGTAGACGAAGCATGTCGACCGATTCAACTTGTTCTAATTTTGTCTCATCCATTGACGTAAATTCGAACAAGAACTCCCGCTCAAACGGAATTACACATACCTGATGATAAACGGGTGCCTCCTCGTACTCTCCCTCATGAATATACGGAACTGGGGCCCGTGAGAAATACAGAGCGTTCCAGTCCTCATCAACAACGACTTTTACGTTGTTTGGATCAGGGTACTCGTCTTCGTCTGCGATAGGTTTCGCAAGGTTGGTTACTTTGATCTCCTCCTCATCACGCACTGGTGCGATTGCATCGTCGAGCATGTCTGGGTACACGAGTGGTTCATCACCCTGCATGACGACGATTATTTCTGCATCCAGATCTTCGGCAGCTTCTGCAACTCGATCGGTTGCGCGCGTGTGCGACCCTGTCATAATCACATCACCTCCAAACTTTTCAGCTTCTTTTCGAATCTCCTCGTCTGGGGTGGCAATGTATGTCTCGTCTACTGATTTACTCATACGGGTTCGCCGATATACGTGTTCAATCATGCTCATGCCCAGAATGTCACAGAGCGGCTTACCGGGGTACCGTGACGAGCCCATCCGTGCAGGTATTACTGCGGCGACTTTCATACAAGTAGGCGCAGTTTCTGATTTCATAATACTTGTGTATCCCGTTGAAATAACCGAATAAACAAAACCCGAAGATAAATTTAGTCAGGTAACATCTACCTGATTAGCCATGGATTCACCACGCGCATCGCTCGTTATCCGCTGTTATAACGAGGCCGACCATCTCGGGAAGTTACTCCACGGTTTATCAAAACAGTCAATGCAGGATTTTGAGGTTATCCTTGTGGATTCGGGGTCTACTGACGGTACGATAGAAATTGCGAAACAGTTCGACGTAGAAGAAATTGTATATATTGATCCTGAAGAATTTTCCTTCGGCCGTGCCCTTAATTACGGTTGTGAGGCGGCTAAGGGCGAATTCTGCGTAATTGCGAGCGCTCATGTCTATCCAACACGGAGCGATTGGCTGGAACAAATACTAGCCAAGTTTGACGAGGAAGTTGCCTTAGTCTACGGGAAACAGAGGGGAAACGAAGTGACAACCTTTGCTGAGAACCAGATATTCAAGCAGTGGTTCCCCAATGAAGATATTGAGCGACAGGACTATCCTTTCTGTAACAACGCGAACGCTGCGATTCGCCGTGAGATCTGGGAAGACTATCCTTACGATGAGCAGTTAACCGGGCTTGAAGACGTTGACTGGGCCAAGCGGGTACAAAAAGATGGATACGATATTTCCTATGCATCGGAGGCGGAGATAATTCATGTCCATGATGAGACAGCAAAAGAGATATTCAACCGGTACCGTAGGGAAGCATACGCTCATAAACAAATCATGCCAAATCAATCATTCTCTCTATCTGATTTTATAACCCTCTCTGTGAAAAACATCCTCTCTGACTACAAAACAGCTTTACAGAAGGGTGAATTAAGAGGAAATCTACGAGAGATACCGGAGTTTCGTTTACTCCAGTTTTGGGGTACATATCGTGGGTTCTCAAAAGAAGGACCAATTCCAGAACAACTCTGGCAACGGTTCTATTACCCGGACCGAGACACGTTCCCCGAGTCAAATGCGTCCAACCAGGATGAGTCTCAATCATCAAACGACACGACAACAAATAGACGCGGGGAATCGCAGAAGATCAACTACACAGAACGAGATGGGAACATTAGTGCTGCTGGCGAAGGGAAGGGCTCGGACGCAACCTCGTAGAACGGTTCGGCAATCACAAACCTTTCTATAGACTAACTATATATCACGAGTGAAATGTCCCAACGTGTTCTGATATCATGTCCACTTATCCTGGACTCGATCAACGATTACGCTGATCAGTTTCAATCACGCGATATTGTATACGATATTGCTGACGTTGACCAGCAGCTCACAGAGAGTGAACTTCTCGAAATTATTGATAAGTACGATGGTGTACTCGCAGGAGATGATGAATTTACTGAGCAGGTTATTTCAAGGGCAGAAAAGCTGAAAGTCATCTCGAAATGGGGAATTGGTATCGATGGGATCGACACCGAGGCCGCAGAGGAGCACGGTGTTGAAGTTTATAATACCCCTGGAGCATTCAACGACGAGGTTGCGGATGTAGTTGTAGGCTACACGATTATGCTTACTCGGCAACTTCACCAGATCGACAGTGCCGTCCAGAACGGTGATTGGTACTGTCCTCGTGGAACCTCGCTCGCAGGAAAAACCTTTGGCGTCATTGGCGTAGGTGACATCGGCTCAACAGTAGCCCAGCGTGCCCATGCTCTCGGAATGGAAGTTCTTGGCTCGGATATTGAGCCGTTCCCTGAGGAGTTGGTAAAGGAGACAGGGATCAAGCGAGTCAGTAAGGAAGAACTTCTCACCCGTTCGGACGTTGTCAGTCTTAATTGTGCGCTTACCGAGGCGACGCGGAACATGATCGGCGCTGATGAGTTAGAACAACTTGGCGGGAACGGCTACATTATTAATACAGCACGAGGGCAACTCATTGATCAAGATGCACTAGTTAAGGCACTACGCGAAGACACGATAGCGGGTGCTGCACTCGATGTATTCGAAGAAGAACCACTATCAGATAGCGACCCGCTTACAACTTTTGACTCGGTAGTCCTGGGCTCACATAATGCACAGAATACAACCGAGGCAGTAAACCGGGTTCACGATCGGGCTGTGGAAAACCTCATCACAGGTCTAAAACAAGAGTAATCAACGCTCACGGGACTCCCGGTAATCGGGAAGCACATCGTCTTGCATTACCGCGGAGCGGCCACCGTCAACAAGAAGACTAGCACCTGTGATGAAAGCTGCGTCCTCACTAGCAAGAAACGCGACAGTACCAGCGATGTCTTCTGGTGTACCAATTCGACCAATTGGATGAATTGACTCAAGATGTTGGCGCTCTTCATTATCCATTTCGTCTGTCGTTCGCTCAACGGCGACCCACCCCGGATTGATGGTATTGACACGGATCTCAGGACCGAAATCAAGGGCCATTGAACGAGTCATACCATTGATACCAGCTTTGACAGCATTGTACGGAAAATGTGCTGGCATCGTGCTAAACGCATGGTTTGAGGAGATATTGATTATACTTCCCTCATCCATATATTCTTGTGCATACTTCGCACAAAGCCAGTAAGAGCGAAAGTCTGTTTCGAGAACAGAATCCCACTCATCAATGGACACATCGCCAACACTATCAGAAGTATGGACAGCAGCGTTGTTGACGAGGATGTCTATGGATTCAAATCTTTCAAATGTTGCCTCGAATAGGGCTGAGACCTCATCTGGCGAGCGCAAATCGGTTTTGATAAAAACTGCAGATCGGCCAGCATCTCTAATTGATTGAGCTACTGCCTTGCCGTCTGATTCGTTCTTATCAGTTACAACAACAGACACACCTTCTGAAGCCAGTCGTCGAGCGATCGCTTCACCGATTCCGCGAGCTGAGCCAGTTACTATTGCAGTAAGATTATCAGCCCGTGCAGAGCTTATATTTTCAGTCATAGTTATGAGCTAATTCACCTCTGCAGAATTTCTATCGGTGATGTATGAATCTTTCTACAGGTACCTATTGAGAAGAATCACACAATATAATAATTGTATAAAATAAACAGATCTCGTTAATACTGGCTGCTCAAAGTGCGGCAAAATTGGTCAACCAAAATTAATCAGAATATCGATGAAGTAACAATGTTATCGGTTACGTGAACTCATTATGAACAGAAAAATCGGCATATCTGGTTAAGTTCCCAGACAAGGTGATTGGATAGAAGTGTACCATTACAGATATAGTGATTGGGCAAACCAATAGATAGACATGCCAAACATCCACGACGTCGAAGTCCACGACCTCCAAGTCAATGCCGACCAGCGCGGCCACTTGGTCGAAGTGTTCCGAAGCGACTGGGACGAATACGAAATCAACCCGGAGATGTCCTACTACTCAATGACGTACCCCGGCGTCGTCAGGGCTTGGCATCGCCATCTCGAAGGCCAGATCGACCACTTCGTCTGTCCGAAGGGCCGCATTACGGTGGGCATCTACGACGACCGAGAAGACTCACCCACTCAGGGAGAACTCGACACGTTCGTCATCGGCGAGCACAACCAGCAGGTCATCCGCATCCCGGGTGACTGCTGGCACGGATTCAAAGCCATCGGCGACGAGCCATCACTCCTCATCAACTATCCGACGAACCTCTACGACTACGAAGACCCCGACGAAGAGCGGATTCCGTACGACGACGAGCGGATTCCGTACGACTGGAACGCGGAGATTCACGGCTAACGAGTCGGTCTGTCAGCAGAGCACAAACTTATTTAGTACCGTGTAAGGTATCGTCTCATATCGATGAAAGGCGTACTTCTCTCAGGAGGCACGGGCTCCCGTCTCCGACCCATTACTCACACCGGGCCGAAGCAACTCGTTCCGGTCGCGAATAAACCCGTCCTCGAATATGCGGTCGAGGATCTCAAAGAAGCGGGGATCACCGAAATCGGCGTCATTCTCGGTCACAAGGGCCGCGAGGAAATCCAGGACCTCCTCGGCAACGGCTCCGACTACGGCGTCGAAATTACCTACATCGTCCAGGGTAACCCGCTCGGCCTCGCCCACGCAGCAGGCTGTGCGAAGGACTTCGTCGGCGACGATGACTTCGTGATGTACCTTGGCGACAACATCCTCAAAGAGGGCGTCGTCGACCTCGTCGAGAGCTTCGAATCGGGCGACTTCGGTGCAGGCATCGCCCTTCAGGAAGTCGACAACCCACAGCAGTTCGGGATTGCGGACGTCGACGACCAGGGCAACGTCACCCAGCTCATCGAGAAGCCCGACGAGCCACCGACGAACCTCGCACTCATCGGAATGTACGTCTTCTCGCCCGCGGTCTTCGACGCCATCGAGAAACTCGAACCCTCGTGGCGTGGCGAACTCGAAATCACGGACGCGATTCAGTTACTCCTCGAAGACGGCTACGCAATCGACTCGCACGTCGTCGAAGGCTGGTGGAAAGACACGGGCAAGCCCGAAGACATCCTCGAGGCGAACCAACTCGTCCTCGAAGACAAGTCGCTCAAAAAGCGGGGGACCATCGGTGACGATGCAACCGTCGATGGCCGCGTCGAACTCGCTGAGTCGGCGACCATCGAAGACGGCGCAGTCGTCCGTGGACCGGTTTCAATCGCGGACGGGGCGGTCATCAAGTCTGGCACCTATGTCGGCCCGTACACCGCTGTCGGCCCGGACTCGACGCTCGAAGGCGTTCACATCGAGAACTCGGTCGTCATCGGTGAGTCGAACATCAACACGTCCGGGCGCATCGTCGACAGCCTCCTCGGCAAGGGCGCGAACATCGGCAGCGCGGACGACTTCCTCCCGGAGGGTCGTCGCCTCGTCGTCGGCGAGAACTCCCAACTGAAACTCTAATCATGCACATCATCACCCACGCCTGCACGCAATGCGGGACCGTCGTCTCCGCGAACGAACTCGAATCGAACCGCGTGATGAAGTGTCCCGGTCTGGACTGTGAGAACGTCCTCCGCTTTACGGACCTCGACGAGTCCGACCAGGAGCACTTCCTCGACAACAAAGCCAGCTACGAACTGTAGTCGCTGAACGCAGCTTCAAGCGCTTCAAGGTCGGCTTCTAACGTCGGTTGGGGTCGACCGAGTTCGCCTTCTACCTTCGACACATCGAGACACGAGCGTTGCGGCCTCGCCGCCGGGCGGTCGAGGTCGGCCATGACCGACGACTCGATGAGCGACGGATCGCCACCAATTACCTCACAGATTTCCGCACCGAAGTCGGAAGGCGTGACGGCCGACTGACTAGCCACGTGGTACGTCCCCGACACACCGGCATCGAGGAGTTCCAGCGTCGTCGTGGCGACGTTGCCGGCCCGACTGGGCGTCATCGTCTGGTCGGTGAACAGCGGGACGGTGTCGCCCGCGGCGAGCGTCGAGGCGACCCACTGGGGGAAGCCGACGAGGTCGCCCGTATCGCCACGTGCGCCGTAGACGAACGACAGACGAAGAATGAGGGCGTCAGCATTCACCTCACGGACAGCGTGTTCACCCGCAAGCTTCGAGCGGCCGTACTCCTGAATCGGTGCAGTGTCGTCAGCTTCTTCGTAGAAAGAGTCTGTTTCGCCGTCGAAGACGTAATCTGTGGAGTAATGAACGAACGGAATCTCACGGTCGCCACAGATTCCCGCAATCGTACTGGGAGCGACGGCATTCACGGCGTTCGCCAATTCGGAATCTGATTCACAGCCATCCACGTCAGTATAGGCGGCGCAGTTGATAACGACATCAACGTCGTACTCGTCGAGTAACTCCACGACTCGCTCAGTATCTGTGATATCGACTTGGTGGAGTGGGCAGTCGAAGGCAGGTTCCTCGGAGTGATAGCCGCCGACGACCTCGTGGCCCTGCTCGCGGAGCGTCCGGACGACGACACTCCCGAGCAAGCCGTTAGCACCGGTGACGAGTGCGTACATGTACTCGTTGTGTTGATGAAAATGTAAATATATGCTGCCTCTGTTGGTGGCATATGGACGTACTCGTTACAGGCGGTGCCGGATTCATCGGTTCGAATTATGTTCGGTATCTACTCGACAATAGCGACGATTCCGTCGTCACGCTCGACGCGCTCACGTACGCCGGGTCGCGTGACAACCTCACCGGGTACCTCGACCACCCGAACCATCGGTTCGTCGAGGGCGACATCCGCGACCGCGACCTCGTTGACGACCTCGTGGCTGATGCCGACGTCATCGTGAACTTCGCCGCGGAGTCGCACGTCGACCGCTCCATCGGCGGGGCAGAACCGTTCGTCTCGACGAACGTCCAGGGGACGCAGACGCTCCTCGACGCCGCTCTCGACGCGGGTATCGACCGGTTCCTCCAGATTTCGACTGACGAGGTGTACGGCGAGATTCACGAAGGGAAGTTCACGGAAGACGACCCACTCGCGCCGCGGAATCCCTACTCGGCGACGAAAGCCGGTGCAGACCTGCTCGTCCAGAGCTATCGGGAGACCCACGACCTGCCCACGCTCATCACGCGGACGTGCAACAACTTCGGTCCGCGGCAGCACCCGGAGAAACTCATTCCGAAGTTCATTCAGCGCGCTGCGAACGGCGAGACGCTCCCGGTCTACGGTGACGGCTCGAACGTCCGCGAATGGATTTTCGTCGAAGACAACTGTGCGGCCCTCGATGTCGTCCTCCGTGAGGGCGATATCGGTGAGGTGTACAACATCGGCAGCGGCGTCGAACTGTCGAACCTCGAAACGACGGAGAAGATTCTCGAAGCCGTGGGTGGGTCGGAAGACCAAATCGAGTTCGTCGAAGACCGCGCGGGGCACGACCAGCGCTACGCCATCGATGCGACGAAGACGAAGGCGCTCGGGTGGGAACCCACGTGGAGCTTCGAAGACGGCCTCGAAGCCTGCGTCGACTACTACCTCGGCGACGACGAATAGATGGCCGACCAGCGCAACCAGCCGGACGAACAGGACACGTGGATCCCCGACGACGAGTGGGAGGCAATCGTCGCGAACGTCCCGCTGGTCTCCGTCGACCTCGTGATTCGTCACGAGGGTGGCGTCGTCCTCGGTCTCCGTGAGAACGAGCCCGCGCGTGGCGAGTGGTTCGTTCCCGGTGGGACCGTGTTCAAAAACGAGACGCTGACGGATGCGGTCCACCGTGTCGCCGAAGAGGAGTTAGGCGTCGACGTGACCATCGAGTCGCGACTGGGGACGTTCGAACACTTCTACGACACCTCGGAGGTCGAGGGCGTCGACTCGAAGCACTATCTTGCGACTGCGTTCGAAGTGACGCTCAACGACGATACGCTCCAGAAGGACGCCCAACACAGCAAACTGGCGGTTTTTGAACCACCGTACGAAGACCTCCATCCGTACGTCGAGCGATATCTCAACGCGCTCGATTAAGAACAGCAGCGATAACGCGTCTTCAGTTTTCGATGGGAAGGTCGAGAGAGAAGCGAGAGAAACTGTGTCGGATTACTCGCTGAGCGAACCCAACAGGAACGACCCGAACACCATCTGCAGGCCAATCACCACGGCCACGGTCGCCACGATGTCTGCAACCGCGATCGGCAGCGCACTGAACCCGCTCGTCACCCACGTGACGGCCAGGAAGCCACCGTAGGCAAGCCCACCGAGGAACACGAGCGAGCCAATCGTCGCACCGCGTTCAAGCGAGATCCGCTTCGTGAACCAGGTGGTAAACGGATCCGACGCGCCACGAACCGGATCAGACGACACCGTCGAGAACGCCCCGAACAGCATCAACTGGAAGCCAGCGAGCGTCAGCAGACCGCCACCGATGCCGGTGTGGATGCCGAACGTCGCCCCACCGATCTCGGTCCCAGTCCACGCTAACAACAGCGCCAACACACCAATCACAGACAGCCCGAAGCCAGGCGCAGAGAACAGGTACCCCGGCGCGTTGACCAGCATAAACCGAACGTGTCGCCAGCCATCGGGGAAGCTCTCGAGGTTGGCCTCACCCTCGCGCGGGTGGTAGGTAATCGGCTTTTCCTCGATCTCGAGGTCCTTCGCACCTGCTTCCATGATCATCTCGCTGGCGAACTCCATGCCCGTCGACGAGCAGTCCATGGTCTCCCAGGCGTCCCGAGTAAAGACACGCATACCACTATGCGCGTCACTCACGCCAGCGCCGTAGAACACGTTGAGGAACTTCGTCAACAAGGGATTCCCGACGTGTTCGTGCAGGGGCGGCATCGAGCCGGGCAAGATCTCACCTTCAAGCCGCGAGCCCATGGCCATGTCGGCCTCACCCGACCGAACGAGGTTCAGGAGTTTCGGGAGTTCCTTGAAGTCGTAGGTGCAGTCGGCGTCGCCCATGGCGATGTAGTCACCGCGGACCTGATCGAAGGCGTAGAGGTAGGCGTATCCGTAGCCCTTGCCGTCGGGTTCGATGACGACGGCACCGTGTTCTGCTGCGATCTCGGGCGTGCGGTCGGTCGAACTGTCGGCGACGACGACCTCGCCGTAGATCTGCATGTCCTCGAGCGCGGCTTTGACCCACTCGATACACTGGGCGATGCCGCCTTCTTCGTTGAGCGTGGGCATCACGACCGAGAGCGTCGGCGTGACCTCACTGTCTGCGGGGAGGAGTAGCTCCTCGCCGCTTAGTCTGATGTCCGATTCCGACGTACCGTCTTTGCCGTTACCCAGCTGTTTTGCATGCTGAGTGTCGTTGTGTGCGCTTGACGTTCCCATAGAGATTGACCACCTGTTTGTGAGCACCGTTGAGACTGGATTGCAGTAGTTCGGTGGACCCCACGAACGGTTTCTATCTGAGAGAGTCGGACAGGCGGGTAAAGAGTTTATCGTCTGAGCAGTCTGGGTAGACAGAATATAATATTGATAATATATATGCGAAAACAATTTCGATGAGTGAGTTTATGCGTGGGACGCGCCTCCATCGGCGTGTGTATCCCCTTGGCCACCTCGCACTCGGCTATCTGCTCGTCGTGGCCCTCGCGCGTGTGCGTGACTGGAAACCACGGTTCCCCCACGGCCTGACGCTCCTCATCCTCGCGGTCGGGACGCAACTCCCCGATCTGATCGACAAGCCGCTGGCCTACGCGGGCGTGCTTCCGAACGGGCGGTCGCTCGCGCATTCACTCCTCATCGTCGTCCCCGTCGTGTTCCTGGGCGTCCGGTATCTCACCCGTCGTGGCTACCAGTACGAGGCGCGCGCCCTCGCGGTCGCAATCGGGTCACATATTGTCGGTGACTCGTATCTCCTCGTCTTGCGCCAAGAGTGGCGCGAACTCGGCTTTCTGTTGTGGCCCGTCGTCCCCGGCCTCCAGTACCCAGGCGACGACATCGCCCCGTGGATTCGGATTCTCAACGCCGGCTTCGACAGCCCGCACCTGCAGTTCCAGTATCTGCTGTTCGTCGGTGCCGCAGCAATCTGGCTCGTGAGCGTCTATCGACGACGCCGGCGGCCAGTAACCTGACCTATCGCCCGCATAGTATAACGAACATATGTATGTTCTACAATCCGAGAGGAGAGAATGGTTGGAATCCCAACTACTATGGATAATGCCCACATGTGTCATGATTGGGGTCGACGATGTCAGATCGGCACCCGAGAACCATAGATACCCCACCACTCGATTGAGTCACCAGGGGAACGAGCCGGGTACGGCTTGAGAGGTTTGGTGGCTCGATCACCTCTTCAACACTCGTCGGTTGTTGTGACGTTCCTGCTGCCACCGTGAGTATTCTGGTTAGCTCGTGGCGCTCATTGACCCAGCCGCGCATTGAAGCAATACCAATCATTATTTTCGTGCTTATCGTAAGTGCGACTAGAAGCACAGTTGCGAGCACACGTACACTCCCACTTCCCGCTATGACCAACGAGTCGACGACGATTGGCCGTTGTCCGGACTGCGAGACGGAGCTTCACGAGTATCACGTGCTAATCGAGTTCGAGACGGAAGACGGCGGGACCGGCGTGTTCGCGGACTGTCCCGAGTGTGATGATGTCGTTCGCCTGAATCGGTAATTGCTCGAACGTACTGTAGTCAGACTCGAACAGCATACGTAGTTTTCAAAAATAGCTCGAATTAGGTCGTCGCATAGCACGAATGTCTGACTGCACAGCTAGTCCGTTGCGAGCACATCGCAGACCACGTACCGATATAGTTGGTAAATAGAATGTCTTGAATCGAGATAGTTATATCGGAGAAACACGTTCTCACGTCTATGCCGCTTGCGACGCAGCCAGCAGTCGCGCGGACGTACGCGACGCCGGTTGATGACCCGTGGGAGTACGTCCTGCAGTACCGCGAGACGATGGACTACGTCGCAGCGAACCCCGATAAGGGGTCAACCGCAGTCGGAACGGCAGTCGGCCTCCCACGGAGTCGCGTCCGCGAGTGGATGAACGGCAGAATCCCGGATGTTGTTCGTGGGCTGACGACTGCTGTGGAGAACGGATGGTTTCCAGAGACGTTTCAATCAGAACACGCGCGGGCGCTGAACATACTGGTCGCAGCGGTCTTTGCAACGGGGAGTATTAGCACGGAAAGCTACTCACCGTCGTTCGTTGTGGACGATGAGACAGCAGACCAACTCGAACAGGCACTCACCGTGCTTGGAACGGGGGTTCGGATGTCTCACGAAACGGATACCAAACGAACGACCGAACTTCGCCCTCGACGTGATGCCGTTGTTCTTGGACGCGTCCTCGCTGCGGCCGGTGCGCCGACCGGGGCGAAAGTGCGTGTCAAGGACCTCTCGTTGCCCTCCTACCTGTCTGACGCACCGATGCCGGTCAAACGTGAGTTCGCAGAGGTGTACGTACGGAGTCGTGGGACGAAATTCGAGTCAAAGGATACGACCCCACTTATCGAACAACGAAGCACTACGTTTCGTCGGGAGCTTGCGGCGTTTCTTTCGTCGCTTACTGATGAAGCGGTCTCGGTCGGGACGACCGGTGTCTTTCTGTCGGCCGCTGCCGCGCGACGACTTGGCGTTCGGTAACGCCATCGGAACACGCCCGAAGAATGTTCTCCTGTCGATTAGAGCCAGTTGAGAGAATCGAGGCGTCGCGGGCCGGTGTCGCTTGCCCCACCTTTGAGTCTGTCAACGACGACATCTACTGGCCACCTCCACTCACGGTGACGGTGACGGTTTTGTTGGTGAGTGCCCGTTTCGTTCCATTTGTCCGAACGTAGACCGTTGCAACTGCCGGGTAGGAATCTTGGGAGATCTCTGTTGCCTTGAGCTGACTCTGTGGCAGCGTCATTTTCAGCGTTCGTGGAGAAGTCTGGTTCACGACGTAGGTCGACTGTATCCCGTAGCCCAGAGACGGAATATCCACCCCGTAGATTAGTAGCGCCGAACCAGAGACGGTCTCAATTTCGACGGTCGTGGCGGGGAACCGCGTCGTGTAGATGCCTGACCCACGAACCCCATGTTCTAAGCGATAGCCCGTTCCGGAATCTGGATGCTAGTTGCTTCCAGGTCACCTGTGTGGTTATTGAACGACTCGAAGTTACCCGCCTGTGAGCCCTGTACTGGTGTCAGGTCAATCCCCGGAACGAGTGGTCCACTCACTCCTGTCACAACAGCGATGCACAGCACCGTGAGCAAAAATCTCGTCTCGAGGATGATTCATTGACTCACCGTATACGAATAACCATGATAAGATTGCTGAATAAACTGATGTTCAGCAGCTGGCTCTCGGTCCAGAGAATCTCGTCGTCACGTCGATCAACTCATGTTAATCAGTTGTTTAATCCAAAGAAGCAGTAATTCTCTGAACCGTAGAATTCAGCTAAACTTATTTATCCTCTCGCGACGGTTAGTGTAATAGACACGTCGCGCAATACGAGGGAAACAGAGGGTGGCTACTCGCTGTGGCTCGCTATGTGATCCCTGAGAGATGCGTGTCGGGTGAAACACCATGAACATTCAAAATCTATTCAAAGACGACACCGCGGTGAGCCCGGTCATCGGCGTCATTCTGATGGTCGCAATCACGGTCATCCTCGCGGCCGTCATCGGGACATTCGTCCTCGGGCTTGGCGATTAGGTGGGTAACAGTGCGCCGCAAGCATCGGTTAGTTTCGAGTTTACCCCTGGTGATGACGCCACTGCAGGTGGCTATGATTTCCAGATCATCCATGAGGGAGGGGCTCAGCTTTCCGTTGACGAACTTGGCCTCGCGTACACTCTGCAGGATGGGACAACTGCCTCGGGTGACCTAACCGACGCACCATTCAGTCTCACCACAGGAACGACCTACTCTGCTGGCGACACCATTGTTACCAGTGGTGACGGTTCACTTGAGATCGACGAGGGCTCCGAAATTCGTCTCACGTGGAGCTCGCCTAGTGGCGGTAGCACTGCAACGATCGCAAAGGCAACCGTGCCGAACTAACTCCGAATAAATTCTTTCAAAGAACAATAGAGATGATAAAGAAATTCATACGCGAAGAAGATGCAGTCTCACCCGTGATCGGTGTCATCCTTATGGTCGCAATAACGGTGATTCTAGCGGCCGTGATTGGGACGTTCGTCCTCGGGCTTGGCGACCAGGTTGGAAATAGTGCACCGCAAGCGAGTTTCGAATTCTCGCAGTCAAATTCGGCGTATACTGATGCAGACACGACCCCTGACTCTGTAGAACTCATAATGGTTGAAATCACTCATTCAAATGGAGCGTCCATTGAGGAAGGGACAGTGAGCGTCACGGTTAACGGACACCCTGCATACGGTATTGCAGACAACGGTGCAAGTGCAGATGACCCGACAGCACTTTGGTCTGGCTCTGACACGATCTCTGCCGGCTCTTCAGTTACTGTGGGGCTCTACGATGACGATGGAGACGAGGTAGTCACTACCGCCGGTTCTATCACCAAACTCAACTATGAGGACGCAGCAGGAACTGCTCAAGAAGACAAGATCCAAGCACCTCGTACAACTAATGGTGACGCAACCGCTGCCGGTGCACACGCTCTCGCAGAGGGTGACGTCATCCGTGTGATCTGGGAGTCCCCTGGTGGTGGCAGTACCGCAACGATCGCGAAGTACACGGTCAAGTAACGCGATTCGAGAGACCGACCTTTGAACGTTTTTTGAATACTGACTCCTCGTTGAGTTACAACCATACCACGTAAGTTCGCCTGCCGACCCAGCAAACACTCGCTCATTGAGACTCCACGATAAAGATGTACCACTTCCACCGGTAGTTCGTACCACAGGATACAGCACCCAACGCCGAGGGCAAACAGGTCCAAACGAAGCTTGAATCGGGACCTGTCCACGAGACGGTCGACAAGGGTACTCAATCAGAATACGGCGATGGCCCGATATTCCAGCCTTCCCCACAAATTCGATAATACACTTACTCTGGTTTGCAGTTAGTCAGATCTCTCGACGACGCCTCTCACTCCTAGTGCAAGACGATGTCGTCGAGAAAGACATACACAACAGACGGAACCCAACGGGAGGGCGGACCACACCATTACTCAAACAACGAAGCGTTCCGGCGCGACCTCGCGGCGCTCGTCTCGCGAGTGACGGACGAACCCGTCTCGGTCGGCGCGAACGGCGTGTATCTGTCGGCGACCGCCGCGCGCCGACTCGGCGTGCGGTGAGTCCCCAGATCGAACCCGGATTATGGTGTCGACTCATCAGATCAAAATATATTCTCGACAACTGAGTAAATTGAATCGGCGGTGACGAGCCCGACTTGGATAACCACAGTAGCACAATAAAATACCTCAACAAATTCGGTAGTAAGACAATTTAAACCACACTTAGTGGAAATTTGTCACAGTATACAGAGGAAAGACATCGGCAACCCTCGATCAAAAATATATCGAGCAACGTATTATATTCGAGTCATTGAACAGACCATACATAGTCTACTGCGAACTGCTTCCCCAGGCGAGTGCGTCTGGATGACGCTCCCTCGGAGGTTCTATGCAGACGATAATATTATCGTCTGCATACTGATCGACCACGAACACGAACTGGGCGTCGCTGTCAGGGTGGCCCATCGCTCGGAGGGTGTGGTGCTCGAGAACTGAGAACGGCGTCACTCGGCGGTGCTAGTCCGACTGTTCGGTCACGCTGTCACACGAGCAGAGTTGCAGCGCAGTCCGGATATGGAAGTTTCTCTCGTCAGGGTCGTCTGTTTCGAGGGCTTTGTGCAGATGGACTTTCGTCTGCTCGACGAACGACAACGGCTCACTCATCGCCCCTGGTGCGTATCTCGCCACGAGTCGTTCGGAGGCCACGTACGGTCCAGTCCACGTGCGGTTCGGGTTGTTGCAACATGCCAATCATGTTGCCTAGCTAACCTTATCCGCAAAAGTATTTCTAGACAGTCTCATGCCCTGTAGCCGTTTCAGAGTGGGTTTCGATTCGAACGTGGGTAGTCTGGTCCACGGATGGCCAGTCGACACCCCGGTCACCACTCGGCGAGCCGGCCGTCGTCGTGGTGCCAGACGGGGTTGTACCAGTTGACCTCGCCTTGGGAGCGCTCGCGGACGTACGCTTCGTCCACGTCGATACCCAGCCCCGGGCCGGTCGGTCGCGTGACGAAGCCGTCGTCGAAGTCGAACTGGTGGGGGTCATCGAGATACGCGAGGCCGACGCTCTCGTCCGGGTCGTGGAGGCCGAGGTCCTGTTCCTGCATGACCGCGCTGTGGGAGGCGAAGCCGGCCTGGAGGTTCGCGGCGAAGGCGACCGGGCTCAACGGACAATGCGGGACGACGGACACGTCGAACGCCTCGGCCATCGTCATCACCTTCCGGAGTTCGGTAATCCCGCCGACGTGAGTGACGTCCGGCTGGAGCACCGACACCGACCCGTCGGTCAACAGCGGCTTGAAGTCGTATCGGGAGTAGAACCGCTCGCCGGTCGCGAGCGGGGTGGTCGTCCCCTCGGCGAGCGCGGCGAGCGCCTCGGAGTGTTCGGGGCGGACGGGCTGGTCGATGAACATCAGGCCGTAGGGTTCGAGCGCGTCGACCAACTGCGACGCCATCGACTTGGAGACGCGTCCGTGGAAGTCGACGCCGAGGTTGAGGTCGTCGCCGAGCGCCTCGCGGACGGCGGCGACGCGCTTGCGGGCGGTCTCGACGGCGGCCGGCGGTTCCAGCGGGCCGAACTCGTTGGTGGCGTTCATCTTGAGCGCCGTGTAGCCCTGGTCGCGACGCTGAATCGCCTCTTTGGCGACTTCTTCCGGCGTCTCGCCGCCGACCCACTGGTGGACGGGCATCCGGTCGCGGACGTGGCCACCGAGGAGGTCGTACACCGGTGTGTCGTAGTGCTTGCCTTTGATGTCCCACAGCGCGTGGTCGATACCGGACAGCGCGCTCATCAGAACCGGGCCACCGCGATAGTACCCGCTTTGGTACAGTTTCCGCCAGTGGTACTCGGTCCGAAGCGGGTCTTCGCCCAGCAGGTACACCTCCACGAGTTCTTCGACCGCAGCCCGGACCGTCCGGAGACGACCCTGCACGATGGGCTCGCCCCAGCCGACGAGGCCGTCGCTCGTCTCCAGTTTGAGCAGCAGCCACCGCGGGGGCACCGCGAACAGCTCGTAATCCGTGATGTGCATGGTCGCACAATCCGGAGTGGATACTTCAATGCGCGGGGGAACTACCGCGTGTTGACGACAGCGCCCGGGCCGTGAGCATGAGACTGGCGCTGTCGGCGCGAGGGGGGTCAAGCGAGCGTGGTCAGTCAGCCCCAGCGCTCGCGTTTTCGAGCGGCTTCGAGAGCGCGTTCTCCGCGTCGTCGGTGAGTTCTCGCTGGTGAATCGTCTCGCCGGACTGGGTGTCGAACAGGTGCACATCCGTCGCTGCGACGTGCGCGTGCAGTCGCTCACCTTCGCTGATGGGCTGTTGGCCGTCGACTTCGACGACGAACGTCTCGTCGTGAGACGCCGCGACCGACCGGACGTACACGTACGAGACGCTGCCCATCGGTTCGACGACGTCGACGACGACCTCGAAGCCGTTGTCTGTGGGTTCGTCGGAGAGGGTGTAATCCTCCGGACGTGCGCCGAGAGTCACCGCGGTCCGGTCGCCGACGTTCGCTTGCATGCGCTCGGAGAGATCGTACTCGAAGCCGTCGGCGACGAGCGTGCCGTCTGTGACCTCGCCCTCGAAGAAGTTCATCGACGGCGACCCGATGAAGCCGGCGACGAACCGGTTTGCGGGCCGGTAGAAACACTCCAAGGGCGTGCCGACCTGCTGGAGTTCGCCGTAGTTGAGGACGACCAGCCGGTCGCCCATCGTCATCGCCTCGGTCTGGTCGTGGGTGACGTACAGCGTCGTCACGCCGAGGTCGCTCTGGAGGCGATTGATTTCGGTGCGCATCGTCGTCCGGAGCTTCGCGTCGAGGTTCGACAGCGGCTCGTCCATCAAGAACACGTTCGGGTCGCGGACGATGGCGCGGCCGAGCGCGACGCGCTGCTGTTGGCCACCGGAAAGTTCGCCGGGCGTGTTGTCCAAGAGCGACTCGATACCCATCATCTCGGCCGTCTCGGTCACCGTCCGTTCGATTTCGTCGGCCGAGAGGTCGGTCGACATCTTGAGCCCGAACGACATGTTCTCCTCGACGGTCATGTTGGGGTACAGCGCGTAGTTCTGGAACACCATCGCGATGTCACGCGCCCGCGGGCCGAGTTGGTTGACGACCGTGTCGCCGATGGACACGTCACCGTCGGTCTGCGTTTCGAGGCCGGCGACCATCCGCATCAGGGTCGATTTGCCGCTGCCCGACGGGCCGACGAAGACGACGAACTCGCCGTCTTCGATGTCGAGCGACACGTCGTCGACGGCGACGACCGCGTCGCCGCCCTCGCCGAACTCCTTCGTTACGTCGTCGAGTGTGATACTGGCCATGAGTGTGTCTCCGTGTTCGTGGTGCGGCTGTGTGTCCCCGCCGCGTGGGTGTGGGTACGGGTGTGGTTCGCGAGCGATGCGTGCTGTCGTGCCGACGGTCGTCGGCGGTGTGCTGGGTCGGTCAGTGTCATTCTTTGATCACCACGCCGAAGCTCAGCCCCGCGGCGAGGTACTTGTTCACCGCGATGAGGAAGATGACGACCGGGAGAATCATCGCCATCGAGGCCGCGGCGAGCATCCCCCACTCGATGGAGCGCGAGCCGATAAACGAGTAGACGAACAGCGTCACCGGGACCGCCTTGAAGTTCGTCAGGACGAGGCCGAACAGGAGCTCGATCCACGCGAAGATGAAGCTGATAATCGCGACCGAGAAGATGCCCGGTTTCGCCGCCGGCAAGACGACCTTGCGGAAGCCCTGGAACCGGGTCGCGCCGTCGACGCGGGCGGCCTCTTCGAGCGTCTCGGGGATGCCGTCGAAGAACGCCTTCATCACCCAGACGACGAGCGAGAGGTTGATGCTGACGTACATGAACACCATCCCGATGCGGCTGTCGAAGAGGTTGAGCTCCCGGAAGATGACGAAAAACGGGATGACGACGGCGATGGGCGGGAGCATCCGCGAGGAGAGAATCCACACGAGCACGTCCCGCTCCATCGGGATGTCGTACCGTGAGAGCACGTACGCCGCGGGCACGCCGATGAGCAACACGAGGACGACCGACGCCGACACCATGACGACGCTGTTGGCGAACGCCGCGAGGAACGCGCCGTCCTGTGCGAGCCGGATGTAGTTGTACACCGTCGGCAGGAAAAGCCAGTCCGGCGGCAGCGCGTTGGCTTGCCCCGGTGGCTTCAGCGACATCGACGCCAGCCAGTACAGCGGGAACAACACGACGAACGACCACCCCAACAGGAGGCCGTGGCGGGCGACGCTCACGAGCGTCTCTCGGGTGTCTTTGTCGAGGCGCTGGGACCCGGTGTCCACGGGCGACTGCGACTGGGACGGAGACTGCGACGGGTTCTGGGACGCCATCAGTCCCACACCCCCTCGAAGCCGACCTTGGCGATGACGATGTTCGCGATGGCGACGACGAAGACGAGGTAGACGACCGCAATCGCGGCCGCCACGCCCGGTGAGTTGTTGATGAACATCTGTTCGTAGATGTTGATGCTCACGAGTTGGGTGGCCGTCCCCGGGCCGCCCTGCGTCAGGCCGTAGACGACGCCGAACGTCCGGAAGAGGTCGATGAGCCGGATGAGCGTGGCGACGAACACCACGGGCTTCATGTACGGGATGACGACGTGGAGGTACCGACGCCACAGCGGCGCGCCGTCGACGCGCGACGCTTCAATGAGCGTGTCGGGCACCGACGAGAGGCCGGCGTAGAAGATGATGAACATGAACGGCGTCCAGTTCCACGTGTCGAGAAGCACCACCGTCAACAGCGGAATCTCAGAGAGGAACGCCGGGGCCGCGAAGGGCGTCGTCGCCTCGATGAGATACGGGATGACACCGATTTCGCTGTTCAGCATGATGCGGCCGATAGTCGCGAGCGAGACGGGCGCGACGGCCATCGGGATGATAAACAGCACCCGGTAGAACGACTGCAGTCGCTCGGACTCCACGCCGGCGACGAGCGCGGCGAGGCCGAACCCGAGGACGCTTTCGAGCGCGAGCGCGCTGACGACGACGGTCACCGTGATGATAAACGAGTGCAGCGCGCCGCCGCGGCCGAACGCAGTCGCGTAGTTCTGCAGGCCGACGAACTCGGCTGCGAAGACGTCGAACGTGGGTTCCTCGATGACGCTGAGGTAGAGGTCGTACGCGCCGGGGAAGAAGGTGATAAGCAGCATCACCAGCACCATCGGCGCGATGAACCAGTACGGGAGGTAGTCGTTCCACAGCTCCCGGAGCCTGGCGACCCCCGTCTCGCTCGTCGTCGTCGTTTCGGTCTGTGTTTGCGTGCTCATCTTGGGATAGCGAGGAAACCCTGTCCTTTAGGACGGGGAGAAATCGCGTTCGTACACAGTACCCCTTGACTTACAGTGGCCCCTCGGTGTCTAGTGCTTTCGCACCCTGAATGACGAGTCCTCGCCACGTCAGCCCGTGGGCCTCTTTTACTTCGCTCAGTTTCTCGTATTCTTCGTCGCTCACTTCGATGTTCAGGTTCGGCATTTCTACTTGTGCTTAGTAATTCATTAGTTTTAACTTTCATGGTTTCGAGTGTTCTACTGTGACCGCTACTGCCACCAAGACGTTGCAGGCCACGCTCGCGCCCCCCACGGCGCACAAAGAGCGCCGGCTTCAACGAACTGTGGCTACCTACCGTCGCGCCCTCTCCGAATCGTTCGAGAGTGGCGCGACAACACAGACCGCGGTTAACGACGTTGTGACGCCGTACACGCTCACGTCCTACGCGAAAGACGCGCTCAAGTCCTACGTCCCGAAACTGCGGGACACGTACAACGCTTCGGAGTTGAAGGACGACCACCCTGTTCGATTCACGAACCGTGGGTGGCGTCTCGACCACTCTGCGGAGCGACGACACGAGTTCTGCTGGCGCGTCCCACAGGCAGGACGTGGCAATGCGTTCTGGATTCCGCTCCGTATCAATCCCGCACAGAGTGAGTTGTGGGACGACCTCCTCGACGACGACGTATCGGTCGGAGAGTTTCGACTGCAAGAGCATCGAACGAATTGGGTGCTTCACGTCACTGTCGAGTACGAGGTCGCGGAGCCAACTGAACCAGACGAGCCGACGTACATCGGCTTCGATATTGGGGAATCCAAACTCCTGACGGGCTGTGCCCTTCGGGACGGTACTCCAACCCAACCGTACATCTACAACGGTGGTCGTGCCCGACACCTCCGTAAAGAGATGTTCACGACCCTCCGTCGCCTCCAAGAGCGAGACGCCGAGTGGCGTATTCAAGAGCGATTCGACCATTATCAAAACGCTCTCACGGATATTGTTGAGAAAGCGTCTCGACAGGCTATCGAGTACGCCCAACAGTTCGAGAGCCCCGTTATCGTTCTCGAAGACCTGTCGTACATCCGCGAACATCTTGACTACGGTAAGTGGATGAATCGCCGCCTCCACAACTGGGCGTTCGCACGACTTACTGGCCGAATCGAGGACAAAGCCCGCGACGCGGGTATCTGTGTCCGATTCGTGAATCCCGCGTACACCAGTCAGACGTGCCATGAGTGTGGACATATCGGCTCTCGTGGTACCCAAGCCATGTTCCGCTGTACGAACGGCGAGTGTTGGGTGACGGAGTACCAAGCAGACATTAACGCGAGTGTGAACATCGCACGTCGCGTCAACCCGTGGGGAGAGAGGTGCGCGTTGAAACTGCACACCGATGACTCGCCACAGGACGGGAGTGCTTGTGACAGCACCACAGGACACCGCGAGCAGAGTCGGCAATCCCGACAGACGACGCTCGAGGACTTCAGTTCTGAAACCTCCGACGACGAGGCTTCCCTTGTAGGAAGCCCCGCCATTTAGGGCGGGTGAGGATGTCACGGCGTCACTCGCTGTAGATCTCCTCTGCGACCTCGGCGGCTGTCGTCATCGCGGCCTCGGGGGACTTCTGGCCCGCGAGCGCGCGCTGGAGTTCCTCGGAGTAGCGCTGTCCCCACTCGGGATACTTCCGGTCGAACGGGTCGGGCGACGCCGACTGCAGCGATTCGAGGGTCACCTGCGCGAACTCCTCGCCGACCTGCGAGCGGAACTCGTCGTTCTCCCAGACCGACTGGCGGACGGAGAAGGCGGCGTCGCTTTCGAGGTGCATCCACGTGTTCGTCGGCTCCGAGGTGGCCCAGAGCATGAACAGGAACGCCTCCTTCGAGTTCGCCGCGTTCTTCGACGTCGAAATCTGCCAGTTGTACGCGTTGGGGGCGAACTCGCCGTCGGCCGGCTTCGGAACCTTCGCGATGCCGACGGTATCGGAAATCGACGATTCCGAACCGGTCAGGCCGGGCCAAAACAGGTTCGCGTCGGCGACGATATGGCCTGCGCGGCCCTCCTGCATCGTCGAGAGCACGTCGGACCACGACTGGGTGGACGCGCCCTCGGGGCCGAACTCACGCAGGAGGTTCGTGTACCACGTCGCCGCGTCGATGACGCCCGACGAGTCGAGTCCGGAGTCGGTCGGGAACTCCGTCCAGAGCGACGACCCCATCTCGCGGAGGAGCATGTTCAGGATGAAGATGTTCATCCCGTAGCCCTTCTGCCCGCGGCCGACGGTGCCGACGACCTCCGACTCGTTTTCGTGAATCGTCTGGGCGTTCTGTCGGAACTCCTCAAGCGTCTCTGCGACTTCGAGGTCGTGTTTCTCGTAGAGGTCCGTCCGGTAGAACTGGGTTTGGACTTCGACGGTGATGGGCAGGCCGGTCCACTCGTCGCTGAAGCCGCCGCCGTGGGCTTGCCACCGCGACGCCTCGAAGAGGTCGTTCGGCTGGTACCAGTCTTCGTCGTACAGGCTCTCGTCTTCGAAGTAGGGGTCGAGCGGCTGAAGCCAGCCTTCGTTTCGGTACTGGTTGACCACCTGATCCATGAAGAAGACGTCGAACTGGCCGGCCCCGGTGCTCACGTCGGTCTGGCGCTTCGTCCGGAACTGGTTTTCGGGCAGGATGTTCCAGACGACGTCGATACCGGTGAGTTCCTCGAACACCGGAATCGCCGGCTTGATGGCCGAGACCCACGGGTGCTGGACGGCACCGATGTTGATCTGGGAGCCCTCGAACTGCGCCCAGTCGATGTCGGCGTCGTACTCGCTGAGCGGGATGGCGGGTTCGGACGACGACGCAGTCGAGGTGTCGCCGTCGGTGCCATCGCCGTCGCCGTCAGTCGAGCCGCCGCTGTTCTGTGCCTGGTCGCCGCCGCGGGTACAGCCCGCGAGGCCGCCGAGGAGACCCGCAGTCGCTGCCGTCTTGATGAAGCTTCGTCGGTTGTGGTCGTTCGTCATTGGGAGTAGTGTGGTGTGTGCTGTGTCTGTGTGGTCAGTCGCGCTGTGCCGCGTTACCGGGCCGGGTAGATGATCTTCTTCAGCCCGCGGTTGTCCTCCATCTGGTCGAACGCGGTTTCGAGACCGGCGAGACCGAACTCGTCGGTGACGAGGGTGTCCACGTCGATACGGCCGTTCTGGAGCAGTCGCACTGCCCGTGCGAACGTGTCCGGCGTGAGCGAGTAGCTCGTGACGACCTCGCGTTCCTCGAAGAACAGGTCGTACGGCGAGAGTTCGATCTCGGCGTCTTTCGGGGGGACGCCGAAGATGAGCGTCCGGCCTCCCGGTCCCGTGAGCGAGTGCGCCTGTGCGATGGTCTGTGGGAGGCCGACGGCCTCGACGGCGATGTCCACGTCGCCGACGAGATTCGGAATCACCGTCGTCGGGTCCGTGACGGTCGGGTCGATGGTGTGGTCGGCACCGACCGACTTCGCCACCGCTCGACGCTCGTCGACGGGTTCGGAGACGACGATGGTCCCCGCGCCGCTCGCTCGGAGCGCCTGGACGAGAAGCAGGCCGATGAACCCCGCACCGACTACGACGACGGTCTCGCCGCTCGTCAGGTCGGTCTGGTCGATGCCGTTGATGACGCAGCCGAGGGGCTCGGCGAACGCGGCCGTCCGGTAGTCGAGGTCGCCAATCGCCTCGACGTTCCCCACGGGAACGGCCGCGTACTCCGCGAACGCGCCGTCGATGACGTGTTTCGCGGCCCCGCCGAGCGAAGTGAGGTCGTGACAGAGGTTCTCCCGGCCGGCCTTACAGGCGCGACACTCGTGGCACGGCACCGACGGGTTGATGGCGACCCGGTCGCCCACTTCGTAGCCGTCGACGTCCGACCCGACATCGACGACTTCGCCCGCGCTCTCGTGGCCGGGCACCGTCGGGAAGTCGACATCGAGGTTGCCGTGATACATGTGCAGGTCGGTGGTGCAGACGCCACAGGCGTGTATCTCGACCAGCACCTCGTCCGCGTCGGGGCGCGGTCGGGCCGTGTCGGTTATCGCTACGGTGTGGGTGTCCGTCAGTTGGGCAGATTTCATTGGTTCGACCGTGACAATCCGTTCAAAAACTGATTGATAAAACCCCATGGCAAGAATCAAAACCGCTCGTTTAGAGATCTATACCACCGAATATCGGCCGATTCAGATTGTTCTGCAGAGCAAAACGAGGTAGCTATTGCCGCCCCATTTGTTGTATAAGCTATAATAATTAACAATCAGGCGTGTACTGGGGCGTGTGCGGCGCGGGGCATCGTTCTGCTCTGAAAAACAATTTCTATATAGCCGTGTCACCTCGTGGCACTACAGAGATGACGGGGACAACGACGGTCGACGCGACGATGAACTCGTTTCGCATCCTCGAGCGACTGGTCGCGTCCGACGAGGCGCTCGGGGTCACCGAACTCGCGGCCGACGTCGGGCTCTCGAAGGGCGTCGTACACACGCACCTCAACACGCTCGCGGAACTCGGCTACGTGACGAAGCGAGACCGGAAGTACCTCGCGTCGATGGGGCTGTTGGCCCTCGGCGAGGAGGTTCGGTCCCACCTCGGCGTATTCACCGCCGCGAGACAGCACCTCGATAACTTGGCGCGGGTCACCGGAGAGGTCTCGACGCTGTTCGTCGAGGAAGACGGCGTCGGCATCTGCGCGTACATGGCTCACGGGCCAAACGACTGGGCGCCCGCGTACGCGTGTGGAACCCGCATCCCGCTCCACGTCACGGCCCCCGGCAAGGCCATGCTCGCGTCGCTCGGCCGCGAACGCGTCGACGACATCCTCGACGAACACGGCCTCGACGCACGGACCGGCGAGACGATTACCGACCGCAACGTGCTCCGCGGCGAACTCCGAACGATTCGCGAGAACGGCATCTCGTTTTGCAGAGAAGAACAATCTGCGGGGGTTATCGGGGTGGCGTCGTCGATTGCCCTGACTGAGCGCGCGCCAGCCGCGGCCATCGGCGTCTGCGGGCCGTCGAGTCGACTCACCGGTCGGTATCTCGAAGAGGACATCACCGGGCAGGTCATCAGCACCGCGAAATCGATTCAGGTCGACCTGACGCGGTGACCCAACCGGGTAGCGTGTCGCCTCGCGGACGTCGAACGCGAGACGACCCGAGTCGCTCGCCCCAGCGACGCGGTTACAGATTCTCGCCCGCGATGATTTCTTCGACCCGCTCGTGGTCGAACAACTGCTCTTCGGCCCCGAAGTCGGGGTAGTCGTCGCCGTCCTCGTAGGTCGGCCAGTCGCCGAACTGGTCGGGGTAGAGCTGTTTGGCCGTCATCTCGGTCTGGAACAGGTTCATGAGCGGCCCCTGCCACCGCGTCCCCTGCGGGTAGACGCGGTCGTTCTGGACGGCGGCCAGTTCGCGGCCGACCGGGTCGTCCCGGAGGTTCTGTTTCAGCCCGTCGAAGTCGAACGTCTCCGTGACCGTCCACAGCGCGAGAATCACGTCGGGGTCGGCTTCGAGGAGCGCCTCCATGTCGACCTCCTGGAACGGCCCCGTGAACTCCTCGTCGCCGAAGGCGTCGACCGCGCCGAGCGGCCGGGTGTGGGCGTTCCAGTAGCCGGGCGCGTTCAGGCGAAGGAGGTAGATGCTCGAGAGGTCCGTCGAGACGGAGAGATACGCGGCGGTCGGCCGCTCGGACTCGGCCGGAAGCCCGTCTTCGACGGTGGTGAGCTGGTCGTCGTGGACGGACTGCAGGGCCTCGTAGCGTTCGCGCTCGCCGTACAGCGACGCGACGCGGTCGAACAGTTCCCAGAGGTCGTAGTACTGGTAACCGTCGGCCCACGCCTCCGGGGGCGCGGAGTTGAAGTTGCTGTAGTAGTTGCCGAACCACGGGCCGATGTTGTCCGCGACCTCGTCGATGTCGGACTGGTTCCAGTTGTCCTGCGTGGACACCCACGCGGGGTCGACGAGGTGGAGGTTGCTGTCGAGTTCGTACAGCCGCTCTTTCGTAAATTGCCTCGGGGCCAAGTGGTTCGAGAGACCTGCGGTCTCTCGTCATCACGAAACGGCGCAGCCGTTTCGGACGACCCCGAGGCTTTCGCGTGGACTCCCGTT
>NZ_LOEP01000010.1 GCF_001482285.1 Haloferax sp. Q22 | reverse complement strand
CGAAGGATCATCTTGCAGGGTCGCTGAGCTCATTCCACCTCAGCATTCACCCTGCTCTTTGGTGTGCTAATCGTTCTATGACACCCTCCCACTATGCGGTATCCGGCAGAAACCGAGCGACGTGATAGCCTTCATCACGGAGGTTCCGAGACGAGGAGCGACCGGGCGCGTCGGCTCGGCTCGACCGACTACGCGCCGTCTCGCTCGCCGTCGAACAGTTCGGCGAAGACCTTCCGCTGGGCTGCCCTGAGGTGTTGCGTGAACGTCGACCGCGAGACGCCGATGGCCTCGGCGACCTCGGCCGCGCTCCGGCGCTTCGGACGCTCGAAGTAGCCCGTCCGGTACGCGACTTCGAGCGACTCGCGCTGTCGGTCGGTGAGTCCGGCCAACACGCTGGCCCCGATATCGGACTCGACGGACCGGTGGTTCCGCGCGGTCATGACGACGCTGTCGAACCCGGCCGCGAGCGCCTCGACGAACGGGCCGGCCGGTCGCCGCCGGGGGAGGTCGACGACGACCGTCGCCTCGCCGGCGGCCACGACGACGCGCTGGAGGACGCCGCCCGCGTCGGCGATGGCCGTCCCGAAAGAGGGTGCGACCGTGTCGAACTGCGCCCTGACAACCTCATCCTCGCCCACCACGTCGCCGGGCGTCACGCCGTCGAGACTCGCCAGCGCGTCGGTCACCGCGGCCTCGGTCGCGCCGCGAACCGTCACGAAGTAGCGCTCGCTGTCGCCGCGGGGCAACACCGTGTGGACGACGAGTTCCGCGTCCCGACCGAGGGCGTCGCCGACCGCCAGAACCCCCGCACCGTCGTCGCGGACGCTGAGTCGGACGCGGACGACCTCGTCGGCCAAGAGCGCCTCGCGGCTCTCGGCGGTACTGAGGGCGTACCCGAGCGTCTCCGCCAGTTCTTCGAACCGCCGGCGCTCGCGGTTGTCGTCGGCACCGCGGCGGTAGACGCCGAGGACGCCGTAGTCGACGCCGCCGTATCGGAGCGAGACTGCGACCGCGGTTTCGATTCCGGCCGCGGCCGCGGCCTCGACCCACCGTCGGGCGGAATCGGCGACGGGGCTCCCGGAGCGTGACGTTTCTGCGCCGACTGTGCGAACAGTTGTTCCCCCCTCGCGGAAGGCGGTCAGGCTCGGTTCGGATGAGTCGCGCCGCACGGCCGCATCCGCGTCGAGAACGCCGGCTGCTCGGAGGTACGACCCGTCACCTTCGACCGCGAGCGGGTCGAGTCTGCCACCGGCGGTCCGCTCGCCAACCCACGCCACGGCGGTGTCGGGGTCGCTCCCGATGTATCGGCAGAACGCTTCCGCGACCTCCACCCGCGAGGACTGTCGGACGAGAATCTCGCGAATCGCCTCCTTCGTGTCGCGCTCGCGTTCGAGTCGGCGCTGGTGGTTGACCTGTGCCGTGATGTCGCGGAGGACGCCGATACTGCCGGGCAGGCCGTCGTCGACGACGTGGTCCACGTCGAGGATACAGTGGCGGGTCTCGCCGTCGCAGGTGCGGATGCGAATGTCGAGCGACTGCGGGACCGACAAGTCGAGCGCGTCGCGGACACGGGCCCGGTCGTCCGGGTGGACGACCGTCTCGACGATGTCGCCGGCGAGGAGCGCCGCGCGGTCGTAGCCGGTGAGCGTCGTCGCCGCATCGTTGACGAGGACGATGCCGCCGTCGCGGGCGACGAAGATGGCGTCGCGGACGTTCTCGACGAGCGTCCGGTAACGCGCCTCGCTCTCCGCGAGCGCGCGCTCTGTCCGGTGCTTGTCGACCGCCGTTCGGACGCGCGTGGCGAGCGCCGCGGCGCTGTCGCCGACGCTCGTCTTGACGATGTAGTCGTCCGCGCCGGCCGACAGCGCGCTGCTGGCGAGCCCCTCGTTTCCGGCGCCGGTAAAGAGGAGAAACGGGAGGCCCGGTCGGTCTTCGCGGACCGCCGCCAGCAGTTCGATACCCGTCCGACCGGGCATGTAGTAGTCGCTGACGACGCACTCGACGTCGTCGGTGAGGCGGTCGAGCGCCCCGTCGACGCTGTCGGCCGCTCGAACGTCGAAGTCGGGTGCCTCCTCGCGGAGTCGCTGCACGACGAGCATCAGCCAGTCGCGGTTGTCGTCGACGAGGAGGACCGTTGCGGGGTCCGCGCTCGTCTCGTCTGTCGTCTCGGTCACGGCGGTTCGGCCGTCCGTGACGCATCGACCGGCATAAACAGTTCGGGTGACGAGCCCGAGGGAATCGGAGAAACTGGGAACAAAAAAACCGTTTACGCAGACATCGAGGCGGGAACCGGCTTCCGAACAAGTACATCTAAATACCAGAGCGGGAACAGAACACGCACCGATGGACGCGAGCGGCGCTTGGGGGCGGTGAGAGATGGGGTGGCAATACACCGTCTTCGCGCTGCCGACCCTCTTTGCGATGGTTACCTCGGCCCTACTGGGTGCCTACAGCCTTCGGCACATGCGGCTCCACGGGAGGTCGTCCGACCTCAGTGCGTTCTTCGCCGTGAACGTCGGGCTCGTCCTCTGGGCCGGGTTTTCGGCACTCAAGCTCCTGCAGACCGACCCGTCGCTGAAGTTGCTTTTCTACCGGTTTCTCTACTTCGGCGTCGCGCCGCTCGGCGCGCTCGCGCTCCTCTTTACGCTCCTTCACACCGACCGGATTCGTCGAGTCACGCCCGGGGTGATTGCGGCGCTCATGGCCGTCCCGGTGGCCTTTCTGGCGCTCCTGTTCGCGAACCCCCACGACCTCGCCATCCAGGGGACGCACCTCGTCGAGACGAACGGCGTCGTCGTCATGCGGGTCGACGTCGGTCTCGGTCACGTGGTGTTGCAGTTGCTCTACAACGCGGTGCTCTCCGCGCTAGCCATCGCGCTCATCCTCTACGAGGCGGTGCGACTCGGCCGACCATACATCCCGCAGGCGGTGCTGGTGAGCGTCGGCCTCGTCGCCCCGTTTCTCTTCGTGGTCTGTGACACACTCGGAATCCCGCCGTTCAGTAGCGACGGCGTGAACCTCGTGCCGACCTCGGCCGCGGTCACGTCGGCCGCCATCGGCGTCGCGCTCTTCCGCTACCGGTTTCTCGACCTGCCGCCCATCGCCTACACGACCGCGATGGAGGAGTCGCCCGACGGGGTGTTCGTCCTCGACGCCGACGAGCGAATCGTCCACGTCAACGACCGCGGCGCGGCGCTCTTGGAGCGCTTCGACGCGGCCGTCGGCGACCCGCTCACGAGCGTCTCGCCGGACCTCGACCTGACGACCGAGAGCAACGACAGCGTCAGAACCACGCGAGAAGACGGCGAGACGGTGTACCTCAGCGCCCGGTCCCAGCGACTCGAACGAGGCGACCAGACCATCGGATGGGTCATCGTCCTCCGCGACGTGACCGAGTTACACCGCCAAAAACAGACGATCCTCTCCCAAAACGAGAAGCTCACCCTGCTCAACCAGATAATCCGCCACGACATCCGCAACGACATGGCCGTCATCCTCGGAAACGCCCAGTTGGTCGAGGAGTCGGTCGACGACGAGGTGGTTCGCGAGCGCCTCGACGCGATAATCAGGAACGGCGAGCACGCCACTGAACTCACTGAGAACGTCCGGAACCTCATGGCGACGATGCTCGACGACGAGGAGACGAACCGACCGACGACGCTCGCTGGGCCGCTGTGGACCGAGGCGAGCGCGGTCCGCGACGGAACGTCCGAGGCCTCAGTCTCCCTTCCCGACGACCCGCCGAACGTGACCGTCGTCGCCGACGACATGCTGGGGACGGTCTTCCGCAACCTCCTCACGAACGCGGTGCGGCACAACGACGCGGGCCGGACCGAAATCGACGTGTCGGTCGAGGTTCGGGACGACGACGCGCTCGTCCGTATCGCCGACAACGGGCCGGGCATCCCCGACGGCCGCAAAGAGGAGGTGTTCGGCCGCGGCGAGAAGGGACTCGAAAGCCCCGGAACCGGTCTCGGTCTCTACCTCGTGGACACCATCGTGAGCGGCTACGGCGGCGACGTGTGGGTCGAGGACAACGAGCCCCGCGGCGCGGTCTTCGTCGTCCGCCTGCGGAGAGCCTGACGGGACGACCGCCCACCCAAACACTCAAAAAGTCAGCACGTAGATAGGAAGGCGATGTCCTCCGCCGTCCTGCCAGCCGGCGTCAGCCGGTGGCGACTGGTCGTATTCGCGGTCGTCACCACCGTTCTCGCCGGTCTACTGTCTCTCACCGACGAGCCGGTCAGTCCGGCGCTCGCGGCCATGGGACTGCTCACGCTCGTCTACATGTTCGCCGGCGCATTCGACGCCGTCCGCGAGCATCCCGGCTTCCCGCTCGCCTCCGCGGTGTACACGACGCTCCTGTTCGCCGGCGGGTACGCTAGCGGCGCGCTGTCGAATCTCCTGTGGGGCGTCCTCGCCGTCCTCTCGGCGCTCGGCGTCGCCGTCAAGGCGTACAACTACCGGCACGGAACGAGCTACCTCCGGTTCGGTGCCGAATGACGAGACTGAGCGACACCGCCGTCGCCGGGGCGATAGCTGTCGTGTCGGTCCTCGTGGGACTCGTCGTCGCTTTTGCCGACCCGCAGGTCGACCTCGCGGCCGGCGTCGTCTGGACCGTTGCGACCGGCATGGTGCTTCTGCGGGTTCGCGGATGGGTCCGCGACGCTCGGAGTGACGAGCCACCCGAACCGGGACCGCTCGTACGGCTGGCCGAAATCGACTACGACCCGCGGTACGACCGCTATCTCGGGGGTGTCCTGTTCGTCCTCGCTATCGCGGCGTTTGCGGCGTTCGTCGTCGTCGACACGTCCGGTTCGAACGCGTTGTTCCTCGTCGGCGTCGGTCACTTCTGCCTGATTTCCGCGCTCGGAGCGGTCGCGCTCGCCGATAGATAGTCAGAAAAATCGAAATGACCACGCCGCCGTCCGCTGTTTTTTGAGAATCGGGCCAAAAAGACTACTTAGCTGGCTGGCAATTTCCATATGTCCGTTCGACGCTGTCTGGTCGACGGACCGGTGACATAACAGTACAGACAGGCGGCCCATCCCGTGCCAACGGTACTCCGACCCTGCCCCCTCGGACTGCCGCCCGATGGTCCGCCCCTACATCTCTACCCCCTCTCAGTTCTACTCCCGCGAGTGACTCGGCCACGACTCAGTCGCGTCCCGATGCCCCGTGCCCGGCGAGACCGACCACGCGGGACTCGATTTTTCCGTAGGCGCGCGCGACCTCCCCGAGGAGGGATTCCGTCGCGAGGACGGCGAAGCCGGTGAAGATGGTCGCGAAGCCGACGACGGTGAGCGTCGAAATCGACTCGCCGAGGAGCACCGTCCCCCCGAGCGTCGCGACGATGGGCACGGCGTAGAAGACGAGGTTGCCGCGAATCGGGCCCACGTCGTCGAGGAAGCCGAAGTACGTGAGGTAGGCCACTGCGCCGGCGAAGACACCGACGTAGGCGAGCGCGAGGAGCGCCGTCGGCGACCACGTGGCCGCGGCGAACGACTCGCCGGAGGCGACGCTCATGCCGTGGGTGAGCGCCGCGCTGACGGGGAGCGCCCACGCCGTGCGGACGGTACTCGAAAGCGACGTGTCGGCCCAGCGGATGAGGACGGTCCCGAGCGCGCCGCTGACCGCGCCGAGGAAGAGAACGCCCTTCCAGAGCGCCTCGCCGCCGAGCAGGTTCGCGGGGTCGACGCCGACGACGAGGCCGACGCCGAGGAGGCCGATGAGCATCCCGAACGCGCCGCGAGTCGAGAGTCGTTCGTCGGCGAGGAGCACCATGGCGAACACGGGCGTCAGAATCGGGTTGAGACTGAAGATAATCGACCCGACGCCGCTGGAGACGTGCTCCTGTCCGACGAACAAGAGCGCGTTGGCGAGGCCGATGACGAAGACGCCGGTGGCAAGGATGCCGACCACGTCGCGGACCGACCTCGGGAGCAGTTCGGCGCGCGGCCGGGTGGCGACGACGTAGCCGACGAGGAGCACCGCCGCGATGTCGAACCGGAGGGCGACGAACAGGAGCGGCGGCAGATAGTCGAGGCCCGCCTTCGCGGCGACGAACGTCCCGCCGAAGAAGAGCGCCGTCAGCGCGAACAGGACGAACCGCCGGCGCGCCGCAGTTACCATTCCGCACCTCCGAACGAGAGACCGAACGCAGAGTGAAGTGAACGCATCTTGGATACACGTACGACTCCCCCACGTATAGTTTGATTCAGAAATTAATTCAAGGTAAGAAAAGAGCGCGCCGGACGAGTGTGATTCAGTATATGAAATCGTTTCACGACGCGAAAGAGGTTTACCGAGGCGAGCACAACCCCGTCGCATGGAGTCGGCACTGGACGAAATAGAGTTCCTCGCCCTCTCGCAGAACCGCGTCGACGCGCTCAGACACCTCGCCGAGCGGCCGCACTCCCGTCGCGAGTTGGTCGAGCGGACCGGGGCGTCGCAGCCGACGATGGGCCGGATTCTCAGCGACTTCGAAGACCGGTCGTGGCTCGTCCGCGAGGACGGCGCGTACCGGGCGACGGTGACCGGCGAACTCGTCTCGCGGGGGTTCGACGATCTCGTCGACATCCTCGACACCGACGCCAAACTCCGGCCGGTCGTCGACTGGCTCCCGACCGACGCCATCACGTTCGACCTCGAACATCTCACCGAGGCGACGATTACCACGCCGAGTCAGGTCCGGCCGAACGCGCCTGTCAAGCGCGCCGTGTCCCTCCTGAGCGAGGCCGAGGACGTGCGAATCTTCTCCTACGCGTTCAACGAGCAGAACCTCGACATCGTCCGAGAGCGGACCGCCGCCGGCGACCAGCGGTTCGAGGGCGTCTTCTCGTCGGACGCCATCGACGCGCTCGCCCACGACTCCCAACTGCGCGAACAGCTCCGTGACCTCCTCGACGCCGACGCGGCCGCCGTCCGCATCACCGACGAGCCGATTCCGATGGCGGTGACCATCGCAGACTCGACCGTTCATCTGTTCCTCCGCGACGACAACGGCATCCTCCAGGCGTCTATCGACGTGACCGAACCCGAAGTGCTCGCGTGGGCCGACAAACTGTTCGAGCGCTACTGGGAGGCGGCGGAGCCACTCGACCTCGACCGCCTGTAACAACCGGTACGTACACCGATTCGAAGTCCATCAGCGGTCACGGTTCGTCGGGCGAGGACGCGTTGGGCTCCCGAACGGGTCGAGGCAGTGACTGGACGCCTCGGACGACGAACCTCGCGCCACCGGTCTGGCCGTCCTCGTAGGCGACCGTCCAATCGTGGGCTTCGGCGACAGCACGGACGATTGCGAGGCCGAAGCCGGTCCCGTTCGTGGTCGTCGTGTAGCCGGACTCGAAGAGTCTGGGACGTGTTTCGGGGGGGACGCCGGGACCGTCGTCCTCGACGTAGAACCCATCGGCAGTTGCGCCGACGGTGACAGTCACCCCGTCACCGCCGTGTTCCACGGCGTTGCGGAACAAGTTCTCTAGCAACTGAAGAAGCCGAGTCCGGTCGGCCTCGAACGACGCGTCCCCCACGACTTCGAGCGATCCCGACTTGGTGTCGACGTTCGTCCACGCCGCCGATGCAACCGTGTCGAGAGACACCGATTCGAGTGCTTCGACCTTCTTACTGCCCCGAGCGACCGCGAGAACGTCCGTGATTATCTCGTTCATTCTCTCGTGGGCCCGTTCGATGCGCTCGATATCTTCTGGGTTCGGTTCGCCCTCTGACTCTTTGACGATGTCGAGGAACCCGTTCGCAACGTTCAACGGATTTCGGAGGTCGTGAGAGACGACCGACGCGAATTCCTCTAGTTGCTGTTCGTGCTTCTTTCGTTCCGCGATGTCGTGGGCGTTCACGACGACGCCCCCCACAACTGAATCGTCGAGGAGGTTCCGGCACCGGACGCTAAAGGCGCGCCACCCGTGGGCCGCGCTGTGGAACCGAAGCTCGACGGTGGTATCCGCCGTGGGCTGTTCGCGAACCCTCTCAAACGTCTCGCGAGCGAGGTCGCAGTCCGCAGGATGCAGGTAGTCATAGAGGGTTTCCGGTTCGGACGCGTCGGTGCCGACGCGCAGCGTCTGTCTGGCAGAGTCACTCATGTAACTGATAGATCCGTCGGCGTCGGTCACGAAGATGAGGTCTGACGCGTTTTCCGTGAGGGCGCGGAACCACCGTTCGCGAACGCGCCGCTCGGTAATATCGTGAAGGATGTAGAGCGTCCCCCGGACGATTCCCCGTCCGTCGGTTACGGTGGCGGTGTCCACTTCGAAGTGATGCGGTTCGTCGTGTTGGTCGGTGACGCGGAGTTCTCGGCCGTCACAGAGCGCACGAGCAGTCTCCGAACCGAGCGCCTCACGCACCGACGACCCAACCACCGACGGCGAGACGGAGAACAGCGCCCTCGCGGCCGGGTTCAGGTCGACGAGTCTGTCTTGTCGGTCGACCACGAGGACCGGGTCGGCCATCCGCTCGATGACGAGGTGGCGAGCAATCGGAACGATATCGAGGATTCGATAGCGGGACAACCCGATTGCGAACAGCACCGAAGTCGCGGCGAACGAAATCGGAACCGGAGTCGTGGGCCAGAACGGAACCAACAGATAAACCACCTCGACGACGGCGGGGATAGCGATTCCCACGAGTAGAACGAGTGCCTGTTTTCGGTATATTTGGCTGCTTCGAACGGTGTGAATACCGAGGAGAGATATCAGGAGTCCGATCACGAGGAGAGCATACGTCAAGTCGGCCCAGAACCAGGGCCCGTAGGAGACGTCTCTCAAAGTGCCGCCAGCGAAAACAGTGACCGAGAAGGAGCGCCAAATGAGCGAGTGTACACCCAGTCCGTTGGTCACCGCTCCGACGATGGTGAACGCGGGCCAGACCCCGAACAAAACCGCAGTTCGTCGAGAGACCCACTGCTCGTAGCCCGCGATTTCGAAGACGAACAACGCCGTAAAGAAAATCGTGAACTCGTAGGTTATCCAGATGAGAATGTACCAGGCGGTCAACGTGGGACGTGAATGAGAGAGGAGAAAAGCGGCTTCGAACAACGACCACAACCCGGCGCTCAGCGTCATGCCGATGAACCACTTTCCGATAAACTCACTGCGGAACTTCCACCCGATACTTGCGATACCGATAGACATCACCCCCGCCAAGATGAGGACAAGCACTGGAGGGGATGCGATAGTATCCACAGTTATTCGGTTATAATACTATATTTGAATACTTAGAAGCTTTCCATATATTATATGATATGTGGGTTGTAAAATCCGTAAATCAACGCATTCAGATACGCAGAGTGGATTTCTCACAATCACCACGGAAGCTATCGAAGCGGTGGAGTCGCTCAACTTCGACTAGTTGTAGCGACGGTATCCCGGGATGCGGCCCTGTCGTCGCCCCATCAGTCGGCCCACAATACATATCGGCACCCTGTGAGAAGCCGACGTATGCCCTCGCCTTCGTCCCCTCCATCTCGTGTTTCTTCCGACTCTCCCGTGAATTCCGACACCGACTCCGACTCCGGTTCCGACTCCCCGTCGCGTCGCGCGTTTCTCGCTGCCGCCGGCACCGCCCTCGCGAGCGGGCTCGCCGGCTGTTCGTCGCTTCGGCAGTTCCGGTCACCTGACGGGACGGACTGGTCCGCCTCCGTGCCCGAACCGAGCGTCCTCTCTCCACCGGCAACCACCGACGGGGTCGTCGCAGTCATCGGCCATCGGGACGGCGACATCGACGAAGGACGAGCTGTCACGTTCGACCGACAGAGCGGCGAGCGCCTGTGGGACCGCGACTTCGGCCGCCCGACGGGGTTACTCGCCGCGGGCGGGTCGGTGTACGCGGGCGAGAAACTCGGGTCAGGCCGCGGGCGAATCCGCGCGTTCGACGCCAAAAGCGGGAGTCAGCGGTGGTCGCAGACCGTCAGCAACATCGCCTCGGCGATGGCCGCCGCGGGCGACACGCTGTACGCGGCGAACGGGACGCTCGCGGCGCTCGCGACGGACGACGGCGCGGTTCGGTGGGAGCAATCCGCGGTCGACGGCGTCGGCTTCACCGTCGTCGTCGCCCCGCAGGACCAACTGTTCGCCGACGAGCGGGCGGTGTACTACGGCGACGACGAGGGCGTCTTCGCGATGGCACCCGAGGACGGGAGCCTCCGGTGGGCGTGGCGACCGGACCGCTGGGACTGGGCCGACGTGGGGCCGGTTCCGGCCGGTGGCAGCGTCTACGCCGGTGGCGGCGGCGACATCGCCATGCTCAACGCGGTCGACGGGTCGCTCCAGTGGCGAACCTCGTTCGGGGACGACGCGCAGGTCGTCGGCGTCCACGAACGCGGCTCGACCGTCCTGGTCGCGGAGGGGACCGACAAGTCGCCGTCGGACACCTTCGGAACGCTGTACGAACTCGCGGTTCGGGACGGGTCGGAGCGCTACGAAGTCCGCTTCGACAGCCCGGTCGAGCGAACTGCCTCGACTGACGAGGCGTTCGTCGTCGGGACCCGCGCGGGCCGGATTCGCTGGTCCCGTGGCGCGTCGTTTTTCGACCCGTTCGAGACGACGCTCTCGGCGGACGGCTACCTCCTCGGCGCGGCTGAGACGCAGGCGTTCGCACAGACGAGCGAGGGGACGCTCTGGGCGCTCTCACCGGACTCGTGAGTCACGGACTTCGCTGTCACCGTCAAACATCCCGTCAGAACGAGCCGCGCCGTGCGCGCGGTGCGCCGGCGTCCGAAACCGCTACCGAACGATGCCCTCGCGCCCCACCCGTCACTCGAGTTCGTCGAACGAGTCGAACTCGTCCCAGCAGGAACACGACAGGTCGTCCAGAGAGGTGACTTCGTCCGGGAGACTAGTGATAGGAATTCCGGAACCGGCCTCGTCGCAGTCGCGCAGGTGAACGCTGAAGTCGTCGCTGGACATCGTGTACATAGTCAGCACGCTCAGTTCGCCGGCTTCATTGAAACAATTTGTGAGTGTGGCAGACGCGCGAGTGGGAGTCTGGCGGCGGTGCGGTATCGGCCACAAGGGCGAGTCGTGGGGTCAGAGAACCCGAAAGACGCGAACCGTGTCGCGCTTGCCCGGTTCGCAGAGGAGCTGCGCGAGGCCGATGTCGGAGAACTCGTCTTTCCAGTTGCGGTGATACAGCGGAAAGTCGTCGTTGACGTAGCTCACCTCGGAGCCGGAGCGCCCGCGCGTCGGCCCGTTACCCTCGTTTTCGGCGGTTATCACGAGGTCCGAAGAGACGCGGGCGATTTCCTCGAACACCCACGTGTCGTCGGGGTGGACGTGCTGAAGCGTCTCGACGGAGTAGATAACGTCGAACTTGTCGTCGGGGAAGTCGGGGAGCAGGTCCTCTATCGCGCCGGTGAGGAATGTGCCAGTGTCGACGAGTTCGGGGAAGTACTCGGCCATCACCTCGAAGGAGTCGTCGTTGATGTCGATGCCGGTGACGTCCTCGTAGCCGCGGTCGTGGAGGTGTGCGAGGTGGCGACCGGAGCTACAGCCGAGTTCGAGAATCGACGCGTCTTCCGCCGCGTAGTGCTCGAACACGGTCGCGAGCGTCTCGCTGACCTCGTTCGGGCCGATTTGGGCGTAGTACTCCGGCGAGAAATCGCCGGAGCGCTCGGCCCATCCGCGGTGGTTGTCGTCTGCGTCCATACCCGAAGTAGCGAACGGGCGGGTAAATGTTCCGCGGAGTGCGCGTCGTCGTTGCGACGCGCCGGGGAGGTTCCGAAAAGCCGGGCGACTCCGACCGGGTCGGGTGCGCTGGAGGGCGCAGTGAAGGCGTGCTGGAGGGCACGGTGAAGACGTGCGTCAGGGGGACCGAGTTTGGAGGGGTGCGTCAGGGGGACCGAGTTTGGAGGGGTGCGTCAGGGGGATTCGAGCGTCCCGTGAGGGACTGGGAGCGAGTGTGCCGTGGAGGCTGGAGGGGGGTAAGCGCCGGCGCGGGCACGAGCAGTCGGGTGTACCAGTCGAGCGTGCCGTGCCTCGTTCGCGGCGCGGGCGTCAGCGGGTCATCGGTTCGACTGCGGCTGTCACGCCGAGTCGTCGGTCGTCGTTTCGTTTTCGGTCGTCTCGTTCGTCGTCGTTTCGTTTTCGGCCGTTTCGTTCGCCGTCGTCGAGTTGTCGAGCGACGAGTCGGTCGTCTCCATCGTCGTCTCGGTGGTTTCCATCGTCGTTTCTTCCGTCGTGGTCTCGTCTTCGGTCGTCGCCTCGACGCCACCGGTCTCTGCGGTCGTCTCAGTGCCGCCGACCGCTGGTTCGGCGTCCGTACCGTTCGTCCCGTTTACCGGGCCGCCGCTACCGCCCGTGTCCGTACAGCCGGCGAGGGCGACGGTCGCCGCGGCGACTCCGGCGCCGAACTGCCGTCGAGTGAGGGTTTCGCGCATCGCAGTCAGCAGTATCGCTCGGCAGATGATAATGGGGAAGAGTCGTCCCGACCGTTCTCTCCCGAGCAACCGTTTCGACTGACCGTTTCGACCGTTTCAGTCGGATTAACGGAACGTTTTCCGGCGGTTCGGTCGCCGACGAAAGCGGTTCAGTACGTCGGTTACTCACGTCAGGGGGGCGACCGGGCGAGAGGCGACAGGGCACGAGTGCGAGCGGCGACAAGCGGCGGCCGAGGCCATCGAGCGAGAGACGCGCCCGCGAATCTCAGCAACGACGGCGGTGCAAAATTCACTATTTAGGAACATTCTCGGCAAATTGACTTTCAAAAGAGTTGCAAAAATGTTCAATGAATAGATAAACAAAACATTATACACTAGCAGAGTCGACAGATAAGGAACGAACACATGCCAGTCAAACGCGTCTCGCGGGTCGGGTGGGCGCTCGTCGCGGCGTTACTCGTCGTCGCGGCAGGCCTCTCACCGGTCGCCGTCGCCGCGGCGGACGGCGTCGAGGTGGGTGCGGTCGACCACACCGGCGCGGGCGTCGTCGCGACTGAGAACGGCCGGACGTACGTCGCCTCGTGGCAGCCGTCGACGGTTTCGGTGGCCGTCGTATCCGACAGCGACGACTACGAGGTCTGCCTACAGACCGACCGCGACGATGGCTCAACGATGCTGTTGGGGTGCGAACCGCTCGGGAGCGCGGGGGCGAACGCGAGCGATGAGCGACTCGTCGAGTTCGACTTCACGACGTGGCCGGTGAACGCGACCGGCGACCGCACCTTGACCGCCGTCGTCAGACCCGGCGGGGGCGGCGAGCCGGTCGCGCAGGCGAGCCACGGCGTCACGGTGCTCGCGCCGGCCGGGGACGCCGACGGCGACGGCCTCGGCAACCGGGACGAACTCGACCGCGGTACGGACCTGCTCGTCGCCGACACCGACACCGACGGCGTGCCCGACGGCGAGGAGGTGAACCGCTACGAGACCGACCCGACGAGCACGGACACCGACGGGGACGAACTCAGCGACGGCGTCGAGGTCAACGAGCAGGGGAGCAACCCGACTGAAACCGACACCGACGGCGACGGCCTCGACGACGGCGCGGAAGTGACGACCCACGGCACGGACCCGACGGAGGCCGACACTGATGGCGACGGCCTCGACGACGGCGCGGAAGTCAACGACTACGAGACGAACCCGACGGAGGCCGACACTGATGGCGACGGCCTCGATGACGGCCCCGAAGTCAACGTCCACGAGACGGACCCGACCGCCGCCGACACCGACGGCGATGGCCTCGACGACGGCCCCGAAGTCAACCGATACGAAACGAACCCAACCGAGGCCGACACCGACGGCGACGGCCTCGACGACGGCCGCGAGGTCAACGTCCTCGGAACCGACCCGAACCGCGGCGACACCGACGGCGACGGCCGCGGAGACGGCGCGGAGGTCGAAGCGGGGTCGGACCCGAACGCCGCGCCGGGGTCGGTCGTCGGGTCGCTGGGACTCGGTGGCGACGGCTGGCTACTCGTCCTCGCGGTCGCGACCGTCGCGGTCGTCCTGGTCGCCGTCGGCGCGCGAGTCCGCGGAAGCGACGTGCGGGCGCGGCTGTCGGGCGTTCGCTCCCGCGCGGTCGACCGCGCCGGCGGCCGGCGCGACGGGGCGTCGGTGGACGCAGTCCAAACGGGCGGGAGCGACGGCCCGGTTCGCTCGGAGCAGACCGCCGGTGGTTATCCCGGTCAAGAGGAACTCCTCGACGACGAGACGCGCATTCTCAGACTCCTCGACGACAGCGGCGGTCAACTCCGGCAGTCGAAGGTCGTCGAGGGAACGGGCTGGTCGAAGTCGAAAGTGAGCCGCGTCCTCTCGCGGATGGCCGACGAGGGCAGCGTCGCGAAGATAAACCTCGGCCGGGAGAACCTCATCGCCCGCCCCGAGAACGTGCCCGAACACGCCAAGTCGCCGTTCGACGAGTCCTGAGCGGGGCGAGCGACCGAAATTCGGAGCCCGAGTCGGTGGTCTCGGGCGACGATCCGGAGTTGGAACATACCAACCAAGGCTATAGGCCTCCGGCGACTACCTCGAACCCATGCGCGAATTCGTCTTCACCGTCGAGTACGAGCGGGGTGCCGACGAGGTGATGGACCTCTTCATCGAGAACCCGGACTTACACTCCAAGACCATGGCGATACACGCCACGAGCGAGTCGATGTGGCGACTCGACCGCCTCACCGGGCCGACGGAGGCGCTCGAAGCGTTCGATGAGGTCATCGAACAGGCCACCCGGTGCAACGGCGTCCTCGGGATGTGCGGTGCACCGGTCGTCGAGTGGGAGTTCGAAGTGCTCTCGGAGACGCCCAACGGGCGCATCGTCTACTCCTGCCGCGAGGAGGGCGACGGGATTCAATCGATTCCGCACGTCGCCGCGAAGCACATCGGCGACGGTCTCCTGATGCAGGCCGAGCGCCGAGGGGCCCAAAACCAGTGGCGACTGCTCATCTCCGACGACGACACGGTGAGCGAGATTTACGAGGAGGTCAAAGACAGCCTCAGCGACGGCCTCTCGCTGAGCGTCCAGCGCATCAGCGAACCCGAGTGCTGGCTCGAAGAGGGTGTTTCGACCGACGGCCTGCCGCCGGAACAGCAGGCCGCGCTCGAAGCAGCCGTCGAGTTCGGCTACTACGAGACGCCGCGCCAACACACCGTCCAAGAGATTTCCGAGGAACTCGACATCCCGAACTCGACGCTCCAGTACCGCCTGACACGTGCCGAGGCGTGGCTGGCCCAGCAGTTCGTCACCGGCACGCTCGGCACCGAGGTCGAAGAGCGCGTTGACCCCGAAAAGCTCGAAGCGAGCGCGTGATCGACGAGTCGGGTTGAACGCCCCGCGGGACACGCTCACAGGAGGGTTGGAATATTCCAACCGTATCCTGATACGCCGTGGACGCGTACTCGAATACGTGGGAAAGGACACTTTCAGCGACATCACCGGCCTGCCGGACGACCTCGGAATCGGCGACGACCTCGCGCGGGCGGACCAGCGCGCGTCGATTCACGTCGACACCCGACGGTACGGCAAGCCCGTGACGGTGGTCGACGGCCTCGACCTCCCGACCGACGAACTCGACGCTCTCGCGTCGATCCTGAAGCGACGGCTCGCGGTCGGCGGGACCGTGACCGACGACGGACGCATCGAACTACAGGGCGAACACGGCGAGCGCCTCGAAGCCGCGCTCCGCGACGAAGGCTTCAGCGTCGAGACCTGATCCCGAGCGTCGCCCGTCGAAATCGCCACCATCCGACTCACATCGCCTCACCCCGACCGCGTTTTTCCCGGGAAGCGACCGAGTGCGAGCCCAGTAGAAACTAGTTTGCCAACAGACATGTAAACCAAGGAACTTATGTGGGGCTGGTCAGTCCGATTAGCCAATGATGGCAGCGAAACAACACGATTACGTGAGGAGAAACAGATGAGTCCGCGAGAATCGAACGACGGCGTCGGCTCGGTTCTCTCGTGGCTCTTCGTCGCGGTCGTCGTGCTCTCCGCGGTCACCGTCCCGCTGGCGACGGGGCCGGCGAAAGCGGCCGAGGCGCACATCGGAATCTCCGACGTGACGGTCGCGCCGACGGAGCCGACGCCCGGCGAACAGACCGACCTCGAAGTGACGATTCGAAACGGCGAGAAAAGCCCGAGCGTCGTCGACGTCACCGACGTCTACGTCCGCCGACAGGGAAGCCCCACCGACATCGCGCGCATCGAAGACGTGGGAACGATAACCATCGGGTCGAGCATCAGCATCCCGGTCGCCGTCTCGTTCGACGAGCCCGGGTCGAAAAACCTCCGCGTCGTGCTGGTCGGCAGACAGAACGACGGCTCGCACGTCCGAGTTCGGTACCCGGTGACCGTCGACGTGAAGGAGGTCTCCCGCCCGCAGATAGAGCTCTCGACCGAGGAGGCCGTACCCGGGGCCACTCGGTCCGTGAACGTCACAGTCTCGAACGGACTCACCGAGGACATTCGACAACTGCGGGTCGTCTCGTCCTCACCGGATGTAAACTTCGGCGTCACCGAGCGCGTGAAGCCACGGCTGAAGGCGGGCAACGCCACGACGTTCACCTTCCCCGCGCGGGTCGACGAGGCCGGATCGTACCCGGTGAACGTGACGCTCCAGTACTCGAACCGCGGCGAGAAACACGAACTCACCCGCACGTATCGCCCCCTGTTTAGCTCTCCGACGAACCCCGGACAGGTCATCCTGACCGACGTGCAGGCGACGCAGGCCGGGGGTACGCTCGAAATCTCGGCGACCGCCGGGAACGTCGGCTCCGACGCCGTCGAGGGAGTCGTCGTCTCCGTCGTGAACTCGTCGAGCGTCGAGCGAAGCAACTACTTCATCGGGAGCATCGACGGGAGCGACTTCTCGTCGTTCACCCTCCGGACCGCCGCACAGGGCAACGTCTCTTCGGTCCCCGTCGAGGTTCGGTACAGCGTCGGCGGCGTTGAGAAGTCGGTCACCACGTCGGTCACCGTCGACCGTCAGATGATGCGTCGCCCCGTGCCGGACTCGGGGTCGGGCGGGTTCCCGCTCCTCCCGGTGGGCGGCGCCGCCGCGGTCCTCCTCGTGGGTGCGGCCGTCTATCGCTGGCGGAGCTGACGACGGATGACACAGGACACCTCCAACTCCGAGGGGACGGAGCCGCCGGAGACCGCCCACGGGGACCGATCGGGTGACGCCGCGGGCGCCGTCGGCGACCTGATACTCCGCGGCGAAGACGTCACGAAGGAGTACCAGACGGGGACCCAGACCGTCCGGGCGCTGAAAGGTATCGATTTCGGCATCGCGCCATCCGACTTCGTCGCCATCGTCGGTCCCTCGGGGAGCGGGAAGTCCACGCTCCTCAACCTGCTTGGCTTACTCGACGTGCCGACCGACGGCGCGGTCAGCCTTCGGGGACAGGACGTATCGACGTTCTCCGACGCGGACCGAACGCGAAAGCGGAAGCGTGCCATCGGCTTCGTGTTCCAGAGCTTCTACCTGATTCCGACCCTGACGGCGCTGGAGAACGTCGAGATGCCGCGGATGCTCGACAAGACCCCGGTGAAGACGCGCGAGCGGGCGAAAACGCTGCTTCAGCGGGTCGGTCTCGGCGACCGGCTCGACCACTACCCCGACGAGCTGTCGGGGGGACAGAAACAGCGCGTCGCCATCGCGCGGTCGCTCATCAACGACCCCGCGCTCCTGTTGGCCGACGAGCCGACGGGGAACCTCGACCGCGACACCGGCGACGAAATCCTCGCCCTGTTCGACGAACTCCGAGCCGAGGAGGACGTGGCCATCGTCACGGTCACCCACGACGCCTACGTCGCCGAGGAGGCCGACCGCGTGGTGAATCTCGTGGACGGCGTCATCGAGGACGCGGGCGAGACGACCGCTGACGGAGGGCACGCAGCGTGAGCGTCGCGGAACCGCGGCCGCGCGCCGTTCTCGTTCGAGGTGCGTCCCAATGAGTTGGCTCCGCCGGGTGACCGCTCGGTTCCCGACGGTCGTGCTGGCCCGCCGAAACCTGTCGCGCGCCACCGCGCGGACCACACTGGCCGTCGTCGCCATCGTCATCGGCGTCGTCGCCATCGGAACCATCGGCGCGGGCGGCGAGGCGTTCAAACAGGACCAGATGGAGGCGTACGAGGGGTTCGGGGGGACCGCCACCGTCAGCCCCGTCTACTACATGAACGACGACGGTGACATCACCGGGGGCATCTCGGACCAAGACGTCAGTCGGATGCGACAGGCGACATCGGGCGCGGCGGTCCACCCCGTCATCCAGCGCTGGGACACCGTCGTCCGTACGTCGTCGGGAGAGACCTCCCCCTCGGCCCAGGTGAAGGGGCTGGCTGCCCTCGGGACGTTCTACGATGCGCAATCGGGGTCGATACCCGATAGCTGGCGACAGCAGGTCGTCGTCGGCTCCCGGTTCGCCGACAACAACGACGTTGAGACGGGCGACCAGCTGACGGTGACGATAAACGGGAGCTTCGAGCGGACGTTCCGCGTCGCGGCGGTGCTCGAACCGCAGGGGTTCGCCGACCAGCTACAGGCCGACCGCTCCGTGTTCCTTCCGTTCGACCGACTCAGCCAGCTCGAAGACTCCGACTCGAAGTACGGTTCGGTCATCGTCAGGGTCGACCCGCAGACGGGGTCGATAAGCGAGGCGGCCGAGAGTCTCGAAACGGAGTTCAACACCCGACGGCGGACAATCTCCGTCTCGGAGGTCCAAGAACAGCGGGAGCGCTTCAGTCAGACGTTCGAACTAATAAACCAGTTCCTCATCGGCGTCGGCTCGATTTCGCTCCTCGTCGCCGCGGTCACCATCGCGAACACCATGTTGATGACGGCGATAGAGCGCGAACGCGAAATCGGCGTCATGCGGGCGGTCGGTTATCCCAAGCGGGCGGTCGTGAGCCTGCTCCTCGCCGAGGCGACCATCCTCGGCCTCGTCGGTGCCGCAATCGGCGTCCCGCTCGCGCTCGGCATCGGAATGGTGCTTAACCAGTTCCTCGCATTGGTCTTTAGCTAAGCCTCAGCAGTCGGTTGGATGGTGGTAGCGAGCTGTTCTCGAAGGATCGGTCGTTGCTTGTGGATCTTCTGA
>NZ_LOEP01000001.1 GCF_001482285.1 Haloferax sp. Q22 | reverse complement strand
TCAGAAGATCCACAAGCAACGACCGATCCTTCGAGAACAGCTCGCTACCACCATCCAACCGACTGCTGAGGCTTAGCTAAAGACCAATGGCGCGGCGGCCATCTCAGGCCTCCGTGCCGGCGTCGACGATGTCCTCGTCGGCCTCGACGCGCCGCATCACGTCTTCGGAGTCCGCGTAGTACTCGTTGATGAGCGCGGTGAAGCGCCGGTAGTCGGAGACGTCCTTGTCGAGGAGGTACTGGAGGAACGTCTCGCGGCGACGGAGTTCGCGCCGGAGTTCGGTCCGCGACCAGCCGTTCTCGCGCTGGATTTCGGTGAGCAGCGAGCTATCGTTCTGACTGAACGTGTCGGTCTCGGGCTCCCACGCGAACGCCGACGAGTAGTCGAGTTCGCCGGTCCGCTGGTCGATGTCGCCGATTTCGCCGATGGTCTGCGAGCGGCGGACGCGCTCGCCGTCGTGGCGGGTGAGCGTCTGGACGCACAGCAGGTCGAGCGACTGCACCATCGCGCGCGGGACGTTGATGGGCTCGTTTTCGAGGCGGTTGATGACCGTCTCGATGCTGTCTGCGTGCATCGTCGAGAACGTCGTGTGCCCCGTGTTCATTGCCTGGAACAGCGTCACGGCCTCGTCGCCGCGCACCTCGCCGACGATGATGTACTCGGGGCGGTGCCGGAGCGCCGAGCGAAGCAGGTCGTACATCGAGATGTCGGTCCCCTCGTGGAGTCGCTCGCGGGTGACAGACGACAGCCAGTTGTCGTGGTAGAGCGCGAGTTCGCGGGTGTCCTCGATGGACAGCACCTTCGACCGCGGGGGGACGAACATCGACACCGCGTTCATCGAGGTGGTTTTCCCCGAGGCGGTGCCGCCCGCGAAGATGAGGCTCTTGTTGTGTTCGATACAGAGCCACAGATAGGCCATCTGCTCGATGGAGAACGTGCCGTAGCGCACGAGGTCGATGGGCGTGAACGGCTCTTCGGCGTAGAGGCGGATGGTGAACGCCGACCCGCGTGGGGTGACCTCCTCGCCGAGGGCCAACTCGGCGCGCGCGCCGTTCGGGAGCGTCGTCCCGAGGACGGGGTCGCCGACGCTGATGTGCTGTCCGGAGCGCTGGGCGAGTCGGATGACGAAGTTGTCGAGCTCCTCGGCCTCGAACGAGACGTTCGTGGCGATGTCGGTGTACTCGTCGTGGTAGACGAAAAGCGGCAGGTCGTAACCGTCACATGAGATGTCCTCGATGTGCGGGTCCTTCATCAGCGGGTCCAGGCGACCGTAGCCGTGGAAGTCGCGTCGGAGGTAGTACAACAGCGTGTAGAAGGTGTTCATGTCGAGTTCCTGCCCGTACTGTTCGAGAAGTGACTGGAGCTCTTCGACGAGCGCCGACTCGGTCCGCGGGTCCGCCTCGCGGCGGTACAAAAGCGGGTCGCGCACGTCGGTGCGGACGCGTTCGAGCAGGGTCGCTTCGAACCCGTCGAGGTCGGGTTCGACGGTGTGGTACTGATGGGCGGTCGCGTCCGTGTCGTAGGTGACGACGACGTAGGCGAAGGGGGCGTTCACCCAGTAGCGGTCGATTTCCTCGTGGCCCTCGGGAATCTCGTAGGACCCGAGCGGCGTGTCGTCGGGCGAAAGCGGGAGCACGTCGAGGCTCGACCCCCGGAGCATCTCCGCGGTCCGGCGCAGGAGCCGCCGGGTCTCGGCGGTCGCGGCGTCGAACTCCCCGTCGGCGAGGAGTCTCAGTACCCCCCGGTCGACTGGGGGGTCGCGCGCCGCCGTCGTCTCGCTCGTGGTATCTCGTGCCATCGTCACCCGGTTGGTTGGTCGGGAGGTATGGTGGGTTGGGACTTAAAAGGTCCGCGCGGGAGACTGTCACTCGGCGAGAACGACCTGGACCACAGCTCGCGTTCAGGTCCGGTCGACCGTCAGGAGCACGCCGGCGAGAATGAGCGAGATGACGACCCCGAGCGGGAGCGGAATCCCGGGGAGGCCGCGCGTCACGAACAGGTACGTCGCCGCGGCGAGGACGACGCCGACGACGCCGAGAAGGCCGCCGAGGACCCGAACGGGGTCGACCGGGCCGGCTTCGACTCGCTCGTCGCGCAGGTAGTAGACGATGGAGAACAGGACGGCGAGCGCCAGGACAGCCGTGCCGACGACCCACGCCTGGTAGGCGACCGCGACGGTCTGCCCCGACTGGAGCGAGAGCGCGGACAGCGGGGTCCTGACCGCGACGCGGCTGGAGAGGCCCCACGCGAACTGAATCTCGGCGAAGGGAAACCGGACGAAAAGCAGGCTCACGCCCGAGAGGTTCGGCGTGTACGTGACGTTCCACGGGAGGAGCGCGCAGAGCCACGTCGAGACGACCGCCAGCGCACCCGCGTGTTCGGAGCGGACCCAGACCATAGGACAATCGCACGGGCTGACAGGTAAAAACTACCGACGGCGCGGGCACACCGGCGAGGCGGCGCGGTCGCAGGCGGTCCCCGGACCGGACGGCACCTCAGGAGAGCTGTTCGGGGTCGCCGTGAGTCAGGTCGCTCTCCGCGGCGTCGCCGGTGTTGAGCGTCTCGGTCGGCTCGACGAGAAGCACTTCGGTCGGTTCGAGCGCCACGGGCCGGTGTTCGACGCCGCGGGGGACCACGAGGAGGTCGCCCGACTCGAGTACCGCGTCGTCGCGGTCGCGGAACTCGATTCGGAGCTGTCCGTCGCGGACGAGAAACAGCTCGTCGGTCTCGTCGTGGGCGTGCCAGACGAACTCGCCGTCGAGTTTCGCGACCTTCACCGCGTAGTCGTTCAGCTCCGCGGCGATTCTCGGGGCCCACGTCTCGTCGAACGACGCGAAGCTCTCGTCGAGGTTGACGGGTTCCATATGCGGTCCGCTCGCGGCGGTGGCCGATAACCGTTGTGCCGAGCGGGCGTCGAGTGGGCGCTGAACCGGCGTAATCGGCCGGTTTCGACCCCGGAACCACGCTTCGGGTGGCGTCACGTTAATAGGCAGCGCAGTACAACCAACAGTACGGAATGCGGCGTGACTACTTCGAACTCGATGTCCGCGACGTCGACTGGTACGAGGACGACGGCGACCCCCGCCAACCCACAGTATCTATCGACTTCTACGGCCCGGCCGAGGAGCTTCGGTCTCGGTTCCTCTCGACAAGCGGCGACGTGCTCGCCGCGGAGGAACTGGACGTCTCCTTTCGGTTGCAAGACTCCGTCGACGACTCGGACGCCCGCGGCGTCGTGAGCGTGACGGACCGACTCACCGGCGACTACGTCCTCGAACTCAACGCTCGCGCCGACGACGTACTGGACTTCATCCGCGCGGCCCGCGAGTACGGGCGCGCCGCGGGCGACGACGAGGGCCGCTACCGCGTCGACGTTGCCATCGAAGGCGACCACTTCGAGACCTTCGAGAAATCGACGTTCCTCGTCTACGACGGCGACGGAACGCTCCTGCGGAGCCAGAGCCTCATCCCCTCGGGCGTCGAACTCTGAGCGGGGGGCTCGCCGAGTCGACGGCGCGGACGACGTTCTCTCTCGATGCGTTCCTCACGCTCGTTCGTGTACGATATCGGGGCGAACCACGTCTTCTTTACTCCCCGCTCCCACAGAGAGTACCGTGAGAAACGTAACCGACCGCACGAGAAACCCGTTCGACATGCGACCGTCGTGTGACCGGTACGTCCCCGGCTACGGCGACGCCAACGCCGACTTCCACGTCATCGGCGACCACCCCGGCGTCCACGGGGGCATCGAGACCGGCGTCCCCTTCTCGGGAGACGCGGGCGACAAACTGTTCGCGGCACTCGAAGACGGCGAACTGCTGGCCGAGGCCGGCGACGAACCGACGGTGAACCGCACGTTCTTCTCGTACCTACACATGTGCGTGCCGGATGGAACGCCGACAGCGGCCGATTACACCGACATGGAGCGCTTTTTCGACGCTGAACTCCGCGCCATCGCCGCGCACGTCCTCCTGCCGGTCGGCGCGGTGGCGACAAAGCACGTCCTGAACAACTACACGTCCGTCGGCTGGAAGACCGACGTTGACATGGAGGTGCTCCACGGGAAAGAACTCCGCGGGAGCGGCTTTCTCGTGTTGCCCATCAAGGACCCCGCCGAGTGGGACGGCGGCGACCACGACGAGCTCGTCGCCGGCCTGTTGGAACTGCAGTCGACCGACTTCCGCCGCGAGTCCGACCTCGGCCGCTTCATGCCCGGAGCGGACCCATACCTGGTCAGATAGCCTATTTTCGCCCGTATTCGACCGTCGTCCTCGTATTCGGTAGATTCTTCACGATTCTGCCGTTCGTTCGTCCAGTAACAACCATGAGGGTTACCATATGTTCAGTTGATGCGGCTATATGACTCACATAAGAGCATATTTATCCAGTCGTTCTGGAGGGCGTGGTTCTAATTGGCGATAACAAAGGACTTTTTACAACTAGTGTCCAACGTGGTGTTGACGCGCGTGGTTCGATTCACTTCCGCCGGGCGCGTCAGGCAGCTGTGAGACTGGTGCTCCTCACAGTGGCTTGGTCAGTCCGGGGACCTGCGCTCGGCCGCGGTCCCCGCTCTTAACTCAGACACGAGCGATAGCTCGGTGTCTCGCTGTTACGTAACTGCGTCCCTCTGCTCCGAGAGCGGCGGCGCTCCAGTTAGAGCTTGTCTGCGAGTCGCTTCAGCGCGCCGTATCCGTACTCCGTGACCGGTTCGCCGTGGCCCATGGCGACCACGTCGACCGGCGGGCACCGCGCCGCGAACTCCCGGACGCTCCGCCTGTTTTCCGCGGCGTCAGTCGCGAGGATGCCCGGCAACAGCCCGAGGCTCCCGTTCGATTCGCGGACCATGTCGCCAACGAACGCGACGCCGTGGTCCTCGTGGACGAACGCGGTGTGGCCGGGGGTGTGTCCCGGCGTCCGATACGCGACGAAGCCGCCGAGTTCGTCCCCGTCGCGGACGACCTCAACGGGGTTCGTCGGTCGGTCGAGAAACGACGTGAGCACGCGCTGCGCCGCGCCCTTCGCCGACCGGAGCGACGGCTTCGACGCGCCTGTCAGGTGTGAAGCGTCCGGCTCGGCGAGGTGAATCGGCACGTCGTCGCGGAGGCTGAGCGACGCGAGCGTCCCGACGTGGTCGAGGTCGAAGTGGGTCACGAGAACCCGGTCGATAGCGCCGGGGTCGAGGTCCACGCGGGCGAGACCGCGGAGGAGTCGGTCGCGGTCCCGCGGCGTCCCGGCGTCGACGAGCACCGTCTCCGAGCCGTCGGAGACGAGGTACGCGTTCGCGGCACGGAGTCGGAACCGCCGGACCGAGTCGGTCGGGATGGCCATACCGAACCGTCGGACGCGAACGACAAAAATCGTGGGCGACGGCGACCCGCGGGCCGCGGCTCCCGAACAGTCCGTGCCGCCGGGACAACCCACTCCGCGCCGGTCAGCGCGAAGCGAAGAGATACCGGCCCGCGTCGACGACGAATCCACCGGCTCCGAGGAGCGGACAGACGACGAAACCGAGGAAGTCGACCGCGAGGGGCCGTCCGACGCCGACCGCGCCGGCCGCTACGAGCGCCAGCGGGACGGCCGCCGCGAGCGCATAGAACCACGTGGTCCACGCGTGGCCGAACCGGGCGATAACCGCGACGAGCGAGATGGCGAGGAGCGCCGCCGCGGCCGGGAAGACGAGCACCGTCGGTGTCGGCGTCGTCGCCGCGGTCTGCAGGGTGGCGAGGCCCGGCACCGACAGCGGCGACGACGCGAGGAGCCCCGCGGCGGGCGCGGCGGTATCGAGCGACGCGAGCGCAGTCACGAATCCCGCGCCGTCGCCGGCGAGATGCCACGCGAAGCCGCTGAGATACGCGAGGAGCGCGGCGAGCGAGACGCCCCACCCGTACCAAAGCGGGTTCGTCGCCCCGGACGCCGACGCTGACGCGGTCGCCGACTCGGACCCGCTGCGCTCGCGTTCGAACCGGCCGGTCGTCCCCGTCCGACTGGATTGCGATTTTCCGGTGCGGGTTTGTGACGACGAGGACGACGAGGACGACCGCGAGGAATCCGTAGACCGCGACGATGAGGACGAAGAAGACGACCGCGAGGTGCGCGAGCGACTCGACCGGCCCGACCGCGACGAACTCGCGGTCGAAGAGGAAGACGACGCGTGTCCGGAACTCGACCGTCGGGAGGTCGACGACCGAGAAGACGAAGAAGACGACCGAGAGGAAGAAGACGAGGAGGACGACGTTGCGGACGATGACCGTCCCGAAGCCGACCGGTCACCGGTTCCCGACCCGCCGGAACCGCCGTTCTTCCCGGCCGTTCCGGGGTACTTGAACTTCGTCAGGCCGTCGAGGCGTTTCTCGACGTACGTCCCGTGACCCATCCGGTCGTAGTCGGCGCGCTCGGCGTCGTCGGTGAGGACTTCGTAGGCCTTCCGGACGACGGTGAACTGCGCGGTCGCTCGCTCGTCGTCGTTGACGTCGGGGTGGTACTCCCGAGCGCGCTGACGAAAGGCCTGCTTTATCTCCGCCGTCTCGGCGTCGCGTTCGACCCCGAGGAGTTCGTAGAAGTCCACCGGCATTCGACGTGCGATTCGATGCGACGCCGGGTTTTGAATGTACCGGGCGGTCGCCCAGCGAATCGGGTCGGCGACCGACCGACCGCCGGCGAGTGCGCGATAAACCGCGGGACGCCGCGCCCCCACGACCATTCGGAATAATCATGGACCTCGGCGGTCAGGTGGCCGCATGGAACGGATACGGCTCGGCAACATCGTCTTCGAGGGCCTGAACAACGCCTACCTCCTCCCCGGCGACCGGCCGACGCTGGTCGACGCCGGCGTCGCGACCGATTCGGTCCGCCGAGACCTCCGCGAGGGACTCGACGCGGCCGGCTACGAGGTCGCCGACCTCGAAGCCATCGTCCTCACCCACTGGCACGCCGACCACGCCGGTCTCGCGGGCGAGCTCCAAGCCGAAAGTGGCGCGCCGGTGTACGTCCACGCCGACGACGCGGGCATCGTCGCGGGCGACCCGGACGCCATCGCGGCCGAGCGCGAGATTCGCGAGCGTCGATTCGGGGAGTGGCGTATTCCCGACGAACCGCTCGCCGAAGTGACCGCGTTCCTCGACGGCCACGACGACCTCCGGGGCGACCGGGTCGACGTGACGCCCGTCGAGGACGGCGACCGCATCGCCGCCGGCGACGGCGACCTCGAAGTCGTCCACCTCCCCGGCCACGCCGCCGGGTTGAGCGCCTTCGCCTTCGACGGCGAGCGCGGACGCGAGGCGTTCGTCGGCGACGCGATTCTCCCGAAGTACACCCCGAACGTCGGCGGCGCGGACCTCCGGGTCGACCGCCCGCTCGAAACGTACCTCGACAGCCTCGCCCGCCTCGCCGACCGCGACTTCGCGCGGGCGTGGCCCGGCCATCGCGACCCCATCGACGACCCCGCCGGCCGGGCGCGCGTCATCGCCCAACACCACCGCGAGCGCACCGAGCGCGTCGTCTCGGTGCTCGATGACCACGGGCCGGCCGACGCGTGGACCGTGAGCGCCCGCCTGTTCGGCGACCTCGAAGCCATTCACATCCTCCACGGCCCCGGCGAGGCGTTCGCCCATCTGGACCACCTCGTCGCCGAGGGCGTCGTCGCGCCGCCGGACGACGGCGGGCGGTACGAACTCCTCGACGCGGACCCGGACTTCGACGAACTGGTCGCGGTCCCCGAGACGAAACGTTAAAACGCCGCTGGAGGGAACGGAGAGCCATGGAACTGCGGGTCATCGACAAGACCGACGAGGAACTCCGCATCGAAATCGGCGGCGAGGACCACACCTTCATGAACGTCCTGAAGGGCGAACTCCTCCAGACCGACACCGTCACGGCCGCGACCTACGACGTGAACCCCGAGCAGTCCGGCGGACAGACGGACCCCGTCCTCTCTATCAAGACGGAACCCGGCGTCGACCCCCTCGACGCGCTCGCGGAGGCCGCCCGAGGCGTCCAGCGTACCGCCGACGACTTCACCGACGCCTACCGCGCCGGTATCGACGCGTAATCTGCGGGTTCTCTCTCGTTTCCGCTCGGCCGCGAGCGGCGCGTTTCTCGGTTACTCGCCGCCCGGACCGTCGTAGTCCTTTTCGCCGGCCTCGATACGGACGTCGAGCCAGTTCTCCATCGGGACGAGCGGGCACTCGTAGCGCGGCGAGTAGGCGCAAAACGGGTTGTACGCGTCGTTGAAATCGACCACCCACCGGCCGTCGTCGGTCCGGTCCGCGGCTTCGAGGTCGAGGTAGCGACCCGCTCCGTAGGTCTCCTCGGCGTTCGTCTCGTCGCGGAACGGCACCCACAGGCGGTCCTCGTCGGCGTCTGCCCGGTAGGCGTCGAGCGCGTAGGACTCGCCGTCGACCTCGAACTCGAAGCGCCCCCACGCGAGATACTCGCGCTCGCCGTCGGTCGAAGTCCCGATGGTGATGCGCTCGGGGTCGTCGTATTCCCGGAGTTCGAGTTCGAACCGGAGGTCGGGGTCGGGGTCGAAGTAGTCGAGACCGTCGAAGAACTCCCGCTGGTCCGGCGGAATCGGTGAGTTGCGGTCCGCGGCGAGATAGCGGTCTTTCTCTTCGCGGTTCGTTCGGAGGGCGTCGAGCCACGGGTCGTCGGTCATCTCGGGTCGAGATACGGCGCGCCGGCGGGTTAAGATTAGTTCCGACTGCGCGGGGGACGCACGACCGACAGGCGGGACGGGGGGCGAAAAGCGGGACAAAGAGAGGCAGAACAGAACGGCTGCGAAGACGCTGGCTTACAGGCGAACCGGTACGTCGCGCTCGTCGAGGTACTCCTTGACGTCCTGAATCGTGTACTCGTCGAAGTGGAAGATAGAAGCGGCGAGCCCGGCGTCCGCGCCGGCCTCGGTGAAGACCTCGTACATGTCCTCGGGGCCGCCGCAGCCGGAGGAGGCGATGACGGGCGTCGAGACATTGTCGCAGACGGCCTTCGTCAGCGGGATGTCGTAGCCGTCTTTCGTGCCGTCGGCGTCGATAGAGTTGATGAACAGTTCGCCCGCGCCGCGGGACTCGGCCTCGCGGGCCCACTCGATAACGTCGACGCCGGTGCCCTCGCGGCCGCCCTTGACGGTGCATTCGAACCAGCAGGACTCGCCGTCCACCTCGGCGTAGTGCTCGCCCGCCTCGTCGTAGCGTCGGCGGGCGTCCACCGAGATGACGATGCACTGACTGCCGAAGGAGCGCGCGCCCTCCTCGATGAGGTCGGGGTTCTGGAGCGCCGCAGTGTTGATAGAGACCTTGTCCGCGCCGGCGCGGAGCGTCTCTTTGATGTCGTCGCGGGTGCGGATGCCGCCGCCGACGGTCAGCGGGATGAACACCTCGTCTGCGACCTTCGAGACGGTGTCGAGCATCGTCTCGCGCCCCTCGGCGGAGGCGGTGATGTCGAGGAAGACGAACTCGTCCGCGCCCGCCTCGTTGTACAGTTTGGCCATCTCGACCGGGTCGCCCGTGTACTTCAGGTCCTCGAAGTTGACACCGGTGTAGACGGCCGGGTTCCCGTCCTCGTCGAGGTCGACGTCGATACAGGGGATGATGCGCTTCGTGAGCATTCGCTACTGAATCGTTGGCGAAAGAGCCGTTTCACCGTTTCGACTACGGCAGGGGGGGTTCGGGGGAACCGGGACGTACATCTCCGGACGGAACGACTCGTCTCTCGTGACCCCCCCAACTGTGTTCCACCTCCACTACCACGTCCCCGATATCGCCCACGCCACGTCGGTTCTCTCGTCGCACGGAATCGCCCCCGTCGCGCGTTTCGGAACCGCCGACGGCGAGTCGGTCGCGCTGGCGGCCGACGACGACGCCCCGGACGACTTCCGCCTGCGGTTGCAGACGAATCGCAGCGGGATGGCCGACGTGACGCTCACGCCCGGCCCGAGGCTTTCGTTCGACCACGTCGGGGTGGTCGTCGCCGACGTGTCGGCGGTCGTCGAGCGGGCGACGGCGCGAGATTGGCCGGTGACCGAGAACGAGCGGCGGACGTTCCTCGTCACCCCGTGGGGATTCCGAATCGAACTCCAATCACCGGGCAGCGACCTCGTCTCGGAACTCGGGTCGGCCGATGACTGCCGCTTCGAGTCGGTGTCGCTCGTCGTCGCCGACGGGATTCGCGAGGCGGTCGATACCGGAATCCGGTCGGTCGTCGGCGAGGTGGCCACCCTCCGAGTTCGGGGCGGCCCGCACGACGATCCGGCGGTTCGTGAGGCGACGCTGGCCGGCCGAGTGTGTGACAGCGCGCACTTCGAGATGGCGTCGCTCGTACCGGCAGACCGCGCGTGAAGACGCGCTCCGCCGAAGAATCACTTTGATACCGGTCCCGCGAGAACGAACGTCCGAGTCAAGTTCCAGCGATGGCCGACCCTACCGAAGTCATCAGCCTGTTGGTTGTCGTCGAGTTCGTGGTGCTGTCCGCAGTCGTGTTGCTTTTGGTCCCGCTGGAAGCGGCCGCACCGATTCTCCCGCTCTGCCTCGTATTTCTGGTCACGCTTCACTTGTATCGGTCGTGAGTCGGTCGGCGCGCAGTCGGTGTGGGTCGTCGGCGCGCGAGTCGTCTCCGCGGGCACGTTGTACCGACGCCGGTGAGTCGATGGTGGCGACACGGAGTGTCCGCGGACGACGGTTAGGTGCGTTTTTGTACCGCGAACCCGTCGCCCCGCGTATGAGCGACGACCACGACCACGGCGGCCACGGACACGACGACCACCACGCGGACGAGGACGCCCGCGTCACTTCCCCGATGCAGGAGTTCTCGATGAGTCAGGTCACGACCGGCATCCTCGTTCTCGTCGTCGGCCTCGTCGTCGTGTTCGGTCTCCCGCTGGCGCTGGCGTAAGCGCGCTCGGGACCCCCAGAACCGGCAATTCGTACGAACTTCCGCGTTCTCTTCCCTTTTCAGGCCCACGCGGCTACGACCCGGCGTGAAATCTATCGTCGTCACCGAGTACGGAAGCTCCGACAGCCTCGAACTGCGCGAGACCGAGACGCCCGAACCGGCCCCGGGCGAGGTCCGCATCGCCGTCGAGGCCGCCGGCATCAACTTCGCCGATATCATGCAGCGGCGCGGGACCTACCGTGACGGCCCGGAACCGCCGTACACGCCGGGGATGGAGGCCGCGGGGACCATCGACGCGGTCGGCGAGGGCGTCGACCGCGAGGTCGGCGAGCGCGTCGTCGCCATGACCGGCGGCGGGGCGTACGCCGAGTACGTCACCACGCCGGCCCCGACGCTGTTCGACGTGCCCGAGTCGATGTCGTTCGCCGAGGCCGCCGGCTTCCCCGTCCAGTTCCTCACCGCGTACAACTGCCTCCACGAGTGGGGCGACCTCGCCGACGACGAGCGCGTGCTGATTCAGGCGGCCGCCGGCGGCGTCGGCACGGCGGCGGTCCAACTCGCCTCCCACGCCGGCGTCGAGACGTTCGGCACGGCCAGCACCGAGGAGAAACTTGACCTCGCGGCCGACCTCGGACTCGACCACGGCATCCAGTACACCGAGGAGGACTTCCGCGAGGTCGTCGCCGACGAGACCGACGGCGCGGGCGTCGATCTCGTTCTCGACGGCGTCGGCGGCGAGACGTTCGAGCGCAGTCTCGACGCCCTCGCCGACTTCGGCCGACTCGTCACCTACGGCGCGGCTTCCGGCGACGCGGCCGAAGCGGACCCGACGCGCCTGCTGTTCGAGAACAAGTCCGTCATCGGCTTCCACCTCGGAAGCGCCATGCAGCAGCGCCCCGAGTCGGTCCTCGGCGCGGTGCCCGAACTCTCCGAACTGCTCGCGGCGGGCAAACTCGACGTGGTCGTCGGCGAGGCGTTCGACCTCGAAGACACCGCGGCGGCCCACGAGTACATCGAAGCCAGAAAGAGCAGCGGGAAAGTCGTCCTCGAACCGTAGCGGGAGCGGCGTGACGCGGGACCGCGTTTTTTCAGTTTAGGTTTCGGTTCAGTCGAGTTCGCGCGCGAGCACGTCGCGCAGCTCGGCGATGTCGCCCGCGCCGTAAGCGGCCTCGTCGCCGTCGACCGCGAGCGAGAGCGTCGCGTCGTCGGTCGTCGTCCCGAGTTCGACCACGGGCACGTCGCCCGCGAGGTCGCGGAGCGCGGCCTCGTCGGTCGTCTCGACGACGACGCGACCGGGCGTCTCCTCGAACAGCGAGACGTAGTCGGCGACGGACACGTCCGCGCCGACCTCCCCGGTGACCATCTCGGCCAGCGCGACCGCGAGGCCGCCGTGGCTCACGTCGTGGACCGCGACCGTGGACTCGTCGGCCGCGACCGTCCGAATCGTCTCGACCGCCGTCGCGGCGTCGGCGTCCTCGGGGAGCGCCGGGAAGGCGTCGGAGCCGCCGGCGTGTTCGAGGACCGCCGAACCGCCGAGCGCCCCGCCGGAGAAGCCGACGAGGAACAGGTCGCCCTCGCCCGAAAGCGAGAGACCGGGCGAGGAGCCGTCGGCCTTACCGACCATCGCCAGCGTCGGCGTCGGCGGAATCGGGCCGGAGACGGAGTCGTTGTAGAGCGAGACGTTGCCGCCGACGACCGGGACCGAAAGCGCCCGGCACATGTCGGCGAGGCCGTCGACGATGCCCTTGAAGCCGCCGTACACGTCGGGCTTCTCGGGGTTGCCGCCGTTGAGACAGTCGACGGTCGCGAGGGGCGACGCGCCCTTCGCGGCGAGGTTGGTCGCGTTCTCGAAGGCGACGGCGCGCGCGCCGTCGTAAGGCGCAGCGGTCGTCCAGTTGGGGTCCGCGCCACCGGTGAACGCGAGTTTCGTGTCCGCTTCGGGCACATCGAGGAGCGCCGCGTCGTCGCCGGGCCGGCGGGCGGTCCGCAGGCCGACCTCGTGGTCGTACTGCCGGTAGACCCAGCGCTTCGACGCCGTGTTGGGGTCGGAGACGACCGCCTCGAACGCCTCGGTGAGGTCGAACGCGGGCAGGTCGCGCTCCGCGGCTTCGGGTTCGACCGAGTCGAGGTCGTTCATCGGCGCGCCCTCGGCGAGGAACTCCGGGGGCACGTCGACGACGGGTTCGCCGTCGAAGGTGCAGACGTAGTTGCCCTCGGCGACCTCGCCGATGACGGCGCTGCCGAGGTCGAAGCGCGCGGCGAGTTCCTGCACGCGCTCGACGTTCTCGGGAGTCACCTCGTAGCACATGCGCTCTTGAGACTCCGAGAGGAGAATCTCGAAGGCGTTCATGTTCGGCTCGCGCTGGTGGACCTTTTCGAGGTCTATTTCCGCGCCGAAGCCTCCTTTGGCGACGAGTTCCGAGGACGCGCCGCCGAGGCCGGCGGCCCCGAGGTCGCGGGCGGACTCGACGAGGTCCTCGTCGATGAGCGCCTCGTTGCACTCGATGAGCAGTTTCTCCGTGTAGGGGTCGCCGACCTGTACCGCGGGCCGGTCTTCGGTTTCGGCGTCTTCTGCGAGGTCCTCGCTGGCGAAGGACGCGCCGCCGAGGCCGTCGCGGCCGGTCGAACTGCCGACGAGGACGAGCTTGTTGCCCGCCTTCTGGGCTTCGGCCGTGACGAGGCGGTCGGCCGACAGGAGGCCGACGCAGGCGACGTTGACGAGGGGGTTGCCCTCGTAGTTCTCGTGGAACGAGGTCGAGCCGGTCACGGTGGGGACGCCGATGGCGTTGCCGTAGTCGGCGATGCCCTCGACGACGCCGTCGAGGAGGTACCGCGAGTGCTCGCGGTCGAAGTCGCCGAAGTAGAGGCAGTCGGCGAGCGCGATGGGGTACGCCCCCATCGAGAGGGTGTCGCGGACGATGCCGCCGACGCCCGTGGCCGCGCCGTCGTAGGGGTCGACGTAGGAGGGGTGGTTGTGGCTCTCGATACCGAGCGTGATGTAGGTGTCGTCGTCCAGAGCGACGACCGCCGCGTCGTCACCGGGGCCGATGACGACTTGGTCGCCCTCCGAGTCGAACGCCGACAGAAGCGGGCGAGACGACCGGTAGGCGCAGTGTTCGCTCCAGAGGTTTTCGAAGAGTATCTCCTCGGCCGGCGTCGGGTCTCGACCGAGCTCGGCGACGACGAGGTCGCGGTCCGCGTCGGAAAGCGTCATTCACTGGTATGGTCAGAACGCACATTGTAAACCCTTTCTATGTGCACGAACGTGCGTAAAATGTGGTCGGAGTCGCCGTCGTCGCCCGCATCCGACTCACGCGGGCGTGTACGGCGGCGACTCGGCGCGGATTATCTCCGTCAGCTCGTGCATCTCGTCTTGGAGCAACACGAGCAGGTCGTCCATCGTGACGATGCCCGTCAGCCTGCCGCCGTCGGTTATCGGCGCGCGCCGGACGCCGTGTTCCCGCATCTGCCGGAACAGGTCGAAGACGCCCACGTCGGCGTCGACGGTGAACGGCTCACCGGTCATCACGTCTTTCGCCGTCATCCCGCTCATGTCACCGCCGGCGGCGACGCACTTGAGCGCGATGTCGCGGTCCGTCACGATACCCCGGATATCGTCGCCGTTCGCGACGACGATGGAGCCGACCTTTCGGTCCTCCATCAACTTCGCCAACTCTCGAATCGGCGTGTCTTCCCTCGCTGTCACCAGTTCGTCTCTCGGTCGTGCGATGTCTCGTACGGTCATCTCTCTCACCCCGGTGGAACCACGCGATGTGGGTACGCCACCGTCCGGATAGTTCGTCGCCCGCGATATTATTTCTATATTCTTACATTTCATCCAGTTTCGGCGGTATGTCGGCGCTCGCGGAGTGTCTGCGGGCGGTGACGGTCTTGCGTCGATAGCGTCGTCGGCCGCACGCGGCGGGGTGACGGGGTCTCGCTCTCATCCGCATGTCCGCCGGCCCGTGCGTGAGGTACACACACACCAATCACACCGGGACCGGGGCGCTTTTTTAGCCTCCATCGTTAGAAGACGGTGTGTTATCGGTCGAGTTGCACTCGCATTCGTCTCTGTCCTACGACGGGCGGGACCCAATCGAGTATCTCCTCGAACAGGCGGTCGCGGTCGGCTTGGACGCCCTCGCCGTGACCGACCACGACGAGATAGACGCCAGCCTCGAAGCCGCGGAACTCGCCGCCGACTACGGACTGGTCGGCATCCCCGGGATGGAAGTCACCTGCGCCGCGGGCCACGTGCTCGCCTTGGGCGTCGAGGAACTGATTCCCGCGGGGCTGTCGTACGACGAGACGCTCGACCGCATCCACGACGCCGGGGGCATCGCCGTCGTCCCGCACCCCTTCCAGAAGTCGCGGCACGGCGTCGCCCCACATATCTCCAGCGCGCAACTCGCCAGCGCCGACGCCATCGAAATATACAACTCGCGGCTCCTCACCGGCATCGCCAACCAGCGCGCCGAGCGGTTCGCCAAGCGGCGGAATCTCCCGATGACCGCCGGAAGCGACGCCCACATCGCGGAGATGGTCGGACAGGCCGTCACCGAGGTCGGCACCGACACCCGAAGCGCCGACGCCATCCTCTCGGCCGTCGCCGAGGGCCGAACTAGCGTCGTCGGCAACAAGACCCCGTGGCGCATCTCGTTCCGGCAGGCCGCGGGCGGCGCGACCCGACGCCTGAAACACGCCCTGACGGATCTGTTCTGATGCGCGGCGCGTCCCCCGACCTCGTCCGGCGCGCCCTCGCCGACCGCGACCCGCTCCCCGGAACCGCGGGCTTCGCGGGCGAACTCGACGGCCGACTCGTCCGCGACGTGCTCGGTCGCCAACCGCTCTTCTCCGAGCGCGCCGACCCCGCGACGTGGTCGTTCGACCACCGCGACCTCGACGACCCGGTCGCCGTCCCCGCCGGACACTCCCGCGAGACGGCCGGTGAAGCCGCCGGCGACGACGAACGCGTCTGGTCACTCCCGGACCCGCCGGTCGCCACCGACCGCGACGCCGCGCTCGAACGCGTCTGCGACGCCGTCTTCGCCTCGGTTCGGTCGGTCGACGACGACGGCCTCGCCGTGGCGTTCTCCGGCGGCGTCGATTCGGCGGTCGTCGCGTCGGGCGTCCCCGACACCCCGTGCTACGTCGCCGGCTTCGAGGGCTCCCACGACGTCGCCGCCGCCCGCGAGGCCGCGGCCGCGATGGACCGCGACCTCACCGTGGTCGAACTCACCCACGAGGCGCTCGAACGCGCCGTCCCGGAAATCGTCGCCGCGCTCGGGCGGACGAACCCAATGGACGTGCAAATCGTCCTCCCGCTGTATCTGCTCGCCGAGCGGGTCGCCGACGACGGCTACGACCGCCTCGCGGTCGGGCAGGGCGCGGACGAACTGTTCGGCGGCTATGCGAAGGTCCAGAAAGCGCCCGACGACCCGCGCGTCGAGGCCGAAACCGTCCGCGGGGCCGCCCGCGAGATGGTTCTCACGCTCCCCGACCAGCTCGAACGCGACCTGCTCGTTCTCCGCGCCGCCGGGGTCGAACCCGTCGCGCCGCTCCTCCACGACCGCGTGGTCTCGGCGGCGCTCCCGCTCCCCGGGGAGTTACTCGTGGACGGCGACCGGCGGAAAGTCGCGCTCAGGGAGGCCGCGAGCGGCGCGCTCCCCGAGTCGGTCGCCGAGGCGGACAAGAAGGCGGTCCAGTACGGGACCTACGCCTCCCGCGAACTCGACCGACTCGCGCGGCAGGCGGGATTCAAGCGGCGGATGGAGAACCACGTCGAGCAGTACGTCGAATCGCTCGTGGAGTAGGTCGGAGTCGTCCAGTCTCCGGAGTCGGTCCGGTTCGGCTCAGTTCTCCGTTTCGTCGTCGCGCACGACCTCGATGGCCTCCAGCGCGAACTGCACCGTGTCGGGGTCGAGGTCACTCTCGCGGAGGTCGGACTCGTCGTACCACGCCCAGACCTCGGGGTCGGCCTCGCCCGGCGCGGGGTCGATGTCGCGGGAGTCCACCCGAGCGTAGAAGATGTGGTCGATGTGCTGGTGGCCGACCGAGCCGTCGCCGTGGACGTTGATGTCGTAGAGCATCTGCTGGCGGGGTTGTGGAAGCGCCCGGCCGTCGGGCGCAGGGACCGACGGCGTGTCGTCGACGAGTTCCGGGTCGAGGCCCGTCTCCTCGCGGACCTCGCGCAGGCCGGCCTCGTGGGGGAGTTCGTCGCGGTCGACGTGACCGCCCGGCGGGATGCGGATGCCGAGGCGCTCGTGTCGGTGGAGGGCCACCGCGCCGTCGTTGACGATGTACACGGTCGAGGTGAAATGTCGTGTCGTCTCCATGGCTGTGGCTCCGGAGCGAGCGGCATGGCTGTTGCGGAACGAGGCGAGACAGGGCGAGACGGAGCGGAACGAGGCGAGACAGGGCGAGACGCGGCGGCGCGAAACGAACGGACCGGCCGGATTAGGGCAGTTGGACCTGCTCTTCGGCTTCGAGCAGTTCGTGGTAGCGGTTGCGGATGGTGACCTCCGAGATGTTGGCGACCTCCGAGACCTCGTTCTGCGTCACTTTCTCGTTGGTGAGAAGCGAGGCCGCGTAGACGGCGGCGGCGGCGAGGCCGACCGGCGACTTGCCGGAGTGAACACCCTGTTCTTTGGCGTTCTTCAAGAGCTGTCGGGCGCGCCGCTCGGACTCGTCGGAGAGGCCGAGGTCGCTGGCGAACCGCGGGACGTACTGCTCGGGGTCGGCGGGCTTGATTTCGAGTTTTAGCTCGCGGACAACGTACCGGTAGGTGCGGGCGATTTCGTCCTTCTCGACGCGCGAGACGCTCGTAATCTCGTCGAGCGACCGCGGGGTGTCGGCCATGCGGGCGGCGGCGTACAGTGCCGAGGTGGCGACGCCCTCAATGGAGCGACCCGGGAGGAGGTCGTCGTCGAGCGCGCGGCGATAGATGACCGAGGCGGTCTCGCGGACGTTGTCCGGGAGGCCGAGCGCGGAGGCCATGCGGTCGATTTCACCGAGCGCCTGCTTGAGGTTGCGCTCCTTGGAGTCGCGGGTGCGGAACCGCTCGTTCCACGTGCGAAGTCGCTGCATCTTCTCGCGCTGGCGCGACGACAGCGAGCGCCCGTAGGCGTCTTTGTTCTGCCAGCCGATGTTGGTCGACAGCCCCTTGTCGTGCATCATGTTCGTCGTGGGCGCGCCGACGCGGGACTTCTGGTCTTTCTCCGAGGAGTTGAACGCGCGCCACTCGGGGCCGTGGTCTATCTCGTTTTCCTCCACGACGAGGCCGCAGTCGTCGCAAACCGTCTCGCCGTGTTCGGAGTCGGCGACGAGACTCTCCGAGCCACACTCCGGACACGAGAGCGTCTGCTCCCGCTCGGCGTCGGTCTGCTCGGTATCTTTTGTATTCTCATTGCGCACGCGCGCGCTGCCGGTCGTGAAACGTCGGACACTGTCTGTCATTTGTGTGCGAGAGAAGCAACTGGGAACGGTCGTTCTCCGTCTATTCGTATTGACCCTCGTTACTTATATCTGACGGCGGCAGAAGGACGGAATGGGCCGAGTTCGAACGGTCGGTCCCGGGCGTCTCGTTGGGGGGCCGCCCGGGCGGTCTCACGACGATGACCGGACGAAACGACCCACACCGAAACTCTTACTCCCGGTCTCCGTCACCTCCGATACATGAGCGATACGCCCGTCGACGCCGACGAGGTTCGACACGTCGCCGAGTTGGCGCGGGTCGACCTCGACGAGGACGAGGTCGAGGAGTTCGCGGCGCAGTTCGCGGACATCCTCGGCTACTTCGACGCCCTCGACGAGGTCCCCGAAGTCGACCGCGAGGACGAACTGGTGAACGTGATGCGCCCCGACGAGGTCCGCGACGGCCTCACCCAAGAAGAGGCGCTCTCGAACGCCGCAGAGACCGAAGACGGCTTCTTCAAGGGCCCGCGGGTGTCGTAGATGTCGCTGAACGCCTTCATCACGAAAGAGACGCTCGACGGCGCCGACGACGGCCCGCTTTCGGGCAAGACGGTCGCCGTCAAGGACAACATCTCCACGGAGGGGCTGCGGACGACCTGCGGCTCCGCGATGCTCGAAGACTACGTCCCGCCGTACGACGCGACCGTCGTCGAACTCCTGAAGGACGCCGGCGCGACCATCGTCGGCAAGGCCAACATGGACGAGTTCGGCATGGGCACGACGACCGAGACCTCGGCGTTCGGCCCGACCAAGAACCCCGTCGACGAGTCCCGCGTCCCCGGCGGCTCCTCCGGTGGCTCCGCGGCCGCCGTCGCCGCCGGCGAGGCCGACCTCGCGCTCGGCACCGACACCGGCGGCTCCATCCGCTGTCCCGCCGCGTTCTGCGGCGTCGTCGGCATCAAGCCGACCTACGGCCTCGTCTCGCGCTACGGCCTCGTCGCCTACGCGAACTCCCTCGAACAGATCGGTCCCATCGCACCGACCGTCGAAGACGCCGCCGCGCTCCTCGATGTCATCGCCGGCCCCGACGACCGGGACGGCACGACCCGCAACGCCGGCGCAGACTCGAACTACGCCGCGGCCGCCGACGGCGACGTCGAGGGCCTCACCATCGGCGTCCCGACCGAGTTCGTCGAAGGCGCGGACGAGGGCGTCGAGGAGGCGTTCTGGGCTGCGCTCGACGAACTCGAAGCGCAGGGCGCGGAGTACCGCGAGGTCAGCATGCCGTCCGTCGAGAAGGCCGTCGCCGCCTACTACGTCATCGCCATGTCCGAGGCGTCGTCGAACCTCGCTCGCTTCGACGGCGTCCGCTACGGCAAGTCCGGCGGCTACGACGGCAACTGGAACGAGGCGTTCGCCCGCGCCCGCGAGGAAGGCTTCGGCTCCGAGGTCAAACGCCGCATCCTCCTCGGCACGTACGCCCTCTCCGCGGGCTACCACGACAAGTACTACGCGAAGGCCCAGGACGCCCGCGCGTGGGTCAAACAGGACTTCGACGAGGCCTTCGAGGACGTGGATGTCGTCGCGTCGCCGACGATGCCCGTCCCGCCGTTCGAACTCGGCGAGAGCCTCGACGACCCGCTGCAGATGTACCTCGCCGACGCGAACACCGTGCCGGTGAACCTCGCGAACCTCCCCGCCATCTCGGTTCCCGCGGGCGAGACCGACGGCCTCCCGGTCGGCCTCCAGCTCATCGGGCCGAAGTTCGGCGAGGAGACCATCGTCCGCGCCGCGTCCGCGGTCGAGAACTAACACGAGAACGGTTTTTTTTACGGCACCGAGCGCCGACCGAGACGCCCAGTCCCGCGTCGTCGGTCGTCGTGGGTGGACTATCCCCGAAACAGATTCATCACTTCGTCGGCCACGTCCGACTCGACGCCGAGCACGTAGCGGTGACCGGCTTCGAGGACAGTGTCGGGGCCGCCGATTCTGTTCCCCTGATAGTCGACGATGATGAGACTCCCCTGCGGGAGTCGAACCTCGTCGAGTCGCTTGCCGGCGACGGGGGCGTCTTCGGCGACTTCGACCTCCACGATTTCGACGTTGCCACCGATGTCTTCGATAGTTCGAACACCGCCGTTGGCGATTTCGTTGGTCGCTGCCCGCGCGCCGAGTCGCTCGGGAAAGACGAGTCCGTCCACGAACTCCTCGTAGAGTTCGTCCGGCGTCCCGGTGATTCGCATGACGGTTCGAACGTCCGACATCCGCTGTGCGGCTAGACAGATGGCGAAGTTAGTCGACTCGTCGTCAGTGAGTGCGGCGACCACGTCGCTCCGCTCGGGCTGGGCTTGTCTGAGTATCTCCGGACGAGAGGCGTCTCCCTCGATGACGGTGGCGATGTACTTGTCGGCGACGTCCGGGATTCGGTCCGGGTCCGCTTCGACGATGACCACGTCGTGGCCGCGGTCGGAGAGGAGTTCGGCCGTCCGAAGGCCCAACTCTCCACCGCCGGCGACGACGACGCGTAAATCGTGTGTTACTGGGTCGGGCATGCGTGTGAATTGGTGTTGGCGTGTAGTAGTCGTCTCGGTGCAGTGTGCGGTCGGCTCTTTCGTCGGTCAGTCGTTGGTCAGTCGTCGGCTCCCTCCGCCGGCTCGATCGGCTCTGGGTCCTGAATCTCGGGTGGTCCCGCCGGGCCGACGTCGTCCCGCCTCGACAAGAGGAGGTAGACGCCGCCGCCGACGACGAGCCAGCCGATAGCCAGCGCCCGAGGGTGTCATAGAAGAGTTCTCACACCGTGATCACGGTACTTCCCGGATTGTCTCCACGTTCGTAGTTGGTGATTGCGACGACGAGGC